>JAVZZH010000001.1:0-608557 GCA_038885755.1 Candidatus Caldarchaeum sp.
CGCACCGGAGTCGGACTACGTTGTTGAGGATGTCGTGGCTGAGGTTGAGACTAAGGAGGGCAGGGTGCCCGTTAAACTGTTCCACCGATGGTCTGTCCGCAAGCCAAGGCCTTTCAGCAAAAGACTCGACCCCGAGGTTCCGACCATCACAGGCCAACGTGTCCTAGACACTTTCTTCCCCCTGTCGAAGGGAGGCACGGCCTGCATACCGGGGGCGTTCGGCACCGGAAAGACCGTGACGCTTCACCAGCTTGCGAAGTGGAGCGATACGAAAGTCATCTTCCACGTGGGATGCGGCGAGAGGGGGAACGAGGAGTCGGAGGTTTTGACCGAGTTCCCGCACCTCAAGGACCCTGCCACGGGAAGGCCTTTGATGGAGAGGACTGTTCTGATCGCCAACACGAGCAACATGCCCGTAGCCGCGAGAGAGGCCAGCATATACACAGGAGTCACCATGGCTGAATATTTCAGGGACATGGGCTACGACGTCCTCCTTGTGGCGGACTCGACGAGCAGGTGGGCTGAAGCCCTGAGAGAGATTAGCGGCAGGCTGGAGGAGATGCCCGCTGAAGAAGGCTACCCGAGCTATCTGGCTAGCAGGCTGGCCGAGTTCTACGAGAGGGCTGGAAGAGTCGTCACCCTAGGCAGGCCTGAACGGGTTGGAAGCGTGAGCCTCGTCGGAGCTGTAAGCCCTCCCGGCGGGGACTTTACGGAACCCGTAACGACTCACACGATGAGGTTCATCAGGACCTTCTGGGCGCTCGATGCAAACCTAGCCTACACCAGACACTACCCGGCAATAAACTGGATTACTTCTTACTCCGCCTACGTCGATACTGTTAGGAAGTGGTGGGCTGAGAATGTTTCACCCGACTGGTATGACTTGCGTTTTCAAGCCTACAGGCTGCTTCAGAGGGAGGCCGACCTTCTCGAGCTGGTGAGGCTTTTGGGGCCCGAGGCTCTGCCCGACGATGAGAAGCTCATACTTGACGTGGCTAGGATGATCAGGGAGGGTTTTCTGCAGCAGAGCGCTTACGACGAAGTCGACTCGTACTGTCCCCCGCCGAAGCAGGTTAAGCTGTTGAATCTCTTCGTAAAGTTCCACAAGCTGGCTGAAGAAGCTCTGCGGAGGGGAGTTCCGCTGAGAGAGATAAGAGCCATGCCTATAATTCCTAAGCTTATAAGGGCTAAGTATGAAGTGCCTAACGACAGGCTCGACCTGATCGTCGAGCTGGAGAGAGCGATGGAGGAGAGCTTCAACAAGCTCATGGCTGCTGAGAAAGCCGAGGTGAGGGCTGCATGACGCTGGAGAGAACAGGGCTCGAGTATCTCTCGGTACAGGAGATCAAGGGCCCTTTGATGATCGTAGGCGGTGTCTCAGGAGTTGCATACGACGAGCTCGTGGAGATTGAGACTTCTGAGGGTGAAAGAAGGCTGGGCAGAGTGATCGAGGTAGGAGAGGGAAGAGCCGTGGTCCAGATCTTCGAAGGCACTCAAGGCCTATCCATCGAGGGAACGAGAGCACGGTTCCTGGGAACTACTCTTCAGATCCCTGTATCTACAGAGATGCTGGGAAGAGTATTCGACGGTCTTGGAAGACCTCTAGACGGCTTGCCTGAGCCCATAGCTGAGGAGACTTTGGACATCAACGGCGAGCCCATAAACCCAGAGCAGCGAGAATACCCCTCCGACTTCATACAGACAGGAATTTCGTCGATAGACGGCATGAACAGCCTCGTCCGAGGCCAGAAGCTGCCCATCTTCTCAGGCGCGGGCCTCACTCACAACATGCTGGCCGCTCAGATCGCGAGGCAGGCGACGGTCCCGGGTAAGGAGGAGGAGTTCGCCGTGATATTCGCAGCCGTCGGAGTGCAGAACGACGAAGCCCGCTTCTTCAGGAGAAGCCTCGAGGAAAGCGGGGCCATAAGCAGGAGTACTCTCTTTCTCAACCTAGCCGACGACCCGGCCATCGAGAGGATCGTCACGCCGAGGATAGCCCTTACTCTGGCTGAATACCTAGCGTTCAAGCAGGGGTACCATGTTCTCGTCATCATAACAGACATCACAAACTACGCCGAGGCGTTGAGGGAGGTGAGCGCTGCTAGGGAAGAGGTGCCGGGCAGGAAGGGCTATCCAGGATACATGTACACCGACTTGGCGTCGATCTACGAGAGAGCCGGCAGGATCAAGGGTTTGAAGGGGAGCTTGACGCAGATGCCGATCCTCAGCATGCCGAGCGACGACATCACCCACCCGATACCCGACTTGACCGGATACATCACCGAGGGCCAGATAGTTCTGTCAAGAGACCTCTACAGGAAAGGGATATACCCGCCTGTAAACGTTTTGATGAGCCTCAGCAGGCTGATGGGGCCCGGCATCATATCACAGAAGAGAACACGTTCAGACCATGGAGACGTCAGCAACCAGCTCTACGCAGCCTACGCAAGAGCTGTCCAGCTACGTTCCTTGGCTGAGATCGTCGGGACGGCAGGGCTTTCAGAGACCGACCTAAAGTATCTCGAGTTCGGCGACCTCTTCGAGCAGCGTTTCCTGAAACAAGCCTACACCGAGAACAGAACTCTCGACCAAACTATCGAGATTGCGTGGGACATCCTGTCAACTCTCCCCGAGGCGGAGCTGACAAAAATAAAGGAGGAGCATGTCAAGAAGCACTACAGGAAGCGGGTGGGTTAAACCATCCTCCAAGAAAGATACAGATGGTTTCTGCTAGGCTGGCTTTTCGGCGACCGCATAATCTACACGCTGAACTGGCTCGCCATCTCTCCAGCCCAGCCGTTCATAGCTAAGGAGCTTGGAGCCGACATAACTTCTCTGGGTTTGCTGGGAGCTGTCTTCCTCGTAGGCATCGGGGGGTTTCAGATACCGGCTGGACTAGTGGCTTCAAGATACGGGCCGAGGAGGACGGCTTTTTTCGGGCTGGGTCTTTCGTCTTTCTTTTCATTTCTCTGCGGGTTGGCGCCGTCGTTCGAGCTTCTTTTAATCTTCAGGTTCTTGACCGGCACGTTCATGAGCTTCTTCTTCGGCCCCGGAATCGCCTTCATCATTCCCTACTTCAGCGTCAAGGAGAGGGGGGTGGCGCTGGGTCTTTACAACGGCGGGTTCCACGTCGGCTCCCTAATCGCACTCGGCGCATGGCCGTTCATCATCACCTCGATGGGCTGGAGGCTCGGGCTTGTAATGCCGGGCGCGCTAGGCGTCTTGATGGCAGCCGCCACGTTGGCTGTGTCGAAATCAGGGGAAAAGAAACCCGTCGAGAAGAAAGTTGAGCTGAGCATCTTGAAAAACAAGGTCGTCTGGCTCTCGGCCTTAGGCTTGACGTTTTCAGGAGGCTCGTGGTATCCTTTGACGCAGTTCGGAATACTCTACCTCAACTCGGACGTCGGTCTCGGGCTTGAGACTGCAGGGTTGTTGATGGCGTCGATGAGCGTGGGCAGCGTGGTTGCCTCGCCGTTCATGGGCAGGATGTACGACTCGGCTCCTTCGAAGAAGATTTTCATAACAGCGGTCAACGCAGCAATAGCAGCCGCAATCACAGCAGTCTCGGTGAAGAACGTAGCCGTAATCTCCTCCTCAGTGTTCATCTTAGGAATTCTTTACATGGGAGTATACACCGTCTACTACCTCATACCGATGGAGAGGGTTGACGTCCGGGATGTTCCTGTAGCGATTGCATTGGTCAACAGCGTCCAGCTAGTGGCTGGGTCCGTTCTCCCCTACCTGTTCGCATCGGCTGCCGCAGGCTTCGGCTACGGGTTCGCTTGGATGCTTCTCGGAGCTGTGAGCGCTCTTTCTCTGGCTGTGTCCAGCCGGATACGTTTTAATTAACCACTTGTCAGTGGTTAAATCTTATATACCGACGAGGAGCAGGAACAACATGGACGTCTTCGAAAAGGCCGAAACGATAATGGAGAGCGCGTTAGTCTCAGCACTAAGCGTAGTATCACCATCAGGCCAAGTCTCCTCGCATCCTATGCTCCCGCTGTACAGCAGGGAGAGAAGAAGGTTATACTTCACCTCAAGCATCCTCTTCAGCAAGAAGGCCGAGTACGTCAAGAAAAACCCCAAGGTCGGCGTGCTGTTCAGCGGTAGACAATTCATCAAAGCACCCTTCTACGCGGCGGTGCATGTCAAGGGCGACGCCAAGGTCTACGAGGAAAACCTCCACGACGGCTGGATGTGGCTGCTCGACCTGTGGAGAAAAAAGGAGCCCTACATAGAGGCCTACGTAAAACAGCGTATCGCTCTGCCTCTTTTCTGGGAGAGGATAGTCATAGAGGTCGAGCCCCGTGAGATTCTTTTGTGGGAGGAGGGAGACGCACTGAAGGAGCCGAGGAGGTGGACTAGATGAATGTAGCGGTTGAGCAGTTCAGCGACACCGTGGTCTCCTTCGTAGACGACGACGGCTATCCCGTGAGCATACCGACGAAACTCAAGCCGACGGACGGTGGATTCACAGCCGACTGGCCCACATACATCAAACCGAAAAAACACGCCACCCTGTTGTTCAACCACATCACGCCGCTTCAGACGGGAGGATATACCGACAGAAGATACTTGATGGTCAGAGCAGTCGTGAACGCGGTGGGCGACAGGCTTCTTTTCAAGCCTGTCAAGTCTTACGGCTGGGACGAGCAGAAAACACCCTTCTTCCAGTACTGCGAGGAGAAGCTGGGTCAGGCGAAGAACTATCTGGCGAAGCTCAGCTCGTCGTTGGGCAGGCCCGTCAAGCCAAGGCTGCCGACCCTTCAGCTACTCTTCAGAGCAACAAGGTTCCCGTTCTTGACCGCAACGGCCGCACCGGTTCTGATAGGCGCCGGCTCAGCATCCTACCTAGGCTATTTTGACCCTGTCCTCTTCATACTCACTCTGATAGGCGCGAGCCTTATACATCTCGGCCTCAACATGACCAACGACTACTTCGACCACAGGACGGGGGCTGATGAGAAGAACGTCATGCCGACGCCTTTCAGCGGAGGCTCCAGAATAATCCAGTACGGCCTGCTGACCTCGAGGCAGGTAGCGTTGATGTCGTCCCTGCTATACATCGCGGGAGCCTCTGTCGGCATCTACCTAGCCCTTCTGAGAGGACTCGTCCCCATCCTAACCTTGATGGCCGTCGGAATCCTGATAAGCATCGCCTACACAGCTCCCCCGTTCAAGCTGGCCTACAGGGGCTTGGGCGAAGCGTCTGTCGGCATAGGTTTCGGGCCGGTGATCGTGCTCGGCAGCCACTACGTCCAAGCGCAGACCTTCAGCCTTCACGCACTCCTTGCCTCAATACCCATCGGACTATTCATCACTCTGATACTGTACGTCAACGAGATACCCGACGCACCCTACGACAGGCAGGCCGGAAAGAACACTCTCGTGGCGAGACTTTCGAGGAAGCAGGTAGTCTCGCTTTACAAGGCTTTGCTGGCAGCCGCTTACGCAGTCATCCTTCTCTCCGCAGCAGCAGGCTACGCGCCGCTCACGACGCTCATCGCATTGGCAACAATTCCGACAGCGGTAAAAACAGTCAAAATGGTCAACCAGACCTACGGCAATACATACCTCATGATCCCAGCCCTAGCCTCCAACATCAAAGTAGCTACGTTGACAGGCCTCCTACACGCCCTAGGCTTCTTCATCTGGGCCCTTGGCTCCATGCTGCTGTGAGACAACCTTTAAAACCATCTGATCAGAACTATTCCGCATGGCGAAGAGACCGGCTGCGAAACCAACCTACGTGGGCAAACTTCAAGGAAGAGACTTCCTGAATACAAACGACTTTAGCCAAGAGGAGATAAACAACATACTCAAAGCAGCTAGGGACTTGAGGCAGAGGTTCAGGGCGAAGAAACCAACCGACTATCTCAAAGGCCAGACGCTTTTCATGCTCTTCTACAACAGGTCTCTCAGAACCCGAAACTCGTTCGAGGCGGGCATCTACCAGCTGGGAGGCCACGCACACTTCCTAAGCCCCTCAGACGTCTACACTCCAACCCTGCCAGAGGACATGATACCGTACCAGACAGAGTCGATAGCGGATGTTGCACGAGTGCTAAGCACTTACGGCGACGCCATAGCCGTCAGAATCTACGGAGATGCCGCGAAATGGCACATCGGGAGAGGGCACAGAGTGATTCAGGAGTTCGCCAAGTGGAGCAGCGTTCCCGTCCTCAACATGGAGGACGACATCTACCACCCCTTCCAAGCGCTGGCCGACATAATGGCGATAACAGATGTAGCGCCTAAACCTCAGGGGAAGAAGTTCGTCGTCTCCTACGCATACTCAGGCGGTTTGAAGCCGCTGGCCGTTCCTCAAAGCTGCATCCTGATAGGTACTCAGTTCGGCATGGACGTGGTGCTAGCCCACCCACCCGGCTTCGAGCTCGAGGACCACGTGATAGAGGCGTGCAGGAAAAACGTCGAGAAGTACGGCGGCTCTTTCACAATATCCCACGACATGAAAGAGGCGTTCGAGGGCGCTGACTTCGTATACCCCAAGGCATGGTCTCCGAAGAAGTTCTTCCCACCCTACAACTCCATCGTAGACAAAGAAGGCGCCACAAAATACCAAGACGGCTACAAGAGCTGGATATGCACCCAGGAACTGATGGACCTGACAAACAAGGGTAAGTATATGCATTGCGGCCCAGCCGACAGAGGGCAGGAGGTTGTCGACGAAGTTATCGACAACCCCAGCTACTCGCTGTATTTCCAGCAGGCTGAGAACAGGCTCCACGTCCAGAAAGCCGTGATGTCGATGGTTATGGGTCGCAGGAGATGAAGATCCACGACGACGTTCTGGACCTCATAGGGGGCACGCCGCTCCTCAAGCTGTCGAGGATTCCGAGGGAGGAGGGCGTTGAGGCCGAGGTCTACGCCAAGCTGGAGTTCTACAACCCGACGGGAAGCCTCAAGGACAGGATCTACAGGGAGATGATCACTAAGGCTGTCGAGAGGGGAGACCTCAGGCCAGGCATGGAGATCCTCGAGGTATCGACGGGCAACGCAGGCATAGCCTGCAGCTTCGTAGGCACTCATCTAGGCTACAGGGTGACGATCGTGATGCCTGAGGGGATGAGCGAGGAAAGAAAACAGCTTATCAAGGCTTTCGGAGGCGAGCTCGTCTTCACGCCCGGCGCCGAGAGCGACGTCGACCTCAGCCTGAAGAAGGCTGAGTCTATGATGGCCTCGAGCCCGGGAAAGTACTGGTTCCCCAACCAGTTCACGAACCCCGACAACGTGCAGGCCCACGTCAAGACGACGGGGCCCGAGATATGGGACCAGTCAGGAGGTAAAGTCGACTGCTTCGTCATGTCGCAGGGCTCTGGCGGAACGGTCTCAGGGGTGGGCAGGTTTCTGAAGAGCAAGAACCCCAGCATAAAAGTCTACACGGCTGAGCCAAGCGAGGCCCCTATAATATCGGACGGCGTCTGGGGCTCGCACAAGATCGAGGGTATTGGAGACGGGTTCATTCCACGCAACCTAGACCTAGGAGTCCTCGACGGAGTCGTGACAGTGTCTTCGGCCGAGTCGATAGAGATGACGAAGAAGCTCGCGAGGCTGGAGGGAGTTTTCTGCGGCATTTCATCCGGATGCAACGTCGCAGCAGCCATCAAGGTCGCCAAGAGACATCCACGTCTCCGCCGTATCATAACTCTGGTCTGCGACTCGGGAAACCGCTATCTCTCGACAGAAGCCTTCGGCCCCGGCAAGAAAGCCGCTATCCCTGAGCGTGAGCATGTCTTGGACGAGTATACAGTCGAACAGCGGCAGAAGCATCTTTCAAGGCTGGAAATCGTGAGGTAGAAAAGCTTTATTTCCTTAATTTTATGAAAACAGGCGTGGATAATAGTGGTGTTTTGACCGACAAAGTTCTCGGCGGCAGGGTGTTTGTACTGTCTGCGAAGACGTTTGTAGAGACCGTTAAAATGCTGGGCGCCTCGATTTCTCAGCCTGCTGCAGACGCATTGTTCTGGAACATGGGGCACCGGTATGGTTTGGCGTTGGGCAACAAGTTCAAGGAGAAATCGCCAGACGAGGGCATCATGATCCTATCTGTTGCTGCTATGAACTCCGGCTGGGGTTTGCCACAAGTGGTGAACAACTACTACTCCGAGGGCGTGATAGAGGTTTCTTTCGAGAACTGTGTATTCTGCGACGGGTTGTCTGGCTCGGACAGCCCCAGATGCTACTTCTTAGCTGGGGTTCTCACCGGAATAGCTGAAAGCCTTTATCACGAGCGCTTCAAAACCCTCGAGACCGAATGCATTGCAAAGAACAACCAAGTCTGCAGGTTCGTAATCCGGAAAGAATGACGGTCTTACGTATGTATGTCGAGAAGCTTGTCTGCTCCCGCTGCGGATCCGAGTACGATATCAGAGAAAGCCCCGTGATGTGTAGTAAAAATGATTTGGGGAGGTTGGATGTTGTCTATGACTACGACCGGTTGATGGAGAGTCTGTCGAGGGACGGGGTTTCGAGGAGGAAGATGGGCGGCGTCTGGCGGTACTGGGAGCTCCTGCCAGTCGATAAAAAATTCGCCGCGTCTTTGATGGAGGGCGGCACCCCGTTGGTCAAAGCCACTCGTCTCGCAAGCCACCTAGGGTTCAAGGCTGTTTACGTCAAGGATGAGACGAGGAACCCTACCGCTTCCTTCAAGGACAGGGCCATGGCTGTTGGCGTCGCCAAGGCGGTTGAAACTGGACGTAGGGACGTCGTCATAGCTTCCAGCGGGAACGCTGCCTCGTCTCTGGCGGCTTACAGCGCGTCCATGGGCCTGAGGTGCCATGCGTTCGTCCCCGAGGACGTGTCGACGGGCAAGGCTTCGCAGCTTCTACTTTACGGTGCTAAGGTTCTACGTGTCAGGCAGACAGTCGAGGGCAGAGACCCGACCGTCGACCTCATGCTCCAAGCGGTTTCCAAGCTAGGCTGGTATCCCTGCCCCAGCTTCGGCCCCTTCAACCCCTATCAAGTAGAGGGACCCAAGACGATTGCCTACGAGGTTCTCGAGCAGCTGGGCTGGGTTGTTCCAGACGCCGTTCTCGTTCCCACGGGTTCGGGATGCTTGGCTGCAGGTGTTTGGAAGGGGTTGAGAGACATGATGCGGCTTGGATGGATAGACAGCTATCCAAAACTCATACCTGTCCAGCCGGCTGGGAACCAGCCTCTAGCAAGAGCCATCAAGAAGGGAATGAGCTACTCCGAGATCGAGCCGGAGAAAAACCCGCGCTCGATAGCCTCGGGTCTTCTCGACCCGTATCCATGGGACGGGGACGCTGCCATCGAAGGAGTCAGGGCTACGAACGGCTTCGCCGAGACTGTTGAGGAGGATGAGATCAGGGAATCTGTCCGCTTTCTGGCGAGGTTGGAGGGAATTTTCGCAGAGCCTTCTGGAGCCGTCGGCGTCCTAGCCGCTAAGAAACTCCTAGACCAAGGGGTTTTAGACCCCTCGGACACGGTGGTAATTCTCGCCACGGGTTCGGGGCTGAAGGAGCCTGAGAAGGTTGTCTCGGGCGAGACCATTCCAACCATCTCTCCAGACCTCGACAGCCTGTTGAAGTTTTTATAACGCACTGAGTGAGCTGAACCATGGAAGCGGGCGAGCTGATAGTCGTTGCATTGGGTGGGAATGCTCTTCTACGACGTGGTGAGAAGGGGTCTTTCGAGGAGCAGTACAACAACGTTGGCAGGACAGCCGTTTTTCTAGCAGACCTCGTTGAGGCCGGGTACAAGCTGGTCATCACACACGGCAACGGTCCTCAGGTGGGGGCCACGCTGCTCCGCCACGACGCGGGACATAAACTGCACGGCATACCCGCTTTCCCGATGGATGCTTGCGGAGCTGAAACCCAAGGCTTCATAGGCTACACCATCCAGCAGAACCTCAGAAACGAGCTGAAGAGGAGAGGAATAGACAAGTATGTCATCACCGTCATCACGCGCGTGATCGTGGACAAGGACGACCCTGCCTTCAAAAACCCTTCCAAGCCGATTGGTCCTTTCTACAGCAGGGAGGAGATGGAGAAGATTAAGGCGGAGCATCCGGAATTCGTCTTCGCCGAGGACAAGGCCCGCGGAGGATTCAGGAGAGTTGTGCCGTCGCCGGACCCGAAGATAATCGCCGAAAGACACGCCATAAGGAAGCTTGTGGACTCGGGCTTCATAGTCGTGGCCAGCGGTGGCGGCGGGATTCCGATAATCGAGGAGAACGGCAGGGCTCAGGGCGTGGAGGCTGTCATCGACAAAGACTTGGCTGGAGAGAAGCTAGCCGAGCTCATCGGTGCCAGCAGGTTCATCATCCTCACAGACGTGGACGGAGCCTACATCAACTACGGCAAGCCGGACCAGAAGAAGCTGGAAAGGGCGACGGCTAGCGAAGCTAGGCGGTATCTTGAGGCTGGCCATTTCGCCTCAGGCAGCATGATGCCTAAAGTGCTTGCCTGCATCAGGTTCGTCGAGAACGGCGGGAAAGAAGCCATCATAGCCGAGCTATCACAGCTGAAGGAAGCCATAGCCGGCAGCGCGGGCACGCACATACTACCGGGATAAAACTCCCGCTACGAGAGCCAGGATAGCGGCCCTGACGTAGAGAAGGTTCTCAGCCTGGTCGTATATGACGCTTCTAGGGCCGTCCATGACATCGTCGTCAGCCTCCTGCCCCCTGAAGACCGGCAGCACGTGTGTGACGACGCCGTTCTTAGCCATCAAGTCCGTCAGCTGCTTCGTTAGCTTCCAGTCCCTGTGCTTGTTGTGGAGCTCGACCTCCCTCTCCCTGCCAAACCTGTTCATGCCCGTCATCACACATTCGTGGCTGGCCCAGCTTCTCGGAAAGACAGCGTCAGCCCCGTTGAGAGCCTCTCTGTAGTCGTGAACAATCTCCACGCTGCCCCCGCTCTCCTCGGCGTTCCTACGAGCCTGCTCAACGATTTTGCCGTCTATGTCGAATCCCGGGGGGTAGGCTAGGACAACGTCCATCCCGAACCTCGAGGATATGAGCAGCTCGTCCTGAATGCTTCCCCAGCTCCTCACCTTGTCGCTGTAAGCCCACATCAGCACGTATTTCTTCTTCTCCACTCTCCCCAGCTTCTCCCTCAGGGTGTAAAGGTCTGTGATTGCTTGGCTGGGGTGGTACATGTCGTCAGCCATGTTGATTACAGGGATCTTTGCATGCTCGGCGTACTCCCTGACGACGGCGTTGCCTCTCCCGTAAACGTAGTCGACGGCTGACTCGAGTATCCTCACGCCCAGAACCTGTCCAAGCCTCTCGTACATCTTGGCTATGTCCCGGACGGACTCGCCCTCAGCTCCGCGGGTTGTGGCGAAGTCGATGAACTGAGCATGGCCGCCCAGCATGGTTGCGGCCGCCTCGAAGCTGGCGCGGGTACGGGTCGACGTGTTGTAGAACAGCATGAACATCGTCCTGTTCTTGAACAATTCAGGAACGTCTCCCGAAGCTCTCTTTATCTTCAACAGCCTAGCCAAGTTCATAGTTGCCTCTATTTCCTCGACGCTCCAGTCCTGCGACGAGATTAGGTCTCGACCGTGGAGGTCAAGCAGGGTCATGCTGATACCGGCTTTCTTTCAAATTTTAGGCTTTCTTCAGCGCTTCCAACACAGCGTGGGGCTTCATGGGAAGCTGTCTGACATACACTCCTGTCGCGTGGGCGACTGCGTTGGCTATGGCTGCGGCTGGAAGAACGACAGGTATCTCGCCCATCGCTTTTGCGCCGAAAACTCCCACGGACCCGGGAACTTCGACGACCAAGCTCTTCATCTCCTTCGGTGCATCGCTGGCTGTCGGTATTATGAAAGTGTGGAGGGATGGGTTGACGACGAAGCCTTTTTCGTGGACAACTTCCTCGGTGAGCGCGTATCCGAGACCCATGATGCCCCCTCCCTCGTAAACAGCTATCAAGCCCAGCGGGTTTATGGCCCTCCCGACGTCGTAAGCTGCGATAAGCCTTTCAACCTCGACAAACCCGGTCTCGGTGTCGACGACGACTTCAGCGGCTAAAGCCCCGTAGGTGTACTGGTTGTAGGGAGAGCCTTGGCCCGTCTCAGGGTCCCACTTGGTCGGCGGAGCTATGTAGTGGCCTAAGGCCTTCAGCTCGACGCCCTTCTCCCAGCACTGCTGAACGGCCTCCTCCCACTTGACCATCCTGCCCGACGAATGAACAATTAACCCATCCCTGAACTCAAGCTCTCTGGCGTCGACTCCCAGAAGCTCCGCGGCCGCAGAAGCTACTTTGGCCTTGATCTTGAGAGCCGCGTCGAGCGCCGCGTTTCCCCCGATCGCCGTGGTCCTAGATGCTACGGTTGGACCTGAGCTGGGTACTGCGGCTGTGTCGGGCCTCTCGAGCCTGACCTTCGAAAGAGGTAAGCCAAGCACCTCCGCAACGACTATGATGAGGGATGTTAGGGCGCCTGTGCCGTATTCTGTCAGACCCGTCTGAACGACGACCGTGCCGTCCCTCTCCACCCGTGAGACAACGGTCGCGAAGTCGTCTCCCTCAGGACCGAGGGTGTTGCCGTGATACAGGAGAGCTATACCGATGCCTTTCTTCACACTCCTGCTCCGCTTGTTAAATTCCTCGAACTCCCTTACCCGCGTCTCCCACGAGGAAGATTCGACGACCAGCCGGTAGCATCTGAGAAGCCCGTCGTCATCGACTCGCTGGCTTGTGGCGGTAAGAGAACCCGGTCTCAGCATGTTGGCTTCACGGATTTCGAGGGGTGAGAGCCCGATCTCTTCAGCCAGCTCGTTCATCAGCGACTCGGCTGCAAAGTGTGCTTGAGGAGCGCCGAACCCACGCGTGGACCCTGCCATGGTGTTGTTTGTGTAGACGCAGTAGCCGTCGGCCCAGACGTTGGGAACTTCGTAAGGCCCTGTGCAGTGGAAAGTCGCCCTGCCTATCACGAGATGACCCTTCGAGACGTAGGCTCCCGTGTCCTCCACCAGAGTAGACTTCCAAGCGATTAGTTTGCCCTGCTTGGACGCTCCAACCTTGTGAGTTATCTCGAACGGATGCCTCTTGCACTGCACCGTAATAGCCTCGCTCCTAGTGAAAGCTGCCAGCGACGGTCTGCCCGTGTAGTATGTGGCGAGGCAGGCGTATGCTGCGACGTCGATGGGGGTCTCGTCCGACTTGGGGCCGAACCCGCCTCCGGTGGCTGCTTGAACGACTCGGAGCTTTTCAGGAGGCAGTCCGAGTATCTGGCGAACCTTGTGGTAGACGTCGTGTAGGTTCTGCATCGAAGATATGCAGGTTATTCCGCCGTCTCCGTCAGGGTAAGAGTAAGCTATCTCGATTTCAAGGGGAAGACCGGTGATAAACTGAGTCCGGTAGGTTCTTTCTAATACCACATCTGATTGTTTGAAGCCTTGCTCAACGTCTCCCTTTCTTATCTTGAAGTGGGTGACGATGTTGCCCTTGTCGTGTATGCGTGGCGCTGCGTGGTCCATGGCTTCAGCAGGGCTGGCCACAACCGGCAGAGGGTCGTAGTGAACTTCGACGAGGTCTGCGGCCTCCTCAGCGTCCTCCACCGTTTCGCCTACAACCAAGGCGATAGCTTCGCCTACATGCCTCACCCTGTCCACAGCCAGCAACGGCCTGTCGGGTATGAGGCTTCCAGCATCGTTCTGACCGGGTATTTCACGATGAGTTATGATTTTCTTGACGGAGGGTCTTCTCTCCAGCTTGCTGAAGTCCACGTTCCTTATCAAGGCGTGGGGAAGCCTCGACCTAACGGCCTTGACGAAGAGGGGTTTCTCGGACACTAGGTCTGCGGTGTACATGGGTCTTCCGAGGACGGCGTCGACAGCATCCACCCGCGCCACCTTCTTCCCAACCACTAGGAATTCACGAGCCTTCAGGATCTCCTTAAACCTCTCAGTAATCTCCTCGCTCATCTATTCCTCGCCCTTTCGAAAGCCTCCACAAACCTCAGGTAGCTTCCGCACCTGCACAGAACGCTTCTGAGTGCGTGCCTCACCTCCTCGACGGAGGCCGACGGCTTGGTGTCCATCAGGTACTTCAGCACTAGCAACGTTGAAGGAATGCAGAACCCGCACTGAACAGCACCCACGTCCACGAAAGCCTGTTGAAGCGGGTGAAGCTTACCGTCCGCGGCCAAACCCTCCACGGTCGTTATCGTCCTGCCTTCAGCTTGGTAAGCCAGCATTAGGCATGAGTTGACCGGCCTTCCGTCAACCAGCACCACGCAGAGGCCGCAGTCTCCGACCCCGCACCCCTCCTTCACACCCATGAGACCAAGCCGTTTACGGAGAAGGTCTGTAAGCCTCTCGTTGCTCTCCACGTCGACTGTATAGTCGACGCCGTTAACATTGGTTTTAATCTTCATGACCGGCAACCCTCTCCAGAATCCTCCTGAGCAGCACGCCGGCAACCATGCGCCTGTACCAGGCTGGAGCTATGACGTCATCAGAAGGTCCTATGCTCTGGGAAACCATGTCCCCCGCCTGGGTATACGTGGGCTTGTCTAAAAACCTGCCTTGTAGGAATTTTTCAACGGAGTGAACCCTGCCGGGCTTGTTCCTGCTTTTGTGGGAGACAGCGACCCTCGGCTCCTCATCTAAGCTGACGGCAACCGAGATTATCGGGATGCGTGAAACCCCTAGCCGCAGCTTTTCGAAGAAACACTTCCTCCTTCTGCGAAACACTACCTTGGTAAGCAGCGCTCGCTTGTTAATGTTCTGGTCGAGAAATTCTTGCAGCGCCACGCGTTCTTCACCTCTAACTGTCTGAAAAACCAGCTCGGCGTCGAGAGTCAGCAGTATGGGTATCAGGTCCTCGGAGCAGTTTCTGAGCATGATGCTTCCTCCGACGGTCGCCCTGTTCATGACTGAAGGAGATGAGTAGCATTTGAGGAATGACTTGAAGGCTGGAATGCTGTCTCGCAGCGCTTCGGCAACCTCGGCGTGAGTAGTCAGCGCTCCCACCTCGACGAGGGAGGAGTCGTTCCTTATGAAACGCAGGTGCTTCAGTCCAGAAACGTCGAGGAGCTTCCTCGTCTTGTTGACGCCTTCGACGATAGACGGTATCGTATATGTACCTCCAGCGAGCACGGTTCTGTCAGGCTCCCGGTCTATCGTTTGAAGAGCTTCTTCCAAGCTCTTCGCCACGAAGACGTCCAGCCGGGGCAGGCTTACGTACCCCAGATCGGTCATTTCTTCATCATCAGGGGCTCAACCGCTTCCCGAGGCCGTTCAGTCAACCGCTGCCACAGCTTCTCGATGGTTTTCATCACGGTCTTCTCGGCGTTCTCCTTGTCGACCTTCGTAAGACGTCGGTTTTGTACAACCTGCTCGCCGTCGACGAACACATGCAAGACATCTCTCCCGCTGACGCCGTTAACCAAGTATCCGTAGATGTTGCCTGTCATGGGGACTGCGGAAACCTCCGGCCTCACAACTATGATGTCTGCCTTGTTGCCGGCTTCGAGAGACCCTTGGTCTTTAAGGCTGTAAGCCCGGGCTGCGTTGATTGTCGCCATTTCAACGACTTGCTGGGCGGAGATAATCGAGGGGTTCCGACGTTCGAGCCTGTGAACTAGGAAGGTTGCTCGCATGTTTTCAAACCCGTCGAAGACGTATCCGTCGTTGCCTATGCCTACGTTGACGCCTGCCTCAAGCATCTCCGGCAGCTTCATCACTCCTACGGCGTTGAGCATGTTGCTCATGGGGTTGTGGGCTACGTGGGTTCCCGTCGAAGCCAGAAGCCCGACTTCACGCTTGTCGAGATGGACGCAGTGAGCTAGGACGGCGTTGCTTCCCAAAACTCCTTTCATGTGCAGCCTTTCAACGGTCCTAACGCCGTATCTTTCGATGTTGTGGTAGACGTCGTTAGGGCCCTCCGATACATGGATGGTCAAGGCGGCCTTGTGCTTCCTCGCAGCTTCAACCCCCTTGGCTATCAGTTCATCGGTTATCGTGAAGGATGCGTGAAGGCTTATCATGCCCATGGCGAGGCCCATTCCACCCTTCTCCAAAAACCGGACGTTTTCCTTCAGTCCTCTCTCGCCCTCCTCCACGCTCCTCCTCTCCGTCGCCTCGAAAGAGATAATGCCTCTGATGCCGACCTCGTTCACTGCTTTCGCTATGGCGTCGAGCGAGCCCTCCGGGTTTTGAGGCGCTGAATAGGTGTCTGCGAAGGTCGTGGTGCCGTTAAGAAGCATTTCCATCGAGGCGGCGAGAGCGGTGGCGTAGGCGTCGTCGTTGTTCATCTTCTCGTCGAGCGGCCACCAGACCCTCTGAAGGTTCTCGAGAAAATCGGAGCTCGGTTTGATGTTCAGAGAGGCTCCCCGTAAAGCTATTCCGTAAAGATGAGTGTGGGCGCATACAAGCCCGGGCATGACGATACAGCCGCTTGCATCAACAACCCTGTCGTACTCGCTGCTCCTCACCTGTCCAGCGTCGCCGACAAAAACTATCCGCCCATCCTCGAACCCGACAGCCCCGTTCTGCAGAACCCTTCTCGAAGAGTCCATCGAGACTACCACGCCGCCTTTTATCAGGGTTTTTTCAGAACCCATCTGCTACACCTTAGCGATACTTTTGATGACGTATTCAACGTTCCCGCTGAGGGGGAGCAAGAGGGGAGAGGTGCAGCCATGCGCCATGTACTCCTTCACCTTAGCCACCACGTCCGAAACCGTGCCCGAAGCAGTGATCATACGGACAACCTCGTCGGGAACGATCTCAGCAGCCTTCTCAATACCGCCCGGCTTAGCTGGCCAGCCCCCCATAACCCTCTGAACCTCCTGAATCAAGTCCTCGCTGACACCGCTAGCCTTCATGATGTGAGGCTGCTGTCCGAGAGTCATCGTCACATGCTTCTTAGCGAGCTTCACAGCCTTGTCCGCATCCTCATCCATCGAGCAGGCCACAAGCTGAGGCCTGTCGATGTCCTCGACCCTTCTTCCCGACTTTTCGGCACCCTTCCTTATGTGTTCGAGGGCTGTGTCGTTGTACTTGGGTGAGACTAGGTAGTTGAGAAGGACTCCGTCAGCTATCTCACCCGCCAGCTCCATCATCTTCCAGCCCGTCGCCCCGACGTAGATCGGTATGTTCCTAGGCTTCTCCCCTGCACCGTGAAGGACGTCAAGCCTTACACCTCTAAGCTTTACGAACTTACCCTCGAAACTAACCTCCTCCATTCTGAACAGTCTTCTGATCGTTTCGACGTACTCCCTCATGCATGTGAGCGGCTCCCTTCTCTCAATACCGACCTTCCAAGCCAGCGGGTCCCACCAAGCACCAAGCCCCAGCATGACCCTGCCGTCTGAAAGCTCATCCATCGTGGCGAAGGTCTGGGCGATGAGCGCGGCGTTTCTAGTCCAGGTGTTTATGACGCCGGCGCCCACCTTCAGCCGGGATGTGACTGTGGCTATGGCTGTCATAGGAGTCAGAGCATCCCTGGCGAGCCTCGACTCAGCTATCCAAGCCGACTCAAAACCGTTCTGCTCACCCAGCTGGGCGTACCTGACCATATCCCTAACATGCATGTCCTGTAGATACAGACCCCATCTGACGTTCATGCACATTAGTAATGGAACTTTAGTTATTTATTCTTTGTCGATAGACAAAGGTTATATCAGCGCAGGGATTGTATCGCTGAGTAATGACAAGGACGAAGCTGTACAGCGTGTCTAAAGACCTTGTTAGGACAGCTTTGGGTCTGGAGAAGGCGGACTTGGTTGTTAGGGGCGGGAGCTTGATTAACGTACATACTAGGGAGCTTGTTGAGAACGTGGATGTGGTGGTCAAGCACGGTAGGGTCGCACTCGTCGGCGACGCATCGCCTTGCATAGGGTCGGGCACGCTTGTTTACGACGCTGATGGCAAGTACCTCGTTCCCGGACTGATAGACCCTCACGTTCACATAGAAAGCTCCATGGTCGGCGTGACCGAGTTCGCCAGAATAGTTCTTCCCCACGGTACGACGACCGTTTTCATCGACCCCCATGAGATAGGCAACGTCTTCGGGTTCGACGGAGTGAAGCTGATGGTTGACGAGTCGAGGAACCTGCCTCTCAAGGTGTTCATCACCTATCCCTCCTGCGTTCCAGCTGCACCGGGGTTCGAGACCGCTGGGGCGGCAATAGGGCCTGAGGAGGTGGGTGAAGCCATGAAGCTGGAGGAGGTAGTTGCTCTCGGCGAGATGATGAACTATCCGGGGGTGCTCGCATGCGACGACAACGTCCATGCAGAGATAGCGGAGGCTTTGAGGGCTGGAAAGCTCGTCGAGGGCCATGACTCGGGGTTGATGGGTAGGGAGCTGGCGGCTTACGTCGCCGCCGGAGTGATGTCAACCCATGAAAGCGTCTCCAAAAGCCAGACTCTTGAACGCTTGCGAAACGGCATGTATGTTTATTTGAGGGAGGGGAGTGCTTGGCTCGACATCAAAGACACGGTCAGAGCCTACACAGAGACAGGCATAGACCCGCGCCACATATGTCTGTGCACAGACGACAAGGAGCCGGCCTCGATAATCAGGGACGGACACATGGACCACTGTCTCAGGAGGGCGGTTGAGGAGGGGGTGGACCCGCTGACGGCTGTGCAGATGTGCACGATCAACCCTGCCGAGCGGTACCGGATGGCTCACGAGATAGGAAGCATCTCACCAGCACGCATAGCCGACATATTAGTCGTGTCAGACCTCACTAAGTTCAAGGTCGAAGCTGTGTTCGCCGACGGGGAACTCGTTGCAAAGCAGGGAAGGCTTTTGAAGACCATGCCGGACTACCGCTACCCGGATGTTTTCACGAAAAGCGTCAAGCTAGGGCGGGTGCTGCGGCCGGAGGACTTCGTTATCCACTCAAAGCATGAACAGGGCGAAGTTAGGGCACGTGTGATCCAAGCCGTCGAAGGCAGCGTAATCACGAAGCACGTCATAGAGAAGATGGAGGTCTCCAAGCATAGCATTAGCGGAGACCCGGATAGAAGCATTTTGAAGACAGCAGTGATAGAGAGGCATGGAAAATCAGGCGGAATGAGCCTCGGGCTGACTAAAGGGTTTGGGTTCAGGAAGGGAGCTGTTTCCTCGACGGTAGCCCACGACAGCCACAACCTTCTAGTGATTGGCTACGACGAGAAGGACATGGCTCTGGCGGCTAACGAGAACGCACGGATCAACGGAGGCATCGTGACCGTTGCTGACGGCGAGGTGGTTGCGCGAGTCGAGCTGTCTCTGGCGGGGTTGATGTCGACGGAGACGGCGGAGCGGGTGGCTGATAAGCTCAACAAAACCTACAGCGTGTGGAGGAGGCTTGGATGCGAATGGGTCTCGCCTTTCATGACGATGTCGTTGCTCAGCCTCAGCGTAATACCCGAGCTCCGGATAACGGACAGAGGATTGCTCGACACGGTGACGTTCCAGTTCGTCGAACTCGTGTTGGATTAGCGGATAAAGATATATACCCCTAGCGACATCTATAAGTTGATGAATGAAAAGCAAGGAATATCGAGGCGTAAGTTCCTAGCTGTTTCCTCTGGAGTAGCGGCCGGGTCTGTCGCCGCCGCAGCTGTCGTAGGCGGTCTCGCCGGGTATTTTGCTGGTGTTTCCCAAGCACCTCCAGCCACAACTAGGACAGTGACTACGCCCGGTGCCACAGTGACGATGACCGCGCCCCCGAAGAGGTTGAAGGTTGGCTACATCTACGTAGGTCCTGTGGGAGACTTTGGATGGACTTACGCCCACAACGAAGGAAGAAAGTGGGCTGATTCGATGTTCAAGAACGTTGACAGCTCCTACATAGAGAGTGTTCCTGAAGCGGAGTCGGCTGGGGCGATAGAGTCGCTTATAAACCAAGGAGCTGACTTGGTCATAACCACTAGCTTCGGATACATGGACCAGACGGCTGAAGTAGCTGCAAAGCATCCCGACAAGTATTTTGTACACATATCTGGATACAGAAGCGGAGCAGCTGGCAACGCTCCTCAAAACATGAGCAGCGCCTTCGCCGAGTTTTATCAACTATACTACCTGAACGGTCTGGCAGCAGGAGCGGTCACTCAAACAGGTGTCGTGGGCTACGTGGCAGCTCACCCCATTCCCGAGGTAGTACGACACATAAACGCGTTCGTCATCGGAGCAAACTACTCCTACAAAAAACGAACAGGCCGAAACATCCGAGCATACGTAAACTGGTTGTTCAGCTGGTTCGACCCGGGGAAGACACGACAGGCCGCAACAGCTCTAGTTGAGGAGTCCAACGCAGACGTTTTGGCTTTCACCGAAGACTCGCCGACAACGCTACAGGTTGCGGAGGAATACACCACTCGTAAGGGGAGGAGGGTGTGGAGCTTCAGCCACTACGGAGACATGACGCAGTACGGCCCGAACTCTCATCTCACGGGGCAGATCGTACACTGGGGGCCCATCTACCTAGACTTTTACAGAATGGTCGCCACCAACACATGGCGGTCCGTAGACATATGGACCCGGATAGGAGACTACATGCCCTACAGATGGAGAAGGCCCGTTGACAAGAGCACGGCGGGACAGGTTGACGGAACGCTGCAGCTGGGAAAGCTCAACCCAGCTATCCCCAGCGAGTGGCAGACAGAGATAAAGAAGCGGTACGAGGAGATGAAGGAGCTGCTATTCGAGCCTTTCAGCGTAGAGGGCAACGGAGGCGAACCCATCAGGGACCAGAAAGGCGAAGTAAGGATAAGCGGTACCCAGCGAGCCGACTGGGACATGCTATGGAACATGGACTGGTTCGTCGAATACATCTTGAGCGAGCTACCTAGAGGATAGCGGCTTAACCTCCACAAATTTTTTATTCCCAACAATAGAATCTTGGTGGGAGAATGGGCGAGGAGGAATACTTAGTGGAGATGACCGGGATTGTGAAGAAGTTTCCCAACGTGGTGGCGAACGACAACGCATGCTTCACGCTTAAACGTGGAGAGGTTCACGCTCTTCTAGGCGAGAACGGGGCGGGCAAAACAACCCTGATGAACATACTGTACGGCATCTACCGCCCCGACGCCGGCACGATAAAGGTTTACGGAAAACCGGTCGTCATCAGAGGCCCGAAGGACGCTATCCAGCTGGGCATAGGAATGGTCCACCAGCAGTTTAAGCTCATCCCCGTGCACACCGTGCTCGAAAACGTCGTCCTAGGAATCAAGCAAACAGGCTTCGTCCTCAACACGAGAAAAATAAGCCAAGACCTGTCGCAGATGATCTCCAGCTATGGATGGAAAATATCGCCGGATGCCAGAGTGTGGCAGCTTTCAGCCGGCGAGAAGCAGCAGGTCGAGCTTTTGAAGGCTTTGTACAGAAGAGCTAGGATACTCATAATGGACGAGCCGACCTCGGTCTTGACGCCTCAAGAGACGAGCGTTCTATTCAAAACGCTGCGGAAGATGGCTGCTGAAGGGCTTGGCGTGGTGCTGATAACTCACAAGCTCGACGAAGTGATGGCTGTGAGCGACAGGGTCACGGTCATGCGGGCTGGACGAACTGTCGCCACAAAGCCGACGAAAGAAACCAGCATAGAGGATCTGGTCAACATGATGATAGGGCGACCCTTGATTAAGATACAAACACCAAGGGTGATTGCTAGGAACAAGCCTGTGCTGGAAGTGTCCAGCCTCGTAGTCCTGAACGACAAAGGGTTGGAGGCTGTCCGAAGGGTCTCATTCAAGCTTTATGAGGGAGAGATTCTAGGCGTGGCTGGTGTTTCGGGCAACGGGCAGCAAGAGCTCCTCGAAGCGATAGCCGGGTTGAGGAAAGCAGTCTCGGGTAGAGTTTTTCTCAACTCGGCTGACATAACAAACCGCCATCCACTAGAGATAATCAACGCAGGAGTGGCCTACATTCCAGCCGAATCCTTGAGATATTCTGCGCCTGACATGACGGTCGCCGAAAACCTCTTCCTCAAAGCGTACAGGCTGAGAGAATTCTCCAATGGCTTTTTAATCAACTGGCGCAACTTGGAGGAAAAATCGAGACAACTCATCAAAGACTTTAACATCGTGACTCCTTCCACGCGCAACAAGGTCGGAAACCTGTCAGGCGGCAACGTGCAGAGACTCGTGCTGGCAAGAGAGCTGGAAACCATTCCAGACCTTAAAGTAATTCTTGCAGGCTATCCCACTAGAGGGCTTGACATCGCCTCGACGGAGTTCATCCATCAGATGCTGCTGAAAAAGACTGACCGGGGGGTTGCTGTTCTTCTAGTTTCTGAGGAGCTCGAGGAGCTTATGTCCTTGAGCGATAGGATTATGGTGATGTACAAGGGTGAGGTGGTGGGCGTTTTGGAGAGAGGACGGTATGATCTGGAGGAGATTGGCCTGATGATGACAGGCGTCAGAAGGGAGGAAGTGAGCGCTTGAGCAGATCATTCAACTTCAAGCTTGAGCGGAGGCCAGATATCTCCCGAAAATACTCGGCCGGCATAACCCTGTTCTTTTTCCTGCTCGCAATCCTCGCAGCAAGCCTCATCTTCGAGCTTTTAGGAGTCAGCTCATACGAAACAGTTTCAAAAGTCATTTACGTCTTCACCACGCCCTCCACCCTTCTACAAGCCATCCTGAGAGGACTTCCCATGGGCTTCGCAGCCTTGGGTCTCTGCCTTGCCTTCAGGATGAACTTCTGGAACATAGGAGCAGAGGGGCAGATATACATGGGAATGGCTGCCTCCACGGGGGTGGTTTTGCTCCACGTCTACTACGGGTTTTTACCCGATTTTCTAGTTATTCCATCGATGGTTGCTGTATCTTTTTTAGCAGGCGGAGCCTACTGTCTATTACCGGCTTTCCTCAAGGCTCGGCTGGGAGTCAACGAGATCCTGCCAACACTCATGCTTAACTACGTGGCTATTCTGTTCGTCGACTTCCTCGTCTACGGCCCGTGGAGAGACCCGAAAGGTTTCGGCTTTCCGCACTCGATTGTTTTTCCCGACTACGCTAAAATGGAGACTGTTTTGGGACATTCTGCCTACTTGGGTCTTCCGGCAGCTGTTGTCGTTGCCGCCTTGTTATACGGTCTTCTGAACAAAACCGTGATAGGTTTTGAGGCTAGAGTCTTGGGCCAGAACGTTGAAGCTGGGAGGTATGCAGGCATCAAGATTGGAAGAACTCTTTTGACCGGGGGCATGATTGCAGGAGGCTTGGCGGGTCTGGGAGGATTGGTTCTAGTGAGCGGAATAATAGGGAGGCTAAGGCCCAGAGCCTCGCCCGGCTACGGCTACACTGCAATAATAATCGCCTTCCTCGCCTCCCTCAATCCATGGCTTGCAGTACCAGCAGCCATCTTCTTCGGAGGCCTCCTCGTCGCAGGAGACGTGATACAAGCAACGCTGAACCTTCCTTTCGCCGCCGTTCAAATATTTCAGTCAACCATCTTCCTGATGATAATCTTAGGAGAGTTCTTCAAGCGCTACAGAATCAGGGTGGTCAAATGATCGACGTAGCTTGGCTGAGCTCGGTTCTCGCAGGCGCCGTCGCAGCCGGGACGGTTTTTCTGCTGGCATCCCTCGGCGAGATTTATGCCGAGCGTTCCGGAGTTCTGAACCTAGGCATGGAGGGCATGATGATAGTTGGAGCAGCGGTCTCGTTCATTTTCACCAACGCTCTGGGGCAAGGCGCTGCCTTGCTTGCAGTGGTTGTCGTAGGCTTGGTGCTGGGTCTTTCCCATGCCTTTTTCACAGTATCCCTCAAGCTCAACCAGATAGTGGTCGGGCTTGCTTACACCATACTTGGCCTCGGAATCGCGGGATTGATTACGGCGGCCGAGATAAGACGAAGAATTATACTGATTCTCAACCCTTCAACCCCCGAGAGACTCTTGATCACTCAAGAAGCTGAGAAACTCCCCACCATGCCCATACCCGTGCTCAAAGACATTCCTTTGATTGGGCCGATGTTCTTCAACCAGAACATCCTCGTCTACCTTTCACTCATCCTGAGCTTCGTGATGTGGTTTCTGCTCTTCAAGACCCGGTTCGGATTAAGCCTCCGTTCCTGCGGCGAGAACCCCTCCATGGCGGACACGCTGGGCGTGAACGTCTATCGAACAAGATATACAGCCATGGGTGTCTGCGGGGCGCTCGGATCCCTCGCCGGCGCATACCTCTTCATCGGCTACCAAGCTTTCTGGGTCGAGGGGATGACACAGGGGAGAGGCTTCATCGCATTAGCTCTCGTCATACTAGCTACGTGGAGCCCTTTGAGAGCAATCCTCGGAGCCTATCTCTTCGGAGGAGTGGAGACTCTTCAGTTCCGGCTTCAAGTAATGGGCGTCGCGGCACAGCTTCCGCAGTTTCTTCTCATGCTTCCCTACGTCGTGACAATCATCACCCTGACGCTTCTATCGCTTGAATCCGTGCGTAAACGGGTCGGAGTGCCGGCTTCTCTAGGCGTCCCGTATACACGAGAGTAGAATGTTGTGGAAGATGGACCGACGTATTCCTAGGACTATGAGCTCGCAACACCCTGACAACGTCAGCAGTCCGCCATGGCTGAACAACCCGTTAGTTGCAGGCGATGATGAGGTGGACGAGGTTTTCTACAGCTGGACCAAGCTTGGATGCCATGAAGCCATGTGGGATGCAGAGGGGAAAGACGTCGACCTAAACGTTGTGAGAAAACTCTTGGCTAAATACGGCGAATCGCTCCGGGAAAACCTGATAGGCAGAGACTATTTTCTGACATACAGGATACCCAACCCCGCCGTCGAGGTAAGCGACCGGAAAGTCTTTTTCGAAACTCTTCAAAGCATTCCGAAACACTTCGACGTCTGCAGGGCTTTCTACGGAGACAAAGCCATCCCTCCTGTTTTCGAGGTAATCGTTCCTTTCACCACATCCGTCCACCAGCTGGTTCAGGTTGTCAACACTTACAAGAAAGCTGTTGTGCAGCTAGAGGACGTCTTCATAGATTATCCGAACGTGAAGCTTAGGGATGTCATCGGTGAAATCGTTCCAGACAAAATAGAGGTGATACCTTTGTTCGAGGACCTTGAAAGCATAGGTAAAATAGATGAAATAGTGTCGAGGTTTGTCGAGATAACCTCCCCCCGATACATGCGTGTTTTCATAGCTAGGTCGGACCCCGCTCTCAACAACGGCTTGGTGGCCGCGACGTTGATGGCGAAGCTAGCCCTAATCAAGCTCGGCGACGTGGAGAGGTCGACCGGTATCGAGGTCTATCCAATAATAGGCGTGGGCACGATGCCCTTCCGCGGGGGCCTGAACCCGCTTACAGTGGATAGTTTTCTAGAGGAGTATGGAGTGGTGTCAACGGCCACCGTGCAGTCAGCCTTCAGATACGACCACCCCGAGAACCAAGTTATCGAAGCTGTTGAGAAGCTCAACAAACATCTTCCTACACAGAGGAGCAGAGAGCGTTGGGGAGACCCTCAGAAGCTCACGGTCCTGATCCAGAAGTTCTCCAGAGCCTATAGAGAGTTTGCGGAGGCGGCTGCTCCAACCATAGCTCATCTATCGAGGCTCGTTCCCCCTAGGAGGACGAGAAAGCTGCACATAGGTGCTTTTTCATACGGCCGGCGGCTGGGAAACGTTGAACTGCCGAGAGCCATCACGTATGCATGCGTGCTTTACAGCCTTGGTCTTCCGCCTGAGTTCATTGGTCTACGGATTCTCAACAGCCTTTCTGAGGAGGAGTTTGACGTCCTGCACGATGCTTACGTCAACATGCGGCAGGATTTGTCCAGAGCCGCATCGCTGGTTTGCTTCGACAGTATAAACATGCTCCTAGGGCCCGAGTCCGACCAAAACATCAGCCTTCAACCCCTTAGGAAAGTTCTCCCCCTGTACGTCGAGGACCTTGAAACCGCTGAAAACCTGCTAAACATCAAGGCAGGGCCGAGAACCATCTCTGACAGAAAATACAGCAACGCTATAAGCAACTTCCTAATCTCCTACCTCGAGGAAGACACCAGCTCAGCCGTCGACGAGTTGGTTAGAGCAGCAAGGATGAGGAGATGCTTAGGATAGAGCTACCGTGAAGCCAGCGCCACCCGTTCGAGCTCAACCCTCTTCTTTATGGCGAAGCTTTTACTGTCCTTTTCAGCGGCCAGCAAGATCTCATCCGCAAGACATTCATCGATTGTCTTACGGCTCTTGAAAGAGTTCTCCCTAGCGGCTTGTGCGATGTTCCGGAGAGCTAGGTCGACTCTCCTCTGAGGGCTTATGTCTACAGCCTTGAAGTAAACGATGCCTCCGTAGCTCAGCCTAGTCACATCTTCCAGCGGTGCGGAGTTTTCCACGGCTCTCACCAAGACCTCCACAGGGTTGCGGCCTGTTCTTAGGTTGATTATCCACAGAGCGTTCTTGACAGCCGTCAGAGCTTTAGTCTTCTTGCCGCCGTTCTTCCCAGGCCTCATCAGCATGTTGGCCAGCCTCTCGACTATGTTGACCGCGGACTTGGCGAAACGCCTATGCTCGTGCCTCCCGCTTGAGTGAGGAACTATCACGGGCTTGAGGCTGATGTACCTCTTCAGACCCTCGTCCAACACCTCTATGCCTTCCACAGACCAAGTGTCGAAGACTTTTATCTCAGACGACAACCTAATCCCTCTCGCTCTAGGCTGTTAATAAACCCAACCCTACTGTATCGAAATGTGCTCTATGTTGAAGTGGCGTTTAGCGAGCAAGCGCACTAGGTTTATGTTTTTCCCATCCTTGCCTATCGCAACACCTTTATCGCGAGGGTTGACAGTGACCATCGCCACCGTCTTCCCGTCGGGCCTTTCAGAAATCTTCACCGGCTCGATTACTTCAGCCGGATATAGGAGGTTTTTTATGAAAGCAGAAGCGTCTGTCGTGAACTCGACCACTTTGATTCTCTTCTTGAAGACTCTGACCAACTCCTTTATCTTAGACCCTTTGTTTGAAAGAGCCTTATGCATGTCTCCCTGCCGGACGATGAAAGTCAGCGTCTCACCCTCCTCGACGCAGTCTATAACCGCCGCACCTGTCACTGTTTCAAACATCTGGATGTATTTCATCTCCTTCTCCGTGAGCTTGATACCTTCATTCACTTCTTTCCGACCTCACTTGCTCGAGCAAGTCGGAGCTTCCGGCGTCGAGGATCGAGATGAAAGACGCTGGGAATGGTTTTCTGAGGCTCAGGCCCAGCTCGGCGGGAGAAAAGTCTGTGAGCAGGAGGGGAATTCCTGAAGCAGCGGCCATCATGCTCACTGTTTTCAACAAGTTTGTGTCTGCTTTCCTCGAGGCGATAACCATCACCGGCCTCTTCTCCGCAACCAGCTTGATAGTCTGCCTATAACCCACCAGCAGCTTACCCGTCCTGTTAACAACTTCAAGAGCTTGTCTGAGATCCATTCTCCACACCTCTTTCGTGGCTCATCAACAGCGTGACCATTCCCGTACCAACTGGTATCTCCCTGCCGATCAAGATGCGTTCAACGTTTCCCCTGAGATAGTCCGCCTCGCCTCTCGCCGCCGCCTCCAGAAGCGTCTGCACGCTTATTTCGTAAGAAGCCCTAGCCAAGACACTGCTCTTCAGCTTCACAACGCCGTGCCTACCTATCTGCCTGACTGTTCCGCTGACCGTCATCATTTCAGCAAGCAGAAGAAGATGCCGTATGTCAACGTCAAGCCCTTGGTCCTCCATAACCTCTTTGGTCTCCTCGATGATGACGTTTCTGGCTGCCTCTATCCCGAGGACCTCGGAGATCTCGTAGATGTCGTTTGTTCTTACTCTCCGCCAGTCAACGCCGGGCACATCCATCACCTCCCTCAAGTTAGACCCCTCGGTCCTAATCACATACTCGTCCTTCTCCTTGAAGACAGTAGCCTTCTTAATCCTCCTTATCCCCTTGACCTTTACCTGCGAAACTCTATCCCTGATGCGTTGGATGTCTGCGAAACTCTCTTCCTCTAGCTTGACCGAAAGAATGTGGCGCTCAGCGTCGTACTCAGCCTGCAGCGTCTTGACCGCTTTCTCTATATCCTTCCTAGAAACGCCGTGTTCTTCAAGAGCTTTCTCGTCGAGCTGAAACTCCACAACGCTTTTCTTGTAGTTGACCACAACCCCTGAGACTAGGTCGCCGATCGTCGTATACTGTATCTGCTTCGCCAACTTCCTGGCTTTCGCCAAGTTTGTCGCGTATTCGGGCTCGAGCGGAATGTACATGATGGGTGTTGAGGGTGTCCGGCGGGCGTCAACTATCTCAATCAACCTCGGCAACCCTTTGAGGATGCTCTGTTCTCCGACCCCCGCAAAGTGGAACGTTCGAAGCGTCAGCTGAGTTCCGGGCTCGCCTATCGACTGAGCCGTAACCACTCCGACAGCGTCTCCCGGCTCAGCCAGAGACCCAACATACCGCTTCACAGTTTCATCGACAACTAGGTCCACCAACTCTCTCGAGGCTTCAACTTTCTGCAGCTCAAGCATAAGCTCTCGTCTAAGGCTTGCCGGAAGCATGTAGCCTGCCTTCTCAACTCTTTCTCTGATGTAATCCTCTCCAGCGGGCTCCTTCGACTTCACTTGGTTCATCACCGAGTTTATCACGTTTGAGACTGTTATTGCTTTGCCGTGGTCTGACTTGGCTGGGTCAACTCCATCCTCGCCGTAGGCAAACTGGATTATTCGCCCCTCGTCAGCGGTCCTGACTGTGCCGTCGTATTCGATGTATAGGGATTCGAGGGCGTTTATCAATCTTCTCTGCATGTATCCGCTCTGCTGAGTCCTTACAGCTGTGTCAACGAGACCGTCTCTACCTCCGACTGCGTGGAAGAAGAACTCTAGCGGTGTCAAGCCTGAGACGAAGGAGTTGTAGACGAAGCCTCTGGCTCGTGGAGACAGGTCTCCTTTCTTGAAGAAGCTGAGAACACGCCCCCTGAATCCCCGGTGAATTCTCTCTCTCCTTACTGACTGCTGGCCTACCACGGCTATCATCTGGTCTATGTTCAGCATCGTCCCCCTCGCGCCTGTCTTGGCCATGATGAAGGCCGAGCTGTCCTGCGAGATTTTGGCCCTGACAAGCCTTCCAGCCCCGTCTCTAGCCTCGCTCAGTATCTTCAAGACATCCGCTTCAAAAGCCTGTTCAGGAGTCATCCCGGGCGGAATGTCCTTCTCACCGGACTCGTACTCAGCCCGCAGCCTTGCGAACTGGGTGTCCGACCGCTTGAATATCTGCTGGATGTCTGAATGTATCTCCTCGGGCACCTGCAGGTCGTCGATTGAGAAGGAGAAGCCACGCATCTCGATGAACGTGTTGGCCAGCCTCACGACCTTGTCGAGGAACTCACGGGCTGTTTCGGGGCCGTAGTCCCGCGCCAGTCTGTGCAGTATACTGTTAGCCTTCTCGACGCCGACGGAGCTTTTGTCGATTACTCCGGCGACGAGCACACCGTTCTTCACAACAACATCTTGGTTGTTAAACGATGCTTTCGTTGTGTGGTTGAAGTCTTTGGGCAGCAGGAGGCTGAACACCTGCTTACCCGTCCACAGCGGCTCAGGTTCTTTGACCGCCGGCTCGGGTACCTCATCACGGTACTTTATCGATGCGAGAAGTCTCGAGAGCTCTGACTTGTTGAGCATCGTATCGTCCTTGGTTAGAAGGTAGAGGGAGGTCAGGAAGTCTCGGATGACGCCGATTATCGGGGCTCCATACCTAGGCGATATTATGTTGTTCTCAACCACCAAAAGCTCGCGTGCCTCGGTCTGAGCTTCCTCGCTTTGCGGGACATGAAGGTTCATCTCGTCGCCGTCGAAGTCGGCGTTGTAAGGCGTGCAGACAGAAGGGTTCAGCCTCAGAGTTTTGTACGGCAGGACACGGACATAGTGCGCCATGATGGACATCCTGTGGAGAGACGGCTGCCTGTTGAACAACACTATGTCTCCGTCTTGGAGGTGTCTCTCGACAACGTATCCCGGCTCGAGCGCTGAAGCAAGCTCCTCCAAGTTCGTGACAAACTTTAGCCTCACTCTCTTCCCATCAGGCCTGATGATGTACTTCGCGCCGGGGTATTTGTCGGAGCCGTTCCGGACGAGCTGACGTATCTTCTCTATGTTCCATGGAGTGACCCTCTCCGCCACAGTCAGCTGCATGGCTATCTCGAGCGGCACCCCTACCTCGTTTATGCGGATGTTAGGGTCGGGCGATATCACCGTCCTAGCCGAAAAATCTACACGCTTCCCCGAAAGATTGAGCCTAAACCTCCCCTCCTTACCCTTCAACCTCTGCGAAAGGGTCTTGAGAATACGTCCTGACCTGTGCTTGGCTGGTGAGACTCCAACGGCCTCGTTGTTGATGTAAGTCGTTACATGGTACTGAAGCAGGTCGGACAGCTCCTCTATGACGGGCGACGGAGACCCCGCTCTTATGTTCTCCCGAAGCCGTTGAGCCACTCTCAAGATGTCGACGAGCTTGTGCGTCAAGTCGTCTTCAGACCTGTACCCAGACTCCAGCGTGATCGAGGGCCTTACGTAGACTGGAGGGACGGGGAGGACGGTCAACACCATCCACTCAGGCCTCGACGTTTCGGGGTTTATGTCCAGCAGAATCAAGTCCGGGTCGGGTATCCTCTCCAGCCTAGCTCTCACGGTGCTGGCGTTGAGCTTCGACATGCCTGACTCTGAAACCTCTACGAAAGTCGTCGGTTTCTCAAGCTCCAGCCGAAGCTGTTTCTCGCCGCAGTGAGGACATGTCTGCTCGTTCATGGCTTTCTGCTTTATCCTGTATATCAGGTTCTTGTAAGGTTGCTTCTCTTTCTTAAGCCTAGCCAGCTCTTTGTGATACTTCTCAATAAACTCGTTTGACAGGAGTATCCTTCCGCAAGACCTGCACGTCGACCGGAGAAGCTCGTGAATGATCTTCGAGAAGCCCACGTGAATCACTGGAACGGGAAGCTCGATTCTTCCGAAGTGGCCGGGGCATCCGAGGTAGGTGTTTCCACAGGTCTTACATCTCTGGCCGGGCTCGAGTGTCCCCAGCCTCGGGTCCATCACGCTCGTCGGTATAGGCAACCCGTCCTCGTCGTAGGTGTCGGGGCTTATTATCTCGGCGACGCTCATCTTCCTGATGAGGTCGGGTGATAGGATGCCGAAGGTTATGCCGGAGACGGATGCAACGTAGCTCATATCTGCGGCTCCTCCAGTATGATTTTCGGATGTATGCCCATGCTCATCATCTCGTTTAGAAGTAGGTAAAAGGCATAAGACAGCGAAACGGCTTTGACGCGGGCGTCTTTACCGTCCACAGGGCATACGAAGCGTTCCTGCTTCAAGTCATAGTAGCATGGAAAACCGCATTTCTCGCAGAAGTAAGCCGTGTATTTGTCGCTCTGCTCCAAAAGCCGGTCCAGCAGAAGGTAGGAAGCGCCGTAGGCGATGAGGCAGTCCCGCTCCATCTCGCCGAATTTCAAACCTCCACCCCTAGACCTTCCCTCGGTGGGCTGTCTCGTCAACATCTGCACCTGGCCTCTCGACCGTGCGTGCATCTTATCCCTTACCAGATGATGCAGCCGTTGGTAGTAGACAACTCCCACAAAGACCTCTGCCTCGAGAGCCTCTCCCGTAAGGCCGTTGTAAAAGACTTCACGGCCGTTGCTCTTGAAACCGAGCTTTTCAAGCTCGGACTGAAGTTCTTTTAACGGTTTCCCTAGGAAAGGAGTTCCGTCCACAAGCTCGGCCTTGATGCTTCCCAGCTTGCCGGCTAGGCTCTCGATTAGCTGGCCTATCGTCATACGGGACGGGAAGGCGTGAGGGTCTATGAGAAGGTCGGGAACTAAGCCGTCCTTGGTGTAGGGCATGTCCTCCTGAGGAAGCAGCATCCCCACGACTCCCTTCTGGCCGTGTCTGGAGGAAAACTTGTCGCCTATCTCGGAGAAGCACGTCGACCTAACCTTGGCCTTGACCAGCTTGTTTCCGTCTGAGTTGACCGTGATGAATATGTTCTCCACGGTGCCTGACTCGGAGGGCTGCACGGTTTCTGAAGAGTCCCGCCACACCATCTCCCTAGTCGGTACTCTCTGGTACTCCTCCAAGAACCTAGGCGGGCTCATCATGCCGACGATTACAGTGCCTCCCGAGACGTCTGACTCGATGTGGGCGAAACCATCTCTGTCGAGAACCCGGTAGTATTGCTCGCCCTTGTATCCTCTGACGGATGGGTCGGGTATCCCGAACTTGTCCCGCTGCCCTCCGGGGCTTTGACGTGCCTCAACCTCATAGGTCCTCCAGCTCAGCGAAAGCCCCAGACCTCTCTCGACCGAAGACCTGTTCAGAACAACTGCGTCCTCCATGTTGTAGCCCTGCCCCGTCAGTATAGCCACCACCATGTTCTGTCCAGAGGGCCGTGTGTTCATGCCCACGTAGTCTGAGCCACGCGTCGTGACTATCGGTTTCTGAGGGTAGACGAGCAGGTGGCTTCGTGAGTCTGTCCTGAGGGAGTAGTTTGAAGCGAATAATCCTAGGGCCTGCTTTCCCATAGCTCCTTCGTAGACGTTTCTCGGAGACTGGTTGTGCTCAGCGTAGGGGATTATGGAGGCCGCCACACCCAGCATGCCGTAGGGGCATATCTCCAGATGCGTGTGCTCGTTCTTGAGCTCTTCAGCCGACAGCGCCACGTAGGCGTTCTCCTCCTCTTCAGCGTCCAAGAACTCTATTATGCCGAGGCTTACGAGGTCTCTGAAGCGTGAGGTTTGGCGTTTGATGAGTTCTACGTGCTGCTTCTGGATGGCTGGCTGGCCGTTCTCGACTATGATTAGAGGCCTGCGCACCCTTCCCTCGTCTGTGTTGATGACGACCTCCTGAACGTGCTGGTAAGTGTACAAGGCGACGTTGATGTTCTGGCTGATGACGCCCTCACGTCTAAGTCTTCTCAGCTCGTTGACCAAAGCCGCTGCGTTGCTGTGATACCCCTCCAACACGCCGTCTACGAAAACCTTCGCCGGGGGAGGAGGCTTTTTCTTCGCGATGACCTCGGTGATAGGTATGACGTTGAGCTGGAAAAGCTTGTCCCTCAGCTCTTTCTTGTTGCCTTGGAAGGACAGCTCCGCTGAAAGGGCTAGGTTCTTGACCAGCCCTGCGTTGCTCCCCTCGGGTGTTTCGCATGGACACAGCCTTCCCCAGTGCGTTCCGTGAAGGTCTCTCGCCTCGAAGTGAGGCTGTCCCCGGCTGAGCGGCGACTGGACGCGTCTCAGATGGCTTAAGGTTGCCATGTAGTTGGTCCTGTTAAGGAGCTGCGTGACGCCCACCCTGCCTCCCGGCCAGTTTCCGGTTGCGAGGGCGTGTCTCACGTATTCCGAAACGATCCCGGGCCTCACGTAGGTCGCTATCTGGAGAGGCTGCCTCGTCGGGATGATGCGCTCCAGCTGGTACTTGAGGTCTCGGAGAAGCTTGACGAACGCCATCCGGTAGAGCTCGGTGAGGAGAGCTGACTCGAGCTTAAGCCTCTTGTTTGCGTAGTGGTCTCGGTCGTCGGGCTCCCTCAACCCAAGGCTTGTCTCTATCACTCTCCCGATCATTTCACATAGATGAATCGCTTTCTTCATCCTCGCGGCTTTATTCGTCCCCAGATGGATGAGGAACATCGAGTCGATCGTCTGCTCCGCTTTCTCAAGCCTGTATTCCTCGGCGTATCCGAAGGCTATCCTGCTGCCGATGTAGTCGAGTGCCTGCTCGGTTGTCTCTATTCCTTCAGCCTCTTGGAAGCTTGGCTCGAGAAGCTCTTGAACCTCTTTGAGCGGCGATATTGTGTTGGCTATTTCGAGGTCTTTAGTCATTCCCAGAGCCCTCAGCATGATTATGGCTGGAACACCCTTGTAGATGCGTGAGAAGAATACCTTGACAGGGTTGTCCTTACGGTAGCTAACCTCCACCCTTACCTGACGACCGTGAGCTGCGGAAAGAACCACGGCGGAGTACTGGGGCTTTCCATCCCCCTCCTTATGCGTCACTATTATCCTGTTAGGGGCCAGGTCCTCGATCGCGACTATCACTCTCTCAGAACCGTTTATGATGAAGTAGCCTCCCGGGTCCAGCGGGTCTTCGCCTACCGCCATCAACTCCTCCGGAGTCATCTTGGACAGAGGGCATATGTCCGACTTTACGAGAACGGGTATGTTTCCAACCCAGACTGTTTCGGGAGCGGCTAGGGGTTTGCCGTCCAAGAATATCCTCATCTTTACGTACAGCGGAGCCTCGTACGTGAGGTTCCTCAGCCTAGCTTCCGAAGGATACAGTTCTTGAGGAGTCGGGGCCAAGACCTCTCTCTTCACAGGCTTGCCGACTTCAACCTGCTCGAACTTCACCGTCACTATTCCGTGCCTTGTCTTGATCTCCTGCTCGCCCAGCGAGTTGATCAGCTCCTGCAGCCCCTCCCTTATGAAGTAGTTGTAGGACTTTATGTGGTGCTGGACTAGGCCTTCCTCGTCTAGGTAGGACTTGAAGACCTCCCATAGGTCGTCTTTACTCAGCTGGTATGACGTTAGCCCTCACCCCAGACGACTCGGTAGTATACTGCTTCTCCAGCTGTTTCAGAGACTCGTGTTATTTTAATCAGGTCTCCCACCTTTGCCTTAAGCTTCTTGACCATCGGGTCCGACGGCAGGATGTACGGCAGCTTGTCGGGAGTGACGCCTAGGCGTTTGAGAAGCTCCTCGGCCTCCGCCTGCGGCAACACCTCGTGCTTCGGAACAAGCACGTGCTCGGCTATGTTCTTCTCAACAGTTGTCTCCTGTTTCTGCTTAGCCATACTTACCACCTGAAAACATTCAAGCTAGTTGATGAAAACCTCTGGCTATTAATAAGCCTTGAGTCGAGCAAACTTTTAAGAAACTCCTACAGCGTCAAACAAGTGGGCCCATAGCTCAGTCAGGTTAGAGCGGCCGGCTCTTAACCGGCAGGTCGCGGGATCAAAGCCCGCTGGGCCCGCCATATATCGTTGAAAGCATGTCAGAATTTCTCGCTGAATGCTGCGACTATCGTGATTAGGCGGTGTAGGCTCGGCCTCTGTGTGTTTTAACCTTCTTGATTATTTCAGGAAGTTTTTCAAGGTTCTTCTCAGCCGCCGTCCCCGTCACCACTATGTCCGCCCCGGCTTCCGTCACCATGGCAGCGTCCTCAGCCGTCCTTATTCCACCTCCCACGATCACGGGAATGTCGACGGATTGTTTAACGGCTTTAATGGTTTCGGGCGGCAGGGGAGAAGCCGCTCCCGAGCCAGCTTCTAGGTAGAGGAAACGCATGCCTAGAAACTGTGCGGCCAGCCCGTAGCATGCAGCTACTTCACGGTGGTTCGGAGACAGGGGTAGGACACGTCCCATGGCCGCGACAGTGCTTTCATGGCCGAAGACGACGTAGCCCATCGGTATCGCCTCGAGGTTGAATTGCTTGACTGTCAACGCCCCCTGAAGATGCGCCCCCACAATATAATACCAGTCGATGCTGTTCAAAAGACTCATGAACCATATGGCGTCAGCATACCTCGAGATTGACTGGACGTTGTTCGGGAAGATGATGACCGGCTTGTCCGTCATCCTCTTAATCTCCTTGATGTAGCTGTCGAGATGCTCCTGAGTATGGACTGTCGACCCACCAACCATGACGGCGTCAGAACCAAGCCTGCCGACGTAGCCAGCCAGCTCCCCCGCCCTCTCGAAAGACAAGTTCAACGGGTCGATCAAAGTCATGTGAAGCTTCTCACCCTGCTCCAGCTTCGAAACCAGATACTGCTCAACCCTGCCCCGTCTCAAAAGCCTGCTCCCCTCTCGAAACCCTGTCATACCACTTTGTGTAGGCATCAACAACGCTGTAGGCAGGGTACCATGGAACACTGCCAGAAGCCCCACAACCACCGCAGACAACTTCAGCCGCTTCCGCGTTCTTCTCATGCTTGACCGTGACAGCGGTTGCTCCGCAAACAGGGCACGGGAATATGTTGGGAAACGGTTTAGGAGCCTTCTTGATTATCTTCCTCCTCTTCCTCCCCATCGGCGGTCTGGAAAAACTTAACATATTTGATGGATTTAAACCCGACTGGGTATGAGGAGGCCGAGGCTTTTCCAAGAAAAGAAGATCAGGCTGGCTGTGCTGACGAAGGACTTTAGGCTGGCTGCTCAAGTGGTCGAGGAGGCGGCGAGAAGAGGCCTGAGGGCGGACCACGTAATCGACCCGGCTGAAATACCTCTCTCGGCCAAGGCCGTGGTCATGAAGAAGGGGGAGTTCGGCGCGGTGAGCCGTCCACCAGCCCTGTACGCGGACGACTTCGTCTCAACAACATCGCTCGTCGACAGAGCCGTCGAGCTGGCCTATTCGAAGAAAACAGTTCGGAACGCAGTGATAGCCGTCGACCCGGGCAAAACAATCGGAGCCGCATACATGGCCGACGAACTCCTCCTCAGAACCGAGTCCTACACAGACCTGCACAGGTTCAGCCAGAGCGTCGCCGAGTTCTTCGAAACCCATCCAAACTCGAGACAGACAGTCCTGCTCGGCTCCGGAGCGCCGGAGTTCCGTGAGGAAATACTACGGGACATTCGTTCAAAAACACCTGCCGCAGTCGTCAAAAACGTCTCGGAAAAAAACACGTCAAAACTCTCCGGAGGAATCGACGAGCTTGCAGCAGCCATGCTGCCCAGAATGAAGCGACGTTCCGGAAAGTGATGGAGGGTGCGGCTTCCATCCGGCAAGACTTTGCTCATAAACGGCCCGGCTGTCATGAAAGTTTTGGAAGGCGAGGCCTCTATACTGAACTGCTCCCTAAAACAGAACAGAGAATACTTTCTCAGGCCTTGGAATAGATATCCGGTCTACGCTCATTCGGACTGCGAGCTCGGCTTGCGGATGGGGGAGGACTCGAGGGCCGAAGTGGTGGAGAGAGACGACACCGTCGACCTATGGCTGAGCAGAGTCAACGAATGGAATGCCGGCGAGGTTGTGGGAGTGCTTGGAGGCGTTGACTCGGGGAAAACATCGTTCACAACCCTCGCAGTAAACACGCTTTCACGAAAGTTCGGCAAAGCACTCGTGCTCTCGCTCGACCCCGGCCAGACATACGTCTCTCCCCCCACACTGGTCTCCGCAACCGAGTTGACAAAATGCGTCCACGACCTTGCTGAATGCAAGCCTTGCTGGCTGAGGCCTGTCGGCTCGACGTCAGCGGCGAAGGCCGCGGCTGAGGTTTTGAAGGCCGCTGCGGAGTTTTCAGAGGCTTGGTCTAGAGACGTCTCGATGATAGTCGACATGGATGGCTGGGTTGACGACGGTGCCGCGGCCGCCCACAAGGCCGCTGTCCTGAAAACTCTAGGCTGCAGCAAGGCCGTCATACTGGGCGATGGTCTGGATAGGCTTCGACAGACACTCGAAACCACGGGGATTGAGGTTGTTTGTCTCCCCTCTTCCAAAAACGCGAAGGCAAGGGACAGCGCTGAGAGGAGAAAGATAAGGGAGTGGTTTTTCAGGAAACATCTAGGAAGTACAACTCTGAGGCTGATTCCAGCCACGTGGGTTAAGCTCGCCGTGGTTGGCTACGACGACCAAAAACCCCTAGAATACCTGAGAGACGTCTCCCAGAGGCTGGCAGCCACAGCCGAAGACCTTACGTCGAATCTTTGCAGAAACAGGACGGGGGTGATAGCCTACCTCTACGATGACCAGAAAAACTACAGGGGCATCGGGATAGTCTGCGGCTACGACTCGCAGAGAGCCGCCCTCAAGATTCTAACAGCGGTTGAGTCAGGCGTCAGATGGATATGGCTCGGCCGCATCGTTATAACGGCTGAGGGCGAGGAGATACTCGTCCTAGACTGATTTTATGGGTTTGACGATGCTCCTTCGATGAAGAGCCGGGACATTACCTGCACAGATGGCAGCAACATCGCCGGCTTTGAAAGGACCGTAGCTCTGCAGGTCCTCTCCCACAAACTTTGGAAAATCCTTGAGGAAAACAACAACCTCATGCCTGTGCTCCGTTTCGTGGACCAGACTTCTCGGGTCGTTGAGACCGTTCATGATTTTAGACTCATGCTGCATCAGAATTCTCTGAACGGTGTTGAACGTCTTCTTCTCAAAAGGCAGCACGTTGTCTATGCTGGAAGCCTTGCTCGCCAGAGCCATTATCCTCCTCATCCTTGTCCTCAACAGCGACTGCATTATTTTCTGCATCATCTCTAGTTCAGCAAGCCTGAGCTTGGTGTTTACAGAGTTTCGGTCGCTCAGACGCACCTGTCTCTTCACGACTGCGAAGTACTCCGCCAAATCGTTCAAGAGCTCTTCCGGAATCTTGACAAGCTCCTCGCTCGTCCTCTGCCTCTGCCAGAGCTCATAAAGCCTTTCGTAGACTTCCTCCATCCACGCCATACTGCTTAACAGGTGGATTAATGTTTAACCAAGCTAGCTAAGCCTCTGCACATCAGATAAGCCGCTGCGAATGCCGGAACCTTAACACGTTCACCAGCCTTGTATGGGCCGAGGTTGAGACCGCCTAGCTCGAACGCCGGTGTTGGAAGAAGCTGCACCTCAACAGGCTCGTCGCTCAAGACGACAGCGTCAACCAAAGGGTTGAAATCGTCGAGATCGTGGACTTGACAGGCAGACAAACCAGTCTTCCCGTTAATGGTGTCGGTAAGCCTCAGCAACCTATGGACATCCGTCGACACTACTGTGTCGACATGGGATGCGTTTTCTTCTAGAACAATCTTCAGCAAGGACTGGAGCTGCGGTGAGCTTCGGCTATTCTTCAGCAGATGCCACATAGGTTTTTCAACCCAGTGCTTGGCTATTTCAGCCATGTATACGACGTCCCTTGTCTTCAGGAGGCGTGAAGCTTTACTTCTCGCTTCTTCGTCGCCAGCGGCCAGCCGGTTCAAAAAATCACGACAGCCTCTCGCCAGCCTTCCAGCCCACCCGCGGTCCCCATAGCCTGGCCCATCACCGGTCCTTGGGCTTGAGGAAAGTCCGTAGAACCTGACGTCTAGATGAGAGGCAGAGATGTACTCCACAACCTCCTGCCGAGCAGCTCGGTCGAGGCCCATAACATATTCGCCAGCCACGGCCAGATGATATCCGCGGTTGCCTGAAAAGCTGAGAGTCATCAACGACGCGCTCAGCCCAAAGTCTTCAATCAAGAAGTCAAGAAGCTTCTTCATCTCTCTCCTAGCCACGCCCAGACAGTTGTTGCACACCATGTTTATCTCAGCCAAGGCGCTACCGCAGGACTTGCAGCTGGCTGCCTGCTCCGAATAGACTGAACCGCATCCGCTGCAGACGAAGTAGTCATGAAACCGTCTACAACTAGTCTCGAGATGGTCGGCGTCTATGTCGAAGATTAACTCTGCAGCCAGCCAGCCCTTCTCCTCCATCGGAGCCTGTGGATATTGGTAGAGGGCGGCTGAACGGTAGACGTGGAGGGGGACTTCCCTGACTAGAGTTTTCCTGAGCTCGTCAAAGGTTTTGAAAGAGAGGTGTCGGACCATGATTTTTCGCTCGAACGGTGTGTAGCCGAACTCGCGTTTCTCCAGGCTTTCAGGCCGGTAGGGGTTTGCGTAGCTGTGTTCGTAGTAGTTTTGGAACAGGCGTTGAACGAAGCGTGCTTCAGCCAGCCCTCTGAAGCTCATTCTTCTTTTACGATGCTTGTGTATATGGAGTAAAGGGCGACGACGACAAAGCCGGCTGCGATAAGCCAGTAAGAGTATCCGTAAAGAACGTCTATGAACTGCTCGACGCTCATCATCCTGTTAAGGCTACTTTCCACCACAAATTAAACTTATAAACATAGGCTGCCGTCCATCCAGAGGGGATGGACAGGGCTGAAGCGTTCCTATCGAACATTCTTAAGAGCTTGAACGACGCCATGCCGAAAAGACCCGTAAGATATAAGGAGCTGGTGAGGACAGGCATGTACGTGGTGGAGACTGTAGGTGGGGGAATTCACAGGTTCGACCCAGAAGAAGTAGCAGCGCTCGGCAGAAAACTACCCGAGCACGTTCTTGAGAACCTCCACCTGCCGTTCGTGTTCGTGAAGAGCTTCGAAGCAGAGGAATCCATCTACTACCTACGTGTTTACGGGTCGGAGGAAGAGGCTTTCCAATCCCTGATGTCGGTCAGGACGATGCCGAGGACGGACAGAGGCCCCTACACCTACAAGCCCTTCGTGGCAGAGTTCATCAACAGGTTTCCCACATTAGCCGTGATGGGGTATCTTTGAGCGGGGATCCTAGATTTCCTCCTTAGATTCGTTCCACATAAATGGCATTTAACAAGATTCACGTCTCTGTATGTCTTCCTGCATCTGCTGCAGTATCCGTCTCCCAGCTCATATCTTGGTGCTGGGCTTGAAGGCGGACGAACAGCGGCCATACCATCCATGAAAGGGGCGGTGGAAAAACATGAAGCCAAGCCTTATTTGGTTCTTCATCCTTGAGGCGTTAGGCCCTCCACCTTAACATTCAATTAACATGTGAGTGGGGCTGGCCTTTTTGATTGGGTTGTTCTGGGATAGGGATGTCTTGCACGCGTCGCGTTGTTCCTCAGACAGATGTCCAAGATGCAGCAGAACCCTGAGAAAAACCCGAGAAAGAAAAAAAGCAGGGCTTAAGCCATCTCAGCCAAATCCTAGATCCTCTAGATGTTTGACTGTAGGCTTGAAGCATCTCGTAGAGTAGCTTGCGGCGGGCGGGACTTGAACCCGCGACCTTCGGCGTGGAAGGCCGACCTCAGGCGTCGCAGATTTCTGCAACATGTCCTGCCATGCTGGACTACCGCCGCTTCACTTTTGAACGCCTGCGGCAGGATAAAACTTTAATGGAGTGTTTTTCGCCAACCAACCCGGCTTGACTACTTCGGCGTAAAGCCCGAAGACTCCTTGACGGCTTGTCCGGAGGTTCTTCAGGAGTTCGATGCTTTGCTGTAGGCCGGGCTGGGCGTGGGTTACTACTATGCAGCGTTTTGTCGGCTTGACTATTCTGAGCAAGACGTCTCCGGCTTGGATGATGCCGCCGACCAGCTCCTGCTCCTCGACGTCTGAGGAATAAACGATGTTGGGCCTGAACCGTGGTATGTCTTTCTCGTCAAGGCCGACGGCTTGGAGGCTTTTGAGGCTGACGAGATGCAGAGGCATCGAGTCGTGGAACCTCGCCTCAGCTGTCTGCCCTGTTTTTTCGTAGAGCCGAACTCCTTCGCTGAAGTCCACGCCCATGCCTACGTAGGTCAGTGATGTGCCTCTGCTGCGCACTATCTCAACCTCCAGCCCGAGATACTTGGACAACGCTTCACGACACTCGTCGCCTCTGTATGTCCGGCCGTCTGGAAACCTCATCACGAGATTCTCCCCCTCAAGGCTTGCGCAGACGTTGAGAAGCCTCGGCTCCTTCTTCGCCGAAAAAGCAAAACCCGTCCTAGGCTCGACCACAGCGTACAGCCTGTCTCCGTCAAAGCCGTGGGGGGAGGCGTATACGACCTCCATCTCCTCACCCAGCAGCGACTTGACGGGAAACCGGTAAAGCCCTACGACCGTGCCCCGCATCCAGCCAACCACCGCACAGCCGACGAAAACAAAGCATTTAAGTTAAAACACCACACTCATAGCTGATGGAGGCCGGGGTAACTCAGCCTGGCTCAGAGTGCGGGGCTCATAATCCCGTTGTCGTGGGTTCGAATCCCACCCCCGGCATGGGTTAAATTGTGTCGGGGTTGTGTGGTGTTGGGTTGCGGGTTCTTAAGGTTAGTCCTTTGAAGAGGTTTGTGTCGGTTATGCCTGAGACGACTCTGGATTTGTTGAACCTGTATCGTGTGGTCGACGTTGGCGACGTGGTTTACAGCGTTGCTAGTCGTGAGTTGAAGCGGGAGAGGCGGGACGGGAGCGTTGACAGCGAGCGTGTGGCGGTGGAGCTGGGTGTGGAGGTTTCGGGGAAGAGGCTGGACCCTGTGATGAAGCGGGTTGACTTCCACGGCGTCATCAAGTATGCCAGCAGAGACCTTGGGCTGGAGGGCAAGCATCACAGCATCCACCTAGGCGTGGGCGATGAAATAACCATCGAGAGCAGGAGCAACTACCCGCGGCTCGAGGCGATGGCGAAACACTACCGAGCATGGTCCACGAGCAAAAAAACCGCCGTCGTGCTGGTCGACGACGAGGGAATCAGCGTCTACACAGCGTCGGACAAAGGACTCAAGCCCCTGTACCGGAAATCTGTTTCCAGCAGGAAGATGGAGCCCGAGGAGAGAAGCAGGACGATGCATAAAATATACGGCGAAGCTGTTGAAGAAGCCGGCAAGGCCGACGAACTGTATGTCTTCGGACCTTCCGTGATGGTTGACGAGTTCATAAACCATGTCAAAAGGCTGGACAAGCAGCTGGCCGGCCGGGTTAAGAAGACGGGCTACGCCTCCAGCACAGACTTCGGAGGTGTTTCGGAGGTTCTCCGAAACAAGGGCCTTCACGAGCTGCGGGAGGTTGTTAAAGACGTTGCGGACGCCGAGGAGGTTGAGACGCTGATGGAGACGCTTGCAAAAGACCCGTCCAAGACTGCGCTGGGTCTCGACGAATGCTTCAAAGCGTTCAGCATGAAGGCTGTCGAAAAACTCCTGATAGCCGAGGACTACCTCTGGACGGTGATGACGGACGAGAGGGTTGCGCAGATGCTTGACCAGGCCGAGTCCTACGGAGTCGACGTCAGAGTAATCTCCTCCCCGGGGGAGAGCTTGGACAAACTGATGAGCCTAGGGGGCGTTGCCTGTCTCCTGAGGTACAGCATAGACCCGGCGCTTTTAAGAGAAGCCGGCTAGGTCGTGAGTTGTGTAGACGTGCACGTTGGGAGGCTTGTTCTGAATTTCTCCAACCCTAGCCCCGATCAAGTAGACCTCCGTACCCATGGACGCAGCAGTGTCCACCAGCCGCTGAGTCACGACGCCGTCGAAGACAACGTACTTCGCTGATTTTTCCTCGCCCAACCGGCTTACCAGCTCGCTCACAGGGATTCGTGAAATCTCCTGAAGCTCGGAGTTGAGAAGCACGGCTGAAAGCGTACCGTCAACCTCCTTGACGAAGTTCTTCAAATCGGGTGGAACCGCCTTCTTCTCAGCGGCAGCCGCGGCAAACTCCTTCGCCTTCAAAGCATCCTCGGGGTGAACCGCGTGCTCCAAAGCCTCGTGGATTTCTCGAGCGGTAAGCTGCTCAACCTCCTTGCCGTAAGGGGCTCTCGCGACAGCGTCTATCTTGCAGTTGTTTAGAAGCTCCTGCAGTATCAGGTCTCCACCCCTGTCGCCGTCGAGGAAGGCGATGACCCTTTTCTTACGCCGTGTAAGGTTAGCCACGGTTTTAGGTACCTTGACCCCCTCAACCGCTATCGTGTTTTTGTACCCGAACCTCAGTAAGTTGATGACATCAGCCCTCCCCTCCACTATGATTATCTCGTCGCTAGAGTCGACTTCAGGCCCGGCGGGGAGTTTCTCAGGCCCATACTCGGAGACCTTCGTCCTGACGACGGCTTCCTCCAAATCCCTCAAAACCAAGTCGTCGTCCGGAAGCTTCTGCTTCTCCCACGTCGCCAGAATCTCCTTAGCCCTGTCGACAATCCTCTTCCTCTTCTCCAGACGGGTGTCCTCTATTTTGTCTATGACGACTCGAGCCTGGTAAGGCCCCACCCTGTCTATCGACTCGATCATGGCGGCTATCAAGGCGGTCGTATACCTGTCGAGGCTCGTTGGAACTGTAATCTTGCCGAAAGCCTTGTTCCCCTGAGTAGTCACCGTTATCTCTATCCTGCCGATACGCCCGGTCTTCTGCAGCTCCCGGAGGTCTAGGTCGGAGCTGAAAATCCCCTCAGTCTGGCCGAACACCGCGCCGACGACGTCGTTCTTGTCAACAGGCCCGTCCACCTCTATCCGTCCCTCGATGACATACTTAGTTATCGTGCTCAAATCCTTCTTCGGTTTTTCTACCTCGACGGAGCTAATAAGGACTTCCCCCAGCTTTAAAAAAGCGGGGCGGCAGCGAGTTTAGATAAGGCTAAATTCTATCCGGATTTTCTAGAGCCGGGAACTTGTACGAGAGGCTTTCACCAGCCCTGCTAGCTCTGTCGGTTTTGATGCTTGGCTTGAGCTTGGTAGCGCCGCTGCTGGCCGGGAGGGTGGAGAGGCCGTCCGACAGGACGCTGCTGGCTACGACGACGGTTCTGTGGGACTTGGCTAGGAACGTGGCCGGAGACCTCTGGACGGTCGAATACCTTGTCGAGCCGGGTGTTAACCCCCACAGCTACGAGCCGACGCCGCAGGACATGGTGAAGGCTCAGAAGGCTTCAGTCATACTCTACAACGGATTCAACTTAGACGCATGGGTCGTCAAGCTTCTTTCGGGCAGGATGTCCGGCAAGATGGTTCGTGCGACAGAAGGGCTTGAGGCCCACCTGCTCACTGTGCCTGACGGGCCCTACGCCGGCCGTGAAGACCCCCATATGTGGATGGATGTGATGCTGGTTGTCAAGTACGTCGAGAGGATAAGGGATATTCTGTCGGATCTCGACCCGGAGAACGCAGCCTATTATGCGGCCAACGCAGAGAATTACATCCAGCGCCTGAAGACGCTGGACGAATGGATAAGGTCTGAAACGTCGAAGATACCCGTCGAGAGAAGAGTCCTGGTCACGCAGGAGAATGCCTTCCAGTATTTCGCCCGGGCCTACGGCTTCAGGGTGGGCGCCTACTTCTACTCGATAGCGACTGAGATCGAGCCGACGGCTCTAGACATGGTCTATGCATTAGGCAGGATAAAGCAGTTGGGAGTGTGTGTTTATTTCGTGGAGACTACGTTGAGCAGGAGAGTTATGGAGACTCTGGTTAGGGAAGCGGGAGGCAGGATCGGTTCCTCGCTCTATGCGGACAGTTTAGGGCCTTTTGGAAGCGGTGCCGACAGCTACATAGGCATGATGAGGCACAACGTCGAGAGAATTGTTGAGGAGTTGTTGAGGTGGTGTTGATGGACGCCATCAAGGTTGACGGGCTGACGGTGTTCTACGGAAAGCTGAAGGCTTTGGAAGATGTTTCCTTCAGCATTTCTGCGGGAACCCTGACGGCTGTGATCGGCCCCAACGGCTCGGGCAAGAGCACGCTGCTCAAAACCCTTGTCGGCCTCATCAAGCCTAAGGAGGGGACGATAACGGTGCTTGGAACATCTATTGACAAAGCCAGAGGAAGAATGGCCTACGTGCCGCAGAAGGAGGAGGTTTACTGGGGTTATCCGCTGACCGTCTGGGACGTTGTGGCGATGGGAAGGATTAAGGCCGTGGGCCCTCTGAAGCCCGTGAGCAAGAAAGATGAAGTGGTTATACAGGCCTTGGAGAAAGCCGGGCTGTCGAGCTTAAAATCGAGGAAGATATCCGAGCTGTCGGGCGGACAGCAGCAGAGAATTTTTCTAGCCCGTGCGATAGCGCAGCAAGCCGACCTCTACCTGATGGATGAGCCTTTGACAGGCATCGACGCCGAAGCCGAGGACAGGCTTCTGGAGATACTTTCGAGTCTGCGGGACGAGGGGAAGACGATAGTCATGACGACGCACGACCTCAGCTCGACTCTCGAATTGTTTGACAACGTGATGGTTTTGAAGAACTGTCTGGTGGCGTTCGGCAAGCCTGAGGAAGCCTTGAAAGCTGAGAACCTCGCCAAAGCCTACGGCAGCGAGAGGGTTGCGATGCATCTCTCAGACGTAAAGAGGGTTGCCGGATGGCGTTGATGGAGACACTGCTCGATCCTCTGTCCTACGAGTTCATGCGTGTAGCTCTCATCACAGCAGTTGTGGTAGGAATCACTGCATCCACGCTCAGCGTGTTCGTCGTGCTCAGGGGATGGAGCCTTTTGGGCGACGCCATCTCCCACTCCGTCCTGCCCGGCCTAGCTCTTTCTGCTGCGTTCAACCTCCCGCTCACCGTTGGAGGCGCTGTGGCTGGAGTGGTTGCCTCTGTCTTGATCGGGTTTGTGGAGTCTAGAACGAGGGTGAGGAACGACACGGCGGTCGGCATCGTGCTGACCGGAGCCTTCGCACTAGGGCTTGTAATCATCAGCCGTCTCAGGCCGACCGTCGACATCTTCCACATCCTCTTCGGAAATGTTTTAGGCGTTTCAGCTGAAGACCTGATGATGACTGCAGTAATCGGGTTCATCGTAATCCTCCTAGTCTCCGCCTTCATGAAGGAGATTGTCTCCTTCACCTTCGACCCCGTCTTCACACACGTCGTCGGGCTTCCATCAGCCCTCATACAGTACTCGCTGATGATCATGATGTCGTTGACCGTCATAGCCGCCTTACAGACTGTAGGCATAATCTTGGTGATATCGCTGCTGGTCGCCCCGGGTGCGACGGCACAGCTCTACGCACGGAGCTTAGGGCAGATGATCGCGATATCTCTGGCTGTGGGCGTCGTCTCGTCGGTTGCAGGCCTCTTCTTCTCTTACTACTTCGCAGTAAGCTCAGGCGGAACCATAGCCCTAACGGCCACGTTGATATTCTTCATCGCCTTGGCTCTCAAGCGCCGCTAGGCTGCTCCCGACTCCCTGAGGCTGATCAGCTTATCGAGTATCATGTCATGCTTCGCCTCGTCGGCCGCAACCGAGTCCAGCAGGATTTTTACAAGGTTGTTGGGAATCATCCTCTTGACCTCCTCGAGGTCATGGACGTGGCTCTTCTCCTCATGCTCCCGTAGTTGCCTCAGTCTCTCCGGGTCCGGGAGAGGCCCTTCGCGAACCCCTTTCTCGACGGCTGAAATTGCTGCCTGCATTATGTCGGCGTGTCTGAGGCTGTCGGAAGCCACTTGCCGGAACAGAAGCCTGACGATGTCGTCCCTTGACTTGATGGCCTCAGACAGAAACAGCTCAGCCGCTTCCTGCTCGGCGGCCAGCCTGCTGCGCAGTATCCTTAAGGCTTGGCTTCTCACCTGCTCCTCAAGCTTCTCAGACTCACGGCGAGGGGCTTCAGCCAGCATCAGAACCTCGTAGGCAAGGTCTAGCAGCTCGGTCTCCTGAACAGGTCTCTTCCTCAAAGCGATCTTAGCCGCATACTCTTTGACGACTTTTTTCACAAGCTCGTTCGACCCGAGGCTGTGCTTGCCCAACGCCCTGACGCCTTTGACGTACTGGGCCACTGCTTGAGGTGTTATTGAGAGCGCCCGTGCCGTCTCGGCGCTCGTCATGCCGTGGCTCTTCTTGAGCTCTAGGGCCACCATGGCTCGGAGTAAGGGTATTATATTCTCGGCTTTCGTGTTCTTCAAAGCCGTGTCTGTTTTTTGTTAACGGCGTTATATGCTTGACGTTAAACCCTGTGAATGGTGTTGTTCACGCTGTATAATTTAAATACGGCTATAACGCCGTTATGCCATGCGGCGTGAAACACTTATCCAAACAGCCGCGCTACTCACCGCCGGAATAATAATCGGCCTCACTCTCTCCGCGGGACTCGGCATGGTCTTCCCCCAGCCCGCGAAGAACAAGTTGGTCATAGCGGTCCAGCCAACCCTGTCAGCCGCTGAAGTAATGCAGAGGTCGAAGCCGGTAGAGGTTTTTCTCGAACAGCGGCTACCCGAAGTCGACGTCGAGATATATGTTCCAACATCCTACGCAGCGGCCGTAGAAGCGCTCAGGAGAGGCCATGCACAGGCAGGTTTCATGAGCGCGTGGCCCTCGTACCTAGCTTGGAAGCTTGCGGGGGCCGAGGTCGTCCTCGCCGAGGTGAGGACTGTTGGGGAGGGCGACAAAATCATCCAGTCCACCTCCTACTACTCTTACTGGGTCGTAATGCCCGGCTCTCCCATCAAATCGGTTGAAGACCTGCGCGGAAAGAAAGTAGCTCTACCAAGCCCCATCTCCACTTCAGGCTACTTGGCTCCATTAGCTAAGCTGGTTGAGCTGGGCTACATACAGACAAAGCCGGGAGTGGAAGCAGACCCCAGCACGTTCTTCAACCTCGTGTTTACAGGAGGATACGCCCAGTCTTGGGCTGCTTTGAGGAACGGAGACGTCGACGCTGCGGTGATAGCTGGAGACGTTCCAGCAAGCCTGTACTTAGAGGTCATGTCCAGCACGAGGGTGGTTGCGTCTCAGGGGCCGATTCCCAGCCATGGAGTCGTCTTCTCAAAGGAGCTGAGAGAGCCGCTGCGGTCCAAGCTCGTCCAAGCCTTGCTGGAGCTTGGAGAGACACAGCCTGAGCTGATGCGTCAATTCATCTCAGCTCTGTTCGTCAAGTTCGAGCCCACAACCTCTGAAAAACACCTCTCTAACTTGAAGCACTACCTAGAGCTGACAAACCTGAAGTATTCGGAGAAAGTGGGCTGAGCTTGAAACACGCACTCGTCGTCCGAGGGTTGAGGTTTTCCTACGACGGCCGTAGGAACGTTCTCGACGGCGTAGACCTTGAGCTTCATCAGGGAGAAATTCTCGCCGTGATGGGTTTCTCAGGGTCCGGCAAGACAACCCTCCTCAAGGTAATCGCCGGGCTTCTCTACCCATACCAAGGAGTTGTCCAGCTGAACGTCGAAAGAGGTGGAGTAGGATACGTGCCTCAGAACATCGGGCTCGTCAAAAACAACTCAGCTCTTCAAAACGTCTTACTGGGGTCGCTCGGCCGTGTGGGACGGTTGAACGGCCTCCTCGGCAGATTCCCGGAGGAAGAGCTGGAGAAAGCTCACCGGCTGCTTGCTGAGATGGGCCTCGCCGAGCTGGCCAACAGAAAAGCAAGCCTGCTGAGCGGGGGTGAAAGACAGAGGGTGGCTGTCGCGAGGTCTTTGATGCAGGCGCCCAGCATCCTGCTGGCCGACGAGTTCGTGTCAGACCTCGATGTAATCAACGCCATCGAGGTGATGACACTCACCCGCAGGATATGTAAGCGAAACAACATAGCTTTGATGATGACCATGCACGACACGTATCTCGTCAACAAATTCGCCGACAGAGCCGTCATCCTCAAAGACGGGCGAATAACCGCCGACATGGCCGCAGAAAAACTAGACATACACAGCCTCTCGTCAATACTCGGCGGAGGAGCAGCTTTATGAAATTTCGGTAAACAGCTCAGCCTCCTGCTCGTCATAGCTGCTTTCGTATACTCCGCCGCCAGCCTAGGCTTCGCAGACCCGGGAAGGCTTGGAAGGGGAGTGTCCAACCTTGGCAGCCTCGTGGCTGAGATGCTTCCGCCTGACCTCGGAGTGGCTTCGGAGGTCGCCGCAGCCCTCGCCGAAACCGTCCAGATAGCCTTCGTCGGAACAGTCATAGGCTTCCTCCTGTCGTTGCCGTTCTCAGCCCTCGCCCTCAGAAACATCTTTCCATCCATCCTCACAACGACCGTACGCTCCCTGCTGGGCATCGTCCGAACAATCCCAGCACTCTTCTGGGCCGTGCTGTTCGTCATAGCCGTCGGGCTGGGCCCGTTCGCAGGCACGTTAGCCGTAGCCGTTTACTCCTTCGGATACCTGTCGAAGCTCTACTACGAAGCCTTCGAAGCAGTCGACGCCGAGGTGTTAGACGCCCTCCGGGTGACGGGGGCCTCGAGGATTCTTTTGGTGAGGCATGCTGTCCTTCCCGAGTCGATGAACACTGTAGTCAGTCAGCTGTTGTTCATGTTCGAATACAACATCCGTTCGTCCGCTGTGCTGGGGTTCGTTGGAGCTGGGGGAGTCGGTTTCCTGATGGTCAGCTACATCGAGTCGCTGAGGTACAGCAGCCTCACAACCGTCCTAGTCTTCACTCTCGCAACAGTCATCGCCATAGACATCGTAAGCGGATACGTCAGGAGAAGGTTCTTGCCAGGATTCAGGCCAGCCTCAGCGTGATGGATAAATAGCCACGTCCAACAGAATAGGCGTGAACACATCCTTCAACAAAGTAATCTACACTAAGAAAGACGGCGTTGCGACGATTGTTTTGAACAACCCTAAAAAGTACAACGCCTTGGAGCTGGACTTGAGACGGGAGCTGAAGACGGCTCTGGAGGACGCTGCAGCCGACTCCTCCGTACGTGTCGTTGTTTTGAGGGGAGCTGGCGGAAACTTCAGCGCCGGAGCAGACGTGAAGGCTTTCCTCGAATGGAGGCCCGAGGACGCTGTGAGGGTTGGCAACGAGCTGGGAACTTCCATGGTTCTGTCGAGGATTATAAGAAACATGCAGAAGCCTGTCGTGGCCGTTGTCGAGGGATACTGCCTCGGGGGAGGGTTCGAGCTCGCCATGGCATGCGACCTAATCCTCGCATCCGAGGACGCTGTTTTCGGCCAGCCTGAGATAAACCTCGGGCTTATCCCCGGAGGGGGTGGGACTCAGAGGCTTACACGGCTTGTGGGCGAGAAGAAGGCCAAGGAGCTGATCATGACGGGTGAAAGGGTTTCCGCGCAGCAGCTCGAGAGGATGGGCTTGGTGTGCACCGTGGCTCCCAGGGACAAGCTCGAGGAAGCTTTGAAGAACTTGGTTGACAAACTGCTGTCCAAGCCTCCTCTCGCACTAGCTGCGGCTAAGGAGGCTGTCAACCTTTCTCTCGAGATGGATTTGACGGCTGGGCTGCGAACCGAGCTCATGCTGTTCGCATCTCTGTTTTCCACGGAGGATTTGAAGGAAGGTGTGAAAGCTTTCTTGGAGAAGAGACGACCTGTCTGGAGTGGACGGTAAGCTACTGCGGCTCAATAGTTGCGGGAGGCTTGCTTGAAATAGCGTAAGCCACCCACGCCACATTTTCAACTTCGTTAACAATCCTTCTCGCTATTTTGTCGAGAACTTCGTGGGGAAGACGTGCCCAGTCAGCCGTCATCCCGTCAACCGACGTAACGACCCTCACAGTCGCGATGTATCCATAACTTCTCTGGTCTCCTTTCACACCTGTCGCCTTGTCGTCTCCGACGAACGCGAAAGCCTGCCAGACATCGTCAATCAAGCCCTCTTTCTCCAACTCCTCCTCAACGATCTCCGAGGCCCTCCTGCATATCTCCAGCTTCTCACGCGTAACCTCTCCGATGACTCTGACAGCGAGCCCGGGTCCGGGGAAGGGATGCCTGCGGACGACCCATTCAGGTAGGCCGAGTATTCGAGCTAGTTTTCTCACCTCGTCCTTGTATAGCTCTCTCAAAGGCTCTACGACCTTCATGCCGAGGTTTGGGGGGAGACCGCCTACGTTGTGATGGGTTTTGATGACCGCCGAGCCGCCCACAGACCTTCCGCTCTCGACCACGTCGGGGTAAAGCGTTCCCTGAGCCAAGTGCGTGAACGGGCCATGTTTTGAGCTGACCTCTTGAAATATTGCGGCGAACTCGGCGCCAACGATTCTCCTCTTCTCCTCGGGGTCTGCAACACCCTTCAGCTTCTCCAGAAACCTATCGACAGCATCAACGTATATCACGTTGTTCTCGCCGACGGTCTTCCGCAAAATGTCTAAAACCCTCTCAGGCTCACGGTTTCGCATCAAGCCGTGGTTTACGAAGAGACATTTCAAACGGTCTCCCACGGCCTTGGAGACTATGACCGCGGCTACAGTCGAGTCGACGCCGCCGCTCACAGCGCACAGAACCCTGCCGTCTCCCACCTCTTCAGCTACAAGCCTGACGGCTCTGTCGACATAATCCTCCATGCGCCATGTCTGCCTGCAGCCGCAGACGTCGATGACGAAGTTTCTGAGGATCTGCAGACCGTGTTCTGTGTGGGCGACCTCCGGATGAAACTGCAGCCCAAAAATCTTTCCGGAGCTGTCGCAGATGGCTGAATGGGGTGATGTATCCGTTGAGGCCACTGTTCTGAAGCCGGGCGGCAGCTTCTCAACAAAATCCGAATGACTCATCCAAACGTTGAACCTTCTGGGCAGGCCCTTGAACAGCTCGCAGTCTTCGACTATCCTAAGCTCCACTCTGCCGTACTCTCTTTTCGAGGCTTTCTTCACGAGTCCTGTGAAGTGGTGGGCGATTAGCTGGTGGCCGTAGCAGATGCCGAGGACGGGTTTTCCGCCGATCCGCTCAAAGCTTATGCGGGGTGCGTTGAGGTCGTAGACGCTAGCCGGGCCGCCCGACAGGACAAAGCCCTTCACACTATCTGAGAAAGACCGCTCGCCCGCCGCCGCGTGGGGAACAACCTCAGTCTTCACGCCCAGCTCTCTAATTCTACGGCTTATGAGATGGGTGTACTGGCCTCCAAAGTCAACCACCACGATGACGTCGTCTGCTTGATTCACTCTAGACAACTATTCTAATCGTGGGATAAAGGTTTAGCCGTGTCGCGGTGCGACGTGGTTCACGGTATTTTGAATAGGTTTAAATACGGGGTTGCGGTTCGCGCAACATGCAACCCTATCAAAAACTGTTATCCACAAAAAACATATCCACAATTGCGTTATCAGCAGGCTTCTATGTTCTGATGTCCGCGTTGTCCGGGCTGACGCTCCCCGCAGCCAGAGGATATCCAGCCCATTTCTTCAGAGGTCTTACCATGAGCGCCGTCGCCGCCTACACACGCCGTAGGTGGAGCGTAAGCCTCATGTCCGTCATATCCGGCCTCGTGCTGCTCGCGGTTGTTCCAGCGCCTGCACCGTATCTTCTCTTAGCCACGGTGGCGGCGGGCATAGTTTACGACCTTAGCCTAGGTGAGAAATACGCTGAAGCCTGTAGGAAGCCGAGGAGGATTGTTGCTGGAACGATGGTGAGCGGTTTGGCTGAAGCTGTTGTAGCAATGGGAGTCCTCACCTATGTCGGCCTTTTCCAAGCCCAGCTCCAGATTCTTGGCGTTATATGGGCGGGAGCTATTGCCGCAAACTTGGTTCTCAGCGCTTTGGGGTCGCAGGTGACGATACTTGTTTTACGCAGATACGTAAAATGAGCGTCGAGCTGCTGGCGAAAACCGCGCTGGTTTACGGGCTTGTCGTATGGGTTGGAGGGCTGATCCATCTAACCTTCGCCGCAATACCAGAAACTAGGATCTTGGACGACAGAATGTTGAGGTTGAGGATTATGGCAGGTATGATGAGGCGCTACAACCCAATCGCGTGGACGGCCATAGCGGCCTCAGCGATCTCAGCGACATACTTGGCTTTTACGGAAAACATAGGTCTTCCTGAGGCAGCAGCCCTCACAACGCTTTATACAGCAGTCTCGCTTGACTTTTTCCACTCATTCATCTATGGACCGCGTGCCTCGAAAGGGGATGCTAAAGCCCGCAGCACGGCCATGAACATAGCACGTGCAGAAGTTCCACTTGTCTTGACACTGCCGCCATTATTCACGCTGATTACGTAAAAGCAAAAATACCCAGTCTACCGGATGTGTTGTGATGAAGAGGAACGTGGTTGCAGGAGCTTTGCTCTTCATAGCTATCGTGCAGTTCATGATGGCTCTTAGGATTGCGGAGTCCGTTTACCCCGGATACAGCGTATCCGGAAACTACATAAGCGATTTGGGCGTTGGTGTTGCAGCACCGATATTCAACACCTCCATCATCATCCTCGGAATCTGCGTTGTTCTGGCGGCGTATCTCAGCGCTGAGGTCTTCAGAAGCAGGTTGTTCAGAGCCTTCATCGCCTTGGCGGGAATCGGGGCGGCGGGTGTTGGAATATTTCCTGAAAACGTCCCGGTCCTACATTCAGTAATGTCGTTGATAACTTTCCTTTTCGGCGGTATCGCAGCTGTGTACGGCGTTAGAGTGCTTGATAGGCCTGTAGGCTTTCTGTCTGTCGTCGCAGGAATTGTTTCGCTGGCGGCCCTCGTGCTTTTCATAACGGGCAGTTATATGGGGCTTGGGCACGGCGGGATGGAGAGGCTGATAGTATATCCTGTTCTTGCGTGGGGGGTGATGCTGGCGGGCAACATCATCTCAAGGCTTTAAAAACCTCTGCCGTGCCGGGAGCGTCTCGACACCTCTCCACCGCAGACCGGGCAAACGTCTCCAACAGGGTTGTCGAAGGTTTTACCGCACACGCTGCACGTGTAGCGCCATTCTATAAGGTCTCGGATAGGCTGCCTCGCCAGCCCAGCAACCTCCATCCCCAGCTTCAGCGCTGTGTTCTGCAGGCTGTAGTCGTCCGACAAAACAACCACTTGAGCGCCGGCGTTCTTGGCGTCGAGAGCTGCAGCCAGAAGGCTGACATCCGCCTTAGACAGCTTGGGCCTGTCCCCCGTGCTCACAGCAGCCGACACAACCCTCTCCAACGCCTGCCTCGACGGCTTGACCACCCTGACCACGTTCTTCGACAAAGCCAGAGCAAGCCTTTCAGGAGCCAGCCCGCCGTAAAGAACCTCGTCCACAACCTCCTGAACGGTGATCAGCTCAGCCGGCCCGGGCTCAAGCTGCACCGACAGGAACGCACGGGTGTCGAGGGCGTAGACTTTACGGCCTGCCATAAAGCCTCTTCCTGAGACGCATGCTGAACAGCCTCCTCTCGTCGAAAGATATGAACGATAGGCTTCGGGGTGATTTTCGAGCTGTGGCTCTTCCGTCGGGCAGCGGCTTGACTGTATGGCCGTCGACAAGCACCTGCGCCTCGCCCTTCACCACCGACACGGTCACCGGAGCGTCTATCGAAAGCACCATGCTTCTCAGGTTTGTCATCGAAGCCATCGGCGACAGGACAACAGCCTCAAGCCTCTCGTCAACGATCGGCCCTCCCGTCGAAAACGCGTAAGCCGTAGAACCGACAGGAGTAGACAAGATCACTCCATCGGCCACGTCCGAAGCCAGAAGATCACGCTGAAGGATTTTATACTCTATGATCTTGCCCGGCTTCGTCGAGGAGACGTAGGCCTCGTTGAGAGCGTCGGCGACGAACTCGTCTCCTGCCTGTATGGATAGACGCATGACTCTCTCGACGTGATAGTCCTGCTCGAGTATTCTCCTGCAGGCTTCCTCCAGCTCGGCCGGCTCGACTATGTTGAGGTATCCGGCGCGTCCGTAGTTGACGCCTATGAGCTTGACGTCGGTTGACTCTACTCGTCTCGCAACCCTCAGCATCGTTCCGTCGCCTCCCAGAACCATGATTACTCCTTCGTTGAAGCGTGAGTATTCTTTGTCGAACTCAGCTAGGGACAGCGCCTCGTACTTCACGTTCCTTCCCTCGAAAATCTTACCCAGCTTCTTAGCAGCCTGAACAGCCGGAGGCCTAGTGGCGGCGTAAACCACTAAAACGCTGTCCAACAGCACCAGACCTCCGCTCTAAGACTCAGCATACTCGGTCCCATCCACCAACCCAGCGTTCGCGAACACAGCTCTCCTAGACAAACATCCGGGGCATTTCCCGCAGTGCTTGTCCAAGACGCTCCAGCAGCTCCACGTAAGTCCTAGGGGTGCGTTGAGCTCGACGCCCAGCTTAACAACCTCGGCCTTCGTCATGTCAATCAACGGCGTCAAAACCCTTACACAGCTGAACGGGGCTGAGATTTTAAAAATTTTCTCCAGCAAGTCGACAAAGACCGGGCCCACGTCCGGCATGCGCGACAAATCTTCTGAAGTGTGGCCGCCCGCCACGGCGTCGGCTTCTTCGTAGATAGCTATGTGGGCGGCTACTGAGTAGAAAATGATGTTCCTGAAGGGAATTAGGACAGTCGGCGTCTCCTGAAGTCTTTGCTTAAAGGCTTCGGGAAAATCCACAACCTCCCGCAGATAGCTCGTGTCGATTATCCTGAGCTCGCCGCATGCAGCCTGCGAAGTGATCCGCTTGACCGCCTCCAGTTCTCGTTCATTTCTCCTATAGGTGATGAAGGTCAGGGGAATTACTTGATGGCCTTCGTGGATAAGCTTCCACAGCATCACCGTTGAGTCTAACCCGCCTGAGAGCAGTGCTACGGTCTTCATGCTGACGACGAGGCTGACTTGCCCAATCCTTCAGTCATCCTAACCGAGACCTTCAGCACGTTCGGAGGCATCAGCTTCCTAATCTTGTCGGCGATGTGCTCCGAAATATTCTCCACCGTCGAATCTCTCTCTATGAAGTAGACAGAAGACCTTGGAAGCCTCATGTCGTAAACACCTCCGACTCCCTCGAATACCACCCGAACCCCTCCATCCCACTCCTTTACAACATACTTCGGCGGGACGAGCAGCTTATGGTCCATCTCGTCAATCACTTTCTTGACCGTGCGTTTCAGCATGCCAAATTCAAGAACCATCTCGTCGACGACCTCGCCCCACACCCTCACGTTTACCATCGAGGTGTGGCCGTGGAGGACGCCGCACTTCGGCGATGAAGGCAGGAAGTGTGCGTAGTCAAAGTTCAGAGAAGGCCCGCCTACCTCGATAACCTTAACCCTCTTCTCAACCACTTTCCCCAAACCTCTTATGCAGTTCATCGCCGTATTGGTGATACTTTAGTATTATCGGGCACCACTCCCTCTCTGGGCAGTAGCCCAAGTGTCTGCACTTCTCGCCCATCACAGCCGAAAGGCTCGGCGACTTTCTCGCTATCTCCTGCATGAGCTTGTAGGCTATGGCCCTTTCCTCCCACTGAGCATAGCTGCACGACCTAGTCGCTATGAACCCGCTGGGATGGAGTATGTTGAACCCGTTGTACAGCCTTACAGCGTAGACCTTCAAGGCTTGAGGGACGATGAGGACGGCTGTTGATGGCCTGATTCCGATGTCCAAGAGCTGTCGGTAGGACTGGAGAGCCTCGCGGACTACTTGCAGGAACCTCGACTTGGTTTTTTCGTTCCTCCGGATGGAGGGAGGTATGACGACGCCGGAGGCCGTGTTCACGACGGCTCTGCAAGCGGCGGTGTATATCGATTCGACGGCGGTGGGTACCGTGCGGTGGCGGATGGCTTGATGGTACGCCACCAGAGACAGAGGCTCCAGCGTCGTGGCCGTGGTCATCGGGTTGACGGAGTCGAGAGATTCCTTGTCCTGCTTGGCTAGGATTTTCAGCAGGTCGTCCTCCTTGCCCATCAGGGATGTAAAGCTTATCAGGACGGGTTCTTCGGGATAGTTGTTGGCTTCTATGACTTTCTCCATGAAGATGTCTGACGGCTTGTAGGGGTTGGGGAACGGGTAGGCTGCAGTCCTGTTCCTGAACCCGAGCCTCGACTCGAGCATTATGGGCGCAACACTTCTGACGGCGGAAGTGAATTTCTCGACAAACTCTCTAACCTCGTCGGGAACGTACGCCGCCGCCGACTCGTCTCCGCACAGCTGGATCAAGGCGACGTAGTTCTCCAAGCTGCTGCTTATGAAAAGAGAAGTCTTGGTGCAGAGCGGCAGGATGTACCTGGCGTCCTCGATCCCCACATCCCCGTCGACAAGCGAGAGATATTCTTCAACCATCTTGTAAGCTGTCTGCATGAAAACATCCCTGGCTTCACCCGTCAATCCTGACGGCTCAACAATCATAGACCTGTCAACCCTAGCCCTGCGCTGAGATTCTTGAAGGTAGGAGCCGAAAGGAGGGGAGACGAGCAGGATAGACAAGGCCCTGCTGCAGTTCATCACCTCCATCTGGATATGCAGGGACGTTGTTATCGAGGCGTGTCCCCTTCTCGTCGACTCTCTGTGGATCTTTCTCGCCGTTTTCGCCAAGTCTTTTCCCTCGGCCAGAAGCTTCGAGACACGTCTTTCGACAGAGACGCCCTCGAAGGTTCCAGCACCTTCGAGCGCTATGAAGACGTCGGGCCCAACCTCGAGCTCCGATCCGGAGAAGTTTATCACCGTCCTCGGCCCGTAGCTGTAGACCTTTAGCTCAACCATTACAGACTGAGATGGTTCAACTCTCATATATAGCATGATTTTTATACATCTAAATCCGGCTGTTGCCGTGCTTGCTTGAATGGAGCTTCAGGCCTTCCTGCAGGGGCTTGTATACGTTTTCCCCGCGTACGTGGCTAACGCAGCGCCTGTGGTCGCGGTCAGGTTCTTCGGAAGGACTCATCCAATCGACCGTGGTTTGATGTTCTTCGACGGCAGGAGAGTGCTGGGCGACGGCAAGACCGTGGAGGGGTTTGTCTCGGGGACCGGTGCGGGGATGGCTGTGGGTTATCTAATACACCTATTCGCCCCACCCCTCATCACCATGGTGGAGGTCTTCCTGCTCTCTTTCGGAGCTTTAGCCGGGGACGTTCTAGGGGCGTTCGTCAAGAGGAGGGCCGGGATACCCAGCGGAGGCGCTGCTCCTCTTCTCGACCAGCTCGGTTTTCTGGTCGCTGCTCTGGGGTTGGTGGAGCTTTTTCACGGGCTTCCCGTCTGGCTCGACGCCCCAACGCTTCTATCCCTAGCTCTGTTTACCGTCTTGATGCACGTCGGGACCAACGCAGCGGCCTACCTACTCGGGCTTAAAGACCGATGGTACTAGAGAGCCAGCTCAGGCCTCAAGCTTCTAACGAAGCCTCTGAGCTTTTTGAAAACCCTCATCAGCGTGTAAACCTTGCCTCCTCCCCTGCCGGCTTTCAAAAACTCAGCCGTCTCCTCTAGACCTGCGTCGACGATCCCAAGCTTATCCTTCACAAACTCCTGCAAGTCAAGATGCGCCAAGGCGTGTAGGGGTGAGGGGTCTACGCCTAAGCGGATGCAGCACGCGGTCAGAAGAGGCAGGTCTTTACGTGCTCCTCCCCAAGTTATCAAGATGTCGTAGTCGTCGAGAATTCTCATCAGGTTCTCTAGCTTATTCCTCGTAGGGTTTTTGAATACATGTCTCACGCGTCTGTCGTCGACGAGCTCGACGTTCTCGACGCGAGTGTTTTTGAGAGGCCCTAACGCACCTTCCACGGCTAGGTATGCTATCCAAGGACCCTTGCTGGGCTTCAAGTCCCGGCCTGCCATGAACGGATGTAGATGTTCTGCTTCTCCGTAAGCTTCTCTGTCTCTACGCCGAGCGTCTCGAGCTTCAGCCTAGCGACATTCCTGTCGATCTCCTGAGGCACGTTGTAGACCTTCTTCTCAAGCTTGTCGTGGTTCTCGACCAAGTACCTGAGGCACTCAGCCTGCAGTGCAAAAGACAGGTCCATTACCTCCGATGGATGTCCCTCGGCGCAGACAAGGTTGACCAGTCTTCCCTCGGCGAGCAGAATGATTCTCCGCCCATCCCCAAGCCGGTAAACGTCGACGTTCTCCCTAACCCTCTCGACCGAGGAAGCCATCTGCCTCAACTCCTCCTTGCTTATCTCCACGTCCATGTGCCCGGCGTTGGCTAGGATGACGCCGTCCTTCATCCTCCTGAAGTGCTCGCCGCGAATAACGTCGATGTTCCCGGTCGCCGTGATGAACAAGTCGCCCAGCTCTGCTGCTTTAGTCATCGGAGCCACCGTGAACCCCGCCATGAACGCCTGCAGGGCCTTGATGGGGTCGGTCTCGACGACGATAACCCTCGCTCCCATACCTCGGGCTCTCTCAGCTATGCCGGAGCCTACACGCCCGTAGCCGCAGACGACGACGTTCTTACCGGCTAGCAGGACGTTTGTGGCCCTCATCACGCCGTCTAAGGCGGACTGGCCTGTTCCCAGAGGGTTGTCGAACATGCTTTTGGAAAGAGCTTCGTTGACCGCAATTATCGGGTATCGCAGGACCTTCTCATTCTCCATAGCCTTCAGCCTGTTGACGCCCGTCGTCGTCTCCTCCGTTCCTCCAACAACTCTGTCGACGGCGTGCTTCAGGGGGTCCGTGTCAACGGCGGCAGCCCGGTGGAGGGTAGCCACCAAGTCTGCTCCGTCGTCGACCGTCAGGTCTGGGCCGTGGGACAGACACATCCTTATTGCGTTGTAGTAATCACTGTGGCTCATGCCTCTGAACCCGTAGACGTGGAACCCTTCCGAAGCGAGGAAAGCCGCTACGTCGTCCTGCGTGCTCAAAGGGTTGGAAGCGCACAGATTCACCTTCGCGCCTCCCTCCCTCAAGGCCCTGACCAAGACAGCCGTCTCCTTCGTTATGTGCAGGCATGCTGAAACGGTGAACCCGTCGAAAGGCATCTCGTCAGAGTACCTCTTCGCAAGCAGCCGAAGCACCGGCATGGAAGTCTCAGCCATCCCCACCTTCCTAGAACCCTGTTCAGCAAGCCCCAAGTCCTTGACCCAGTAATCCTCAGCCAAGCTGGATGACGGTTGATTTGGCTTGTTTTAAGCATCACCGTGGGAGGAAATCCTCTTAAATAGAGGTGTGATGACTCCATCCTCGGAGTGAGCCTAACCCTCGCCGACGAGCAGTTCTACGTCAAGCTCCTAGACGACGTCATACAGAAGGTCTCGAAGAGAGGCGTGGTGGCGGGCGACAGAGTCCTCGAGTTCAGGCCGAACTTGGTTTACGATGCCAAGAACACCGCCCTAACCAACTTAGGCCAGATAGCTAAGACGCTCAACAGGGAGCCGGCTCATTTCGCCCGGTTCCTCCTGAAGGAAACCGGACGTGCTGGGTCTATCTCGGACGACAAGCTGCTCATCCAAGGTAAGATGTCGGCGGATGAGTTGAAGAAGCTCATCGACCTCTACATGAAGGAGTTTGTGCGCTGCCCTATCTGCAACGGCATTGATACAAGGATTGTTAGCGAGAAGAGGTTCAGGTTCTTGGTCTGCGATGCTTGCGGGGCGAAGAACCCTGTCAGGAGAATTTAGCTCAGCGAGGTTGTGGGTTAAGACTCACTACTCTAGGACGGGTGAGGTCGTTGTGGCTGTCTGCGACGAGAAGCTCGTGGGCACGAGGCTCAAGCTGTCGTCGGAGGTGTCGGTCGAGGTGGCGGAGTCTTTCTACAAAGGCGTGCTAGTTTTTGAGGAGGAGTTGCAGGACTACATCAAGCACGGCACGATAATCAACCTGCTGGGTGAAAAGGCTGTCGAAGCGGCTCTAAGAAAAGGCTACGCCAAAAAAGAATCAGTCGTCTACGTGGACAACGTGCCCCACCTACAGCTTTTTCTGTGAGGCGGCATGAGGCTCTCTGAGCTTCAGAAGCTCGTTGAAGAATTCGAGAGAGCTAGGGGCTGGACAACCTTCCGTGAATCGCTGATTTACGCCCATCTCATCGAGGAGATAACAGAGATAGGGCGGTTTATACTGGCGAGGGAGGGGTATAAGCGTGAAAGCCTCGGCCACTCTCATCCGGGGGAGGATGTTGGCAGCGAGTTTGCGCAGTCGTTGACTTTGCTGGTTCAGCTCGCTAACAGGCTGGGCGTTGACTTGGAAAAAGCGTTGGAGGATGAGTTGAGGAGGATGGAGAAACGGTTCAACCCTGATGAATGGAGGAAGGCGCTCAGCTCCGGCGGCGGGCCCTAAGCTCGAACAGAATCTCCTGCGCCCTGTCAACCCTTATCGTCTTCTGCTTGACCATCTCCTCGGCAACCAGATCTATCTCCTCCCCGACAGCTCCAGCCATCACGGCTATGTTCTTAGCGTGCAGAGACATGTGGCCCGCCTGTATGCCCTCAGCCGCCAAAGCCCTCAAAGCAGCCAAGTTCTGAACAAGCCCAACAGCAGCCATCACCTCGGCGAGCTCCTTGGCTGTCTTGACGCCTAGAATCTTTAGGCAAAGCTTCGCCACAGGGTTGGTTCTGGTCGCTCCTCCGACGATTCCCACAGCCAGAGGAAGCTCTATGCTTCCGTGAAGGTCGCCGTTGGGCATCTGCTCCCAGACGGTGAGGGGCTCATACCTGCCGGTGCGGGCTGCGTAGGCATGGGCCCCTGCCTCGATCGCTCTCCAGTCGTTTCCAGTAGCTATCGCGACAGCGTCTACACCGTTCATGATGCCCTTGTTATGGGTTGCAGCCCGGTAGGGGTCTGCCTTGGCGAAGTGGTAGGCCTCAACTATGCCTCTGGCGACCTCCGCTCCTCCGACAGACTGGGCTGGGACGAGTGTGTAAGCTCTGACAAGCCTCTTGTCAGCTAGGTTGGATATTATCCTAAGCCTGAAGACTCCGCCTGAAATTCTGGCAAGCATGGGAGCGACGGCCTCGCACATGGTGTTGACGGCGTTGGCTCCCATGGCGTCCTTGACGTCGACGACTAGATGCACCACCAGCATGGGGCCTAGCTGGGTGTCGACGACTCTCGCTTCGACATCCTTGGCCCCGCCTCCTAGGTTTACGAGCACGGGGTCTCTCTCGTTGGCCGCCGCGATAATCTCGTCCCTGTTCCTGAGAATCTCAACCCTGGCCGCATATGGGTTAGGGACGTTCAGAAGCTGGACCTGCCCGATCATCAGCTGCTGTCCTTGGAAAGCATACACGCCACCACCGTCTCGGGCCATTTTCGCAGCGTTCGAGGCTGCAGCAACCACCGAGGGTTCTTCGACCGCCATCGGGACTAGGTAGTCCACCTTGTTTACGAGGAAGTTGGCCGCGATTCCAAGCGGTAGCGGGAAGAGGCCGACCACGTTCTCGATCATCCTGCTGGCGGTTGCGATGTCCAACCCGCCTGACCTTATTACGTTCGCCTCCTCGCTCGTCAGGCCTGCGAACTCGGATACTTTCCTTAAACGCTCGTCAGGGCTGAGTTGGTAGAACCCGGCGATCCTCGAGCTTCTGGTCATGGCTCTGGTTGTCCGGGTTGTTTTTTAAGCTTTTCCGACGAATAGCTTGACGGCGGCTGCTAAAGCCGCATACCTAGACTTCACCTCGTCATCAGCCCCCGCTATGATGACGACGTCGTTCACGGAGGGGTGGAACAGGCTGATTATTTTGCCGGCGAACTCCGGCCTTTCGATGCTTAAGTTTGACACTCTAGGCATCTCCAGCCCCGACTCGGTGTAGGTCAGAACCATGGCCGCCGAAGCCCCGTTCCTCACGGCTTCATCTCGCTCGTCAACTCCTGTCGAAACTTTTCCCGCCATCCCTCTGACCACGACACCGAAGTTGTGCTTAGCGGTCCAAGGCATCTCAAAAACCACTCTCTTCAGCTCTGAAACAGTCCTGCTCAGGTAGCTGTAAAGCTCCATCCCTTTCTCAGTCAGCCTTAAACCCTCCCGGCTGGAGAAAGCCAGCCCGCTGCTTACGAGACGGCTCAGCATCGTCCTCACAGACCCCTCGCCTATTCCGAGAAGTTCTTTCAGCCTCTTCCTTCCCATCACGGCCGAAGACCCGATCAAGATTACAGCGTAAAGCAGCTGTACGGGGGTGAAAGCGGGAGCCGGGCCCCTGACCTCCCGCACCTCCAGCAGTTGTCTCAGAGCCTCCATCACTTTTCGGAACGTGGTCTCTGGATTTATGTTTTCACGTGAGCGTGAGGCTTTCCATGATTCTCCGCCGCGGGTTGTCGTCCAAGTCTTCTAACGACTGGCCCGTGCCTAGGAAGAGTAGTGGGATGTTTGTCGCATGGCATATCGATATGGTTGACCCACCCTTGGCGTCGGCGTCAAACTTGGCGAGCACGAAGAAGTCGAGCCCGACGACTTCGTGGAACATCCTCGCTTGGTTGACGGCTACGTTGCCGGCGAGGGAGTCGCCTGTGTAGACGACGTAGTCGGGGTTCACCACACGCTTGATTTTACGCATCTCCTCCAGCAAACCCCTGTCGACCTCGGTCCTTCCAGCCGTGTCTATCAGGACAAAGTTTGCACGCATGGATACCGCTTTGTTCACGGCGTCGAAGGCGACGGAAGCGGGGTCAGCTCCATAATGCTGGCTGACGACAAGAAACCCCGCCCTGCTCCCGAGAGTCTCGAGCTGCTCTATCGCACCAGCTCTGAAAGTATCGGCCGACGCCAGTATGACGCTGTATCCACGGCGTCTGAGATAGTGGGCGATCTTAACCACGGTAGTTGTCTTGCCCGACCCGTTGGGCCCGACAAACAGAACCACTACAGGCTTGCCTTGCTTCTTCTTCTCCTCAGCTCTCTGTAATAATGTTTCGGCATCCGCCGTCTTTATCAAACCATCGACGGTTCTCCTTAGAAGATCCCTTACAGCTTCCCGGTTGTCTGAGAACCTCTGCACCCTGACCGTCTGCAAGTCTCTACGAAGGTTTTCAACAATCGCCTCCGCCGTCTCCACAGCTACGTCTGCCGCAACAAGCTGGTAGTAGAAATCCGTAAGGATCTTCTCCGTCTCTTTGGGAGACAGCTGGGTTGACGTGATTTTGTCGACTACGGCTGAGAAGATTCTAGAAATAGCCTTAAACATATCATGTACCTTGCTTACGCTGGGATGCTAGAGCGCTTCCTAGGAAGCGTCTCAGCTCCTCAGCCCGAGCCGAATACTCCCCAATCCTTTTCGTCAAGCTTTCGAGGACTGCTTGGAGGTTCTGGCTCCGCTTGGTCAACAGTTGCTGGGAGTCGTCCAAGGCCTTGACCGCGTAAACGCCTGCACCTATGTTCACCGTCACCTTCTCCAAGGACTCGAGGCTAGCTTCGGCGAATGCCCCGGCCCCGAGAGGAACCATCACACGCATCTTCCCGCCTGATTTTTTCATCTCTTCAAGGAGCCTGACCGCCTCCTCATGCTCCACGAGTGAACGCTGGACAGCCAGAACCCTGGCCTGAAGCTCGGCAACAAGTCTATCAATTAACTGAAGCTCTTCCAGCGCTTGCGTGATTTCAGCCTCAGACATGCTGTACAGCATCAATAAACAGCCGTTAATAACGTCATCGCTGGAAAACTCTCGTAATCGTCATCAGCTCCGGGCCCGTGGTTCTGGCCCCAGCTACAACCCCCCACGAGTTGGCCACGATGCTGCTTCTCAGGAAGCGAACGCCTCCGTTGACCGTGCCGTGCTCTGCTTCCACCTTCAAAACATTCTTGACAAGATCCATCTCTTCATCCGCTGCATCCAGATGAACGAGGGCGCCCACGTTCGTGGCCACAGCGAGCGAGCCTAGGTAGGTTCTTCCGGCGATAGTTGCAGGAGCAGCTTCAACCCCGAGCACCTCACCTATGGTCTTGACCGCAGCCCGTCCTAGAACCGGGCTGACCAAAGCTCCTCGGTCGTTGCACAGGATTAGGTTTCCTACCGCCGTATGCTTGGAGGCTAGCTTGAGTATGTTGAGGTCCTTCAAGCTTCTCTTAATCGTCTCGAGCTCGTTGTCTAGAGTCAGGCACGTCAGTACTAGGCCGTTGGAGTTTCCCGCGGCGAACGGGGACAGAAGGATGCTGTCGGAAAGCGATACGGGAACGGTCTCGGCGTTCAACACCTCTTCGAAGACACGGATCTTCGAAGGGTTGACATGCTTCGAGACCAAGACATACCTGTCTGTCGGGACTGCGAAAAGCCCGACCTCAGCCGAGCCGAGGACCGTTTCCAGACGTATCTGCATACGGGGCTACCCTACTCCCGCTTCTCCTCCTCCCCCTTCTCACCCTCAAGCCTAACAACTACAGTCTCATCGTCCTCCTGCTCCAAAACAATCTTTATCCTTCTAGGAGGGTTCTGCCTGCCGTTCATCCATATCCGCTCGACCACTTTGGGCGAAAGCTTGACTCTCTCGGCTTTAGAATGTCTTTGGACAAACTCCCTCAGCAGGCGGACGGCTGCGTCCGCCCTCCTCAGCCTCGAGGCCTTCCACGCGTCGTCGAGGGGAACGGTGTAAGCCCTGACGCCTTCCTGACTCAACTCGTCTCCGACTCCAAACATCCATGGTTTAAACCTATCCTCAGAAACACAAATAGCACCCGCTCACAAAGGTTTGGAGGATGTCCGAAGACGTCGTGAAGGCCTTGGAGGCTGAGAAGAAGGAGCTGATGGAAAGCCTGATGTATGCACGAGCTGAGCTGGCCAACCTACGGCGGTTGATGGAGAACGAGATAAAGAGGAGCGAGTCGGCTGCTGTGGAGAGGATTGTGAAAAAGCTTCTGCCGCTCTACGAGGATTTTGAAAGAGTTGTGAAGGGCTTGGAAACCGAGCCGGTCGGCCCTGCTGTAAGCGAGGCTGTTAAGATGCTCTTCAAAGAGCTGGAAAACATACTTGCGTCGGAAGGTGTTGAGAGAATGGATGTGGTGGGGAAAGAGTTCAACCCATTCGACCACGAAGCGGTTGAGTTTGTCGAAAGCAGCGACGCAACAGTGGAAACGGTCGTCGAAACAATCTCGCCGGGCTACAGGCTGCACGGCAAGGTGTTGAAACCGCCCAAGGTCAGGGTCGCGAAGCCAAAGCCACCCTGACGCAGTCCTTCAGCGTTTTTCGGACGCATTAGATTTTAATTCCAGCTTAGAATGCAAAACATTAGGATACTTCAAGAGGTGTTCGAGACATGGCTGAGAAGATAATAGGCATAGACTTGGGTACAAGCAACTCGGCGGCAGCTGTCGTGATAGCTGGAAGACCGACGATAATCCCCTCTGTCGAAGGTGTGACGCTTTACGGGAAGGCTTTTCCGTCATACGTCGCCATGACGAAGGAGGGCGAGCTGATAGTCGGAGAGCCTGCTAGACGACAAGCCGTGCTAAACCCCGAGGGAACAATCACCGCTTGGAAGAGGAAGATGGGCTCGGACCATAAGTTCGTCCTGCACGGCAAGGAGTTCACGCCTCAGCAGCTGTCCGCCTTCCTCCTCCAGAAGATAAAGAAGGATGCCGAGGCTTATCTCGGCGAGCCTGTCAAGAAAGCTGTCATCACGGTTCCCGCCTACTTCAACGACAATCAGAGGCAGGCCACTAAGGACGCTGGCGCGATAGCTGGGCTTGAGGTGGTGAGGATTATCAACGAGCCTACCGCTGCGGCGCTGGCTTACGGGCTCAACAAGCTGGACCAAGAGATGAAGATCCTCGTCTTCGACCTCGGAGGAGGAACGCTCGACGTCACTATCATGGAGTTTGGTCAGGGGGTTTTCGAGGTCAAGGCGACGTCTGGCGATACTCAGCTGGGTGGGACAGACATGGACAAGGCTCTCGTCGACTACATAGTCGAAAGCTATCGGCGGGAGTCGGGGTTGGACCTGAGGAAAGACCCTTCAGCTATGAACCGTGTTAGGGAGGCGGCTGAGAGAGCCAAGATAGAGCTATCATCGATGACCGAGACCGAGATAAACCTGCCTTACATAGCCTACGACTCCTCGGGGCCGAAGAACCTGTACATGCGCATCACTAGGGCGACCTTGGAAAACTTGGTCAGGCCCATCATCGAGAGATGCAGAAACCCCATCAACCAAGCTCTGCAGGACGCCAAGCTACAGCCAAGCGACATCGACAAAATCATACTCGTGGGAGGGCCGACGCGCATGCCCATAGTACAGGAATTCATCAAAGAGGTTTTGGGTAAGGAGCCTGAGAGAGGCGTTGACCCGATGGAATGCGTCGCCATGGGAGCGGCCATTCAGGGAGCGATACTGGCTGGCGAGATGAAGGACAAGGACATAGTCCTGCTCGACGTGGTGCCCATATCGCTAGGCGTCGAGACACTAGGAGGAATCTTCACGAAGATCATCGACCGCAACACAACCATACCGATACGCAAAAGCGAGATATTCACAACAGCCGCAGACTTCCAGACAAGCGTCGAGATTCATGTACTGCAGGGCGAGAGACCCATGGCGGCTGACAACGTCTCCCTAGGAAGGTTCACGCTTTCAGGAATTCCTCCAGCTCCGAAAGGAGTTCCTAAGATCGAGGTCACCTTCGACATCAACGCCGACGGCATACTCACCGTCACGGCCAAAGACTTGGGCACGGGCAAGGATGTAAGCATCAAGATAACCGCACCGCACCGGTTGTCGAAGGAGGAGATCGACAGGATGATTAGGGAGGCGGAGCAGTTCGCTGAGCAGGACAGGAGGAGGAAGCAGGAGGCTGAGCTGAGGAACGAGGCTGACGCCATAATCTACGCCGTCGAAAAGTCTGTCAACGAGCTGGGCGACAAGATTCCCGCCGACACCAAGAAGGAGGTCGAAGAGCATGTCAAGAAGCTCCGGGAAGCGTTGGCTGGAAAGGATGTGTCGGCGATAAAGGACGCGTTGGAGAAGCTTAAGAAGACCGCTCAAAAGATAGGCGGCGCTGTCTACGGTGAGGGCGGAGCCGGCAAGGAGCCCAAGGGCTAGCTATGCCAGCTGACGGGAAAGACTACTACGAGATTCTCGGCGTTCCAAGGAACGCGACTAAGGACGAGATAAAGAGAGCCTACAGGAAACTAGCCCTCCAGTACCATCCCGACCGGAACAAGTCTCCGGACGCTGAGGAGAAGTTTAAAGAGATAAGCGAAGCCTACGCGGTCTTGGTTGACGACGAGAAGAGAAAACTTTACGACATGTACGGGCGAGCAGGCGTCTCTCAGACCTACAGCAAGGAGGACCTTTTCAGCTCCACGTGGGTTGACTTCGACGAATTGTTCAGAGACCTCGGGCTCGGCGGGTTTGACTCGATATTCGAGAGGTTCTTCGGGTTCGGCAGAAAGCCTAGGTCGCCGTCTCCAACATACGTCGACGCCGAGATTAGCCTAAGGGAGGCTCTGCGCGGTGGAAGGACAGAGATACCCATAACAACAACCCAGACATGCGAACGGTGCGGCGGGTCAGGCGGGGAGCCCGGCCACGTTGAAAAATGCAGTGTGTGCAACGGGACGGGGCAGAGGGTTGAAAGGGTTCAGACGGGCTTCATGTACTTCACGTCGGTCACAACCTGCGGCAAGTGCCGTGGCTCGGGCACGGTTGTCAAGAAAGCCTGCTCAGCCTGCAGGGGGGCTGGTGTCGTCGAGAAGACTGAGAGGCTGGTTGTCGAAATACCGGCGGGGGTGGCGGACAACGACTCAGTCGTCATACGTGGTAAAGGCCTCTACGACCAGTCCGCTGGAAGAAGAGGAGACCTTGTGATCCGTTTCAGGCTGAAGCTGGGTAAGCATTTCAGCTTGAACGAAGACAGGCTCGTGATGCACCTGCCCGTGTCCCCGAGCGAGCTTGCCTTAGGCAGAGAAATAGAGGTCAGCTCCTTCGACGGCCCGCTTAGAATCAGGCTGAGGACTGACAACCTAGACACGCCCATAATACTTAGGGGGCGTGGGCTTCCGATGAGGAACGGAAAACGCGGCGACCTTGAGGTCAGGCTGAAGCTGGTCCTCCCCAAGGACGTTAGCCGCGACCAGCTGAGGATTTACGGCGAGCTTCTGCCCTACGAGTCCCGGCGAATGGATGAGGAGAGGAGCCGTCTCTTCTCAAACTAATTCTCTCGACGTACATCAGTGGATACTTAATCCGTCTGACTTGCTTCATCCTCGCTGAGACCACTGCTTGACCGTATGCAACCTCCACCTTCACATCCAAGTCCTCAGGAGAAACCGAGCCATACCTGTACAACCCGCCCCTCCTAACCCGTGGCCTTATCCTGACTTTCAGCCTCTTCCTGTAGGGCTGGAGCCGGAAGCTCGCCTCGACCGCCCTCTCCAGAAGTCGTCTAACATCGCCTGCCACCGGAAATCCCGCGACGGAGTGGACTATTGAGCCTAGAGCTATGCCGGCCTCAAACACAGCTCTCTCCCTATCCGTGAAGTCCTTCGGGAAGAACCCCCGCACCACTCTCTCGACGCCGTCCATAACACCGTATAAGCCGCCGGCTCTCTATTTGTTTTTACAGGAGAAAAGGTATTTAGAAACGTCTTAAGGGACGGAGATGATGGACGCTGTGCAGCGTTTCACCGAAGCCTACGAGCAGGCTAGACAGTCGCCCACCGACGACAACATACTCAAGCTGCTGGAGTCCCTTCTGCCGTTCTCACCTCCGGGCTTGGAGTGGGGTCTGGAGGTGGCCAGCATCGCAGGCATAACCTACATTCTAGAGGGAGGTAGGGCGGTGGCAGTAAGGGTCTCGAGGGACGAGTTCGGCCCGTTCATGCAGACATCCGTGGCGGAGATACCTGTATCATCCATACCTTCGTCAGCTCTCCGAGAGGTCAGGAACGTCGAGGCCTTCATGCGGAGAATAACCTCCCACCTCAGGGAATGGGTCAGTAGGATGCCGGCCGGCGACAGCAGAAGAACGGCCGTTGAAACGCTTCTCAGAGCAGTCTCTCAGGCTGGTGAAAGATGATAGAGAGGGTCTACGTCGACAGCGTTGAGGGAGACTATCCTTTCAGGGTTTTCCGAGGCCATGTCGTGTGGAGGAGTATGAGCGTCCGGTTTGAGGGCGTTGTCTACCAGAGCGTAGGCGGGCCCAACGTGCGGGCATTCGTAGTCGATGAGGATGTTGAAAATTTAAAACGGGGCGGTGTTTCCGAGAAGGAGGTAGCCGAGCTGGAGCTCGAGCTTCAGCAGAAAATCATCCACGGCGAGGTTGAGCTGGATGGAGACAGATGAGGTCGTCAACACCATAAAGGTTTCTCTCGAGTTTTCCAAGAACGGGTTGGTCGACGAAGTCCTCGAGCTCCATCATCAAGACTACACTCGGTTCAGCGACCTGCCTCCGTTCAGGCTTCAAACCCGGGACGAGGCCCTCAAGCTCAAGCTCAGCCTGATGACCGAGCTGGTTGATTTTGAATACTGGATGACGGAGCCGAAGGTGGTTATAATGGGAGAAGTGGCCCTAGCGGTCTTCACGATGCGGTACAGAGGCATGGCCGTCAACAGCTACGCTTTCGAGGGTCGGATGGTCGATGCAGCTGTGCGGTGCAGCGTTGTCCTGAAGAGGGTTGGGAGAATCTGGAAGATACTGCACGAACATGTTTCGCGAGTTCCTGAAGGCTTTTCAGCGGATTAAACTCACAACCTCGGGAGGAGTTTTACCCAGCTCTATGTATCCTCTCAGGGTTTTCGCAAGCTCGTAAGCATAGTGCAGGCCCGCGGGAGGACCGTCTAAGCCGTAGAAAACCCCCTTACCCCTAACGTAGTAGAGGTTTTCACCACCTTCGACCGCCTTACAACGATGCTTTAAATTTTCAGCGTCAGACAGCTGGTGCAGCTCGAACACAGGCTCTTCACCAGTCTTGCAAACCACTAAAACCCAGTGCTTCCCCGCCGACGGCTCAGGCATCATGCCCTCCGTAGAGCTCAGAACATCGGGGCCGCGGAGCCCAACCCGCATCACACCACATCTTCTGCAACGCCACGCCTCCACAACCTTGACGAGCTCCGTGTTCATGTAGATGTTTAGGGCTCCGTGGTAGACGTAGTCATGGGACTCCTCGCAGCTCAAGCCCTAGCCCTGCTTCTTCAGAATCACAGTCTCTCCCTTGTAAAGGCTTTTGAAACTCTCGGCGTCTTTTTCAGAACCGACTATCGTGCCGTAATGCATCGGTATGGCTACTGCTGGCTTTATCAGGTTAGCTGCTTCAACAGCCTCCGACGCCGTCATCACATAAGTTCCGCTGACCGGCAGGAGCGCCACGTCAGCCTTCACCTCCTTCATCTCCGGTATGAAGTCGGTGTCTCCCGCATGGTAGATCGACACGTCTCCCACGGAGATGACGTAGCCTACCCCGCCGTACTCACGGGGATGGAAGACCTTGCCAGGCTCCCGGAACTTGTTGACGTTATAGGCGGGAACCGCCTTGACTCTGATGTTGTCGATGACCACCGTCTCGCCCGGCGAGACGTATCTGACGCTGCCCTTACCGAGCTTCTTCAACTCGTGTTCACAGTTCCTAGCCGCCACTATGACTGTCTTGTCGGTAGTTATTTTCCGCAGGTCGTCTAGACTCAAGTGGTCGAAATGGTCGTGAGTTATCAAAACCAGGTCTGCCGCCGGTCCTGAAGATATTTTATACGGGTCTATGTAGATCGTTTTGTCTCTTTTAATCAGGTAGCTGTCGTGGCCGAGCCAGGTTATTTCAACGTCCCTGTATCTGTATGTCATCTCCATCCATATGTGATGCGTGTCTTTAAACTTTTTCGTGGAATCATCGCCTCCAGAACCCTTCTCGACAACAACTCAAGCCTCTTCTCCAGCAGGTCGCTCCCCATGAATAGAAGGTTGTACGTGCTGAACATCGCTGAAAACCTAACCTCCGCTCTGTTGTCAGAAAGCTTGATGGAGAGAACCTCTCCAAGCCTGCAAAACTCATTCCTACATCGAGCTTTAACAACCCCGTCTCCATCCTTGGCGAAAGTCAAGTCGTCGACGTTTTCCACCTCAGCCCCGCAGACACACCTAAGCTTCACAGGTCAAACATAAATCATAAAGCCTCTATTTTACCTCCGTGATAGACGTCCACTGCCACCTAACCGAGGAGCCTCTGTACAGCAGTCTGGGCAGGGTTCTCGACGAAGCAAGGTCTTCGAATGTTGCTGCCGTCATATCGTCGGGCATAGGTTTCGAGGATTGTTTAAAGGTTTTGGAGATAGCGGACAACAGATACGTGCATGCCTCGTTGGGCGTTGAGCCTTATGCGCTTGACAACTACGAAAAAGTCGTGGAGCTGATTGAGGAGAACAGGCATAGAATAGTTGCGGTCGGCGAGGTGGGGCTTGACTACTACTGGGGAGCTAGGGAGAGCCGGGAGCTTCAGATGAGAGTTTTCAGAGAGTTCATAGAGTTGGCCGCAAGGCACGACCTTCCGCTGGTTGTTCATTCCCGGAGCGCCGGCCGATACGCCCTAGATGTTTTGATCGAGGCTCGGGCGGAGAGAGTTGTGATGCATGCTTTCGACGGCTCAGCGTCTGAGGCTGTACGAGGGGCTTCGAAAGGCTACTTCTTCTCCATACCTCCGTCCATCGTACGGTCTGAGCAGAAGCAGAAGCTGGTGAGCAGAGTAGGGCTGGAAAACCTGCTGCTGGAGAGCGACGCCCCCGTTTTAGGGCCTGAAAGGGGAGTGGTCAACACGCCGGCCAACATAAGGATATCCGCTGAAAGAATATCCAGCATAAAGAAAATATCTTTCGAGAAAGTGGTTGAGACGACTTCCGAAAACGCTAGAAACATTTTTAAGATTTGACTTGAGGCGTAGGTGGAAAAGGCTTGACGAAGATACATCATCTTCCATGGGTTGAGAAATACAGGCCCATGAAACTCGACGACGTGGTCAACCAGGACGAGGTTATAGCTGCGTTGAAGAATATCGTGGCATCGAAAAACGTTCCTCACATGCTGTTCACGGGACCTCCGGGCACAGGCAAAACAGCCACAGCCCACGCATTCGCCTGCGAGCTCTTCGGGCCGAGGTACATCGAGGACGGGTTGTTCATGGAGATCAACACCTCTGACGAGAGAGGGATCGAGACGATTAGAGAACGGGTTAAGACTTTCGCCAGAACCGTGCCCATGAGCGGTGCGGAGTTTCGAATCCTCCTGCTGGATGAAAGCGACCAGCTAACGGACGCGGCTCAGCACGCCTTCAGGAGGACGATGGAGCAGTTCTCCACAACATGCAGGTTCATACTAGCGGCCAACTACAGCAACAGGATAATTGAACCGATCCAGTCTAGGTGCGCGGTTTTACGGTTCAAGCCGCTTTCGCTGGAGAGCGTCAGCAAGATGCTGAAGAAGATAGCGGAGGCAGAGAATTTTCAGCTGGACGAGGAAGCCGTCAAGGCAATATTCGACTTCTCGCTGGGCGACATGAGAAAGGCCATCAACATACTCCAGTCGGCTTCAGCGCTGTCCAAGAAAGTAGATGAAAAAACCGTATACCAGGTGATGGGCTATGTCAGCAGGGGAGAGGTTAGACGGATGCTCGAGCTGGCTTTGGACGGTAAGTTCCTCGAAGCTCGTGAAGTGCTTAGAAACCTGATATACGTTCAGGGACACCAACCCCAAGACCTGGTATCTTCGTTGTCGAGGGAGATACCGTTGTTGCAGGTCTCTGAAGCAGACAAGGTGCGTCTGGTCGAGTTTTTGGGGGAGACAGACTACCGCATATCCGAGGGCGGCACACCCGAGGTACAGCTGCTGGCTTTCCTAGCGAAGCTTACTGTCATGAAAAGAGCATGACGAGCCGACCTGCTGACCCCGCCATGCCTTGGACCGAGAAACACAGGCCGTCGAAGGTCTCGGAGATTGTTGGGAACAAGGAAGCGGTTGTAGAGTTTTTGAAATGGGTTGAGGGGTGGCAAAAGAAGAGGCCGGATAAGAAAGCTGTCATGCTCTACGGCCCGGCTGGAGTGGGCAAGACTTCTCTCGTCCACGCCTTCGCAAGAGAAAACGGATGGGAGGTTATAGAGATGAACGCCAGCGACTTCAGAACCAAGGATAACTTGGAACGTGTTGTCGGGGCGGCCTCCTCCCAAGCCTCGATAACTATGGCAAAAAACAAAATAATCTTAGTCGATGAGGTAGATGGAATAGACACAAGACAGGACGCGGGAGCCGTGTCTGCACTAGTGCAGATAATAGATAATACCATGGTCCCGGTCGTGCTCGTTGCCAACGACCCTTGGAACCCTAGGCTGGCTCCTATCCGTGAAAAATCCCTCCTGATACAGTTCAGGAGAATTCCCAAGCCGAGCATCGTTGCTCATCTGAAAAAGATAGCCGTGGCTGAGAAGCTGAAGCTGCCTGAAGAAGTCATAAAATCTGTGGCCGATAGCTCCGGAGGAGACCTTCGTTCAGCCATCAACGACTTGCAGCTTCTGGCGGCGGCCGGGGGCGTGAGCCTTGAACCGGGCTCTAGGGACAGAAGGGTGGAAGTCTTCGAAGCCTTGGCCAAGGTCTACCACTCTAAAAGCTATTCAGACGCCGTGGAGGCCTTGGAGGGGTTGGACATGGACCCGGCCGACTTTTTCACATGGGTGCTTGACAACGCACCCGAACAGCTATCGCCGCCAGACCTTGTCGAAGCCTTGGAGAACCTTTCCAAAGCCGACCTCTTCCTCCAACGTGTAAACGCCACGCAGTCCTGGCATCTTCTAAGATATGCGATACCTCTTATGACGGCTGGAGTAGCCGTGTCGAGAAAGCATCCAACCGGCAGATTCATAAAGTTCAGCTTCCCCAGCAGAGTGAGATATCTAGGCCAGACACGCGCCGAGAGGGAGCTGCTTGAAAGGGTTTGCACGAAGATTGGTTCAAGACTTCACATGTCGAGAAGGAAGGCGCGTACAGAGATGCTCCCGTTCATAAGGGTTTTGATGACAGCCGGCGGAGATGATTTGGTTGAGTTTTTCAGCTTCACGGAGGAGGAGGCCGCGTTTCTCCGTGGAGGCGAGGCGGGGAGGAAAAGGAGGAAGACTAGCGGCTGATGTCTTTCAACAACTCCCTCTCGAGAAGCTGGACAGGTATGCCTGGGAGGTAGATGTATGTCTTCCTTCCCTTAGCTCCCTCGCTCTTGACGCTGATCCTCAGGAACCCGAGGTCTTGAAGCTGCTGAAGCGTTTCCCAGAAGGTCGTGTAGCCCTTAGCCTCAGTCTTAAGCTCCTCGCACACAAGCCTATAGTACTGGAAGAGGTCTGCGGCGGTGATGGATGTCCGGGTTCCTGAAAGGCCGCGGGCCGAGGCTAGCAGGACCAGCCTTTCATCCTTCGATAGGTAGGAGAGGTTCTCCCTCCTTATGGTTGGGTAGACGCTTGCCAGGGCCTTCCTGACATGCTCGGCCTCGACAGTGGAGCTTCCCTCAGCCTCCGCATACTTGCCTGAACGCCACAGAAGGTCGATCGCGTATCGTGCATCCTTCCTCTCCGCAGCTGCCTGGGCTATGAACTCCAGAACCTCGTCGCTCAAAGCGTTCCGCTGGAACGCCTCCTCAGCCCTGTACCGTAGAATATCCAGCAGCTGGTTGTAGTCGTACTCCTGCAGGTGGATGTTGTTGCCGCCCATCCCGCTGATGGTCTGGCTGTCGAGCCTGTCGAGAATTTCCGGTTCTCGGAAAATCAATACTAGGGAGATCAGGCCACCGTCAGCCGTCCCCTCACCCAGCCTTGTGAGAAAGTAGACAGCCTCGCTTCCCTCCTCTGAGATTAGGGCCTCGACCTCGTCTAGACAAAGCACGAGGCGGAGGCCTGTGGTGCGGAGAAACTTCACAAGCACGTCGAAGACCTCCTCGTCAGAGTACCCTCTCCTTGGAAGGTCTAGTCCAAGCTGCTCAACGGTCTTCCGCAAAACCGTGTACAGCGATCTGTTTATCCTGGAGTTGACGTAAGTGAACCTGACCTTCCTACCCAGCTCACGGGCTTCCCGCTCGAGATTGAGGCCGAAGAGCTTAGCGAGGCTTGTCTTACCTGTTCCAACCGCCCCCCAGATGAAAACCCTCACCTGGAAAGCCCTGTCGTCGTTCAGGACGGAGGAGAAGAACGATCTTAGAAGCCTCATCTCCTCCTCGCGGTAAGGAAGCTTCTCGGGGACGTACTCGGGAGAAAGCTTTTCCTCATGTTTGAAGACCGGCATGTCCCTGTCTCTCGTTGGACGAGGGCGGCATTAAAGATTGAGAGTTATCCGAAAATGGAGTGAGGCTTAAATGACAGCTCGATGCGTTGAGCCGGGATGTCCGAGGTCTGGGACATCAACCAGGACGTCAGAGTAATCGAGCTCGTCGGTAATGTGGATAAACCCGTGCGCTGTTTCTTGGTCAAGCAGGGAGACAGTCATGTGCTGTTGGACACAGGGTATCCGGAGACGGCTGAAGAACTGCTCAAAGCCATCGAAAAATACAGAGTCTCAACAACCCTGCTTACACATCTTCACCTCGACCATTCCGGCGGAGCGTCTGAAGTCAAGAAGAGAAAGCACACGTCGCTGGCGTATCATGAAAGGGAGTACCAGACCCTCAAGATACTTTTAGAGGCTCAGCCGTGGCTGGACAAAATCCTTGGACCGGGAGACCATGAGTATTTCAGTAAATTTCTACAGTATGTAAGGAGTATTCCTGAGCCTGACATCTTCGCCTACGAGGGGATGAGTTTTGGTGGTTGGCGTGTGGTCTACACGCCGGGGCATACAGCGGGGCACGTCATCGTCGTAGGCGGGAGGGTGGGCATCACAGCCGACCTCATCCTAGAAAACGACACCACCAACGTAGCCTACATCCCTTTCGAAAACTACCACCCCCTAACAGAGTTTCTGAAGAACCTAACCAAGCTGACAAAGATGAACCTCGAAACAATAGTTCCGTCGCACGGCCCCCTGATAAGGGACTGCAGGAAAAGAGCAGCTGAGATATTCCTCCACCACCGTCAGAGACTCGCGGAGGCCTCGAAGATCCTGACCACCCGAGAAACCCCGGCGCTCGAAGTGGCGCGTGAAATAAGATGGTCGAAAGGCCCGTTCGACGAGCTTTCCGCAGTCGACAAATGGCTGGCTTACCTAGAGACTTTATCGCACCTAGACTTTCTCGTTGAGGCGGGTCTAGCTGTGGAGGTGTCGCAGACCGTTTACAGGCTGAACGAGGAAGGTGGCTGGAGCCAGGTCGAGGAGAAGCTTAAACGGCTTTCAGAAAACCTCTTCTGACCCTGTTAGGCAAGGGCAAACATTTTTATCAATCTAAGGCGAACTTCAGCCATGCCTTCTCCGCGCACAACCTTATCCCTAGTTATTCTATCTATGGTGGTCGTCAGCCTTCTCCCTATGCAGGCTGTCTGGGCTGAGCGTGTTCAGCAGCGGGATGAAATCAGTGTTCTGCCGATAAAGGGCGAGCTCGTGGTCAACGTGTTTCTCTACGACGTCAGTCTAAGCTGGTTCGAGGCAAGAGACCTCAGACACCTTCTCCAACTCCTCAGGGATACTAATGCGATAAGGCCCTTCGCCAGATCTCAATTCTATTCTAGGGGGACAGAATTTGTTCCGTTCGAGTTCGAAGTAAAACTAAACCTGATAGTTCCCTCAGCGAGGATACAGCAGGAGTTCCGCGAGCTTCTAAAATCTCGAGTTTCCCGGACACCGTACCAAATCGCTCAACAAGCAGTCGAGTTTGCCGTAGGCTATGGTATGCCTCTGGCTTGGACCGACCAGACGATTAGAGCCCGGGACGCTCTATACGTGTTTTCATACCTGACGGAGAAATACTTTCCAGAGGTGGCTGGAAAATACGCCATCTTCCTTTTCTGCGGAATTCCTGCGATGGGAGGCGATAGGCCAGCCATCTACTACACTTACGGCCAGTCTCCTGACACGGGGGCATACCTGGCCGACTTCGGGCTCAGCATGTACGGAGGTTCTTGGTGGGGCAGGTATTTCTACGTCGACCTTTGCTCATACCCGCCTAGGAGCTTCTATCAACAGCTCAAGCCGATATTCGAGCTTGGGACGGCTGCGGAGCGTGTTTACCATGTTGCCGAGTTGATAGACATCATCATCGACATGGAGTTCGTCAAATCTCTAATTTACAAACCGCGGTACAACATTCAGACGTTGTTTGACGTGATTGTCGTGGACGCTACCGTGGCAGGCGTGGGCTACGACATGATAGTTCGATATTTTGATTCTGAGTTGCTGTCGAAGGCTTTCAGAACCTTGATGCCCTACAACTTCTTCACGACCAGGCTGAGAGAGGTTGAACTGAGGGATGTGCCCGAGCTCAGTCAAGCCATACAGCACACCCCTGAAGGCATTCTGCTGCTTCCGGAGAAAGCGTACGACATTCTCAAAAGACGAGGCATGATTGACGAGTCGATTAGGGAATTTATGGACTATGTCCCAGCCATAATCCTCTACACCACGACAACATCATGGGTAAAAGAACCAAGCGTTCTGGGTGTTGCAGTAGGTAGGCAGGACGACCCGTCGCTCCCGTTGGCAGCCACTGGAGCCATATATCATGAAGTGCTTATCAAGCAGGGTCTAACGCCGCTCGTGATGCATGAAATAGGTCATACGTTGGGGCTTAGGCATCCGCATGACGATTTTGACGAATACAGGAACTCGGGAGTAGGTTTTTTCGCGTTAACCTACTTCACCGAGACTGTTATGAGCTACAGCCAATCATGGATTGTAAGTCTTAACCGTGAGAAAATCTTTGAAGATCTTTACCCCATCAGGACTTTCTGGAGCATCTTCGACCTAGACAACATAGACCGGGCCGTCGTCTGTCTCCTGCTTCAAGAATATGAACAAAACCACCGTGAAATCATCCAGAGTCTCAAGAGCGCCGGACTCGACCTAACGGATGTTCCTGAAATCAAAGAGGCTCTTGATCTGGCGAGGCAGTATAGCTTGACGGCGGTCGACGAGTTCAGGAACCATAATTATTTTGACAGGAAGTCCTTCAAGGGTTTAGGAGCTCAGCTCGTCTCAGCCTTTGACTATGCATTCGTTGCTGCGCTGCAAACGGGGAACATAAAGGACTACTACCTGCCAGGCGTTCTCTACGAGGTGGGCAGGCTTGGAGCTCAGGCCTCGGCCTTGAGACAAAATCTCTCGAACCTTAGGGCGGAGACGGAGAGCGCCCGTAGGGCGCTGGAAGAGTCTCAGCGGCTGCTTTCTCAAAAGAGGCAGGAGCTGCAGAGTCTGATGTCTGCTGGCGAGTCTCTGAACGCCGAGCTTCAGAGGGTTGAGCAAGCTGTTGCAGAAGTTAGGAGAGTTAGGGATGAGGTTTCGCGGAAGGAAGCTGAGCTGCAACGAGTTGTTAACTCTGTTAAACAGTCTGAGGAGGAACTGTCTTCTTTGAGGTCTCAGAACAACACGCTGTTAGCTGTTCTAGCTGTGGAGGTAGTTGTAGTCGCGGCTTTGGTGGTCTGGTTTAGGAGGAACAACCGTAGAGGGCTTCCCCCGCCGCCTCCACCGCCCCCCTTGCCTACAGCTTCCTCCTGAAGAAGACTACGTAAACCCCAGCGGCAGCTACTAGGACAACCGACAAAGCCATCAACACAAAGCCGGTCGTCCTCAGTCCCCCCGCCTCCGCAACCAACTCACTCAACCTCCTCCCCTCTTCACCAAGACTCCTGTCAAGCTCGGCTCTCCTAGACCGCAGCTGCTCCAGCTGAGCCGCCTCCTCCGAAAGCATCCTAATCCTAGCCCTCAACTCCTCGTTAGTCTCAAGAGCCTTCTTAACAGCCTCCTCTACATTTTTCAACTCCATAGCGGTTCTTTCGCTCTCCTGCTTAAGCCTGCTCAGCGTGGCTGTGAGGCTGGAAATCTCCGCCTGAAGCGACTCCAGTAGTTGCGTCAACCTTTCGTTCTGCTTCATCACACCCTCCGTGTAAGTCTTCGCCAGCTCTGTCAACGCCATGGCCATGAACGCATAGTCAAAAGACGACGTGAGCTGTGCTCCCAACCCGGTATACTCAAACCTGTCGAGATAGCTGTGCGACCGGAAAAGTTCTACAGACCTGTCTGCTAGGGTCTTCGCTATGTTGAGTGCCTCTGTCAGGGTTTTAATGTCGTCCAGCCTCAGACCTGCTCCGGAGACTGCGTCAACTATGTCCCTGTAGTTCTGCTCGTAGGTCGAAAGAAGTATTGAGATGATGGCTCTGTCTATTGCGTCTAGGTCGAAGATGCTCCAGTAGGTTTTGACGGGGTAGTATCCTTCTTTTATGGTTCTTCGCTTAACAGCCTCAACCCAAGTAGTGGAGTAGCTCATGTATGTTTCGATGGACATGGTGTAGATCATGCTTCTCACGGATCTTCCCGCAACTTCGTCGAAATCATCGTGCGGGTGTCTCAAGCCTAGGACATGACCTATCTCATGCGCAACAGTAGTGGCCAAACCTTTGTAAAAGAGTAAATAGTATGAAGTGCCCGCTACGGCCACTGCTCCAAATCTCGGGTCTTCTGGGTCGGGTAATGCGATTCCAAGAGCATCATCTTCAGGGTCTTCCACGTAGACTCTTGTGTCGTAGTCTGTGACGACGACTATTGCTGGCACGTATTGGTAATCTCCCTCTCCGGGCGACAGCTTGTTCGCTCTTTTCAGCAAGTCATATGCCATGCTCGCTTCGACCAAAGCCTTGTTTCTTGCTTGGTCCAGTGTGATTATGTTCATGAAGCCGGGGACTTCCTCTGCCCTGACATATCTAACGGTGAAAGTATACAGGTTGTAAGGGGTGAGAGTTATGAGAGCCTGCTCCACCGCCTCCAAGTCGAACCTATCGACTAGAAGTGCGAAGTTCAGCCCCGCTCTGGTGGCGTCCACCACCAAAACGTCTACGAGAACCTGAAGATTGTATCTTGGTATGTAGATGGTTGATTTGACGAACTGCATGTCGATTATCTCGTCGACGTAGTTTATTAGAAGAGCCAGTCTTTCACGGGAGGTGTTTATGTTTTGGATGGGTGGGTAATCTGCATACAGGCTGAGGGCGCAGAGGTCTACGAACACGTATCTGCCGTACCATGTGCCGCCGTACATGTTCAGCAGAATCTCCCCGCCGTATCTTCCCGTTTCAGGAAGCTGTCCAAAAGTATGGTAGACGGGTGGTGAGCCCAGAGCCCTTGCTCCGCAGATAAAGAATATCACATGGTCGTCTAAGATGTCGGGGTAGTGTTTTCTAGAAAGGTCGACGAGCATTTTTAAAGCAGTTGGCGCGTGGATCGAAGCTATGCCGTCTTTGACTCCCTTGGTCTCGAGAAGCTCTCGGGGCGCTCCTAGGTTGAGGCTGCGGAGGTTCTGCCTAAACTCCTCAAGCTGAGCCAGCCTGAATTCTCTCGCGGAAAGCTGTACATCGAATTCGAAAGGTGCAAAGGTTGACCCATAAAGGTCAAGGGCTGATTTAGCGGTGTCTCTCACCCCTGCAGAAACAGCTCCTAGCAGTTGGTTGATGTCGCTGGCTCCGAACCATGTGGGGTCGACGTCTATGAAGACGAGCACAACGTTGAGCGGTGCTTTGATGGGTAGTACTCGGTAGTCTTGCTGTCCGAAACTTGGTTGGGGGGCGAGAGAGACGAGAATGATGAAGGCTGCGACTAGTGCTGAGCACTTCATCACAGCCAGAGGCCGCCACCGCCATAAATACTTTGGAGGAATGATGCTGAAAAGATTTAAGAGCGTCGTGGTGCCTGGGTAGGCTGCGATGATGAGTCTGACCAGGCTGAAGCGATGACTGCGATCTTGAGCTCTGAGCACGTTTGTGGAAAAGGTAATAGATTGGCCTGGGTTGAGCTTCTTCATGATTGCTGACCAGTTGTTGGCGACGGCGGCCGCCTCCGCTGTGTTCGCCGTGGCTGCTGTGGTTTCTAGGTTTGTTATTCGACGCAGGTTTCGGCAGGAGCATGGTAAGGTTCTGTACCTTGCTCTGCTGCTTCTCTCAGCGGTCTACGTTGGTTATGTCGCTTATCTCTGGAGGTTTTTCGAGTTCGTGGTGGGTGTGCTGGCGACGGCCGGGGCCCTTGGGCTTCTGCTGGCGCTTTCCCTCGTTCCATGGGTGATGGACATCTTCTCAGGCATCTCGGTAGTGCTTGACCCTCGGATAAACATCGGTAGCGAGGTCGAGGTTGACGGCAAGCGTGGCAAGATCGTAGAAATAACGTTGACCCGTACGGTTGTTTCGGGCGATGAATGTATTATCCTTGTGCCCAACCGCATGTTCCGAGACTCCGTCGTCGTCGTTTACTCGACGAAGCCGAGGGAGAGATATTTCAAGGCTTAGACGATTACTCGGAAATGACAGGCTTGTTATTCAACACTTCTAGAATGCTGTCCAGCTTGGCTGGAACGACGTGAGTATGTCCAACGACTCTGTCAACGACCTCGTCAACCTTGAACCCGGCCCCGGTGACGCAGCAGACGACTTCGTCGCCTGAGTCGATGACCCCCTCCTCCCTCATTTTCTTGACGGCCGCCACGGTGACAGCGCCTCCCGGTTCTGCGAATAAACCCGCGTGTCTGCTCAGGAGCTTGATGGCTTCTATGGTTTCCTCGTCCGAAACAGTCTCGCAGGTTCCTCCCGTGCTTCTGGCTATCGAGAGGGCGTAGTTGCCGTCTCCCGGCGTGCCTATGGCAAGGCTTTTCACGATTGTTTCAGGTTTCTTCACAGGCCTGACCTCGTCCCATCCGGCGGCGAAGGACCTCGAAATGGGGGAGCATCCTTCTGGCTGCACTCCGTGGAAAACAGTGTCCGCCGAGTTGAGGACACCGAACATCTCAAGCTCCCTAAGGGCTTTGTGCAGAGCTCCGAACAAGGCGCCGCTGGCCATGGGTACAACGATGTGCTGGGGAGCCCTCCAGCCGAGGCTCTCGACTATCTCGAACATCATAGTCTTCGACCCCTCGACATAGTAGGGCCTGAGGTTCACATTCACTATTCCAACCTCGCTCCGTTCGACGAGAAGATAAGCAAGCCTGTTGACGTCGTCGTAGGTTCCGTCGACCAGCACGACGTTCCCGCCGTAGATAGAGGCTTGCTTGACTTTAGGCAGCTCGACTGTGTCCGGCATGAGTACGAAACCTGTCAACCCCGCAGCCGTTGCGTGGGCTAGAGTTGCTGAAGCAAGGTTTCCCGTCGAAGCGCAGCCGACTGCTGTTATCCCAAACTCCTTGGCTTTCGAGACGGCTACGGACGCCGGCCTGTCCTTGAACGAGAACGTCGGGTTGACCGTGTCGTTCTTTATGTACAGGTTCCTGAGCCCTAGCGCCTTTCCCAGCTCGCTAGCTCTTACGAGCGGTGTTCCTCCAGCTCCTATGTCGACCCTGTGCTGTTTCTCGACGGGCAGAAGCTCCGAATATCTCCAAACACCTCTTACGCCGCTGTACGAAACCCTGTCAACCCAGCCGTCCTTAAGCTCGTCGTAAACGACGTCGAGGGCGCCGAGACATCTGTCGCAGACGTTTCTAAGCTCGGGGGGGAACTCAGCTTTACAGTTCCTGCAAACCAGCCTTAGCTCCGACCACCTTGGTTTTCAGCGGAACGCGCTGCTTATAAACCTATGCGTCAAGCCTCAAGAATAAGCTGAAGGTCGCTGTACCTGATAGTCAACCCGAACCTGTCCTCCCTCTCCTTCATATACCTGTAGCAGCGCATCAACAGAGGCATGTGCTTCACCAAGCTCAGCTCACCTCTCTGCTTGAGCTTCACCATCCTGTAGACGTCGGCGAACGGCTTGAATTTATGGAGAACCTCTTCAACATATCTGTCCAAGTCTTCGATGTTTTCGACAAACAGCTCAGCGCACTCTATGCTCGGAACGATTCCCTCGCCTAGCATCGGATACACCGTGCCCACTGACTCGCCTACGCCGACAACCTTGCCTGAAACAATCGGCTGGCAGAGCTCGGGCGGAGTTATCCTAATCGCCTTGCCGACTTTCACAACCGCCTCCCCCCAATGCTTCTTGTTAAAAGAATTCACCTCCCTAACTTGGTTGCCATGGATGTCGCCAGCGCCCAGATAAGCTTCGTTCTCCCCCAGAGGAAAATACCACAGATAACCAGTCCATCCACCGAATATTCTTACGTAAAAGTCGTCGAAAGGCTTGCCGTTCAAGTACCTCATCCTGTACTCGAAACAGGGCACAACCTCGTCGGCGGAAGGTTTTGGAAGAAGAGCCCTCGTCACACCTGTGGCGTCAACCACCAAGTCGAACCTCTTCAGCAAGTAATCTAGGTCGGGTGGTGAGCCGTACGCAACGTCCAGCCCTCTCGCCAGCTCCAGCTCTAGACGAGCTTTTTCGTAGGTGCACAGCCCCTTCAGAGGAATGACCGAAGATTTCCTACCGTTGTCAAGCGTCAGCCTTTCTCCTAAGTGGAGTAAGAAATCGTCGAAGTCAAAGTCAACGTTTCTGAGAAGCTGTTTCATCACGCTCCTGCTTGTTCCCCAAGCGCAGATCGCTTTGAAGCTCTCTAGGGGCTGTCGCTCAAAACCCTTGACCTCGTATCCAAGCATGGAAAGCCTCCGCACAAGATAAGAGCCCGCTGCACCTAGACCGACGACGGCTATCTTCAAGGCTTAACAAGGCTATGTCTTTCGAATACAAAAATATTACCCCAGTTAAAAGAAGAAGTATACTGTTTATCCGGACCGCAGCATCCTTAAGTACAGTTGTTCAGAAGCTAAGGTGGATGGTCGACGACATAGCATCGGTCATAGAGGATAGCTTGCTAGAATACCTCCACACACCTGTGAAGGTTGTGCTGACCTCCGAGCTGAATCGGCTTGCTTACGCGGGAAAAACCGTCGAGGACTTGAAGGCAGGGTCCGTCGTGAGCGTCTGGAGATGGGTTGCTGAAGTTCTGGTCTCTTCGGGCTGCGCCGAATACGTCTCAAAGCCCACTCCATCCTCACAGTTGATGCAGGTTGAATGGAGGGAGAAAAACAATCCGACGGATCTACAGCCTCTGGCCAAACACTTCTACTTTGAGTGGATGAAGGAGGCTGAGAGAGGGGATAGGGATGTTGCGCGCAGGCTTACCGACGTCATGACGATGAGGGTAAGCAAGATAGTTGCTCTGGCTGCTAAACGGCTCGACGGAGAGATAGTTAAAAAACTCACGCCGGAGGAGGAGGTGCTTTACCGGAACGTTTACAGAATAGTGGATGAATGGGTCGGCCGGATGACTGCGGATAAGGGTGGCTAGGATTGGCGACCATACCCCTTGAAGAGAAGCTGGTGTCTTTCTTCAAGTCTGAGAAATACCGAGAGCTTCTGAGAGAAGCAGCCGTCAGGAAGAAGAGAAGCATCCCCGTCGAGTTCAACGACCTGATTAAGTTCGACGAAACCTTCGCACGCAACCTAGTCGCCAGCCCCAACAACTTGCTCGGTGATTTGAACAGAGCTTGTCTCCGCCAGCTACAGATCGAAGACCCCGAATACGCTGCTTCAGTACCAGTTTTCGCTGCGAGAATCGTATCGCTTCCCACGACCACCCCAATCAGGGAGGTGAGGTCGGAGCATCTACGTAAGCTTGTGATGGTCGACGGGATGGTCTCGAAAGCTTCCGCGGTGAAGCCGATCCTAAAGAAGGGCGTGTTCCGGTGTAAGTATTGCGGCACAAACCAGATGGTTGAGCAGTCTTCTCACAGGCTAATCACGCCCGAGGCTTGTCTGGACAAGACATGTCGGGGGAGCAGGCGGCCCAGTTTCGAGCTCGTGCAGGAGGAGTCCACCTACATAGACTATCAGGTCATCGGGGTGCAGGAGAAGCCTGAGGACCTTCCTCCAGGACAGCTTCCACGGGTTATAGAGGTAAGGGCTAAGGATGACTTGGTTGACGTGGCTAGGCCCGGCGACAGGGTGATTGTCGTTGGAGTAGTCGACTCGGTTCAGGAGAGGACGGCTGAAAGCCCTCTAAGAACCTTCAAGATCTATCTCGACGCCGTAAGCATAGAGCCTGCGAGCAAAGAACCTCAGGCCATACACATATCCTCCGAGGACGAGAAGCTTTTCAAGAAGATGGCTGAAGACCCCTTCATAATCAACAAGCTAGTCGACTCGATAGCTCCCTCGATCTACGGTCTAGACCACATCAAGAAAGCCATCCTCCTGCTGCTTGTGGGCGGCAGGTCGAAGACCTTCCCCGACGGCTTGAGGGTGAGAGGGGACATAAACATCCTCTTGGTGGGCGACCCGGGCACCGCCAAGAGCCAGCTACTCCAGTACGTTGCAGCCATAGCCCCCAGAGGGATCTACACTTCGGGTAGAGGCTCTACGGCCGCTGGGCTGACCGCTGCCGTTCTGCGTGAAAGGGAGGGCGGCATGGTTCTTGAAGCCGGTGCGATGGTTCTGGCGGACATGGGTGTTTGCTGCATCGACGAGATCGACAAGATGAGGCCTGAGGACCGGGTGGCTATTCATGAGGCGATGGCTCAGCAGACCGTGAGCATCGCCAAGGGCGGAATAGTGGCGACGCTGAACGCCCGGACAGCTGTTTTGGCGGCGGCTAACCCATACCTCGGCAGGTACGATAGCTACAAGCTCTTCACGGAGAACGTCGACCTACCCATAACCATCCTCTCACGGTTCGACCTGATATTCGTGCTAAAAGACGAGCCCAATTCAGACACGGACAAGAAAATATCCACACACATAGCCGCTCTTCATCAGCTCGGTGAACCCGAGAAAGCACCACCGATACCAGTGGAGATCTTCCGGAAATACATAGCTTACTCGAAGAGGATTGAACCAGTCATTTCGTCGAAGGCTTTGAAGGTGCTGGAGGAGTTTTATCTCAAGATGAGGTCGATGTATGAGAAGACATCGACAGTAAGCATAACAGCTCGCCAGTTCGAGTCGCTGATAAGGATGACGGAGGCGCATGCTAGAGCTGCTTTAAAAAGCCAAGCAGACGAGGTTGACGCAGCTGCAGCCATTTCCCTGATGAAGATCAGCCTCCAGCAGGTGGGGGTTGATGTCGAGACAGGTGTTCCCGACATCGACGTGATCATGACGGGGAAGCCGAAGAGCCTCAGGGATAAGTTTAGGCTTGTCGTCGAAACGATAAAGAAGTTCGAGGAAAAGAGCGGTTATGCTTCTGAGCAGGAGCTAAGGAGTGCACTTCTTCAGGAGGGTCTTTCGGATGACGACATAACAAGGCTGATTACACGGCTTATCAGCGCGGGCATGGTCTTCATGCCGAGGACGGGTGCTTACAAGACGACAAAATGAACTCAGTCAGGAGCGTTGAACATCTTCCCCCCTACCTCCGGGAGGCTGTAAAGAGATACGGCGTTAGTGAGTTCTACCCGCCTCAAACAGAGGCCTTGGAAAAAGGTCTTCTCGACGGCAGGCGTCTGATGGTCTCGACGCCGACTGCTTCTGGAAAAACCCTGATAGCTATGATGGCTGCCTACAAACACGTAGTCGAAGGCGGTAAAGTGCTGTACCTCACTCCTTTGAGAGCTCTGGCGTCCGAGAAGCTAAGCGAGTTCAGCCTCTTCCTAGGCGGTGAGTTCCGTGTCGTAGCCAGCACGGGAGACTATGACTCAGCCGACCCGTGGCTTGAGTCCTACGACGTCATCGTGGCCACCAACGAGAAGGCCGACAGCCTGCTTAGACACAGAGCTCCCTGGATAGAAAAAATATCCCTGCTCGTAGCCGACGAGGTGCATCTGCTTGGAGACCCTGACCGGGGGCCGACCCTCGAGATGACGCTTACCAGAATGCTAGCCAACAACCCGGAAGCACAGCTCATAGCCCTCAGCGCAACAGCGCCCAACGCTCAGGAAATAGCTGCATGGCTCGGCGCAGACTTGATTTCGATGAACTGGCGGCCCGTCCCCCTCAGGGAGGGGGTCTACTTGAGGGGAGAGGTGGTTTACAGCGACAACCAGAGGAAGAGGGTTGCTGAGTATGACTCTAACCCCGCTGTATCGCTGGTGCTGCAGACAGTCTCCGAAGGAGGTCAAGCCATCATATTCACGAACACCCGTAGAAAAGCAGAGCAGTACGCTGAGAAAGCAGCCTCAGCCCTCTCTTCAAACAACCTATTAAGCGAGGAGGATAGAGACTTCCTGTCCTCAGTTGCTTCAGAGCTTGTCCAGACCGGGGAGGCGTCCGCGTTCAACGAGAAAGTCTCCGCCCTCCTACGTGAGGGTGCTTGTTTTCACCACGCCGGATTAGCAGCCTCTCACAGGCGTGCGGTCGAGTATGCTTTCAGGCAGAGGCGTCTCAAAATACTCTGTGCAACTCCTACCCTCGCTGCCGGAGTAAACCTTCCAGCCCGAATGGTTGTGATACCTGAGCTGAGAAGGTACGAGGTTGGGGAGGGTTTGAAGAACATATCCGTCTCAGAGTATAAGCAGTTCTGCGGAAGGGCTGGGAGGCCGGGCTACGACGATTACGGCGAGACCGTGGTGATAGCCCGCAACGAGGACGAGTTCGAGGCTGTGTTTGAGAGATACGTAAATGGAAGGCCTGAGCGTGTCTGGTCCAAGCTCGGCAGCCAGAGACATTTGAGGGTGCAGGTTTTAGCCGTTCTCGCAAGCGAGGAGATACACAGCGCCGAAGGGTTGGAGAGGTTTTTCGCGAGAACTTTCCTAGCCCATCAGTTCGGAGAGAGGCTGATGGTCAAAGCGCTGAACGAGGTTGTCGACTTCCTCGTCTCGAACGGGTTTGTAAAGCTGGAGGACGGTCTGAAAGCGACTAGGCTTGGCCGACGTGTCGCGGAGCTGTACATAGACCCCATCACCGCTCTGTCGATAATAAAAACATGCTCCAAAAGGCCGAGGAACTTGGACGAGCTCGGGCTGATTCAAGCGGTCTGCACAGCTGTCGAGGTTCCGAGCATTCCGATGAAGAGGGTTGAGCCTTGGAAGATTAAGAAATTCGTCGACGAAAACTTCGACTGTTTCTTCTACGTTCCAGACCCTGCATCCGAGCCTGACGAGTTCGAGCTGTTCCTCGAATCCGTCAAGACGGCGATACTGATGAAGGCGTGGGTTAACGAGGTGGGCGAGGGAGAGCTGTATGAGCGGCTTGGTGTAGAGCCGGGGGACTTGGCTGTTCTTCGGGAGAGATGCAGCTGGATCGCTTACGCCGCCTCCCAGCTGATGGCTATTCAGGGCAACAAGCTGTTGGAGAATGCTTTCATGACCATGTCGGAAAGGCTGGCGGAAGGTGTTAGGGAGGAGCTTCTCCCCCTCACTTCTCTAAAGGGTGTTGGAAGGGTGAGGGCTAGGAACCTATACAACCATGGATACCGGACGATCGAGGACCTGAGAAAAGCAACGGTCGAACAATTGTCGAGAGTACCTTCGATAGGCGAGAAGACCGCAGCATTCATCAAGAACCAGGTTTGAGCAACGCCTCCAGCTCTCTCAAACTAACCTCCTGCCCGACCTCCACAGACCCCGGCCTAAGCCTCCTGACAAACTCAAGGCCCTCCCGCCATCCCAGACCTTTATGCTTCATCAGAAAAGCAGTCAACACCATGCCCGTTCTGCCGTGCCCAGCCTGACAGTGGATTAGCGTCTTGTGGCCTCTGCTGAGCAGGGTTTCCACGGCTTCAACGATCTTCATGAGAGTCGGTGCATCGGCTGGCTGATGGTCTTTCAGCGGGAAGTGGAGGTATGTAAACCCGTCTACAAGATGCTTCGGCAGGGGTTGTTCGGTAAGGCTGATTATGGCCGAAACTCCACGGCTTTTCAGGTACCGCATGTGTTTTTTCCTGCTCGGCAGACCGCTTGCCGCTATCTTGCCGTCTATCTCGGAGTAGTTGGGTGGTCTGTCGATGAAAAAACCCTGTAATTTTCTCAACGCACCGGTCATGACTCACATGCTTAAGAGCGACTTTACAAGCCTTCCTGTCTTCTCCTCGATCTCCGCCCTGACGCTGGCTGCCTGCTGCTCGTCTAGGTGCAGGACAAGAGCCTTCACCCGGTCGTAGCCAAGCTTGTTCACCATTACGTCGAAGACACGGACTCCGCCCAAAAGCTCGTACATCTCCGACTCGGCAGGCCTCACGGCAACAGGGGTGAACAGGTCTACGTACTGCGCCAAAACCTCCCTCTCCACCTCGCTTACGTTTATCAGAAGCCCGGGCGGGACCAAGATCCTGCTCACAGGCAGCTCCACAACGCTCCCAACATAATCTCCGGCTAAAACCTCCGCCCTCTCACATTTCCACGAGTCTAGCTTGAGCTTATCACGCTCTCCGAAATAGCCATGCCACCACTTGAGGCTCTCCAGAACCAGTTTCTCCATCTCCGACTCTATCTGGTGGTTCTCGCCGTCGACGTCCTCGTTCGTCAAAATCATGGCCAGCGTCTTTTTACTTCTCCTCTTTTGCACCTCCGCCTGCTGTGAGAAGAGCTGCGGCTTCACGGCTGTGAGAACAACATCCATGACTACTTGGTTTCCGGCCTTGTCTGCGCCCAGATTAATCCTTACCGACAAGCGGTCTTTGCCTCTCAGCTTTTCAAGAAGATATTCACGCAGCCTTTCGTACATCACCATAGTGTAGATGAACTGGCCCAGCTTCGACTCGAACTCGTCGTATCCGTAAGACATCTACGGAGCCTTCTCGATGTACTTAAACACACCGACCTCGACGAAGTTGTGGTGGATGTATGTGTATTCGTCGGAGACGGGCATCAACGTGGCCTCGCACACTGGTAGGGACGGCTCCGGCACTTCAAGCTGCCTTACCTGTGCCCGCATGTTCACCAAGCTATTCCAAAATTATATAAGCGTTTACCAGTATCAAGATTTTTGACCAGCGCTCCCTTAAATACCTCCGGCCATCAGCGAGGAACAGGCTTGAAGGTCGTCAGCGGTGTATCGTCGCCGGACCTAGCCGCCAAGCTTGGCCGTTTCCTTAATGCTCCTGTAGTTGATGTCGAGTCCAAGCGTTTTCCCGACGGAGAGTCATACTTGAGAGTTTTGGGAGACGTGGCCGGGGAGAAAGTCGTGCTGGTTCAGGGTCTTCATCCTCCACAAGACACGCATCTGACGCAGCTTCTTCTGCTGGCTGACTGCTTGAACGACTTGGGCGCTGCATCCATAACAGCAGTGGTTCCCTACATGGCGTACGCGAGGCAGGATAGGAGGTTTAGGGACGGCGAGGCTGTGAGCATCCTAACTGTGCTCAAGCTTTTGAAAACGGTTGGCATAAGCGAGGTGATAACGGTGAACATCCACTCGCCGTGGATACTAGGCAAGTCGGCTGTAGCGGTGAAGAACGTGGACGCCACAGGGTTGTTAGCCTCGTACCTGCTACAGGCGGGGGTTGAAAAGCCGCTGGTGTTGTCTCCGGGGAAGAAGGGCTTGGAGATGGCCGCCTCAGTAGCCTCCGTCATGGAAACTGACTATGCGCATGTTGAGAGCCGTAGAAGCCTTGAGGACGGCCGGGTTTCAGTTTCTTTTGACGGGGAGCTGGGAGGGCGTGAGGTTGTGCTGGTTGACGACGTGATAAGCACCGGTGAGACGATGGCGAAGTGCGTCGAGCTTGCTAGGAGGAAGGGAGCCGCCCGGGTTGTAGTGGCCGCGGTCCACGGCCTGTTCGTAGCGTCGTCTGTTGAAAAAATACTCTCGGCTGGAGTAGACTTGATAATGACGACTGACACGGTTCCGAACCCGTACGCAGTGGCTTCAGTCGCAGGATTGGTTGCAGCTCAGCTAGAGTGAAGAAATGGTCAAGTGCTTTTTCCTGCTTTCGGGCGAAAACCCCAACCTTTCAGCCGCCGAGCTTCAGCACGTTCTAGAGATCTACAGATGCGGACAGGACTTCCAGCTGCTGACGCCTAGGGTGGCTGTTGCAACAATTCCTCCAAGCCTCCTCTCCGACGTGGTCTTCCGAGCAGCTTACACGAAGATTGCCGGTGTTTATCTGGGCCACGGCCGGACCAGCATCCTGTCCGAGGGGAACATACCGTTGGATGATGGTTGGAGGATGGTCGAGCAGCTCGGCGTCGAGAAGTTTCGAGTCGACGTCGTTAAGCTGGGAGGGGCGTCTGTCAACTCTTTGGAGGTCGAGAAGAAAACCGCTGAAGCTCTATCCAGCCTCTTTCCCAAGATGAGGGTCTGCATGGACAACCCCGACATCGTCGTCGGAGTAGTGGTTTCGCCAGATACTTATGTCGCAGGGTTTTTAAAGGCGGTCAAGCCCAAGCATTTTTTCCAGCTGAGGCGCGCCGGCAGAAGGCCTTTCCGGATACCGTCAGCCCTGCAGCCTAAGCTAGCCAGATGCCTCGTCAACCTGTCCGTAGCCAGCTTGGACTGCAACCTGCTCGACCCTTTCGCCGGGTCTGGAGCGGTCGTCGTTGAGGCGGGGCTGCTGGGCCACGAGGCTGTTGGGCTTGAGCTGAGGACGTGGATATCCAACGGCATGGCTGTCAACACTTCTTTCTTCTGCCCATCGGTCTGCCACGTTGTTCAGGGAGACGCCGTAAGAATGCCTTTCAGGAAAGCCTTCGCAGCCGTAGCCACCGACCCGCCCTACGGAAAATCCTCAACGCTCGCTGGACGAGGGTTCAAACAGCTTTTGGCGAGGTTTTTCGAAGCTGTCCAAACACTTCTTAAGCCCGGAGGAAGGGTCTCCATCGTGGTGCCGGACAACGAGTACGAAAACCTGCTGGATGCTTCGCAGGGGTTCAAGCCCCTACAACGACACGACGTCTACGTCCACAAAAGCTTGACTAGAAGGGTCGTGGTGCTGAAGCTTGAGTGAGATGAGAATATGCTTTCTGGGAACGGGCGGCGGCATGCCTTCCAAGAAGAGAGGCCTTCCCTCGATAGCCGTAAGGCTGAAGAGGTCTCTGGTCATCTTCGACTGCGGCGAGGGAACTCAGCGCCAGCTCATGCTGGCAGGGCTGGGGATGAAGCCCAACATCCACGTCTTCATAACCCACCTCCACGGAGACCACGTTTTGGGCCTTCCCGGCCTTCTTTTCACATGGTCGATGAATGGAAGAACCTCTGAGGTTCACGTCCACGGTCCTCCGGGCCTCGCCCGGTTCCTGAGGTCTGTGATGATGCCTCAGCTCGGGAGGCTAGGTTTCGAGGTGAAGGTGGACGAGCTTCATCCAAACACCTCGACGAGGATTGAGGACGTGGCTGTGTCATGCTTCTCGACTGAACACACCTCACCGTCATACGGCTACGTGCTGGAGGAGGACATGCGGCCCGGGAAGATGCGCGTCGAGTTCCTCGAATCGCTGGGCCTGCCGAAAGGCCCTCTCTGGGGCATGCTGCAGCGTGGAAACCCTGTCATCTATAACAACAGAGTCATCACGCCTGAGGAGGCTTTGGAGCCATCCCGGCCTGGGAGGAAACTGGTCTACACGGGGGACACTAGGCCTTGCAGCAGCGTCGTCGAGGCATCGCTGAAAGCCGACGTGCTGATACACGACTCCACTTTTGACGACGGCATGCTGGAGAAAGCAGTGGAGGAGGGGCATTCGACCGCCTCGGAAGCGGCTGGGGTCGCTCTGCGGGCCGGTGTGAAGCGCCTGTATCTTTTCCACGTAAGCCCGAGGTATGAAGACGAGAGCCTGCTGCTCAACCAAGCTCGCAAAGTTTTCCCCGAGTCCTACGTGCCTAGAGACCTCGAAGTCTACAGCGTTCCGTTCACTCAGTGAGCCACCTTACCAGCCCGTCCGCGTCCTCGCAGTAGACCTTCACCGTGATAGGGCCCAACGCAACCACTTCACCGGGCTCGTAGAACGAAAGCCTCCCCACGTAGGCGGCCTGCTTGTTGACGTAGAACACCAGCGAGTTCCCCTTCATCCCCTTGGAGAGAACCGCCCGAGCGGCTGCCCTAATCCTGCGAGAACGAATCAGCATCCGTAGCTTTTCAAAGCCCTCAACTGAGTCGAACGAGGCGAAGACTTTGTCCGAGTCCTGTATGACAGAGGCCTTGGGGAAAATGTTCAGGACTGCTTTTAAGACCTTCGACAAGGACTCTGTCGGGTTGACGGGCGCCGTTATCTCTGCGGAGAGCTTCACAGCTGCGACCTGAGAGCCGACAAAGTCATCATGATGTTCAGAGTGTTCTCAAACAGCTCCGTCTGCGTGATACGGCCTATTATCTTACCTCCTTCGACGACGAAAAGCCTACGGATGTTCTTCTCAGCAAGCTTTGCCATGGCCTCGCCTAACGAGGCGTCGGGTGAGATTACCTCAATAGGCGATGACATTATCTCGCCGACACGCATCGTCAACGAACAACCCTTCGCTATGCATCTCCGTATAACATCCCTTTCCGTGACCACGCCTACCGGCAGCTTGTTCCGTGTAATGACAACAGACCAAACATCGTTCTCGATCATCTTCTTTACAACGTCCAGAACAGTCGCACCCTCATCGACCTCGACGACCTTTTTGTCCATGACATCCCTTACACGCAGAGTGACAGGCATCTAAACCACGTCTATGACTGATTTCTTGCTTCTTTTAAACTTTCAAATTCAAACCCTTAATACCGCAGCGCAAACCACATAGCTGGATGCACGAAAACACAATCATAGTTGTTTGGGAGGGGGTCGACGCAGCCGGTAAAACGACTCTGCTGGAGGCAACCTCGGAGAGGCTTAGAAGCCGTGGCATGCTGGTGGAAGCTTACAAAACTCCGAGCAACACCGAAACAGGAGGGTTCGCCACGTCCCGCGGCAACCAGCCTACAACCGACCCGCTCACACGAATGCTTCTCTTCCTGGCCAACACATCCGACGACAGCGCCGTCATCAAAAAAATAATCCATGAAAAAAGACCCGACTACATGTTCCTAGACAGGTACTACGCGTGCTCGATAGTCTACGGCTTCGCCCTCATCGGCAGAAAGCTCGGAAAAACCATGGACGACGACAAGCTTCTCAATTTCTACCGTTTAATCGAGGAGATGGGCTCCGACGTGTTTGTTAAGCCAGACTTGACGATTGTTGTGGAGGTTGATGAGCAGACTAGGAGGAGAAGGGTTCAGCAGAAGCATGAGGGCTCGGACCGCTCGTTTGAGGGAGATGAAATGCTTCAGAACTTGGTTCGGAGGTACTATGCTGCGCTGTTGAAGAACTTTGACAACTCTTTTGTAAGAGTTTTGAACGAGGACAGCGTTGTTGACAGGTTGTCAGAAGAGCTGGCCGTCAAAATTCTGAGCCTGAGGAGGGTTTGAAGCTTTGGTGAGGGCCTTCATAGCTGTGGATGTCTCGGACGAGGAGACGGTCAAGAACATCGTCAACGTGCAGAACGAGTTGATGAGGGTTGGGCGGGAAGGGCTGAAGCCGGTCGAGCCTCAGAACCTCCACCTAACCATACGTTTCTTGGGCGAAGTGTCCGACGACGAAGTGCAGCTGGTTTCAGAGGCTTTGAGCTTGGTTGATGCGAGGCAGTTCACCATGAGCATTAAAGGGCTGGGATACTTCCCCGGAGGAGGCAGAGTAAACGCGGTGTGGGCTGGCGTCGATCAGGGAGGGGAAGAGCTCAAGAAGATTCACGACAGCCTTGAGAAACTGCTTTCCGGCATAAGGATCGAGAAAGACAGCAGGTTCTCACCCCACCTGACTATATGCAGGGTCAAGTTTGTGAAGGACAAACAGGGTCTGCTCGACGTAATAAGACGGAACAAGGAGACCTTCTTCGGCCAGCAGAAAGTCGACAGGATATGCCTGAAAAAAAGTGTTCTAACCTCTTCGGGCCCGGTTTACTCCGACCTAGCGGTGCGTAGAATTTGAGACAGGTTCTCGAACAGGTTTTGGAGATGGTTAGGCCGTTGCCGGAGACTCTGAGGTCTGCGGCAGAGCTAGCCGACCGTCTGGTGGGTCTTGTTGAGGAGTTTTTCGGCCCCGGCACAGCTTCCGTCGAGGGGTCCTTCGCCAAGGGCACTATGGTTAGGGGGCGGGAGGAGGTTGATGTCTTCGTCCACTTTAAACCAGATGTGCCCGTTGAGAAAGCTTCTCAGATGGTTTTGGCCAGAGGGGTTGAAATAATCAATAGCCTTGGAGGCGCCGTCCGTCTAAGGTATGCAAGCCATCCCTACGTCGAGGGCTTCGTGGATGGGCTGAGAGTGAACATAGTGCCTTGCTACGACGTGGAGCACGGCCGGTGGATTACGCCTGTCGACAGAACACCGCACCATACAAGGTACGTCAAGAATATGATGGATGAAAGAATGGCCGACGAAACCCGGCTTCTCAAGGCTTTCCTCATGAACGATGGTCTATACGGGGCCGAGATTAGGGTTCGTGGCTTCAGCGGCTACGTGTGCGAGCTTCTGACGATCAAGCACGGCTCCTTCCAAGCGTTGCTGGAGAAGGCCGTCGGCTGGAGGCCCCCCGTAGTCCTTGACGGCGATGCGTCGGAACACCGAGAAGCCGTCATGATCCTGCCGGACCCCGTCGACAGGTCTAGGAACGCAGCTGCAGCCGTCTCGCTGACCTCTCTCTCCAAGTTCATCATGAAGACCAAGCTGTTTCTCAGAAAGCCGGCCAAGTCGTTCTTCACAGACAGAGCACACGACGGGGTCAGGCTGGATGGCCGCCGGTTCATGGGCTTGGTGTTCGACCTGCCTGAAAGGCCTCCTGACGTGCTTTGGGGCGAGCTCCACAAAACCATGAACGGGCTGGGAAAGGCCTTGACGACCCACGGCTACCGACTCCTGAGGATGGATTGCTGGTTAGAGGGCCTTAAAGCAGTCATTCTGTATGAGCTCGAAGCGCTGTCTCTGCCGGCGGTCTACTTGCACGTAGGGCCTCCGGTATGGAGCAGGAGCGCCGTTGAGTTTGTTGAGGAGCAGGCTAAGAAGGAAGACCTTGCAGCCTGTCCTTGGGTGTACGGCGACAGGCTCTACTCCCTCCGTAGAAGAAAACACACCAACGCCGTGGACTTTGTGAGGCACGTGGTCGAGCAGGACCTTGCAGCGGTCTCGAAGGAGCTGAAGCCCTACCTCAAGAACATGACAGCAACCACAGACCTCCAGCAGATTACTCTGTCGCAGGACGGTAAACGCTTCCTCGAGGAGTTTACACGAGCATGTCCGAACTTCATAGCCCTGTACAATTTATCGCGCTAGACGAACTGGTTCAAACGCGCGTTGACTTAGGCGTGCTAGCTTATCCGTCAGCGTCGCCAGACCAAGTTCTTGAAAGAGTTTCAGCCATGACGGATCTGGGTGTTTCAGCTCTGGCCGTCAAGCTTGCCGGCGAGAAGCGTGTCCTGCATCTTGTTGGGAAAGGGGTTAGGGGAGTCGTCGTGCTCGGGCTTATGGAGGGCTGCAGGGTTGCGGTGAAGCTTCTCAGGACTGACGCGTCGGTGAAGAGCATGGAGCGGGAGGCGGTGATGCATTCCAAGGCAAACAGCGTAGGCGTGGGCCCGCGATTGTACAGCTGGAGCCGGATTATGACGGTCATGGAGTACGTGGAGGGATCCAGCCTAGGGCAGCTTGTATCGGCGACGCCCAGAAATCAGCTGAAGTCTGTGTTTGAAGAATGTCTTAACCAAGCCTACATCCTAGACTCGCATGGAATAGACCATGGCCAGCTTTCAAACGCCTCAGACCACGTGATGGTCTCATCATCGGGAGCAACATACATCATCGACTTCAGCCACTCCTCGGTCTCAAGAAAACCCGCCAACCTCACCTCAATCATCTCCTACCTGTTGAACGTCGCAGCCAAAAACAAGGCTAGAGACCAGCCGCTCTTCTCCCTGCTAAAACTCTACAAACAGCTATACTCAAGGGCCTTATTTGACCAGGTTAAAAGCCGTGTCCTCCACCTCGTCATGGAAGAGCCTATTTACTAGTGCGTAGGTGTGTTTTTGATGCTTGACGACGAGGGTCTCGAAAAGCTTAGGTCGTCTCTCTGCTGCGGCAAGCTCATGACAGACCCGGACACGCTTGAGAGATACTCGAGGGACATGGGCGGGTTCTACAGAAGGCCCTCTGCTGTCGCAGTAGCTGGATGTGTCGAGGACGTCAGCCGTGTGATGCGGTTCTGCAACGAGAGGAGAATCCCGGTCACAGCGTGGGGCGCGGGGTCGAGCCTCACCGGGGCTGTTGTCTCTGACAGCCTCATCCTCGACCTTTCAAGGCTGGACAGGATCCTGAAAATCGACACGACGAACTACTACGTCCACGTAGAGGCGGGCGTGGTTCTTGAGAACCTCAACAGAGAGCTGGAGAAACACGGCTTCTTCTTCCCACCCGACCCAGCCAGCAGCTTCATATGCACGGTGGGCGGAGCGGTTGCCGAGGGCTCCGGAGGCCTGAGATGCGTCAAGTACGGTACGGTCAAGGACTGGGTTTTGGCGTTGAAAGTCGTGCTGGCGGACGGAAGCGTAGTCGTCGTTGGCGAGCCTCTGGCGAAGAACAGAGCGGGATACAACCTCGTCCAGCTTTTCGTCGGCAGCGAGGGAACGCTGGGAATAATCGTGGAGGCATGGCTGAAAATAGCTCCTTTACCCGACGTCGCGCTGAGAAGGGTTTACGCCGTTTTCGACAGCTGGGTTGACGCAGGAAACACGATACTCGAGGTCCGCAGAAGCAGGATAGTGCCGAGGATGCTGGAGTTCTTCGATAACGTAGGAATTGAAGCAGCCAACAAACTTCACGGGGTCCAACTACCCTACGGCGAAGCGATGCTGCTGATAGACGTCGAGGAATACAGAGGAAACGAGTTGCCAACCCTCCTAAACATACTTAAGAAGAACAAGGCACGAGAAATAAGAGTTGCAGAGTCTGACGAGGAGGCTGACAAACTCCTGCAGATAAGAACAACCATGTACCTCGCAATAAACAACTTGTCTAAGGCGAGGATGGTTGAAGACGTATGCGTTCCCATAGACAAGATCATAGACTACTTGACGAAGGTCAAAGAGCTGTCCCAAAAATATGGATTGACAATCGCCATGAACGGCCACGCCGGAGACGGAAACATTCATCCCAGCATCCTCTACGACCCAGACAACCCTGAGGAGGTAGCTAAGGCTAACAAAGTAGTCGACGAGCTTATTAGATACTCGACCGAAATAGGTGGAACAATAACAGGCGAACACGGTATAGGGCTGCAGAAGATGCATCATCTCGCTCAGCAGCTGAACCTACACAACGGCCCACAAGTCCTCAGTCTGATGAAGGGTTTGAAGAAGCTTTTCGACCCGAACAACATACTTAACCCCGGGAAATACATCGACCAGTCATGAAAACGATAGCCGTCGACTTCGGCGCAACGATGCTCCGGTTCGCCGTAGTGGAGAAGTTCAGGATTGTCAGGAGAATTGTCTGCACGACACCCAAGACGCTGGCGGAGCTCAGGCGTGTCTTCCGAAACTCCTTCAACATGCTGTATAGTATGGGTGTTTCGAGGAACGCTCCAGTCGGCATAGCCTCGATAGGGCCTTTCGAACACGAGGGCGTCGTCAGGGCAACCAACATCGGCGGGTTGAGGATAAACCTCCGCAAAATCGTTGAGGAGACGCATGGGGGGAAAATAACCATACTCAACGACTGCACCGCAGCGGCCTTGGCTGAAAAAACCATAGGTCCGTGGAAAGCCCTCAAAAACCTCGTTTACGTCACGATCAGCACCGGGATAGGAGGAGGAGCTGTCGTCGACGGCCACCTGCTGATAGGCAAGGACGGGAACGCCGCCGAGATAGGACACATGGTTGTAGATTATCAAAGCAGTGTCGAATGCGGCTGCGGCGGGGTTGGGCACTGGGAGGCTTTCTGCTCGGGGGTTGGGCTGCCTAAGCTCGCACGTCAAGTAGTCGGCAGAGCTACGTGGGCTGACTCTAGGCAAGTCTTCGAAGCTGCTAGGCGGGGGGATAGGAGAGCCTTGACCGTGCTGAACAGGATGGCTCATTTCAACGCTGTGGGCTTCTCGAACGTCATGAACGTCTACGACCCAGAAATCGTCATAGTGGGGGGAAGCGTGGCCCTCAACCATCCAGTCGAAACGGTCGAGAAGCCCAGACGCCTGCTCGATAAATACTCGATGCTCAGAAGCCCGCTGGTTCTAACATCCTTGGGCCACGACGGGCCTCTGCATGGCGCTGCAGTCGCCGCCCAGACGGAACACGAAAGTTAATATATTTACAAGAAGCCTAATCAGCTAATGAAAGCTTTTGTTCTAGGAACTGTTGGGACGAGGAGCGGCTTGACCGAGACGCTCGCTGCCGTGAGGTCCGACAAAAACATAGAGGAATCCTACTTAATCTGGGGCCCGTACGACACTGTGTCAAAAGTAAGCTGTGAATCCCTCAAGCATCTCAACCAAGTTCTCGACGTGATGAGGGAGCATGGAGTCGTCGACACAAACACGCTCATCGTAAACGAGGGAGGCCTGTCTTTCGAGAAGGAGAACTGCGGAAAAACCCGTAAATGCGCCTACATCTTCATAAAGATGAGGAGGCCGTCGGCCCCGAAGCTCTGGGAAAAATACCTGATGTCGATAGAAGAGGTCCTTGAAGGACATGAATTGTTCGGCATGTGGGACGTGGTCGTCAGCGTGGCTGAGGAGGCTAGGGACGACTTCTTCAACAGGGTTTTCAAAAGGCTGTGGCTACTGACCGAGGTGAACATGACCTCGACGCACACCATGTTCACTGTGAAGGAGTAGAAGTATCATAGTTAATAATACTCTAGCGGCTGGGGCATCAATAATGACAAGCCTCAGGGAGTTCATGCGGAGAGTTCCACAGTGTGTGACGGTTGTGGCAACTTGTCATGAGGGCAAGCCGCATGGAATGACTGTAAGCTCGTTTGCTTCGGTTTCACTCAACCCTCCGCTGGTCGTCGTTTCTCTTGAGAGGAACACCATGACCTGCAGTAAGGTGCAAATGTCGAAGAAGTTCGCCGTAAACTTGCTGGGGCAGGATCAGTCGATGCTTTCGGACATTTTCGCGTACGTGGACCACGACGAGAGGTTTAAACGAGTCAAGTTCAGGATTGAGAAAGAGGTTTTTCCTGTTCTGGATGACGTGGTGGGAGTCCTGTTCTGCACGGTTGATAAGGCTTACGAGGCAGGAGACCATCTGCTCGTTGTCGGCAGGGTTGAAGAATGTAAAATCTACTCCGACAACCTTCCTCTCGTTTATCATCAGCGTCAGTACTTCACAGTCGGACCGATTAGGGAGTAAGCCTGAACCTGTCCCTCGGAAACAGAATTACTTCCCTTATGTTGGTTATGCGTGTAAGCACCATCATCAACCTCTCAAACCCAAGCCCCCACCCCGCGTGGACGGGCATACCGTACTCAAACACCTTGAGATGGTCCTCGAACTGCTTCGGGTCCAAGCCTTTCTGAACAAGCCTATCCCTCAGAACGCTTTGCTGGTGTACACGAGTCCCTCCAGACGCTAGCTCGAGCCACTGATACATCAAGTCGAAAGACTCCGAGATGGATGGGTTAGTGGCTGACGGCTGTATGTAGAAAGGCTTGGTCTCGGTGGGGAAGCCTGTTATGAAGTAGTAGCCGTGGAAGTGTTTTGCGAGAGCTCTGAGATGCGGTGTGCTGAAATCCTCGCCCCACTCAACCTTTACACCATCATTTTCGAGAATCTTTACCGCTTCGTCGTAGCTCAGCCTCGTGAAAGGAGTTTTAGGAACCTTTAGAGAAACACCCAACACGTTAAGCTCTCTCTGGTGCTCGTTCAGCAAACGCTCGTAGACATGAACAACAGCTTTTTCAAGAACGCTCATGACGTCCTCCATGTCGGCGAAAGCCTGCTCGATGTCAACCGACGTAAACTCGCTCACATGTCTCCTAGTGTGGGACTCCTCCGCCCTGAAGAACGGCCCTATCTCAAACACTTTCTCGAAAACAGTAGTCAGCTGCTCTTTGTACAGCTGGGGACTTTGAGCAAGGTATGCAGTCCTGTCAAAGTACTTTACTTCGAAAAGCTCGGCTCCTCCCTCCGTAGCCGAAGCTATAATCTTCGGAGTTCTCACCTCTATGTATCCATTCTCATAGAAGAACTCCCGAAGCACTTTAAGCACCGCGCTCCCAAGGATAAAGATCGACTTGATTTTTTGCCTGCGTAGGTCGAGTATTCTGTGCTTTAGCCTCACGTCTATGCTGGCTGGGACCTTCTCAGTCGGGTCGTATTCAAGCCTACTCGCGGCCTTCGACAAGACCTCGATCGTCTCGCCGACAACCTCCACCCCTCTCCTAGACTTCGGCTGACGAGCCACGTAGCCGTGGACAAAGACAACCGATTCATTGGACAGCCCGTCAAGCTCCTGTGCTACCTTGCCGTCAAGCCCGTCTCGCCTGAACACTATTTGACAATCGCCTGACACGTCTCTCAAGACTATGAACACAAGCTTGCCCAAGTCGCGGACTTCATGAACCCATCCGAAGAGGTTTACATGCTTTCCGTCGAGAGACTCGCTTATCTCCGCCGCATGGACTCTCTTCGAAAACTCCTTCTTCAGCCTCTCGTCTAACAACATTCATCACCTAAATGTTGACGGCCTCCTTCTCTGAGGCTCGAAGCTTACGTCAACGCCTTTAAACTCTTTCACAAAACGCGAGAGGATGGTCGGAGGGGCTCGGAGCTTCCTCTCTTCATCCACGACAGCCTTCATCTCAACCGACTGGTCTGGGAGCCACGTCTTGTTGACGGCTAGAAGCCGGGCCGGGCTCACAAGGCTTTGGAGGAACTTGTTGAAGTCCTTGAACCCCTCAACCACCTCAGCCTTCAGCTTGAACCTCTCCGACAACTCCTGTCTAACCTGGGCGAGAATCTCCTGCCCTAGGCTTGAGGTGCTCCGCTCGCCGAAGACGACAAAAATATAGTCGTTGACCCTGACGCTCTTCAAGTAGGTCAGCGACGAAAGCGGCTGGATTTTCTTCTCCAACTCCAGAAGAAAACGCATCACATCAAAATCTAGGGGTGAGAGCTCGCCCCGGCTCAGCTTTTCCTCGCATCTCGAGCAGAGAATACCGGTCCTCAGGTCGAACGTACAAACCGGAAACTCCAACGCATGCACCTAGAGGCTGCCATGCAGCTGTCAGCCTTGTCCAATAACTATTTCTATTGTGCTTACGTTCAGAGTCCGGTTCTGCTCGTCAGTTATCTGCTCCGTCCCAAGCCTGATGTCCTTGATGGTCACGTTTGAGATGAACCTGTTCTTGACTATCTGCACGACGTCGACTGCTCTGCTAATAGCTCTTCCACGGGCCTTCACGATGATGTCGCTGGACCCTGTCTGGAAACCTGTCAAGCAGGCCAGGACGTAGCTCATCACCGGCTTCTTACCCACCAGAACCGTAGGCGTTATCTGCTTCGACACCCATCATCACCTTTACTAATCAGCAAATAAGGTCAATGACGTGCAATAAATAGGTTTCTAGGGCAACCAGCAACACCCAACGATAACATATAAATTCGGTCGAGGGACAGAATGCCGTCGAAAATGCCGATAAGAGACCCGGCCTTACTCCAGCTGGCTCAGCGTCGAAGACTGCTGGTAAAGATATGCAGGGAATGTGGCGCACGGAACTCTAGGACAGCCGTGAAATGCAGAAAGTGCCGCAGCTACAACCTTAGGTGGAAGAGGAGGGAGATTAAGAGGTAGGGCCGGTGGTCTAGCCTGGTAGGACGCTGCTCTTACGAAGCAGAGGTCGGCGGTTCAAGTCCGCCCCGGCCCACATACTACATAAACAATGACTTAGGATGGTATGATGGGATTGTTTGGCCGGCGGCGTCAGCAGACCTCTCTTGGTAGGTTATTGCTCCAGCCTCTGCTGGTTGTGAAGCCTGCATGGTTGTAGAATGTCAGCCGGCGACTGGCGGGAACGTGGAGACGGTAAACACCTCATGGTATGATTTTCGAGGCCGTCGTCTCCGCCATACGTATCCAGCAACAACGCCTATAACATACGCAGGCTCCTTAGACGGTTTCAGAAACCCTGAAGGTATCCTTACACCGTTGAGCGGGCTGTGAAGCCCTCCAGCCCGGTGGCTGATGTGTGATTTCCACAACCCTACACCATGCTTCTCCCTTCAACGATTCTGCTGTAGGACAGCCCCCGGGCTTCTAAGCCTCCCAACTTCCTCGTAGAACCTAACCCTCAGCTCCCTCGGCAGTAATTGCCTAACTCTCCCGAGAGGCTTATAAACCTCTTTACAGAGCTGTTGTCGCTGTTTCTCTTCCAACCTCTCCACAACCACCGTCATAATGTTGCTGGGTTTAATCATAGCCGTAGCCATAACCTCGCCTAGCGGGAACAGCGCTGTATTAGTCGCGGTTGCCAGGAAAGCCACCGACTTCAGCGTGGCCTGAGGGCCGTAGATTGTGTTAGTTTTCCCGCGGCCCATTCTCCGCCCAGAAGCCTGTCCAGCGCTTCCACCGCTGTCGGAATCCGCAGAGATAACGCTGCTCTCCTCCGTTGCAAGCCTCCTGCTCTCATCCGCCGGCCTTGCTTTGCTATTCTACAGGCTTGGAGAAAAAATTTCTGAAGCCGATAGAGTCCGGCTGGCCAGCGTTATGGTTTAAAGTTAGTCTTGGACGACTACTCAGGGGTTGTCGGGTCTGGAATGTCTGTTCAGGGCGGGTGAAGTGGCTAGGGCTGTGAAGGCCTCTCTGCCGGGGTTGGTAAGCCCCGGCATGCGCCTAGTCGACCTCGCGGAGAAGGTGGAGGGCCTCATCAGGGAGAGGGGCTGCAGGCCTGCCTTCCCGTGCAACATCTCCATAGACGGCGTCGCGGCCCACTACTCTCCGCCACCCGGAGACCTCTCAACGCTTCCCCGAAATTCGGTGGTGAAGCTTGACTTCGGCGTCGTGGTCGACGGCTACATAGCGGACACGGCTTTAACGATAACAGACACGTCTTGGGGAGAGGTGTTGAAGCAAGCCGTCGAGGAGTCGTTGAAGGCTGCTCTGAAAGTCGTCGAGGCCGGGGTGAGGGTTTCGGAGGTGGGGGCAGCTGTTTACAGCACTCTGATGAAATACGGCGTCAAGCCCATCAGAAACCTTACAGGTCACGAGATACAGCGCTACAACCTTCACGCTGGAGTCTCAATACCCAACATCCCCGTAGGCGACGGAGCTAAGCTTCAGGAAGGGCATGTCTACGCGATAGAGCCGTTCGCAACCCTGCCCGACGGAGCCGGCGAGGTGACAGACAAACATCCCGCAACGATCTACAGGCTGGAGCCCGTCAGACCAAGGCAGAAGCTCGCTGAAGCAGAGCAGGCTCTGGTTAAAACCATCGAGGAAAGGTTTGAAGGTCTTCCCTACAGCCTTAGATGGCTGAAGGACATGGGGGATGAAGCCCTAGGCCTTCATCAGAAGCTCGTCAAGCAAGGCGGGGTAAAAGCCTACCCCATGCTCGTCGAGAAAACCGGGAAGCCGGTGGCCCAGGCCGAGCACACGGTCTTGGTTGAGAAGGGGGGATGCGTCGTAATCACTTAGGCTCCTTCCTGTCGGGCACGTAGATGTTCACGATCCTGCTGACGGAGCCGCCGCATTTAGGGCATTTCTCCGAGTTGACTACCTTGAAGACGTAGTCCTCCTCCCTGAAAGGCCTCGAGTTCTCTGTGCCGCACGTCGAGCACTTGAGGAAGGTGAGGGGCTGTGGGTATTTCTCACGCTGCCTCGGGCCGAAAACCAGCGCCGGCTCGGACATTCAGCCTCCAACCCCCACCGTGTTCCCTATCCCGGCGACCACAGCGATCTCACCGCCCTCAACCTTCTCGAGAATAAGCTTCTTGACACGGGCCAGGACAACGTCTGCAGCCTTCGCTATCGACTCCTTCATCGGCGTGATGGCCTCCGTGATCGACTCAAACACCACGAATGCGTAGAGCGGTATGTTCCTGCTCTTAGCCAGCTCCTCTATCTTGTATTTGTCGACGCCGGGTCCGCCGATCGCGACACCAACCCCTTCGGCGACCTTGCCGCTCTCCTCTCCCTCGAGCTTGAGGGCCGCGTCGATTGTTATGATGATCTTCGGGTTGCTGGGAAGCTTCTCTACAAGCTGCTTCACAGCTTCACCCGGCCTGCCTACGGTTCCCCCCGGTCCGGCTGCCCTGATAACGTAAACCTTCCTGCCCTCCAGCTCAATCTCCTGAACGATGGTGTCCTTGGCTATCTCGTACCTTGTCTTCTCAAGCCCGTCAGCCAGCTTCGCAGCCACCAGCACGCCTACTCCATCGCCGATAGGCTGTCCCTTGCTGAAAGCCACGGCAGCTTGCCTGTAGGACTCGGCGATCTCGATGAGCATGGGGATGACCATCTGGATCTGGAGCACCATGTAGATGTTCGAAGTCTTCCTGCCGAGCAAGTAGTAGTGTCTGACGACACGGTAAAGCGTGTTTATTCCCCTCAGTATCTCCACGAGGTTTGTGAGCGTCTTGAGCTGGGTCTCGGTGGCGTGAGGCGCTATGGCAGCAACCTCCTTCTCATAAGTCGTCTCACCCGTCTCCAAAATGTGCTCCAGCTTGAAAACCAAGCCGTACGGGTCCATCGACTCAGGCTGTATGAGGAAGAACTCGCTCAGCCTCTCCAGCTCTTTGGAGGGGTCTGAGTCTGGCTTTCCAACCCGTTTGATGGTGTCGACGGCGACTTGGTTTATCTCGTCTCTAATCAGCTTTAGTCTCTGCAGCTTGCGCTCCAAGTCCCTCAGCATGTACGACAGCTGCATCCTCTGCCCGAGCGAGGGGTAAAGGAAGAAGATCATCAGGAAGGCTATCCAGACGAGCGACAGTAGGAACGACAGCAGGTTATCGCTTCCTGCAGCGGGGTTGAGCAACGCAACGAAAGACACAGCCATTTTTCCAGCAAATAGAAAAAACTGTTTATTTATAAGTTTGCCTAGGTTTCCTATAACTTTTCACGCCAACCTTCACAGCCTTCCTCTGCATCTCCACGACGGCCGAGGCCAGAAGGCTTGATATCTCGTCTATTCGGCTCAAACAAGTCTTTAAAAGCTCCTTGTAAAGGCTCAAGCTCTTTTCCAAGCTTTCCGACAGCCCGGCCTCGCCCCTCTCTATCTTCTCCATGTAATCCTCGACCATCCTCCGGGTCTCCGGCGAGACGAGGCGGTTGTCGGCGGCTGACAGGGCCTCTATCAGCTTCATTCCAAGCGGCGTGGGACGTAGCTGTCTCCCGTTCTTCGCGGCATAGTTTCTCTCCACTATGAGCTGTGGGTAGATTGCTCTCGTTGCGTCGGTGCCTATGCCATGCTTCTCCATAAGCCTGAGAAGCTCGGCCTCCGTCAGCCGCGGCGGCGGCTTCGTCTGGTCCTCGACGAGCTCTGTCTTGATGACCCGTAGGACCTGGCCTTTCTCCAACCGCGGGAGTGGTTTGTCAGCTGGCTTGAAGTAGCTGAAGTAGGTGTAGAACCCGGGCTTGACGATAGACGAGCCCTCCGCGCTGAAGCCTATCCTGCCAAGCCTCACAACGGCTTTCTGCTGAAGCTGGGTAGCGTCCTCGGCGTAGGAGTTGGCGTAAAACCTTCTAGCCACGTATTCCCAGACCTTCATCTTCAAACCGCCTCCCCTGAATGCTGCAGTAGGATAGATTGGAGGATGCGCCCCGTCGTCCCTGACCCCGTTCCGGGCCCTCGGCTCGGCTGAGCCCGCCACCTCCTTCAAGACTCCCGACTCCTCGACAGCCCTCTTTGATGCTTCAAAGTCGAAGGAAGGCCTGTACTTGTTTGTGTCGGTTCTCGGGTAGCTGATGTACCCCTCCGAGTAAAGCTCCTCCATCACGGAAAGCAGCTTGCTGGCGCTCACTCCCGTTATCCTGTTCAACTCCCTCAAGGCGTCGTCGGTCCTGATGGGTAGGGGCCGCTGCAGCGTCTTCTCGGCCTCGACGTAATCCTCCACGAAACCCTGCTTGAGGCCGGCGACCTCTTGATAGGCCTGCACGGCTTGAGCCTCCTCCCAGAAGACGTCGCTTGACGCTGTAAAACTGCTGCCTTCACCCGTCTCAAGCACCGCCTTGACGACCCAGTACTTCCTCGGCTTGAAGGACATGATCTCTCGCTCTCTTTCGACGACGAAGTTGAGCGTCGGCGTCTGGCACGACCCCCAGCTAACCAGCCTAACTCGGGCCTTTTTCCTAGTCGACTCAGTCAGAAGCCTCGTGAACGCCGCTCCAGTTATGAGGTCGAAGACCTGCCTGAACCTTGCTTTGTCAACCCACCGCCAGTTGAGGCCATTCTCAAGTTTTCTCAAGCTGGCTAACAGTTCACGTCTCTCAAGCGAGTTGAACCGCATCCTTAGGCATGAAGCGTCTTCGCCGCGCAGTCTACGATAGACCTTGAGTATTTCAAGCCCTATCAACTCACCCTCCGAATCGTTGTCGGTAGCCACCACGAGAACCCCGCCTTCCTTGAAAACCCTGACCAGGTAATCGAAGGTCTTGCCGTCCGAAACCCTGTCCAACACATGCCTCAGGTCCATTATCTCCAAAGGATGCTTCAACCCCCATTCATAACCCTCAGGCAGGTCGGCCTCCATAAGATGGCCTCTGACGGAGGCGACAGCTGCGTTAACCCGAGCCGCTTCGACGACGCCTCTGATCGCCTTCGCCACGCTGGCCTTCTCAGCCACGATTATGTATCTTTCAGCGTTCATCCTCCCCAACCATTCCGAGTAGACGCTTCAAAGCCATGTCCCTCCTGTACTCGCCCAACGTCTGGACGGCCACTATCTTCTTGCCCGTCGGCAGGTCGGCCACGTGAACCACTCCCCGGCTGTTCAAAAGCTTCTCAGCCTTCTTGACAACGTTGCTGGACAAGGCTGGAGCCGAGATGTACTTGTTGGCGGCAACGCCGGTGATTATAGCCTGTCGGTCATCACCCATCTTGACGAACGCGAGCTCCAAGCTATCGACCTCCACCGCCCTGGCAGGCTGCAACTCCTTCGAAGCACTCATGTCCTGCAGCTGGTAAGAATCCTCCGTCTTGACGGCGTTTCCTTGAATGGAGGAGCCTACGAACAACCATCCGGGAGGATGCCTCACCTTGACCATGTACTCCTCTCCCGAGACTGTTGAAACCGTCAAAGTATACGCCACGCCCTCCTTGACAGGCCTCGCAGCTATGTTCGACACATAGCCGACCAGCTGCTTGACACTTGCCCCCGACATCCAGCCCCCAGAACATCAAACACACGTATTTAGGGCATATCCAGCCCAGCAACCTTCAGCATTCATGTAGATGAAAACCGCGTGCATGCTTTCGGCTCGGCAAAAAATGTTTATAAAGGCTGCTGGGCCCCGGTCTGGTTTTAAAGCCACTAGGGAGGGCTGATGGCTCCGATTAAACGTTGCGGGTTTTGGAATCAGAAAGCCGCGGGAGGATATGAAACTACATCGCTCCGGGTTAGACCTGCTTCGTGCCATGAGAGCTGAGACGCATCCAGCTTCTTACCTGCAGCTGGACGGGATGAACCATCCATCGGCCATGCTTCCGCTGAAAGGAGGACGAGGAACAAGACTTCAAGCTGGTCTGGGTAAAGCGCTTCCACTCGTTGGCCGTCGTGACGTGTTTCTTTCCCTAAAGATAAATAAAGGCTAGCGATTGTTAATTTCTGCGCCCCGGTAGCGCAGGCTGGGAGCGCGTCCGGCTGAAGACCGGAGTGTCGGCGGTTCAAGTCCGCCCCGGGGCATGGGATATTGGTTTAGTCGTTTTTCTAATGTTGGGCGTTTACTCATTTTAAAATACGCTGTCATGCATCCGGGACAATATCCAACTGCTATGGTCTCCACAGCTGTGTGAGGCTTAGAGAGGCTCCTGTCTTTCACCACATCTCCGCCTGAGCAACGACCAGTGGTTCTCCATTCCTCTCTTGTGCGTGTGCGACCATTAGGTGCGTTGCCACTATTGACTGGAAGAGGTTTCTGTTTACTCGCCTTTGAACTCGGGCTTTCTTTTCGAGAAGAAAGCTGATACGCCTTCCATGAAGTCTTTGGTGAATATGAGGTCTGCGAAGAGTTTTCTCTCGACGGCCAGCCCCCTGCTGAGTGGGGCTTCTCTGGCTAGGAGGACGGCTTGCTTTACGGCTGCTACCGCAAGAGGAGGCTGTGAAGCCAGTCTTTCAGCAAGCTTCCTAAGCTCTTCGTCAAACCTCTCCGGCGGGTAGACTCGGTTGACCAATCCTATCCGATAGGCTTCCTCGGCTGGTATCCTGTCGCCCAGCAACTCCAGCTCAAGGGCTTTAGCCACGCCGACTAGACGAGGAAGCCTCTGCGTACCTCCAGCCCCCGGGAGGAGCCCGAGGTTTATCTCGGGCTGGCCCAGCTCGGACCGCGTCGTGGCGACACGAATGTCGCAGGCCTGAGCCAGCTCAAGCCCGCCGCCTAAGGCGTAGCCGTCAATCGCCGCGACGACAGGCTTGGGCATCGCCTCTATGATGTTCATCACTTCCTGAAACTCGCGTAGAAACTCTTCGGCGTCGGCCTTCGTTTTGACGGCTGTGAAAGCCGAGATATCGGCCCCGGCTGAGAACGCTCTGTCGCCTGCTCCCCTGACGACGACAACGCGCACCTCGTTGTCCTTCCAAGCTTTCAGCAAGGCGTCTGTGAGCTCTTTGATCATGGTGGGAGTGATTGTGTTGAGGCGGTGGGGTCTGTTGAGTATTATCCACGCGACCGGCGGCCTGCGGTCGTAAAGCACTTCGGTGTATGCTGACGTCTCGGCCGTGGAGTAGGTGTGGAAGCCGGCGCCGGTCTTCTTGCCCAGCCTACCGTTCCTCACATGCTGCAGAAGCAGCTGGTCAGGCTCGTAGAAGCTGCCGTGGATTCGGGCCAGCTCCTTCAAGGCGTCGACGACTTTATCGAGCCCCAGCTCGTCGCCATACTCGAGAACGCCCTTAGGCCAGCCCAGCCCGAGCTTTACCGCTGTCTCAACGTCCTCCAGCGAGGCGACGCCGTTGCTCACGAGCCATGAGGCTGCGTTGATGCTGGGAGCAAGAACTCGAACTAGGTCAACCCGCTCACCGGCCTCTCTCGGAATGTTCGGCCTCTCATACTGCGCGCCGCCGTACTCGTAAAACCCTTTGCCCGACTTCTGCCCGAGGCTGCCTTTCTCGTAGAGCTGCTTTATCAGCGGGCATGGCTGGGGCGGGTTGGGAGTCCTCTCGAGGACGGAGGCTCCGGCTAGGTAAGCGACGTCCAGGCCGACGTAGTCGGCCAGCTCGAAAACCCCCATAGGCAGGCCGGCCCTGTACTTGACAGCAGAGTCTATCTCCAAAACAGACGCCTCGTCCCTAGCAACCATCCAGCAGGCGTTCTCTATCAAGGGGATGAGTATTCTGTTGACTATGAAGCCTGGAACGTCTTTCCTGCAGACGACAACCGTCTTCCCCATCCTCCTACCGACGTCGATGGACTTCGAAAGCGTCTCTTCGCTTGTTCTGTCTCCCTTTATCACTTCTAGGAGCGGCATGAGAGGCGGCGGGTTGAAGAAATGCATGCCCACAACCCTTTCGGGATGAGATGCGGCTGAAGCTATCTCCGTTATGGGTAGAGTGCTGGTGTTGGTGGCTAGAATCGCCGTCGAAGGAGCGGCCTTGCCGAGACGGCTGAATATTTCCTGCTTGAGGCTGAGCTTCTCCGGCACAGCTTCTATGACCAGGTCAGCGTCTGCGACTGCCGTCTCCAGCTCGAGCGATGTCCTGATGCGGCTGAGAGCCTGCTCGGCTTGCTCACGGCTGATCCTTTTCTTCTCGACAAACTTCTCCAAGCTCCATCTAATCTTCTCAACCCCTTTGCGGAGAAGTTCTTCAGAGACGTCGACCATCGTGACTTCAAACCCTGCCAGCGCCGCCACCTCGGCGACGCCGTGGCCCATCACACCGGCTCCTACGACAACTATCTTCAATCCTCTTCGTCAGGGATGCTATGCGACCTATTTAAAAACATGAGGCGCTTGCCGGCTAAGCCTTCACCAGCCTTTTTTCTACGGCCTCGGCTATCTCGTCAGCGGTTGGAAACCGTCTCTCCTGATGGCGGGAGAACACCTTTTCGTCGTCGACGTAGACATCGAAGGTTCCGGCGTCCGAGGTGTCAAGCGTAACCGAGAAGTTTTTGTTCAGCCGTTGCCCGTAGCGGCTGAGGAGGTTTTTGGCCAGCTCGATCGCCTGCGGCAGATGGCCGCATGGCACGCAGTAGACGATTCTAACGTTCACGTTTCTCAGGCTTGACGGAGTGGAATTTAACGATTGCATAGCTACGCCCGGTCATGGATACAGTAATCAATAGCCGTTAAGGCTGTCTATGCATGGATTACAGATGGTTTGTGGCGGTCTTGCTGGCTCTCGTGGTCTGGGGTGTTTGGGGTGTAGTCACTAGGGTTGCTTCCTCGTCCCTGGGATGGAGGGATACGACGGCGATAGCGGCGGTTGGCCATATGTCGGTAGCCATCGCATACATCATCCTCTCCCGGGCGGCTGTCCTGCCTCAGGGCTCAGCATGGTACATGGCTTTGCTCGCCGGAGCGCTTGGGTTCCTCGGGGCGCTGCTGTTCTACGTAGCACTAGACCTTAACCCTTCGTCGATAGTGGTTGTCGCGACCTCATTGTACCCTGTCGTGACGATCCTGCTGTCGACGCTTTTTCTGGGAGAGTCGATATCCATCAGGCAGGCTGTCGGAGTCGTTCTCGCCATAGCTGCTCTAGTCCTGATCTCCAGTAGATAACACGAGCTCGACTCCGTTTCCGTCAAAGTCTTCAACCGTCGCTCCCTCAAACCCCGGCACCCCGCTCACAAGCCCCTCGCGTATAGAGCATCCCTCACCGACCAGCCTGTCGACTAGCCTAGACAGAGCCTCCCTCCTCACCACGTTGATGGCGAAGCTGCGGAGGCTGGCGTGCTCGTCCGACGGAGGCGGGGCGTCTACACCCGCCCAAGTGTTGACGCCGATGTGGTGATGATACCCGCCTGCGGACATGAACAAAGCCGACCCCATTCTGAACACGATGTCGAAGCCCAAGAGCCTGTGGTAGAAGCTTTCAGCCTTCTCAAGCCTCGACACGTGTAGGTGGATGTGGCCCAGCCTTGCACCCGTCCCGAGCCTCCAAGACTCGTCTAAAGCTTTTCCCGTACCCTCGCCACGTAGCTCGGCAAGCAGAGAGTCTAGGTTCAGCGGAAGCGTCGCCATTCGGATTCGCCCGTCAGCGGCCCTAGGCCATGCCTCCCGAGGCCTGTCGTGGTAAACCTCTATCCCGTGTCCGTCGGGGTCTCGGAGATAGACAGCCTCGCTCACCAAGTGGTCTGAAGCGCCTTCCAGCTCCCAGAACTCGCCGAGCCTCACGAACATACGGGCGAGGTCCTTCCTAGAAGGCAGCAGTAGGGCGAAGTGGTAAAGCCCTCTTCTGTCCGGCGGCTTGGGCATGGTTCCTTTCTTTTCTACGAGAATGACCAGAGTGTTTTTGGGCGGCGTGCCCAGCGCCTGGCCGCCTTCCCATTCATACAAGCTGGTCAGACCCATCACTTGTTTGTAGAACCTGCTGGACGATTGGAGGGATGAGACGGTGAGCGAGACCCACTGGACAGTCGTCCGGGGGTCTAGGGACGGGGTTGTCAAGGCTTCCCCGCCTGTCTGGGCCCTCGGGGGTATTTATCCTGTGTTCTTGGACGGAGTACGTAGTGTTCTAGTTTCTGGGTTTAATTTGTGGCGTGGATGTTTGCTGGTGTGGTGAAAGGTTTGGACAAACAATACGTGGTTTTGCTGGCTCTATCGGTCGCCCTAGTCGCTTTGGCAGCCTCGTTCGCAGCAGTCGTTTTGGCTGACGGAGGTTCGGTCAACTTACAGCAGGAGAGGGATGTGTCTGAGGATGTCTTGTCAATCGCGGGCAGCGCTGAAGCTAGTATAACCCCGGACCAGGCAACTATATTGTTCACGGTTGAGGAGAGGGCTGCCACTCCGTCCGAGGCTCTCGCCCTCGTATCCGCAGCCTCCCAGAACGTTGTGTCGACGCTTCTCCGTCGAGGCCTCACTCCTGAAGAGGTGAAGACAACCAGTCTCAACGTCTACCCGCAGTACGTCTACAAGGAGGGAGAGCCGCCGATTATTGCTGGGTACGTAGCCTCATACACAGTCGAGGTTAAGACTAAGAAGATAGCTGAGGCGGGGGCTTTGATCGAGGAGGCGGTCAAAGCCGGAGCCGACCACGTCAGCGGGGTTTACTTCAGCCTATCCACCGAGAAGTACAGGGAGATTTATAGACAGCTGTTGGGGGCGGCGGTTGCTGATGCCCAGATGAAGGCTGACGCGCTTCTCTCTCCGTTGGGGCTCAAGACAACCCGTGTGAAGTCCGTGTCCATTACGGAGTTGACGCCTATTCCTTTCGCTAGAGCGGCTGAAGCTGCCGGGTCTCCTGAAGGCCCTCCGATAATGCCTGGCACGGCCACGGTCAGAGTCTCGGTCAGCATCGTCTACGCGATAGGGCCTAGCTAAACCATCACCATCTTTTTTTCTTGGATTTTCATCCTCCAAAGACGATGGGAAGGCTTCCTTACCTCGTTCAGGGGGCTGCGGCCGGGTTCTTCTTCGGGACGGCGGCCGTCTTCGTCCGCTACCTCGCTTCCCTAGATGCATTCACCATAGCTTTCGGAAGAGTTTTGATAGCGGGGCTTGTGATGGTCTTCCTAGGGCTTCTGGCTTACCGGTCCAACTACGTTGACGACGTCTCGAGGAACTGGAGGAGGTATCCTCCGCTGGGATTATTTCTGGGGCTTCACTTCATCTTCTTCACGCTCGCTGTCCAGAACACATCGGTCGTCAACGCCACAACCCTCGTAAACACAACCCCCGCCATGGCAATGGTCTTAGGCTGGAGCCTCAAACAGATAAAGCCGTCGACCCTAAACATAGTGGGGTTGTTGATGACTTTCCTAGGCTCTGCATCGATGACCTTCGGCGAGCTCTCCTACAACCCTTCACAGATATACGGCGACGTCTTCGCCTTGACAGGAGCTCTGGCGTGGGCTGTCTACCTTGTCGTGGGTAAGGGCGTGAGGGAGGGGGGAAACGTGCTGGCTGCAGCGGGCCCCATCTATCTGTCTGCGGCCGTGGCGACCGGGCTGGCGGCATTGATTGTCGGCGGGCTCAGGCAGCCGGGGGGCGATGAGATACTCCCCCTGCTGGCGCTGGCGTTCTTCCCCACGGTTCTCGGCCACTCACTCCAGTTCTCCTCGCTCAAAAAACTATACCCGTATGAGGCCTCTGCGCTTGCTCTGCTGGAGCCCGTCGTCGCCACGCTCCTCGCAGCCGCGGTCCTGAACGAGGTCGTCGAGCCGGCTTTCTACCTCAGCGCGGCGGTGATCATAACAGGGATCTACATGGTTGTCAGGTAGTCCAGCAAGGCTTTCGAGACGGCGGCGTCCTGCACGGCTAGGCCGACGCTCTTGAACAACGTTATCTCGCGGTCGTCCTCCCTACCGGCCTTCAGCCCCGCCACCACCTCACCGATCTCGGCGTGGATCTTCTCACTCGTCATCAGGCCTAGCCGTATCGGCTCGAGTATGTCTCCAGCCTCCTCCATCACAGCTTCACGCGAGTCGACGACCAGCTTGGACTTTGCGGTAAGCTTCGGGTCTATCTCAACCATCTCGGGCGTGTATCCTCCTATCGCAGAGATATGAACCCCCTCCCTGACCCATTCATCCATGACGACAGGTGTCCTCGACGTCGTGACCGTGATGACCACGTCCGAAGTCCTGACCAGTTCTTCAGCTGAGCGAGCCGGCTCGACCGTGAAGCCCTCTCTCCTCATAGAGTCAACGAAGCTTTTCATCCTGCCTCCGTCGATGTCGAAAACAGTGAACTCTACGTCGGGGTGGAGGCCGCCGACCACCCGGACCTGCCAGCTGGCTTGGTAGCCGCATCCAACAACCCCCACCCTTGAAAAACCCTTACGAGCTAGGTGTTTGATGGAGACTGCGGAAGCCGCTGCTGTCCTGAGTCCCGTGAGTGCTCTGGCTTCGGAAACCAGCTTGGCGACTCCTGTCTCTGCGTCGAGAACCACTACAAGGGCGTTGATCGTCGGCAGCCCTCGAGCCGTGTTCCTAGGATATACTGTCACCAGCTTGAGGCTGAAGATGTTCATGGCAGGTACGTAGCACGGCATCAAAAGAATGTCCCCCGTTTTCTCCCGAGCCTCGATCCGTGTACGCACAGGCATCACAACCTGTCTGAGGCTGTAGAGCTTGTAGGCTTCCTCGACGACTTCGACAGCCTTCCTAGCGTCTACTATCCTGGCAACATCCTCGTCCGATAGATACTTCACGTCATTCTCCACGGATTATTTTATGTTTAAGTCTTTCCCGTCAACGTCGTAGAGTAAAACGCATATTAACTGAAACAATTCCATCCCCTTGGTGGGGGTTGATAGCCGTCCTCATGCTGCTGCCGCTGCTGGTCTTCTCAGCAGTGGCGCCGTATCCATTCCAAGCAGGTCTCGAGCTAGTTGACGTGATCATAGAAAACAGCCCCAGCCTAGCTGCCTACTCAGCGTTCATCGACGCCGAGGTGGGTGGCATAGCCACGGCTAGGCTGCCTTTCAGGCTGTTGAGGATGCTCGAGGAGGATGGTGCGGCGGTCTACAGGCCGAGACTGCTCAGGCCGATGCTGGACGTCAGCATGGCCGAAATAGGTGTAAACCTTCTCGGCAACCTGTCCGGCCTCAACGCTCCATCCGTCGACGGCACCGGGGTCTTGATAGCCTTCGTCGACACCGGGGTCGACTACAAACATCCAGCCTTCAGGTCGAAGAACGGAGGCAACCGCATCCTGTACATCTGGGACCAGACCGTCGAGGGTAGGAAGCCGGAGGGGTTCGGCTACGGCCATGAATGCCTTCCGAGAGAGATAGCGGAGGGGTCGTGTCCGCAGAGGGATATTTCGGGGCACGGTACCTTGATAGCTTCCATCGCCGCTGGAGAGGTTTTCGACGAGACGGGTCGCCGTGGTGTCGCTCCCGGAGCCGAGCTCATCGTGGTCAAGAGCGGTGGACCCGCATGCACGGACGGAAGGTGGTTCTTCACGGAGAAAGGGTTGATCGACGGTGTTGCGTATGCTGTTGAGAAGGCCCGTCTTCTCGGCAGACGGTTGGTGGTTGTGCTGAGCGTGGGCACGGACATAGGGGGGCATGATGGAAACTCTCCTCTGGAGAGGGCGTTGGACGGCTGGGCTGATGAGGGGGTTGTGTTCGCAGTAGCTGCGGGAAACTCCGCCAACGACAACAGACATGCAACTGGAGTGCTGACACCCGGCCGGAACACCATGCTTTCATGGACGGTTCCTCAGGACACAACGCAGGCCAGCGTGTCGCTGGTCATCGGCCCCGATGACTGGATAGAGCTCCAAACAACTTCTCCCAGAGGCGGCTCAGTAGTCTTGAGAGCCAACGAGACCGTCTCCACCGCCGACTTCACCGTCGAGACAAGCGTTTGGCGGAGAAACGCCCTGACCGAGCTGCTGCTGGAGTTCAACTTCAGCTCACGATTGACTGGAACTTGGAGGCTTACTCTATCACCCACAACCGTAAGGTCGGGCGTCTGGCACGCGTGGGTCGAGACAAACACCTGCAGCAACCAGTCGGAGTACTTCCAGCCTTCGCCCGATTACTCGCTCAGCCGGGAAGCGACGGTGACAATACCGGGGACCGCTAAGAACGTGCTCACAGTAGGGGCCTACACGACCCGAGTAAGGTGGCAGGCCTCTGGGACGACATGGAGCGTAGACGGAACGGTCGGCGAGCTGGAGTACTACAGCGGCAGGGGCCCTACGTCGGACGGAAGGGTCAAGCCCGATATAACGGCTCCCGGGGGAGTGGTTCTCGCAGCCGGGTCGGCCGATGCTAGGCGTCAGCCGTACAACCCAGGCGGGCTGGTGGCCGTCAGCAGGGGAACCAGCATGGCGACGCCTCACGCGGCGGGAGTGGCTGCGCTGATACTTCAGCTAGCCCCCAACCTGACTGCGAGGCGGGTGATAGAGGTGATGAAGGACAACGCCCGGGTTGACGACCGGACGGGGCCTGTTCCAGCCGGCGGCTCCAACTCATGGGGGTGGGGAAAGCTTACAGCCAACATCGCGTACCTGGTTCAGGTAGCGGTTTCTGGAGCTGTCAACGAATCCAAGCCTGTTCTCGTCATCGACGGAGCAGGCTCGTACGCCTTACAGTCAGCCAGCGCAGACATAGTCCTCGTCCGAAACAATCCCACGCAGCTCTCGCTCAAAACTCGTCAGACCGAGGACAGCAGGTACACCGTCCAGCCTCAGCAGGTATCTGCAGCCGGAGAGACGACAAGAGCACTGTTCACTGTACGTGCAGAGCATAGGCTGAGGATTCTCAGCCCGCAGGGCAGCGTTCTAAGGGATGTTTGGGGCTTGGAGAACAGCGTGTTCAGGCTCAGCGAGTTGCTGCGGGACGTCCCGCTAGGGGGATTTATCTCGGGATACGTCGTTGACGGGGTTGAGTCTAGGGGTGATTCGCTGCAGCTTACACGGCCGATGACAGTGGTCTTGATAATCTCAAGCGTCCGGGAGGACGGCAACCCCTTGGTTCCGGCGACGGGGCTGGCGTTCGCCTCGATTCTGGCAGCCGCCTCGATGATGCTGCTCAGATGGATACGGAGGCAGAGGAACCTCTCGAAACAGGCCGCTGCAGCTGCTCCATGACACGGAGAGCGACGCCGTCCGAAACCCTACACCTGCCGCTCTCGTCAACCTCATCCACGACGAACAAAGAATGATACTTGTCGGCAGGTATCTTCGACGGCGGCGGGAAACCGGCGAACGCAAGGTCGAGAATCACGTAGCATCCAACAACTTTCAACCCGCATCGCTCGAGGAGACCCACCGCGGCGTTCAGGGTCTTCGACGACCGCCTAATGTCGTCTATGAGCAACACGTTGCTAAACCCGGACACAGCCGACCCATCCAAGTGGAGAGCCACGTCCCTGCCCTCCGTCGCCGACCTCTCAACGACGGACACAGGACTCTCGAAGACAACTTTGAAACCCTTGTAAATCGAGAAGTAAGGCTTGTTCAACTCGTAGGAGACAGCCACGCCGTACTTGGCTCCCGACGTCTCGACCGAGGCGACGGCGTCGAAGACGTAGCCCCTGCTCGCCACATCTAACGAGATACATCTGGCCAAGGCTCTGTACACCTCGGGGTCGTGGACGATGTTGAGCCAAGATATGCGGAGTATTCTTTCTTCTCCTCTCCTGAAAACTTTAACCGAGGAACCGGTTCGGAGGCCTTCGACGAGCGTGGAGAGTGTTTTCAGAAGCCTGTCATCATCCATAGAAGCGGTTGAGGCGGGTTTCTTATTAGTTTGCCGTGGACAGGGAAACCCTGCTGGCGGGAATCCTCGAAACCAATGCAGCTGAAACGAATGGGGCGAAGGAGACGACCGCGAAGACCGGGGCGTAGCCGTAGACGTCTATCGCGAGCCCTATAACCGGAACCACCACGTTGACCATTCCGAACGTGAACCCGTAAATAAGGGCTGAAGCAAATCCCAGATTGTTGGGAAGCATGTCGTGGGATATTGCTACGAGAAGCGGGTGGGCGGCTAGGGCGGCGAGGCCGAAGAGCGAGACGGGCACGAGAATGTACTGGGGCGGGGCCACGGTTGTCAGGTAGGCGAACAGCGTCGACGACAGGAGGAGAATAATAACCACTCTCCTCTTACCCATCCGGGAGGCTATTATTCCGGCGCTCACCATCCCGACGGCACCAGCCAAAAGCATCAACGTAAGTCCTCCGCCGGCTTGAGCAAGAGCATAGCCCTGGGAAGCTAAGTAGAGAGGCAGGTAGGTGATCATGCTCATCACAGCCACTCCTCTCAGCATGGCCGCGGCGACCAAGATGTATATGTAGCGGAGGCCCACAGCCCTCACGGCGGCTCCCAACTCCTGCCCTCTAACAGCCTGATGCTGGAACTGATCCCTAGCCAGCAACAAGGCTGTCAAAACTGGAAGGACTAGCAGGAGGGAGGTCCCCTTCAAACCTATCGCAGCCACCGCCAGAGAGCAGACTAGAGACCCCAGCGCGAGGCCTAGGTCGCCTCCCGTCATAAACAGCGAGACTGAAAGAGACCTCCTGCCCGAGACGGAGCTCGCTGAGGTGGCTACGGGGTGGAACAGAGCCGACCCGACTCCTCCCAGCAAGGCCAGGAGGTAGATTAGGAGATAGTCTTCGACGAAGCCGACGGCCGCTACCGCGAAGCCGCCGATCAGAAGGCCGGCCGGCATGAAGGCGTAGACCTGTCTCCTGTCGTAGATGTAGCCCGTGGCCACTTGCAGGAACGAGGCTGTGATCATGTAGACGGCGGGGATGAGGCCGAGGGCTGCTATGGACAGGTTGTGGTGCATGGCCAGGACGGGAAGCAGTGGAGGCAGGGCTGAGTAGAGCATGTCGTTGGCCATGTGGCCCATGAACAGCTTCGCCGCCCGGCTCATCGCGGACAACATTCATGCTGGAGCCTCTATATAGGTTCCATCCATCCAAGCGTCTAGCTTAAAACCATCCAAGAGGAAGACACGCCGCATGAACCCGGCGGAGATTGTGAAGGACCTGCCCAGAGTCTTCCCCCCGTCCTACTGGCTGGACAAGAGCGAGAGGGAGGAGTTCCCGACAGAGTTTTGGCGTGAATGCATGAGGCTAAGGCTTCCAGGCTTCCTGACGCCTGAGAAGTACGGAGGTCTTGGGCGGAGCCTCGAGGACTTGGTCAACGTAGTCGTCTACCTCGGCGAACACGGGTTCGGCACAGGGGTTTACCCGCTTCTCAGCAACAACATGTCATCCCTGGTCCTGCTTAACTCGGGAGACGAAAGGCTTGCAGAACTGTTCCTCCCCAAGCTCGCCAGCGGAGAGTACGTCATGGGGCTGGCGATAACGGAGAGGGCGTCAGGGTCGGACGTCCTGTCGATCACAACCATGGCAGAGGACAGGAACGGCGTGTACGTCGTCAACGGCGAGAAGATGTTCGTCAACAACATCGACGCAGCCACGCATATGCTCCTCGCAGCCAGAACAACTCCCGCCGACAAAGCCGGCAAGCGGAGCGAAGGTCTCACGCTCTTCATCCTAGACCTCAAACAGGAAGGTGTATGGTTCCAGCCTCTGCCCAAGACTGGTACGAACTACTACAAGACAGGGTTGATGATGCTCAAGAACGTGGAGATAAGTAGGGAGCGTGTTGTGGGCCCCGTCGGAAAGGGCTGGAGAACGCTGACCACAGCCCTGAACCCCGACAGAATAGTTTACGCGGCTCTGGGAGTTGGGTCGGCGCTCTACGCGGTGAAGACAGCCGCAGCCCACGCCGCCGAGAGAGTAGTCTTCGGCAGACTGATTGGAAGCTATCAGGGGATACAGCTACCCCTAGCTGAGAACTACACCTTGGCGGAGGCGGCGAGGCTGCTGTGCGTCGAGGCGGCTAGGGCTTACGACCGTGGTGAACGGGCTGACGTCCTCGCATGCATGGCGAAGTACGTGGCTTCGGAGGTTGCCGTGAAATCGCTGACCCACGCCATGCAGGTTTTAGGCGGGTACGGATACCTGAAGGAGAGGCATCTGGAGAGGGTTTTGAGGGATATGCTGCTGCTCAAGTCTGGGCCGATTACTCAGGAGCTTGCTCTCGCATACGTTGCTGAGAGAGGACTTGGGCTTCCACGCTCCTACTAGACCTCTAGGACAAGGCCTACTCCATCCCTTTCAGCCTTCTTCAGCACGGCTGAGGCAAAGTAGAGGTCGATGGCTGCGAACCCCACGGACTTGAGAAGCGTTATGGTTTCTTCATTCCGCCCAACAGGCCTGCCCTTGACTATCTCATGCAGCTCCACGACATCATCAGGCTTAACCACTCCGGCGTTGATGCCTGCAATCAGGTCGCCGGCTTCTCTCAGAACCATCTCCTTGAGGTCGGCTGCGATAGCACCTGCGCGTCTAAACGTCTCGACGTCAAGCTCACGCCTCGTAGGCAGCACTCCGAAGCTGTTGACGTGAACGCCGTCAGCCAGCCACGCCCCGGAGAATACAGGCTCAGACGAGTTCGTTGCAGCCAGCACAACGTCCACGTTCTCCACAGCCTCCCTAGCGGAGTCAACGGCCCTCGAGTCTAGCCCGAGCTCCCTCCCCGCCCTCTCAGCCAGCCTTCTTCTATTCTGAGCCGTCGGGCTGTAGACCTTGAGCATTCGTATGTTCCTCACCGCTTTCAAAGCAGCCAACAGCGCCCACGCAATTCTTCCGCTCCCCACAAGCCCAACGGATTCAACATCGCTCCTAGCCATGTGTTTGGCGCCGACTCCGCCTATCCCACCTGTTCGAAGGGCCGTCAGTTGAACAGAGTCGATGAGCCCCATGAGCCTTCCCGTCTCGAGGTCGAAGAACAAAACCAATCCGCTGGCCGTCTCAAGCCCGTGCTTGGACGGGTTCTGTCTATACTCGTTGATGACCTTCACGATGAATCCTTGATGGTCGAGGCTGTAGGCCGGCATGTTGAGCCAGACGGCGTCCTTCTCGGCGACTGGAGATATGATTCGGGCCGGTGCGACGTATTTGCCGGGGCTGTAGTCCCGGTAGAACTCCTCCACGATCTCGACGGATGTCCCGATGTCAAGCCATTCTTCGAGGTCTCTACCTGTTATGAGCCGCATCGATCCACCTAGCTCCGCATGTCAAGGACCCGCTTGGCCTTCCCAACTTCCTGACGCTGAAGGGTCATGGGCTCCACCAGCTCCACCTCCACCCCCGTCATCAGCGTTTCGCGGAGGTCTTCCTCAAGCTTTCTCCTCAAACGGTTCAAGTCTGCCGGCTTGAAGTCTCTACTCAGTTCAGCCACGACCCTGACCCTGTCCCGGCCATCCTCACGGGAGACGACGATCTGATACTCGACGCCCAGCTCGGGATATTTGAGCAAAACCGTCTCGACGGCGCTCGGCCAGATGGAGACGCCCGATACCTTAATCATGTCGTCCACCCTCCCGCTTATGTATCCAATCCTCCTGTGAGTCCTTCCGCAGTCGCATGAGGTTGAGTCATACATGTAAGAGATGTCTCGGCACCTGTACCTTATGACGGGCGAAGCCTCCTTAGTCAAAGTGGTGAAGACGAGCTCTCCTTTCTCCTCGGGCTCGACAGGCTCTCCTGTCTTGGGGTCGACGACCTCGGCGTAGAAATGATCCTCCCAGAGATGCAGCCCGTCGTGAAGATGGCAGTCGTTGGCAACCCCCGGCCCGCACAGCTCCGTGAACCCGTAGATGTCGTAAACATCCATGTCCCACGCATCGGCAACCCGTTTCTTCATCTCCTTCGTCCACATCTCCGACCCGAAGACACCCTTCCTGACCAGCGTATCCCTCCTCGGGTCGACGCCCATCTCTAGAGCGGTCTCTGTGAGCCTCAGGACGTAGGAGACGACTGCGCAGACCATCGTAGTGCCAAAATCAATCATGTACTGTATCTGGCGTCGGCTGAAGCCCGCGCCCGTCGGAACAACCATCGCGCCAACACGCCTAGCGCCGTAGTAGAACCCGAACCCGCCTGTGAACATTCCGAAGCTCGGCGTTATCTGGAGGATGTCTTTCTTCGTCAACCCCGACATCGTCAGGCAACGGGCTGAGACCTCGCCCCACACATCTATGTCGTTCTGCGTGTAGAAGCCCAGCGTCGGAACCCCAGTAGTTCCCGACGTAGCGTGTACTTCTAAGAGCTCGGTCCGGGGAACGGCTAGAATACCGTAGGGGTAGAGAGAGCGGAGGTCGTCCTTGGTCGTGAACGGGAGCTTGCTCAGGTCGCTGGCTGTCTTGACGTCGTCCGGCCTGACTCCTGCACTGTCGAGCTTTCTCCGGTAGAAAACGTTGTTCTCGTATGCATGCCTAACAGTCCATCTGATCCTCTGGTCTCTGACCGCTTCAATCTCCCGCCGAGGCATAGTCTCCAACTGCCTGTTGAAGAACCGGGCCTCTTTCATAGCTTCTAACGCCGCATTCATGCTAAATAACTTTGCTAAGGCAGGCCTCTTGATGTAAACTATAAAGATACCTCGTTGCGATGATAATTGAAATGAAGCTGGCTACTTTTCATAACCCATACCTGCGCAAGCCTAGGCTGGGTCTTGTCTTCGGCGAGCACGTGATAGACTTGTCCGGGGCGTACACCTCGCTTCTGATCGAGGAGGGGGAGGAGGATGCTGAGGTTCTCGGCGAGGCGCTTCTCCCCAGCAGCATGATCGCTTTTCTTAGGAGAGGCAGGAGGGCTAGGGAGGCTGCTGACAGGGTGTTGTTCAAGGCCCGCAGCTTTATCAACAAAGAGTACGGCGACGGGCTGGCTTTCAAGCTCTCAGAGGTAAGGCTTTACGCACCGGTGCCAAGACCCGGCAAGATAATACACACGGCGGGCAACTTCAGGGAGCATGCTAAGGAGGCTGAGAAAGCCAAGTGGGAGTTTCCCATACCCCAGTGGATCTCCTTCCTGAAAAGCCCTTCAGCAGTTGTAGGCCCGTACGACGACATAGTCCGGCCCAAGTTCGTCAAGGAGCTCGACTACGAGCTTGAAATGGCCATAGTGATCGGAAGGAGGGGTAAGTACATCTCCAGGGAGAGGGCTTTCGACTACGTCGCGGGCTTCATGGTCTTCAACGACCTCACGGCTAGGGACATTCAGCGGGAGGAGATGAAGAACGGCCTGCTCAACTTCGGTAAAAACTTCGACAGTTTCGCCCCGATGGGGCCCTACCTCGTGACGAAGGACGACGTCAACGACCCCCACAACCTGAAGATGGAGCTGAGGGTCAACGGAGAGGTCCGGCAGTCAGGGAACACAAACCGACTCTCAGTATCCCTCCAAGAAATCATAGAACACTACTCGTGGGTGGTTCTCGAGCCCGGAGACGTCATAACGACTGGGACGATCTCCGGAGTGGCCGCTTTTAGGGAGAACCCGGAGAAATACTACCTCAAGCCCGGCGACGTCATGGAGTCGGAGATAGAGCAGCTTGGAACCATGAGGAACAGAATTGTGGGAGAGTGATTAGCTTGTCTCCAGAACCGTGGAGAGGCGAGAAGCACTGGGTAAGCCCGTTCAACTTCTCGGAAAACGTTTTGAGCGGCATGAGCTTCCCCGAAAAGATCGAGATACACGACGTGACTCTCAGGGATGGTGAGCAGGCTCCCGGCATAGTTCTGAGGTCTGATGAGAAGCTGGAGATTGCGAGGGCTTTGGACATGCTTGGGGTTCACAGGATCGAGGCGGGGATGCCTGTGGTGTCGCAGGAGGATTTCAAAGCGGTCAAGCGGATAGCCGCCGAAGGGTTGAAGGCCCGGGTTTTCGGCTTTTCAAGACTCGTCAAACAGGACATCGACGCAGCTGTGCAGGCAGACGTCTCAGGCATCGTGGCCGAGGGCCCCGTAGGTGTTCCCAAGCTGATGCAGTTCGGCTGGAAACCGGAGGACGTTGTGGAGAAGGCGCTGGAGCATGTTGACTACGCAAAAGACCACGGGCTTTACACCGTCTTCTTCGGAGTCGACGGGACGAGGGCGGACCTCTCATTCCTCAAACACCTGTACAGCAGGGTTGTGAAGGAGGCTAAGGCCGACGCCGTGGCGGTCGTCGACACGATGGGATGCGCAAGCCCTGAAGGCTTCCGAAGCCTCGTCAGGGAGGTCGTCAAGACCGTGAACGTGCCTGTCGAGGTCCACTGCCACAACGACTTCGGCTTGGGTCCGGCGGTAAGCATAGCGGGGCTTTCAGCTGGAGCGAGCGTGGTGCATGTCTCCGTCAACGGCATAGGCGAGAGAGCGGGGAACGCCAGCCTAGAAGAGGTGGCTCTCAGCCTCGAGCTACTCTACGGAAGAAAGTTGGGCCTGAAGTATGAGATGCTTGTCGAGGTCTCTAGGCTTGTGGAGAGGCTCACGGGCTTCAAGATGGCTGCCAACAAACCCATAGTGGGCGAAAGAGTCTTCACGAGGGAGTCTGGAATATCGGTCGCCGGCTGGATAAAGTATCATCTCGGCTCCGAGTCGTTCCTGCCTGAGCTCGTGGGCAACAAACACAACGTCCTCGTAGGCAAGAAGAGCGGCCGCCACTCTCTGGAATGGAAGCTCAAATCCCTAGGAGTAGAAGCCAAGCCGGAGGACATCGACGCGCTCGTAGAAAGAGTCAAGCAGAAATCGATAGAGAAGAAGGGCCCCCTCACCGACGAGGAGTTGCTGGAATGTCTTCAAACAGCCACTCAGAGGTAGGGTTTCTGCAGGTACTCGACCCCGAGGGCGTGCTGGTGGGGGAGCCGGACCCAACCCTCACCAACGACCTTCTAGTGGCGATGATGAGGGACATGGTTAGGGCGCGTCTCTTCGACGAATGGATGCTGAAGATACATCCCTTGGGAATGGCTTCCCGGTATGCTCCCTGCGAAGGGCAGGAGGCCTCCATGGTCGGCAGCGTTTACAGCACTTCTAGCAACGACTGGCTCTTCCCGACATACCGTGAATACCCCGTAGCTCTGGCCCGCGGAGTCCCGTTGACGGACATAATGCACAGGATGTTCGCCAACAGCAAAGACCTCTTGAAAGGACATGAGATCACGCTCTTCGGCGACAGAAGATACAGAATAGTGATAGGCGCTGGGGGCGTGTCGTTGATGGCGCCCGTCGCAGTCGGCATGGCTATGGCCTCAGCCATGAAGCGTGAAAAAGATGTTTTCCTAGTATACATAGGCGACGGAGCGACCTCTAAGGCTGATTTCCACGAGGCTATCAACTGGGCTGGAGTGTTCAAGACCCCTGTTGTCTTCTTCTGCCAGAACAACCAGTGGGCGATCTCTGTACCATTCTCCCGTCAGACAGCTTCCTCCAGCATAGCGGTTAAGGCGAAAGCCTACGGCATCCCCGGCTTGAGGGTTGACGGAAACGACGTCATGGCCGTCTACACAGCGTGTAAGAAAGCTGTGGACAGAGCTAGGGACGGCTCAGGCCCCACGCTCGTGGAGGCGGTGACGTACAGGATGGGGCCTCACACGACTGCAGACGACCCGTCGAGGTACAGGTCGGAGGAGGAGGTTGCTTTATGGAGGCAGCGAGACCCGTTGAAGCGGATGAGAAACTACCTGAGCAGGAACGGATTATGGCGGGAGACCGACGAGAAACAACTCGCTGAAGACTTCAGGAAAGCCCTTAGGCAGGCTACTGAAGAAGCTGAGAAGACCCCTCCGCTGAAGCCTTCAGCAATCTTCGAGGATGTTTATTCAAGCCCTCCATGGCATCTAGTTGAAGAGATGGAAGAGATCGCTTGAGCCTCGAACCACGACGCTTAACCCTGGCCGACGTCTCATCGCTTAAGCCGCACGAACAATCAATCCAACATTTAGTAGACAGGCTTGCTCACGAAATCAAAACCTCCGGAAGAATAATCCATCCCGTAGTCGTCGACGCTAAAACCGGGCTGGTGGTTGACGGCACACACAGAGTCGAGGCCGCAAGGCAGCTGGGCCTCCGATACATTCCGGTCTACAGGGTTGACTATCTTTCGGAAAGCGTTGTTCTAGACGGCTGGGGCAGGGTTTTGAGGAGAGAGGTCGTCCCTGAGAAAGTTTTTCAGACAGCCTTGGACGAGGGCTTCAAGCCCGTTGAAGCCGGAACACAGGAAACAGCGCTATGCTTCGTTGAAAACTCCGGCCGGAAAACATGCTTTTCCCTAGACGAGCCGGACCTGCAAAGGCTTTACGGCAGATTGTCGAGGCTTGAAAGACTCCTGTCCGTTTACGACGTCTCCTACCTCCCCGAGCCCGAGCTGGCGTCCTATCTCAGGAGCGGCGGCTTCCGCATGGGCTACACGATACGCAGGCTGCGGAAACCCGAGGTCCTCGACTTCGTCGAGAAAGGGTTTAGGCTCCCGCCCAAGTCAACCCGACACCTAGTCGACAGAAGGCCGATGTTTGTGCTCTGCCCTCTGGGGCTGCTGGGCGAGGATGATGCTGAACGGTTGTTTGAGGAATGGTTGGAGAAAGGCGTCTGGGTTGACTTGGGAAGCGGCGTCGTCATAGACCGAAGATACGATGAAAAAGTCCTCCTCTACTTTAGGCGGGATTTACGCAGCCTCTACCCCGAGAACGTGCTGAAGCTGGTTGAAGCCGTCAAGGTTTGAGGGCTTCAATTATCTTGGCGGCCAGCATCCTTCCAGCTGCTTCCTGAGCCTCGTAGGTCTGCGCTCCAACATGCGGGGTGGCGACTACGTTGTCGAGCAGAAGGAGTTTGCTGCCCGTCGGAGGCTCACGCTCGAAAACATCGAGGCCGGCTCCAGCCAGCCTTCCCGTCGATAATGCTTCGTACAGAGCCTCCTCGTCAACAACCTCGCCCCTAGAGGCGTTCACCAAGATGGCTGAAGGCTTCATCATCGCTATCCTCTCCGAGTTTATGAAGCGCCTCGTCTCCTGCGTAAGCGGCACGTGAAGGGTGATGACGTCGGAGTTCCTCAGAACGTCCTCGAGCGATGTCAGCCTAGCCTCAGCCTCCTTAAGAACCTCGGCCGGTATGGGTATCACGTCGTAGGCCAGAACCCTCATCCCCATAGCATGCGCTATCCTAGCCACAGCCCTGCCTATCCGTCCGTAGCCCACGACGCCGAGCGTTTTACCGGCCAGCTCAACACCCATGGCCTCGTGCTTGGGCCATTTACCCATCCTCATCATCCTGTCGCACCAAGCAACCTTCCTGGCGACCGCGATCATCAACCCGACCACAAGCTCTGCGACGCTGTTTGTCGGAGCCTCAGGCGTGTTCAAAACCTTCACGCCGTGTCTCGAAGCAGCCTCGACGTCGACGTTGTCAAGCCCCACTCCAGCCCTGCCGACAACCCTCAGAGTAGGCAGCCCACTCTCAATAACCCTCGCCGTCACCTTCGTGCGACCGCGGACGACTAGGGCGCTGCATCCCTTGACCGCTTTCTCGAGGTCTGAGGCCGAGATGTCAGGCCTGTAGTCAACCTCGAAACCCGCCTCCGAAAGCATCTTGACCGAGGCCGGGTCAATCGGGTCAGCAATCAGAACACGCAACCCCATCACTCAACCAAGTTTTGGGGCGTATTTAAGTCAGAGACAAACATTTTTTACAAGGGATTACGACGACATAGCCAGCATGCCTTTCAAGAGGAAGAGCAGGGGAAGGTCGAAAGGAGCAAAAGGCAAGGAAGCGACTGTCCAGTGCGACAACTGCGGCGCATACGTTCCACGCAGCAAGGTTCAGAGGGTGACTCGCAGGGTTTCGCTCGTCCGTGGAGACCTTGCCCGTGAGCTGAAGCAGGCGGGTGCATACCTTGCGGAGAACATAGTTGTGAAGAACCTCTGTATCAGCTGCGCCATCCACTACGGAGTTCTCAAGGTCAGGGCTAGGCAGGAGAGGAAGCCGGAGCAGTTCATCTAAGGTTTATTCTGGGAATGGTTTAATAAAAAGAACCGCCGTAGTTGTCTCCAGAGGTGATTTGTTTTGGAAGCAGCTTCTCAGAGGGCTAGGATGTCGCTTGTCAAGCTACGGATAGCCATGCTGGGGACGTGGGCGCTCATAACGGCGCTGGCATCTCTGCTGTTCGTAGCCGTCCTCTCCTTCCTAAGGATTCCGCTTCTGAACTTCTACACCATCATAGGCTTCGTCGTCTTCTTCCACGTATTCCAGTGGCTGATAGGACCCTACATCATCAACGCCGTCTACCGTGCAAAGCCCGCATCCGAGGCAGGCTTGGCTTGGGTTGAGGAGGCGGTGAACCGTTTGAGCATCTCGGCAGGCATGGAGAAGCCGCCCAAGGCCTACGTGGCTGAGATCGACATACCCAACGCCTTCGCCTACGGAAGCCCTCTGACAGGCCCGATGGTAGCCGTCACGCGGAGGCTTGCTGAATCGCTGCCGCCTGAGGAGGTCGAGGCTGTGATAGGTCATGAGCTAGGCCACATCAAGCACAGGGATGTTTTGTTCATGATGGCTGTGAGCATCATTCCAGCGATCATCTACTACCTAGGGTATACGTTGTTTGTTTCAGGCGCCTACGGCGGACGGAGGGATGGAGGAGCCTACGTCTTCCTCGTCGGCTTAGTGTTGATGGCTTTCAGCTTCGTGTTCAACCTTTTCGTCTTCTACCTCAGTCGCCTACGTGAATACTACGCCGACTACTTTGCAGCCAAGACTGTCAGGAGCGGCGCACGCAACCTTCAGCGGGCGCTGGTGAGGATAATGATGCTGTCTGGCCGTATTAGAAGGGAGGAGGCGGCTCATTTCGAGCAGTTCAAGGCCTTCTTCATAGCCGACCCCGAGGTAAGCATTCAGTCGTTCGGCGACGTCGACTCCATCGTCGAAAGGGTCAAGAGCATGAAATCCAGCGGAATCGTCGAGCTGTTCAGCACGCATCCAGACCCCGCCAAGCGTTTGAGGGCCCTGGACAACTACATCTACAGCCCTGCGTAGCCCGCATCATGCTTTTATACCATGGCGTCCGCCTATCTGTCGGCTATGTCTTCAGCCAACGCCTCAATCCAGGCGACGCAGGGTATACTCCGGTGTAAACACGCCCTTCCAATCCTTTCAGCAATATACCCGCGCCCCCAGAGGTTCTCGGAGATATGCCATAGGCTGGGCATACACGACAAAGTGCTGGTGAGGAAGCTCGAGGCCCTCATGTCGCACGGGTTGGTCATGCCCACGTCAGGCGGGTATGCTTTGACGGAGAGCGGGCGTCGCTTCATGGATTCTCTCCAGCCTGTGATGAGCAAGGTTGAGCCCGAGGTCTTGGCTGAGGTTCTTAAATGTAAGTGGTCGAAAGAGATTCTCAAGAAGCTCGTCGATGGCCCGAGGTACAGCGTGGAGGTTGTTGACGGGATCGCCGGGCTGAGCTGGAAGGTTGCTTCAGAGAGGTTGAAGAAGCTTCAGAGGCTGGGGTTGGTGAGTAGGACAGTAGTTTCGGAGCAAAGCCCCGTCCGTGTGCTGTACGGTCTAACTAGGAAGGGTATGGTTGTAGCATGGTGGGTTGATGTTTTGACGACCGCCGTGGGCGGGGGGTTGCCGTAGAGTATATATAAAGCCTGTTCTCGCTAGCGCTGGATCATGTCGGAACGCTACGAGGTGCCCGATGACCTCCTCTACACGAAGGAGCATGAATGGGTCCGGCAGGAGAAGAAGAAATACGCAGTAGTAGGTATAACAGACTACGCTCAGAGGAAGCTCCGAGAAATCATCTACATAGAGCTGCCTCACATCAACACGAAGGTCAGGACGAGAGACGTTCTCGGAACTGTCGAGTCAGTCAAGTCCACGGCCGACATCTTTTCACCCGTCTCTGGGAAAATAGTCGAGGTCAACTCAACGCTGCTAGACCATCCCGAGATGCTTAACGAGTCGCCTTACACCGATGGGTGGATAGCCAAGGTTGAGCTCAGCGACCCGGCTGAGCTCGACAAGCTGATGGACGCCGACGAATACAGGAGGTATCTCGAGGAACTCGAGGAGGAGAAGACAGAGGAAGAGATGTGAAGACCAGCCGGCCACAGCATGCATAAGAATATATAGCTCTGGAGCGTATGTGTGGCTTACTAGTTCAAGGAGAGTGTTTGGTCGTGGTTTTGGTCAAGGTTCAGAGGATCACAAGCTACACAGATCCGGAGACGCTGAGGCCCGGGAAGATCATCGAGCTCGTCGAAGTTAGACGCGGTGGTGGTTTTCAGGCCGTCGGCATGGGGGAGGAGTCGGTCATGGTTCAGCGGATGCTTCAGACCGCCATGCTCCAGCTCCAGTCCATGGGGTTGATGCCTGTCTCACGTGAAAACTTGTTTCCGAAAATCATCCTCTACGTGACGGAGCAGGAGTACGACATGCTCAACGTAAAGCTGGAGGTCAACGAGGTTTACGAGGTCAGCTTCAACGACGGTTCTATCGTCTTCAAGAGGCCTCAGGGAATAGGCTAGTCAGAGCTCCTCCGCTGCCAGAGCTGTTTGAACCAAGAAGGCACTCTGGGTTCTTCTACGACGTCGTAATAGTCGTAAGGCTTGACGTCGAGAACAGGCGTGGATGTGTAGGCGTCGAGGCCCAGAACCTTCAAACCTTCCTCAAACACCTCGACAAGCCTGCAGACAGCCAAGCCTATCGGGTTGGGCCGTGCAGGACCTCTCGAAGCGAACACACCGACTTCAGGCAGGTCGGGACGGCCCCTCGGCCTGACAACCAGCTCAGCACGCTTCTCCAGATGGAGGTAGAAAATCACGAAGATGTGGCTGTATTCCTCAAGACCCTTCAACCCCGGGCGGTATTCTTCGAAGATCTCTATTGTCGAGACATCTCTCCACCGGTTCCACTCCACCGTCTTGTCCAGCGGCATGCCCTCCTTCACACGCCCGACCGGCTTAAGCACAACTATGTCCAAGACCTAATCCCTCAACGCCACAGCTGTAGCCCAGACACGCTGAACAACTGTGATGAATGAAACGACTGAGATGAAAACAGCTGAGACGTAAAGCATCAGAGGGTTTAGGTATGCGAGGAACGTGCCGAGGATGGCTGCGACAACCCTCACGGCTCTCTCGCCTATCCCTACTTCTTTGAGGCTCACGCTGAGGGACTCGCCCCGGGCCCTGACGTAGCTGACCAGCATGGATGAAGCCAGCATCACGACAGCCAACAACCCGTCGACGTATCCAGTGACCATGAAGCCCACGACTATCAAGCTGTCCGAAACCCGGTCGGAGACCGAGTCGACGAAAGCCCCCATCCTCGACTGGCTTCCAGTCAACCTTGCCAGAGAACCGTCAAGCCCGTCCAGTAGTGCGCCGAGAGACAGGACAAATCCAGCCGCCAGAAAATAAACACGCTCGACGCGGGCAAGCCCGTAGAAGGCTAGAGACAGAGAGGTCAAGCCAACGCCTGCAGCCGTCAAGACATTGGGCGAGATACCCGCCTTGGCGAACAGCTTAACAACAGGCAGGGCTGCATTCTCGAATAAAGCCCGGCCACGTCTGCTCACAGCCACGAATGTCCACAGCGTTCTCCTGATTTATGTTTACCTCAAGGCGACAGGTTTATATCATGTTAACGGCGATCCTCTAGCTGATGGCTGCAGACGAGGCTTTGATGCAGGCGATGAGGCTCGTCGAAGCTGCGAAAACCAACCCCGAAATATCCAAGAAAGCATCAGGGTGGAGCAAGGTCGTGCAGTTCAAGCCAAGCGACGGCAAGCCGTTCTACATCCACTCGACGGCCGGAGCACTCGCTGTAAGCGAGGGGCTTCACCCCACCCCTTCGGCCTCGATCGAGTCAACTCACCAAGACCTTGTCTCAATCCTGAAAGGCGAGATGGACGCCGTCAAAGCTTTCTTCTCGGGAAGGATAAAGATCAAGGGAGATGTCTTCGCAGCACAGGAGCTTAACTCCATCTTCACGTCGCTGTTAAAGGGCGGTCAGTAGGCTCTCGATGGCTTCAACGGTGTTGATTCCCAGCTTCTTCAAAACCCTCAGCCTTCGGTGGTAAGAGTCGTCAACCCTGTACCCAGAACCGGTAAGCTGTTTGTACAGCCTGGCCGTGTTCTTCATCCCCTCTCTGTCGAAGTCTAGAAGAAGAATCACACGGGTTGTCGGCGGAACCCTGATCAACTCGGTGCGTAGACGACTCTGAAGAATTATCCTCCCCCTGAACCCCATCTTCCTAAGCGTCCTCACGTCCCTGACTCCCTCCACCAGAACAACCGTCTCTTCGTCTGACTCATCCACAAGCCTCTTCAGAATCTTTCTAACTTCCTCGTAAACCTCCTCCCTCGACAAGCCGATTCCCCTTACCCAAGTAGTGATAACATTATAGATATTGCTAAACATTTCTATTCATCTTACGATTGAGAGGATTCTGAAAATCCGTCGGAAAAAGCCTGAAAACCATACGGACGTATTACCTTTAGTTATAACCATCCAACAACGCAGAGAAGCCAACGCGAGGTGAAGAAAAGAAATGAAAGTTGTAACGGTGCATCTACCCGAGCCATACCTCCAAGCGATAGACGAGCTGGTGCGACGCAGGCTGTACCCCAACAGGGCTGAGGCCATACGGATGGCGCTCCGAGACTTCATCAGGTCGGAGGTACAGATAAGTGAGTGAGGAATACTTCCTCAACCCTGAGGACATCCGCATCAAGCTGATAGGCGTCGGAGGAGCAGGCTGCAACACAGTAAACCGACTCGTCTCCGCCGGGATGACGGGAGTTTACACAGTGGCCGCAAACACAGACCTACAGCACCTCGACATGGTGAGGTCTGACAGAAAACTGCTGCTCGGAAAAACCGTGACTAGGCTACGTGGAGCTGGAGGAGACCCGGCTAGGGGTCGGAAAGCGGCCGAGGAGTCTGAGGAAGAGATAAGAAGGGCCCTAGAGGGCTCCGACATAGTCTTCATAGCCGCCGGCCTGGGAGGAGGAACGGGAACTGGAGGAGCGCCTGTGATTGCAAGGGTCGCTAGGGAGGAGGGAGCAACCGTCGTCGGAGTGGTCTCGCTGCCCTTCGCCTTCGAGGGACAGGTGAGGAAGAGGATAGCCATGCAGGGTCTCGAAGAGCTGAAGAAATACACGAACACGTCGGTCGTCATCGACAACAACAAGCTTCTAGACCTCTATCCACAGCACGGTCTAAGAAGAGCCTTCAGCTTAGCCGACGAGGTGATCAGCAACATGATTCAGAGCATAACCGAGTCCATAGCCAAGCCCGGTCTGATAAACATAGACTACGAAGACTTCAAAACAATCGTCTCGAGGGGCAAGCTGGCGTCGCTGGGCATAGGCAGGTCCTCGTCGGCCAACAAAGCCGAGGAAGCCACCTTCAACGCCCTCCAGACCCCGCTCCTCGACGCAACCTACGAAGGCCTGTCGGGAGCCATCGTCCACGTCTGCGGCGGCGAGGACATGCAGCTGGCTGAAGCCGCGAGACCAGCCGAGATCGTGTCAGAGCTTATGGGAGAAGACGGCCTAGTCATCTGGGGAGCCAGGATCGACGACTCGTACAGCTCGACGATGCAGGTCTCACTGATACTCACAGGCCTGTCTTCGGCGGAGCAGGTGGTCGAGATCAACGAGATAACACCCACCATAATTGACCAGAAAATAGCAGAGGAGTCCAGCGAGGAAGTCGACAAGATCCTCGAACAGCTCGGCATAAAGCCCGTGGCATCCTACCATTAAGCAAATATCCATCCTTTTTTATTTTTAGCTCGTTGAAGAGAATAGTGGAGCAGAGCACTATCGGTTTAATCTTTTCCAGAAGGTCTATCAGGAGATTCCGCAAAACCGAGATGGATGAGGATACTCTATCGGTGATTGTTGAGGCCGGGCAGGCGGCGCCAGCCTACCTTCAGGCATACTCAATAATATGGGTTAGGGATGAAAAAACCGTCGAAGAACTCTCCAGAGTATGCGAGTCCGAGGTTGTCAAGCAAGCCTCGGCCGTCCTACTGGTCTGCCTGGATTTCAACAGGCTCTCAACCCTGCTGCAGAACATCACCAACGAGCATTTTCTAAAGCTCGACTCATATCCGGCCGAGGTGTTGCTCAGCGTTTTCGAAACAGGCCTTGTTGTCATGAATATGATAACTGCTTCAGAGGCTTATGGGTACGGCTCTCTACTCCTCGACTGCGGGCTGTTCGAGTGCGAGAAGCTGGTTGAGCTTTTCAAGCTGCCTCACGGAGTAGTTCCGCTTGCCATACTCCTCATCGGCGAGAAGGACGAGAACCCTCCCAGAAGACCTCGGTGGGGGTTGAAGAACATCCTCCACGTCGACAGCTACAAGCCCGCCGACCAAGACGATGTCATCGAGTATCTGTCAACAGCTGAAAAAACACTATCGTCTGAAGGATACCTCATGAAGTACGCTAACTTCGCAGGCAGCTACGTCGAATACCTAGCTGAGAGGCTCAGGGCTTCGAAGGATGTTAAACAATCCTACGAACAGCTTTCAGCCTTCCTCAGAAAAAGAGGCCTGAAGGTCTAGCCCGTCCTTACAGTCTTAAATTCTCCCCCTCAACCATAGCCGTGGATGAGCTTAGAGGAGGAAGTTGTCGCTATCCTCAACCAGTACGCCTCCTACGTGGAAAAGGCTGTCGAGAACCATGTGCCGAGAGTTTTCGAGGAAGATTACTTACAGTATGAGTATGGAGCTTCCCGTTTCCGCTACCATCCCGCCTCTCTCACCGAAGGGTTGTCCAAGCCTTTCTGGGAGCTGTTCAGCCGTGGGGGGAAACGATGGAGACCAGCCCTGACCGTCCTCACCTACGAGGCTTTGGGAGGAGAGGCTGGAGAGATCGTATACGCTGCAGCTGTGCCCGAGATTATCCACAACGCCACGCTGATGGTCGACGATGTGGAGGACTCCAGCCTGATGCGGAGGGGGAAGCCCTGCATCCACCACATCTACGGTGTCGACATAGCTGTGAACGCAGGCAACGCCCTCTACTACCTCCCAATCTACCTCCTTACGAAGAGAGTCGATGAGCGTAAAGCATGCCAGCTGTTGAGAAAATACGTCGAGATGATGGTAAGGCTCAGCCTAGGCCAGACCATGGACATAGTATGGCACAGAGGGCTTTTTGACGACATTACGGAGGCGAACTATCTGCAGATGGCTTCCTTCAAGACGGGAGCTCTGTCGAGGTTCTCCGTGGAAATAGCATGCATCTATGCGGGGAGGTATGATTTGATCGAGGTTGTTGGGGATTTCGGCGAAGCCGTGGGAACGGCTTTCCAGATACAGGACGACTACCTGAACATCTTCGGCGAGGAGGAGAGGTACAGGAAGGAGATCGGCGGGGACATCACTGAGGGTAAGTATACTTTGATGACCGTTTACGCACTACGACACCTGCCGGCTGACAAAAGCAGAAGGCTTCGAGAAATACTGGCGTCCCACACAACCGACAAGGCGAGGATCCAAGAAGCCATACAGCTGATCAAGGAGTCTGGCGCAGGCGAGCTAGCTAAATCAACTTCGAGAAGTCTCGTCGAGAAGGCTTGGACGAGAATCAACAACATCCTGCCGGAGTCGGAGGCCAAGGCCATGCTCGGAAAGCTTGTCAGGTTCCTCGTAGACCGGACGCTGTAAAAACCTTATCAAACCCCTTTCACCAGTATAATCCATGTCCTCGATGAAGCTTGAAGTCGTCGACGTGAAGATCCCTGAGGGCTGCAACGTTGTTTTCGGAGTCTCTCATTTCATCAAGACCGTTGAAGACCTGTATGAAGCCGTGGTCAACACCGTTCCCGGAGCCAAGTTTGGGCTTGCTTTCATGGAGGCGAGCGGGCCCTGCTTAGTGCGCCACGAAGGCACAGACCAAGAATTGAGGAAGCATGCCGCCGAAACCATGCTCAAAATCGGATGCGGCCACACATTCATACTGTTCATCAAAGGCTTCTACCCCATCAACATCATGCAGAGGCTTAAGGACGTTCCAGAAGTATGCACGATACTAGCTGCGACAGCCAACCCTCTTCAGATAATCGTCGTCGAGACAGAGCAGGGACGTGGAGTGCTAGGAGTCGTCGACGGCCACAAGCCAAAAGGAGTAGAGGACGAGAAACACATCGAGGAGAGGAAACAATTCCTCCGCAAGATAGGATACAAACTCTAAAAAATCAAGAACTCCATCACAACATTTTTCTCAACCTCTTGACGAAGCTGCGGTACATCCTTGGGTTGTCGAAAACCCATGAATTGACTCCGTTGATCCTGACCGGCTCAGTCTCAAGCACCTCGATAACCTCCTCACGGGGAAAAACTCTGACGTAATGCTTAGGGTTTTTGATGAGCAGGATGCGTCGGTATTCGACTTCGTGCAGATGAGTCACGGGTGTGCCCGGCTCCTTTTCAACCATCTGGATATATCGCTGGATGTCGTCTAGGTTGATGGAATTCTGTTTTCCCCGTCTTTTCCATTCGTCGACGCATGCGTGGAAGAAGCCGACGACGTCGTCGATGTACGGCTTACCATCGTTGAAGTAGAGCAGGACAATTGGATGAGAAAGCCACCCCCTCAAACCATCCCGTATTAGGCCGAGCTTCCGGAAAAAGGCGTTGAGAACCTGCTTCGCCTCGACACGCTGCTTGCCCAGCCTCAGGTCGTCGAGGACTGACGCAGACCTCGCCCAATCAACGTACGGCCGGAAGACCTGCATCGATCCGGTCGTTGGCCGCTGGAATTTAAGCTAGCGGCGGGAAAAAGGGAATGATTTTATGGTTGACCAGCCCCAGCCAGAGCGTTCCCCCTAGCGTGGTGTTGATGTATGGCAGAAGCCAGTAGACACGGTTGATGTCTCTTTTGAAGAGAAGCACGGACAGCGGCACCGCTGGGTAGATGAGTGTGAGGATGCTGAGTGGATGGTAGTTGGTGAGTGTTATGGCGAGGTAGACGAGGCCCGTCCAGAAGACCGCGACGAGGATGAGGGCGGGTGTTCTTCCGATGACTACAGGTGTTGTCTTGATGCCGACGCTGCGGTCGTATTCGATGTCTGGGACGGCTGAGAAGATATGCATCGCCGCTATGTGGAGGAATCCGGCCAGCAGGATAGGGGCTGCGGGCAGAGTGCCCGAAGCTATGTAGTGGCCGAACACTCCCGGCATGATGTAGAGGTAGTTGGAGGCGAAGTCGATGAAGGGCTTGCTTTTGAAGCGGAGAGGCGGGGCGCTGTAGAAAACTGCGAGGAAGAGGAATCCTCCGAACAGCAGACGGGCCACGCTGTCCTGAGTAAGCATTAATAGCAGGCTCAGCACGAGGATGAAAATCAGCAGCCGTCCCAGTCTACGCCTCTCACCTCCCAATACACGGACTTCCTTCGAATCCTTCTTCGGGTTCAGCAAATCGGTTTCCGTGTCGAAGTAGTCGTTGATTCCGTAGATCAGTATGTTAGCGGGTATGAAGAAATAGAGCAGGTAGACATAGTACTCGAGTTTGAGAAAGTCGTTGAAACCGGAAGCTCCGAGGGTGTATCCTACGACGTACGGGCCGGCTGCGTAGATCCAGAACCTAAACCGGGAAATCTTCAGAATGTTTTTGACGGACTGGGTTAGAACCACGGCAGTCCACCGAGGGGAAACTTGAATCGAATGGTTCGGATGAAGTTGAAGTTGGCGTTGAAAATGATGCGGGTTTTATTCGGCTTGACTTTGTGGAGGAAGACGATTGACGGAGTTCTGTAGATTGTTTTCGCGGTCCACTTGTACATGTCAGCTGCGGTTTTGATCGGGATTAGGTAGCGGTAGGGGATGTATCTGTATCCCTTTTCAGCGATCTTCTGCCATTCGAGGTATCTGAGGATTTGACGGCGGATGAAGCTATGAAACGACCGGGTCTTCGGGCAGATGATGTAAGGGTCAAAGCCCTCGATTCCATATTCCCTTAACTCCTGTAGGGGCAGGTACTGTCTACCGAGGATGAAGTCCTCACGGATGTCGCGGATGAAGTTGATGTACTGCATGGCTCTGCCAAGATAACGTGCGTAGATGTATGATTCCTCGCTGAGGCCGAGTATCTTAGCCATGAAGAGTCCAACTACTTCTGCGGAGCCATACATGTATTTGCAGAGTTCGTCGATTGTTTCGTAGGTTTTATGATAGAGGTCAGACTGCATCGCGTCTAGGAAGGCTTCAACCCACGCTGGCTCGAATTTCTTCTCGTTTGACAGGGCGACGAACTCCCGGACAACTACGTCGGATGTTGGGTAGCCGTTGACGGCTTTTTCGTATTCTTCGCGGAATTGGAAGAACCCGTCCACGTCTTGGGGCATGACGTCGACGAAGTTGTCAGCTTTACGGAGGAAAGCATAGAGGCGGAAAACCTCGGCCCTCACCTGCGGTGGGAAGAAGAGCGTGCTGTTGAAGTAAGTCATGCTGCCGCGTTTAAACAACTTGTAGACCTCCGGCTCCACTTCAACGGTTTTATTGAACAGCATTTACATCAACTCCCTCTTGATTTTGTCGCGTATTATGTGGGCTGATATGAGGACCATGGGGAGGCCGATGCCTGGATGTGTGTACTGGCCAGTGTAGTAGAGGTTTTTGACTCTGCGGCTTCTGTGGCGAGGACGCCAGAACGCAGTCTGTCTAAGGGTGTGAGCGAGGCCGAGGGCCGACCCCTTGTAGGAGCTGTACCTCCCTGTGAAATCCCTCACGCTGAAAAACTGTTTAAAGACGATGGCGTCATATACTTTCTCGCCTGTTTTGTATTCGAAGTCCCTGACTATGACGTTGAACAGTTTTTCACGCTTCCGGTCGTCGTCCGCCAGTCCAGACGCAACGGGGATGAGGAAGAACACGGCTTCACCGCCTGGGGGCGCGGCGGTTCTGTCGGTCTTCGAAGGGACGTGCACGTAGTATGAGGCGTATTCGGGCCATTCACGGCGGCTGGGGTTGAAGACCTGCTGGAAGTTTTCGCCCCAGTCTTTTTCGAGGAAGACGTTGTGATGGACCGCGTTGTCGAGCTTTCGGTCCAGACCTACGTAGGCGATGAGGGCCGACGGCGTGAACAATTTTCTGTCCCAGTAGCCGGCGTCGTACGTGCGGTATTTGGGGTCGAGGAGGTTTGTCTCCACGTATGCGTAGTCAGCGTTGATGACAAATGCGTCTGCTCTAATGGATTTTCCGTCGGCGACTACCCGAGTGGCCAAGCCGTTCTCCACCTCGATTTTACTGACCTCGTGGTCGAGCAAAAATTCAACACCCTGCGACTTGGCCAAGCTATACACCGCCTCGACAGCCTGCCTGATTCCTCTTTCCGGGAAGTAGACGCCTTGAGCGATTTTAACGTAGTTGAGGATGGTGTAGAAAGATGGTGCTTTGGCTGGCGGCGTTCCCACAAACCCCACGGAGTAGAGAAGAATCTTGTGGGCCTTGTCGCTGCTGAACCACTTCTTGACGTATGCTTCAACGGATTCAAGTATGTTGATTTTCATGCCCTGAGAGAGAATTTCCCACTTGAGGAAGCTGAAAGGTGAATCGAGGTCGAGGTACAGGGTTTTCATTATGCTTCTGTAGAGCTTTTCGCATTTTGCGAGATATCGGCGGAGTTTCTCGCCGCCGTTGGGTTCGAGTCTGTCGAAGAGTTGGATGTTTTCATCCATTCTGGGCGTGATTTCCGCGGTTTGCCCGTCGTCGAAGAAGACGCGGAAGCTTGGGTCGAGTTTTATTAGGGTGTAGAAGTCCGACGTCTTCTTCCCGAACTCGCTGAAATACCGGTCGAAAACCTCTGGCATCAAATACCACGTCGGGCCCGTGTCGAAGACGAAGCCGTCTCGGCTGAAGACGCCGGCTCGGCCGCCCACGTTCCCGTTCTTCTCGACCACTACAACTTCATGCCCATCCTTCGCCAGTAATGCAGCGGCCGCAAGCCCGCCGAACCCAGCACCGACAACGGCTATCCTCATCCTAACCGCTGGAAAAATGTTTTTAATATAACCCTTTGCCAGCAACAATCAATTCAGAACGGGTATTGTCATCACAGATCAGAAATACCCGCTCTCATCACGGTGATGGTTGCAGCCGGTTGTTTTTAAGGATGCTGCCGGCTGATGCGAAGAACTTGCCGTAAACGTGGTCAGCTCTGATGCTTTGTGGAGGGAGGTTGGGCAGCATGTTCCAGACGAGGGGGTGCGCGGTGCGCCGACGACGGAGGCGCCGGCGGCTGCGTTGTTTCACCGGTCAAGCAGAGGTATCCGGGACATGCTGGTTGGAGCTTGCTGCGGCATGTAGAACCGGTGCTTACGCAGGGAGGTTCGTTTGTGTGGGCTGATACTAACCTGTGCGACCCTTAGTTCGTGGATGCACGGACAGCTTCTTCAACCCGCTGCTCGAACCCGGAGGAAGCACAGGAGGGAGAAACTACGAACACAACAGCCGTAAGCGCCTTCGAAGCTTCCCAACCGGCTCCGAGCGTCATGCCGTGCGTATAATAAATTTGTGGAGTTGTTTGTCGAAGACCGGGATGTTCGGTAAACTCTATTAGCGTGGCGGCGGGCTTCCCGCCATGGTTAGAGAGGGAGAAAAAGCTCCGGACTTCTCCTTGCCGTCGACGCGCGGCGACGTGGTGCAGCTCGAGAAGCTGAGGGGGCGTAGGGTTGTTCTGCTGTTCTACCCCAAGGACGGGTCGCCTGGATGCACTCGTGAAAACTGCTTGTTGAGGGACATGCTGCCGGAGTTCGAGAAGCACGGAGCCGTGGTCCTGGGCATAAGCCGGGACAGCTTGGACAGTCATAAAAAGTTCTCTGAGAAGCACAACCTTACTCACCTTCTTCTAAGCGACGTCGACGGAGATGTTTCTAGGAGATACGGGGCTCTGGGCCTTCTCGGGATGAGTAAGAGGAAGACCTTCGTGGTCGACGAGAACGGGGTGGTTTTGAAGGTTGTGGAGGGGTTGATGCCCGACAAGCACGTGAGGGAAGCTCTGAAAACGCTCAAGGAGATGGGGCCGCTTAAAACAAGTATATAGGTTTTTCCGAAGCTAGGCCACCTCAAAACTAAATAACCAACCACTCCAGCTAACTTTGGTGTCTCACAAGAGGATGCCAGAGAGGCAGGACCTCGTCCTATCGAAGCTAGTTCTGGATGTCCTGAAGCCGCACAAGCCCGACATGGTTAACTTCGCCCAAGCCCTCACAAGCCTCAAGGGAGTCTCGAAAGTCGAGGTCTCCATAATCGAGGTTGACGCAGACACCGAAACAGTCAAGCTCACGGTGGAGGGGCACTCGATAAACTACGACGACGTCGCCGACGCAGTGAAGCAGCTGGGTGCAGCCGTACACAGCATCGACCAAGTGACGTTCGCGTCAACAACGCACGAGACGCAGAAAAAATAGCAAGACCGTATCAGAGAGCTGAACACGATGAACTCTGCAAAAACACGAGATATTTAAATGTTGAAAACCGACTCGGCGAAAAGTAGATAAAACCAGGAAAACAACCATTGAGTGTAGCCCCGTCGTCTAGCGGCCAAGGATGCAGGGCTTTGGACCCTGCGACGTGGGTTCAAATCCCACCGGGGCTAAGAGAAACAGCATGGCCTAAAACCCACCGAATACCTAGGTGTCTATGCACCCTGCTGGGGGGACTAATCTTTTCGGATAGGGCTACGCTAAGCCATGTTCCACCACTTGGAAAAGAAGAGCGGCTACCAGGGCCCTCTACAACGGGCCAGCAGCCGATCCCGAGTTTTATTGCGGCCGGAGCAATGATCTCAATCCTCTGCAGTCTTTTTCACCACCACAGATGTATTAAGGTTTCAAAGCCTTCCCGTTCTGAAAATAGACCTATCACCCACCCACGTATAGCCAAGCACGTGTATCGCTAGCGGTATGGTCTGGAGAACCCAGTATGACTGCGGACATGTTGACTATGGGCTACCGCTGGTTCGGGGTTTCCATAGACTCGTCGCAGTAACGGGACCGGCGGACATATGGCAGGTGGGCCTCCCCATCATAGTCTATGACCTTGTCTTCTGGCTGGCGTTATTGGTTGTGGGGAGCTGGTGGGGTGGGCTGAGTCTAGGAGAAAAGGATAATTTCCATGCTGGTCTCTGCAACTGTGGTTGCCTGTGGCTCAGAAGCTGGGGATTAGGATAGTTGAGTTGGGCGACGTGGGATCCACGATGGCTGAGGCGAGAAACTTAGGCGCCGTGGATGAGGGGACGGTTTTGGTGGCTAGAAGCCAGACAGCTGGTGTGGGAAGGCTGGGACGTAGGTGGTACTCACCAACCGGCGGACTATGGTTCACGATGATAATATACCCGAGGCAGAGCGCAACCACATCACCGCTGCTAACGCTGATGGCCGCGCTAGCCGTCAGCAGGGGAATAGCCCTAACCACAGGCCTCCAGCCAACCATAAGATGGCCTAACGATGTCTACCTCCGCGGCCGGAAGGTGGCCGGCATACTTGCTGAGATGGATGTGGTGGGAGATATTGCGACTAGGGCGCTGGTGGGTGTGGGTGTCAACGTCAACTTCAACATTGAGGAGCTTCCACCCGACGTCAGGGGCGAGGCCACCACGCTCATGCATGAGTTGGGCTCCGAGGTCAGCCTCGAGCTGCTGCTGGCCAATATATTATCGGAGTTTGGAAAGCTCTACGACTCTTTCAAGGCGGGCAGGAGGGTTGAGATAATGAAGGATGTTAAGCATGCTATGCAGATGTTGGGCGAGACTGTGAACGTAACCCTTTCACATGGCACCCGGCTGAAAGGTGTTATGGAGGATTTGGATGAGCTGGGCAGGGTGGTTTTGAAGTTGGACCAAGGTAGGATGTTCCTCTCTCCAGGCGACATTGAGAGGATAGCCACGCTCTAGAAACGTTTCTGAGCAGGTTATGCTGCGGTGAATCCATGCGTGAGCCACAGCATCTAGGGATGTGGAACAGCGGGTTGTAGTTGCCGGAGGTCCAGCCCGTGTGGTCTATACGCTAAGAAAATGATTTATATAAGGGTCTCGCGATCCTAGCCGCGAGCGAATTGAAAGAAGACGACCTATCTCGCCTCAGGAAGTATGTGAGCTCGGGAATATCACCACTTCATCCAATAGTTTTATCCAAGGCCTCCAACGCAATAGTCCAAGACACTGCTGGGAGGCGGTACATAGACTTCACAAGCGGCATAGGCGTAACCAACCTGGGCCACGCCAACCCTGAGCTAGTTCAAACCCTGAAGGAGCAGGCTGAGAAGCTGTGGCATATGGCAATACCGGTTGCGGCCTACGAATCAGTTATAAACCTTGCAGCAAGCTTAACAGAGATAGCTCCAGGAGCATATCAGAAGAAGGCCGTGTTCTTCAACAGCGGTGCAGAGGCTGTGGAGAATGCGGTGAAAGCAGTCAGAAAGGCGACCAAACGGCAGATAATCATAGCTTTCGAAAACTCCTTCCACGGCAGGACAGCTCTCACCATGGCCCTCACTGGAAAGTACATGCCTTACAAGGTTGACTTCGAACCCTTCGCACCCGGTGTGGAGCTGGTCCCCTATCCTTACTGCTACCGATGCCCCTTCGGCCACGAGTATCCACCCTGTTGTATGCAGACAGTGGAATATCTTAGGAATCATTTTGTACACACCAGGGTTCATGGTGATAAGGTAGCCGCTGTTATAGCTGAGCCTATTCAGGGCGAAGGCGGATTCATAGTTCCGCCTGACAACTTCTTCAAGGAGTTGAAATCCTTTCTTGACGAGTATGGCATCAAGTTGATTGTTGATGAGGTGCAGACCGGGTTTGGGAGGACTGGGAAGATGTTTGCGGTGGAGCATTTCGGAGTAGAGCCCGACCTGATTACTGTGGGGAAGGCTATAGCCAACGGCCTTCCGTTATCTGGTGTTGTTGGGAGAGCTGAGATTCTTGACAGCCTGCATCCCGGCGGGTTTGGCGGGACTTACGTGGGCAACCCCGTGGCCTGCGCTGTAGCCACGAAGGTCATTGAGATTTTCAGGCGTGAAAGACTCCATGAGAGGGCGGCTAGACTTGGCGCTTTAGCTGAGAAGAAGCTCCGTGAGATGTTCGACGAGTATCCGCTGATAGGCGATGTGCGGGGGAAGGGGCTGATGCTGGCCATGGAGCTGGTCGCGGACAGGCGGTCAAAGAAGCCGGCCGAGAAAGCAACGAGGCTGGTTGTGGAGAAGGCGAGGCAGAGGGGTCTGCTGCTGCTGAAAGCCGGTCTCTATAACAACGTCATCCGTCTCCATCCACCTATAACAATAGAGGATGAGACGTTTGCGAGTGGGTTGGACATACTGGAGGAAACGGTCAAGGAAGTTTCCAAAGAAGAAAGCTAGGCGGGGCCGACATATCTACTCACCGCATCTACTATTTGACGCCTAGTCGAGACGTAGACCGCTACCACGGCCTTCACCGCATCCCACACTAGAAATGGTATCATGCCAAGGGCAGCTGCCTGAGAAAGACTATCCATGGCCGGCAACCCCCTGCTGAGGGCTAGCCATGCGGCCAGCCATGGGACACCAACTAAGTATATCAGGGCCTCGGCGGCCGCAGCGCCAGCCACCGCTCCCACAATCTTCCCCAGTCCTATGCGCCGGTAGACGTAGCCCGATAGGGCTGCGGCAAAAGGGAAAGCTAGGAGATACCCGCCGGTGGGCCCTAGGAAGACACCCCACCCGCCCCTGAAGTTAGCGAAGACGGGAAGCCCAACAGCGCCCATCAGTAGGTAGACTACGATTGATAAGAACCCTACACGCGGACCGCCAACCATTCCTGCCAAGAGAATGAAGAGTGTCTGAAATGTGAAGGGTACGGTCGATGTGGGGATAGAAAGCGGGGACGCGGCAGCGGTCAAAGCTGCGAAAAATATGGACAAGACAAGCTGTTGTCTTCTCAGAGTCAACTCGACAGGAGCGCACGAGGGATGTATATAGATTTTTCAGAGTATTATCGGTGTTCCGCAGATTTTATTAACGTTTGTTAAAATCCATCGAGCTATGTAATGGCATATCTAGCGTGGGGGAGATTTGTCAAAATGCTTATATATCTTCTATTAACCCTTAAACACGATGGTTAGGAAAAAGTTCGAATATCACATATCCAACGCATCCGAAGTTTCAGCTGCATCGACAGATCCCGCCTCATACACACCGCCTGTAGCCAGAGTTAGCAGGAGAACAGTCTTGGGGATTGGAGCCGCAGCTGCTGTGGTGGCGGTTGCTGGAGGCGTGGCGGCGTTCTTGGCATCGCGTCCACCAACCCAACCCACGACACAGACAACACCAACAGCTACTACGCCAGCCCAGATAACGCTAAGGACCAACGAACAGTCATACATGGTGGATGAGAACAAGATAAAGGCCTTCAAAGAGCAGGTGGGCATTCAGCTGGAGGCAGATATACGACCAATAGATGAGGCTCGCGCGATAATGCTGGACCCAGCCAACGCCTCAAAATACGATATCTACGGCATAGACACCAGCAGCCTCTTGGCGATAAAAGCTGCTGGCGTTACGAAAAACTATCCCCCCAGCGATGTTCCGAGGTGGGTTAGGGGCCCCATTGATCCAATATTCACCGCACCAGAGACCAACATAGGAACTAAGGTGCCTCCACCAATCGGCCCAACAGGCGAATACATAGCCAAGAGTATGATGTATCCAACCATGTGGGCTGCCTCACCAGATGCGACCAACAAGATGGATGACTATGGAATGAAGGACAAGCTCTTCTTCATATCTCCGATTGACTGGAACTACGACTCGGTGCTCTGGAATCCCAAGTATATCAACCTACCTTATGACCCGGCCACAGGCATATCCACTGGCTCTTGGGGGGTTCTTGTTGACCGCCAGTACAAAGGCAGGGTTGGCTTCCAAGACATTCCAACGATCTCCACCAACCATTACATACTGATAATGATAGCAAACAAGCTGATAGAGCCACTGGAACGGGGACCAAACGACTTAACCCCCGCTGAGATTAAGAAGCTGGTGGACTGGCTTATCGACCACAAGAAGGCGGGCCAGTTCAGGGTATTCTGGAACGACTTCGCCCAGATAGTGAGCCTCCACGTGCAGGAGGAGATCTGGGTTTCCGACGGCTGGCAGCCAGTTGAGATGTATGTACGCAACAGCGGCGGCATAGGGTTCTACCTAGAGCCCAACGAAGGATACCGGAACTGGCTGGATGGCGTCGCACCGACGATAGCTACACCCAACTACGCCGCAGTCATGAATTACATCGACTGGAAGTACAGCGGATGGTTCGCCCAGTATAAGGCTAAGTGGCTTGGCTACTATACTCCAAACTGGGAGTCGGATGAGGTTAAGCAGACGATGGGGCCGGAGCACTGGGGCTGGTTCTACAAAGCCGACCCAACCTTCATAGAAGTGCCTGTGGAGGAGCATGCGGCGTTCGACCCTGTTTCCTACGATTGGAAGATGTCCGGCTCACCCAACCCCAAGGGATATAGGCGGGACGGCGGAGACATCAAAAGGCATAACGAGAGGGTTTCCACTTGGCAGCGGTGGCCTCACGACGCTGACGCCTATATAAAGGAGTGGACTAGGCTCAGAGCTGCTTGAAATCCACCATCCTCCCCTTTTTCGGGTTTTGCCAATGTCCAACAGTGTGGAAGCTGAAAACCTGACAAAGAGATTTGGAAAAACAGTTGCCGTGAATAACGTATCCTTTAAGATCAGGAAGGGCGAGTTCTTCTGCATCATAGGGCCGAGCGGATGTGGTAAGACGACAACACTCAGGCTTGTGGCCGGCCTTATACGGCCCGACAGCGGCAAGATATACATAAATGGCGTGGACTACACCAACGTCCCAACACACAAGCGGCCACTGTCAATGGTTTTCCAGACATGGGCGCTTTTCCCCCACATGACGGTTTATGAGAATGTTGAGTTCGGCCTCAAGATGCGTAATTTAAGCGAGGCCGAGAGGAGGGAGGCCATCAAGTGGGCTTTAGGACTTGTTAAGATGGAGGATTTCGCCCACCGGAAGCCTAGAGAGCTTAGCGGGGGGCAGCAGCAACGCGTGGGTATAGCGAGGGCATTGGTGGTCAGGCCTGAGATACTGTTGTTGGACGAGCCCCTGGGCAACCTCGACTTCAAGCTCCAGCTATGGCTACAGGAGGAGTTGAAGCGGATTCACAAGGTTACTGGCGTTACATTCCTGTATGTCACGCATGACCAGAGACAGGCTATGGCGATGGGTGACACGATTATGGTTATGAACATGGGTGTTATCGAGCAGATGGGAACACCTATTGAACTCTACTCAAACCCCAGCAGTGTGTTTGTAGCCAAGTTCGTGGGCGAGTCCAACATACTCGAGGGAATGGTGAGAGCGGTCGAGGGTGGAAAAGCCTTGGTGGAGACCCCGCTCACTAACTTTCATCTCCCCAACAACGAGGTTAAGACCGGTGACAGGGTCTGGGTCTTCTGGCGGCCAGAGGACACTTACTTAGGACGGGACGCTGAGAGCTCTGAATACAAGTTCAACGGCGAGGTTGTGGACGTGACTACGGCCGGGTCGGTCACAAACTATAAGATTTCAGTCGGCGGACATTTATTGAAAGCAACGGTTAAGGGTCTCCCGATGGACGGCGTGGAAGCAGGTTCCAAGATACTGCTGGGATGCAAGAATTCATGCCTGAAGCTGATCACTAAGGCAAGCTCCAGCGGCTTGGCAGATGTTGAGCGGATAATATTGGGCGAGTGAAAGATGGGTGAGGCTGCCGCACGACAGAGAACGATAACCCCATACCTGCTGATGGGGCCTATGTTGGCGACGATAATCGTCTTCCTAGTCGTCCCCTTGGTGATGGTTGGGATTGTCAGCTTCTACACACCCACGGGAACAGGCTACGCACCCGTTGTGAACGTGGCCAGCTATGTCAGGTTTTTCACTGATCCTACCATATACGGGATTCTCCTCAACACACTAGCCTATTCAGCAATAGTGACGGTTATGGCCTTCATACTGGCCTACCCGATCGCATACTTCCTGACCATGAAGGTCAGGACCTTCAGGGCCAAGACAATACTGCTGATAGCCATGCTGATACCGTTCTGGATAGACTTCACAACCCGAGCCCTCTCATGGATTCCATGGCTGGGGATACAGGGAATCATCAACCAAGTTCTGATAAGACTCGGAATACTCCAGGAGCCCTCACCCATATTCCTCTTCTCACCATTCGCCATGCTCCTCGTCATGATTCAGGGCTATACTCTATTCATGATAGCCCCTATCTTCATAGTTATGAGCAAGATAGATCCAATACTGTATGAGGCCGCTAAAGTCCTCGGAGCATCACCTATAAAAACCTTCTACCACATCAACCTGAGACTCTCACTGCCCGGAATCGGTGTGGGAACAGTCTTCGTCTTTCTGTCCGCCGTTGCCGATTTCGCAACCCCACGGTTGATAGGCGGCCTGGTCACGAGCATAGGCCAGGTTATCAGGGACCAGGTCGTCTTCCTTAACTTACCGCTCGCCTCCGCAATATCCGTGGTCCTCACTATGATTGCGTTAGCTATAGTGATGACGGTGTTCAAGCTCATGAATATTAGGCAGGTATTCGAGTAGGAGGGGCTGGCATGGCTAGGGACGTATCGAAGATAATACTCGCCCTCTACACCGCTGGCATGGTCTTCTTCATATACGCACCGATAATCACCATGGTACTCTTCTCATTCAACGGCTCGCCTAGGACTGTACCACCGTTCGACGGGCCAAGCCTGAGATGGTACGAGGTACTCTTCAGTCAGAAGGTTGTATTGCTGGAGGCCTTCACTAGGTCGATCCTGCTAGCTATCCTGACGATGGTGATAGCAACGCCGCTATTCACTTTTGCAGGACTAGCCTATAGGAAGCGGTTCAAGGGTGATGAGTTTGCCTTCTACCTGGTTACTATAGGCATAATCATGCCCGGGATAACCTACAGCCTAGGCGTCCTGATATTCTATAATACCCTGGGAATGAACGTGTCTCTTTGGACAGGGCTCCCAGTCCACCTCGTCTGGTCTGTCCCATGGGGTCTAATACTAGTGAGGGCTATGATAGACCCAAACATCATATATTATGAGGAGGCGGCCAAGACCTTGGGCGCCAGCGACTGGCAGATCTTCAGAAGAATAACCCTCCCCCTCTTCATCCCAGCTATATTGGGTGGAGCCCTGTTCGCCTTCACCCTCTCGTTTACAGAGCTCATACGAAGCATCTTCGTAGTATCACCTAATACGCTGCCCTTACAAGTCTTGGCTGAGGTGACTGTCTGGGGTGTCTCACCCTACATATTCGCCATCGGAAGCCTCATAGTAATCATCTCCCTGGCACTTCTCCTGTTGGCCGGCTTTCTGTTGAGGGGCGTTTTTGAGAAGCTCCAGATATGAGATCCACTCAATGGGTCAGAGGCTTGGGTTGAGGTCCAGATGTCTAGGGTGAGACCGACCGACATACCTTCCGAAAGCCAGATGATAGTATCCTCCATCATCAAGGAGCAGCTGGAACAAGAAAAGGTCAAGTATACTGGTTTCCAGAGGGGTACGATTCTAAAGGACTATGCTAGGGTTGTGGAGAAAGACCCCGTCCTATTCCACAGCGAATACGTCGTAAGGTTCACGTATGACATGGTGAGGACCGCCATCGGCCCTTTCGGACAGGATAAGATGGTCTCAAAAGATTTAGGGGACTCTCCGCCCACGAGGCATGTCTTCATCACCAACGACATATACGAGTTCTTAAGCCTCCTCGAGTTTAAGCATCCCATAGCTAAGATTGTGGTGGACTTGGCCAAGTCAGTTGACTCTGAGGTGGGCGACGGTGTGGCAACTTCGGTCCTGCTGGGTTGCTCGCTCGTCCTTCGTGGATGTGAGCTAGTTAGACATGGCCTGCATCCCACAACGGTTGTTGACGGCTATGCCAGGGCCCTTAAATTAAGCTTGTTAAGCTTGGAGAGAAACTCAGTAGCAGTCTCTATGCATGATGAGCGGCTCCTAGAGTCTGTCGCATCCTCGGCCATAAGGAACAAGTCCGCCGAAGGTATAGAGCCCGACGTGGTCAGGCGTGTAGTTAAAGTCTTCAACAATCTTAGAAACTCTGCCGGTAGCTATCTCGACCTAGCCAATCTGAAGATTGAAAGGACCATAGGGTCATCCCTTGAGGAGACAATTTTCGTTGACGGCGTGATTCTAAGGAATGAGGTTATACATGATGGTATGCCCAAGAGGGTAGTGGACGGGAAAGTAGCCCTCATATCCAAGCCGATAGTCACCCGCGACTTTAACAAGCCCATAGGCTATGACGATGTAGTGTTTGAGTTTGAGGAGCCAACCGCATATAGAAGCTATTCGAGTTATAGGGAGAAAGTTCTCAGAGAGGCTGCCAGCCATATCATCGCCTCGGGTGCAAGCGTCCTTTTCCTCAGTCAGGGGATAGATGAGATAGCTATAGACCTTCTGGTGAAGAAGGGTATTCTAGCGGTTAGGAGGATAGTCCCCGAAGACATGGAAAGGCTGGCGAGAGCCACCAAAGGCATAATAGTGGCAACTCCATCCCAGCTCAGGCCCGAGCATCTTGGGAGGGCCCGGCTTGTGGAGGAGAAGAAGATAGGTGATAGCGAGTGGGTCTTCGTCGTTGGTGTGGGTGGTGGAGGTCCACAATCCATACTGTTGACAGCCCCTCACGATGAGTATGCCAGGGATGCTGAGCACCTGTTGATGAATTCGCTGAGGGCGCTGGCAAGCCTCCAGAGGGAGCCACGTGTTGTTGCGGGTGGCGGAGTAGCTCTCTTTGACGCTGCGGTGAATTTGAGGGAATGGGCTTGGAGTGAGGCGGGTAAGACCCCGCTTGCTGTGGAGAAGTTTGCAGATGCTTTGGAGGATGTCCACAAATCCATTGTGGAGAACGCCGGATATGACGCATTAGAGGTAGCTGCCGAGGTGAGGCGGATGCATGCTGCCGGAGTCCATGATTATGGGTTTGATGTGATGACGGGCCAGTACGCCCGCTTCATATCAGAGGGTATTCTAGATCCGCTCCCTGTTGTTAGGCAGGCCTTGGTCGCGGCTTTCGAGTTCGCTGTTCTTGTCCTGAGGACAGACGGCATATACTACATACCGAGGACGAGGAGAGAACTGATGGAGAAGAGAAAGGCTGAGAGGAAGAGGAAGGGGAAGAGGCCTGGAGACTGGGTTGAGGAGAAACAGTACTAACTGATACCGTCAAGTTATCTTTAGGGGGGTTTGTGAAGCCGCTTTTTGTAGGTGGTGTTCATCAGGTGGCTTAAAGCTCTTGAGAATAGTGGTAAGGGCCCCGGGATTGCTGAAGCCCTTAAGCCCCCGCCTTAACAGATTCGTAGAACCTTCGGCGAGAGCAACAGCGTTGAAAGATGGTTTAGAGGCCATGACTGGACGCTTCTCCAACAACTTCCTAGTTAAGGCTCTTCATCTAATGGTGTAGCTTCATGAAGCCGCATCAGAACCCTGAAAAGGTCGATAGCAACGCCAATCACTTGATAACGCTTAAATATTACACGTATACTCCTAATAATATATGGCTGAGAAGGAGATATTTGTTGGTTTTGGGGTTGACGTGGATGCCGTTGCTGGTTGGATAGGCTCCTACGGAGGTGAGGACTCGCCGTCAGACATACAACGTGGCATCTTCGCGGGTGAAGTTGGGACGCCGCGGCTTTTGAAGCTCTTTAAAAAGGTTGGGTTGAAGACAAGTTGGTTTTGGCCAGGACATTCGATAGAGACGTTCCCCGAGCAGTTCAGGATGTGTGTCGATGAGGGGCATGAGATAGGAGCCCACGGATACACACATGAGAACCCGATAGCTATGACGCCCGAGCAGGAGGAGGCGGTTCTGGCCAAGTGTGTATCGCTCATAAAAGCTGAGACAGGTAAGAGCCCCCGCGGCTATGTGGCTCCGTGGTGGGAGATGTCTAACAACACTATAGACCTACTGCTGAAGTATGGCTTCAAATACGACCACAGTCAGCACCATCATGACTTCCAGCCCTACTACGCTAGAAGGAGGGACACATGGACAAAGATAGACTATTCGAAGCACCCCGATACTTGGATGAAACCGCTCATTAGAGGGGCTGAGGTTGACCTCGTGGAAATACCCGGCAACTGGTATATGGATGACCTGCCGCCCATGATGTTCATAAAGAAAGCGCCCAACAGTCATGGGTGGGTAAGCCCGAGAGATATCGAGATTTTGTGGAGAGACCAGTTCGACTGGGTTTACCGGGAGTATGACTACGCAGTCTACTGTTTCACAATACATCCCGATGTCAGCGGCAGGCCTCAGAACCTTCTGATGCTCGAGAGGCTGATAAGATACATCAACAAACATAGGGGCGTTATCTGGGCTACGATGGAGGAGATAGCTGAAGATTTTCGAAGGAGACATCCACGTAAGTGAGCTTCATCTTTTTTCTTTCTATGTTTGCTGGACTAGCTCGCTGTATAGCTCGGGCGACCTATCCCTCAGAAACGGTGCATATCTGCGTCTCTCCCTTACAAAATCAAGGTCCAGTTCATGGACCAGGACATACTCCTCACTGGGTGCAATGGCAAGCCGTTCTCCCTTAGGATTGAATATGCAGCTTTTTCCAAAATACGTGGCTGGCTGCTCTGGAAACTCTCTCCCACACCTGTTAACGCCGCAGACATATATTGTGTTGAATGCGGCGTGGGCTGCCAGCTCCAGCTCCCACAGCTCTGGATAAAGGCCGGTGCATGTTGGTACGAAAACTATTTCCGCTCCCTTAACAGCCATTATCCGGGGTCCTTCGGGGAAGTGCCTGTCATAGCAAATTATCACGCCAAACCTAACACCCTGGTCTTGGAAGACTGGGTATCCTAAGTTGCCCATCCTGAAGTAGAATTTCTCACTGTATCCGATGAGCTGGGGTATGTGGGTCTTCCGATACTTCCCGATAAGCTCGCCCCTGTGGCTGATTATGGCTGCGGTGTTGTAGAAGGTTCCAGGAACAGTTGTGTCCTCTTCAAACATAGGAGCTATGACTGTGACACCGTATTTATTGGCCGCCTCAGCCAGCTTGGCTGTGGTGGGTCCGGGTATAGGTTCGGCCAGTGAGAAGAACTCGATCCTCTGCTGCACGGCGAAGTATTGAGAGAAGAATAGCTCCTGCAGACATACGATCTTGGCGCCCTTTCCAGCAGCCTCACCTATGAGACCCACCGCCTTATCCACGTTCCTCTCCTTCTCCTTCTCCGCGTTCATCTGGATGAGTCCTACCTTGACTGTGCGGCCCATTGTGTCAACTCATTTTAGGCTGATATTTATAACTGTCGGATATCTCGCCAGCAATGTTAGAGAGCATAAGGCTTCTCACATCCCCTCCCTGCCCCAAACACCACATGAGTTTGACCAGGGCGGTTTCCGGCAGCATGTCAGAAGTTGGAATGATGTTTTTGACGGCTAGAATCTTCTTATCCAGAGCATATACACCCAGCTTCTCACCACCGTAGAGGCATTGTGTGGTAATGACGACAGGCCTCCCATAGTCCTCCACCACACCGATGAATTTATCGTCGCTCTTTATGTGGCCGAGTCCGGTGCCCTCCACCACTACACCGTCGTAGAGTGATAAGATTTTAGCCATAGCCTCGTCTGTTAGGGATGGAGTCATTTTTATCAGCCCCACGTTGGGGTTGAGCTCCGTCTTCAGATATGCTCTGCTCTCCCCCCTTCTGACTCTTTTCTTCACATCGAGATGTATGGTCTCACCCACCACATGTCCGAGAGGTTCCTCATTTACGCTGGCGAATGCGTTTAAAGCGTGGGAGTGGATCTTCTTGGCCCTCGTCCCCTTGATGATCACTTTTCTCCCTCCGAACGCGTCCTCTGAGAAGACCACGCAAACATGGCCCAGATCTGCATACGCTGCAACTCTTAGAGCTGCCTTGACATTACCCGGTCCATCGCTGCCTGGGTTGCCTCCCGGTATCATAGCACCTGTCAAGACAACCGGGACCTCTGGATATCCCAGCATGAAGCTGAGGGCGGAGGCCGTATACTGCAGAGTGTCGGTTCCATGTAAGACCACCACACCGTCCACACCCTCTTGGAGAGATTTGTAGACAGAATTGGCCACGGCCTGCCAGTCGCTAGGTGTGAAGTCGAAGCTGGCCTTCACCATTATCTCCCGTATCTCATAGTCCACGCCCTCCACGGATATTTCAGGGAATGTCTGCTTGTAGGATAGTATCTCGGCGCCTGCCTTGGCGTCAAATGTCTTAGACAGTATGGTCCCGCCGGTGGCTAGGACATGTACATGCTTGGCCATGGCTATGAAAAACTCACTAACAATATTTATTGTTAAGTGTGCCGGCGCCAAAGCCATATATCAACGCCGCGGCAGCCCACCCGCGACGGATTGGCAGCATATGATTGTTAGCGGTGATGAGATGAAGGGTCTTGTCTCCATGGATGAGGTGATATCTCTTGTGGAGCAGGCTTATGCTGCTCATGCAAGGGGGCTATGTATCATGCAGCCGAAGACCCAGCTAATCATAGAGAAGTACTCTGGCGAGTGGGAGGCCATGCCATCCTATCTAGGAGAGCCGGAATCATCAGCATGTAAGTGGGTGGCTATCAGGGAGAGGAATAGGGAGAGTTTCGGACCCCCCACAGTCATGTCCACCGTAGTATACACTGACCCGGAGACGGGATACTCGCTGATGATTTGTGACGGCACCTATCACACAAATATGCGGACAGAAGCCGCTGCGGCGGTCTCAGCTAAGTGGATGGCGAGGCGGGACTCCAAAGTGGCTGTCGGAACACTTAGGGCCCTGAATAGCTTGAACATGTTTAGGAAAGTGCTGGTGTGGAGTGGGAATAGGGAGAATGCTGACAGCTTCGTCGAACGTATGCAGGCGGAGGTGTCGATGGAACTTGCAGTTGTTAACAGCGTCCGCGATGTGGTGGCTGACTCGGATGTGGTTGTTACCCAGACACCCGCTACTGAGCCGGTGGTTAAGGATGAGTGGGTGCGGGAGGGGACACATATCGCAGTCATGGGTGCCGACATGGAGGGTAAGCAGGAGCTTGAGGGTAAGCTGCTGAAGAGGAGCCGTATCTTCGTGGACGACTTGAGTCAGTGTATTAGGGACGGGGAGATTAATGTCCCGCTCAGGAAGGGTGAGGTCAGGGTTGAGGACGTGGCGGGAACCATCGGCGAGATAATAATAGGTAGGAAGATAGGAAGGCTCTCCCAAGACGATATCACTGTCTTCGACTCCACTGTAATAGCTCTGCGGGACGCCGCTGTAACCACGCTTGAGTATAAACGGGCTAGGGAAAGGGGTGTGGGCGTGGAGAAGAGGATGATCGTATCGCAAACCTAGGAAGCCAGCTGGAGGATAGTGTGTAGGAGAACGTTGGCTCCCGCTTCAACGTCTCTAGGCTCGGTCCACTCATCAGGCGCATGGCTGACTCCATCACGGCTCGGAACAAATATCATGCCCACATCAGCTATCCTAGCCATGTTCTGGGTATCGTGAACAGCGCCGCTTGGCATCAACCTGTGGCTGATACCCAGCTTCTCCACAGATGCCAGTATCGCCTCCATCACTGTTTTAGACATAGGTGTCGGCTCCAGTCTCGCCCGCTCAGTAACGGTGTAGGATAGTCCAAGCCCCTTGAGGGTCTCGTCCACATACTCCAAAATCCTCTTCCTAGACTCGCTGAGGCGCTCCCGCGATATATCCCTGAAGTCGATGCTCATCTCAGCCTTGTTGGATATCACGTTGATGGCGGAGGGATATACTCGGATCAAGCCTACAGTGCCGAAAACACCCGCCCCAGCCTCCCTAGCCATTCTATTGATCTCGAGAGCAATCCTAGAGACGCCTATCACCGGGTCTCTCCTGAACTCCATGGGAGTTGTCCCCGCATGGCCCGACCTTCCGACAATCTCCAGCAGCCACTGGCTTATCCCGGCGATGCCTTGAACAACCCCGATACTTTCCCCCTTGCTGTGAAGCAATGGTCCCTGCTCTATATGTAGCTCGACCCAGGCCTTGAACTCACCCCGCCTTCTCACCGGCTCCGATAGATGCTCCGGTTCCAGCCCACCCCTTCTCAGAGCCTCCAAGTATGTGATTCCTGAGTCATCTGTTTGGCTGTAAGCCTCTTCAAGCTTCAGGCTCCCTGTGGCAACCCTGCTGCCAGTCATGAGGGGGAACCTGACACCCTCCTCATTACTGAACGATATGAGCTCCAGGGGATGTCTAGTGGTTATGTTGTAAGCGTTCAGCGTCCTTATCACTTCAAGTCCTGAGAGGACGCCTAGACAGCCGTCGAACATTCCGGCGTTGGGCACAGTGTCTATGTGGGAGCCTAGCCCCACCACGGGCAGGGAGTTATCCTCTCCCTTCCTACGTCCTAATATGTTGCCCGCTCTGTCTATGCGGACTTCGAGCCCCGCTTCACGCATCTTGGATATTAGGAGGCTCCTAGCCCTGTGGTCCTCCATGCTGAGCGCGAGCCTCGTCCTACCCCCTCCCGCTGTCTCACCTATCTTACTGAACTCAATCAGGTCTGACCAGATCCTGTCTAGGGAAACCCTGGGATCGGTCAGCGTTGTTCACCTAGCGCTGTTGAGGACTTGCTCATCTATCTTGGCCTTCACAAACCGTCCTATGCCAGGCCTCCCCAGGAACTGTTCGTTATCCACTATTATTTCACCACGGAGGATGGTCATGGACGGCCAGCCTTTAACCCTCATACCCTCGTAAACACTTAGGTCAGTCCCCATGTGTAGATTCTTGGCGTCTAAGGAGTGCTCCCTGTTGGGATCTATTATGACTAAGTCCGCGTCCGCGCCGGGAGCTATCACACCCTTCTGAGGATAGAGGCCGAATATCTTGGCGGCGTTTGTGCTTACCACATCAACAAATCGTGTTAGGGTCATCCCACGCCTGATCACCCCCTCGTAGAACATGAGTGGGACGCGTACTTCCGAGCCTGGGAACCCATTGGGTATCTTGGTGAATATTCCAGCGAACTCCTCCTTCTGGCTCTTGGTGAATGCCACGTGGTCGGAGCCTATGGTCTGGATCTTGCCTCCCATCACAGCCCGCCATAACGCCTCCACATCCTCTTTCTTCCTTAGAGGTGGGCTGCACATGTAGTATATTCCCCTCTCAGGTGGTTCGAACGTTTCATCCGTTAACACTAGGTAGTGGGGACAAGTCTCCACGAAGACAGGCAGCCCTTTCAAACGGTACTGGGCCACTATCTCATGCCCCTCACGAGTGGATTGGTGGACAATGTATGTTCTCGCACCTGTTATCTCAGCTATGTTCATCGCCATTAGAATAGCTAGGTTCTCCACCATATTGGGCTTGGCTTGGCCGTGGTATCTGGGCTCTACCCTCCCCCCATTCACGAACTCCTCCTGCATCCCCTCACCTATGAAGCCGTTCTCAGCATGAATAGTGACGACGCCTCCCAGCTCCCTCGCCCTACGCATCACTTGGAAGAGAATCCAGTCATCAGCCATCCAGCCCTGATGCCTGTATATCATGAAGACCTTGAAACCTGGGACACCATAGTCCATGGCCTCCTTCATACCCTTCATCACCCTGCCCATGTCTGAGAAGTCGCTGATGATCGGCTTTGTGGTGAAGTCTATCACTGAGAGCTGTCCAGCCCTCTCCATCTGCTTCTTGGTGGCGTCGAGCAGGGACTCGCCCTTCTCCTGGGGTGCAAAGTCGATCGTAGTTGTCGTACCGCCGATGGCAGACGCTATAGTACCGATATCCCATGTCTCCCGAGGCTTCGCACCCATAAAATACAGCTCATAGTGGGTGTGGGGATCTATCCCGCCGGGTATGACTATTTTGCCACGGGCGTTGACAGTCTTCTCAGCGCTAGCCGAGGCAAGACTACCCACATGAACGATTTTTCCATCTGAGACGCCAATATCTGTTTCAGCAACCCATCCGGGACCGACTACAGTTCCCCCGGATATGACCAAATCCAGTCTAGACAAGATAACTCGCCACTAATTAGAGGGATCATATAAAAACTTTATGTTCGCGTCAGACGGTAGTGTCCAGCTGTCAGGCCTGCGGCCAAGCTTGCATACTTAGGCTTTCCGAAAACAAGCGGAGTCTACTTTTCCCTAGCTTATGGGAATGCTTCCGGCCCATTAGTTTTCGGCCACGTTGCAGACATCGTAGGCTGCTGGGTTGAAGTTATATGTGTTAGCGGTCTACCTCAGCTCCCTGGCCTTCTTTTTCGCATGGCTGTTGCAGACAAAGCATAGCATGCGATTTTCACCATAGCCTTCAAGCAGAAGTCTGCTCATTTTCTGTTTTAACGTAAGGCGGCTTCTCAGAACAGAGAACATCCTCGTCAGACCAGCTTTCCACGACGTCTTATGTTGCCGGGTCAAACCTTCTTCTCAGCCTGTCTCAGCCGGCTGTAAACAAGATCTTTCCACGCTTTCCCGACCACGAAAGTCCTGTAATAGCATGATTTGTAACCGTTCAAACTGAATTTAAAAAATCTGCGTATACAACATCTCCTGGCCTTATTCTCCTGCCGCTAAACGGGCGTGAGTTGTCCTTAGTCCACGTGTGCAGACCTAACACCATGAACCATCCGTAAGTGCCACACCCTGTTCAACGGCATACGCCACACCTTTAGCGAATATTTCGTTTTCCGCGACACCTGGTCTAAGGTTTTTGGCATGTGTCGCAAAAACTCCGTCTATTATCGCTGCAATGGCTCTCAAACACTGTAGCTCCACCGACGTCTTAACAATCCTGGCCTCTGAAAGAGCTTTAGACCATCTGGAGTAGCGTCCAGCCCTGCCCTCAAAAGCTATGTCTCTCTGACTAATAGGATGAAGGCTTTGAACAACAGTGTCGAAAAGAACATCCTAAAAAAGACCATAAAACTCATGGAGAAGCATAATGAGGGAGTGGCAAAGACAGTAGAGGATGAGGCCGGTAGGAGAATACCGGCCTACAACAGGGTTGTTGAAGCTCTGGGTATAAACGGTCATAACTATCTGATGCGGGAGAAGCTTTAGTCGAGGTCATGACATACATAGGCCCGTGTAAAAACTTCATAAAAACAGCCAACTACTTCGGACTATTCAAAGGAAGACCGAGGATATTCAATGAGAAAAGCTAGGAAGGCTTTGGAGAGGTTGACACTAGCAACACGAATATCTGCGACAGCGATATGTCAAAAAGAACTTCTATACATGGTATGGAGGACGATGAGAGAAATCCGTGAGAGGCTGAAGGTCATACCGGCATAGACAACAGAGAGAAACCCCCATGAGGCAGGTATGAAATATATAACAATGCGGGCGATGTCCCCGCATTTGACACGTGGTTTAACAGCAGGCCTTTCATGGGTTTCTCTGGTGTTGTTCTTGCTGGTTGGCCTCCAGCCAAGCCTCGCTTATTTTTCCCTCTTCATAATATGTGTTTTAAGGAGTTCGGAAGTATATTGTTCCTATAATCCACGAGCCAAGTCGGTCAGTAATACATTTGGACCAACCTCACTGTCCCGGAAACATCCACCGCTGCACTGTATCCTGTTCCAGTTAACACGTTTTCTGCAACCTCGGGGTTTGGCAGCATGCTGAACACAACGTCTGTGTTTTCAGCTACTTCTTTAAGGGATTCGGCTATGCGTGCTCCAAGCTCAGCTCTCTAAAGCCTTCGAGCGTGTTCTGTTCCGAACGACAAGCTACAAACCATTGTTTAGCATGTTCTTCGCGATTCGCTCGCCCACTATGTTAAAAATCCTCACCCATCTCGACCTATGCTCTAACTCGAAGGTCTGGCGGGTGTTCGCTAGACCGTCTAGCTACGCTTAGAGTACATATCTCTCCATTTCTAGCATCCTTCTAGCTATTCTTACAGTTGCGTCATCAACCATTATTCCGTCTACTGAAATGGCTCCCACTCCTTCTTTCGAAGCCTTTTCATAAGCCTGAATAATCTTCCGAGCTTTTTCAATCTCCTCCCCTGTAGGGGTATAAATCTTATTACATGTCTCTATCTGGCTTGGGTGTATTACCCACTTGCCGTCGAAGCCCAAGCTTCTGGAAAGCTTAGCAGACTTTATAAAGCCGTCTAAATCGGTGTAAAATGCATACGGGCCGTCTATAGCCTGCAGGCCAGCCGCCGCTGAAGCGTTTCTTACTGTGAAAAGCGGGTAGTGCCATATGTGTCCCGGATATTCCTCTACAAGCCCGCCTATCACCAATGAAAGCATACCGATGCTGGAGGCGTGGACGTGGCACGTGGACGTGGCAGCGTCCGTGTATGAAACAGTTCTAAAGGGTGGAACGCCATCTGACATAGGTAGCAGTCCTACGAATACGTGTAGAAAAGCCTGCTTGAAGTGCTCGATGGCGCTGTCAATCGAGTGTATTACTATGATGGTTTTTTGCATATGCCGTTAGCCGTTAAAAACTTATATCTAGAAAAGCTCAAACGACAATCCCGTTCATGGTTTTCAAAAGTCTCCGTAGATTATGGTCAACTATAACGTTGGCGATATGGGTTTTCCGGAAAACACTCCATTAGTAGGGCTTGATTTCGACAGCATGCTCCGTGAGAAAATCGCTAGGACTAGGGAGAAGATGAAACACTACGGCCTCAGCGCGATTATTTGTATGACCGATACAAATGTTGGATACTGCACAAACGTTCCACCCGTTTTTCCTGCGGGGATAGCCTTAGGTGGGATCAGATACTCCATTCCTTCCCATAGAAGGCGAGCCTGTGAAGAATGCAACACTGCTTAGGGTTGAATACTCGATACTGGGCTCAGCCGGCCCACATCTAGCCAGCGCCGCCGAAGCACACTAAACGAGAGAATGGGCTGAACAGTCAGCGTCTGTGCTGAGAGGTTATAAGCTAGACAGAGAGATTCGCCCCCCTGTTTGAGGCGCTGAGGAAAGCGCTTCTGTAGGCGGAGATAGGCCGACGCATAACCAAGAAGTCTTGTTTAAACCACTTAGTCTCCAAAGACATCATTACTCTAACATCGTTTTTTGCATTCTTCGCCTTAAACCAAACATCATCTTAAACGGTATAAGACTCCGATACCACGTCTAAGAAGCTCAATGAACTCGTCTGTAAGCTCTATGGGGACGGTGTCCGCGTGGAGCTCATCTCCCTCCTCCGCAGGAATATCAATTATTTTGCCGACTTTTTTCGCCATCAAGAGTATACATGTGATGGCTCTCGTCGCCCTTCTATGGACTTCAACGTCCTTAATTTAACGAATCTCGTGATTTCAGCGACCGCTTCTTCAATGGGTTGTTTCAACCTGTTTGTGGCGGCGTTCTTGACGACGACAACACATATACTCCATCGTCTAAGCATGGTGTAGGCCGACGAGATTAGCTGGACGAGAAAGTTTCTTTAGTTGTTTGGGGCATTAAGCCCACTTTGAACCCCTCAGCCCCTGCAACCTACTATCCTGTAGGTTGCAGTAAGAGGAGTGATAAGACGACGGCGTTGGTTACACCGCCTCTTGTGGATAGTGCCAAATCCTTAGCCCTTTCTTTTAGTGGAGGGTCTCCGCCTTCTCCGCAAACGCATAGACGTGCGAAGAATGGTTTGTAAACCATAGAAGCTCGGCGATAATTCCGTAGGCAACACTAACATACTCTTCGTCTATGTCGTTTACAATAAATATTCGGCCCCATACCAACCATGACGGAGTTTGAGGCAATCAGCCACGCTAACTCATCCATCTACCGTCTAGCAGTAGATGCATGGAGCAGCGACACAAGCAGAGCTCTACGGTTAGCTGAGAAGGTGAAGGCTGGAGCAGTGTGGGTGAACACCTACTACACATTCCCCGTAGAGCTGCCGTTGGGAGGGCTCAAGCAATCGGGCATAGGCAGGAGCAACACAGTCCTAGCATTAAAACACTATCTGGAGGTTAAGGGAATATATGTTGAAGCACAATCTGAACCAATGAGGCCCTATTACAGGCTCGTGCCAAGTGAATGATGATAGTAAAAAATAAGAACCATCAGTAGTTTCTAAAGCGCTCGGCAGTAAGATAGTGTCCTGATAAGAGGTGTGTTTAGAGGCGGGATGTTATCTGTGTGGATGTTGCTTCGGGTTGTTTTAAGCCTAGCGAAAAAGCCGTTGGGTTGAGGTTTCAGCGGTTCTTGGGTATATGTTTCATGGTGGCTGTAGGAGGGGTGCATGGTATCCATGGGCTCTGCAGAGGCTTGGGATAGAGTATGAACACCAGAGGCCCGGTATTAGGAACAGGGTTGAGAGGCTCTTCAGATACCTGGAGGAGAGGAAGGCTGTATTCCACGGCAAGCCCAGCGCCACAAGCCACGCACAGGGGATGAGAAAACTATACACCACCAAACACTAAGAACAGGAAACGCTTATCCGGACACAACCCGTCAGTAAAATGCAAAAGTTTTTATGGGGGGTAGGATGTGGAACTGAGTGTGTTCAGTCTTATGACTAGGTCGTCAATATTCATGGAGAAGGCTCAGAAGTTTTTGATTACGAGTATGGTTCGTAGAATTGAGCCGGTTGTTATCGAGCGTGCCAGTGGTGCATCGGTCTGGGATGTTGATGGCAGGGAGTATATTGACTGTTTTGCCGGGATTTCTGTAGTGAATCTGGGCCACTGTCATCCCGAAGTCGTAGACGCAGTTGTCGCCCAAGCAAAGAGGTTAGTCCATGCATGCGCCTACGTCTACTATATTCCGGTAGTTGCTGAGCTGGCTGAGAAGCTGGCCGAGGTCGCTCCCAAGCCTTTAAGGAAGATGTTCTTCGGTAATAGCGGCGCAGAGGCCGTCGAGTGCGCGATCAAGCTTGCGCGGAAGTTCACCAAGCGATATGAGCTTATAGCGCTCATGTGCTCTTTCCACGGACGCACCATTGGAGCCCTCAGCGTCACTGGACAGTCTGGGAGGAGGAGGTATGATATGGGGCCGTATCTGCCTGGAGTATCCTTCGCGCTACCGCCATACTGCTATAGGTGCCCGTTCGGTAAGACATATCCTGAATGCGACCTCCAGTGCGCAAGGTCCATACGCGACGTCATAGAATACTCTACTGGTAGGGGTGTTGCGGCCTTCATAGCCGAGCCGGTGCTCGGTGAGGGCGGCATCATCCCGCCTCCCCCAGAATACTTCAGGGTGGTCAAGGAGATCCTAGATGATTATGGGATACTCTTCATCTGCGACGAGGTTCAGACAGGCTTCGGGAGGACTGGCAAGCTCTTCGCGATAGAGCATTATGGAGTTGAGCCAGATATCCTGACCCTTGCCAAGGGAATAGCCAACGGGTTCCCGCTGGGCGCTTGCATGGCTAGAGACGATATTGGCAATGCCTTCGAGCCCGGCGACCATCTGTCAACCTTTGGAGGAAACCCTGTCTCAGCCGCGGCGGCGCTAGCGAACATAAACGTGATGCTGAGGGATAAGATTCCGGAGAAGACGGCAGAGAAGGGTGAACGTGTAATGAAGCGGCTTAACGAGATGAAGGAAGAGTATCCGATCATAGGTGATGTCAGGGGGAAGGGATTGATGATAGGGATAGAGCTCGTCAGGGATAGGGAGAAGAAGACACCCGCGGTTGAAGAGACTAGGAGGATAAGAGACATGTGCAGGGAGAGAGGCCTGTTGCTGGGGTCGGGAGGCGTTAAGGAATCCGTCCTCAGAATCCAGCCACCACTAGTCATAACGGATGAACAAATAGAGAAAGCACTCGATATACTGGAATCCTCCGTGAAGGATGCGACCCGAGGGTGAGCAGCCCTATTGAAAGAGGGCCAGCGTATAATATTCTCTGAATACTATGGCCGTGTGAAACACTTCATCAACAACGAGTACGTAGAGCCAGAGTCTGACCATTATCACCCATCGTTCGACCCAGGACTGGGCAGTGTTATAGCCGAAGTCCCAACACTATCGTCTAAAGATGTTGACAGGGCTGTAAGCGCTGCGGCCAGCGCCTTCGGCCGGTGGTCAAACATACCCGTCTTCGACCGCCTACAACACCTCATACGGCTCAAAACGCTTATTGAAGAGAGGATTGAAGATTTTGCCAGACTCCTTTCGCAGAACGTTGGCAAGACGATAAACGAGGCGCGGGCTGAGATGAGGAGGGTCCTTGAAGCCGTGGACTCCGCGCTAGGCCTACCACACCTAATGATGATGAATAGGAAGATAGTGAATCTGGCTAGGGCTGAGCCTGAGATAGACATGGAGTCTGTAAGGGAGCCTGTGGGCGTCTTCGCTATCATAACCCCCTTCAACTTCCCCATAATGATACCAATGTGGTTTGTCCCGATCGCAGTAACTCTCGGAAACACGGCGGTGGTGAAGCCAAGCCCTATAGACCCTGTCCCAATCACATTTTTCGCCGATCTGTTTAGACAGGCTGGCTATCCTCCGGGCGTAGTGAACGTCATCAACGGGGGTGGGCCCGGTGTAGAGGAGCTGGTGAAAAATCCGGAGGTTTCGGGCGTGTGCTTCGTAGGAACCACCTCGGTTGGCGAGAGAGTCTACTCCTCGGCGTGCTCCCATGGAAAGAGAGTTATTTGCCAGACCAGCGCCAAGAATCCTGTCGTCCTGATGCCCGACGCCACACCCCAGCCGACAATCGAGAACATCATAGGCGGTTTCTTCAACATGGCGGGGCAGCGCTGCCTAGCTCCCGGACTTCTCATCACCGTCGGCGACGCATACGACAAGTTTGTCGGCAAGATAGTGGAAAGAGCCTCAAAGATAAACGTGAACTACCCCCTCCTCGAAACCACGGATATGGGCCCCATGTCCTCGGGGAGCAATAAAGAGAGAGTGGTTAAAATGGTTGAGAGAGCGGTAGACGATGGGGCCAGACTTTTAATGGATGGGAGGGAGCCTTGCGTCGACGACAGATATTCCAGCGGATTCTACTTGGGGCCCATGATATTGGATGACTTGACACCGGGTATGGAGGTTGAGAAGGAGGAGGTCTTCGGCCCAGTCATCCCTATCGTTAGGGCATCCAGCTTCGAGGAAGCCGTTGAGATAGCCAACAACCGTCAATACGGCAACACAGGCACAATCTACACGTCTAGCGGGAAGTGGGCGAGGGAGTTTTCAAGGCGAATACAGGCAGGAAACATTGCAGTAAACATGGCGGTGGCACAGCCACACCAGTTCTTCCCATTCCCAGCCCGTAAGAAGAGCCACTTTGGACCACTGGCGGGACAGACAGGTACGATAGACTTCTTCACCGACATGAAGGTAATAATGTATCGCTGGTGGTAGCCTGAATGCTTATCTCCACTGGGTGATGCGGCGGTCTCCGCCTCCCAGCCGGCTCGGAGACCGACAAAGCTCTGTCCACACCCGGCAGCGACTGATCCACATGCTCGTATGTCCGAGGGCTCTTGACTACAGCATCTACGTGAACCCCGCCTTTGTGGGGAGGCGTTGACGCCAAAGAAAGGATATCCCACGCTTAAAGGCATGCCAGCAACCTCCGCGACGTAGTAAGCAACGTCTTTGAGCTTCTTGATGCCGTCTTGTGTTTTCAAAACTCTGTAGCCCATTTTGAGAACAAGGCTGGGGATTATCTGCGTTAAGTCAGCTTTTCCACAACGCTCGCCCATAGTCCCCTGAACATGTCTAACACATTCAACCACGGCGACCATCAAGTAGGAAAGGGAACTAGGTTCTTGAAGCTGGAGGGAGGCCTTGGGGAGAAGACTGGGAAAATGCTGCGAAGTCTTTTTCAGGCTTTTCGTGGAGATGGACTGTGAGCTGGCGGAGATAAACCCGCTAACGCCAACGTCCGACGGAAAGCTTCGGGCGATAGACTCTAAGGTGATACTGGATGAAAACGCTCTTTACAGACATCGAGAGTTCGCCGGACCGTCGGCGGGCTCAGGGCTTGAGGAGGAGACGCGTAAGCTTGGTTTGACCGCCGTCAGCATACGTCCATTTTCAGGCTCTATGACATGCACTACAAGCTTTCTCTCTTATCTTATTTGGGGCGGGGAACCGCGATGATCCATGCCTGCGTAGTTTAAACCCTAGCACTGTTTTTGACAGCATGGCGACGAGGCTGTAGCTTGTTTTACAGTATTCCCATGTTGTAGGCAAACAGCAGGTAGACGAGCACGGATAGAATGACGATAAACATTGTTGTCAGAATGATATCGAATTTCTTAACTATTAATGTGCTATGATATCGTGCTGTTTTTGCACCGCCGCCTCTTATTTGGCTGCTGATGTTCAGCACGTCAACATAGTAAACGATTTGCCGTGTAAGTGGTAGGATTACTGGCAATGCTTCCCGCGCTGCTTTTATTGGGTTGCGGGTTTTTGACCCCCATCCTCTCAGCCGCTGTGCTTTGGCAATGATGGATATGGTTCTGAAAAGGTCAGGCACGAATTTGAGAGCGACGGTGACCACGTATATGACTTGGTATGGAAAGCGTAGGTATCTGAGAAGGAGGACGTAGTCGGTCATCGACGTTGTGTAGATGAGTGTTAGTGTTACCATGGCTCCGAGGATAATGTGGCTGACATGCCCGAAAACCCAAAGGGCCGCGCCTGCTATGAGTTTAACATTGCCGATGAATGGAAAGGGGATTTCGAATAGAACCTGTGAGACAAATTCTTTCGGCCATACTTTGAAGAGCGCTGGGTTGGCCTGCGCCACACCTAGGATGAAATATTCGATGGACCTGTAGGCGGCGGCTGGAACGGCTATGACAAGCCATTTGGGCGGTGTTTTGGCTATTATAAACAACGCTGTGATAACAGCCGCAAGAACCGCGAGATAGTATGGGTCATAGTAGAAGCTTACGAGCATTAAAAGCGAGATATACAAGGTGACACGGGGCAACGGGTTTAAACGGTGGAGGATTGTTCCCTTAGGTTCGTATTCAAACCACTGCGGCAATCAGCTCACCTTAATCTGTTGTATGAATTCTTCCACTCTGAGAACGTCCGGCCTGAAACCCACGTCTGAAAGGTTTTGAGCAAGCTCCGTTATTTGTGGCGGCTTTAAAGAAGCCTTGTCAAGAATTTCTCTCTGAGAGAAAACTTCTCTAGGAGTACCGTCGAGTAAAATCTTGCCATCCGCCATGACTATAACGCGGTCGGCAAACTCTGAGACAAGCCGCCTATCATGGGTAATAATCACAAGGGATGTTCCCATGTTTTTGAGGTTTTTGATTATTTCCATCAACCTAAGAGAATCTTTTCTGTCGAGACCTGATGTCGGCTCGTCTATGATTATTATCTTCGGCTCTAGGATGAGAATACTTGCGAGGGCTACGAGTGTGCGTAGGTATCTTGGCAGGTCTATTATGAGTTCTTTTTTTACATGCGGAATGCCGAGTAGATTTAAGGTGTTGTCGATGAGTTTTTCGATTTCTTTAGGTGAGTATCCGAGGTTTTTCGGGCCAAACGATAACTCATCTTCAACGGTTTTACTGAAGAGCATGTTGCTAGGATTTTGGAAAACATAGTTGATTTTCCGAACAACTTCTTTGGGGTCTGCTTTGATAACGTCCAATCCGAGGACGTTTATTTCGGCGTCTGGGTTTGTTGGTTTGTATACGCCCACGAGTGTTAGGGCCAAGGTTGATTTTCCAGAACCGTTCTGTCCAATAATCGCCGTCAACTCTCTTTCGTAGAGCATCAAGTCGACGCCATCCAAGGCACGAACACCGTTTGGATATACGTAGGTAATTCTCTTCGCTATCACTACTGGGTTGCCTCTTGCTTTTTGAAAGTTTTTCACACCTGTGTTTGGAATGATTTTCACCCGGCCCGATGAAATCAGTTTCCGCATCTCCTCTTCCGCGCCGTCCAAAGTTCCCCTAATCTTCGTTGTCAGACCTATTTCCCTCAGTCTTTCAAAAAGCTCTGCGACTTGAGGAGCTCCTACACCGGTGTATTTGAGACAGCTGTTTTCCACGGCTTCGTCAGGCGTGCCGTCGAAAATTATTTTCCCCTTGTCCAGAACAACAACTCTGTTTACGATGTTAAGAACATCCTCCAAGTCTGCACCGGATTCAGCAATTATACAGGTCATTCCATATCTTTTGTTCAAATCTTTTATGGCTTCGAGAACGAGGCTTTTGCCGATCGGGTCTAGCATGGAGATGGGCTCGTCTAACGCTAAAACCTTGGGCCTCATGGCTAAAACACCTGCGATGCTCAGAGCCTGCTGCTGCCCTCCACTCAACTCTTTCGGATGCCGGAGCAAAAGTGGTTTAAGCCTTGTCGCGGAAACAGCATATTCAACTCTTTCTTCTATTTCGTGAAGCGGCATGCCAAGGTTGATCGGGCCGAATGCGACGTCGTCTTTCACGGTTAGGCTGAATACCTGCACGGTCGGGTCGTCTAAAACAAGTCCTACCGTAGGAGCCATCTCTGCTACTAAATAGCTTCTTGGATTTTTTCCTGCGACCGATATTTCCCCCTCTATCTTGGCCGGGATGACGTTTGGGATCAATCCGTTGAGCAGGAAAAGAAGAGTTGTTTTTCCAGACAGCAGGGGGCCCACCAATGCGACGAATTCACCCTCTTCGACGGATAAGCTCACATTGTCGAGTGCTTTTTCACTCCTATGTAAATAGTTTACACTTACGTTTTTCAACTCAATTAGCGGCATTTCTGTAAAAAGAAAAAAAGATTTGATTATTTAGTTGCAACAGCTGGTTTCCCTGCAGCTTGGACGAGCCTCGACTCGTAGTAGAAGCTCCCTATCAAAGTGCCGATGAACTGTGCGACAAAGCTTGATATGACGAATCCAGCGGGGCTGATGGCCCAAGCTACGTTAGCCAAGGCAGCTTCAAACGGGTTGTTTGTGAAATAGTTTGTGATAACCCATCCCGAGAAGTGTACACCCATGAATACAAACGCCATCAAAACCGTCAACAGATTCCTGGCAGTCGCTCCCAACGGCCTGCTGCGAACCACGTACCAAAAGATTATCGACGAAATAGCCCAGATGCCGCCGTCCATCAACGCGTAAGCTACGACGATGTTTGGCGTGGCAACCCATGGAGCCAGCCCAAGCGCGTAGCGGAGGATAAAGGCAACTGCTGTTCCGAGAAAAGCCGTGAAAGGCCCGAAATACACAGCCGCAAACGCCGTCACCAAGGCGACTGTATCTATGTTTATTGGTCCTGGAAGCCCTGCGACGGTAGCCACAGCCGCGACAATAGCTGACGCTGATAGAAAATACGGCGAAGAAACGGAATATCTACCTTCAGGTACATATTTTCCCGGCGGCGCAAGCCATTCCTTCTTAGTTGAGAAAAGTGAAATCGCCACGAATCCCGGAATTGTGTAGATAAGAATGGCGTTCATGTAGAAGAGAGCCTGACGGGTTGGCGAATGGCTCACTCCCCAGACAGGAGATGGAGTGTTTATGGCGAGGTTGATGAGAATGCCGACGACGGCGCTGACGACAGCGACTAAGACCAATAGTGTGTTCCTACCTTTCGCAACCAGCCTGCTCATGACAGCAGTATTTTAATGCTGCTACTGGTTATTAAATTTTATTACCTAATACGTAGCATGGTCCTGATGATGCCTTGAATATTCGTGATAACCAGTCTAGACTCTTTCAGAAGGGAGAAATCATCCAATCTTCAGATATCCTCCTCGTCTGGGCACTACCTGATACGTGGAAATTAAGCTTTATCCGGTAGGCCTTTGCCGTGGCTGCTCTTCAGAATACACGTATTTCATCGACTACCCCCTTCCTTTGGAGGTATCGGGATTGGGTGTATTCAAGGGCTGCCGTAAATATAATGGACGAGGCCAGCAGGGAGAGGAGCCTAGCTAGGTTCCCAACATTCCTTATGAGGATGCTTTTGGCATGAGTAGGCGTATTACCCTGCTGACATTCCTGATAAGCGATGTTTTCAGGATGAGAGGGTGTCTAGATGGGATGGTGTTTTGAAAGAAGAAGACGTCATAGAAAGCCTTATCCGGATACTGCCTGACTGTTCTGCATGTTTATATTTAGCATATGAAAATTTCAAGCTGTGAAGGCGGCTCTTCTTTTCGGGCCTTCAGACCTTCGAATCGGCGATGTTCCTGTTCCGAAAATCAGCGATGACGAAGTTTTGGTTAAAGTCAAAGCTATTAGTGTGTGTCCTAGTGATGTTAGAACTTTCCGAGGTGTTTACAAAAGCAGAATTTTCGAATACGGTTTGGACAGCTACGGGATGTCGGGACATGAATGGGCCGGTGAAATCCTTGAGGTCGGTCCAAGAATAAAGCATTTACAGCCCGGCGACAAAATTGTCCCCGAAATAATCATTCCATGCGGCTTGTGCAAGCTGTGCAGACGTGGTCTAACAAACCTATGCATACGGAAAAAACCCGTTTTGCGCGGATATGCCGAATACGCTGTTGCGAAAGGATTTTACAGCTACAAAGTTCCTAAAAATGTGAGTATTCAGGAAGCAGCTTTGACCGAACCTGTCGCCGTCAGTATAAGAGCTAACATGCGAACAAACTGTCTGCCGGGCGACTTGGTTTTGGTTGTGGGAGCTGGGCCGATGGGCTTGCTAAACCTGATGGTGGCGAAAAAATTCGGCTTCAGGGTGGTTGTTTCGGAAATAAATTCCGAAAGGCGGCGGATAGCCCGCGAACTGGGCGCGGATGCCGTGGTCAACCCGGCTGAGGAAAAGCTGGAAGACGTGATAAAGTCCGAGGGTGATGGACTGGGGGCTGACGGAGTGATTATGGCGACGGGGGCCAAGGCTGCTATCGAATCCGCCGTGAAAGTAGTGAGGCCATTCGGAACAGTAGTATTGTTCGCATCCACCTATCCCAAAGAAGACATCGTCCTAGACCCTAACACAATACACTACGGCGAAATTAATATTACCGGCAGCTTCGACCACTTGCCAGTGGATATGGAAAGAGCGTTAGTGTTCATGGAGAAAAAGGAAATAGACGTGATGAAGATCATCTCAAAGTTTTTTGAACTTGAAAATTTGGAGGAAGCGTTCATCTACTGGGAAAAAAGTGCTGGCTTGAAACCAATGATTTTAATGAGCGAATCGCCATGATTTTAGGCTTGGATGTGGGCACCGGCAGTGTGAAAGCTGTTGCATTGTCCGACGAAGGTAAGGTCGTTTGGCAGTCACATCGCGACCTCCCCAACGTAGTTGCTGACGGGGAAAAGGTTGAGTTCGACGCTGAAATATGGTATGCTAGAAGCATTGATTTACTGAGAGAATTCGCAAGCAAGTTCAAGCCACGCGACCTCACGCTTTGCATCGGTGGACAGGCACCTAGCATCGTTCCCGTGGACAGAAATGGTCGCCCTCTTCACCATGCCTTAGTTTGGATGGATGGTCGTGCTGTTGCTGAGGCTGAAAAACTGCGAAATTTAACCGGCGAAGACGTCGACCCGTTCACGGCTGAATCTAAGCTTCTGTGGTTCATGAACAACCTTCCTTCTGTTTATAAGAAAACATTTTGTTTTTTACACGCCTTCGATTTCGTCGCTTTCCGGCTGACCGGTTCGGCGACCGTGGGTTTGCTCGACGAGCAGTACTACACGTGGGAAAGCATTCCTTACTGGAAACCGGAACACCTCAGCATGACGGAATTTGAGTTGGAGAAGCTTCCGGAGCCAAGGCTGATAGGAGATGAAATCGGCCCTGTTAAGGAAAGCGTGGCAAAAATGCTGAATATTCCATCGACTACTGTTATTCAGGGAACGGCTGATTTCGCCCACAGCATCGTCGGAGTCGGGGCTGTTAAACCAAGCGTGGCCATGGACCATGGCGGAACTTCACAGGGCTTTGACCTATGTTGGCATGAAGAGCTAAGACCTTCGAAGAGAGAATTCAACTGCGTCCGACATATTGTGAGAGGTTTTTGGAACATCAGCGGTGTAATGAACACTACAGGAGCTGTGTTAAGATGGTTCCGCAACAATTTCTACCCACCTGAATCATCGTATACCTTAGTCGATGCTGAGGCAGCAAAATGTGAAAACGTGCAGCTCATAGTCCTACCGTATTTTCAGGGTGAAAGAACTCCAGTCTGGAACCCTTATGCTCGGGGCGTCTTCTTCGGTCTTCAGCTTAGACACGGCCGTGGTGATGTTGCGAGAGCTATTATGGAGGCGACGGCTTATGGGTTGAGGCGGATTGTCGAATTCATTAAAAAAGCGGGCGGCCGGCTTGACGAGCTACGTGTTGCCGGAGGTCAGGGAAACAGCGACCTCTGGAACCAGATAAAAGCCGACGTATTAGGGGTCAAAGTTATCAAACCCTCGATAAGCGACGCAGCACCTCTTGGCGCAGCCTTGGTCGGAGCTGTCAGCAAACAAATCTACAAAGACTACAGCGAATCAGCCGAGAAAGCAGTCGTAATCGAAAAAACCTTCAACCCCAACCCAACGAAAACAGAAACATATGACAAAAAATACGAAACATACATTGAACTATACGAAGCCGTAAAACATCTATTCATCAAACTCGACCACTAACCGGTATGGGCGTTTGACCAAAACTCCTACCAGCTGAAATGCTCTAGTGAAAAACTATGACGGAGTTGTTGTATCTTTTCACTTTAAAAACGTTTAGAAAATAAGATCAAGTAGCCCGCCGAAAAAACCAAATAAGCCCTACCGGTGAGCTTGTGTTGCGACGGATTATGTTTGTTTCGTTTCTAGTTCTTCTCTTTCTGCTTTCCATTAAACATGTCTCTAGGTCTGCCGCCACTTGTCTGGGTCCTGCATTCTTTTAACGGCTTCGAGTACAATTCAGTCGATAAGCACGATTTTTTGGGTCTGCTGATAAGCTCGGTCTTGTTCCACCGCTACCGTGGAGGTTAGGACTTTTGATGTGGTTTTGTTCTGTGCAGCTCCACCCGCCGTTGTTGTCGCGATGTTGGCGACAGTTTTGGCTATCCTCAGCCCTGTCTAGGCCCATCCAGTCCCAGCCGCTGTCACGAATAATACAGCCAAAACGGTCTCGGACCACGGGGCAATGCCTAGGTCAGCGGTAAAAGCTTTTCGGGTGAAAACCCTTCATGGATAATGCTGTTGAGGGCCTTTGTGATTTTTTCAGGGCTGGGGTGTTGGAAGATGTTTCTACCAAAAGCAACCCCCGCTCCTCCGGCGGATATGCTTTCGTAAACCATCTGCAAAACCTCCGAGTCCGACTCCACAAACTCGCCTCCCAACACAACCACTGGGACAGGGCATGTGCTGACAACATACCTGAAGCTTTCCACACTGCCGGTGTACATCGTTTTTATGAAGTCGGCTCCATACTCAGCGCCTATCCTGGCGATCTTAGCGATTTCAACGGCCGAGGTCATGGCTGGCTTGCCGGGATACATCTCAGCTAGAACGGGGATTCCGAAATCTCCAGCTGCGACACACAGGGCCCACAGTGTCTCAAGCTCTTGTCGCTCGTTCTCGCCGCCAAATTTGACGAAATATTTTACCGCATCGGCTCCATGGTTTGAAGCTGCTTTGACACTCTGCGGTATTGTCGAGGGGGATCTGTCTTGAAGGTTCAGTATCCAGCCCAAGTTTCTCCTCGCTAGAGAGGGTGCGTACTCCTTTAGCAAACCTAGATTCGTCATCACTGCGTCGACCCCTGCTCCCACGACTTTAGCGAGAATCTCCGAAGGCTTCTCAGAACCCTTAACAGGCCCCATGAAAGAACCATGGTCGAACGCAAAGATGAGGCTGCGTCCATCGGCTTGGAATATGCGTTTAAGACGAATAGCTTTACCGGGGTAGCTCACAGCGATGCCAGGGTGTTATTACGACTTTTAATACTTTTCCTCCGCAAGCGGGTTTGCAGAGCTTCTACAATTCTCTCCAGAGGCATTCTGTGGGTTATGAGAGGTTTGACTTTTACAAAACCTCGCTGTATTAGCGTCAAGGCTGTTTTGACGTCTTTTTTAGTTCCCCCGCAAGTGCCCGTGATGACTAGTCGATGCTTATCTCATTTTTACGATGGGTTGGCGAAAGAGCCGGCAATTCCTCTTGTTTGAAGACTCGGCGAATCAGGCCGGGGCTATCCTTCTCGGGCATGCTCGAGACCGCCTCTCATATGCTGACAGCGTCCTCTAGTGGTCTTATCCTCTCCTCAAGCTCGGGTGAGAAGGGGGCATAGCCGAACATCCTCAGAGCCTTGTCCGCCTTCTCGAACTCGCTCCTAACCATCTCAGGCGGCGGAAGATAATAGATTTTCTCGACGTCCGAGTTATGCTCAATTAAAAGCTTATTCACGCCAGCAGATTAGCATCTCACGGCCCCGTCCTGTCGTGGTCGCTTCGGGTTGGAGGGTGATTACGCCCCGGCCTAGGTTGACCTAGGCCCTAAGTTGAAGACGATCCTGCTGGTTAGTGCGGCCATTTTGTCGAGGTATAGGCTTGGCTTTGTCATCATACAGGCTCAGAGCAGAAGCCCTGCGGCGGATAGACTGCGGCTGGCCATCTTTATGGTTCGAGCTCAGCCATCTCAGCTAAATCTTAAATCCTCTAGATGTTTGACTATGGGTTAGTGGCTTGAAGCGTGGAGGCCGAGGATAGTCTCAAACGACAGTTGATGAACACGATAGCCGGCGAGGTGATTTTTTCGCCGAGGCCTGGGGATGCTTTGAAGAAGTGGAGGTTGTTGTTTGAGGAGAGTCAGAAGAACTTGGCCAAGGCCATGGGTGTGGCCTCTTCTGTTTTGAGCGATTACGAGAAGAACCGCCGGAAGTCCCCGGGCACGGAGTTCATCAGAAAGTATGTCAACGCCTTGATTAGGTTGGACGAGGCGAAGGGCGGGCTGCACATCAGGAAGTACGCCGGCTCCGTCAGGGATTTGTCCGGTGTCGTGCTGGGTATTGCTGAATACACCTCACCCAGGACGCTGGATGAGGTCGCTGACGCCATTAAGGGTGTTTGGCTTGCTGGGCAAGGGTTGAGGGATTCCTATGTCTACGGATACACCGTGGTGGATAGTCTTCGTGCGATAAAGAACCTCGACTCTCACGATTTTCTAAGGCTGTTCGGCGGAAACTCTGTCAGGGTTGTGGTGTTCACAAACGTCTCCAGAGGTAGGTCTCCCATCATAGCCGCCAAGATCTTCCCGATAAGGCCTCGGATGATAGCTATTCACGGGCCTCGGGGAAAGGAGGATGTCGACCCGTTCGCCGTGGAGCTGGCTGCGTCTGAGGGCATACCCTACGTCCTGTCTCTCCACAAAACGGTTGAAGACATACTGGACGGGCTCAGCTCGTTGTAGGAGCGTCGGCTCTCTTGACGAGCCTAGCGTTCAGTATGCCGTTTACATACCTCAGCTCTCTCAAGATAGCCTCGTAGGGTAGCTTGACAGTCCGCCTAAAACCCATCCCGCCTTTGAGCACCAGCTTCCTCCCAAGCAGCTCTACCTTGACGTTGCTCTCAGGGCCGGGGACTTGCGCCGTGAGGTCGACCACATCCCCCTCATGTCTTATTTCGAGCAGGAAGTCATCCCACGACGGTGAGGCTAGGCTCTTGTTAAAGGCTTTGAACCAGTAGACAGCAAGCCCGGCTGCTAGGCCTCCGAGAACAAGGCCTAATAGCCCTGTCTGGAGACGCAGCATGAACGAGAGCACCGCGACTCCGACTAGGAACAGTAGGAGATAGCCCAACCCGCTGAACCCTGTTTTCTTGACGTCTCCGCTCAACCCACCACCACCCGTATGTACCTCAGCACAGTTATACCCGACTGCTGGTACACCGCACCTAAATATAAGCTATCGCCAGAAACCCAGTGGACTATAATCGCCCCGTAGTTTTTCCAAGACTCCGTAAATGACTGGAAAGTCTGTCTAATTTTCTCGAAGTCCCTTTCGACGGTGTAGTTCAGGACCTCGTGCTTGTAGACTATGTTGGCGTTGACCGTGTCGACGGCTTCGCCTCCCAGCCCGAGCTCCGTCAGCAGCCTTCTGAGGTTTTCAAGCTTGGCTTCACGTGTTAGGGCGGCGGATGGGGGAGGTGGTTGCTCGCCGAGCAGCTTCAAAAGATAGTTTCGGAAGGCTTCGTCTATTGTATTGCCAAGACCCACGTAGTAAAGGCCTGTGAACGCAGCGCCCACAACCGCTATGGTTCCGATCTGCGTGACCACTCCCTCACCCTCTCTTGCTGTGTAAACAGGTATGACGTAGACAGGATGGTCGCCGACCTCGTAGAAGATTGTTTCACCGATTCTGGGTGAGGCTAGCAGGGTGCTTAACGTTCTGAAGGCGGGGTCTCTCTGAAGGGCCTGAAGAGCCGCTGAGGGGCCTAGGAGCTTGATGGGCGACTCGGGGTCTACCTTGTAGAAGTACATCTCACCCGTGTGGGGATAATCGTTGCGCACAACGGCGTAGCCGGCCAAGTTAAGCCCCCTAGCCCCCCTCAGCTCGAGCGACAGAATGCCGATGAACTCGAGGTTGTCCATGTTGGGCAGCCTAGCTTGAACGAAGTAGACGTCCACGCCTTGAGGAATTTCGTAGAACTCTCGGGCCTGTATGAATATAGCCGGGTCGCTGACGTGGTAGAGGGAGAACTGCCTTATCTGGTATGAGAAGAGCTCTGCAGGATACCTCAGCTGATTCCCAAGCCACGATGGAACATCCTCCTTCACGTAGTCGGAGTAAACTGTTTTGAACAGCTTGGTGAAAAAGTCGTTGCCCAGCGTAATCACCTGTATCGAGCCATCGTAGACGTCCACCAGAGCTATGCCGACGAACCTTACGAGAGGGTTCTCCCGAGACCACGGAGTCTTGTCTGTTGGCAGGGAGATGATGAGCGGCATCATCCAGTAGGTTTTGACGCCGTCGGTCACCGGAAACATGTCCACGTAGTCATTTCCGAAGAAGTATGTGAAGTAGGGGAAGAGCAGCGATACTCTGTCGTGGACGTCCCGATACCTTAGGAGGGTTATGCTGCGGTCCGGGTAGCTGAGGAAGAAGGTGATGTCGTACAGCCAGCTAAGCGGGGGCCCTACCACAACTCCGCCCTTGCCGTCGTAGACGGCTCTACCTATCTCGTCGGGCGTTTCCTTCCCCTGTATGATGGCGGCCCATGTCGATGAGAAGAGGCTTCGGGCTCCACCCTCTCCGTAGTATATTCTCCTCTCCTTGAAGAACTGGGAGCTGTCGACAACTTCCCCCGTGTGGGCGTTGAGCATCAGGAATCCTTGGGGGATGTGAGTGTAGACGAGATGCATGTTGTACCATAGGTCGGCGCTCGTCACCGTGGCCGGCAGGACGGGTTTCATCGAGGCGCTCCAGTAGAGCGTGCCGTTGAACCGCAGTATGTCCGAGTCTTCAAAATCTATGTAGGGGATGAGGCCGATCTCGGGCCTGAGTTTGGCGAAGGCTGCGCTCCAGTCCCACAGCCTTGTTCGTTCAAGTATTTTCATGCTCGACCGGGTGATCGAGTCGACTTCAAACTCCTGTATCTCCATCTTGCTGAAGTTGTAAGGGAGGACCTTCACGTTCAAATCTGACAAGTATCTGTTGACCGTGATCTCCTGCATCACATAGGGACCTCTGTACTCGATCTTCTGAGCGTCTGCGATTGTGTTCTGAACAATCACTATGGAGGCTGTTGACAGAGCGATGATGATAAGCAGCCCCGCTCTGAGGTATATGTTGTTCAACAACCTTCTTCCAGAGTAGTCTAAGTATCCGTAGAAGGCTAGAACTCCTGAAGCAAGGAAGCATGCGATTATCAGGACACGTGTGTTGTAGTCGATGTAGGTGCTGAAGAAGAGGTTGAAACCGGTCCACGCGAGACCCAGCGCAGCGAGGAATTGTATTGTCGAGGCTTTAATTGTTATCATGCCCGTCTCGCCGAAAGAGATCAAGGCTTTTGTGAAAACCTTGACTATGTTAGTCAACCCGACTAGAAGCAGCAGCCTCACGCCGATGGCGTTGAATAGAGGAGGTATCAGGAGTATGAGGGCTGGAGAAGACTGGATCACTGCCTCTGCGCCAGTTGTCTCGCCGGGCTTGAAGGATGTGAAGGGAAGTAGGAAGATTCGGTATATCTCGCCCATGCCTGTCTCCCAGCCGTTTAGCCAAGCTAGGAAAGACATGCCGAAAACGCTGTTTGAAAACAGGAAGGTTCCGAGCAGGAGCTTCGTCAACTGCCATGCTGTGAAGGTCTGAACCGAGAGGCGCAACCTTTCGAAGTCAAGCATTCTGGTTGAAAAACCACCACGGAGCATGATGAGTAATGATCGTAGCGCCCATATCGTCGCCGATTTCCTCGACCTGAAATCCAGCCTGAACAACGCTATGAACGAGAGCACGAGGCCTCCCACGATTGAGAAGTAGAATGGTCTTATGAAGAGGTCTCCGAACTCGACGATGTTTAGGTAGACGTTCAGGAATGAGCTTCCCGCCAGACCGACCAGAAGGAACGCCACCAAAGCAACGGCCAACACCGCTGCAAACCTCGTCCTTCTACCCCTAGACACGTACACCAAATCTAGACACTGGGAAGAGGGTCGAACGGCGTGTATTATAGCTTATTCCAAATCAGGCTAGTATTCCAACCCTTTCCGCGACCCTAGGTAGACCGCAAAAGCTAGGGCTGGGATCATTAACGACGCTGCAAGCATGTTCTCCAGCGGAATCGTCGGCTGAGGCTGCCTCATCACCTCGTTAAGGTATGCGACGTAGTCCGATAGCCATCTATCGGACACGGCCGACGCTCCTGTTAAAACCTGCCAGCCGACCAAGACCGTCGGCGTCGAGAGGCTCGGTAAAAACCCGTAGGTGCCTGCTGGAAAAGCCGCTACAACGAGTGTTAGGCAGGCGGCGGCTAGGCCGGCGGGCTTGTTCACGGCGGTTAGCCTAGCTAGGCTGTATGCTGAAAGGCATGCGAGCGCTGGTACTGCCTGAGCTAGAAACCTGTATTCGAAGTGTGTGAAGAAGAAGACATAGGGTATGGAGACTCCTCCCCAGATGACGAAGGGCCTTGCTTCGACGACTCGGTTTTTCAACACGAGCACGCCGCCCAGCAGAGACAGGGCTAGGATCGGCGTCGTCAGAAGCTGGGGGGTTGTGCTAGCCCAGACCGACGCCCGCTCGAAGGCGCCCAACCCGGTGCGGGCTATGTCGTTCCTAACCATGATGGAGTGAGCGACAGGTCTTGACAACACCCCCCTCCCAGCTATCTGGTACTCATCCCCGAGCCTCACGTTGTCGAGAAAATACGGGTAAAGGACGATGATGCACAACACAACAGCTAGTAGTATGTCGAAGAATCTCTCCTCGATGCTCGGCCTGCGGGATACGAGGTTTTTCTGCTCAGCTATCTTGTACACAGCCAGCGTTGCGAACAACGCTACAAACGTGATGAAAACAGGGAACACTCTGTCTAGCAAAACAACTGTTGCGATGTCGGACAAGTATTGGAGAAACACTTCCTGGGTGAGTGAGACGGCGAGGTAGGCTGTCAAGCCTAGAGGGACGAGTGCCAGGACTTTGAGAAGCCTCGAAGTCTTTGCAACCCAGATGAGAAACAACGCCAAGACAGGTATGAGGAGGAGGTTCTGGTCCCTCGCCAGTATGGCGGCTGACATGAGGATTCCTGAAAGCCACATGTAAGGACCGTACCTCAGGCCTAGGGAGAAGCACGCCAGCGTTAGGAAAGCTAGGATAGAGCCCAGCGAGTCTGTCAGGATGTAGGAGGTTGTCAGGACGAAGTAGTCATGCACAACCAGAATCAGTGCGGTGAGGAGGCCTGTCAAAGAACTCTTGAAGACCTTTGAAGTCAGGAGGAAGACGGCCACGACGCCGGCCGACGCCGTCAAAGGTGATATCAGCCTAGCTGTCTCGACCGGCAGGCCCGCCGTGTAAAGCAGGGCGAGAAGCCACCAGAAAAGCGGAGGCCTCTCCTCGGCGTAGGGCCCCATTGCCTGGCTTGGTTCTATCCGGCCGCTGGCTATGAGGGCGTTGTTGATGTAGGCTTTGTCGTCCCAGAACGGGGCTTCATTAACCAATGCTGGCGGCAGATATGTGAGGAGGGCGGCGGCGAAGACAACTATAGAAAGGTGTGCATGACGTGTTTTAGATGTTTGAATCGCTTTTTCCACCATGGCGGAAAACAAAAATTACCCCGACAATGTGCTTGGCTTTCAGCCGTTCGGTCATGGATATTTACCGCAGTTGTAGCAGTACCACCGCTGGTATTGTTCAATCCATGTTAGTTCTTTACCGCATGTTGGACAGGCTGACTTCTCTTTACGGCCTATGGGTAGCTTCGAGGCCACGGACGAGAGCAGCCCGCCCCGCGGCTGCTGAACCATGGGATGGGCTACAGGAGGCGTGTATGGGGTGGCAGGCGGTGCCTCAGGCTGTTTAAGCTCTATCTTCTCCTTTAAAATAACTATGTCGCCTGCAGCACCAACCATGCTCCATGGAATCCGTTCGACAATGTTAAACTTCGACATCACCTGAAGGCTTATCTCACCCCCTCCCACGGGAAGCTCAACATCCGAGACAGTACCCACCAGCGAGCCGTCTGGGTTGTAAACCTGCATCCCGATAAGTTTACCGCGCGGTATAGAGGACAAAACCGCTCGGACGAATATTTTATTGGTTAGATTTAGGTGTTTCTCAGACGACGCCGATAGACATGTCAGCAGACTAAATGCCGCCGCTATTCTTTGGCTGTTGCTTGACGGCTCTAAAGATTTTCTCGGGCTTCAACGGCGTGTCTAAATGTGTTATTCCGAGGTGTTTGAGAGCGTCTATGATGGCGTTGGCGACAGCTGGCGTGGCTGCTATTGTTCCCGCCTCACCTATTCCCTTAACTCCTAGTGGGTTGTGGGGCGATGGTGTGACGGTTGCGTCGGCGCGGATTGTTGGAATCTCATTAGCGGTGGGTACTAGGTATTCGTTCAAGTCGCCTGTGAGAAGGCTGCCCTGCTGGTCGTAAACGGCTTCTTCATAGAGCGCCTGCGCCAGTCCCTGCACTATTCCGCCGTGAATCTGTCCCTCTACTATCATGGGGTTTATTCTTGTCCCGCAGTCGTCTACAGCGACGTAATCGAGTATTTTGACGGAGCCTGTCTCAGGGTCGATTTCCACGGTGCAGACATGTGTTCCGAAGGGGAATGTGAAGTTTGGCGGGTCGTAGAAGACGGTTGCCTCGAGCCCGGGCTCTAGCCCCGCTGGCAGCTCGTTTGAGCCTGCTGCGTAGCTGGCGTAGGCGACTTCTCCGAAAGACTTGCTCTTCTCCGGCATGCCTTTTACGTAGAACTTTCCACCGCTGTATTCTATGTCTTTTTCACCTGCCTCGAGAAGATGGGCTGCTATCTTGACTGCTTTTTCGAGGACTTTGCCGCATGCTATGGCTATGGAGGCTCCAGCCACGGGAGTTGTCCTGCTACCGTAGGTTCCCATCCCGAAAGGCATCATTGCCGTGTCGCCGTGAAGTATTTCAACATCGTCTATGGGTATTTGCAGCCGGTCGGCTACTATCTGGGCGAAAGTCGTCTCCTCGCCTTGGCCGTGTGGATGACCGCCGATGTATACCGAAACCTTACCCGTGGGATGCACTCTGACAATTGTGCTCTCCCACAACCCCAACCCGAAGCCCGTTGCCCTAGCAACCGAAGAGGGCCCCATGCCGCATATCTCAACATATGAAGAAATGCCTATACCTATGAGCTTCCCCCTCCTATGAAGCTCTTGTTGGCTCTTTCTCTTGTTCCAGTAGTCTGCGAGCTCCAGCGCCTTGACAAAGGCTTTTTCATAGTCTCCGCTGTCGTATGTAATGCCTATAGGCTTGGCGCTGTATGGAAACTCGCTGGAACGAACAAAGTTTAGGCGTCTAACTTCCGCAGGGTCTTTACCTATTTTCATCGCAAGAATATCCATTATTCTTTCCAGAAGATATGTTGCCTCAGGTCTTCCAGCTCCCCTGTAAGCGTCGACGGGCGCTGTGTTGGTCAACGCTCCGACCACTTCTACATCGACTGCGGGAACTTTGTAGGGCCCGCTGAGCATGGGGCCGAAGAGAATCGTAGGAATTCCAGGGGCCGCCGTCGAGAGATAAGCACCCATGTTGGCGTAGACTTTTGCCCTGATGCCTAAAAGCCTGCCCTCCTTGTCGGCGGCAACATCAACATATTGCACGTGGTCGCGTCCGTGTATTGTTGCCTTGAAGTTCTCGCTTCTGCTCTCCCACCATTTGACGGGCCGTCTCAACTTCTTGGACAGATAGAGTAAGACGGCCTCGGGCCCATAGCAGTGTATTTTTGACCCGAACCCGCCTCCGACGTCAAGCGATATAACTCTGAGCTTGTGTTCTGGATGGCCGGTCATAGCTGACAGCAGAAGCCTATGCACGTGAGGGTTCTGTGAAGTAATCCATACTGTTGCGTCGCCGGTTGTTGTGTTGTAATCTGCCAGAACGGCTCTCGTCTCTAAAGGCGTTGGCTGGAGCCTGCTGTTGATAATCCTTTGGGTGAACGCGACGTCGGCTTTCGAGAAAGCGTTCTCGACATCTCCTCCCGAAGCCTTCCACGTGAAGGCCTTGTTGTCTGGGATGTCGTCATAGAGCCGTGGAGCGTTCTGCTTTACGGCTTCCTCGGGGTTTATGACGCAGGGTAAAACATCGTATTCAACGTTCACAAGCTCCGCAGCATCAAACGCGGCCTCATACGACTCGGCTACAACCACCGCTACAGGGTCTCCGACATACCTCACCTTGTCAACTGCGAGCGGCATGTATCTTGGAATCTTAAGGTTTGAGCCGGGGATCTGCCAAGCACAGGGAACAGGACCCACGTAATCTCTTATATCGTCGCCGGTAACCACGTCCAGCACGCCTTCAGCATTCCGGGCCTTTGAGACGTCAACACTCTTTATTCGTGCGTGGGCATAAAGACTGCGGATAAAAACGGCGTAGACCATGGAGGGCAGCTTCAGGTTCGCTGTGAACCTGCCCCTACCAGTTAAAAACCTCGGGTCCTCCCTGCGTTTTACGCTGGCTCCGAATAACCTAGTTACAGCCATCGTTCGGGCAAATGCTGTACCATAAATATAAACTTTAATGATTTTAATGCTAAAACAGCAAAACTCCTTAGATTGTTAGAAAAGATAATAGGGGAACAGTCATGTTGTCGTCTATTCTCCCAAACTCAAATTTTTCAACCATAGACGCAACAGCCCCAGAAACAACTCCCGCCACACCCAGCATCTCAAACCCCGTCGACGCACAGAACAGGGCCATGGCAAGTCGCCCCACCATGACTTCGTCATTCTACGGTAGAGCAAGTTCCTCACCAGCCCTGTTATACCGCCGCCAGCGCTCATGAAAAGGATGGGTAGGATGGCGAATTTCAGGATTTCAAGAACGAACCCAAGCGCCATGATAGACTTCAAACATGTTCTCCTCAACTTGGTAAGAGTTTACCACGTTTGTGGGGTATGTAATTGTCCACAGCTGAGACCGCGACCAATACCATTACAAGCAAGAGGTTGTTGAGCAGGTATGACACCAGAGCAGCCACAAGACCCCAGCCAGTATGTGGATAATCTTCCTGTCGTAGTAAACAGCCACCTGATGTTCAACACCTTTCCTAACCAATACCTCGTAAACTTTCTGGTTAGGAAAAGTCTCACGAGCAAAAACCCATGCAAACAACCCTATTGTTGCCGCCACCTCGTTGAATGAGGCCGCTATTTTCAGTCAGACCTTTTTCAAACCGCATAAACAAATATTCAACAATACTAGGTGTAGATAGCATGGAGATCAAGGCAGCGCAAAAGCATCTTGAAGAGGTTTACGGTATGAGGGACAGAATACGCGGTGTCGACAAAACCCTCGCATGGCTTGTTTCCGAGGTTGGAGAACTGGCGGAAGCAATAGCGCATAATCTCAGCCATGAAAGGGTTCGTGAGGAGGCGGCCGACGTCGTCGCATGGCTTCTCAGCCTATGCAACATTACATCCATTGACTTGGAGGAGGCTTTTCTGCATAAATACGGGTCCGGATGTCCGCGTTGTAGCTCAAAGCCATGTGTTTGCCCGATGGTTTAACGCTTTCTTTGCCGTATCTCTTCCTCGATCTCCTCGAGGGTTTTGCCTGTAACGTCTATGCCAAGCTCACGAGCCTTCTCCAAAACTTCCTCACGTTTAGAAGCTTTCTCAAACTCTCTCTTCGCCTCTCCCAGGGATTTGGCCAGCTTGGGCAGCTTGCCCGGAAGGATGTAGATGGCTATCAGTATGATGGCCGCTATTATCGCAATCTCCGTTAACGAGAACGCCATGTCATAACGTCTCCACAGCAAGACTTAAAGGTTTAGACGGTGTTGGGAAAGCATGGGGCCGGTGGTCTAGCCTGGTATGACGCCGCCCTCACACGGCGGAGGTCGGCGGTTCGAGTCCGCCCCGGCCCACGGCTTCTGACTGGGATGGGCTGGTTCACGGCAACACTCTCAACTGTCTTCATGCCGTGTTAAGACCGTGGAGCAGGCTGTGGAGGAAGCCGTCGTAAAGCGCAGTAAACATGATGCTGCCAAACTACACCTACAGGTCTCTGAATGCTAGCATCGGCATGACTCATAAACGCTCATCCTACGGCTACCTCCCAACATCCTTTCTCAATCCTCAAGACGCGGCGAGACAACGGCGACAACTGCCCGAAATGCAGCAGAACCCTGAGACGGATGTGGCGTTATCCGGGCCCGGTGGGACTTGAACCCACGGCCTCCGGCTCCGCAGGCCGACGCTGTAGGAACAGGTGGCTACCGAGTTCTCTCTATCCATTCTGAGCTACGGGCCCGTCTGTAGGAATCTGCTCCGGTTTATAAATCATTAAACAGCGGGGCTCTAAGCCAGAGAAGACAAGGCTGTAGGGATGGTTTTGTCGAGGGGCTCTATGAACCCAGCCTCCTCGCTGGCGAAAGAACAGAGCTAGGTTGTGGTAGCCTGCTTCCGGGTTGAGGGCAGCCGTCTCATGGTTCTGCCGGGCAGAAGCAGCAGTTTGCACCGTGAGGTTCCAGCCGGCAGCGGAGCACGGCTTTGAAGAATGAACATCTCATCATCCTCTCTGCCACTGCTTTATCTTCAAGCAGTTTACACAAGCACCCACCGCAGAACAACTTGATGGTCTATCCTATCTGTAGGCCCATCCTACGAGGCTTTTCTCAAGAAGGGCGAAGACGAGGAAAAGGCTTATCCCTAAGAAGGATATGACCAGCAGGCCTGCGAAGACTAGCGGGACGTCAAACCTGGAGCTGGCTGCTATCATCAAGTATCCCGTGCCTTCGTTGCTTGCAACGGTCTCGGAGATGACCGCGCCCACGAACGCCAGCGTCGACGCTACCTTGAGAGAGCCGAAGAAGTAGGGCAGGGAACGTGGTATGCCTACCTTTACGAATATCTGGCTCTTCGAAGCTCCAAGCGAGCGGAGGACGTCTCTTATCTCTGGCTCGATGGTCGCCAAGGCGATGGCCACGTTGACAACTATCGGGAAGAAAGAGATGAGGAAGGCTGTCAGCATGGCCGGCACCTTGCCGACGCCGAGCCATATCACTAGGATGGGGACTATCGCCACCTTCGGAATAGTGTTAAAAGCAACTAGTAATGGGTAGACAGCCCGGTAGACTATGTTTGAGTATCCGACGGCCATGCCGAGACCGAGACCGAATACTATCGACATGCCGAAGCCGATCAGGGTTGCTTCAAGCGTGGCGTACGAGTGCTTGATGATTATGTCGAGGTTTTTGTCGAGCGATTGGATCACCTTGGTTGGAGGTGGCAGGATGAACTCCGGTATGTTGAGGGCGACCGTGGCGGCTTCCCAGCCGACGAAAAAACCTGCGAAGACAAGCACGGGAAGACCGTATTCCTTGACGGCTGCGGCCACGAGCGAGGAGACCGACTGCTTCGCCATTCACTTCACCTGTATCATCTCTCTAAGTCTGTGAGTCATGTCTACAAACCTCTCCTCATAGCATATGTCTAGCTCCCGCGGTCTTTCGAACTTAGGCTCAACCATGCCGATAACTTTACCGGGTCTCTTGCTCATGACGTATATCTTGTCTGACAGGTAGAGAGATTCCCTGAGGTCGTGAGTGACCATGACGACCGTGCATCTTGTCCGGAGCCAGAGGCTTTGGAGAACGTTCCAGAGCTCTTCACGGGTAAACAGGTCTAGGGCGCCGAACGGCTCGTCGAGCAGGAGTATGGCGGGGTCGTGGATGAGCGCTCTGCAGAGCGAGACCCTCTGCTGCATCCCGCCAGACAACTCCCAGGGCTTTCTTTCGGCGAAGCCCTCCAGCCCTACGGTCTTGAGTAGGTTGAGGGCTTTCTCCACGTATTCTTTTCGCCTTTCGCTGAACATGGATTTGTGGGGTTCGACAACCTCGAGAGGAAGCAGTACGTTCTGGAGCACGGTCCTCCATGGAAGCAGCACGGGGTTTTGGAAAGCCATTCCAACGATCGAAAGCGGCTTCTCGACGAGACGGTTGTTGACGTAAACTTCTCCCTCGGTGGCCTTGATCAAACCCGCTATGAGCTTCAGCACAGTCGTCTTTCCGCAGCCGCTGGGCCCGACGATGGAGGTGAAGCTGCCCTCCTCCACGCGCAGGCTTACGTTCTCGAGAGCTTTGACAGAGACGAAACTCCTAAACCCAGACTTCGAGAAATACTCCAGAGAGACGTTCTTTAACTCTATCAAGCCAGCATCGTAAAAAAGAGTGGTTTTTAAATGGTTCTCTGTTCCTTGGGCGGCAGGAACCTGTCTGTGAACACTTCGTCCGGCGAGGGCGTTCTAGGCAGGTTGAAGGCCTCCACGACTGATTTGATCGTCCTCTCCAGCCTAGCCCTGTCGACAGCGCCCAGCCCGTTCCTGCGAACCTCCTCCGTCACTATGTTGTCCCTCAACGCCAGCTTGAGCCTCTCTAGCTCGACGTTCAAGTCCACCGTCGGGTCCTTCCGCTTGACAAACTCGGCTCCAACCTCCGGGTTGGCTATCACTTCTTTCAACGCCTTGTTGAAAGCCCTGATAAACCCAGCGACGGCCTCGGGGTTGGACTGGATGAAGTCTTTCCGAGCGACGATGGCGTTGCCGTATAGCTCGGCGCCGAAGTCGGAGTACTTGAAAGCCGTTATGGTGTTGGGGTCAACTTTGAGGGCTACGAGGTTGAGGTATGCTGAGTAGTAGAAGCCGGTGATGGCGTCAACCTCTCCCTTGACGAGCGACGGCTCCCTGAGCGCTGGCGACATGCTCACCCACTGCACTTTGGAGGCGTCTATGCCCGTTGCCTTGGCGAACACGGGGAACAGCCTTCTCGGAGCATCTCCTTCGGGAGCGCCTATCTTCTTCCCTTCAAGGTCCTTGGGGCTTGTTATGCCTTTGTCCTTTAGAGTTATCACCGAGTAGGGCGGGTTGTTGAGAACCATGTAGACAGCGACAAGCTCCTGCCCCGGGTTTTTGACGTTGAACTCTATCAAAGCGTCTAAGCTGCCGTACCCCATCTGATAAGCCCCTGAAGCAACCTTCGTGATTGAGTCGGCCGACCCGTATCCCCTGTCCATGATGACCGCCAGCCCCTCCTCGACGAAGTAGCCCTTCTCCAAAGCCACTATGAAAGGCGCCTGAGGCCCTGACACAGCCCAGTCAAGGACGAACTTAACGGAGACTATTTTCGGTGCTTGAGTCGGCATTACAACGGGGCTTAAAAAAATTCCGGCAACCAGCCCGACGACTAGGAAAACGCCGGCCGTGGCCAGAAGCTTTCCAGACACCATACACCCAAGCATCGTCTTGATGGTTATTAAATATTTCTAGAAGCTGACCACGTGGTACCCCTTACCGGCAGCCTCGGCTACCACTGCAGTCGAGTCGTCTGCGACTACTAGGTTTCTGTCGATTCTCTCATGCAGGTTGTAGGCCTTGAGGTTTCCCGCGCAGGCGGCCACATACGCCCCGGCCTCGTTCAAGGCTGTGAGATAGTCTTTTACCATCTTGTAGTGAGGGTTCTGCGGGTCGAGTAAATGGACGCCGGGGCCGATGAACAGCATTCTGACCTCCGCCATCTTCTCCCTAGCCATGTTTCTTGCTATTCGTAAACCCTGCCTAGCCTTCTCAACCTCCTCGGGGCCAGAGACAATTATGAACAGAAACTTCAAGCCATTCATTCCTATTCCGTCGAGACGTAAACCGCTGGCTTGAGAGGGATGGACTGGGAGGCCTTCACGACCTCAGCGGGGCTCGACGCATCATCCTCATCGAGCACGACGACGTCTACACGAGTCTCCTGCTTGATTAGCTCGGCCGCCTGAAGACATATGTTTTTCTCAACCCTGATAAGCTTGGCCACAGTCTCTTTCTGTTCCCTCAAGCCCAGTAATTTGGAGTATTCTCCGCACAGGTCTTCAACAGCCTTCAGCCTCTCAACAACTCGATTCATGAGACGCTGGGCCGCCGCAAGCTTATCACGGTGATGCTCTCTGAGCCATGCAAAAGCATCGCCAGCCGAGGATGTCAGCAGGCGTTCAGCTAGGTGAGCCTTCCATCCAGCGGCCTTGAAGATCTTTATCAGGGCTGGCTTTCCCTTGACCACTTTCAGTATCTCCCTTACGTCGGCCATTAGCTCTCTCAGAATATCTTCGTGGACGAGTGAGAAAACACTGTCATCGTCCAATTCTATTTCAGGCCATCGCTGCGCTGACGCAAACCCTTCTCCACGAAGATTGTGCCAAGCCTCTTCGGCTGCGAAAGGCGCGAACGGCGAGAGGAGTATTGTCCAGACCTTGACGAACTTCTCGCCCGCTTCGTTGATTCTTCCGTTGTTTCTCCTCAGCCACCATCTCCATATGTTGAACATGCCGTAGACAACCTCGTTGCAAGCCGTTCTTGTCTTCATCCTCTCCAAGGCGTTCTCGACGTTCTTCAGCACCATGGCAGTCGAGACGCTGAGCCATTTGTCCGCAGGCCCCTCCCCGGCTTCAAAAGCCTGCTTGAGCCTGTCGACTATCGACAGGAAGTTTTGGATGAACTGTTCAGCCTCCTCAACGTTCTTTAAACGCCAGTCTGGGTCGTCCAGCTCTTCAGCCCCCAGCAGCAGTGCAAGACGGGTTGCGTCAGCGCCGTGCCTCATGACAGCCGTCTTCAGGGTTATGAAGTTCCCCCTACTCTTCGACATCTTCTCACCCTCGACCGAGACCATGCCGTTAACGCTGATGCTTCGGGGCCAGTGTCTTCTCTCGAATATCGCCGTGTGGTGGAAGAGGTAGAAAGTCAGGTGGTTGGGGACCAAGTCTTTGCCTGAAACCCGCAGGTCGACGCCGTACCAGTAATTGAATTCGTCCCTCATGTTCATCAGCAAGTTGAAGTCGATACCGTTTTTCTCAGCTATCCGAGCCGGGTCTCCCTCCCCCAGAAAGACATAGTCGAGGACCTCGGGCGTCACTCTAGACGCTACGCCGGGATGCCTGTTGAGTATGCCGCTCACTGTGTACAGAGCCGGGTAGATGGTTGAGTCGCTCAGCGTCTCGATCTTCCACGACGGGTCCCATGGAAGCGGAGTCCCCAACCCAGTCTTGCGCGTGCAGGCCCAGTCCTTGAGCCAGTCCACGACGTTCAAGAACCACGTCCTCACAGACTCGGGGTATATCCCCATCTCGGCGAGATGAGTCTTGACTTTCTCTTTCCATTCATGGTTCGAAAACGTGAGAAACCACTGGTCTTCCACGATCTTGACTATGCATTCGTCCCCAGACCTGCATACCACCTTTCCAGACAGGTCGTAGAAGAGCTCCCCCCTCCCCTCCGCTATGAGTTTCTGCTGTACTTCCTTCCTCGCCCGCGAGACTGGAAGACCCCTGTATTCTCCATAGTGCATAACTCCGGTGTGGAATTCTTTCGAGTAAATCTCCCTAGTTGCTTCCTCCAGCCTGTCGTCAAGCTGGCTAGTTATCTTCATCTTCTCCACGACCTCGACTGCTGGAAATTCTCCGTATCCCTCCACCGACACCACCTTTATGGGCTTGATGCTGTCCAGTAATGAAGGACTCAAACCGTACTGCGATAGAGTTTGAGGGTTCTGAGCTAGGTCTCGTAGTGCTGCGTAGTCGTAGGGGGCGTGGGCGGGAACGCTGTAGACCACTCCCGTCCCCATCGACGGGTCTACGAACGGGGCTGGTAGTATGACTATCTCCCTGCCTGTTAGAGGAGCTCTAGCCTGCCTCCCTATCAGCTCCCTAGCCGGCACCGTGTCGACCACTAGAACATCCTGCCACTGCTCCTCGAACTTCTTCAAAGCCTCACGGCTCACCAGGAATCGCGCCCCGTTCTTTTCAAACACTTGATAGACTGCGTCCGGGTTAACCCAGAGGTTTGTTGCTCCGTACAGCGTCTCAGGCCTCAGCGTTGCAGCGACTAGGTTTACTCCGTCCATGTCGAAAAACACTAGAGTGAACTCCTCAGGGTATAATCCCTCACCGCGCAGCCGGTCATGGTCTCCCGTAGCGCTCTGGCATCTTGGACACCAGACGACGGGGTGGCGGCCTTTGGACACAAGCCCTCTTCTCGACAGAACGCTGTACTGCCAGTTGATGAAGTTGCTGTAGTATGGATGGAGGCTCGTTGTGTAGAATTCTCTCGTCCAGTCGACGGACCAGCCTATGGCGTCGACCACCTGTCTGTTCTCGGCTGTGTAGTAGGCGCATATGAACTCGGGGTTCTCGAAATACTTGAGAAGGTCTTCATGAACACCGTCGATCTCGACGAGCATTCTCCTGATGGCTTGGTCTCCTCGCCGGAGCCGCTCGCTAGTCCCAGCCACCGCCTCACCCGTCCAGTGCCACGCCCACGGAAAAAGGACGTTGAACCCCTTCATCCGCTTATAACGGGCTATCACATCGCCTCGAGTGAAAGTGAAGCCGTGGCCTAGGTGTAGTGGGCCGTTTTGGTAGGAGTAGGGGACGCAGATGAAGAATTTAGGCCTAGACTTGTCGGGCTTGGCTTCGAAGAGTCTTGCAGCCTTCCACTCAGCCGACCATCTTGCTTCGTAAGCTTTCGGTGAAGCGATCTTGGACTTAGCCCCAAGGCTGAAGCCGAGGCTAACTAGCTCTATAGTCTCGTTCGTCAACCCGTCTCCGAATGTCTAAAGGTGGTTAATTTATGTTATGAACTGGCCGCCCTCGACGTCCGGCATCTCCCTCTTCAGCCGCTGCGCCGCTATCTCCGAAGCCTCCTTGAGAATAGCCTCGGCCTCCGGGTCGGAGACGCTGTACCCCGTCACCGTGTCGGAAACCGTTCCCACGCTGACTGAAAGGTCGTCGAGGAGGTCCTGAACACCTCTGAGGCCGTGGGATATCTCGGGCATCACGCCTCCAACGTCTTTCTGGACAGCCATCACCACGGCCGCTACAGGCCCGATGACCTTCTTAACCTCGTTGTAGTCTTTCACGGCTTCAAGCCTGAGCACAACTCCTTCGAGGGAGGCTTGGCTTCTCAAGGTTGCGTGCATCATCTTCCTCAACTGGGCCAATTCGTTGGCGTAGACGGCGGCTCTCTCGTTGTCCTTCTCCATCTTGGCTCGGACTACTTGGTTGAAAATCTCCCTACCTCTCATCTGCATCGAGCGTGCTTTAGAGTCCATCCGGCTCTGGATCGTCATCAGCCTAGTTATAATCTCGGTCATCTTCTCCTCGAACGGCCGTGCTGGCTGTGGTTTTTTCCGGAAGAATCTCAGCATCTGTCTCGCCGTTCGCCGGGGCTGATGAGTAAAAAGGTTATCGTGAGCCATTCAGACAGGTGTTGTGTAGGTATTATCCCGGGATGTTGATGAAAAATAAGAAGGAGGTTTAGGTTTTGCTCCTCCACGTCAGGATGTAGCCGAGCCCTCCCAGCAGGACTCCAGCCGCCAGGACGAAGATGAATGCAGCTATCCAGGTTGGGTAGCCTAACGGTATTCCGTAGAATATGTTGGCGTGCACCTGGCCAGCATTCCATCCCCGTCCGCCGACCTCGACCGGGAGCATGGCAGACCCTCCCAGATAGCCGCCGACCATCATCATCCAAGTAGCTCCCACGACGCCGACGTTCATCAATATCAGGTGGAGCCATGCTAAGGTGTTTGCAACACCCCTGAAAGGCTTGCCAAGGACGTTCTCGATGTAATGGTAGAAAAGAGCTGTCACCGCTACACCCATCACTCCGACCACCAGGTATGTCGTGTACCCGACTGTGAACCAGTTGCCGGCGCTTCCGAAGGCGATGACCCTGCTGAACTCAGGCTTCATGAAACCTAGCTGCCCCACCACCCAGAACAGCGTCAGCCCTGTTGCAAGAGCGCCCTGCACGATCGCAGCCACTATAAACCTAGAAGCCCATTTTGAAACTAAAACCTTCTGAGACACGTTACCATTACCTCTATACATACATATTAAGTTGTTGCATTCACTTGTCTACAAGAGCATGACGATGGTCGCCGCTAAGGTATTTATTAGTGCGGTGGCCGTTGTTAGCTGCGGGCCCGTAGCTCAGAATGGATAGAGAGGGTCTCTGCAGTAGATCCCTAGACTACCGGCCTTCTAAGTCGGGGGTCGTGAGCACGGGGCTGGAAAGCCTCTGCCGACAGGGTTCAAGTCCCACCGGGCCCGCGACAATGCTATACATTAGTCGTCCATCTGCTTTTCTTTCTCAGGGTTGTGCTGCATTTCGGACATCTGCTCATGAGTTTTTGCTTTAGCTATAAGTAGGATTAGAGGACCTGCGGCTGCGTCGTCAGCGGGTCTTCAGAGTCATCCATCCCGCGTGGAAGCCCCTCCAGCTGTTGATGTCCTTCAGGCCCAAGCCTCTGTGAAAACACAGCACCCGCCCTCCATGGAATAGAGCGGTAGGCGTCATCGTAGCGCTTTGAGGAAGGTTGATATACCATACGCCTGAAGCATCTAGGCAGGGGTAGCTGTTGGAGGTTTCGTTCAAGGCCATATCGCCCAGCGAGTTCTTCTACAAGAACAGGGACATAGCGGGGTTCAGCAGCCCGTCGAGAAGCCTCTACATGAGCATAAGAGAGCTGGTGGAGAACTCGCTCGACGCAGCCGAGGCCGGCAGGATACTGCCGGAGATATTCGTGGAGCTGGTGGAGGAGGATGGAGAGAAGGGGTTTTACAGGCTCAAAGTGGTGGACAACGGCGTCGGAGTGCCCGGTGATAAAATCCCATCAGCCTTCGCAACAGTCCTCTACGGCAGCAAGTACGGCTTCAAGCAGTCTAGGGGAACGTTCGGCCTCGGAGGCACGATGGCCATCCTCTACGGCCAGATAACGACCAACAAGCCCGCCAGAGTGGCTTCCAGCACCGACGGCAAAACCATGCACGTCTACGAGCTGATGATAGACGTCGTCGAGAACAAGCCCCGAGTAATCTCGTCGGAGAAAAAACAGAGCCCTAACGGCTGGAGAGGAACCGCTGTCGAGTTCAGCCTCGAGGCCGACTACACCGGCAGCAGAGCCAAGATCCTTGACTACTTCAAACACACGGCGGTCGTCAACCCCCACGCAACCCTCACGTTCGTCGACAGCCGAGGCAGGCTCTACCACTATCCACGATCGGTTGAGAAGGCTCCAGAACCCCCGACGGAGACGCTGCCGCACCCGGTCGGAGTGGACGTTGAATTGATTACACGGCTCATCTCGGAGACAAAATCCAAGACCCTGATCTCTTTCATGACCTCGTCCTTCCAGAAGGTTGGGCCGACGACTGCCCGTGAAGTGATACAGGCCGCTGGGCTGAAGCCCGACGAATCACCCAAGAAGCTAAGCCACGACGAGGTCAGCAGACTGGTCAACACCTTGAAAACCTACGGCAGGTTCAGAGCTCCCGACCCAACCCCGCTCAGCCCGGTGGGGAAAGAGTTCCTCGAAGCCGGGATCAAGAAGATCTTCAACCCCGACTTCCTCTACGTCGTCCAGCGTGAACCATCCTCCTACGGAGGTCATCCCTTCATCGTCGAAGCGGCGGTCGCCTACGGAGGCAACATACCCCCCTCCGACACCTTCCAGCTATACAGGTTCGCCAACAAAATCCCCCTCCTCTACGACGAAAGAGCAGACGTCGCCTGGAAAGTGGCTGAGGAGAAGGTTGACTGGGCGAACTACAAGGTCTCACGCCCCGCGCCCCTAGCCCTCTTCACGAGCATCTGCTCCACGAAGATCCCCTACAAAACCGTCGGCAAGGAAGCCATAGCCGACAGGCCTGAGATTGAGAAAGAGCTGACGATGGCGCTGCGTGAATGCGGGCGGAACCTTAAGCTCTACCTGTCGAGGATCGAGAAGCGGGAAGCTGCAGCCAAAAGGCTCAGCATGTACACCAAGTATCTTCCGATGATAGTGGAGTTCTCGGCGAAGGCCGCCGGGCTGGAGAAGCCGGACGTCAAGCCGCTTCTGAAGAAGCTCGGCATAGCCTCCGAAGACCTTAAGGATGCTAGGAAGAAGTCGGGGTAAAACCTATAAAATCGGCCATACTGTAGGAGGCATGGCAGGCGCGAGGAGAAACCTCCTTAGAACAATCTTCGGAGCATCCCTGCTAGCCTCTCTGGCTCCTTTCCTCTCATGGGGAGGTTTCCTGCTCAGGCCCGAGGCTAAAGGCGAGAAGCTGAGACAACGCATCATAAACCTTAAAGACCTACCCGTCAACTCGAAGTATACTTTCCCTTTTCCAGCAACAGGGGACACCATGGTCGACTCGGACCCCTTCCGGCAGTATATCCTAGTCCACCTACCTTCAGGCGACCTGAGGGCTTTCAGCAAGGTATGCATCCACCTGTGGTGCCTTTACGACTACATACCTGAAAAGAGAGAGTTCCAGTGCCCATGCCACGGCTCCGTCTACAACCCCGACGTCGGCGTGGCCGTGAGAGGACCGGCCGCCTTCCAGCCGTATCCAACCAACACCCTGCCCGAGCTCATCCTAGAGGTTGACAGGGATGGAACCGTCTACGCCGTCGGTCTCAAGGGACGGGTCGGGTATGGAAGAGAGTACAAGGCTGAGATGGCTTGGCTGCAGCAGAGGCAGTCAACCTCCCCCGATACTCCGGTCACGGCTTACGCTCCGTTCAAGGAGGTTCAGACGCCCGAGCAGGCACTTGACATCGTTCAGCGGAACAACCTCCAGCTCGTCAAGTGGTATGGGTATGCGCAAAAATCTCCACGTGAGAGAGAATGGCTGACAGGCGAAACCGTCAACGACATCTCGGAAGCAACGGGAATATACGCCGTAGACGTCTCATCCATGCCCGACAGGCTCCTCAAGCTCGCAGAACACCCCCAGATAATCACCCTCATGCCAAGGCAGTAAACAAGCCCCACAACAAAATAAAATAAACCCCCAAACAACACATATGACGAGGCGGGGGTCGCCAAGCCTGGTCAATTTGGTCCAGCGTAAGCTGGACAAAGCCAGCGGCGCAGGACTGAGGCTCCTGTCCCGAAGGGGTTCGTGGGTTCAAATCCCACCCCCCGCACACTGTGTGTATTAATCTTTATGTGATGTTTTCGCTGTTTTCAAAAGTATGGAGGGAGTGGTGGGAGTGTTTGGCCGGCGGCGTCAGCAGACCTCTTCTTGTAGGTTATTGCTCCAGCCTCTGCTGGTTGTGAAGCCTGCATGGTTGTAGAATGTCAGCCGGCGACTGGCGGGAACGTGGAGACGGTAAACACCTCACGGTATGATTTTCGAGGCCGTCGTCTCCTCCAGCCATATCAGTATGGCTATCTCCCTAGCCTTCTCCAGAACCCATCTGAGGTCTTCGGCAAGATTGTTAACGACTGTTGGCGGTATGTATCTCCTGTAGAAGTCTGCGGAAGAGTCTATGCTCTTTTCTACGTCTGAGAACGTCATGAGCTTGGATATAACCCCTGCGTCGTCCAAAGCGCAGCACCAAGAGAACTAAGCCTGTAAATTATGGTATGGAGTAAGGGTTTGGCGTCAGCTCTATTGAGGAAGGCTTTTCAGGAAAAATGGTTTTTAAATCCTTGACGAACCATATGAGCGGCGAAGAGCCCTGGTAGCTCAGCCCGGTTAGAGCGGCCGCCTCGTAAGCGGCAGGTCGAGGGTTCAAAGCCCTCCCAGGGCTACTTTCCTCCAGCCGGTTGTTTGAAGCCATGATGTAGAACGTGTTTTATCTCGCGGCCTGACTGCACGTGGAGGGTTATATCTCGTCGAGTACACGTTTGAATGTTGTTAAGAATTTCTCGTTCTCACGTCTGGACAAAACCGTCACCCTGAGGCAGCCGTCGACCGTGTCGGAAAGGTTTCTGACCACGATGCCCCTTTTCATCAACTCCTCATGAATTTTTGACGCGTCAACGCCCTCCATCTTGAGAAGCAGGAAGTTAGCCTTGGAGTTGAAGACCTTCACACGCCTGTCTTTCTCCAGCTTTATCCTCAGACGTTCTCTTTCAGCCACGACCCGTGCCACCCATTTCTTGATTGTTGAGACATCCCTTAAAGCATGCTCGGCGAGCTCCAGAGATATCACGCTCAAGCTGTTTGGGGGCCTTACCTTGTTCAGATTCTTCACAGTTTCCTTCGCGGCAAGTGCGTAGCCGACCCTCGCACCGGCCAACGAGAAGGCTTTAGACAGAGTTCTCACTACAACGAGGTTGGAGTAGCTCGAAGTCAGGTCTGCGAACGTCTGGCCTGCGTACTCGTAGTATGCTTCGTCGACGACTACGATGGCGTCGAGCTCTTTCAGCAGTTTAACTAGGTCTGTTCTTTCGACGAGGTTGCCTGTGGGGTTGTTTGGGCTGCATAGAAAGACCATCCGCGTCTTGTCGCTTGCTTTGGAAAGCAGGGACTCGACGTCGTCTCTGAAGTCCGGCTTACGGGCTACACTTACGACCCTGCCACCCATCACCTCGACGCAAACGCGGAAGTAGGAGTAGGTGGGGCTGCTCACCATGGCTACGTCATCCCTGCCGACGTATGCCTGGGCTGTTATCATCAAGCATTCGTCAGCCCCGTTCCCGACCAAGATCTCGTCAACGTCCCTGCCCGTGTAATCGCTCAGAGCAACTCTCAACGCCCTGTAAGTGGTGTCGGGGTATAGGTTGACGGGTAGAGAAGACAACCTTTTGGAGAGGAGTTCAAGCCATTTAGAAGGCCTGAACGGCGAAGTGTTGAGGTCCATCCTGATTATCTTCTCGGGTTTGAGCCCGTATCTCTGCGCTATCTCATAGGAAGGCGTCTCCCACGAGTAGGGCACGAAACTGCTGAGCTCCGTCCGAATGCTCGGCATGCCGGTGAGGCTCTGACGCCTCTCCTAATATAAGCATGAACGTTAACCATTTAAATACAGATTGGCCACGGTTAGAGACGTGGGCCGGTAGCTCAGCATGGTTAGAGCGTTCGGCTGATAACCGAAAGGTCGGGAGTTCGAATCTCCCCCGGCCCAGCCGTCCTACCTAGCTGGAGGAAATACTGTGGTTGTGGTTGGAGGATTACCTGTGTACCGTCGTTTCTTATACGCTTATATCTTAGTTTGAGCTCACATGAAATAAACAGAACCCGAAGGGATAGCCGATGTCAACTTATGAGGAGAGGCTTGAAAAAGCAACGAGCTTCGACGAGGTCTACAGGCTTGTGAAAGCACTCGTCATGGAGAGGTATGGCCTCCGCAGGGCGGGGATGGGCTTGGTTCTGGCCGACCTTCCGTCTCAGCTTCTGGCTTACCATGAGGTGGGGTCAAACTCCATCGTCGTCAACAGAACGCTTCTGAACGCCGTCTCTTCGATCAGCAAGTCGAGGAAAATAGTCAACAGCTATGTCTTCGTCATTCTTCTCCACGAGTATCTTCACACGCTGGGGTTTGACGAGCGTCAGACGAGGGAGCTTGTGAAGGAGGCTGTCTCATCCGTCTTCCCGTTCGAGCATCCTGCAACAAGGCTGGCCACTTCATCGGTCTACGAAGTCTTCCCAGAGCTCCGCAACATACCGCTGGCTCCGGGCCCTTCCAAGTCGGTATTAGTCAAGGACTTCGACACGGAAGGCCTGAACTACATAGGCTGATGTGAAAAAGATATATACGTTATTAATTGGTGAGCCCTCACGGCTTGAGAAGCACGCAGGAAATACTGAAGAAGCTGGAGAGGATCGAGAGGCAGTACCTGTTAAGTATGCGGAATTCCGAGAACTCGAAAGCAGTATCATACTACTACGGCTGGCATCATGCCCTCGAATGGGTCTGGAAAAGAGGAGACCAAGTGATTGTCGATGAAGTAGTTGGCACGGGAAGATGCAGCGGCTGCGCGGCATGCGTAGCCATCTGCCCGACCAACGTCTTCGACTACGTGGAGGATAGGCCGATAAACACGAGGCTCAACCACTGCATAGACTGCGACTTGTGCGTCGAATCATGCCCCGAGCTTCATCTTTCGGACGTCGACGTCGAGATGAAGTCCCTCGACAGCTACGCTTCCCGCGATGACGGCTTTGGACGTTATGGCGACGTTTACCTCACGAGAAGCGCTCGCAGCGAGATCCTTAAACGTTCTCAGGACGGCGGCACTGTCTCGTCTATTCTAGTGTATTGTCTGGAGAAAGGATTGATCGATGCGGCTGTTGTCTCGACTACAACTCCTGAGAAACCTTTGTACCCGGTGGCTCGTCTCGTGTTCAGCCCTCAGGAGGTTCTCGAATGCGCAGGGTCGAGATACACCTACGCGCCTAACTTGCTGGCTCTGAGAGAGGCTTACGAGAGGGGGGTCGACAGGCTGGCTGTGGTCGGCGTGCCCTGCCAGATCGACGGGCTTCGGTATCTACAGCATTCGACTCCAGACCTAGATGTGGCTAAATGGTATGAAAAGCACGTCGTCTTCAGCGTAGGGCTCTTCTGCTCAGAGGTCTTCACCTACCAAGGTTTGATGAAATACTTTGAGGAAGTGAACGTCGACTCGTCCACGGTGGAGAAGATAAACATCAAAGGCAAAGTCATAATTACGATGAAGAACGGCGAGGAAATAGTCAAGCCGCTGAAGCAGCTCCACAAATACGAGAGACCTGCATGCAGGTTCTGTAAGGACTACTCCGCCGAGCTGGCTGATATCGCATGCGGAGGGCTTGCGACGAAGGGATGGACGATCACGGTTGTTCGGACTAGGGCGGGGCTTTCGATAGTGGAGAGCGCCATCAGGGAAGGGATGCTGGAGTCTAAGCCGGTGAGTTTGGAGGATGAGCCGATGAAGCTGTTGAGGAAATTGTGTTTGAATAAGAGAGAAAGGCCTTCGCCGCCGCTGAAAACCATGTTCAGCGTTTAACCCTTTCTATTCCTTCTTGAGTTCTTTGTTCAGCTCTTTCTCTATTTCCTCCAAGGGTTTCGGCGGAGGAGTTGTTGCAAGCGTGTATCCTATCCATCCGATTATCCCTAAGACTCCTGCGACCGCTATGAACCCCGTGAGCTTGAGCAACAACAGGTCGAGGCCTGCTAAGGGTGGGAGGAAAAGGATCCAGCCATAAACAACGACTCCAACGACGCTGCCCAGCAAAAGAACGGCTCCAAGCGTCTGGTCTCTGGCCATGCTCATAAAGCCGACCAAACCGCATATAAACTTAACTTTAGGAGATAAGAGGCCTGATCGGCTTGACTGAGGGTTCTAAGGTCGTTGTAAGGATTAGGCATGGAGAAAGGTTGGTGGAGTTTGAGGGTAGCCGTGAGGAGGTCTGGGCAGCGGTCAACAAGTACTTCTCCGAGACTCTCGGCCCCGTCGAGGTTGTGTCAAGGCTTCGAGGTGAAGTTGACGTCTCCGAGATTGCGGCCAAGCTGTCGGGTAAAGTTCTTCTATGCGACGGAAAAGTGGACGTGCTAGTCCAAGGGGACGCCAAGAAGAGAATAATTCTTTGTCTGGCGGCTGCTTTCGTCGGCAGGAGGTTGGGGATGGTTGGATCTGATTTCCTGTCGCCGAAGGAGGTCGCGGGCATTCTTCGCATAGACGAGCGGGTTGCGAGGGCAAGGCTTAGCGAGCTGTGGAAAAGCGGCTTGGTGGACAGGGACGAAGACGGACGATACAGATTTAAGCCTTTCACGTCACTCAAACTGATCGAGTGAAGGGGGGATGACGAGCCTCCGTGTTTCCATAGCTTACGGAGAGTTGAAGGCAGAGTTTGAAGGAGCGCCTGAAGACGTTTACGTGCAGGTCGTGAGGTTTCTGGAGCGTTCGATACCCGGGTTCGTCCTAGCGTCAAAGCTCAACGCTTTCCCCGGAGCCGAGGAGCTGCTCACGAAGCTTGGCGACGTTCTCGCTTACACGACATCCGACGGCGTTTTCGTCAAGAAACCCCTGTCTGAAATGCCTACGTCGAGCGCCCTCCTGCTGTATGCGGCTTCTAGGTATATCAACAACCTCCTCGGGTTTTCCGACAAACAGGAGTTCTCCTCGTCGGAGCTTGCTGGGGCTTTGGCGAAGCCTGAGAAAACCGTGTCGGGCCGGTTGACCGAGCTCGTTCAGCGTGGTTTTCTGAAAAGGGTTGGTAGGGGTGGATACGTCATAACACCTCAGGGGCTGGCCTATCTCGTCGAGTCGTCCGCCAGCATCTGAGAGCTTTTCTCAGTGTTTTTAGAGGCTTCGACGTAGACATACCTGCGTGGCTCGCCCACCCTTTCGAGCACTCCAGACCTCACTAAGTCCAGCAGCACGTGGGCTACGGCAGTCGTGTCGTAGTGGAAACCTCGACGCTCCAGCTCCGCAGCCACCTCCGACAGGGTTCTGCCGTTCTTCATCCATCCAACGTGCACGAGTTCTTCTACGGCTTTACGGCATGTGATTGGTTTCCTGAATGATGCGGGCTTTGTGGGTTGTGGCTCGGCTGTTTTTAGGGCTGTGAGGACGTTCTTGACGGCTTCCTCTATCTTGTCGATGGGGGCTTCTACTTCTACGGTGGCTGTTCCAGTGGTTATTTTTACCTTGATCGTGCTCAATTGTTTCCACTGTTGCTCATCTTGCGCAACATTTATATTTGTCCTATCAACAGAGAACGTAGCGAGTTGATGACCAAGATGACCAACCAATACCTTCACCAACTAACACCCACGCCAGACATCCTAGACCTGCTAAAAACTTTTTCCGCCGTAGCTGGAGACACCGTCAAACAACTGCATGGCTCGGAGACCCTGCCCCTCCAAGCCGACGACGACTACCCCGACCTGCCTATCCAGCTTCTCACGGCAGACGTGTTCGAAACAATCCCAATCACCCACTCAAGCATCATAGTCCCCGTAGTGGCCTGCGACATGTCCACAGTCAAGGTTGCTGAAACCACTCGTGGAAGCGTGTGGGCTGTTAGGGGAAGCATAGTCGTCAGGCATGGCTCCGAGCTCACGGCGTCCGTCGTCGGGCCCTTCATCTACAACATATCAGCCTACACAGCGGCAAAAATAGTAGACGCCCTGCTCGCCTCGCTGGGTGCTCGCCGGAGGATCAGGTTCCTAGACGTCTCAACCGCCCCAAAAATCATCAGCAACCTGTTCGAGAAACTTATCCAGCTCTACGCCGGAACTCTGGCCAAGGACGGTCTGCTCCTAGTTGACGGGGCTTTGACCGCAGGACCCATGGACAGCCCCCCGGCCGTTGTCGAGAAAATCGTGGAAACCACGCTCGGCTCAAGCTACGGCGTCATAGCCTTCTCCAAGTCAACCACTCTGATGCTCTACGGGCAGAGAATAACTTCCTACGCAGCCGGAACCCCGCCTCCCTACGTCATCAAGCTGCCCACGCTGAGGGACTTGGTCGTGAGGAACGGGTCGGTCTACGTCGCACGCCTGTCTTCATCACGAACTCCTTTCCGAGTCGACGTCGTCTCAAGAACGAACGACGAGCAAGTTTTCAGCCTGCTTCTTTCAAGCGATAGCATCGTTAACGGATACCCCGAATCCCTGATACTTGCGCATCATCTAGCTAGACTCAACAGGCTCGACGTCCTAGGCATAAGCACGCGTCTCGAAGTCCTGATGAGGATGAAGATTACAAAGAACGATGTCAGGTCGATGCTGTTCACCCCGGTCGACGGGTGAACGACCCGTGAGAATTCTATCGAAAAGAGGCGACCTTCTCGAGCTAATATGCGTCCCCGCCGAGTTGGTCTTCGAGATAGGCGACTATCTCAGGATATCTCAGGAAGGACGAACGATGCTCGTCCAAGTGATAGACGTCTCCTATCCTGAGCTGCCCGGAACGGCCGAGGACCTTCTCAGGGACATGGTTCTTCAGGAGGTTGAGGGCAGGCGTGTGCTTGATGTTTACGACACGGATTCGGTGTCGATGTTGCTGAAGGAGACTAGGCTAGTGCTGGCTAAGATAAGGGTTGTTGTTGACGAGGGACGTCCTCGCCACAACTCCTCGTGGATTCCTAGCCGTTATTCATCTGTTTTCGAGAAGGCCACAAACGACTTTCTCCAAAAAATTGTCCACGGCGGATGTGCCGGGCCTTTCTTCACGGTCGGCGACGTAGGGAGCGAGCCCTTTTCGCTGTCTCTGCGTGGGCTAGACGGCTGCTTAACCATCATCACGGGCAAGAAGGAGAGCGGTAAATCTCACTTGGCTAAAGTTTTGGTGGAATCGCTGGCTTCTCACGGAGCCACCGTTCTCGTCTTCGACGTCAACGGAGAATACCTCCAACTGGGCAAGACAGTTGAAGGCAAGAAAAGCCACATAGCTGATTCAATCCACGTCCTAGAACCGGGTAGGAACTTCAGAGCAAGCTTGCAGAGCATGGGGCTCAAAACCTTTCTAGACATACTGGAGCACGTATACGCCACGCCTTCAACGAGCCTGAGGGAGCTTGCGAGAATATGGAAGAACGCCGAGCGACGTGGCGAAGTTAGCTTGGAAAACCTGCTGACCGCCGTGGAGAAAGAGAACATGAACGAAGCTGTCAGGGAGGCTCTCTTATCCAGGCTTCAGAGCATCAAGTCTTCAGGCTTCTTCGACGAGGACCATAACACGGACATCGAAGAGGCTTTATCCAGCAAGCCAAACGGAAACGTCGCCGTCGTCGACCTGTCGAAGCTGCTGCCCAGCACTCGAAGACTAGTTGTCGAGTATCTTCTGAGCCGTCTCTCGGGACTCCTAGGCGTGAACAAGCTCGACCCGGTTTTCCTTCTAGCTGAAGAAGCACATCTCTACCTCCGTGAAACCTACTGGGAAGACATAGTGACCAGAATGAGGCATCTGGGAGTCTTCCCGATGATAGTGACGAACCAGCCCGACACAATTCCTGAGCTTGTTTACAGACAGGCTGATAACATTTTTCTGTTTAACTTCACGAACGACTCGGACCTTGATAAGATTGCGAAGGTTTCGAAGGTGGACGCCGAGACTGTTAGAACCTTGGTTAAGAAGATGCCTCCAAGGTACTGTCTGGTCATCGGAAGAATTGTAAGCGACATACCTTTGATGGTCAGGGTGAGGCCGAGCAGCTTGATGACCATGGGGAGGACTAAACTGTTTTTTAGAGACCGTGAGCTGAGTAGGAGAGGGGATGAGAAACAACAGCCTGAGGAGCGTCTACAAATTATATAGGAGCAAGATTCTGAGAGCTCTGAGAAGTTTCAGGGAGAACAGGAAAGACCCCTCGCGAGTCTGGGAGGAGCTGGTCTTCTGTCTCTGCACTCCTCAGACCAGAGCCCGAAACGCCTTGAACGCTGTGGAGAAGATGAGAAGCCTTGGGTTGTTGAACAACCCTGACAGCGTCAGAACAGCTCTGGTGTTGAAGGAGTGCGGCGTACGTTTCCACAAAACGAAAGCAGACAACATACTGCGGGCTTTCAGGCAGTTCGGCGACATCCTAGACAGGCTGAAGAGCGAGAGAGATGTTTTCAAGCTCAGGGATTACTTGGTTAACAACGTCAAGGGCCTTGGCATGAAGGAGGCCAGTCATTTTCTCAGGAACATAGGGTTTGAAGAATGCTCCATCATAGACCGCCACGTGCTCAGCCACCTAGTCTCCGCAGGCTTTGTCCGCAGTAAGCCTCGAAGCTTGACGAGGAAAAGATACCTGATTCTGGAGAGGAAGTTCAAGCTATACGCCGAGAAGGCCGGGTTCAAGCCGAGTGTGCTCGACCTCGTGGTCTGGGCTGCTGCCACCGGCGAGGTTATAAAATGAGGCCCGTGTTGAGCGAGGACCTCAGGGCGTTCTTGACGGAGTTCGCTCCAGAAAACTTCGAACAGATCGTCGAGACGTATTCCAAACCTCTGCCTGAAACCTTCCGTGTCAACACGCTAAAAACCTCCGTCGAAGAATGCTTGGACCTACTGGCCGAGGAGGGTGTTAACGCCAAGCCTGTCGAATGGCTGGAGAACGGGTTTTACGCCGAGCCGCCGGGGGTTTTGACGACATCGATATGGCACATGCTTGGCTTGGTCTACATGCAGGGCCCTGTCTCGATGCTGGTCGCTGAGGTTTTAGACGTGAGGCCGGGGGACAGGGTTCTAGACCTGTGCGCAGCACCCGGAAGCAAGTCCACCTACATAGCCCAGAGACTTCAAGGAAGGGGAGTTGTGGTAGCCAACGACGTTTCGAGCACACGGATCAAGGCTTTAACGTCCAACCTTCAACGCTGCGGCGTGGTAAACTGTGTCGTGACACTTGCCGACGGTAGGTGGCTTGGAAGACGCATGGAAAACCACTTCGACAAAGTTCTCGTAGACGCGCCCTGCAGCTCGCTCGGCGTCGGCTCAAGGCACTGGAAGGTTTTGAGGACTTGGAGCCCGAGGTACTCGGCCCGGATCAGCCGTCTCCAGCTAAGCCTCTTACTCTCAGGGTTCATGGCTTTGAAGCCCGGGGGAACGCTGGTCTACGCAACATGCACCTACCACCCGTTCGAGAATGAGGCCGTTGTTTCGGAGCTGCTGGAAAGGCGTGAGGACGCTGAGGTGTTGAGCATCAGCCTAAGAGGCCTCAGCCACAGCAAAGGAGTTGCCAAATGGCGGGATCACGTGTACAGCCAAGAGGTTGAGAAGACTGTAAGGGTCTATCCTCACCAGTCGGGCGCAGAAGGCTTCTACATAGCTAAGCTCATGAAGAAGAAATGAGGCTGAGCATAGACCGCAGGAAGGAATTCGCCGAGTCTGTGAGGAAGCATCTAGGAGCCGTGCTGGCGACTGAGGAGCTGGTCCTGCTGGAGGCAGGTGAGGGCAAGTTTAGAGCCACCACAACCGAGGCGCTGGAAACAGCTTCCATGATGAAGGGGGTTCAGCTTGTAGGGCTGTACGTAGGCAAGAAGAGGGGGGAGCTTACGACCCTCACTATCGAAGGCTGCATGCTGATAGCTGAGATAGATGCGAGGTACGTCGTCGAACTTACTAAGGAGCAGGCGCTCGTGTGGATGAAGGGCGGGCCTGTCAAGGTGGATGCGCAGAGCCGAGCCGTTATCGGAAAGTACAAAAGATTCTACCTCGGCACAGCCTTGGTCGACAGGCTCGGAAACGCCTACCCGCAGATACCCCTGTGGCGAAGAATACCGCCCGCAGTCGAGTGATCATCTGACAGAAAGCTTGAGGGGCAAGTATCTGCTGACGTGGTATAAGGCGTAGCCCGCCACGTTTTCAACCTCTGAAAACTCGTTGACCTCTGTCTGGAGCTGTATGGCGGGAGTCATCCAACCCTCAGCTATGTCCATGGCGTGCACTGTGAAAAGGACTTTATTGCTGGAGGTTTTGGCGACGACTTCGTGAAGCATTTTTTTGTAGTTTGCGACGGTGTGATTCCCCGTGAGAGGGTCTTTGATCGACTTGATGAAGGGATTCGTCACCACAACCAAGTAGTCAACCATCGTGTATAGATCGTTGCCCGCGTTGACATAGCTGTTTGGGTTTTTGGCGGACATGGGGTCGTATTCCAGAAAAACCTCAAGACCTTGTGCTTGCGAGAGTCTTCTAAGATGGCTGAGGTATATGTTGATGCCTTCAACCACTTTGTCGCTGCTCCAGTCAGCCCCCGTGAGGTAGATGCCTTCAAACCCCATCGAAACAGCGGAGGAAACAGTTTTCTCGGCGAAGACTTCGGCGAAGTCAGCTCTGCATGCGAAATCTATGTCTCCAGACTTGTCGACGCATTCTGGAAAGTCTCTCATTAGTTTCGACGAGTTAAACCCATGGTAGCCGTAGTGGACGGAGGTGTATCTTGACTTCAGGTAGACGCCTAGCAGAGGACGGACGCCTGCAGCCTTGACAGCATCCACCAGCTTCCTGATGTCTCGTTGACTCCACTCGTTGTTGGAGAGCTTGAACCTAAAGCTCTTGGAGTAGTCGCCTCCGTAAAGAACGCCGTCGGGACCTATCGGAAAAACCACATGGGTTAGCTTGAACTTTTCCACTAAAAACTCGGCGCTGTATTCGTCGACTTTGTCGAACAGAGACTCGACCCCCTCCGAAACCCCTACTCTAAGCCTAGCTGGCGGTAGTGTAATCCCATGCACGGTAGGTAGAAGCCCGACCACAAGAGACAATATAATGATTAGGGATATGAAAGTCATCCGCTGTAAAGTCCAGACGGTTTTGCTTTTTCCCCGCAGATGGTTGACATAGATGGTGATGAACCTGCTTCCACCCAGCAGCCCGGAGAATATCAGCAGAGCTCCTCCCAGCGTAAGCGACTCAACCTCCCTAGCGACGACTATCCTTCCGATGTTCCTCAAGTCGAAGATGGCTAGTATGGCTTGTGCTGACGCGATGAACAGAAGGCCGGCTAGAATAAGCAAAGCTGTATTTACATAGAGTTCCCTCGACCCTCGCTGTAGCACGCACAGCAGAAGCAGGGGAAGGACCCATAACACGTACTGCACGTTTACTTTCGCTGAAGTCGCCAAGAATGCGAGCAGGGTTGCTGTCCATAGGTCGAACAGGCCAGAGCTCCGCCTAAGGCCTTGTTTCATCGAGTAGTATAGGAGTATTGCAAAGAACCCGTAAGATATTACTGGAATGGCGGGCGGGGGAGACACAACCGATAGGACAGTCCAGTAGCTGAAACTTCCGATGTTTCCAAAATGGTAGAGGAGCTTGTCAATTAGGGGCAGAGGGTTGTTCAGGAAAGGCGACGCCGGAAGTATAAACCCTGTCGCCGCTGCTCCGAAAAAGGCCAACGTCTTTCGCGTCGGAGTGTTTTGCATGAAACGCATGTGCACGATCGACGGTACGACCAACAGTAGGGGGAAGATCTTGACTGCGCCTCCGAGGCCCAGCAAGAAACCAGCCACGTGGGTTCTGCCGCGCAGCATCATGAGGAGGCTGTAGAGGCTCAACGCAACTGCAACCGCGTCGAACATTCCCCAGACAGAGGATATGGCTATGACGAGGGGGTTGAACAGCCAAAGCAGAGCAGCCTTCCCAGCATGCCTTACTAAGCCGAGCTCTCCAGCGATCTTCGATATCAGCACTGCGACCACCAAGTCAGCCGCTACTATCGGAGCCTTCAGGATCAAAACCTGCACGTTCAGGCTGCTGAGCAAGGGCGAAGCTAGGCTGACCAGGCTAACCCAGTAAAGCCATACAGGAGGGTAAGTGTAAAACCCCCACGGAAAATCCGTCAGACTCTTGACCTCGTACACGTTGATGCCCCTCGAGAAGAGCTCGCCACTCTGAACCCAGACGTAAACATCCCATGAATGCCCTGTGAAGGGTGCTAAAACCAGCCTGATGGATGCTGCCGCTAAGTAGAGGAGCACCATCTTGGCTGAAGACATATCTATTTTTACAGCTTCAAATTCTATTTAAGTGATTTCAGCATGGATGTCGGCGGTGAGCTGGGTTTTCTTCTCCGGCAGCGAGAGACGTTCCTAGGCGTTGAGACGAGGCTCGAAGAATCTAGTTATTTTTTCTTCGGCTTCCCCTTTGATTTGACGAGCTCGTTCAGGCTTGGTTCACGGCACGGCCCCGAGGCTGTGAGAAGGTTCAGCGCAAACCTTGAGGTAAACAGCTGGGTCAAACCTTTCGACGCAACGGCGGCCAAGGTGTTTGACGGTGGCGACATAGCCTTCGACAACAGGCTGTCGACCATGCTGAAGCGTGTCTACCGTGTTGTGAGGAAGACGGTGGAGCTCGGGAAGACGCCTGTGATGGTTGGTGGCGAGCATACGGGGACTCTGCCCGCCACCTTGGCCCTCGGAAACAGGGCGTCGGCCATCGTTGTGCTAGACGCGCACTTCGACCTGAGAGAGGAGTACGGAGGTCTTAGAGTAAACCACGCTACTTACCTGCGGAGGCTGTTGGAGAAGAGGCCTGAAATGAAAACTGTTCTGCTGGGGGTTAGGGGATACGACCTAGCTGAGGAGAAGTTCGCTCGGGAGAGGAGCATCGTCTACGTCAAGGCCTCTGAAGTATGCGACGTCTCGAGGACATTTAGGCTTTTGAGGGATTGTTTGAAGGGGCGAGATGTTTACGTTTCAGTCGACGTCGACGTGCTCGACCCCTCGTATGCACCGGGAGTAGGAAACCCGGAGCCGGGAGGCTTGACAGTAAGCGAGGTTGTGGAGCTGGTTCACTATCTCGGAGGCTTTAGGCTGGTTGGGTTCGACTTGATGGAGGTCAACCCGGTTTACGACAACGGCCTAACGGCTGCAGCCGCCACACGGATACTCGTAGAGCTCCTCGCCTGCAAGGCGGAAAGCTAAAAAGCCATCACAAGAGGTGTTAGGCTGGAGATGACGAAGTATTTTCTGCTGGGAGTCGGCTACGACGGCCAGGAGAGGAAAGCCTTTCTCAAGCTTTTGGACGTGGAGAGCGGAAGGACCGTGGTCAAGCTGGACACGACGGGTCATAAGCCTTACTGCTTGAGCGACCTTCCTGCTGAACAGCTCTCCAAAGACCCGCAGCTGAAGGAGGCTGGAGCCGTTGAGTTTGTGGAGGTTGAGAAATACAACAGCCTGTCGGACAGAAGCGTCGTGATGACCATGATAAAGGCTTCAGACCCTTTAGCAGTCGGCGGCTCCAAGAAATCTATCAGGGAGAGGCTCAAGTGCTGGGAGGCCGACATCCCGTACCATCTTAACTACGTCTACGACACTAGGCTCATACCGAGCCTCGTGTATGAGCTGGACAACGGCAGCCTAACCCCTGTGTTGGGCGACGATGAAAAAGTAAACCAGATACTTGCAAGGTTTTTCCACGACGCTTCGCCTGAAGAGCTTGAGGAGACGAGGAAATGGCTGAAGATCCTCGAGTCCGAGCATCCCGTCATAGACTTCGTGGCCCTCGACATAGAGATCATCGGCGAGTCACCGACCCGTGTACCATCCCCCTCCAACCCCGAGGACAGAGTAGTCGCTGTCTCTCTTTCGGGAACGAGAAACATGAGCAAAGTCCTCGTCCTCAGGAGGAACGACGTTGACATGAAGTTTGAAGGCGGCGAATATGCTCTCGAGGTTTTCGACGACGAGGCTCAGCTGCTGCTGAGATGTTTCGAGATACTCGAGGAATACCCCGTCGTAGCCACTTTCAACGGGGACGATTTCGACCTGCCCTATTTGAGGAACCGTGCCGAGAAACTCGGAATACCGCGCAGCAAAATCCCCATCAGCATAGGAAGGGACGGCGCCACCCTCCGGAAGGGAATACATCTAGACTTGTACCGCTTCTTCAACAACAAATCCGTCCAAGTCTATGCCTTCGACAACAGGTACCGCGAGCATACTCTGGACGGGGTGGCCAAGGCTCTTCTCGGGGTTGGGAAGGTGCAGGTTGAGAAGCCGTTGGGGGAGCTGAGGATTCAGGAGCTTGCCGAGTACAGCTACAGGGATTCCCGTCTGTTGAGAGACTTGGTGGAGTCCGGCGACCGGCTGCTGCTTAGGCTGATGGCTGTGATCTCACGCATAAGCAGAATGCCTCTGGAAGATGTCTGCAGGCATGGAGTAAGCGGCTGGATAAAGAACCTGCTCTACTGGGAGCTGAGAGGTTTGAACTGGCTGATTCCCTTGAAAGAGGACCTCGCCTCTAAAGGAGGGACGAGCACCAAGGCGATCATCGAGGGGAAAAAATATAGAGGAGGGTTGGTGGTTGAACCGATCCCGGGAGTCCACTTCAGCGTCACCGTTCTTGACTTCGCCTCGCTGTACCCCAGCATCCTCAAGGAGTACAACCTCAGCTTCGAGACTATAAACTGCAGCCATAAAGAGTGTAGGAGCAACAGCATACCCGAGACAAGCCACTGGGTTTGTTTGAGGAAACGAGGCCTGCAGAGCAGCATCATCGGCGTGATAAGGGACATCCGTGTTAAGTGGTACAAGCCGATGGCCTCCGACAAGACAATCACCTCTGTCCAGAGAAGCTGGTACGAAGTTGTGCAGAGAGCTTTGAAGGTTTTCCTGAACGCTAGCTACGGGGTTCTGGGCTTTGAAGAGTTTCCGCTTTACTGTCCTCCGCTGGCGGAGAGCACGACTGCGATAGGGAGGTATGTTTTCCAGTCAGCTGTCGAGAAAGCTAAATCCCTCAACGTCCATGTAGTTTACGGTGACACCGACTCCATTTTCCTTAAGACGACTGAGCCCGAGCAGATAAGCCAGCTGATTAAATGGGCTGCCGAGAAGTTCAAACTATCCCTCGAGTTCGACAAGGTCTACAGGTACGTTGTTTTCAGCAGGCGTAAGAAGAACTATCTAGGCGTAACTGATAGGGGAGTAGTTGACGTCAAAGGGTTGACGGGGAAGAAGAGGAACATACCTGTCTTCATCAAAGAGGCCTTCGACGACATGCTGAGGCAGTTGGCTGAGGTCAAGACCGAGGAAGACCTTGAGAGGGTCAAGCGGAGGATACGTGAGGTCATAGCGACGTGGTACTCGAGGCTCAAGAACCGAACGTTCGAGATCGACCAGCTTGCTTTCAGGGTGATGATGTCCAAGACAATCGAACGATACGAGAAGACCACTCCTCAGCACGTCAAGGCAGCTAAGAAGCTGCAGAGCTTGGGCGTGAAAGTTGGGCCTGGAGACATAATAAGCTACGTCAAGACAAGGGATAAGGATGGTGTCACGCCTCTGCAGCTGGCTAGGAAGGAGGCTGTGGACGTCGACAAATACATCGAGTACATGAGGTCAACGTTCGAGCAGGTTCTTGACCCGCTTGAAATCGATTTCGACGGAGTGGTTGGGCTGACGAGCTTGGAGAGCTTTATGTAGGTCAGCGGTCGGCCTCGACCGGCCAGTAGTTGAGCGACCAGTATATGGGCGGTATGTTGGCTATCTGCTCTCCCCTGAGCAGGTGCTTCATCACGGGAAGCAGCCTGAACGACGGTGGGCTTATCTTGACTCTGTAAGGCTTGTCGCCTCCCTCGCTCCTGACGTAGTACATCATCTCACCCCTAGCCGCCTCGGTCCTGGCCACCGCCTCCCCGGCAGGAACCCTGATGTTTATGGGATGCTGCTTGACCTTGACAGGGCCGTCCGGCATCATCTCGACCGCTTGGCTGATTATCTTGGTGCTTTCACGCATCTCCCTGAACCCGACAACAGCTCTGTCGTAACAATCTCCCTTAGACCCTACAGGCACTTCGAACCTCAGCTGAGGATAGGCGTCGTACGGGTTGTTCACCCTGTTGTCATACTTGACTCCCGAAGCTCTCAGCGTCGTGCCCACCGCACCCAAGCGGACAGCGTCAGCAGGGCTGAGAACCCCTACGTCTCGAGTCCTGCTTATGAACAGCTCGTTGTTGAAGAACATGTCCCAGTAGTCGTCCAGCCTGCTGTCGAAGAACTCGCAGACGGCCAAAACATACTTCCGAAAGTCCTCGACGTCGTGGCCTAGTTCTCTACCGGTAGCCATCCTGTAGTAGCGTGAAAACTCCTTGACCAAGGCGGATGGAACCTTTTTGGGAGCGTCGTTCCGAACTCCTCCAGGCTCGAAGAATGCGTGCGTAATCCGCTGCCCGCCTATGAGAGACGTAAGGTCGACCAAGTATTCACGGTCGCCGAAGCACCACAGGAACATGGTGGAATGGCCGAGGAAGACTCCGTAGAGGGCAAACCAGTAGAGATGGCTTGCTATGCGCTGGAGCTCAGCCATTATCACTCGGAGGAACTTCGCCCTCTCAGGCGGCTCGACACCCATGAGCTTCTCAACAGCCAAAACATACGGGTACTGTATGCCTGCTGAGTCAAGGATCACAGGCCTCTCAAGGTGAGGTATGTTCGTTATCCATGTCTTGTACTCTGCGAGCTTCTCCTCCCCGCGGTGGACGAAGCCGGGGTCGGGGTCGGCCTCTACCACTGTATCCCCTGAAACTGTTACGATGAGCCTGAAGTGTCCCGTCCCCGGATGCTGGGGCCCGTAGCTCACCTTCAGAGCAGCCTCTCCAACGTCGTAGAACTCCAGCGTTTTGACCTTCTCCTTCTCCTCTATCACAGTCATTCACAATCACCTGCCTGGAGCCTCATACTCCTTCAGCATCGGAGGGATGTCGCTCCAGTACTCGGGAAGAAGAAGCCTCCTCAAGTCTGGATGACCTTCGAAGACAACGCCAAACATCTCGTAAACCTCTCTCTCGTGGTAGCCGCAGCTAGGCCATACCTCGCTCAACGACGTCATCCTGGGCGCTGATTTGTCCAGCTTGACCGACAGAGCCAGGTCCGAGGCATGGAGCTCCGGGCGACTGTAGGAACCCAAGTGGTAGATTACCTCTATCTTGTTCTCCTTCTTAAGGAGTCTGCTCAAGTCGACGCCAGTCACAGCCTTCACGTGGTCGAACCCAAGGTTGTCCCGAAGGTACAGGGCTATGGATTTGACCACGGAGGCGTCGACGACTATCTTGACGAGCTTCTTCTCGTCTACGGTTTTTTCCAGAACGCTTGACCCGAACTTTTCGCCGACTGCTTGAACCAGCGTCTGCAGAGACATCAACCCCACCTACTGTATAGTATTTTTTCACGCAGCAGCAGAATTCCCTGGAATAAGGTTTCAGGCCTTGGGGGGCATCCGGGCACGTAGACGTCGACGGGGAGTATGTCGTCTATGCCTTGAATAACGTTGTAAGAGTCCTTGGCGTACAGGCCTCCGCTTATCGCGCAGGCCCCCATGGCTATTACCCACTTGGGGTCCGGCATCTGGTCGTAGACGAGCCTGAGCCTCATAGCCATCTTGGAGGACACGGTTCCTTCAACGACGAGCACGTCGGACTGTCTCAGGCTTCCAGTAGCAGGAAGCCATCCGAACCTCTCCGGGTCGTAGCGGGGTGAGTGGGTGGCTGCGAACTCGACGGAGCAGCACGCCGTCGTGATGTGCGCGGGGAAGAGGGAAGCCATCCGCCCCCAGTTGAGGAGATAACGGATGAGCCTGAAGTTCCTGAACCTGTACAGGAAATAGTTCACACCGTTCTGGTCCTCCGCCCTGTGAACCTTGTCGACCCCGTACTTCGACACCGTTTCGTCGACCTGCTTTGACGGAACCTCCGACTCCTCAACCATTCTAACAATGGTGTCTGAGTCGACGTGCCTGTAGCCGAACATACCTGTCTTGACGTATCCTGGGAAAAGCGTTCTCGGGGAAGGCCACATGCTTGTTTAGGTTTGTGCCGGGTCATTTTTAAACATATGTGATCAACCGTAGTAAAACCATTCTGTCCTACCTCTTGCTTTGAAGGGCAGGGACAAGACCAGCCCCGCTAAGAAACCACCCACGTGGGCGGTGTATGCGATCGTGCTGAAGGGAGTGGTCAGCATGAAGAGTGTTTGGATGAGTATGAAGCCGATTATGACGGCGAACGCCGGTGCGACGATGGGGAAGAACCAGAGGAATGCATAGAGACGTCTATGGGGGAAGAAAACCAAGTAGCTGCCCATTATTCCAAAGATGGCTCCGGACGCTCCTATCGAAGGAATCAAGCAGGCTGCTGGTATCGGCCTGATGGCTGGCGAGCATTCGAGTGAGAGGAAGGTGGCGAAGTAAAATATGTGGAATAAAGCCGCCGCCACACCGCTCACCATGTAGACGAAGAGAAACTTGGCGCTCCCCAAATAAGACTCCACATCCCTGCCGAAAAGAAATAGGCTGTACATGTTCAGCAGTATGTGGAAGAAATCGATGTGGACAAACATGTAGGTAATGAGCGAGAAGATGTTGAGGCCGTTGAGGATGAATATAGGGACCGTGCCGAAGGTGTAAAGGAAGGATGTTAGCTGGTTTTGATTGGTGATGAACAAGTTGACCGAGGCCCAGACAACTGTGTTGATGGCTATCAGGACATACGTCAGCCTCGGCCGTGCCTCATACATGATGCTACGTCTCGAATGGTTCTTGATAAGTTTAGAGTAGTGGAAGGCTTCCCGTCACCTTGTCTATCTCCTCTTCCGGAGCAGGCCCTATACCAACCGCGGTAGCAGTCCCCGGAGGAAGCTCTGTAAGGCCCGCGTCCTCAACTATTTCGAAGGGGAGGCCTCTGACAGCGCATGCGGATGCAACCCGACGCAGCTCTTCCTCCGAACCTACCTTCAGCACGACTTTTTTCTGACCCCTGTCAAACCACTCCCTCACCCATTCAGGCTTTCTACGCCTAGCCGCCTCCAGAGCAAGCACGGCTGCATGGGAAGCCTGCGCCGCCGTCTTGCCCACGCTCATCCTGAGGTCGCTGCGTATCACCAACACCTGTTTAAATCCACGCACGGCGATCGATGTACAGATGTTGGATAAATACGTGAAAAAGCCCATAGTGGCGCTGTTGACCGACTACGGCTCAAAAGACACATACGTTTCAGAGGTGAAGGCGGTTATTCTGAAGCACAACCCCGACGCAGTTCTGGTGGACATAACTCACGAGGTCGAGTCTTTCAACACCCTCCAAGGAGCCTTCCTACTCAAAATTGCGGCCAAGACATTCCCCGACAACACGGCGTTCCTAGCCGTCGTCGACCCCGGGGTAGGCGGAGAACGGGACGCGGTCCTAGTCGAGACACTTAGGGGAAGAGTCTACACGGGGCCCGACACAGGATTGCTCTACCCGGCTGTCAGCGGTGAGGGTGTTTCAAGAGTTTGGAGGATAAGGAGCGAGACTCTGGAGAACGTCTCGCCTACCTTCCACGGCAGGGATGTCTTCGCCGAGGTTCTCGGCAGGTATCTGTCCGGCGGGGATTGGAGAAAGCATGTTGAGGAGAAGGAAGCTATGGTTGTCCTCAGCCTGCCCGAGCCTAAATGGTCTGGAGAAGGCTTGGAGGCGACAGTCATGCATCTGGACAAGTTCGGAAACGTCATCCTCAACATCTACGGCGGGCTTCCAGAAGGCTGGAGAGCAGTCGACATCTCAGCCGAAAGCAAAACCCTAGAGAGAGTTCCAACCGCCTCATACTATTCCCAAGTCTCCTCGGGCAAGCCTCTTCTTGTCGTGGGCGGGACGGGGTTTTTGGAGGTCTCGGTCAACAGGGGCAGCGCTGCGGAGATGCTTCAGGTGAAGCCGGGCGACAGAGTCATCCTCTTCAAAAGTCGTTTCTGAGAAGAGATGAGAGACGCTTCTCGCAACCTATGCTGGAAAGATACTCGGCGGCCGCTGGATGAAGCCTGCTCCTCCAATCCCCGGCTTGGGCTATCAGCCTGCGTATCTCAGTCCCCATCAGACGGCTGCGGTCGTAGAGGGGGACGGGCTCAACCTTGAAACCCTGCTCCTCGAAAAGAACCCTGACCAAGCTGTTGTTGCTGTACACCGTCTGAAAATGAGGGCATATGGAGATGACTCTGGAGACCCAGAGCCTGTGCTCGCCGATGTCGGGGATGGGTATTATGAAGCACCGAGCCAAATCCACACCCGCGCCTCTCAGGCTGCGGTAAATGACCTCTATTCTCTCGCCGGCCGTGAACGGGTTTTCGACCGTGTGGCTGTACTGCGCGCTTCCAACTCCCACGATGCATTCATCCTCCCGCTCAAGAATGTAGTTGACTGCCTTGAGATGACCCATGTGGAAAGGCTGAAACCTGCCGATGAAAAGCCCCCTCTTCATCTCCGTCGAAACACATCAACTCATATATTATTGTTGACGTGCGACGTTCCCTCGATAGTTATGACGGCCCTCTCGTTTATTCCTCCTTCGATTCTTGCCTTGCAGCCTGTCAACGCTTCGCAGACTTTTATGCTCGTGGCTGTGTGGCTTGTGAGCCTCGACACTTCATAAACCGACCTGCCGTCGGCAAGAGCAGAGTATATCACCAGCATGTCGCCGAGATGCTTGTCGACGGGAGCTCCCCGGCTGAGCTCGTCCACCAGCTCGGCCGCAGCCTCCTCGCCAACCCTCTCCGCAGGAACTCCACGCTCGCCCAGCTTGTCAACTCCCAGAACCACGCCATCCTCGCAGACAGCCATCAAGAAGATGCCAGCACCCGGGTCGACGGCGCATCTCTCATCCCTCTCGTCGAGAACCTCCCTGCTTATCGAGACACGCCGATACCCCTTCGCCGCGAGATGCTTTTCGCAGGATGAAGCCATTCTCTCAGCGACGTGAGCTGGAAGCTTCGAAGTGTAGGCAAGCCCCATTATCTCCAAAATCCTAGGCCTGCCGACGAGGTTAAAAGCTGCGAGCTTCTTGACCGGCCGGACATAGCCTTCGACGATTCCACCTCCACGCGGGTAGAAACCTCTCTTCAGCAGCTTGACGCCGGATTCTACGCCGGCATGGGCTATCGCGGGGATGAAAATTTTCTCAAAGTATTCGATGGTTGGAGCGTTGGGGTTGTTTGTCCCTCCCCGGATGGTGAAGGTGCATGGTGTGGAGCCGAAGCAGAGGACGGGGAGCAGCGACTGTAGCACGAGGGTTGTGCTGCCGGCCGTCCCAGTATCGAGGCTGAGGCTGGATGCCTTGATTTTTCCCGGGCTGAAACGCAGCTCCGTTGACCCTATCTCAGCTCCCTGCAGCTTGCCCGAGCAGGCCATGCTCACCGCTTTCACGGCCGTTAGATGCTGGTGTCGGAGACCCGGGTTCTGCCTCTTCTTCCTGATGTTGTATACGTGCAGCTGCTTCCCCAAAATGGCCGAAAGGGCGACAGCAACACGGAGAACCTGCCCACCACCCTCCCCGACCGAGCCGTCTAGGCTTAAAAACTCCTCCATCCCCCACAGCATACTCAAGCCTCGCTTTTTATGGATTGGCGTGCTAACAGTTAATTAATGGGAGAAACAGACCTAACTCAAGGGTTCGAGAGTTGGCAGCACCTCTATACTATCCGGGAGCAACGACCGTGGGGATAAGAGGCAGGGATTGCGTCGCCATAGCTGCTGAGAAAAGGTTCGCATACGGCTACTTTGTGATGTCCAAGCAGGCTCGAAAAGTCTTCAAGATTACCAACAAAGTCGGAGCAGCCTGCGCCGGAGTTGTAGCCGACATGCAGAACCTGATCAAGGAGGTCACGGCCATGGTAAACCTTTACAGGCTCGAGCAAAACTTGGAGCCTAGCGTGAAGACCGTAGCAAAAATCCTTTCATGGAACCTCTTCGGAAACAGGTTCTTCCCTTACTTCATGGAGACGATCGTCGGAGGAGTTGACACGGCGGGGCCTCATGTGATAGTTCTCGACCCCCTAGGCTCGATGATTGAGGATGATTATGCGGTCGTGGGTACGGGTGCCGAGGTCGCGGTGGGCGTCATCGAGAACCTTTACAGAAGGGACATGGGGCCGTCGGAGGTTTACGACCTGGCCACGAGAGCGATCAAGGCGTCCATCGCCAGGGATGCTGGCAGCGGGAACGGCATAGACATCCTGCTCTACACCGCTTCCGGGCTTGCAGCCGAGGACACTATAACCGTCTAGAATATTTAAATTGTCGTTATAGAAAATCAGCCTGAGGTTGTGGAATCTCTCGCTGAGGGAGAGGGTTCTGATTTACCTAGCCGAGAGAGGAGCTATCACAAACAGTCTCAAGATAACAACTCCTATTATATCAAAGCAGTTTGGCACTTCGCAGCAGTCCGCATCCAGGCTGCTCATCATCTTGGAGAGGGAGGGGTTGATAGAGAGAAGGGTTGTTGGCAGAACAAGCTACGTTAAAATGACTCAGAAAGGCGTTTCTAGGCTTCTCGACCTTTACCTAGCTCTCAAGATGATTTTTGAGAAACCTGTTAAAATAGTCCTTGAGGGGCGGGTCTTCTCCGGCTACGGCGAGGGCTCGTACTACATGAGCCTTCCAGGCTACGTCCAGCAGATGATTGAAAAGCTCGGCTTCATACCGTACCCGGGGACGTTGAACGTCTTGCTTCTGTCGAAGGACTCCATCGAGAACAAGCTGTTCCTGCAGAAGAACGCCGACATCGAGTTCAGCGGGTTCAAGGACGAGCGGCGGACCTACGGCTCAGTCAAGGCCATAAAGGTTTTGATAAACGAGTCGGAGCCCGCGGTGATGGTCTTCCCGGAGAGGACTCTGTACGACAGCTCCGTCGCCGAGCTGGTTGCGCCGGAAAACTTGAGGAGCAAGCTGGGGCTGAGCGACGGCTCGCTCGTGAGGATCTCGGCAACGCTTTCGCCGAAGATGTTTTACGAAGGTTTCAAGCCAAGCACGTCGTTAACGTTTTCGCCGAGCTAGTATCCTTCTGATCACGTCGCTGCTGCTCATGGGGTTGACACGATAACGCCTCAACGTAGCCACCCTAACCCTCAAACCCTTCGACCTGCAGTACTCAAGGAATTGCTTCTTGATCTTCTGCTGGTCGTAGCCGAAAGCAACTATGTCGGGCTTCACCCTCCTCATCACCTTGTCGAAGGAGAGAGGGTCGTATCCGACTATGGCTTCGTCGACCGGTTTCAGGTTTTTAATCATCTTCATACGCTCGCTGGCAGGGAATATCGGGCGTCGCCGCTTGTTCCTCCAGACTGTTTTGTCGGAGGCTATCAGCACAACTAGCTTGGACCTTCTCCCGCCAAGCTTCTTGGCGTCGTTGAGCATCTTCATGTGGCCTAGGTGAAGGATGTCGAAAGCCCCCGTGGTCAGCACGACCTTCGCCCTCACCACTCGAAATCCACCTCCCCCCTGAGCCTCAGGGCGTCGAGAAGACCCTCGGCGTAGCCGACTGATAGCAGAGCGTTCACAAGGTCTCCGGACTCCATGAATTTCTCCGCATCCTCCACGTAGCAGTTCACGTAATTAACATATTGCTTGAGATGCTCAACCCCTCTAGATTTCGCGATGAACTGCCTGCATTTATCCAAGTAAGCAGAAACCCTGTCGGCCACGGGGTTTGGCGGGACCGTTCTCTCCACGGTCTCCGGGTTCAAGGCGTAAGTCTTGACGACTTCCTTCTCTGAAAAATGCAGGGCAGAGGGTATTATCAGGCAGTGGGGTGGAGGTGGATAACTCTCCGCGAGAAGCTCCTCCACCCGTCCCGCTTTAACGACTTGGTCTGAATGACCCACCCGGGCCAAGGCTATCGCCAAGGTCTTCTCGTCGACCACTCGCCTCCCCATCCTCTCGGCGGCTTGCATGAGTTTATCCAAACCATCGTCAACTCTGAGACCTCCCTCAGAGGTGTCGAGTAGGAGGAGTGTGTGGGCTTGCCTGGACAGGTTCTCCTCCAGTATTTTGACAGGCTGGGTGTAAAGAGCTGGGTCTTCAGTCTTCGGGAGGGTTGCTGTTTTACCGAATTTGTACACGTGCAGGCCTGATAGGCTGATGGCCGCGGAGATTATCGAGACGCCGTTGACAACCTCCACCTTCACTCCCTTCCGGGCCGCTATCTCCATCATCGCCGAATGTGTCGTCGCTATGAAGGGGTCGCCGGGAGCTAGGACGCCGACAACCTTCATCCTCGCTTCAGCTACTACCTTGTGGGCCTCTTCCTCCAGCATCCTCCTGTAGGATTTGACCAAAGACTTGGCCAAACCCTCCACATACTCCAGCGTCCGCTCATCCCAGAAGCTCGTGTAGCAGTCGACGTACACAACCTCGCACCTCTTCAAAGCCTCCACAGCTCCCAGCGTGAGGGAGCTTGGAGGGCCCAGACCGCCTCCGATAAAGACCAGCGTCATCTCGCTCGACGTTATATTTCGCTGGCTTATAGGGGATTGGGTTTGAAGGCGGTTGTTCTTGCGGCCGGGTTCGGGAAGAGGCTACGGCCCTTGACAGTCAACAGGCCTAAGCATGTTCTTCCTCTTGCTGGGAAGCCGCTAATCGCTAGGACGGTCGAGGCTTTGGTCGACTCGGGTGTTGACGAGGTTGGCGTCCTAGTTGGCTACCGTTCTGAGCTGGTAGCCGAGGCCTTGAGAGAAATAGGCCAAAACCGTGTGAAGTACATCGTGCAGAAGAACATAGCTGGAACGGGTGCTGCTGTGATGGAGTGTAGGAGTTTCTTGGCCGGGCAGGAGAGTTTCCTAGTCGTTTACGGAGACCTGACCCTCGACGCTGATGCTTTGAAGGAGTTTTTGAGCTTCTTCCACGGGGCAGGCTGGGACGGAGCCGTCGCTGCCGTCGAGGTCGGGGAAACAGGAGCCTACGGAGTTGTCGAGGCTCGAAACTCTCTACTCGTCAGGATAAGGGAGAAGGAGGATTTTATGGGGCCTGTGAACGCCGGTGTCTACGTGCTGGGGAGCTACGTCTTCGAAGCTCTCGAGAGGGTTGGTCCATCCCCGCGTGGGGAGGTCGAGCTGACGGACGCCCTCAACCTCCTAGCTTCCTCCGGCAGGAGGATAGGAGTCAAGCTGTTCGAGGCGGGGTGGTGGTATGACATAGGCAGGCCCTCTGACTATCTTGCCGCCAACCACTTCTATCTCAGAAGAATCTACGGCGAAGGTGTGTTTCTCGAGGGCGGTGTCGAGATAGGGGGCGGGACCTCCGTCAGAGGCCCTGTATACTTGGGGAGGAATGTCAAGGTCGGGGGCTCGTGCGTGCTGGAGGGGCCTGCGATGGTCTGCGACAATACGACGATCATGGCTGGAAGCCATGTGAGGAGAAGCATCATCCTAGAGAATTGCGTGGTCGGGCCTGAAAGCAGAGTCGTTGACAGCATCCTGTGCGAGGGTTCAGCCTTTCCGAAGGGGTTGGAGGTTGCTTCGGGCAAGTTCCCCGCCTACGTCAGCGAGCCCGGGCTCGTCGCCGAAGACAGGCTCAGGGTTGTATGAGACCGCTTCTCAGCATGCTCCGCGCAACTAGCTTTGCCACACGCACAGGCTCGGGATAGCGGCCGCTCAGCGTGAACTTGTTGATGAGACGCACAGCCTCGTCAAGCTCGACGCCGAAGCACCTCACGTACAGGCTGTACCCCGTCTTCAAAACTACTCTAAAACGCTCCCCGTTCCCCCTGTGTATTTCAAGCCTCCTACTCCAGTCGTCTGGAAAACGACGGATAAACACGTCGTCCAGCCCCTCTGAGTCTCTGTAGCTTATGCAGACCAGCGGCGTGGCCGTTGTTCGAAAAACTTTCGGAAGGTCCACGACGTTGAACCAGCTGATGACGCTTCCTCCCAGCATGATGAAGTTGACGTCCTCACGCCCGAGGTTGCGCCAGACAGATATTATCGAGTCGGTTGAGTCAAGCCCTCCGACGCTGCAAGCGGCTACCCCGACGCCGTCGATGAGAAGGTCTGAACGCATGACCACGCCGGCGATGACCGCCTTAGACCCAGCTTCCTTCCTGAAGCTTTCAGCGACTCCCAAGCACCTTATTCCTTTCTTACCTACGTTAACCGTCTTCGGCAAGAGCCTCCACAACCGCCTTCCAAGCACGCGCCACGTTGTCCGGGTTGTACCCGCCCCCACCCAAGCCCAAGATCCTGCCGCCGCATTTTTTGCCCGCCAGAGACTTGAGAGACCTTGCCGCGTGTCTGTGCGCCTCCGGCGAGTACTGAAGAGTTGTCAGAGGGTCGCCTCTCAAGCCGTCAGCCCCCGACTGCAGCAGGAGAAAGTCGAACTCGAATTTCTCCAGAAACTTCATAATCTCTTCGAAGGCTTTGATAAATTCGTCGTCTCCCGAGAAGGGCATCAGAGGGATGTTGAGCTTTGTTCCCCGGGCCTTCCCCTCGCCCGTCTCGTTGCGGAAGCCTGTTCCCGGGTAAAGGGTTCGGCCGTCTTGATGAATGTCGGCGAAGATTACTCTTTCGTCGCTGTAAAAGTCGTAGCAGACTCCGTCGCCGTGATGGGCATCGATGTCGACGTAGGCTACGCTGTTTATTCCATCCGTCCTGAGAAGGTACTCGATGGCCACGGCTGCGTCGTTGAATATGCAGAACCCTCCAGCCCTGTCTCTCCGGGCGTGGTGAAGTCCTCCCATAGGGTTGAAGCCTGCTCGATATCTTCCACTCAAAACTCCCCTGAGAAGCGTTAGCGTGGTTCCGACAACGTAGGACGCCGCCTCGAAGCATCCGGGGAAGGCGGGCGTGTCGCCGTAGTCGAGATACCCGTGCCCGTGCCTGCATCTCTCCTCCACATACTTGACATAGCTGGTTGTGTGGAAAAGCTCTATCTCAGAGACATCCGCCATGGCCGGCTTGACGAACTCGATTCTGCTCAACAAAGGCTGGTCTTTCTCCAAGAGCTCGTAGAACCTTTCGAGCCTTGTCCTGTTGAGTGGATGTGGGTCTGGGAAGCTGTAGAGAAAGAGCTCCTCCCCCTTGGCCACGGCAACGGACGACATTCTCCTCATAGAAAGCAGTCTGTGCGACGGATTTATACTTCCCCCGCATGGTTTTTCAAGGGCTTGAGCCGAGTGGTGCTCTTCCTCGACCTCGACTACTTCTTCGCTCAGGTTGAGGAGGTTGAAAAACCTGAGTACAGAGACAGGCCTCTGGTTGTCTGCGTTTACTCGGGGAGGACTGAATCGAGCGGCGTCGTCAGCTCAGCCAACTACTTGGCCCGGAGGTACGGGGTCAAGGCCGGCATGCCCATCAGGCTAGCGATGTCCAAGCTTCCCGGCGACTCGGTCTACCTCCCCGTTAGGATGGAACACTATCTCAAAGTCTCCAGAGATGTCATGGACATAGCGAGGAAGTATTCGGCGAAGATGCGTGTCGAGAGCGTGGACGAGGCAGTCCTCGACTTGACAGAGGTGGTTGACGGTAGTTTCGACAAGGCTAGAGAACACGCCGCCGAGCTGAAGAACGAGATATTTGAGAGGAAGTCGCTGAAATGCAGCGTCGGCGTAGCTCCCAACAGGGTTCTGGCTAAGATGGCGGCGGAGTCATCGAAGCCCGACGGGCTGAAGGTCGTCTACCCTGATGAGGTCGGCGTTTTCCTCGCAAGCCAGCCTGCAAACGCTCTTCCCGGTGTCGGGCGTAAGACGATGAGCCTGCTTGAGGAGCTGGGTGTCAGGACTGTAGCCGACTTGGGAAGGCTGGACATAGATGTTCTGGAGAAGGTCTTCGGCCCTAAGAGAGCTAGATACGTCTACTTGGCTTCGAGAGGATTGTTCGACGAGCCTGTGCAGGAGAGGGGAGCGGCTAAGCAGGTGAGCAAAATTCTTACGTTGAAACGGAATACGCGGAGCTTGGACGAGGTCGATCACGTCTTAGCCAAGGCCTTGACGCAGGTGTTGAACAGGCTCAGCAGCCTCGGCATGGCTTCAACCCGTCTAGGAGTCATAGTCATCACTTCTGAGATCAGGACTCTCACCAAACAGGTTGAAATAAGGCCGGGGGCGTCGTACGACGAGCTGATGAGGCTGTTGAGGGGCATGCTTCAGGAAGTGCTGAGCGAAAACCCTTCTCTGATGCTTAGGAGACTGGGGGTTAGGATGTCCGGTCTGCTGGGCTTGACAGGCCAGAGCAGGCTCACGGCTTGGAGTGAAAATGAATCATGAACTTGCGGAGCTTCTTAGCAGGCATCGAGATGGTTAGGTTCGCCAAGTTTGCCGTCGTAGGCCTTGTGGGGCTTGCGCTAAACACAGTCCTGCTCTACTTGCTGACTACCTTTGTTTTTGGGGAGAGGCTTTACCTGATTGCAGCCGTCCTCAGCCTCGAGGCCTCGATCCTCAACAACTTCCTGCTCAACGAGTACTGGACGTTCAAGGACCGTGTGGCTGGTGGAGGGTTTTTCAAACGTATGCTGAAGTTTCACGGGTCGAGGATTCTGGGAGCTGCCACGAGCATCGTGGTGTTGTTTCTTCTAACGGAGTATGCGGGTCTCTACTACCTTGTCTCTAACCTCGTCGCCGTGGTTTTAGGAACGGCTGTCAACTACTTGACGAGTAATTTCTGGGTGTGGGCATAAGCAGCTTATTACTATCCTTATATGCGGACAATCGCAACATGCAACGCCATGCACAGCACAAACACCACGAAGAAAGTAGCCCTCGCATCCGCTTTCAGCGCTCTCGGAATAGTGATATCACCCCTGATGTTCGAGTGGCTGGGCTCACGAGCCTTCCCCGGACAACACTTCATAAACGTCCTCACGGGAGTGATCCTCGGCCCCGTCTGGGGAGCGGTAGTGGCCTTCATCGTCGGAACGGTCAGGATAGCTCTGGGAACGGGAACGATCTTCGCCTATCCGGGAGGGATACCGGGAGCCGTTCTCGTCGGGCTGGCGTTCACTCTTCTTTCACGGCTCACATCCTCGAGGATACGATACGCCGCAGCATTAGCCGAGCCGGTTGGAACCGTTCTGATAGGCGGCACGCTCGCCATAACAGTCGTCGCACCCTACGTAGGCCCAGCTGTAGGCCCCGCCGCCATAATGCTCCGGAACGTCGAGACGTTAGGATTCTTCCCAGCCCTGCTAATTCTTTGGGGAGGCTGGGCCATAAGCTCCTTCACAGGTGCGCTGGCGGGGCTCGTCTTTCTCGCCGCCGCGGAGAGATACGGAGTCCTAAAACGCATATTACCGGCGGGTGTCAAGAAGAGCTCAGCTGATAAAGAATGGAGGTAGACAAATTTCTCCGCAGGAGGACGGTAATCTACGGAGAGGCTGGGTCGGGGAAGACAAGGCTTCTAGCACATCTTCTCTCAAGGCTGAAGGCTGTCCTAAACCCGTTAGACATAACGGTCGTCGACATCGCGCCCGAGAAAGTCGGCGAGGTGGGCGGGCCCCTCACCATGTACGCCGACATGAGCGGAATAAGATACCTGAGGCCAGCACGAGTCTACGCACCTAGGTTGATGGCCTGCAACGCGGAAGACCTCAGAAGATACGTGGCCTCGAACGTCACGGAAGCACGTAAATGTCTGCAGGCATATGCTTCAAACCCGACCCCCGTCTTCGCCGTCAACGATGTAACGATATTTCTTCACGGAGCTGAAGTGAACGAGCTCCTCGGCTACACAGCCAAGGCCTCGACTTTCATGGCTACAGCCTACTACGGTGAGAAGCTGTCGGAAGACTACGGCACTGGTCTCTCGTCCAGCGAAAGAAGCAGGGTCGAAGAACTTCTGAAGCATGTTGACGTGAGGCTCAGGCTTAATTCCGACCATGAATCCTGAAAACCGTGGTCGTCTGCGTCTTCGAAGACAGCCATGTCGAGAACCTCGCCCCCCTGACGTCGACAAGGCCGGCCTACGACCTCCTGTGCGGCACCTCTACGTTGCTGCAAAAGATCCTCCAATTCAGCAATGAACAACCCTCCGTCCATCTTTTCACAAGGCCCTACTTGAGCGAAGTCGTGAAGGAACGTTTTCAGAAACTTCCCGTCAACGAGGCTCCGCTCGATGAAGAACTTCTGCTGGTCAACGGATGCATGGTTCTCGACGAAGTGTCGCGAGCGGCTTTGAGGTCTGTCAAGAAAGGCGAGGCCTTGACCGTGGAAGGGCGTGTCGCCGCGGCAAGGGTGGACGGTAGAAGCCTGCCGGCTGAGTTCTTCGACTCCCTGATGGGAGGAGATGTTGCGTCGACGCTTAAGCAAGCGGTCAAGGTTTGGAGGGAAGCCGCAGAGGTCAAGCTTGTCGGGCGTCCGTGGGACCTGATTGAGCTCAGCACAAGCCTCGTTGGACTAGAGGTTTCAGGAAAGCCCGCCAACCATCCCAACTCTCTGGGTAGAGTTTACGTGGGCGAGGACGTGGACTTGTCTCCGCAAGCCTTCATCGACGGCAGAAAAGGCCCGGTGGTTTTGGACAGCGGCTCGACCGTCGAGCCTTTCTGCAAGCTCGTGGGCCCTGTTTACGTGGGAAGGGGTTCGGTCGTGTTTTCGGGCTCGGTTGTCGTGGATAGCTGCATAGGCCCTGTCTGCAGAGTCGGCGGAGAGGTCGACTCGTCCATAATCTTGGGCTACTCAAACAAAAGGCATTACGGTTTCCTAGGCCACAGCGTCGTCGGCGAGTGGGTAAACTTCGGAGCTGGAACAACGGTGTCGAACCTGAAGAACACCTACGGGACGTTCAGGCCCCATGTAGGAGGGAGAAGAGTCGACAGCGGCCGTATCTTCATGGGGTCTTTCTTCGGCGACCACGTCAAGACAAGCATAGGCTGCATGGTTTCCGGAGGGTTGAGCATAGGCGTCTGCAGCCACCTGTTCAGAGAAGTCCACACAGACGTTCCGGCTTTCACCATCTACACCCCGTCCTCGAAGACAGAGCTTTACCTCGAATCAGCCATCACGACCGCCAAGAGGATGATGGCCCGCAGGAACAAAGAACCGACCGAGTCCTACGTCAGGATGCTCGAAACCCTGTTCAGGATGACTCACGACGACAGAAGGAGGCTGGGGGTTAAGCAGGGGAAGGCCAGCTTTTATAACAGCTAGCCTAACGTAAACCCATGGTCAAGAGAGTCCTGACGGTTGCAGGATCTGACTCGGGGGGAGGGGCTGGAATACAGGCGGACCTCAAGACCTTCGCAGCCCACGGAGTCCATGGAATGTCGGCGATTACATGTATAACCGCTCAAAACACCGAGACGGTTTCAGCCATACAGCCCATCCCCGCCGAGATTGTGAGGGAGCAGATAAGAATAGTGGTTGAAGACATAGGCGTCGACGCCGTCAAGACAGGCATGCTTTTCAGCAGCGAGATAATCGAGGCTGTAGCGGACGAGCTTGAAAAACTGGATTCACCCGTGGTGGTTGACCCCGTGGCCGTCGCCAAGACCGGGGCACGGCTTCTGCAGCAGCAGGCCGTCGAGACATTAGTCAAACGTCTTCTACCTGTAGCGGACGTCGTCACACCCAACTTGAACGAGGTGAGTGTTTTGACGGGATATACGGTGTCTTCCGTGGACGAGATGGTCTCCGCTGCGGAGAAGATAGCGGAAATGGGGCCCGAGGCCGTGGTTGTTAAAGGAGGCCATCTTCAAGGCCCTAAAACCGTCGACGTTCTCTACTACTCCGGCAAGACCTACCTGTATGAAGCCGATAGAATACCCACGAAGAACACTCATGGAACAGGCTGTTGCTTCGCCTCAGCCATAGCCTCCAACCTCGCTAAAGGCTACAAGATTCCTCAGGCCGTCAGGCTCGCTCAGCAGTTCGTCGTCGAAGCCGTCAGGAGAGGCTTGGACATAGGCAGGGGACACGGCCCCATACATCCGACAGGCCGGCTGTACAGAATGGCTTGCAGGATGGAGGCGTTGGAAAACCTCAGGCAGGCGTTGAGGATGATCGAGGATGTTGAGGAGTTCGCCGAGCTCATTCCCGAGCTGGGGTCGAACTTTGTAGCAGCTTCAGAAGACGCCTCAGATGTTGACGATGTCGCCGCCGTTCCGGGAAGAATAGTCAGGATAGGCGAAGGATTCAAGCCTGTTTCGGAGCCATGGCTCGGAGCCTCTAGCCACGTTGCCAAAGCAGTACTCACAGCTCTACGGCACGACCATTCAGTAAAAAGCGCGATAAACATACGTCTCGACGAGGAGGTGTTGAAGAAGATAGAGGCTGCGGGACTTTCCGTGTCAAGCTACGACAGAGCCAAGCAGCCCGAGCAGGTCAAGACAACAGAGGGGATGACTATCCCGTGGGGTGTTGAGGAGGCCATCAAATCCGCCGGCGGCGTGCCTGACGTAGTCTACCACCTAGGGGAGGTTGGAAAGGAGCCCATGGCAATCGTCTTCGGCCAAGACCCCTTCGAAGTAGTCAGGAAAGTCGTCAAAATCCTCAGCGGCCCCTCGAGGGGAGAGAGTTGAAGCCCTCGTTCGGAGTATGCCTCCTCAACTTCGGCAACTACGTCTCCGCCCAATCCATCCTCAAGACAGCTCAGGAATCTGAGGAGATCGGTTTCGACTCGGTCTGGGCGACAGACCACCTCCTCATGCCGCCGAACATGAGACACCCCTACGGCAGGATAATTGAAGCCCTCACGGCGATGTCTTTCGCCGCCTCGGCGACGGAGTACGTGAAGGTAGGCTCGTCGGTCTTGGTTCTTCCCATGAGGGAGCCTGTCCATGTGGCGAAGAGCTTGGCCTCGATAGACGTCGTCAGCGGCGGTCGCGTGGTTGCGGGCTTCGGAGCCGGGTGGTGCAGGGAGGAATACCGAAGCCTCGGGATGGATTTCCACAACAGGGGAAAGAGGTTCGACGAAGCGTTGAGCTTGGTTAAAACGCTTTGGAAGGGCGGTGAAGTCAGGTTCAGTGGAAGATACTATAACGTGGAGGCAGGCGTCTTCGAGCCGGCTCCAGCTCAGAGAGACGGGATACCTGTATGGATAGGAGGCAACAGCGACAAAGCTTTCAGAAGGGCGCTGAGCCACGGCGACGGCTGGCACTTCACCGGCATGCCCGTCGAAAAAGTGAAGACTCTTCTTGGAAACGCGAGCCTGCGTCAGAATTTCATCGTCTCGGGAAGGCTTACAGTCGATTTTTCAGGCAAGTCTCCGAGGCTCACGAGGTCTCGTCTGGGAGAAGAGAGAGTAATAGTCTCGGGAGACGTCGACTACGTAATCGAAACACTGTCGAAATACATCGACGTAGGCGTGTCGTACTTCGTGCTCTACTTTGGCGACAAACCAGTGGATCAGTACGTCAAAGACATGGAAAAGTTCGCTAGGGAAGTGGCGCCGAGCTACGTATAAATTAACCGAAAGGAGTCAATAATCGATGGACGTCTCTAGAGTGTTTCAACTCTCCGCCTCGACGACTGCGCTGGCTGTAGCCACCATGGGTTTAGGCAGCTACGTAAGTAAGGTAGGAGCAGGTCTCGCATGCCCGGACTGGCCTCTCTGCCCCCTAGAAACTGACGCTTTAATCCTTCTGGAATTCAGCCACAGAATAATCGCTTTCACGACGTTCTTGACGGGCCTAGCTGCCTTCATAGCCTCCATGAAGACACCCAGCTACAGAGGTCGTAAACTAGTCTTCATCGGCTTCACCATCCTAGCTTTGCAGGTCTTCATCGTCGGCGCCCTAGTCATATTCACCATGCTTCCACCGCTGGTTGTAGCCCTCCACCAAGCCGTCGCAGCCACCGCCGTAGCCTTTTATGCAGCCGCTGCAACCGCCTCTTACTACGCCGTTGGTGGGAAACATAAAAATAGAGCTGATAACGTGATCAGCCATGTCTGACATAAGGCCTGCGGACTACGCCGTGCTTACTGGAATGATCATCGGATTGTTCGCAGCTCTCATGGTCGTCGGCAACTTCGGAAACCTTTACCAGCCTCTATCGCCTGAAACCGTGGCCATAAACCGTCTTTACCAGTTCATATACATCTCAGGCTCGGCGGTCGGATCCATATTCCTAGGCTCGTTGTTCTTCATAATATACAGGTTCCGGGAAAAAGGTGCCTGACGATGGAGAGAGCGAAAATTGTTGAGAACGCCACAATAGTTGGCGCGTTGATACTTTTCGCGATAATAGGCTTCCAGTCCTGGTCTGTTCTGAACCAGCTTGAGGCGGACCGGCCTGCCGACGTAGTCATACGTGTCGAGGCTCGACAATTCGCCTGGCAGTTCACCTACCCCGACGGCTCAACTCAGGGAGAGGTTCGAGTAAAAGCAGGACAGACAGTCAAGCTCGAGCTCCACTCCGGCGACGTTATCCACAGCTTCTTCATACACGACTTCGGGCTGAAGAAAGATGTGATACCCGGGAGAACCAACGTCCTCTACTTCACTCCTCAAGTGCCTGGAAAATACTTAATACAGTGCGCCGAGTTCTGCGGCCAAGGCCATTACTCCATGCTTGCGTGGCTGGTGGTGGAGTGATGACGACGCAGGTCAAGCACACCCCCTGGTACAAGGATGCCTACAGGATTCTCTCGACGACAAACCATGCACACATAGGTTTGCTCTACATAGCCGGCTCCTACGTCTTCCTAGTCGTCGGCGGCCTGCTGGCGCTTCTCATGAGGTGGGAGCTTGCAACCCCGCGGGGAGGTTTGTTCACGCCAGACATGTACGCCAGCCTCTTCACAATACATGGCACGTTGATGGTTTTCTTCTGGGCCATGCCGATCTTCGCAGGCTTCGGCAACTATCTCATCCCCAAGATGATAGGCGCTCCCGACATGTATTATCCCAAGCTGAACGCTCTGAGCTTCTGGCTGTTCCTGTCAGCCGGAGTGATTTTGCTGACGAGCTGGGCGAACATAGGGTGGACAGGCTACACACCGCTGTCCGTCATAACCCCTAACCCGGGCATAGACCTCTGGATACTCAGCCTGCACGTTGCTGGAACTTCTTCGATGATAGGCTCGCTGAACTTCATAGTAACGGTCTGGAGGCTGAGGAGGAGCGACATAGGGCTCTGGAGGATGCCGCTGTTTGTATGGTCTTGGGTGGTCACAGCCTTCATTATTATATTCGCCGTTCCTGTGATCGCGTTCGCCCTAACTCTTCTTCTGCTAGACAGAAACCTAGGAACCGGGTTCTACCTTCCGAGTGCAGGAGGAGACACAATCCTCTGGCAGCACCTGTTCTGGTTCTTCGGACACCCCGAGGTTTACATACTCGTCCTCCCAGCCATGGGCATCGTTTCTGAGCTGATCCCGCGCTTGGTGAAGAAACCCATAGTCGGATACAGGATGATAGCCCTATCGTCTGTGCTGATAGCCGTCCTAAGCTTCGGCGTCTGGGCCCACCACATGTTCACCACAGGTCTTTCACCGCTTACTCTCGCGCCCTTCATGATTATGACGATGATGGTAGCCGTGCCTTCAGGAATCAAAGTCGTCAACTGGGAGGCGACGATGTGGGGTGGAAAGATTAGGTTCAACACGCCTACTCTGTTCTGCATAAGCTTTGTAGGAACATTCATAGTGGGCGGCATAACGGGAGTGTTCCAAGCATCCATCCCAGTCGACTGGCAGCTGCAGGACACTTACTGGGTCGTAGGCCACATGCACTTCATCCTGTTCGGAGCGATAAGTCAAGCCGCCTTCGCAGCAACATACTACTACTTCCCATACCTGACTAAGAGGATGTACAGCGAAACTCTTGGAAAGATCCACTTTGCAACAGCCAACATAGGCCAGTATCTTGTATTCATGTCGATGATGGTTCTCGGGTTGATGGGCATGCCGAGAAGATACTACGGCTACGTTGAAGTCTACCAGCCCTTGCACGTCGTTGCAACCATCGGAGCCATGGTGATAGGCATAGGTACAGCGATCTTCCTTCTGAACATCCTGCTCAGCTGGAAGTACGGGCCCAAAGCTTCTGACGACCCCTGGGACTCGGTCAAGAACAACATGCCGGACTTCTTGGGAGAGTACCTGAACAGGCAGCAGCTTACGGCGAAAGCTGACGGAGCAGGATGATGAGATGTCGTTGTCGAGCAAGCTTGAGGACGCCGTCAAAAGATACCAGACGACCAGTGTAGTGCTGGCCATACTGGTCCACTTCTTCATATTCATCACAGCGATACTAGTCATCGTGGTGCTGAAGCAGCCGCTCGTGGTTTTCATAGCGACACACGCCACGCTGCAGACAGCGACAATACTCAACGCATTATTCGGCCATAAGGTTTACCGGAAATATCTAACCGCGCGGCTCGCACGCAACGTCAGGATCTCTTGAAAGGTGATGGCTGTTGGTTTTCGAAACAGTTGCACGCATAGTAAAGCCGTTTATCGTGGCGGTGAAACACCTCTTCTCCACACCGATCACCGTCAAGTATCCCTACGAGAAGATCGTCAACACCACGGGTGAACACTACCGATACGACCCGAAAGCCGGCATAGCCTACCCGGGCTTCAAAGGCAGGCACATCCTCTACCTTGACAAATGCACGGGCTGCAGCCTCTGCGACATAGCCTGCCAGAACATAGCCGAGGCCATCATAATGGTCTACGGCTTCAACGTAAGCATTAAGTTCGGCAAGGAGTTCATGGAGGGTTTCAGGTCGGGCGACAAGACTGCTGTGGAGTTTGTCGAGAACCTTACCACGGCCCTCTACTCAGGCGGGCGTGGAGCTGGCTTCAACTCACACCCGGTCCAAGACGTAGCTTGGACAGATTTCAGAGCGATCCAGCCCTCCGAGGATGGTTATCTGTGGAAGCTCAACGCCGAGCCTTTGTTTGCATACAGGTCTGAATACATAGTCGAGACCTACCTGCAGAAATTCTTCGACTGGCTCAAGTCGGCGGGATGGGCTGAGGAAGCGTTCGAGGTTCAGGGTGCCGACAAGGAGGATGAGTACCATAGGTTTTCGAAAGACCGCTACCAAGTTGTTTTGGCCCTAACGAAGATCGATGAAAAGATGGCGCACAACAAGAAATCCTACTTCCCAGCAGTCGATTACAGCCGCTGTGTGTTCTGCGGTTTCTGCGTGGACGCCTGCCCGTTCTACGCTTTGGAGATGATGCCCGACTACGAGCTTTCAGCCATGGACAGAAGGTCTCTCCTGTACAGCCCGAAGCAGCTGGCCAAGCCCGGCGTCTCAACAGCCCCGGCTGAGATAGGCTGGTTCGACAAGCTTGTAATGGCTTTGAGGGGATGGTAGTGTCTCACGAGCTCTCCCCGAAGGAGAGGCCTGAGCTCGTCGAGCTGCATGAGGGGCTCAGGAGCCTCGTCAAGGCTTTACGATCTTTTCTAGACACGGAGGACTATGGCTGGCTTAAGAAGGCCTTTGAAGTCCATCAGAAGCTTGTGAGCAACAAGCATTATCAGGGCTTGTCTGGAAGGCTCGACCTCGACAACAATCTCAGAGCCATGAACCAAGTCTACCTAGCCTACGGAGAGAAGTCGGATGACTTTACGCATGGACGGCTTCTCGACCAAGTTGTGTACACCATCGTAAGGGCTAACATCATTTCGACGGGGCTTGAGTTCAAGCTCAAGCGTATGAGGAAGGGCTAGGCTGTCAGGGTGGGCAGGTAGACTGTTAGGCTTACGATGAACAGGTTTATCAGGGCCAGCGGTATCAGAACCCTCCACCCGAGGTCTAGGATCTTCTTCATCGTAATTCTTGTGTAAACTCCTCTGAAGAGCAGCACTATCGACAGCAAGACTAGGAACTTGACGAACACCCAGAACGGATGTGCTATCGTCTCCGGGACCCCGGGAAGCATCGGCCCGTGCCAGCCTCCCAGATAGAGGTTGACCGTGAGGAAGATCAGGGCGTCGAGCTTGGTGTACATGGCTAGCTGGATGGTCAAGAACCCGACGGACCCGTACTCCACCATCCAGCCTTCCACAAGCTCCTGCTCGGCCGTCGGCAGGTCGAACGGAATCCGCTCAGCCTCGCTCAGAGCCGCTATGAAGAAGACTAGAAACCCGATGACCTGCGTTATGATGAACGGCACTGCGTACTGGGAGTTGACGATTTCGACGATGTCGAAAGACCTAGCCACAATTATAACGCCTGTGAGGGCTAGGAACAGCGGTATCTCGTATGCGAAAACTTGGAAGGCGAACCTTATCATGCCTATGAAGCTGTACTTGCTTCCCGAAGCCCATCCAGCAATTATGAATGGGATAGGTGAAACAGCCAGCAGAAGGAATATCAACAGCACGCTGATGTCCGACCTGTAAATCACCCAGTATTCGCTGAAAGGTATGAAGGCGAAGAGGAGGGCCGATAACACGAGGGCGGCCATCGGCATGGTGATGAAAAGCTTTCTCCTAGCCCGTGATGGAATGATGTATTCTTTCGAAAGAAACTTGAGTGCGTCTGCAACCACCTGCAGCCATCCGCCGTACTTGCCGACGTGGAAAGGCCCGATCCTAAGCATCACACGTGCCAAGAGTTTTCGCTCATACCAGACCGAGAGGATGCCTAGGACGGCGACGAACGTTGCTCCCGGGAAAATTGCCGCCTTGACGAAAGGCTCGCTTGCGACGAAGCGAATTACTTGGTCAAGGGGTGGAGGTACCGGGACTACCATGTCTCACAGCCTCTGGGGAAGGTCCTTAAGGCTGAGGGCTGCGAAGATGGATGAAGCGCTCAGCACTCCAAGCAGGAGCACGAGGTTGAAGGCGTACTGTGGATTATCTATGATTGCTAGGGCTGAGATGAAGACGGCTATCGAGAGGACGGCGTAAGCCACGTAGATGATGGCGTAGGGGAAGTATTCTACGGGGAAGGAGGTTTCAGCCCACTCGAAAGGAACCTGACCGCTTTCGAACGAAAGCCTCTTCCTCCTCGTCCCCCTGCTCGACGAGAGGAGCTTGTTGGCCAGAAGAAGTATCAGGGGAAGCGCCGCCGTCAAAACCGTGTAGTAGATCAGCGCCTCGGTCTGCGACATCGGTGATAAGCCGAGCGGCGATTATTTAAATCTGCGTCAACGAGGCTCGAGAGCTGTTTTGAGGCTGAGATACTGCTTTATGTCCGAGACGGGAACCCTCTCCTGCTTCATCGTGTCTCTGTCTCGGATTGTTGCGGTGTGGTCTTGAATGGTCTGGTAGTCGACTGTGATGCAGTAGGGCGTACCTATCTCGTCCTGTCTTCTGTACCTCCTTCCGATGCTGCCGCTTTCGTCGTAGAAGACGTCGAAGTCCAGCTTTAAGCTCTCGTAAACGGATCTGGCGTAGCTGACCAGCGGAGGCTTGTCCATCAGAGGGAACACGGCTGCGGTGTATGGCGCTAGGTAGGGATGGAGCTTGAGGACTGTTCTCTCGTTTTCGACTTTGTAAGCTAGCTCCAGCAGGGCTAGAATGCTCCGGTCAACACCCATCGAAAGCTCGAAGACATGAGGGACTATGCTCACGCCGTCCTCGACAACACTCAGGTCAGCACCGCTCTCACGCGCGTGGCCGTTCAAGTCGTAATCTGTCCTGTTGTTGCAGGCCACGAGCTCCACCCATCCCGAGCCGAGCAGCACCTCAAAATCCCACGCCTCAGCCGCGTAGAACGCCTTCTCGTCATCCCCCAGCCTCCTAAACCTAATCCTGTCGAGGGGGAAGCCAAGAGCTAGGTAAAAATCCTGAAGAAGCGACAGGTAGTAGGCTGTGAGCCAGCTAGACACCAGCCCGGACTCGACGGCTTCGCTGCACTTGACGAGGCTCACCCTGTCGTCAACCATGAGGTTGAGCAGCTTGTCCTTAACAGCTTCAGCCTTCGAGCCGTCAGCTATATTCGGGTTGTAGAAAACCTCTACCTCGGCCTGCGTGAACTCCCTCAACCTGAGCAGCGACTGTCTGGGGGAGATCTCGTTCCTGAAGCTCCTGCCTACCTGCGCAACCGCTATCGGTAGTTTCCTCCGCGATATCTTATAAATCCTCTGAAAATCCACGAAGATGTTTTGACATGTCTCGGGCCTCAGGTATGCATCCTCGCCCGCCGCTCCCACCGAGACTTTGAACATCATGTTGAAGAGCGAGACCTTACCCAGACTTCCGCCGCAGAGCGGACATTTGAAACCTGTACGCTCTATGATCGAATCTATCTGCTCCGGCGGAGTTCTCTCGGGGACTTTCAAGCCAGTCTTCTCCTCGATAAGCCTGTCTATCCTGTGCACCGCGCCGCAGGACGAGCATCTGCTTATAGGGTCTACGAAGGTGGTGAGATGCCCTGAGGCGGCGAAAACCCCTCTGGGAAGGATCTGCGACCCGTCTATCAGTATCATCTCGTCCCTTCGAACCAAAAGCCTGTGCCATGCCGAAATATACTTCTGCTTCATCAACACCCCGAGATGCCCGTACTCCCAGAACCCTGCGGGAGAGTTAGGATATATCTCAGCCGAGGGGAAGAAAAAACCTCTCTCGAGCCCGAGCTTTATCACCTCTTCAAGACCCATCTTTCCAGCACCGTTTTAAAGAACTGTCTTGCCGCAGTTGGGGCACGTACCGTTAATGTTTACGTATGCCTCTGCGCACCCCTGATGAAACACGACCCCGCAGCTGCTGCATCTAACAGCGTTCTCGGCCGTGACGGTTGTGTAGCATATGGGGCAGACCGTTTCATCCTCAACGTTTTCAACCCTCTCCAAGCTGGTCTCCTCCGGAACCGACGAACTCGTCAACGGCTCCTGCTCCCCGTAGTACTGGGGATACGGAACCTCGACCCTCTGCGGCCTCGTCAGGACAACCACGAGCCCCAAAGCCATCAGAACCACGGCCGTGAACAGAGCTGCGAAGAAGCCTAGGTCAGGTTCTCCGGAGACGTTGAGCCTCGGCAGCGCAACCATGCTGAGGTACACGGGTGAAAGCAAGGCGAGGACGCCTCCTAGAATCGAGAAAGCCGCTAGGATGATTCTCACCGTCCCAGCCCGCGACGAGAAGGATGTGGCGAGAAGCGAGAGGCCTGCGAGCATTCCGCCGGCTACTGAAAACATCAGGGTCTCGGTCAACAGATAACCGCTCAGAAGGCTTCTGGAAACAGTGTCAGCCCTTACCACGTACCAAGGCAGCAGAAGAGTAAGGATGTGCATGCTCCCAACTAGCGCAAGCAAGGAGCCGAGCTTGAAAAACCTTACCAAAAGCCGTTGCTCGGAGACTATCATTCCGGCTTAAAGCCTGTGAAAAGCACCTTATAAAAACATGTCTCTGGAACTCCCTCGAGTCGTTTAGCGAGATTGTCGGTTTTTCCCGTAGCAGTAGGGTTTATAACCCCGTAAAACGCTGAATGTGCCATGGGCCTGCTTTCCAAGCGCGGCGACAACATGGTCGACCTCCGTAAAGAGGTTGCCGCTTTAAGGGTGCAGTTAATCGACAGGATGGAGGAGAGAATAGGCCTTGTCGAGGAGGCTTTGTCGAAGCTCAAGGAGGATGTTAGGCTCGTCCTAGACCAGTTTTCGGCTCCACACAAGATAATGGTAAACATGCAGGAGATCCTTGCACGTGGAGCTGTCCTCAACGAGACTCTCGACGAGTTCAAGGCGGCTACAGAGGAGCTGAAGGCTATGCGCAACAGCGTGCAGGAGATGACTGAAGCCTTGATGAGGGAGAGGGAGCAGCTTGCGAAGGAGATGCAGAGGTATAAGGCTGAGAGAGACGGTTTGAACGCCTTGAGGGAGGAGGTTTCCAGATGGAGGGCCGAGCTTGAGCAGAAAGAGCGTCAGATCGCAGAGGCTCAGGAGACGCTTAAAACTCTTCTGAGGAAGAAGGAGAGCTTGGAGGAGGAGGTCCGGATGCTGAGCGATAGATACTTGACTTCTTTCGATGATGCTCAGAAGAAGCTCGAGGCATACGGGAGGGAGATGGACAAGATGTTCAAACTGAGGGAGATCAGGATGGAGAGGTTGATTCGTAGGGAGAAAGAGCTCGAGGACAGACTGGCTGCGTTGGAAAACAGCAAGTCAGAGGCTGAGAAGCTTATTGCTTTCGCTAATAAGCTGAAGGAGGAGGTGAGCAAGCTGGAAGCCTACAAGGAATCGCTGTCAAACGAGATATCTCAGATGGAGAAGAGGAGGGCTGAGCTGAACGAGCTGATAACTGAGATGAGGCGGGCATTCCTCACTTCATAACTTCAGAGCCTTCTTTATCTGAGCAACTGTCGCAGACAACTCTCCCAACGCGTTTAGAACATCTCTCATGTCGTCTGCAAGAATAGTGAGCTGGTCCTCGATATCCCTCAACTTCTTCTCGAAGCCTTCGGGAGGTTTTTCCTCTCTCTGCAGCGAGTTGATTTTGGCGTTGACTTTTTCGATTTCCTCGAAAACCTCGACAAGTAGCTCAGCTAGCTGCTTGACTCCCTCAAACCGTGCAACAGGCCCCTTCGGCGTCTCCAGAAAGTCCAGTTCTACCACCTTCTCGTTTTTCTCCTCCGACATCGCTCACTCCTCCACGATCGTTCTCCGGCAGAGGGGGCAGGTCTTCCTGATAAGCAGCCAGTCGTCGAAGCACGTCATATGACCTACAGCCCCGCAGTGAGGACAGCTGTAGATTTTGTCGTTCGACAGCTCCAGCCCACAGATTACACACAGGCCTGTCCTCTCCTTCTTCTCAGACACGGCTTCGAACGGGTTCCAGAAGCCCGCGTTAACTTCCTTGACCACTATCTTCAACGAGCCTCACCCTTACAGAGAGTGGAGCAGCCCTCCTGCTCGTGTGGACGAAGACCACGTCCCCGTCTTTCAGCCCCGAGCCTATCAAGGTTTCGGATTCGTTTATCAGCCGGGTTCCGTGCTGGAGCTGGACGTCCGGGAACATAAACTTGCTGGATATTCTCTCCAAGAAATCGACTACTCTTTCGTGAGGATGTGCGGTCATCTCGACTGGTTTATCGCTGTCAGACCCGCATACATGGCAGAGCTCGTTCCTAGCAAGCCTGACCCTAGAGACACGGCCGTTCAGCCCGTCGTAAACGAGCAGCCCGCTCAAAGACCTTCCCAAAGAGCCGTCGTGCAGAACTCTAACGACTTCGAAGACGCCTAGGCCGGCTACTGTTGCGGATATGCTTAGAACGGCTGGAATCTTCGGGTTGAGCAGACTACGTAAACGGTTGACGAGGTTTTTGAGCTCTGGACTCAGCCCGTCGACAACCTTCTGAGGGGCGTATTTTATGTCGTAGAGCGTCTTGATGTTGTGGTTGAAAAGCTCAGCCGCCTCATCCAACCCCACTGCTATGCCTCTGTCCCTGAGCTCGGAGACGAGGTCTTCAGGCTTCCTCCGCCTCAGAGAGCATTCAGCTGCCTGAACCTCCAAAGGGATCAGGGCCTCCGCATGACACTCGATACAAGCCGTCTGTCGCGGGATTATCGTCTGAACGTTCCCGTAGTATCCGTCGGTCGCTAGGTCGACTAAAGGCTTGCCCAGCTCCACGGCCATAGAGTTAATCCATCGCCTAGTCGGCCAGTTGTCTACACAGCTGACCAGCACGTCGAACTCAGAGAAGACATCCTCACCTATGTTCCTTACATCCTTGTGCATCCCAACAACGTGCACTAGAGGGTTCATGCGTCTAACCCGCTGCTCCGCAAGCTCCGCCTTCGGCTTTCCTATATCCTCGTCGACGTAAAGCATCTGCCTGCTTAGGTTGGAGAGCTCAACGACGTCGTTGTCGACTAGAAGCAGTTCGCCCACGCCCATCAACGCTAGGTTCTTAGCCGCTTCACATCCAAGAGCGCCGACTCCAGCGACCAGCACACGGGCTGACGCCAGCCTGCGCTGGTCCCAGCCCTCAAGCATTAGTTGTCTGTCGTACCGTGCTAGTGCTGAGCCTGCATCCAACCTAGAGACCCTTTCTCCTGCCCAGCTTAAAAGCTTCCTCCGGAGAGGCGTAGACCTCTAAAAACTGTCTCACCCGGGCCATGAAGAGGTCGGGCCTGTTTTTGTACTCGAAGGCAGCGATGGGGTTTAGCGGGTCTTCGGGGTTGGGGTTGTTCAGCAGGTTTCTGAGAGCCTCTATGACGGCGACTATTCTGAGGGAGGGCGACCAGTGGTCCTTGAAGACAGACTCGCAGACGCGAGCCGGAACTGTGTCTGAGAAGTTTGGATGCCATATTCTTGTGTGCCAAACTATGTCGGGCGGGAAGTAGGGGTACGAGCGCGGTATAAGGATCTCGACCCTGAAGTATCCGCCCTCGTAAATGTTTGTCCCGATTATCACGCCCTCGTAGTGTGTAAGGTCGTTCTCGACCGGGCTGAACGTCGGTTCATTTTCCTGGATGAGCGAATACTCGAGCGCCAGCCTCCTGTGCCATGCGCTCTCAGGCAGCTCAGCGTAAACGTTCTCCATTTCCCCCCACCGTACGGGTGATGAGGACGAACTTATCCCCGTCGGCGACGCCTAGGCTCTGAAGGGTCTCCGTGTCCTTCAACGCCCTTCCCTTGTATGTAAGCCTAGTTGTGTCTGGGGGGAGCTTCCTCATGGCGCATACCTTGGTCCTAACCGCTCCAATCGTTGCGTTCGGCGAAACCTCCAACTCTAAAGGGCTTCCTCCACCCACGGCAGGCACTATCTTTATCTTCATACTGCAGGCTTGTTAAGCTAAAGTGTATATAAGGTTTAACGGCGTGTAAAACGTCGAAAATGTCGATGAAATATTTCGACATTCCCGAAAGAGTCTAGTCGTCGGGAGAAACACGACATTTTTAATACCCGGCTTTGTCTCCTTGGAAGCGATGCGTGTAAGGATATACCCGCTAGCCCTAGCTAAGATTGTCAAGCATTCAACCACCTTCCTGAACAAGGAGGTTGCCGGGCTGCTGGTGGGTAAGTCGGCGGGGAAGGTCCTCGAAGTGTGGGACGCCGTGACCGGGGAGCAGTACGGAACCGCCGCCTACGTCCATCTCGACGAGGCTGTGATGTCTCGTGTTGCGGAGCAGCTTTCTGAGGATGGTAAAGGCCTTTACATAGTGGGATGGTATCATTCACACCCCGGGTTGACGGTTTTCCTATCTCCCACCGACATAGACACTCAGAAACGTTATCAGAGCATTTATCCCAAGGCCGTGGCCTTGGTGATAGACCCGTCCAAGTATGTCGAGACACGTAGGATCTCGTCGATCGACTTCAAAGTCTTCCAGATATCGAAGGAGGGGAAAGTGGTGTCCCTGCCCGTGTCTATAGGAGTTCAGAGGTCTAAGCTGCTGGAGAGCACTTTCCATGCTTTGAGCACTTTTGATGTGAGGCATCTACTCCAGCAGTCGGAGGGTATGACTGAGAGCGGTCCGCAAGCCGGTGAAGACGGAAGCTTGCTGGGAAAAGCTAAAAAGCTGTTCGGAAGATGAGGAGGGAGACGCGTTGCCTAAGAAAATCGTGCTGAAGATAAAGCATGAACAGCAGCAGGAGCAGCCGGAGGTCGAGCCAGCCCAGCAACAACCTATTGAGGTGCCGGCCGTCGCCGAGCCCGAGCCTGCACCACCTCAGCAAGCTCCTCAGCCGGGAGACCTTGAGGAAGCCCTGAAGCAGTACCAGGACTTGATGAAAGAGCTTGAGCTGATCAAGAACCTCGACAAGAACTTCATAGCCTACTGCGTAAAGCTCGAAGACCTTAGGCCTAACCTTATCAGGAGCATTCTGGGGCGTTTGTCGGAGAAGCGCAACGCTTTGCTGGAGAGATCTGCCGCGGTGCTGGAGAGTATGAAGGCTGTGCGGGATTCGTTGGGGTCGGAGTTTGCTGAGGTTGAGGAGGAGCTCATTTGGAGCAGCATAGAGCTCAACACGATGCAGCTAGAGGGCTCCAAGGCTGATGCTGCAAGGGTTGGTCTGAAAGAGGAGCTTGAGGCCAAAATACCCGAGCTCCGGAAGAAGCTCACCAACCTGAGGAACAGGCTGAAGATGGTCGAGGACGTTGTCAAGCAGCTGTCCGAACTTCCACGAAACATAGTCGAACTGACTACCAGCAAGGAGGACATAGCTAAGCTGTTTGAGGATGCAAAGAAGAGGTATATTCTGACGCATGGCCAGAGGGCGGAGGCTGTGCTTAGGGCCGAGATAGACAGGGTTGCCCAGCAGGAAGCCATTCCCAGAGAATACGCCACGCTGCTTGTCTGGAAGGCCTCGCTCCAGCGTTAAACCACAGGCCTGAACTTCACCCCGTACACTATTAGAGTTGAGTCGCTGTCCCACCTAAGCCTTCTGACAACAGCTTCAACAGGTATGCCTGGTTTCAGGTCTTGAGGATTGCAGTCAGTAAGCTGGCCTACGACTCTAGTTCCGTCATCCATCTCTACCAAACCCACGGCGAAAGGCGTGCTGTTTTCAAACCCTCCTTGGGCTTGGTACACAACAGTGAACTGCACGAGCCTGCCGGTGTTGTTCAGCCTGTCGGAGTCCAGCCTTTTTGAGGAGCATCTACGGCATGCAAGCCTCTTCAACGGATGGAAGTGGCCGCAGACGGAGCAGCGGCTTCCCTCAAGGCGGTAGATGAACGGTCTGAGCCGCCAGTAAACGGGAGGTCTGGACGCCACGATGTTCACCTAAGGCTCTCTAGGACTACTGCGCCTGCGCTGGACCCTAGGCCGGCGATGGACACGACCATGCCTTTCTCAGCTCTGTCCACTTGGTTCTTGGCTGCGTTTTGCGTGAGCTGCATGAAAGCCTCGACCAAGGCGTACACTCCCGAGGCCCCTGCCGGATGGCCTCTCCCTTTCAAGCCTCCGAAAGTGTTTATCGGGAGATCACCGCTTAGGCTGAACCTACCCTTCTCAGCCTCAAGGCAGGCTCTCCCCCTCTCCGCAAGCCCGAGAGATTCGAGGATGAGCGGGGTCATAATGCTGTAGGATTCGTGGAGCTCTATGAAGTCAAGGTCCCTTCCCCTTAGACCGGCCATCTCCAGTGCTCTTCTTCCAGCCGTGCTGACCGAGCTCAACTCAAGGGGGTCTTCTCTGTCGAACGGAACTAGAAAGTCTGTCGAGAAGCTTGCTCCTGTGAGGAGGCATTTGTGGCCGTCGATTTTGCTGGCGAGGTCTTCGGACACGACTATTATGGCGGCGGCTCCGTCGGCTGGCGCGGTAGTTTCGAGCCTGCGCAGAGGCTCCGCCACGTAGGGTGAGTTCATGACTGTTTGAAGGTTTAGCTTGAACTGGTATTGTGCGTGAGGGCATGTAGAGGAGTGTTCATGGCTCAGAACGGGGAAGTATGCTACGTTTTCTGGTAGAAGCTTGTATCTCGATAGGTACTCTTTGTAGAGGAGGGCGGCTTGGGCTAGCTGGCTTACTCCGAGGAACCCGGTGCATTCCTGCCTCTCCTCCATCGTAAGAAGGCTTAGGGCCTCCTCAGCCGTTCCATCCGACATCTTCTCTACGCCGACAACCATAGCGGCTTTCGAAACCCCCATCATCACGGCTGCAGCAGCGGAGTAGAGGGCCATCAACCCAGACACGCCGCCGGCCTCGACACGAGTCGCGGCAACGTTCCTTAGCCCCAGCTCCTCCGCTAGAACCGACCCTAGATTAACCTGTTCTTGAAGCTTCTCGCCGTAGACGTTCGCGACGTAGACATGGTCGACTGAGGAGAGGCCTGAGCCCTCCAAGGCTTTCAACCCCGCTTCAGCCATCATCTCGGCCAAGCTCCTGTCCCAGTGTTCATCGACTTTGAGGACTGAACCCCCGCAGACGACTGCTTTCAACCTGCTCACATCCGGATCTTGTCTCTGTACTTTAGGTATGTTGCGTAGTCTATTTCTGTCCTCCTGCTGAGCATCTGGGCGTAGGTGGGGGCCCTGTTTCGCCTCTCGACAACGCCGTCGCAGACGGTCAGGACGAATGAGTCGCTGCCAGCTCCCGAGCCGTAGGATGTGGCCAGTATTCTCTGTCCCGGTGAAGCTATGTCTAGTATCTTTGCGAGGGCCAGCATGGAGCACGCTGCATAGGTGTTTCCGACCATGTCGGCCACAAGCCCGGGCAGTATCTTCGAGCTCGGTATTGACAAGACCTTGGCAACTGCAAGCGGGAACTTGACGTTGGGCTGGTGGAAGGCGAAGTAGTCTATGTCGTTGACTGAGAAACCGTTTTCAGCGAGAATGGTGTTGACAGCCGAGATGGTGTGGTGGAAGTATGCAGGCTCACCCGTGAACCTTGACGCATGAACGGGATATCTCTCGTAGCTTCTGCGCCAAAAATCAGGAGTGTCCGAGACAAATGAAACAGAGTACTCAAACCGAGCTATACAGTTGTTGGTGTTAGGCCCTATGACAAAGGCAGCCGCCCCGCTGGCCGCTGTGTACTCGAGGGCGTCGCCCGGCCTTCCCTGAGCTGTGTCGGCACCAATCGCAATCCCGTACTCTATCCTGCCTGCTTCGACCAGTGCTGTGATGAACTGTACAGCCTCCGTCCCCGCCTTGCATGCAAACTCCAAGTCGGCGGAGGTAGTGCTTCTTGAAACGCCGAGTATCTCTGCGACGAGCGTCCCGGTGGGCTTGACTGCGTAGGGTTTCGACTCTGTCCCGACGTGGACGGCGGCTATCCTCGACGGGTCTATTCCCGCCCTCCTCAACGCATACCTGGCTGCTTCAACAGACATCGTCACGGTGTCTTCGTCGAGTCCAGCCACGGCCTTCTCCTTGACCGGAAGGTCTGCAGGGTTCTTGCCCCAGACCCTAGCCAGCTCCTCGCCCTTCAGCCTGAACCTGGGGAGGTATATGCCGTATCCATGGATGGCTGCGTTGCTGATTCTGGGCATCTGGGTGTTGGTGCTGTAGGGTTGTATTAAAGTCTCTTGCATATGCGGTTTTCGACGTTTGTCTAACCGTTATAGATTAAAGCCGATAAGCTGTTTAAGGCCCCGAGAGCGATGAGCCAAGACTTGGACGAAAAAGACCGTAAGATCATAGAGGAGCTGATGGAGAACGCCGAGCAGTCGATTACGGAGCTGGCCGCCAAGCTACGGATACCACGTACAACGGTCCATGAGAGGGTTAAAAGGCTGAAACAGCTGGGAGTGATCAAGAAATACACTATTCAGGTTAACTACGCCAAGCTCGGCAAGCCTGCGACAGCTTTCATCCTTATATCTTTTGAGCAGGGAGCGATGTCCCAGAAGAAGCTGGCCCAGGAGATCGCCAAGCTGCCGGAGGTGGTTGAAGCCCATCTCATAACAGGCGAGTGGGACATCCTTGTCAAGGTTCGGACCGACTCGATGCAGTCGATCGGGTCTCTAGTAGTCGACAAGCTCAGGATGATGGAGGGGGTTGGAAAAACAATGACCTGCGTCTCCTTCTTCGCTGTAAAGGAATCCTCCTGAGATGGTCCTCGAAAGAGTTAGGGGTTTGGTCATAGACCTCGACGGCTGTGTCTACGTCGGCGACAAGCCGGTTGAAGGGGCTGCTGAAGCAATCAAACAGCTGAGGAGGACAGGGGTGCGAATAGTCTTCCTGACTAACAACTCGACACTGACAAGGCTGCAGTACGTGGAGAAGCTTTCCCGGATGGGTGTCGAAGCCTATACTGAAGAGGTGCTGACGTCAGGCGTTGTCGCGGCTAGGTTCATCGCATCCAGACAACCAAGGTCCAGCTGCTTAGCCGTGGCTGAAGATGGGTTCATCCTGGAGGCTCAGCCTCTAGGTCTTAGAATCATCGACCCGGGTGAGTGGAGGAGAGCGGACTACGTGGTCGTCGGGCTGGACAGGAAGCTGTCGTATGAAAAGCTGGCTAAAGCATCCCTAGCCATACGAGCCGGAGCCTTCTTCCTAGCCACAAACCTCGACAACGTCTATCCGTCGGAGGAGGGTTTTTACCCCGGGGCAGGGTCGATCGCCGCACTGCTGTCGACGGCCACAGGCGTCCAGCCCTACTCTGTTGGGAAACCATCCAAGGAGATGTCCAGACAGGCGCTGGAGCTGCTGAGGCTTTCGGCTGACGAGGTGGTGTTTGTCGGCGACAGGGTTGACACGGACGTTGCCGCGGCGAGGGCCGTGGGTTGCAGGAGCATCCTCGTCAAAACAGGTGCATACTCCCTGTTCAGCAAGGACACGTCTGACGCCGACTTGGTGGTCGAAAGCATAGCCAAGGTTCCTGAAGTTCTGTCGGTCAAGTAAATCTTTTATTCCTCCAGCTGTTTAACAATATCGTTGGAAACTATCAAAGTCTCAGAGATAATGTCTCGAAAACTGGTGAAGGCGCGGGAGGATGAAACTCTTGCCGAGGTCGGGGTGAAGATGCTTGAGTCCAAGGTCAGCAGCGTGGTGATAACGTCGGACGACAAGGTCGAGGGAATAGTGACGGAGAAGGATTACGTGAAGTTCTTCACGTTGAGGGTTTCGCCCGACGAGAAGGTTGGGAACTACATGACTAGGAACGTCATAACCGTTAAGGAGGAGGTCTCTCTCAACACGGCGAGGAACATCATGGTTTCGAACAGGATAAGACACCTGCCCGTCGTTGACGAGAAGGGAAGGGCGGTGGGCATGGTCACCGCCAGAGACATCATAGAATCCGTTGAGACACTTATCTGAGGGCTCAGATACCCCAGAGTCTCTCACAGGTCAACCCTAGTTAATCATCATCGCCCACCGGCACGACGGGAAGCCGTTGATTAAACCTTACTCAGCCCAGCTTACCCTCCACACGGTACAGCCTTTCCGAGATCCTTCTGTTCTCGTCCCTTACCTTCTCAATCTCCTCCCTCAAAGCCTTGTACTCGACCCCCTTCTCCAGCTGTTCTCTAATCTTCCTAGCCACCTCTCTGGCGTTCCTGCTAACCCTGCCGTTTAAATCCTGCTCAGCCAATCTGTCCAGCGTCTTTAGAAGCCTGCTGTCCATCAACTCTCTGGCGGCGGACACGACCGCTCCCCTCACCCTCTCGTTAGGGTCGTATGAAAGCTTCTCAAGCCTTTCAAACACCTCTTGCCTGTCTGGGAACTTCGCCAACCCCGCTATCGCCGCCAGCCGCACGGGAGTGGGGTGCGACGGCTCTGTTCTTCCAGCAACGTATGTGAACGCCTCGTCAGTTCCCAACTCTGAAAGGCCCGCAACCGCTCCGCATGCCACTGCGTGGGCGTGAGACTCGTAGCCGAGGGCTTTTATCAGAGCCGGTAGGTTTTCGGGATTTTTGAGCCTGCCGAGGCTTATGCACGCCGCCTGCCTTACGTAGTAGGACTCGGATGCGTCGTCGATTATCTTCTTCAGGGCTTCCTCCACCTGACCATCCTTCTCGAAACTGCCCAGAGCCTCCACCACTCCACGCCTCACTTTGGGATGTTTGACCTCGTCAAGGCATCTGAGAAGAGCGTGCTTCGCTTCCTCGGACTTTATCTGGCCCAAGGCTTTCGCCGCTTGGTAGCTGACTCCCCAGAAGCTGTCGTGCTTGACAACTTTTTCCAACCTCTCAACAACCCGCCTCCCTCCCTGCCTGCCGAGGAACTCGACAGTTTCAAGCCTGCAGACAACGCTACCGCATTCGCCGACGGCTTTCAACGCTTCTTCGACAGGTCTCTCTACGCTGACAGCCCTGAGCAGCTTGAGCCAAGGGTCCACGCATACGTGCGAAGGCTTTGTCTTGAGCGGAAACTGTAGAGAAACCTCTCTGACGTCCAGAGGTATCTTGCGGACAATCTTCTCGTCGCCAGCCGTAATCTCAACCTCGAGCTCCAAGTCGTAGGTCTCCGGGCAGTCGGCGCCTTGAACCTGCTTGACGTTTAGCCTGAGTAGCTGGTTCTCCGAGTCCCATCTGTAGCTGATGTTAAGGGAGGGGTGGCCGGCTGAATAGACCAGCTGCTCGAACAGATGCTCGAGCGACGTTCCAGCCTCATGCTCCAAAGCCTTGCGCAGGTCCTCTGTGTCAGCCGTCGAGAACTGATGTTTCTTCAGGAAGTGGCTAAGGCCTTTTCTAAACCTCTCCTCGCCCACCACGTTGCTTATCGTGTGGAGGACGAGACCACCCTTGGGGTATGCGTGGCGGTCGAACAGCTCGTCGGGAGTCTTGTAAAGCCTGAAGACTACAGGCCTTGAGTATCTCCGCTGGTATTCGTCAAGGTAGGACTTGAGGTCGCTGTAGAGCTCGTACAGGAACTCGTCGTTTCCCTTGTCGTGTCTCACGTAGAGGTTCTCGAGATATGTTGCGAACGACTCGTTGAGCCAGATGTGGGACCAGTCTCTGCAAGTCACGAGGTCGCCGAACCACTGATGAGCTAGTTCGTGCGCTACGAGAGGGTCGCTGGAGAAGTCCATGTGCGCGTGGTCGTCGTGGAGGGTCAGGTCTGTGAGCGTGGTTGCCGTCGTGTTTTCCATGCCTCCTACGACGAACTCTGGAACGCATATCTGCTTGTAGGACTTGTAGGGATACGGGTAGTCTAGGTACTGGCTGAAGAACCTGATGATGTCGGCTGTCTTGCTGAAGGAGTTTTTGATGTATCTTCCCATTCCCCTTGGGACGTAGTATCCAAGCTTCACGCCGTCAAAGTTTTCCTCCATTTTGTCGAAGACGCCGGCGACGAAGCTCATCAAGTACGATGTGTGAGGCACGTCCAGCAACCAGTGCCACGTGCTCGCGTCTTTCCCTCTCTCGACGTTTACCAGCTCTCCGTTCGATACGACTTCGAGAGGCTCGGGAACGGTCGCAACAAGCTCGGTGCTGAACTTCATGTTTGGGTAGTCGTAGACGGGCATCCAGTAGCGGTTGTACTCGGGCTCGCCATGGCTCCACACGAAGGCTCTGCTCCTATCCTCCGGCGTGATGAAGTAGAGCCCTGTACGTGGCCAAGCTCTGTAGTGGACCGACAGCTTGTGTTCCTGTCTAGAGGGTAGAGTTATTCGGAGGGTCTTGCCGTCGTAGTCGTAGCTTCCTCCCTCAACCCTAGTGACCTCCATCTCCACCGCGTCAAGCTCGACTTGGTCGCTGGAGTTTTGAAGCGTTATGGCGGCTTTCCCGTCGACCCTTCTGTCGTCAAGGTCTAGTGAGATCTCGAGTCTGTAGTGGCTGATCTTGAAAGACGGTCTTCTCGGATAACGTGGCCTGTAGTCAGGGAAGATGAAATCTCTTCCGGCTTTCAGGTAGGGATGCAAACCTGCTCTTGTGGGAGTGGTTCTGGTGATGCTTTATATCTTTACACGGTCAATCATGTGCGGAGCTAGATGAGCGGGGAGAGGGTTTATGAATCTGTGATGGCTTTTCTGACTTCAAAATACGGGCCGGTTGAGCTAGAGCTGTCAAGGACTTATGAGCGTCGGGACGTGGTGGAGGTTGCAGGCAAGTTCAGGCTTGAGAGTGGGGGTGGTTGGAGGAGGTTCACGCTGCTGCTCAGCAGAGAAAACATGGAGGTAGTAGGGTTCGGCATGAGATGACAACGCAGGGGCTGGGAGTTTATGTTTTTATCTGCGGCTTCACAAACCAGTGACGATGACTGTATGGCTGAGGAGGATGCCAAGGCCGAGATCATGGAAAAGGTTGAGAAGCTCTACTCGGCTGTGAACCGGATAAGGTTTTACCGTGAGGTCGCGATGGATGATAAAATCAGCGAACTCCTGACGGAGGCTGAGAAGCTGCGGACTGAGATGAGGCTTTCAGAGCAGGAGGTTGAGAAGCTGGCGGATGATTTGGACGAGTTCTACATATCCGGCTCCTCGTCCTACGGGGAGCTGGACCCTCTCAGCCACTGGGTCAACGTTGTTTACGGCAGGCTGTCTAAGCCCTAGAGAATATGCGTATCACTTTGTCGTCTCCGGCTCTTGGAACTCCTCTACCGTCTCTGTTGCTCGTCAACACATACAAAGCTCCATCCGGGCCCTCGACGACGTCTCTCAGTCTTCCAAAAGAGTCGGTGAAGAGCTTCTCGTGGCCTACGACGGCTGTCCCGTCTTCGTTCAGAACAACTCTGTGGAGATGGGATCCTCTCAGGGCTGCGAACAGCAGCGAGCCTCGTAGGCTTGCGATGTCCCCCTGCTTGTAGACGCAGCATCCGGAAGGAGCCCATGTCTCCGAGCCGCTGTGGATCAGAGGCTTGATGATTCCTTGAACGGCTTCGTCTCCGATTGCCGCTGGCCAGCCGTAGTTTCCGCCTGAAACTATCAAGTTAACCTCGTCGTGGGCGTATCTGAGACCCTCGCCGGATGGCCCGTGGTCTGTTGCGTACATGCGTCCATCACGCCAAGCTATTCCCTGCGAGTTTCGTAGGCCGAGGGCGTAGACCGGCGAGTTGAACGGGTTGTCGCCGGGCGTTTCTCCCTCTGGGGTGACCCTTAGGATTTTACCTCCAAGGGAGTTGATGTTCTGCGACTCGGCCGGCACCCCTCCCTCGCCCGTAGCTATGTAAAGCATGCCGTCGGGCCCGACCTTGACCCTTCCGCCGTTGTGCACAGCCCCTCCCGTGATTCCCGAGACCACATCGACTACGTCGTCCAGCCCGCCGTCGTAGAGGGCTTTGACGACCTTGTTCATCAACCGGCCGCCAGCCCTGTACGTGTGGTAGAGGAACACCACGGTCTTCCCTCCGGCTCTCATACTCTCGACACCCAACAGACCTCCCTCGCCTACAGCAGCAACCTCGATGAAACCCACCTCCTCAACCTTTCGGCTGCCGAGGGTGAGCAGCTTCACCGAGCCCTGTCTCTCGGTGATGAGCGCCTCGTCGTCGCTGATGAACGAGACCGACCAAGGTATCCTCAGGCCTTCTGCGACAGGCTCGGCGGACAGGGAAACATCCACGTCCATGCTCGTCCTAGGTGTTGCGAGAACAAGCCCGGCTGCAGCCGCCAGCCCAGCAGCAGCTCCTCCCAGCAGGAACCGTCTTCGAGTGAGCGGCGCCAACCCGGGTGTCCGTCGGAGTGTTGGTAAATAAGCATATGCATAAATTCCGCTGAGAGATTCAAGCTGTGGCCGTGAGGTTGTTGATGCTTGCGTAGAGTCATAACCTTCAAGCCTGAGATGCTCGACCTTGTGGTCAAGGGGCTGAAGACTTCCACGGTAAGGCCTGTGAACGGGTCGGTCTACAGCGACGACCTAGTTCTCACCGACGGTGTGAGAAGAGTTTACGCCAAGCTGTTGAGCGTGAGGAGGTTGAGGCTGGCGGAGGCAGCGAACCACTACGTCATGGAAGGCTTCAGCTCCCCAGACGAGTTCATCGAAAACATTCGCCGAATCTACCCAAGCCTAGGCCCGAACGACGAAGTAAACCTGATAGAGTTCAAGCTCCAGCCCACAGACGCCTCAGCAACGATTCCTCACCCAAACCTTCAGAGGACTCGAACATGAACGCCACAACCCTGCCGGGCTCCGGCCTCGAGGCGGAGACCGCCATGTCGAGGCATGCCGTGAAACGCTTGTCGACAGGATGTCCAACGACTCCGACGAAAACATAGCCCTTAGGCAGGCGCGTATCCCATGCCGCCTCACCCATGTCTTATAGTCTATGGCTCCGAGGGCTTCTGCGGCAGGCTTCCAGACAAGCTGCTCCATCCTCAAAGCCGGTTTTCCAGAAGCTCTATTGATGTGTTTGTTGAACTGTTTTCCAAAGATGTTTTAAAGAATGGATGTTTTTATACTGCATGGTTTGTAGAAGTTCTTTAAGCATGTCCCTGACCGCTGTAGCACCCCTATAGGCGAGCGCTGTGTAGATTTGAACGGTGTTCGCACCATTCATCAATGTATTGAGCACGTCTTCGCCGGTGAAGATTCCCCCTACAGCGTGAATTTCAAAATCCTCGCCGTACATGCTTCTAACTTCTTTGACGCATTTTATCATGCGCGGGTATAGCGGCCTGCCGCTTAAACCACCTCTACGGGCCGAGACTCTAGGCTCTTCAACAAGCAACGCGTTGACGGCTGTGACGCCTTCGAACCCTGTGTCATGCCAGGTGTTGACGATCTTGTAAATAAGGTCCCGCTCCTCGCTGTTCGTGTACGGCGGTATCTTTAGATAGGTTGGTCTCCGCTTATGCTGGTGCAGGGCTTCAGCGACCTGCTTGAATTTCTCCAGCTGAAAATAGTGGCGTAGCTGAGGCGTGTTGGGTGAGCTTATGTTGACCTCGACACCGGAAGCGAAGGGCTGAACCTCCCTGTAGCATTCTAGAAGGTTTTCCACGTCTTCATCGCTTACGCTCACCAATACAGGTATGCCAGAGTTTCCTGACATGGCGAGGTTTTGAACAAACTTTTTCAGCCCGGGGTTTGGAAAACCCATCGCGTTAACAAGGCTTTCTTCGCTTCTCCGCCGGACTATACGGGGTTTTTTCATACCTTTCCGTAGGTTCTTGGTGACGGTGCCGACTACAAGGTATCCGAACCCAAGCTTCTCCAGATGTTTAACGCATTCGCCTGCTTTGTCGAAGCCAGCCGCCAGACCTATGGGGTTTTTTAAACGACCGAACCACGTATCCACGTAAAGCCTCTCGTCTCCGAAACCTATGTTATACGGCATCAGCCTAAGAAGTTTCATCCCAAGGTCGTGGGCTGCCTCCGCAGGCAGCCTCGCCAACAACGTCTGAACAAGCTTCAGCATCATGTCTTCTTACTGCCAAGCCACGGCGATAACATAAATGTTGTCCCGTGGTTGTAGGATTTTTACGGCGGCCTCTTCAGCCCTTACGAGAAGCAGGGTTTCATGAGGCTTGTTGGTGCTGTGGACGACGCAGTCGGCTTAGACTGCTCCGATGATGCCGGCGTGATGGCCAAGTTCGTCGCCTTCGACGTCGAGAAAAGCATAGGAGCTTCCGCAGATATCTGCAAGAAGACACACTCCAGCAACAACAGTCAACAAATTGGCTGGATACCTCCGGTAGGTTTTGGGAACAGCCACACTGGCGAGGCGAACACATCAACGACGCGCACGTCCTACTTCATCGACGCCTGTAGCCTCCATTTCGAACCCTATTTTAGTTAAGGAGCAGATGAACAGCAGCATGCTACGGCTCAGCTGTAAGGACGCCTAAGAGACAGGAGACGATGCGGGCCCGGCGGGATTTGAACCCGCGGCCCCCGGGTTAAAAGCCCGGTGCTCTGTCCTGACTGAGCTACGGGCCCTTCTTCGGAGCTAAACACAGTGCTTAAATCTCTCCACCGTCCTTCATTGATGATTCCGCGGCGAACGGGGCTGGATGTTTCACAACTCGAGGATTGAACTCGGAGATATTTAGAGTTAGTCCTCAGGTTCTCGAAAGGAGGCAGCGACGCACGCGTCTGTGCGATGAAAAATTCCAAGGTTTGACGATGTTGCGCCGTAGGCGATGAAGCCGGATTACACGACGCGTTTTCTTGAGCTGTAAGGACGGTGAGCCATTTATTTGTTGTATCGTCGACACCCAAGTCGGCTTAGGTTCCGTCCATCACTACGCCGTGGCCGTCGAAACCTAGGAAGACCAGAAAACCATCATACGCTAACTCTGTTCCGCCTCCGAGACGAAGATGAGGATTTAGCGGAGGTTGCTACAGCTGGCCCGCGCTAAGTCGACGAGCCGCGTGAAACCACGATACGCAAGCTTACTCTTCAGCTCTGCTCGAAGCCATGCAAACTATCATCGAGCAAAAGCCCGCTTAGCGCGTCATGGAGAACATCGTGGGCACGCCGTAGGCTTATTCTTCGTTCGATGAGCCTCCCGAGCTCTAGAACCGTGGAGGAGGAGGCGGAGGAGGTGGATACCTTGGCCCAGCTCTTCTCCTCGTGATGATTAGGGCGAACGCTGCGAGCAACGCTCCAAGCACGATTGCCAAGCTTACGTAATCCTCGCCGGATGTTTCCGGAGGAGGTGGTTTCACAGTAACCGTGACAACGATGGTCTGCGTTTCCCTGCCGAAAACCGTCTGAGTCGTGTAAACCGTTTGAGCAACCGTGCCGGTGACGGTTCTCGTGACCGTCCTAGTGACTTCAACCGTCTCTTTTTCTTCGACGGGCGGCTCTTCACCGAGGCCGATGGATAAAACGACCGTTCCAGCGGATTGGTCGAAACTCATCACCTTGATGACGAACCCCTCATCTGTCGCGTATTCGCTGTTTTCGAAGTTTAGTTCCAAGGGATTGGGTAAAGCTCTGAGGCTGTGTATCCAGTTTGTCCGGTAGCTAGGCTCGATTATTGGTGCGTCAACCCCTTCGCACAACCTAACCACCCTAGATTCAAGGCGCTCGCAGATAGCTGGTGTGTCGGGATTGGCTTCAATCAGTCTGATAAAATATTTTTCGTCGACTATGTTCCTGTCAACGTATTCGTTGACGCGGAAGACGAGAACACCGGGGCCGGGAAGAGCTGCGTCGTTTTTCACAGGCCTTCGGGCATGGATAAAGTAGTATTCTTTATCGTTGATGCGGATAATGAGAGCATGCGGTTCATCCGGTCTATCAAGCGTGTGTATCAAATATTCTCCTGTCTTCTCCACCTCGACCGCCTCTATCCATCCGAGGATGTATTTTGACCAGCCGTCGATGTCGACTGGCGGGTCGAGGAACGCACCGTAATCCATGTTTGTCCACACTCCTACTTCACTGCCCGCGCTGTATCCGTCTTTGTCGTAAACGTAGTGGTCGGATATCCACATGCTGTGCGTGAATTCATGCGCCAAAACCGCTGGAAAATCATCCTCGGCTACAGTCAGTATCCCCGCCAACAAATTCCCTTTTCCATCCCTACCCCTATGCATGAAAAGGTCTACGGCCCAGTCGAGTCCCTGTCTACGAAGCGCTTGCTCCAATTCATCGAACCCATATTGTTCAATTAGGTCGTAGAGAACCCTCGGAACAACGCAGTGACAATGGCTCCAGACGTCGTTCGCTGACCCGCTGATAGCTTCGTCTCTCCCCGCATGTATCACTATGACGTGCTTAAACTTCGATACGTCGACACGTTCTCTTTCCTTGACTGTCTTTATCACGGTCAAGTGGTATTCCAGAATTCTTTGATTGTCGTCTCCTCTCTGCGCTCCACTACTCGGACCGCCGTAGTAGCTCATGGTTTTAGGCAACGTGATGACTTTAGGATGAATATAGTAGTCGAGCCACGTCTTACCGTATGACGATGAGCGGACGAAGTCGTCGACGACTTTAACTATCTGCTCCGCTTGAGTCCTGCCTATCCGCATTTTGACGTCGCTAAAATCTACTAGGACGACAAGAGTCGGCTGTGCACCGAGGAAAGCTACCGGTTTATGCCACCTTCTCTCTTGTTGTTGAGACACTCCGGCTGGAATCAAGACACCGAGCAGAAGCAATCCTAAAACGAGGAGAACAATTTTACGCAAACCTGTATCCACACCTCCTGCATGCAAAGTCTCCAGCATAGACGGGGAATCTACAGGCGGGGCAGTATCCCACGATTGACGGCGGCGGGGGTGGGGGCTGCTGATAGGTCGATGAGGGCGGCGCATACACTGGATACGGATAGGTTGGCGGTAGAGGTCTTTTCCTAGCCCGCGTAAAGAATAGGGTTGCTCCGATTATTCCCGCCGATACACCGACGGCTACGGGTAGCGGAAAGACCGCTGAACTAGGTGGTTGAACTTCTGCTTGAACGGTCGCGGTCGTGGAGACCGTTGTAGTGGCTACGATGGTTTCTACGCGTGTTTCTACTCTTGTCAAAGTTTCTATCGCCGTTTCGGTTACCGTCTCCGTCCTTTCCTGCACCACCGTGGTTCTAGTTGTGGCAACGGCTGTTGTCCTCCGCGTGGTCACCGGCGTCGTGTAAGTCGACGTCGACGCCACGGCCCCGCTCTGCTCGATGTTCACTAGCTGCAGGCCTTTTTTCTGGCCGAATATCACGCCGAGAAGCAGGCCTTTCAACCGGCTGAAAGGCTCTGGCCCGTCTTCGATAAACATCCAGAAAGTCGACTGGTCTGTCGAAGCAACGATCGTGAGCTTAATGCCTTGCATCTCAAGTCCTTTCTGAGCGACTACGACATCTACTCCACCGAACTTGAAACGCGTTCCGGGGCTTAGGTCGAGTGGAATCCATAAATCAATCCTCACTCCCGGCTGAATTTCTCCGTTGGGCTTGACGTTTAAGCTGGTCGGCCTCATGACATCCGATTGGATGGCGACGGTGATGGCCTGAGGTGAGACGGATTCGATTATGTATCTGTGGAAAAGGTTCTCAAGCTGCTGTTTCTGCAAGTCGACGACTTGATATACAAAAACGAATCCACGCTGAATGTATGGAGGCGGCTGCTGCGAGTATACGGGAGCAACCAAGGCCAAAGCAATTATGGAAACGGTTAACAAAGAAAGTAGTGAGCGCATCTTCGCATCACGCTGTTTTCTCGACGGGTGCTTTGCCAGCCGCGTAGCCCCAGGCAACTTCGTCCTGCAGTGCCCATAAAACCCTCTGCACCAAAGCTGCGAGGAACAGAACGGTCAACAACCCTGTTCCAACTAGCCGGATAAACAAAGGCTGGCCCCCGAGCAGAGCAATCACAAACGCTGCGATGGCCTTGAATAGAGCCACCGGAATAAAGCCGGTAAGCAGGTCGCCGAAGCCTACCGATGTGTACTTAGCTTTGACGTATCCAATCCACCATCCCGTGAACGCCGGAAACATCACGTATATGAATTCCTCCAAAGCCAGCGTCAGCAAAAATTCAGGCCGAAGCGGAACGTATCCCCCGAGCAGGTAGAAGTTGTTGTAGAGAACGTATCCGAGGCCCAGAGAAACACCGTATACGGCTCCGTCGAGGTGGTCGTTGAATTCCCTGCCGGTGAACCTGTTGGCGTCCAGAAGATAGAGGATGAGGAAGAAGATGAATTCGAGGAGGATGAGTTTGGCGACGTAGGAGGTTAATCCCGCTGGGAACGGGAGGAGGTTGAAAAGGGCTGCGACCACGACGCCGACGCCTATCACAGCTACAACAAGTGTCTTCGGCTCCGGCTCATACCTGTCTGTCCGAACCAGCCAAGCCAAAAGCAGCGCTATCGGCAGCACTGAAAGCCCGACGTAAACCATTATTCCACGGATTTCAGCGACGAGCAGCCCTGCAGCCAAAACGGCGATTACGGCGAATACACCGACAACCCAGAGCCTACTGCCGGAATAAACAATCATACCTCTCTGATAAATCTCTGAAGTAGGAGACTTGATAGGAGTCCGCTTGAACCATGTGGCGAACGCTTCCCGCCACAGTGAGGACATCTCACTACACCGCAGGCAGCATCAAAGCCACGTAAATTACGGCGCCGAGAAACACGAAGTATCCGAATAAGTAAACGCCCACGGCCAAAGGCTCTTTATCAACGTCGTCGAGGTCAAGGCCGAACGGCTCTATCTTAGCCAATATCCTGTAGTAGATGATTGCGAAGACGTAGGAAAGCAGGACAGCGGCGAAAAGTGTTATGAGTTTGTAGGCTATGAGCACGGCTGGGTTGACGTTGAGAGTCGCGACGCCTGTTTCAAGCCCGATGGGTAGGGGGGAGGCCATCGACGCGACGAAACCCATCGAAAGATAGACGAAGAAACCAGCCGCAAACACGCCCGTAGCCAAAGAATTACCCCTTATGACCTGAATTTCACGAATACCCGGAGTAATCAAGTCAACAACACGAACAGAGACCAACCCGATCAAAAACACGACGACGAAAGTCAAGAAAGTACGGATCAAAACCCAGCCAAGCCCCGTCAGGAAAACAACGGGGTCAGCCCAAGTAGGCGGAAGAGGAGGCTCGACCTGCATCAGGGAGAGCATACATCCCTGTTTTCGAAACCCGGTATAAATACGTTTTTCCGTCCAATTTAGGGTCCACCATAAATCTCACGTCATAGACGCTTACTCCCACGCGGGGCGTGTTAATGCGTCAACCGGCTGTATGAGGTTTTGATGATCACGCGGAGAACCGAGAACATCTTGAATAGTTTCAAACACGCCGGTCTTTGCATAGTCTAGGACTCGTCGCTGCGTTATCATTCGACAGCACCCCCGAAAGATGGGGGAGGTTTTCATATCCTGTAGGGCCGTGCAGAACCGGCGTTGAGAGGAGATCGCTGCAAGCTCCTATGGAGTAGGTGTTATGTGTTTCGATGGGTTGTGGGTTTTGTTTCCAGCAGCCGAGGAGGCTCGAAGCCTTCAGCTTTGGCTGCGCTGACCCAGTACCGGCTTACCGTCTCCTGTATGTGGTTGATTGCTTGTTGCTGGCGGTGGGGGGTGAAAAGATGTCTGTATCGACCCTGAACCCTCAAGTATTCTTCCACGGGCTTGAGCGCTCGAGGCACGACCGTGTGGCGCACCACTCCATGCACTGCTTCCTTCAAAGGCCACACCCCGGTGTCGACAGCCAGCCTTGAAACCTTTACAGCTTCTGAGGAGTCGAACCCCCAGCCTGTCGGGCAGGGAGCTAGAGAGATGAAAAGCTTGGGGCCCCTGAGCCTCGAAGCTTTCTCAACCTTTCTCAGCATGTCGACAACGTGTGAGGGAGCCAGCGTTGCGACGTAGGGCGGTTTGTGGCTTCTCCAGATCTCGAACAAGTCTTTCTTGACGCCGGTGTAGCCTGCTGGGTTGAGGCTGGTTGGAGGCGTTGTAGAGGTCGAGGAACCATAGGGGGTTGCGCCGCTTTTCTGGAAGCCTGTGTTGCCGTAGGACTCGTTGTCGTAAACGAGGTAGTAGAAGTCGAGACCTCTCTCGATGGCGCCGGAAGACGACTGCAGCCCTATGTCGTAGGCAGCTCCGTCGCCGGTCAGAACGACGACCTGCATCCTCTCACCCGGACTCAACCTGCCCTTCGCAATCAGGATGTCGAACGCATCGCTTATTCCCTGAGCTCCGGCGGGAGCCGACGCGAACGCCGTGTACATCCAGCTGGACTTGAGCGGAGTATATGGGTAGACCTGCATCAGAGTCAGGCATCCCGCCGCGTTCACGAAGACAACGTTCCCGCCGAGGGCTTTGTGGAAGACCCTCAGAACCAGCATGGCGCCGCAGCCGGCGCACATGGGCGATCCCGGTGAAAGATACTCTTCGACGGGAAACTCTCTCAAAGTCTTGAACTTGGTCTCCATCATTCATCACCCCCGCCCGCAAGCTGGAAAGCTCTTTGAAAGTCTCTGAGCTCGTCTTCACGGAAGAGGAACAAAGGCTTGTCGACCTCCGGTCCGTCTCCTCGTGCAAGCAGCCTGAAAACGTGTTCAAACTCCTCCTCCGTCACGTATTTCCCGCCCACTCCGCCTATCACTGACATTATTCTCTCCGGCCTGTTTCTGGCGTGGATGAGCGCCGCAGCTGTCTCGTTGTAGATTATTCCTCCGAGGCCGGGGGAGATGTTTTGGTCGAACACAGCCACAGCCCTCCTGCTCCTCAACACTTCCTCGAGCTTTTTCCCCGGGAACGGTCGGAGCATGACGATTTTAGCGAGGCCGGCCGCCACTCCTCTCTCCCTCAACTTCATGACGGCTCTCCTAGCGATTGTCGTGAACGAGTTCGTCATCACGAGGACATATTCGGCGTCGTCGAGCATATACCCCTCAACCGCCTCGACACGCCTGCCGCAAATCTTCTCGAACTTTTCAGAAGCCTCTTCAAAGACTCGACTAGCTCTGACCATCGACTCGTGTATGTTGTGCTTGAAGTATGTGTAGATGTGTCCCCCGAACACGGCGGCTCCCTTTACGACGTGTTTCTCAGCTCGGAAGGGCCGGGGGTTTGTGTAAGGCGGTAAGAACTCAGCGACATCCTCCTCGGACGGGAGATGCACTGCTTCACGGGTGAACGAGAGGTAGAAACCATCCATGTTTACGATCGAGGGCAGCAAGACCCTTCTGTCCTCGGAGACGCGGTAGGCTAGAAGGATCAAGTCGAGCACGTCCTGACAACGTTCGGCGTGAAACTGCAAGAACCCGCTGTCCCTCGCAGCCAGTACGTCGTTGTGGTCGGGCTCGAGCGTGATGGGAGCGGCTAAAGCCCTCGAGACGTTAACTAGAACTATCGGAGCCCTCCATCCAGATATGTTGTACAGCATCTCAAACCCGTAGAGAAGACCTTGGCTCGACGTTGACGTGAACACCCTCGCGCCTGTCAGCGAGGCTGTTCCGGCGGCTGTGAGCATCGAGTGCTCCGACTCGAGCTGCACCAGCTTCGCCCTCATCAAGCCTTGGCTTATCCATTTGGCGAGCGTCTCGATGATCTCGGTCTGCGGGGTTATGGGGTACGCCGGAATGTAGTCGACGTCTGCGAGTCTCGCCGCCCACGCAGCCGCTGTGTTCCCGGTCATCAAGTCGTATTCACGCATAAGCCCTCACCTCCTTCACGGCTGAGATAGCCTTCAGCGGGCACTCCTTCAAGCATATCAGGCAGCCCTTGCAGTTTTCGTAGTCGACCACAGGCCTGCCCTCAGCGTCTAGGACGATGGCTGAGTCGGGGCAGTAGACGAAGCAAACCATGCATCCTGTACACTTGCTGTAGTCTACGACCGGCCTGAAAACTCTCCAGTTTCCAGTTCTCCTTAAGTAGGAATTACCCGTCCTAGTTATGTCGCCCGAGACAACAGCTTCAGAAGAAAGGCTGGCGAGAACGACAGGCCTCCTATACTCCTCGTCAAAGCTCACCGGATGACGAGGTATCTTTTCAAATACTTCTGAGACGAGCTTGAGGTTCTTCTCCAGCATCTCCCCGCCGAGGCCCAGCTCCGCCAGCTCCTCGGAAGCAGCCTCCAAAACATGCCTTTTCCTAATCAACCCAGATATCTTCGCAGCTGTTGCGGCGGCTGGAGCGCTTATCACAGGCCTGCCGATGGTCTTCAACGCCTCGTCTGTCAAGCTGTACCTCAAGACGGTGTACCCATCCCGCGACGACTCGGAAGCTTCGGACGCCGCCGTGTTTATGAAAGCGACGCCGCCTCTCTGAAGCCCTTCCAGAGGCCTAGCCTGCCTGTCTTCGATGAGTGTCTCATCCATCACGACGACTATGTGTGGGTGGAAGATATACCCCCTTTCAAGGATGGGCCCGTGCGATATCCGGGTGAAGGCGGCGACCGGGGCCCCCCTTCTCTCGGCGCCGTAGATGGGCGAGTCCTGAGCAAAGTAGCCAGCTAGGAAGGCAGCTCGGCCGAGAATACGGCTGCTCGTCTTAACCCCCTGCCCGCCTCTTCCGTGAAACCTAACCCTAAGCAAGGGGGTTCCCTACTGTATATACTTCGGCTGCTGAATATATTTGTTTTGATGGCTTGCATTTAAAAACACGCCGGACAACGGGTTGGCGTGAGCGGGCTGGATCTTTTCTTCAACCCGGGTTCCGTGGCGGTGGCGGGGGTGTCGAGGGACGAGTCTAAGATAGGGCGTGTGATATATGAAAGGCTGCTGGAGAACAAGCGTTCCGGCCTCCTCAAAGCCGACCTCTACCCTGTCAGCGATTCGGGTGGAGAGGTCCGCGGCGCGAGGGTTTACCGTTCTCTCGACGAGATAGGGAGAGGGGTTGACTTGGTCGTCGTAGCCGTCCCAGCCGCCGCGGTTCCCGATTTGATCTTGGACGCTGGAAGATGCGGGGCTAGGGCTGCGGTCTTGGTCAGCGGAGGGTTCTCGGAGGCGGGCAACCACGATCTAGACAGAAGGCTTAGAGAAGCCGTCGCCGTATCGGGGGTTAGAGTCATGGGCCCCAACACCGTCGGAGTCCTAGATCCTTACACGGGCGTGGAAACTTTCTTCACAAAGCCCGTCAAGCCTTTCTCAGACGGGAGGCAGGCCCGAACCATCACCTACCCTCCACGTGGAAGCGTGGCCGTCGTGTCCCAGAGCGGTGCTCTAGCCTACTTCATCATAGACTCTCTCGGGGAGAGGAACGCCGGGCTCAGGGCGGCGGCCTGCGTCGGCAACCAAATCGACGTGAAAATCGCTGAGCTTGTCGGCTACTTTGCTGAGGACAGGCTGACCAAGGTCGTGGCCGTCTACGTGGAGGGGCTTGACGACGGGCGAGAGTTCCTCAACATGGTTTTGAGAGCTAGGAGGGCGGGAAAGCAAGTTGTGGTGCTTAAGGCCGGCAGGACGGCGGCGGGCGGTAGAGCCGCTTACACGCACACAGCCAGCATGGTGGGAGAATGGGACGTCTACTACGGGGCCTTCCGTCAAGCGGGAGCCATCGTAGTAGACAACGTAAGGGAGTTGGTCGACGTCGCCTTCACCGCGAGCATTCAGAGACCTCCGAAGAACAGGAAGGCTTTCGTGCTGTCGAACGCCGGAGGATTCTCGGTGATGGCCTCCGACTTCGCGGCGATGGGCGGGCTGGAGCTTCCACCTCTTCCGGATGATGTCGTCGAAAGGTTGGAGCATCTCAAGCAGTCCGGCATCCTGCCAGCCATAGTCGTGCCCAGCAACCCACTCGACCTGAGCGGAAGCGCCACCCCCCAAGCCTTCGAAGAAGCCTGCAAAGCCTTGTCCGGAGAATTCGGCATCCATCTCCTCATGCCCTTCCACCTGCCTCCAGCCATGGACGACACGGTCGTCGACAGGCTTTCGAACTTGGCTGCGGCGAGCGGGGCTACGGTGGTGGCCTGCGATGCAGGCGGGTCTGAGTGGGCTTTGAGGATACGACGAATGTTCGTGGAGAGGGGGGTGCCTGCGTTGAGCAGCGTCGAGGAGGCTGTAAGAGCCCTGTGTCTCTACGCCCAGGCTTACACACCTTCTAGGGCAGGTTTTCCATCATTCCGGATGAGGGAGGGTGAAGTTTCACCCATCCCCCGAGCTGAGCTGCGTGGGCTTCTGCGGAGGTATGGGTTGGAGACGGCTATGGAGGAGGTGGTTTTCGACGAAGCTGAAGCTGTCGAGGCAGCTATGAGGATAGGGTTCCCGGTTGTGATGAAGGTTGCTTCCGACAGGCTTCCCCACAAGACCGACGTCGGGGGAGTTGTTGTTGGAGTAGAATCGGCTGAGGCTGCTGCGAAGGCGTTTGAAAGGCTTAACGGTGTTGCTCACAGGCTCGGCGTCGGAGACGACGGCGTCGTCGTCCAGGAAACCGTCAAAGGTGTCGAGCTTCTTCTAGGAGCGAAGACCGACAGGGTCTTCGGCCCCGTCGCGACGGTGGGGGTGGGCGGCGTCTTCACGGAGCTCGTGAGGGATTTCATCACTTTCGTATCGCCTGTGGACGAGGAGGAGGCGGGCATGATGCTTGCGATGCTCAGGTCGTCGAGGCTCCTAGCCGGCTTCAGGAACCTACCGCCCGCAGACCCCGATCATCTCAAGAGAGCCATAGCCAGCTTTTCGAGAATCCTTTACGACAACCCGTCCATCCACCAGCTTGAGATAAACCCTTTAATGGTTTTCGGCAGCACTATAAAAGCCGTCGACTTCAGAGGCCTCAGAACAGCGGCGGCCCCCGAGCCGACCAACATTTAAAAACAACAACCTGCACACCATACCCGCAGGCGGGGCCGTGGTCTAGCATGGTCTAAGACTCCAGCCTGGGGCGCTGGCAATCCTGGGTTCAAATCCCAGCGGCCCCATCCCGGATGGATTTAATAATCACAGGTCTGCACGACGTCCTGAAAACAGTCACATGGCGAGCGGCTTCACCGTCGAGATAGCTTTCGACATTCCCCGACTAGAGGAGAAGATGCTTGCGAAGACGGCTGCGGCGAAAGGGTTCGGCGTCAAGCTGACAAACGTCAAGCAGGTTTCTTTCGGGTTTGAACGGCCCTCGGTCGACGTCAGCTTGATTAGATGCGTCTCGATGTACGGAGCGGTTCACACAGCCGCCATACGCGAGGGAGCGGGCGTGAGAGCAGTAAACTCGTCGTCCGCCATCCTATACTCAGGCGACAAGATTCTCACGGTTTCGAGGCTTAAGATGGCTGGACTGCCTGTTCCCCGGACCGCGGTTGGACTGAACTCCGAGGCCGCGAAGAAGGCTTTGGAGAAGGTGGGGTTGCCTGCCGTGGACAAGCCGCCGATAGGTAGCTGGGGACGTCTTGTAGCGTTGGTGAAGGACCCTGAAGACTTCAAGATCGTCCTAGAGCACAGGGAGATGTTGTCAAGCAGCTACATGAAGACCCATCTCATACAGGAATACATAAACCTGCCAAACAGGGACATCAGAACGCTCATAATCGGCGACGACGTTGTGGGCGCCATCTACAGATACAGGTCTTCGAACGACTGGAGGACGAACATAGCCCTAGGCGGAGAGCCTTCTCCGGCCTTCCTCAACGACGACCTGATAGAGATCAGTTTGAGGGCGGCCAAGGCTGTGGGCGGTGAGTTTGTGAGCGTGGACATCTTCGAGACCGTGGACGGAAGCTATCTGGTGAACGAGGTTAACGGCGTCCCGGAATTCAAGGGCCTGATGCGCGCCACCTCAGCAGACATACCTGAGAAGGTCATGACCTACCTCTTCAAGTCCTCGAGACGCTGACCTGCTTCAAACACGGCCCGCAGAAGCTTTCACTCTTCATGTCGACTTGCTGAACGTCGTTGCTGAAGTTCATCACGCATCCCGGAGTAGTGCAGTGAGAAAGCCCGAGGACATGACCAACCTCGTGAACAGCCTCCTTCAAGACTCGCGAAACGTAAAGCTCTTCGTCGAGCTCTGCCGAAGGCCTCAGCCTGTAGGTGGAGACGACCGCTGCCTTCCCCGGAGCGTATCCGAACACGTAGTTCAGCCCTTGGACATACAGGTCTCTGCCTGTGATGACAAGCGTGTAGTCCTCGACACGCCCTAGCTTCGCAAGCAGGTGGACGGCGTTGTACTGTCCTCTGGACGGGTTGTAGGAGGACTCCGCGTCTAGCTGTTCAACCACGCGGACGACGACGTCAAACCCGAAGACCTTCTCCAGCTTCTGCTTCAATAACCCAGCCAGATAACCTTCCTCCTTCTCGAGAATAAGAACCAAACGCATAATACCGAGATCCATTTCCTCGCTGCGTGATAATATGGATTTCGGGCTCCCCCGGAGTGGGCAAGACAACCGTCGGCAGGATGGTGGCGGCCAAGCTCGGGTACGACTTCGTCGACGTCCCCAGCCTAATTAGGGGGGAGAAGCTTGTAGAGTCTTTTGACGAGGTTAGGCAGGCGTGGACGGTCGACCCCGAAGCTCTGTCGAAGCACCTCGTCCGAAGTATTGTCGATGACTGTGTGCTGGCCAGCCACATAGTTCTTCCTCTGAAAAAGCGCAGGGCTAAATGCATAGTCCTCAGGCTTAACCCGTTAGTTTTGAAGAGAAGGCTTGAGAGGAGGGGCTACAGCCTCAAAAAGGTATCTGAGAACGTCGAGGCAGAGTTTGTCGGAGTGGTTTACCACGAAGCTGTCGCAGCTCTGGGCTGGAGGAGGGTCTACCAGCTGGACACGACAGGCATGGGCGTCAAAGCCACAGCCGGTAAATGTCTAAAGGTTTTGGACGGCGTCCACGGCGGCGACGAAGTCGACTGGCTCTCCTCTCTCCCTGAAAACCAGCTCGAGAAACTACTAAGCTTCCTCGCCAGATACAGACGAGTAGACTTTTTTAACCACTAGGTCGCTTGACCATATCAGTAGTGGTTTTTGAACGCTGCGGAAGGTGTCTGGGATGGTGTCCGACCACAGAGTGGCTGTGTTAGACAGAGACCTTTGCGACTCGAAGAAGTGCGGGAACTGGCCCTGCATCACCTACTGCCCTCCCGTCAGGAACAAGATAGAGGCCATCAAGATGGGTGATGACGGATTCCCCATAATCAGCGAAACTCTGTGCATAAGCTGCGGCATATGCGTCAGGAAGTGTCCTTTCGAAGCCATCACGATCATCAACCTGCCCTCCGAGCTCCGTGAAAGCGTCGTACACCACTACGGAGTCAACAGCTTCAAGCTCTTCCGCCTCCCATACCCTAGGAAGGGAGCCGTTGTCGGTCTTCTGGGCAAGAACGGCATCGGCAAGTCGACGGCCATCAAGATCTTGAGCGGACAGCTTGTTCCAAACTTCGGCGACCTCGAGAGGAAGCCGAGTTGGGAGGACGCGGTTAAGTTTCTACGAGCATCGCTCGTAAAGGACCATCTGGCCCAGCTTGCGAAAGGAGGGCTGAAGATCTCCTACAAGCCTCAGAACATCGTCGACATTCCCAAAGTCGTCAAAGGAACGGTTAGAACCGTCTTGGAGAAGCTCTCGACACCCGAGGAAGCAGCTAGGATTATGGAGGCTCTAGAGCTGGACACGGTTGCGGACAGACAGGTGGAGCATTTGAGCGGGGGAGAGCTTCAGCGTCTCGCTGTAGCGGCATGCCTCCTCAGGAAAGCCGACATGTACGTTCTCGACGAGCCGTCCAGCTTCCTCGACATAAGGCAGAGGCTGCGGCTTGTTGAAGCCGTCAGGGAGGCTGTGCGCGGGGATGTGAAGGCCTTGGTGGCTGACCACGACCTAGCGGTGCTTGACTACTTGTCGGACATGGTCTTCATCTTCTACGGAGAGCCCTCCGTCTACGGGGTTGTCGCAGGTCCATACGGCGTGCGTGAGGGGATAAACATTTTCATCGAGGGATACATACCGGACGAGAACGTCAGGTTCCGGGACGAGCGGATAGACTTTCAGGTAAAGCCTCCTACGAGGGAAGCCGAGGCGGATGTAAGCCGGATTACATGGCCTTCGATGACCAAGACGTTTCCGGGTTTCAGGCTTCGCGTGGACGAGGGATGGATCAAGAGAGGCGAGGTGGTTGGAATAATGGGGCCCAACGGCATCGGCAAGACTACGTTCGCCTCCATCGTGGCGGGAAGGCTCGAGACCGACGAGGGTTTCAGCTTCGACCCCAAGCCCGTCAGCTACAAGCCGCAGCATCCCCAGCCAGAGGACAAGACGGTCGAGGAGTTTTTGAGGGAAGCCTGTCCAGACATCGAATCCTCCTACTACCAGTCAACAATCGTAAAGCCTTTCGGGCTGGACAAGCTGCTCAGCAAAAACCTGCTCGAGCTAAGCGGTGGAGAGCTCCAGAAGGTTGTGGTTGCCCAAGCTTTGTCGAGGAAGGCCGACATCTTCGTCCTTGACGAGCCGAGCGCCTTCCTAGACGTTGAGGAGAGGTATCACATGGCTAGGCTGCTCAAGAGGATGGCTCTTGAGCGGGGCGTCTACGTACTTCTGATAGAGCATGACTTCACCGTCCTCGACTTCGCCTCTTCAGCCATCATGGTTTTTGACGGCACGCCTGGCGTTAACGGGCACGGTAATGCTCCGACAGACCTCCGGACAGGCTTCAACCAATTCCTCAAATCCATGGAAGTGACTTTCAGGCGGGACCAAGAAACCAAACGCCCTCGGATAAACAAAAGAGACTCCCAGCTCGACCGTCTGCAGAAAGCCTCAGGCGAATACTACTATGCAGCGGTCTAAAAACCTTAACATATTTTTACCACCCCTCAGTATGGGCAAAGTTTTATACCTGCCGATTAGTGGTTGAAACTAGGCTATGTCTTCGGTTAAGAAGAAGGAGCTGAGCCTGCGGGTCGCCGAGGCGAGGCAGCGGGACATAGGGCGTAAGATAGCCCGTGTGGACAGCATGGGGATGAAGGAGATAGAGCTGAGCCCGGGCGACTTGATAGAGATAACTGGCAGGAGGACGACCGTGGCGATCGTCTGGCCACCCTACAGGGAGGACGACGGCCAGGGAATCATACGCATAGACGGGGAGATAAGGAGGAACTCCGGGGTCAGCGTAGGAGAATATGTGAGGATTTCGAAGACCACGGCCAAGCCCGCGACGAAGATAGTCCTAGCGCCTTTCGAGCCCCTACCATTCGTGGGGGACTTCGGCAGGATAGTTCGGAGCCAGCTGCTCAACATGCCCGTCGCCAAGGGAGACGTGATAGTTGTCCCGGTTCTCGGAATGGGCGTAGAGCTCAAGGTGAGCTCAACAAGCCCTTCGCCAATCGTGATGGTGACTGAAGGGACAGTGGTCGAGATCAGCACTACTCCGGCGAAGAGGCTTGAGGAGGTTTCGGGCGTTTCCTACGAGGACATAGGAGGTCTTCACGACGAGCTTCAGCGTATCAGGGAGATGATCGAGCTTCCGCTCAAACATCCCGAGCTCTTCAAACACCTGGGGATCGAGCCTCCTAAGGGAGTCATACTCTACGGGCCTCCTGGAACAGGCAAGACGCTCATAGCGAAGGCCATCGCCAACGAGACCGGAGCCCACTTCGTCTCGATAAACGGGCCTGAAATCATGAGCAAGTTCTACGGAGAGTCTGAGGCAAGGCTTAGGGAGGTGTTTCAGGAAGCTGAGCAGAACAGCCCCTCGATAATCTTCATCGACGAGCTCGACGCTATTGCGCCGAAGAGGGGAGAGGTGACTGGGGAGGTTGAGAGACGCGTAGTCTCCCAGCTGCTTACCCTGATGGACGGGTTGAAGAGCAGGGGGCAGGTTGTCGTGATAGGAGCAACCAACAGGATTGAGGCCATAGACCCGGCTCTGAGGAGGCCGGGAAGGTTTGACCGTGAGATAAGGATAGGCGTGCCCGACAGGAACGGGAGGAAGGAGATCCTGCTGATACACACTAGGAGGATGCCGCTGTCCGACGACGTTAACTTGGACGAGCTCGCTGAAATAACCCACGGCTTCGTCGGAGCCGACATAGCTGCGTTAACAAGGGAGGCGGCCATGAATGCTCTCAGAAGATACCTGCCGCAGATAGACTTGGAGAAAGAGGTCATCCCCGCCGACGTCCTCGAGAAGATTAAAGTCACTAGAGAGGACTTTGCCAACGCCCTCAAGACTATTCAGCCTTCAGCGCTCCGTGAAGTCGTGCTGGAGGTGCCGAACGTCAAGTGGGAGGATATCGGAGGGCTGGAGGCTGTTAAGCAGGAGCTGAGGGAGGCTGTGGAGTGGCCGCTCAAGTACCCCGATGTATTCAGAAGGCTCGGAATCAGGCCTCCAAGGGGGATTCTGCTGTACGGCCCGCCCGGAACAGGCAAAACTTTGCTGGCTAAGGCTGTGGCTACGGAGAGTCAGGCGAACTTCATCAGCGTCAAAGGCCCTGAAGTCCTGTCGAAGTGGGTGGGAGAGTCTGAGAAGGCTATCAGAGAGATCTTCAGGAAGGCTAGGGAGACAGCTCCATGCATAATCTTCTTCGACGAGCTCGACTCAATAGCGCCGAGAAGAGGCATCCATACAGACGCCGGCGTGACCGACAGAATCGTCAACCAGTTGTTGACAGAGATGGATGGGATGCAGACTCTGAAGGGCGTGGTCGTAATGGGCGCCACGAACAGGCCGGACATACTCGACCCAGCTCTGCTCCGACCCGGAAGGTTCGACAGAGTGTTGTATGTTCCTCCGCCCGACAGAGCTTCAAGGCTCGCGATATTCAAGATCCATACACGTGAAATGCCTCTCGACGCCGACGTAGACCTCGAATCCTTGGCTTCCATCACGGAGGGATACACAGGGGCTGACATAGAGGCCGTTGTGAGGGAGGCGGCTATGCTCGCCGCCAGAGAGAACATCAACGCTCAGAAGGTTTCGATGGCTCATTTCGAGAAGGCTTTGCTGAAGATCAAGCCCAGCGTCGGAGTGGAGGAGAAAGCCGAGTACGAGAAGATCGTCAGCAACTTCAAGAAATCCATGGCATACATCGGGTAGAGACTACAGAGGTATAACGCAGAAATCCCCTAGATAGTGGAGCATGTGCCGGATGCGCTGAAGCGATAAATATGCGTGGCTTGAAGAGGGCGGTGAGGTACAAAAAATGCGAGCACCTTGGAGAAGGGAGCAAGTCGACAGACAAGCCTACGTGCAGCCGGTTCGCTACCAAGACAGAATGCTGGAGGTCTTGACGCAGCTGAAGATCCAGAACGAGAAGCTCAACAGAACGATCGAGAGGCTGAAGCACCGCGGCAAGGAGTTGTTTGAGCAGTGCGTCAGAGCGGAGCAGGAGAAGGACACCGCTAGGGCGACGATCTACGCTAACGAAATAGCTCAGCTCCGTAAAATGACGAGGACTCTTCTAGCCAGCCACATGTCTCTCGACAAGGTTGTCTTGAGGCTCGAGACCGTCAAAGAATTCGGGGACGTCATGCACGTTTTAGGCCCGGCGACGCAGATCATCAAGCAGGTTCAGCACGAGATCTCAGGCATAGTGCCCGAGGTCGCCCACAGCTTGAAGAGGGTTGACGAGATGCTGGAAAGCATCATAATCGAGGCAGGCAACGTCACAGGCGGAAGCGTGTACGTCTCGGTGAGCGACCCAGAGGCACAGAAGATCATGGAGGAGGCCGCTGAAGTAGCTGCCCAGAGGATGAAGAGCAACTTCCCCGAACTCCCCGAGACATATCAGCACCTCGAGACGGCTGCGGAGAAAATCGACTAACCTCTCTCCTCAATTTTTTTGAAAGAGTTTGTTGGAGCCACTCCCCTAAACAGCTCTGGATGTATTATCTCGGCAAGGATTAGAACCGCCTCTCCAATCGAGGGCCCGTGTCTGCTGAAATACTTGTCAGCGTCTACAGCGTAAAGGTTTTTGTCCTCGACTGCTTTCAACGCCGCCGTCCAAGGCTGCTCAACGAACCTCAGCAGTTCCTCGTAGCTGCTGTCCAGATGAACGCCGCAAGGACCTGCGACAAGCTTCTCGGGATTGTGGGCCAGTATTTCATCCGGCTTCAGACGTCTGGAGTGAACTCCCTTAACCCCGAGGTCCAGCCCGCCGGCCAGCTCCACCAGCTCGGGAACCCAGTGGCCCGCCGAGAAAGGTGGGAAAAGCCATTCGAGAAAAGCAACACGAACCCTCGCAAGCCCTCCGACAGCTTCCTTGACGCGGTCGATCTTCTCAGTTATGCTTTCGACGACTTCTAGGGCCTCGGCCTCCCTTTTGAGCAGCCGGCCTATCAAGAGAATGTCTTGAAGAATCTCGTCAACACTGCGAGGGTTAAGCTCGACGACGGGCGCCACCCTCCTCAGGCTCTCGCCGAACCTCCTCGTGGTTGCTGCACAAACGTCGCAGACACCCTGAGCTATGATGAGGTCTGGTTTCAGGCTCTCTATTCTATCGAGGTCGAGGGCGTAGAGAGGAAGTCCCGACGCGTTAGCCATGGATACTGTCTTGTCCACCTGTTCAGGGGAGAGGCCCTCGGTTCTGACGAGAGGCATGACAACGACGGGCTTTGAGCTGAGGCCGCATGCATAGGTGGCGGCTGCAATTTCATCGCCGGCACCCAACGCGACCATGATGTCCGTGGCGCTCGGAACCAAAGATACAACCCTCATCGACTGACTCCCGGGCCTAATGTTTTTAAGACTTTCCACGGAAGGCAAAAGGTGATATAAGACATACTCAGCGTGTTGACGTGGATTTCCATCAAGCCGTACTCCTCGGCGTTCTGCAGGGCTTCGCCGAATGGCTTCCCGTCAGCAGCGAAGGTCTAACAACGCTGGTCGGCAAAACGTTCTACGGACAGAGCCTTGAGAGGGCTCTCGGAACATCCATATGGCTTCACGCGGGAACGCTTCTGGCGGCCTGCGTCTACTTTCGGAGAGACCTTAGGTCGGTCGCCGTCGGAGTCTTCAGGGATGGGCAGGGAAGAGTTCTCCTCAAGTTTCTCACAACCGCTACCCTAGCCTCGGCAGCCACAGCCATCCCGTCGCTAACCCTGTTGAGAAACCTAGTCGTGCCAGACAGCGTGTTCACCATAAGCATAGGACTCCTCATCCTAGCCGTGGCCTTACTCAGCAAAAACATACGCCCCAGAGCAGAAGCAGCCGGTCTTACATACTCGGCGTCGGTCGTGGTCGGTCTGGTTCAAGGGCTGTCGATAATTCCGGGCGTAAGCAGGTCAGGAGTCACGATCGCTGCTTTGCTCGTTCTCGGCTTCGGCCTAGCCGACTCCATCAGGCTCAGCTATCTTCTCAGCATCCCAGCCACAGCCGGGGCCCAGATAGCCCTCCCACTCTACTTCGGAATAGGTCAGATAACTCCTGAGATGGTGGCGGGGGCGGCTGCAGCCATGGCCGTGGGCTTGACGACTATAAGCCTGCTGATTAGGGCAAGCCTAGGAAGGGACTTCAGGAAAGCCGCAGTGGTGGTCGGCTCGTTGATAGTCGCGGCGGGCCTGCTCTTCCATTACCTAGGCGGGTAGAGACCTCCAGTCTTACGCAGCCGTGCATGCTCGTTAAGCCTGCGGTAAACCGCTCCATGCGGAGCCCCCTCAATCAAAGACCTGACAGCGTCCTCGGCTGCTTTGACGTCGCTGTACCTACCTATTATCCCCACCGTATCTCCGTAGACGGATACATGGACCTGACAAGTCTCCTCTATGATTCGGCGTGTCTTACCCATGCTTCCTATGATGCGTGCCTTGACACGCGTCAAGTGGTTGAAGTTGTCGCCGACGTACTCCGTCAAGTCTAGGACAGCCAGCACGTAGTCGTCCATGAACAGCTTGAAAGCCTTCTCAGGCGTGAAGCCTCTGGCTATGGCTGTTATCACGTCCCTGGCCTTGAACAACGACGTGGGGTCTCCTCCTGCGCCGGGAGGCTGGGCAAGGTTAATCACAACCGTCCCCTCGCCGCTGTTGATGTCAAGCCTCACGCCCAACTCTCTCTCAATCCTTGTCTTGACGGACCCGCCCTCTCCTATCAAAACCCCCACCCGCTCCTTGGGGACGTTGACGACGAACGAAGCCTGCGTTATCTCCCTTTCAGCCCGACGCATCAATTTCCCCTCCGTATCATTTCGAGAGTAGAGTCGGCGTCAACTGAAAGCCCTGCTTTGTTGAAGAACCCGCAGAGGACGTTAACACCGTGTTGGAGGGATTTCTCGGCAAGAGGATGGTCCAGACGAACCGCTTGAGCCAAGTCGATCAAGTAAACCTCCAACCCTTTTCCAACCATGATGTTGTACTGGCTTAGGTCTCCGTGCACCATTCCCGCGTCTCTGTACATCCTTCCTAGAACGTCAACCAGCCGCTCGTAAATCTTCTCAAGCTCATCCAGCTCAAACTTCTCCTCGTGAAGCAGAGGAAGCCTCACTCCGTTCTCGCCTAGAAACTCCATCACGAGGATGTTCCGAAGCTGGTGGAAGGGCCTCGGAACAGGCAGGCCTGCGTTGAAGGCATCAACTAGATTGGCGTATTCTCTCTCCGACCACAGGTAGACGAAACGCCTGAAGTCTCTGGGGATTTTCTTAAACCTCGGGTCGTTGACGACGTACTGGAGCCTGTTCCGCCTGAATTCAGCTGAGGAGACGAGATAGATCTTGACAGCGTATTCCTCGCCGTTCCATCCTAGCCCGTGGTAGACTCGAGATTCCTTGCCCGAGCTAACGACACCCCTCAACTCCTTGAGCTTCTTCGCGTTAAGCATTTCGTACAGAGACATCAAAGTCTGCCTGTCGAAAACCTCCTCGAGGCTCTCGTCAAGCTCAGACCTCTTCTCCAAGTATCTCTGCTCCCTCTCCCTCGCGAACTCCCTCCTAGCGACCCTTTTCTCCACTCTACCCCAAGCCGTCAACTCGTTCCTGAATAATGGGCGTGGTGGTGGGATAAAACCATAAAGACCCCGCGACGTTTTGTTGTTGCATGTCGGCTGAGGAGAGAGTTTACAAGCTGGTTGACGTGGACAGCTTTACACCCGTCGCCTCAGGCGTGGAAAGCGGTTCGGCGGAGAGGAGGCCGGGAGACGGCGTCGTTGCCGGAACCGGCATGGTCGACGGAAGGCCTGTGGCTGTTTGTGCGACGGAACCATCGTTCCTGAAAGGCTCTGTCGGGGTTGAGGGGGCGAGGAAATTGACTAGCCTGTTCAGCCATGCGCAGAGGCTGGGCGTACCCGTCGTCCTCCTTTCCGACTCTTCTGGTGCCAGGGTGAATGAGGGGCAGCCTGTTCTTCAAGCCCTGGCGGAGTTGCTGTTGAAGGTCGTGGAGGCTCGGCGCTACATACCTGTGATCACGGCTGTGCTGGGCGGCTGCGCCGGCGCCATGTCTGTGCTCGCGGGGCTTAGCCACTTGGTCGTAGGCTGTAAGGAGAAAGGCTACATGTTTCTTTACGGCCCTAGAGCGGTGAAACACCTCGTCGGAGAGGAAGTAGAGCTGTCAAGGCTGGGAGACCTTGAAAACCTATCGGCCAAAGCCGGAACCGTCCACATAATCGCGGAGGACGAGGACTCAACCATAAAAACCGTCAAACATCTTCTTCAGCTCCTGCCTCAAAACTCTTCGCAAACCCCGGAACAGAAACCGTTCACAGACCCGCCTGACCGGCTGATTCCCGAGAAAGTTTTCGAGGAAGAGTCATCTAAGCTCGTGTCTGAAGTATGCGACAGAGGGTCCTGTATCGAGCTGAGACCCACGTACGGAAGGGCTGTGTCCACTGTTCTGGGGAGACTGTCTGGACTCCCGGCGGGCTTCGTCGCGTCGAACCATTTCTACAACAAGGGGTTGATCGACAGGGAAGCAGCCGTCAAGACATCGGAGTTCGTCGAGCTCTGCAGCCTTTTCAACATACCCGTCATAACGTTGGTCAACACGCCGGGTTTTTCGGTAGGTCTTTCCCATGAGGAGGCCGGGATTCTAAGGCATGTGGCGCAGGTGGTGAGAGCCTACGCTGGCTGCCGCGCACCAAAGATAGCTGTAATAGCTGGCCGGGCCTACGGAGCAGCTTACATCGCCATGGGCAGCAGGTTTCTGGGAGCTGACTACGTCTACGCAACCCCCCAAGCAGAGGTTGCGACGATGCCGCCCGAAGCCATCGTAGAGACAATCCACAGCAAGAAACTCACTACGATGACGGAGGAGGAAAAACAGGCGCTGGTAGACCAGGAGAAGATTAAATCCTCATCACAGACGCTTCTATCAAACGGCCTTGTAGACGAGATAATAGATAAACAACACCTACGGAGCAAGCTAGCCATAACACTCCTAAACATCTACAAAGTCCGCGGGCAGGGTCAAGCCCTCGTTTGAAAGAAGATAAGACTTCACAGCAGGGTAGCAGATAAAAAACACAAGTGTCCCGCGGGCAGGATTTGAACCTGCGACCACCCGGTCTCCATGTAGCCTGGTTGGCTGTTTTTCGGCGCAGCCTTCGGCTGACCGCTACAGCCGGGCGCTCTACCAGGCTGAGCTACCGCGGGCTTGCTCAGCTTGTCTGGGTTTTTGGGATGTTTTTTAGTTTTTCGAGGGTTTGGAGTCGTTTGGCTAATACGATGGCGTTTACCGCTAGGAGCGTTATGGCTGCTCCGGTAAGGTAGGGGCTGAGGGCTGTGATGAGGCCTACTCCGAAGAGAGCTAGCGATGCGGGCCAGCCGCAGCATACGTATCCGAAGCTTATGACGCTGGCGAGGAGGCCGCTGACTCCGCTCCAAGCGGTTCCCAACAGGCATGTCCTCAGCAGTCTTCTTCGGAAAAGCACGTAAACCAATCCCGCGTTGTAGCCGACGAGGCTCGAGACAACGACGCCGAGCAAAGCCGGGTAGACACGAATGTTCAACAAAAACCCCTCCGCAACCACTTGAACCAGCGGCCCTGTGTAGAGCTGCGTCTCGACGAACGTCGTCATGACTGCGACCGTAGATATTCCAAGGGGGGGCAGGCTGTTAACCTGCACGGCTCCGGTGAAAAACAGGTAGAAGATGTAGTAGGCTGTCGCTGCTGCAGCCGACGAGTAGGCCTTCTGCCTGTCTAACCCTTCGAGAGGAGCCATTCCACTCCCTTAACGTATTCTTCAAACGATGCATCGGCAGTGAACGCGGTTCTCAAGACATGGTTTCTGTCGGCTGCGAGCACGAGGGCGTAATGGACGACGATATAGTTTCCATTCTCGTCTGGAGGATGTTTCACAGCGTATATGTTGTACAGGGTCATCACGGCTTTAACCTCCTCGGGGGTGCCTGTCAGGCCCACTATCTTCGGCGAGTAGTACGAGAGATATTTCTTCAAAACCTCGGGAGTGTCCCTCTCAGGGTCAACCGAGACGAAGACCATCACTACTTGGTCGGCTTTGCTGCCGAGAGCTTGGTAAAGCTTGGCGTACTTGCTCAGGACAAGAGGGCAGACGTCTGGGCAGTGGGTGTATCCGAAGAAGAGGAGAACGGCCTTCCCCTTGACGCTTGAAATGCTGAACTTGTTACCGTTCTGGTCCGTGAGGCTGAAGTCTGGGAGCTTCTGCCCCGAGACTATCTCTATAGCGGGCTTGTATTCGGCGAACAGCTGGCGGCTGACCATGGCCGCCGCAGCGCCTCCAACCATCGCAGCTAAACCAACCGCCAAAAACAGGAGAAGCCTTCTCCTCATCTGTCGATTCTTACGGGCCCCATGCTATAAACATATCCCAACTAGCTGAGGATAAATGCCGGCTATGTAGATCTATTCAGAGATGTCAAACTTACCGCTTAAGGTGGTGAAGCGGGACGGCCGTGTTGTAGACTTTGACACGGCTCGTATACGTGAGGCTGTCAGGAAGGCGATGGCTTCGAGAGGGGTTTTCGACAGCCAGCTTCTCAACCTCGTCGTCGACTCGGTGCTGCGGAGGCTGTGTGAGAAGTACGGGGTTGAGAAGATTCCGCACGTGGAGGAGATTCAGGACGTCGTGGAGTACAGCCTGATGGACCACGGGCTGAAGGAGGTAGCGAAGGCCTACATCCTCTACCGTCATGAGAGAACCAGAGTGCGGGAGGAGAAGATGAGAGTTCTCGAGACCACTTATGTTGACGAGGTTGATAAACGGTTCTCGGTCAACGCTCTGAGGCTGATGGCTTCGAGATACCTGCTGAGAGACAAGCAGGGCCGTCTCGTGGAAAGGCCTAAGCAAATGTTTCAGAGGACGGCTGCGCTGGTTGTTCTCGCCGACATAGTCTACGACCCCATGTTTTATGACTCTTCCGGCTCCCAGCCGTGTTGGGGGGATGACGACATCTCCATCGAACATTACGCAGATGTTTTAGGCTTGGGGCCGGCGGGGGGTGAGCTGGAGGTCCGGTGGAACGTCCACCACATCGAGAGGCTTGCCGCTCTCTACCGCAGGCTTGACGAGCAGGGCATGATGAAAAAACCCTTGAAAGAAATCCTGAGCTTTTTGCAGAGCAACCACGACAAATTCTACAGCACTTACAGGCAGTACTACGAAGCCATGGTTGAGAAGAAGTTCTTGCCCAACAGCCCAACTCTGTTCAACGCCGGAACGGTTCTGGGTCAGCTGAGCGCGTGCTTCGTTCTAGACGTCGATGACGACATAACATCTATCATGCGGACGGCTGAGACCGCTGCCTTAATCTTCAAGACGGGCGGAGGAGTCGGCGTCAACTATTCGAAGCTGAGGCCAGAGGGGGATCTTGTAGCGTCGACGGGCGGCGTGGCTTCGGGCCCTGTCTCGTTCATGCGTATCATCGACACGGTCACGGATGTCGTCAAGCAGGGTGGAAGAAGAAGGGGTGCGAACATCGGCATCCTCAACATTAACCATCCAGACGTCGAGAAGTTCATAACAGCCAAGCAGAGGCCGGGTTTCCTGGAGAACTTCAACATCTCCGTCATGGTGCTGAAAGATTTCTGGGACCATTATCGAGATAACAGGCCCTACCCGCTCGTCAACCCGAGGGACGGCTCGGTCTGGAGGCTCGTAGACCCGCGAAAGCTTCTACGCCTCATAGCTGAGAACGCCTGGAGGACAGCCGACCCCGGGATACTCTACCACGACAACATCAACGCGCTCAATCCTCTTCTCGAGCTGTACGGCGAGATTAACTGCGTCAACCCTTGCGGAGAACAGCCCCTCTACCCCAACGAGTCCTGCAACCTCGGGTCTATCAACCTGCATGCCTTCGTAAACAAAGGCCGCATAGACTGGGATGAGCTGGGAAGGGTGGTCAAGCTGGCTGTTAGGTTTCTGGACAACGTGGTTGATTTGACGAAGCACCCCACAGCCGCCGTCGAGAAGATGACGCTGAGGACACGGCGGATTGGGCTGGGGATAATGGGGCTGGCGGACATGCTGTACGAGATGGAGGTTCCCTACAACAGCGAGGAAGGTTTTGAGACGATGGGGAGGGTGATGGAGTTCATAGCCCATAAAGCCGTCGAGGCATCGGCCGAACTCGCTGAAGAGAGGGGAAGCTTCCCAGACTTCCACAGGTCTTCATGGGCCCGAGGCATGCTGCCGTTCAAAGGCCTCTACACACCCGGCAAGGCCAGGCTTGACTGGAGCTCTTTGAAGAACAGAGCGATGAAGGGCATGCGGAACAGCCATCTCCTCACCGTCGCGCCGACCGGAAGCATATCGATGCTCGCCGACGTCTCCTCGGGTCTCGAGCCGCAGTATGCGCTGGTCTACCGGAAGCAGGTTTCAGCAGGAACCTTCTACTACGTCGACCAAGCCTTCGACAGATACGTTTCGGAGAAAGGCCTTCCGAGGGAGGAGGTGTTGAAGAAGGTGGCTGACAACGGCGGGTCGGCTCAGGGGCTTGCCGAGATACCGCCCCAAGCTCAGCGTGTGTTTGTTACGGCGCTCGACATACCGTGGTGGGACCATTTAAGGGCCCAGCACGAGGTCCAGTCGTGGGTTGACGCCTCGGTGAGCAAGACCATCAACATGCCTTCATGGGTTGCTGTCGAAGATGTTTTGAATGCTTTCGTCGCGGCTCACGGTCTTGGGCTGAAGGGGTTGACGGTTTACAGGGACGGCTCGAAGTCTTCACAGGTCCTGACCACCCCGACTCAGAGACACGGGGCCTACGCCGGCAGGACGGAGAACAAAACTCTGGAATTGTTGAAGAGTCTCGGGATAGATGTTGTCGCAAAACCGTCTGAAGCCCTTCCTCCCCCGCCGCTCATCCACACATTCTGCCCGGTCTGCGGAGGCAGGAACATGGTCTTCCAAGAGGGGTGCGAACGTTGTTTGGACTGCAGCTGGTCCAGCTGCGTAGTAGCGTAAAGGCTAAAAACGACGTCGAGCTGCTGGATGCATGTCTGCGGTTGTAAGCAAGGCTAAAGCTGTTTGGAGAGGAGATCTTTTCCACGGCGAGGGAGAGGTGAGCTTTGACAGCGGAGCATTTCCAACGCGTCAGGTGACGTGGGCAGCGAGGTCTTCGAAGGTGGCGGGGATGACCAGCCCCGAAGAGCTCCTAGCGGCTGCGCATGCAAGCTGCTTCGCCATGGCTCTGTCAAACATCCTAGCGAAGGAAGGTAAGCCAGCCTCACATCTCGAGGTATCGGCTGAGGCTTACTTCGCCAAGACCGATGAGGGCTTCAGGGTGACGCAGGTGAACATCAACGTCGTCGGCAACGTTCCGGGAATGGACAAGGAAGCGTTTGAGAAGGCAGCATCCGCAGCCGGCGAGGGATGCCCTATATCCAAGGCCTTGAAGGGAAACGTTAAGATAAACGTCTCAGCAAAACTAGCGTGAACAAACAACTAGCCGCAGCGCTGGTACTCGCCGCAGCCCTTCTCTCAATCTTTCTACTCCTCACCGCTCCGGAAAAGGCTGAAAACTCATACAGCGTCTCGAAGTCTCAGGATCTCCCTCCCCACGTCCTCGTCGACGGAGTGAAGGTTTTCGTCGAGCTAGCTGACACAGCTGAAAAACGTGCACAGGGACTGTCGGATAGGGACCGTCTTGAGGAGGGCTGGGGGATGCTTTTTGTCTTCGAGCAGCCGGGGATCTATTCTTTCTGGATGTACAGGATGCGTTTCCCGCTCGACATCATCTGGGTCGACGCTGAGGGCAGGGTTGTCTACGTGGTTGAGAAGGCCCCGCCCTGCCAAGCCAACGAGCCTTGCCAGTCCTATACTCCTCCCGCCGAGGCTCTGTATGTTTTGGAGGTTAGGGCGGGTTTTGTCGAGGAGAACAGGATAGGGGTTGGGAGCAGTGTTGTGGTCGTCCGTTAGCCTACCGAGCCAGACATCTCGAGCTCGATCAGCCTGTTGAACTCGACTGCATACTCCATTGGGAGAGTTTTGGTGAAGGGCTCCAGAAAGCCTAGCACGATCATGTTGAGGGCTTCCTGCTCCGAAAGCCCTCGGCTCATAAGGTAGAACAGCTGCTCCTCACCGATCTTGCCGACCGTAGCTTCGTGAGTTGCCGTCGTGTCCTCCTCGTTTATGTCGTTGTAGGGGTATGTGTCTGTCCTCGAGGCGTCGTCGAGGATTAGGGCGTCGCATCTCACGCTGGACTTGACTCTTTTAGCGCCACGAGCAACGTGAAGCAGGCCCCGGTAGGAGGTTCTCCCGCCGTCCTTGCAGACGGACTTCGCTGTGATTCTCGAGGTTGTGTCGGGAGCTAGGTGAACCGCCTTTGCTCCCGTGTCCTGATGCTGGCCCCTGCCTGCGAAAGCCACCGACAGTATGTCGGCTTTCGCCCCGCGGCCGAGAAGGTAGACGCTGGGATACTTCATCGTCACCCTGCTTCCTATGTTGGCGTCCACCCATTCGACCGTCGCCTCCTCGTAGGCGTGAGCCCTCTTGGTGACGAGGTTGTAAACATCGCTGCTCCAGTTCTGAAGCGTTGTGTACCTTACGTATGCGCCTTTCTTGGCAACGATCTCGACGACTGCGGTGTGAAGCGATGAGGTTGAGTATATGGGTGCGGTGCATCCCTCTATGTAGTGAACTCTGCTGTGGGGCTCGGCTATGATGAGGGTTCTCTCGAACTGGCCGACGTTGGCCGCGTTTATTCTGAAGTAGGCTTGGAGTGGGTATTGGATTTCGACGCCTTCGGGGACGTAGATGAAGCTGCCGCCGCTGAAGACGGCGCTGTTGAGGGCGGCGAATTTGTTGTCCTCCGGCGGAACCACTTTACCGAAATAGGGTTTGAAGATGTCTGAATATTCTCTGAAAGCTGTGTCGGGGTCTACGAAGATTACGCCTTTCTTCTGAAGATCTTTCTGAAGGTTGTGGTAGACGACTTCGCTCTCGTACTGGGCCCCAACTCCAGCGAGGAACTTTCTCTCCGCCTCGGGTATTCCAAGCCTGTCGAACGTCTTCTTGATGTATTCCGGGACGTCGTCCCAGCTCGAGGCCTTCCTGTCGCTCGGCTTGATGTAGTAGTGTATCCTGTCGAAGTCCACGGACTTCAGGTCGGCGCCCCACATGGGCATCGGCTTCTTGAGGAAAATGTCCAGAGACTTTAGCCTGAACCGTCTCAGCCACTCCGGCTCGTCCTTCATCCGGGATATCTCGTTCACGACCTCCTCTGAGAGGCCTGGCCGGGACTTGAAGACATACAGCTCGGGGTCTTTAAAGTCGTACTTGCTGTAGTCTATTTCTAGGGTTTGTTTTTCAGTCATTCGGCTATAACGGCGTTATGCCCACTATTATATCTTACACAGCAACAACCCTAGCGAAGCTTCTCAGGCTTGATCGGAAGAGACTTCACCCTTTTTCCCAGCGCGTCGTAAACAGCGTTGGCGAGCGCCGCAGCCGTAGGTATGCATCCCGTCTCGCCGATGCCCTTCGCCCCGTAGGGCCCGGCAGGGTCCGGATTCTCGACGAACACGACCTTAATCGGAGGGGTTTCGAGAGACGTGGGCAGCAGGTAGTCCGCGAGCGAGGCGTTGACTACACGGCCGTTGTCCAGAACCATCTCCTCGTACAAGGCGTAGCCAAGCCCCATCGCAACACCTCCATGAACCTGTCCCTCCGCAGCCATAGGGTTCAGGATGCGGCCCGAGTCATGGACCGAAACAATCTTCAGAACCTTGAGAGCTCCCGTCTCAGGGTCTACTTCGACAAGCGCCGCCTGAACTCCGAAAGAGTAGGCCGCCGAAAGGTTGCCCATCCATCTCTCGTCCTGCATCTCCGTCGGCGGGTCGTAGTAAGCTGAAAAGACAAGGTTGCTCCCCCCCTGCCTGAAGTGAATTCTCCGAACGACCTTTTCCAGCTCAATCCTCTTCGAAGGAGACTGCCGGGAATATATCACGCCGTCCTCGACGACGAGCTCCGACGGCTGCGTGTTCAAAGCCTCCGCCGCCGCACGCAGTATAGCCTCTTTCGCCTTCCTAGCTGCCAGCAAAGCAGAGTTTCCCGCGACGAAGGTGGCTCTGCTTGCGTGCGTGCCTACGTCCCATGGGCGGATGGATGCGTCGTCGTTCACTACGCGAACGTTCTGCACCTGAACGCCAAGCTCCTCCGCAACGATCTGAGCTATCGCTGTGTCCGACCCCGTGCCTAAGTCAGTCGAACCCGTGATGACTGTGACGACGCCGAAGTCGTCGATGGAGAGAACCGTGCCGCAGCCGTCTGAACGGTAGACCCTAGCCCCTCCACCGACGTGGAAGAATGACGCAAACCCTATGCCCCTGTTCGGTCCAGCCATTCCTCTCCCCCTCCAGCCCACCTCCTCAGCGGCCCTGCGGAGACATTCTCTCAGCTCGCAGGTCGTGATCTTCATGCCCTGCGGCGTTGTTGTGTAAGGCTTGTTCGCGTTCAGCATACGGAACTCGACGGGGTCCATGCCGAGCTCCTCAGCCAGCATGTCCATCTGCTGCTCTATTGCGAAGGTTATCTGAGGGTTTCCAGCGCCTCTCTGAGTGCCTGTGTAGGGGTTGTTTGTGTAGACGACGGTAGCCTCGAACCTCACCTCGGCGACGTCGTACAGCCCGGTGGCGGTCGCCATCATCACTCTTCCGTCGAACGGCCCCCAAGAAACGTAGGCCCCTGCGTCTAGAATCACGCGAGCATCCCTGGCCAACAGCCTACCATCTCTGTCAGCCGCGGTCCTCATCATGATGATGGCGGGCTGGCGTGGCGGAGCGTACTGGAGCTCCTCCTCCCTCGTGAACACTATCTTCACGGGCCTCCTCGTCTTGATCGAGAGGGCGGCGGTTATCGGGTCGAGAGGGTAGATGTCCATCCCCCGGCCGAAGGCCCCGCCTATCTCAGGCTGCACCACCCTTATCTTGGCCGGGTTGAAGCCCAGCGTTTTAGCCAGCTCGTGGCGGTAAAGGAAAGGGGCTTGAGTGTTGGTGTAGACCGTGAGCTCTCCCACCGCGTTGTAGTGAGCTATGCAGCCCATGGTCCCCAGCGGCGAGGCGTTCATGTACTGGACTTGGTACCTGTCCTCAACCGTTGCAGCGGCTTTCGTGAAAATCTCTGAGAAGCGTCTGTCGTCGGATGTGGTGAACCTGAAGCCCAAGTCAACCACGTTGCTTCCCGCCTCCTCGTGTACGAGCGGGGCTCCGGGCTTGGACGCCTCCTCCGGGTCGAACACACCCTCCAGAGGCTCGTACTCGACTTCAATCTCTTCCAGCGCCCTTTCAGCCTCCTCGACGGTCTCCGCAGCAACTGCAGCAACCTCGTCACGTACAGACCTCACCTTGCCGGTCTTGAGAGGCGGATGGTCTTTCAACACCCCCATGTTGTTGAACCGAAAATCAAAGCCCGTGATCACAGCTCTTACTCCCGGAATCCTCCAAGCCCGCTCCGTGTTTATTCTCAGGATCCTAGCGTGCGGGTAGCGGCTCCTCAGTATCTTGCCGTGAAGCATGTTCGGGAGCTCCAAGTCGTCTATGTATTTTGAACTTCCCGACACCTTGAGCCCGCCGTCTATCTTCGGCACAGACCTACCTATCACGCGGTATCTTTCGGCGTAGGACAGCACGTCGTCTGAAGTGTTTTCTCAGGTTTAAACCTTGCCGAAGCCCGGATTCGGCGAAAGCGCCGACAAAATCGGCAGAGCCACTAGCACGGCTGAAGACCTGCCTACGGCGTTATTCACAGTCCTCGCTTGTCGGTCTTCGGTATTTATGTTTTTGAAAGCCGCTATGTTCAACCAATAGACTTAAGACTTGGTGGGTGTTTACTCGATCGAGGTCGCGTTGCCTTGTTGTTGATGATTCCAGGCCCAACCGAGGTCGACGAAAGAGTTATTCGCGCCATGGCTCGCCAGATGATAGACCACCGCTCTGAGGATTTCAGGGTATTGATGAGAAGCATCGTCGAGAATCTGAAGAAAATCCTCGAAACGAAGTCGGACGTGTTTGTGCTTACTTCTTCAGGCACGGGAGCCGTCGAGGCTGCTGCCTCAAACCTAACGTTTCCCGGGGATAAGGTTCTTGTCCCTACGGCTGGGCTTTTCGCCGAGAGGATGGCCGAGGCCTTCGAGGCGTATGGGGCGAACGTTATAAAAGCAAGGCTCGACAACGGGCAGGGCCCCAACCCGGAAGCTGTGAAGAAAATGCTCGACGAAAACCCCGGCGTCTCCATCGTTGCATTCCCCTACAACGAGACATCCACCGGGATAATCTCACGTGAAGTCAGGGAGATCGCGAGAATATGCCACGACAGGAATGCGTTGCTGGCCGTCGACGCAGTAACGGCTGTCGGCGGAGTAAGGGTCGCTGTAGACGAAACCGGAATCGACATGTTCGCAGCCGGCACCCAGAAGTGCCTCGCGGCTCCGCCGGGGGTGGCTTTTGTAGCCGTGTCCGAGATGGCGTGGGAGAGGATCAGAAGGAAGAAGGTCAGGCCTCCTTACTTCGACTTGGTCAAGTACAAGACCTTCCTCGAAAAGTGGGAGACTCCCTTCACCCCGGCGATAACCTTGTTCTGGGCCCTTGACGAGGCTCTGAAGATAATCCTCGAATACGGCTACGAGAAATGGCTCGCCAGACACGCCGCCGGAGCTGCCGGGCTTTACGCAGGCCTGAGGACTTACGGCCTCGAGTTCTACGCGGCTAGAGGATTCGAGTCTCCGATCGTCGCCGCCATGCACATACCGCCGGGGTTGACGGACACGGCGATAAGGAGTGTGATGAAGGAAAAATACGGCGTTTTGATAGCAGGCGGTCTCGGCCCCTACAAGGGCAAGATGATAAGGGTCTCGAACATCGGGCTCATAGGTCGTGATAAGATAGTGAGCACAATATACGCGTTGGGGAAGACCCTCAAATCTCTGGGAATGGCCGTCGACGTCGAGAAGGCTGTCGAAAACTCCGAGTCCGAGCTGGACAGGAACTGGCCCAAGTGAAATGTTCTTTGAAGATTTTCAGGTAGGGCAGGAGTTCAAGGCTTCCAGCCGGATGATCACGCCGACGGACGTCGAGCTATTCACGTCGCTGACGTGGGCGGTCAACCCGCTCTTCCTCGACGACTCCTTCGCAAAGCAGAGGGGTTTTCCGTCTAGAGTCGTCCCCGGAGCTCTAGTGATATCTTTCGTTATCGGCCTGCTTTACCAGACGACTATCTTCGACCACATAACCGCTTTAACCGGCGTGGAGAAGCTTTACTTCAGGTCTTCAACGCATCCGGGCGACGTCATAACAGCCCGTGCTCTAGTTGTTGATAAGAAGGAGACGAGCTCTGCAGACAAAGGATTGGTCAGGTTTTCCGTGGAATGCATCAACCTCTCCAAGAACAAGAAGGCGTTCGAAGCCGAGATGGTCTTCCTAATGCTTCGTAAACCCTCAAACCAATCGGAAGCCGGCAGACAGCCATGAAGCAGGGAAGGACAGAGCTTCTCTACATGGATGACTCTTACATCAGGGAGTTTGTGGCATCGGTTCTCAGGTCTGAGAACGGACGTGTCGTCCTTGACAGAACAGCTTTTCATCCACGTGGAGGTGGTCTTGTGTCAGATAAAGGCGTGATTAAGCATGCGGGGGGAGAGGCCCGAGTTGTGGAGGTTCTGTTCGAGGACGACGAGGTCGTGCACAGTGTTGAGGGAGCGGCACCGTCAGCGGGGTCTGAGGCAAGGTGCTTTCTCGACTGGGAGAGACGATATCGTTTGATGAGGATGCATACCGGGCTACACGTCCTCGCAGCAACCATGGTCGAGAAGACGAACGCCCTCATAACGGGCAACAACATCTCCCACGACCAAGGAAGAGTGGACTTCAGCCTCGAGTCCTTCGACAGGGCTGTGATGGAGGAATGCGTCGAGGAGACGAACAGGAGGCTAGAAAAAGGATACCCTGTCGAAATCTACTACATGGAGAGGGAGAAGGTGTTGTCGACACCGGGGCTCGTCAAGCTCGCTGGACGTCTGCCGCCAAACATACCCATGCTGAGAATCGTCGAGATAGGGGACGTCGACGTTCAGGCCGACGGCGGGCCTCATGTAAGGAACACGTCGGAGGTTGGCCGGATACAAGCTACCAAACTGGAGAACAAGGGGAAGACGAACAGAAGGATGTATTTCACCGTGATTCCTTAAATAAGGGTTCCGCGGATCTCGGCGAGATGATGAGACTGACCTGTTCGGAGAGCCTTCCAGGGCTCTGTGACGAACATACACCTCTCTGAGCCTATGGCCTAGCGGAGAGGACAACGGTCAGCTCCACGGCCTGCGAACCCCTCAAGACCGTCAGCGAGACCGTCTGCCCGGGAGACGTCCTCTCCTCCAAGTAGAGGAGTAGCTCATCCATCGAAGACACTTGACGGCCGTCGATGGCGGTGATGATGTCTCCCCCCACCCTGACGGGCGCGCCGTTGACAACCACGTTCCTGTCCCCGCCCCGTAGTCCAGCGCGCTGCGCAGGGCTGTTGGGGACGACGTCGACGACCAGTACACCCTTTGAAACGCTTGCACCCATGGCCGCAGCTATGTCGATGTCGAGCGAAACGGCTGAGATACCCATCCAGCTCCGCTGGTAGGAGCCGTTCTGAATCAAGGCTGGAACAACACGTGAGACGATCGACGAGGGGACTGCGTAGCCTATTCCAACGCCCGAAGGCTCGATCGCTGTGTTGACGCCGACAACCTCGCCCTTTAAGTTAAGCAGCGGGCCTCCCGAGTTCCCCGGGTTTATGGCGGCGTCTGTCTGTATGACGCCGGGTATGGAGTATCCTCGCCCCGTAGGCAGAAGCCTCCCCTTCTGGCTAACTATGCCCGAAGTCACTGTGCCCTCAAGCCCGAACGGGTTCCCGATAGCCACAACCGGCTCTCCTATCTTCAGCTCGGAGGAGTTCCCCAGACGCAGCGGCTTCAGCCCTTCAGGCGGGTTCTCTATCCTCAGCACGGCTATGTCGCTGTCAACATCCGCGCCCACAACCCTAGCACTGTACGTGGAGCCGTCGCTGAAAACAACCCGGAACGACGTCCCACCTCTTACGACATGCTGATTCGTCACAACATGCCCTAAGGCGTCGTAGACGAAGCCCGACCCAACCGTAGACCCGGAGGCGAAGAAAACCCTCACCATGACAACAGAGTCTTTAACCATCTCGTAGAGAGAGCTAAAGTCCGACGCCTCCAGATTGTGCACAACCACCGTCTCCACTCTTACGGTCTGCGGAGTTTTCTGAATCTGGGCCGCCAGCGTCGATACCTGGAGGATGAGGCTCCTCGTCTCAGAGTGTATGACCAGTGTCTGGTAGATGTTTAACAGGGTTAAGGCTGCCACCGCTAGGACGAGAATGGTGGTTGACTTGGAGCTCATGCAGGTACTTACAGAGAACACTATAATATAGTTGATGTATGAAACGTTCTTCGGATTTAAACATCTAAATATGGTTCAAGGCGGCTACGGGTAGGGTTCGCGTTGAAGTTCGAGACGCCGCGGGGCATGGACGACCTTCTGCCCGAGGAGTTCGCCGTCAAGCAGAGGGTTGTGGACGTGGTCAGGGAGGTTTACAGGCTTTACGGCTACCAAGAAGTCGAGACTCCCACCCTCGAGTATCTGGAGCTCTTCGAAGCCAAGTCGGGAGACGAAATAAGACACAGGATGTACGTCTTCACCGACGTCCACGGCAAGAAGCTCGTCCTCAGGCCTGAGGTGACGGCTTCGATAGCCCGGCTCGTGGCCACCAAGCTCTCCAAACACCCCAAACCGATGAGGCTTGGCTACATCGCTGACTGCTATAGGTATGACGAGCCGCAGTGGGGTCGGAGGAGAAGGTTCTGGCACGGAGGTTTCGAGCTTTTCGGAAGCAGCGACCCTTCGAGCGACGCCGAGATAATCCTAGCCAGCAGAGACGTCTTCGCCAAGCTTGGCATCGAGTCCTTCTCCTTCAGGATAGGCCACGTCGGCGTAATTAGGGGCTTGCTGGGAAAAATGGATACAAAGCTTCAGGACAAATTTCTCTCACTGGTCGACCGTGGTAGGCGCGACGAGGCCTTCGAGACGGCCGCCACCTACCTCGACAACGAGTCGCTAGAATGCCTACGCAAGCTCTCCAGTCTCAAGGGCGGACACGATGTCTTGAAGCAAGCCTCCGACCTCGTCTCGCCATGGGAGAAGGCGTCGAAAGCGGTGGAGAACCTCGCAGAAGTGGTTGATGTCGTTAGGGAGGTTGACAAAGCGCTGCGGTTTGAGCTGGACATGGGCTTTGCACGCGGGCTCGAATACTATACAGGCATGATCTTCGAGCAGAGGATAGATGGGGAGGAGTTGTCTTTCAACGGCGGCGGAAGGTACGACGGACTAGTCGAGTTGTTCGGAGGCGGTAGAGTGCCGGCCGTAGGATGCTCAATAGGCATAACGAGGCTCACCATGTACTTGAGGAGAAAGCCTCTCACTGATCTTGAAAAGCCGCCTGCAGCAGCTCTAGCTATTGTTAGCGACGACTCACGGGGGTACGCAGCATCCGTAGCGGACTTCCTCAGGAGAAGAGGATGCTCCGTGGTCGTCGACGTATCGCGTAAAAAGCTCTCAGACGTCATCGAAACAACGTCGGCTAAGGGCATCAAATACTTAATCATAGTGGGTTCTAAGGAGAGAGAATCGGAGAAGGTTTCTTTGAGAGACCTTGTCAGCGAACAGCAGGAAATGATGTCTTTGGAGGAGGTTGCCCGGATGGTTTGTGGGAAGTGAATACTCATGCTGTCTTTGCTCCTCGAAGCAACCCTCGTGATGCTGGCGATAGGGCTTATCGCTATTGGTGGTCGTTTTCTCGACGCTAAAGGCCTTGCTGCAGCCGTAGTGGTCGGGTATTGTGTATACGTTCTGGGCGGTAGGAGCTATTTTCTGGCCATCTTCACCTTCTTCGTCGTCGCCGGCTTCACGACACGTTTTCGCTACAGGGAAAAGTACGGTGAATTTGGGAGAGGTGTTAGAACTTGGTCAAACGTCCTCGCCAACGGTCTCACGGCCTGTCTGATCACGGTTTCAGGATACTTCCTCGGCCTCGACAGCTCAGCCACGCTAGCCACTTTCTTAGGCGCCGTGTCGTCGGTCTTCGCAGACACCATGTCGACGGAGGTCGGCCTTCTTTCAAAAAGCAAGCCTAGGATGATAACATCGCTAAAAGAAGCGAGCCCCGGAACGCCCGGAGCCGTCAGCCTTCTAGGGCTGGCCGCAGGGTTTTTCACAGGCTTCCTGCTCGCAGGCGTGATGGTGGTGTACGGCCTGTTCCTCGGGTTGCCGCTCCAGCCGTACAGCGTATTCCTAATCGCTGTCTCGGCAGGCTTCAGCGGAAGCCTCTTCGACAGTGTTTTCGGCGGGCTTTTCCAGTCCCGGTACCGATGCCCCTCATGCGGAAAGGTCGTAGAGGTCAAAACCCACTGCGGCAAGTCGACGGTCTATCTATCAGGCAGCAGGCTGGTCAACAACGAGGTTGTGAACCTCCTGACATCTGTCTACGGCGCCTCCGTCGCATACGTCGCATGGCTGTACATCGGTTAAACCTCCAGCTCGTACCGGTGCTCCACGAGCTTCACAGCCCTGCCGTTCTCAACAACCACTACGTCCTCAATCCTCACCCCGCCAAACCCGGGCTCGTAAAGCCCTGGCTCGACTGTGAAGACGTCGCCGTTTGATAGGGTGGTGAATGAGTTCTTGGATAGGTACGGCTCCTCGCCTATGGTGAGGCCTACGCCGTGGCCTAGGCCGTGGACGAATCCCCTGACGGGGTTAGGAGTCTCCAACAGCGTGGGCCATCCTCTTCTCCTGAGGATTACGCAGGCCTCGGCGAAAACCGACCCGCACCTAGATCCCACCCTTATCGTCTCGACTGCGTGTGTTTGAGCTGCCAGAACGTCCTCATACATTTTCCTCAGCGGTGGTTTGGGCCTCCCGACGCAGTAGGTTCTTGTGAAGTCGTAGCGGTATCCGGTCTCCGAAGCCGGGTATATGTCGAAAACCAGAGGCTCGCCCGCCGACAGCTGCCTGCCGTCCTCCCCTGACGCATGGGGGTCGCTCGACTCCGGTCCCGAAGCAAGGATCAGGCCTTCAGGAAGACTGAGACCCATCTCGCCGCACCAAGTCCGGACAAGCCTTTTCAGATAACCGACGGTTAGAGGCTGTCCATCATAGTATACAGCTCCTCTGCGGACGTCCGACTCCCCGAGTATCTTCTCCAGCCTCTCGACGACCCGTATGGTCCGCCGCCCCGCTTCAGCGACAGCCTCGACCTCCCACCTGTCCTTCCTCCTCCTGCACAGGTCTAGGAACGAAGGCTTGGGCATGCCCTCTACTCTAAAACCGCGTCTTCTGAGAAAGTCGACCAGATAGGTTGTCGTCAGCGCGTCGGCTCTGCCGGCTAGGGCGATCTTCCCCTCAACTCCGTTCCTACGGAGCATGGCGGCCAGCATTTCAGCCAAGCCACGCCCGGGCCCGAACCTTCTCTGAAGCTGTGCAAGGCCGTAGTCGCTGTAGGGCTTGACGTCAGCGACAACTCCTTTCCGTGCGCTGGGCAGGTCAAGCATGCTCACGACGAGCTGGGGCTCACCACCCCTACGCTTCAGACACACCCCGCCACGAGGTATGTGGGCCCTCGTCAAGTAGTAAAGCTCGGGCGAGGAGTAGGTCGAGTCGCCCAAGACCAGCACAGCCTCGAACCCAGCCTTAGCCATCAATTCATCCAGCTCGGAGATCATCGAACCAACTCGCCTACGTCGTGAATAAAACCTTTAGAGAGGCTGCGTAGACGTTTCCACGGGCCCGTGGCCTAGAATGGACAGGGCGTCGGCCTCCGGAGCCGAAGGTCGTGGGTTCAAGTCCCACCGGGCCCGGGCTGCATTTTCGACGTTCTCTATCACGATATATCCATGGTTGAAGGCTTTGCTGGATGTGGATGGAAGGCTTGTCGACGTCTGTTTGGATGGTTCGAGCGTCTGCCTGTGGCTGAGGAGTGAGGGTGGTGTTTACAAGGTTCGGGTTGCATGGAGTTCTAGGCTTTACCTCGCAGGTCCGCAGCACGTCTTGACCGCTGTCGACAGAATTCTCTCCGATGTTTACGAGACGAGGCTCGTGGAGAAAAGAATACCCGGCGCTGGAGCCGCTGAAGTTCTGGAGGTGCTGGTCGCTCCGTCGGAGAAGAGAAGCCTGGCCAGGTCTGTCGTGGATCGTTGGGGTCATCTAGGCGTGAGAGCTTACAACGTCGACATCCCGGTCCTGCAGGAGTTCCTCTACGAGTTCGGCTTAGCGCCCACGGCGGCCGTGAAGAATTGCAACGGCCTACTCCAGCCGGGCGAGGAGGTCGACAGCGTCTCCTACACCACGTCTTTCCTCAGGAATGGTTGTCTGGAGGCTGAAGTCGACTCTTCAGGGCCCTTGCCACGGTTCTCCGACAGGCTTAGGTGTGTAAGGCTTCGTGTAGACGGTGAGGAGGTTGTTCTCGACGGATGCGAGGACGATGTTCTGCAGCAGCTGCAGCGTCTTCTCGACGACATGGATGTCGACGTGCTGATAACCCGTGGAGGGGACAGGTTCTTGCTAAAGTATCTGCGTAGGAGAGCTGAGGAGAACGGTCTTCAGTTGCGGCTGGGAAGGGAGGACGACAAGCCGACTAGCTCGAGGGGTTTTTCTTACTTTAGCTACGGCAGAACGTATCACAGGTTCGCTGGGCAGAAGCTCAGGGGTCGTCTGCACATAGACGCCGAGAACTCGATGCTCTACGCTGAAACCGGCCTCGAAGGTGTGCTGGAGACAGCTCGCACCGTTAGGGCGCCGGTCCAAGACGCTGCACGGTACACGATAGGCCGGTGCATGACCTCCCTCCAGTATCGTCAAGCCTATCTGAACAACTTGCTGATACCCGTCGAGGCCGGCAGGCCTTACTGCTCCACTGCGGCCGAGCTCGTCGTAGCCGACAGAGGCGGATGGGTGTTAGACCACAGCCCGGGGGTTTACTGGAACGTCGGCGAGCTTGACTTCCACAGCCTGTATCCGACGCTGATGCTGAAGAACAACATAAGCGGCGAGACGGTCAACTGCGGCTGCTGTCGGGGAAGCGATATACCGGAGCTGGGGTACCATGTCTGCAGGAAGTGGCGTGGAGTTGTTCCGCTGGCTGTCGAAACACCGTTGAGGAAGAGGATGGAGTACAAGAGGCTGTATGCGGAGACGGGGTTGAAGACCTACAAAGCTAGAGCAGACGCCCTCAAATGGATACTCGTCACGTCGTTCGGCTACCTAGGCTACAAGAAGGCTAAGTTCGGAAGCCGTGAAGCCCACATGGCCGTCTGCGCCCTAGCCCGGGAGACGCTGCTGAGAAGCGTTAAAACCGCTGAAGAGCAGGGCTTTCGAGTCCTCCACGGAATAGTCGACTGCCTATGGGTCTGGAGGAGGGGTGCGTCGGAGGATGACTACAGAAGGCTGGGGAAGGAGCTTGAGAGGAGGCTCGGCCTTCCTCTGGAGTATGAGGGGACCTATCGGTGGATAGCTTTCCTGCCTTCACGCATGCACGAGGGCAGGCCTGTGAACAACAGGTATTTCGGGGTTTACGCGGACGGCCGGCTGAAGGTGCGTGGGGTCGAGCTGAGGAGAAGGGACACCCCGCTGATCGTCAAGCAGATGCAGGAGGAGATGCTGGAGAAGCTTGCTCAAGCCGACTCCCCCGAATCTCTCCGGATGAAAGCCGAGGAATGTCTCGAGACATACAGAAAGTATGTAAGGATGGTTTACTCGGGTTCTGCAGAGCCGGAGCAGCTAGCGATAGCTAGGAGCTTGGGAGCGAGCCCGGGGAGTTATGCGAGAAAGCTGAAGCATGTTTCAGCCGCGAGGATGCTTGAACGGAGTGGTGTGGAGGTCCACCCCGGGCAGGTTGTTGAGTACGTGGTCAGGCGAGGCGGTGGAGCGCCGCTGCAGCTGCTGGAGGACCATGGCTACGATGACGAGCACTACGCCGCCATGCTCAGAAGAGGTATGGAGACGCTGCTGCGGCCTTTCCTCACTCCATCTCGGTTGAAGCAGCTAAAGCCATGAAGTCTTCCGGCTTGACCAAGGCGTCGAAGTCGGGCGAGAGCTGTCGAGTCTCCTCCAGAACCTTCCGGGTCAAGTACCAGAAAGCGTAGGGGAGGGAGGTTCTGCTCCTGTTGTTCATCGGAATCACCAAGTCGACGTTGGAGCAGGTGTTGTCCGTGCTGCACATAGCTATCACGGGAACCCTCGCTATCCGAGCCTCCTCCAGCGCCTGGACGTCGTACCTAGGGTCGGAGATTATCACCAACGCCGGCTCAAGGTAGTTCTTCAAAGTCCTGTTGGTGAGCATTCCCGCAGGCATCTTGCCGGCGATCGCAACCCCGCCCGTGAGCTCAGCGTACTTCTGCACCGCCTTCATCCCGAAGACGTGGGTTGAGACGGCGACGACTTTGTCGAGAGGGTAGTAGGATATCATCCGTGCCGCGAGGTTGAGCCTTTCGAGGATTTTCTTGATGTCGAAAAGGTAGACGCCGTCGTACCTCATCTTGAAAATGTACTGCTCCATGTGCCTGACCTTTATACGGGAGCCTATGTGCACGTTGTACTTGACCAGCTGCTCCAGTATCGCAGCCTCCTGCTCAGCCGACAACGTCAACTAGAACCAGCCTCCTCGATAGCAAGCTCGCCACGATGCTTACGCCATATCCGTAGAAGCTCATTAGCCTTAGCCACCCTTTCACCTCCAACAACACCTGCCTTAATAAATTTGCCTCCCAGCCCCACAGCCAGATGGGCTAGGAACGCGTCGCATGTCTCCCCAGACCTGTGCGAGACAACCCTCACGATGCCTCGCCTCTCAGCCTCAGCCGCAGCCTCGAGGGTGTCTGACAAGCATCCGACTTGGTTGGGCTTGAGTATCACAGCCCTTACGGAACCGTTGTCCGCAGCCCTCTTGATGAGCTCCTTCCTAGTGACGACGAGGTCGTCCCCGCACACAAGTAGGTTTGGAAACATGCGGCAGAGCTCGGCGAACGAGCTGAAGTCCGTCTCCTCGAAAGGGTCTTCGACGTAGGAGAGGCCGAAGTCTTCAACGAGCTGCTTAATGAACTCAAGCTGCTCGCGCCTAGACCTTTTCACGCCACGGTTCCTGTAAAGATAGAATCCCGAACTCGGTTCGTAGAGCGTCGAAGCCGCGACGTCAAGCCCAAGCCCGACGCTGAGCCCGTCCAAGGCCTCGGCTACGTATTTGAGGGCTGAGTAGTCGTCGACTGGTGGTGAGTAGCCTCCTTCGTCGCCTCTCCCTCCGCCGTATCCTCCTACTCTCTGCATAAGGATTCGTCCCAGCCTTCGATGGGCTTCTATGTTGGTTTTCAAAGCGTCCTCGACCGAGCTGGGCTTGGACGGGTAGACGAGGAACTCTTGGATGTCGGGTGCTCCTCCTCCTGCGTGCGCTCCTCCGCCGAGTATGTTTCCCAGAGGCCGTGGCATCGACGGCTTGATGCCTGAAAGCTCTGAGATGTAGCGCCAGAGAGGTCTGCCCGTCAGCCTTGCAGTCAGAAGGGCTGCTGCCGCCGAAACGGCGTAGGATAGGTTTCCGCCTATTTTGGAGAAGTTCTCAGTTCCGTCGACCTGTTTCATCAGGCTGTCGATGCCTTTCTGGTCAGCCGGGTCGAACCCGACCAGTCTCGGCTTAAGCTGTTTTTCAAACACCTCGACCGCTTCCTCCGCCCCCTTGGGAGGGAACGGCACAGCCTCGTTCTTCCCCCTGCTTTTTCCGGAAGGTGCTGAGACACGGGCCGAGGTCGTGCCCGACCAAAGCTCGACCTCGACTGTTTCAGAGCCCCTGCTGTCGAAAACCACGCAAGCCTCGCAGTCAGTTATCTTGAAAGACTGCCTCAACGCTGACCTTCACCGGCCGACAGGTATTTTTGATGAAACTCGATAAGCTCGTCCATGAAGTCCACGGCTGAAATAAACATTCTACGGCAACAGTATCTCCTGAACCCTAGGCTGTCGAGGACAGCGCCGGGGCTTTCACCTCTCCGGACTCTCGCCTTATACTCGTCCCACTTGTGGGCGATTACACGGCCGCAGCTGAAGCAGCGCACAGGAATCATCAAGTTTTCCTCACCTGTAGCTTTTCTGTTTGAACCTTCGCGCGCTGCGTCTGTTGGGTTTCTTGGGCTCGGCCTGCCTCGGGTCGTCTACCAGAAGATGCCTGTCGTAGCTGGCTATAACGTTCCTGCCGTCGGGAGTCATGGACGAGACCGCCTTGGAGATTGCTATCGCTGCGGCGTCGGCCGAAGACATGACTCCTCCTCCCCTTACCTTGATGTAGAAGTCATGTGAGTTCCAGAAATCGGGAACCAGCTTGAGAGGTGTTAGGATCTTGCTCCTGACGAACTCTCCAAGCATGTGGAGAGGTGTGTCGTTGAAGAATATGCTGCCCTTGCCGGGCCTCACGAAGACCTTCGCGACGGAGGTCTTACGTCTTCCGACAAAGTGCTGGGCGGCTTTCCTCAGGGCCTTCCACCCCTCAGATGTCTCGACAGCTCTTCAAGAGTCATGACGCGTATCACTTTCCCCGACCTGCTTACATAGCTTAGGTGCTTGGCGTCTGGAAACTCAACAGGCTCTCCCGGAAGGCTCGCCTCCCCCCTTATCACTTCAAGCCTTCTCGAGGCTTCCACACCCCTAGGCTTCTTGCGGGGCAGCATCCTGAGCACGGCGTACCTGAGTATGGCCTCGGCTCTCGTCGGATACCAGACTGTTATTTTCTTGTGGGAGGTTAACTGGCGGCGTCTCCTGAGCATCAAGTAGTGTTCGAGTATCGAACTCTTAGTGCCTGTTATCAGGGCTTTCTCGGCGTTGAAAACCTTAACTCGGTGCCCCTCCAGCAGCAGCTTGGCGATTTTGGAGGCTAGGCGTCCGAGCCTGTATCCCTCTGCGTTGACCACGTAGGTCTTCTCATCCAACTAGCTTCACTCCCTTCCTCTGTCCAAACTCTTTGAGGAAGTCCTCTGCCAGCAGGGCCCTTCCTCCCATGGCCGTGATCTTTTTGTAGGCTGTGCTGGAGAAGCTGAAAGCACCGACCGTCAGCTTCTTGGTTATCACGCCTCCGCCCAGAACCTTGCCCGGCACGAAAACAACGTCGTTCTCGACTGTGTGTCTTTCGAGGCGTGAAAGGTTAACCTCTCTCATGTTCCTGCGACTGCGGCCAGCCTCCTCAACCAGCCTCCTGCTTAGACCCGTCTTAACGCCCAGCTTCCTCACAGCTACTTCAAGCCTCCTTGCGCCGTGCATCGCCAACCACCTCTCCAAAAGCATGTTCAAAGGCAATGACTTTATTCTTAACTATTTCCACGGCCTTTAAAAAAATCTCTCTTGGAGGTAGGAAACCATAACCTTCGATGTAAAGGCGGGTCTTCCCCCCATCTCGGTAGACCGTCGCTATGCCGGGGGTCCATTTTGAATGCTTCTTACCCCTGCCCAGCCTAACGTAAAGCTCCAATTCGACCCTCTGGCCCGGGGCTAGGGAGACGATGGGTATGTCGCCGCTGAAAGGAGCGACGACGTCCCCCTCCTTCTCGGGAGTTATGTCCCTAGAGTATAGAGTGACGACGGATGTTGAAGCTTCTCCCCTGAGGACGAACCTAGCAACGCATCTCTCGCATCCCAGCCTGCTCTGGCAGTCGCATTCCTCGGGAAGCTTGTAGTTCTTCAGGTCGGTGATGAAAGGTATAAGGGATATGCGGTGAGAAAGCACTTCGTTAGTCATGCTCGACGAGTTTTCTATCACAAGCACCTCCTCGACAGCCATGGTCGGAACCTCCCTGAGAATAGTGCGGCGTAGGGCGTTGACGACGTAGTGAGGTATGTCGTCGACCTCTATGGTTATCGAGTCTTGGTCCTCGGCTGCAACCTTCAAGCTAATGCAGCACGTGGCTTACATTATTTAAATTTGTATGAGCAATATCCTTTAATAAAACTGACTCACAGACAACCCGACATGGAGTCAAAGCTGGAGACATACTCGCTCAAGATTACGGAGAGAGCAGCTAGGAAGATAGCCCAGCTGATCGCCGAGGAGAAGAACGACAAGCTTGCCTTGAGAATATACATAACGGGAGGGGGCTGCTCCGGCTACAGGTATGGCATGGCCTTGGACGAGAACGTTTACGACGACGACAGGGTCGTCGAGGCTTACGGCGTAAGGGTGGTGGTGGACTCGTTCAGCGCTCCTTTCCTAGAGGGCTCTGAGATCGACTATGTCGAGGACGTGATGGGGTCTGGGTTTTCCATCAACAACCCCAACGTCGCCTCCACATGCGGGTGCGGCCACTCGTTCAGCATGAAATGAAGCCCGAGCCCGGGGACAAGGCCCCCGACTTCTCGGCACCCGACCAAGACGGTCGAGTGAGAAGCCTTAAAGAATTGCTGCAGGGCTATAAGGCTCTCGTTCTATATTTCTACCCTAAGGACGACACGCCGGGATGCACCACCGAGGCCTGTGGCTTCCGAGACTCGATGACGAAGCTCAAGAGCCGGAACGTTAACGTCGTGGGCGTCAGCGTCGACGACGCGGAATCTCACAGGAAGTTCATTTCGAAGTACGGCCTCAACTTCACGCTCCTCTCGGACCAAAGCGGTAGGGTTGCGTCCCTTTACAACTCCTACAGCATGGAGAGGGGTAGGTGCGTCCGCAAGACGTTCGTCATAGACGCGGAAGGAGTAATCAGAGCTGCCTTCCATAAGGTCAAAGCTGAGGGCCACGCGGAGGAAGTTCTCTCAAAGCTCAAGGAGCTGGGGCTCTGACCTTCTCTGCGTAGTATCTGCAGAAGGATGTTATAGGGCAGATCTGGCATCTCGGCCTAGGCTTCCTGCAAACCTCTCGGCCGAAGTTGACGAACGTCATGTTGATGAGGCGTACCTCTTCTGCAGCGGCCAGCTTCTTGAGCGCGTCTCTTATCTCCTCGTAGCCCGCCTTCGCATCCACTACGCCCAACCTCTTCGCCACAGTCTCCACATGCGTGTCCACAGCCACCTCCGGCATCCCGTACGCCACAGACAGAACTATGTCAGCCGACTTCGGACCGACTCCGGGAAGCTTCATCAACTCATCCCTGTCAGAGGGGACAACGCCGCTTTTCTCGAAAGCTATTATCCTCGCTATCTGCTTGACCCTCCTAGCCTTCTGCCTGTAGAAGCCCACATCCTTGATGAGCTTAGTAATCTCTCTGACATCGGCTTCAGCCAGCTCTCTTGGGCTCCGGAACCTCTTCCGAAGATTTTTATAAGCTCTGTCCGTCATCTCGTCCCGGGTTCTGTGCGACAGCACGGCGCCTATCAACACCCAGAAAGCATCCTTGCCCGAGACGTGGAAGGGAGGGTCTCGTGGGCCGTACCTCTGCCTCAGCAGGTTCAACACGGTCCGGAACTCCTCCGGCTTCAACACAATCACGGTTGATGGGGCTCTCCGACGGATAAACCTCATCCTTGTTGATGCGATAGTTTTTTATTAACGCCGTGAAAGCTAGCAAGCATGAGGAAGTATACTCTTCCAAGCCTGCCGTATGCCTACAACGCTCTCGAACCCGTCATATCGGCTGAAATAATGACCCTGCATCACACGAAGCATCATCAGGCCTACGTCAACGGAGCCAACGCGTGCCTAGAACGGTTGGAGAAGGCCCGGAAGGGCGAGAACCCCGAGAACATACGTGGAATACTGCGGGACCTCAGCTTCAACCTCAGCGGCCACAAGCTGCACGCCGTCTTCTGGCCCAACATGGCTCCACCCGGCAAGGGAGGGGGAAGGCCCGGCGGAAGCATCGCCGACCAGATCAACAAGGATTTCGGAGACTTCGAATCTTTCAAAAAGCAGTTCAGCGACGCCGCCAAGAACGTCGAGGCTGTTGGATGGGCTGTCCTCACCTACGACGCGGAGTCAGACGCCCTAGTCATATACCAGGTTGAGAAGCAGAACTTCATGCATCCGCCTGAGCTGCCCCTACTTCTAACTCTGGACGTCTGGGAGCACGCCTACTATCTACAGTACAAGAACGACCGAGCCTCTTACGTCGACAGCTGGTGGAACGTCGTCAACTGGGATGACGTTGACAGGAGGTTCTCGAAGGCGAAAGCCTAAACCTATTTCTTAACCAGCCGATGGCAGAACGCCATGGCTAGGACCGTGACGGCTGTGCACATGGCGACGAGGCTGGGCACTCCCCACACCTCTAAAACTATCCCCGAGACGAATGGGATTACTATGGACGAGCCCGCTGTCGCTGCGTCGGCGAAGCCTGTCAAACCTCCTCTCTCGCCGGGCGTCGTTAGGTCCGCTATGTAGGCCGAAGAAGACACCCATACCGCGCTCCAGCCGAGGCCGACGAGGAAAAGGGCTGTTGCGACGACCGGGAACAAGTCCGATGCGAGGATCATGACGGTTCCAGCTCCCTCCAGACCTAGCCCCGTCGTCATCAGGGCGACACGTCCATACCTGTCCGAGAGCCTGCCAATAGGTATGGAGAAAGCATACATTCCCAAGACGTGAATCATGACGACCGTGGATATCTCAACGGCGGTGTAGTGATGGCCGTACATGACCACGGTGTTGAGCGACATCACCGCAACCATGACGCCCGTGGAGGCTGCTGCAGCAAGCACAGCCGTCATGATGGCCGGGTTAGCAGCCATCCGCAAACCGGTCGAACGGGCTTGGTCCGGGTTGCTGAGCTGTTTGGCCAGCTTCAGCGGTTCTGGCCACACCATCAAAGCCACGGCGGCTCCTGCGGCTGCTATGACTATCGCGTAGTTGAGGGAGTCGACGATGTTTGATATGATTGAGGGGTTGAGCTGCGACGTGCTGTATATCAGCAACGGAGCTGTGAGTGTTCCTGCTATGCTGGCGGTCAGGAGCAAGCCTGTTCCAAACCCTCTCTTTTCGGGCGGAAGTAGGTCGGCCACGGCCACTCTTGTAAACTCGACCATCCCCCGGGCCACGCCGTACAGCATCAGGCTGCTCAGGAAGAGAACGAGCCTGTAGCTAGATAGAGCGAGAGCGGCGATGGACAGAGACACGGCCGCCAGAGCCATTCCACCTGCTATGACGGGCCTCCTGCCCACCCTGTCCATCAACACCCCCATCTGTAAAGTGCTGACCAAACGCCCTCCCCACACGAAAGCCATCCCCAGTCCCGCCAGAGAGGGCGAGCCCCCTAGGAGGAGGATGGATATGGGGGCGTAAACTATGAGAACTTGGACTATGAGGGTGTTGAGCGCTTGAGCCGCCGCCAGAAGCCCTGTGTTCCTAGCTGTCGTCAGACGCAGGCCGGCTATCCTCAACCTTTCGTAAACCTCCGGCAGCCCTAGCCTTCCTCATATAAAATTGCATCGGACTCCTGACTCCACCGCACAGCCTTCCCTCCTCTATGCAGAGACCATGTGCTTGAATAGTTGCGCAGCGGGGAACGGAATACTTGGTCCTGCTGCCCTTGAGGCCTGCGATGTGCTCGACTTGGTAGCGTGCTATACGTGGGTCAAAGTCTCCTCTCTGAGAATACGCCGCCACCACCTCATCAACCCCCACGCCTATCTTCAGCATGAACGCGGCGAGGGTGAAGTTGGCGAAGTGGCTTATCGGCTCTCCGGCCAGCAGCCGGGTTCTAAGGGCTTTCATGCATGGAGGCCAGTTTTCTGGCCCCAGCCTAACTGACGGAAGTTTGTCTGAGATGGTTAGGGACTCGAGGGCTTTTCTCAGACGGCTGACGTGTTCTTTCAGGAATTCGGGGGGCTCGACCTTGCCGACTTTGTCAAGCCTTTCGTAGACGAGCATCTCCAGCCCGTTCTTGACGAGTGTCATCGCCTCTGGTCTTGAAACGCCTACGTATCCTTTGTCGACAAGCCTGTTAACCAGCTTGAAACGCGGCTCGTTAAGGTTTACGGATATCTTCAGGTAGTCTGGAAAATGTATCCAGAATTCATGGGGATGCGTGCCTAGACGGACGTTCATCCCGAGAACTCTAGACATGACGTAGTGGATCACCTGCCTCTGCCCCTCCCGCACGTTCTTAATCATGCCGGCGTACCTTTCGGCTTCATAGGCTGCGAACCTTCTTTTTGCGACGGCGCTGTCGAGCATAGCCACCACGGCCATGGCGAGGGGGTGCGAAAGAATCTCCACATCCGACGGCAGGTCGGCTAAAGCCATCCTGCCCGGACTCTTAGACAACGCCTCCTCAACCCTCCTAACTGCCGTCTCGACCAGAACGTCAGCGTCGGCGAAGTCCTCAAGCCTCAGGTTGAGCGAGGCCACGTATCCCCTTATCTCCTTGAGGAACGGGAACTTCGACAAGAACGCCTCGACAACGTATTCGTCCTCCGCCAACCCCTCCAACAATACAACTAGATGAATAAATTCATACCCTTATGTAAGCCTGCTGGTGTCGAAGCCGTGGTGTTTTTTAAGCCACGACGCCTCATTAAGCAGGTCCAACCTGTCGAGCTTGTGTACAAGACGGGCCTCGGGCGAGCTGCGGCTCAGGTACTCGCTGTACAGCTCAGCGTACCGCTGCCTCAGACCGGGCGGCAGGCCTTGGATGAGCTGGTTTAAGACCGACTTCTCGACAACCTTCAGAAGCCTAGGCCTAATCTTCCTCTTCAAGGCGGGAGTCAGGTCTCCAAGGTAGCTCTCGGGAAGGTCGTGGATTAAAGCCATCTCGACGGCTTTCAATACGTCGAGGTTTCTCCTCGAGGCCTCAACCATAGCCAGCAAGGCTACTCCGTAGCTGTGGCTGGCGACTGTCTCAGCCCGTTTGACGCCCAGCTCAACCCATCCAGACCGGGGCAGTCTTTTGAGGATGGCGACCGCTGTCTTCAGCCAACGGCTCGGATCCTTCTCAGCAGCTTCTCCAGCCCCGTGCTGTACTGGAGGGCCTTCTTCTCCACCTCCGCTAACTCCCCCAGGCCTACGACCCTGCATGCTTCACGAAGTATTTTCTTCCTTACAACCTTTCCATTTTCAAACGACAGCTTCAAGCTTAGGGGTGTGCCTAAAGCAGCCTCCACCACACTCCTGCACAGGTAAGGCGTTATCAAGTATGCTCCCGCGGACCGGACAGCCAAGAAGTCTCGGGGTAGCCCGAACTCGTTGAGCTTGTGAAAATCATCCATCATCATTCTCTCCACGGCTTTAGGACCGTGCTCAACCAAGGCTTTGCCGTACTTCATGTATCCGCCGAAGAGCTCGTCAGCACCCTGTCCAGAGACCGAGGCCAAGCATCCCGATTCCACTGCCTTAGCCGCAAGCATCTTCATCGCCACAGATATCGATGCATCCATGAGCTTCATGCTGCCCAGCCAGACCTCCAGCTCCTTAAGAGCCTGTTTGACGTCGTTGGGCTCAGCCTCGACCCGGACAACATCCATCCCGAGAACCTCCGCAGCCCTGAGACTTCTGACGAAGTCGGAGCTGCCTCTGACGCCTAAGGTGAAAAGCTTGGGCTTAAGCCCGTTGTCTAGCCCCAGCTTAGCCAGCAGGAGGCTGTCCAGCCCGCCTGAGAAGAAGACGGCGTGTGTTTTGGGGCAGAGTCGCCTTATGCAGTAGGATAGATTGTTCAAAAGAGTTTCGGGCCCCGCCTCCACGGGGTTTAGCCTAGTTGTATGAAAGGCTTGGTTTGAAAGCAGCTTCAGCAGCGTTGCAGGCGGAAGAGGGCTTGGGCTGCTGGCCCACGCCGAAGCTTCGGCAGGCATGTTCGTGGCAATTCTAGCCCTGCCGTCGACGACGTAAACGGGCACGAGGCCTGCGTGATCCCTGAAGACGATGACGTCATCCTCGACCACAACGCCTGCGTAAAAACCGTCAAAACTACGCAAAGCATCCATACGCCCGGGCTGCACAACCTCCTCCGCAAAACTTCTCGGGCTAGGGCCTAAAGCCTGCACCACGGCTTTGTCGAAGTCAGCCTCGTAGTAAGTTTCAGCGGACACCCCCTCTCCCGAGACGTAGAGGCAGGCCGCCGCCCCTCCCTGCAGACGGACGACGTGAGAACGCTCAGGCTCGAACGTCCTCGGCCTCGTCTCCCCGTCCCCGACAGAGGCCAGAAAACGTATCATCGGACAGCCGGTGTACAAGCGTTAAAGGATTTATAAAACGTCGCCGGATTCTACGCTGGATGGGTGAGGCCTGCAGCCACGTCCTCGAGTTCATAGGTGAGCAGAAGGCGGAGAACGGTGTCAACAAGTATTTTAGATGCGTGAGGTGCGGCGACGTGTTTGTCCAAACAGCTGACGAGTCTAAAACCTACCGTATACCCGGTGTCAAGAACGTTCAAACGCCTAGGTGAAGCTCGTCGGCGGTCAACCCTACCGCGTGGAAGACCTCCTCCCCCACCCTCGCCAGCTCCTCCCTGTGTTTTTGTTTGAGCGAGTTGTAGACACGGTAGAAGACCTGCCTGACCCTCTCAACCCGCTCGAACAGTTCGGCGGCGTTGCGGTATGTCTCGGTCTTCAGCTTCAGCTTCTTCGCCCCATCTTCCTGTATGCTGATGAAATACCTTATCCTGCCCGGAAGGCTCAGGAAGCTCTGGAACACACCTTCGACGGCATCGGCCTCAGCCTCGACGAGGACTGAGTAGCTCCGTCTCCGGCCGTTCTCAACCTTCACCACGTCTATCGCGAAACCGCATCTTCCGAACCGGTTGTAGATTATCTTCTCCCGGGGATAGTGTCTGTGAGTAGCCAACCCAACCACTCCCTCCGACTCCACCAGCTTAACAATCTCGTCGACGATTTCGGACATGGTGGTTTACTTGATTTACGGCTGAAGATAAGTGTTGGGCTGAGAAGCCGTTAAGGTTTTTATCATACACGCCAGCAGCCACGTCAGGTAGTCTGGAATGGGTAGGCGTAAGTACTCTAGGCCGAGGCACGGCTCTCTAGCATACCTGCCCAGGGGGAGGTCTAGAAGCCTTCTCCCCAGGGTCAAGCACTGGCCCGACAGTCGTGAGGGACCGCTCGGCTTCATAGTCTACAAGGTCGGCATGACTTCTGTACATTACATCGACAACAGGCCTGGGTCTCCGACCCAGGGAAGCGAGGTCGTCTCGCCTGCCACCGTCGTAGCGGCTCCGCCTCTCAAGGTCATCGGCTTGTCTCTGTACGCTGAGAAGGACGGAAGACTGGTCAACGTCCTGAAGGCCTGGAGCAGCCAAGGAGTTGAGGATGTTGTCCGGAGGAACCCGACGTTCAAGCCGACCCCCGGTCCTGAAGCGGTTGAGGAGTTGCGTGAAGACTTGGCCGAGGTTCGGCTGGTGGTGGCGACGCAGCCGCGTCTTGTTGGAGCTGGCAAGAAGCCTAACATAGCCGAGATTAAACTGGGCGGCTCGCCCAGTCAAAGCCTGAAGAGGGGGCTGGAGCTTCTCGGCAAGGAGATCAGGATTTCTGACGTCTTCAAGGACGGTGAGTTCGTCGACGTCGTGGGTGTGTCGAAGGGCAAGGGTTTTCAGGGTGTTGTTAAAAGGTACGGCGTCTCGATACTTCAGAGGAAGTCGAGGAAGACTAGGCGAGGAGTTGCCGCCATCGGGCCATGGAACCCTCACTACGTTATGTACACCGTTCCCAGGTCTGGTCAGATGGGCTACCACAGAAGAACCGAATACAACAAACGTATCCTCAAGATAGGGTCGGACCCGAGCTCCGTCAACCCCAAGTCGGGATGGCACAGGTATGGTCTGGTGAGGACGGACTACGCACTCATCGAGGGAAGCCTGCCAGGCACGCCTCTCAGGCCTCTTGTCCTACGATGTCCTGCAAAGCCTCCAAAGCCCTTGGAGCCTCCGCAGATAAACTTGGTTGAGGTGTAGCGTGATGGACTTCACGGCCTCTATTCTGGTTCAAAAACCGCGTACGCTCGAGGTGCCGGTGTATCAGGCGGACGGAGTGAAGAGCGGATCCGTAGCCCTGCCCAGAGCATTCACCGCACCCATGCGGGAGGACTTGGTCCGAAGGGCTTATCTGCACTTGGCGACACACCGGCTCCAGCCCAAAGGAGCTTCAAAGATATCGGGGCACAAGCATTCAGTCGAGTCTTGGGGGCCGGGGTTCGGCATGGCCCGCATCTCAAGGATACGCGGACGTGGAACACCCAAGTACGGGTCAGGGGGAATGGTTCCGTCAGCCGTTGGAGGTAGGCCTACTCATCCGCCCGTGCCTGAAAAAAGAATACACAAGGCCTTGAACAAGAAGGAGCTACGGAACGCATTTCTCTCAGCCCTCGCATTCACCACGTCCAGCGAGAAGGTTAGAGAAAGGGGGCACCGAATACCAGCTGAAACACCACTCCCCATAGTCGTCGACGATGCTGTAGAGGAAATCGCCAAGACTAGAGAGGTTAAAAACCTTCTGAACAGCTTGGGGCTGGCGGACGAGCTTCGGAGATGCGTGCGGGTCAAGATAAGGCCCGGCAGGGGCAAGATGAGGGGCAGGATTTACAAGCGGAGGCGCGGCCCTCTGCTGGTTGTTTCGAAGAAGTGCGTCCTCGCCAAAGCCGCTGAGAACATAGAGGGAGTTGACGTTGTTGAGGCTAGAAACCTCAGCGTCCTCGACCTCGCTCCGGGCGGTCATCCAGGCAGGCTGGCCATCTTCACAAAATCGGCGCTCAACGTTCTGGGTGAGAGGCTGGAATGAACCTTCAAGACGTGGTCAAGCGTGTTGTGATAACTCAGGACGCCGTCTCGCTCATCGAGAAGGAGAACAAGCTCGTGTTCATAGTCGACTTGAAAGCCGACAAAAAGACCATCATGCGTGCAGTCGAGCATCTATACGAGGTTAAGGTCGAGAAGGTAAACACGCTGATAACGCCGAGGGGTGAGAAGAAAGCTTTCGTCAAGCTAAAGCCCGAGTACAAGGCGTCCGACCTAGCAGTAAAGCTTGGAATCTTCTGAGGTGGACAGGTATGGGCAGGAACATAAGAGCTCAACGCATCGGCCGCGGCTCACCGCGCTTCATAGCCTCTAAACACCGCAAATACGAGGTGGGCTATCCTACCAGCTTAATCAACTCGGGAGGGTTGACGACGGCGGTGGTCAGGGACATTCTCCACGACCCGGGCAGAGGAGCTCCTGTGGCTATCGTGGGCTATGACGGCACGGAGTTCGCAGTTCCAGCTGTTGAGGGAATGTATGTTGGGCAGGTGATTGAGATGGGTGGTTCGGCGAAGCCTTCTGCGGGGAACATCGTCGTCCTAGGCAGCGTTCCAGAGGGAACCGTCGTGTCGATGGTTGAAAGGGTTCCCGGCGACGGTGGAAAGCTTGTGAGGACCTCGGGAGGCTACGCCGTTGTGATGGCTCAGGTCGGCGACAAGACGATCCTGCGAATGCCGTCCAAGAAAGACGTCGAAGTTTCGGCGAAGTCTCTGGCGGTGGTGGGCGTCGTAGCCGGCGGAGGCAGGAACGAGAAACCATTCCTCAAGGCCGGCGCGAAGCATCATTTGATGAGAGCCCGACACCGCTACTGGCCGAAGTCGAGGGGCGTGGCCATGGTTCCCGCCGTGCACCCGTTCGGCGGAGGAAGCCACAAGAGAATAGGAAGGCCCGAGACGGTGAAGCGCACAACTCCCCCTGGGAGGAAGGTGGGTTTGATAGCCGCACGGAGGACTGGAAGGAAGAAGAAAGGCTGAAACAAAGAACCGAAATACCTATGTTTGAAAGGATATTTCAGAGTTCTGGCAGATTAGGAAGGGGGAGGTAAGGAAGCCGGAGACCACCCACTTGGCGGTGTTCGCTCTGCTCATGGGCGTGGGTTTGGATGCGGGGGCTTTCGGCAGCTTGGCTGTTCCGCTGGGCTCCGGAGAAACGGGTTCCGGGCGGGCGTCGCATGATGCTCGGCTCCATATGTTAGTTCATGTTTATATGCAGGCGGTCAGCCTTGACGGCCGGTAATGGTTAGGGAGTTCACATACAAAGGCTACACAGTTGAACAGCTCATGTCCATGAGCATGGATGCTGTGATAAAGCTCCTGCCCAGCAGGGCTAGGAGAAGCCTCTACAAGAGAGGCCTCACTCCTGCGCAGTCCAAGCTGCTGGTCAAGGTGCGTAAGGCTAGGAAGCTTCTAGAGTCGGGGCAGAGGCTTGAGAAGCCGATTAAGACACACTGCAGGGACATGATTATAATCCCCGAGATGATCGGGTTAACCATCCACGTTCACAACGGCAAGGAGTTTCAGCCCGTCGAGATCGTTCCCGAGATGCTTGGACACAGGCTCGGCGAATACGTAATCACTAACAAGAAGGTCGTCCACGGAAGAGCAGGAGTCGGCGCGACTAGGAGCAGCATGTACGTCCCGCTGAAATAGCCTTACGCATCTACGTGTGTCAAGAGCTACGAGCTTCTGAAGCCAGCGACACTGTTCCTCCGTCAGAAGCTGTGAGTTTTGAGCGGATAGACATCTAGCTTCTGCACGGCTAATAACAGCTGGGCTTGCAAAATACCGTCCCATGCCGTCGGCGGCGAAAGCATCCAATGAGATGGAACGAGTAATAAAAACCATCGACAGCGGTGCTCACAAAAGCTCTAAGAAGCTTGGCTCGGAGAAAGATAGGCTATCTCAACAAGGCTTCACACACCAAGTATAGCGCTCCTGCATGTGACCAGACATCAATTGAACGTTTTCAGAAATAAGCGGGCATACAAAACCAACAGGTTCAAGGCGTGTCGGGAAAGATGTATTTTAGAGAAAAAAGACTTAAATAAACTATGCACGTCGCGTCAGTTGATTTGATTCATGAAAAGAGTTGAAGACATGCGGCTTCTCAAAGGCCTCGGTGTTTTTGTAGACGACCTAACGCTTCCTAAGATGCTTCACTGCGTATTTACCCGAAGCAGTTACGCTCACGCAAAGATTCTCAGAATAGATTATTCCGAAGCCCTCAAGACAGGGGGTGTAGTGGCGGTAATAGATGGAAGTTACGTAGCGTCGCGCTACAAACCGCTCAACACACTCATAAATGGAATTAATTACTATGGAATAGCCGTTGACAAAGTCCGCTACTTTGGAGAACCAGTGGCGATGGTGCTAGCCGATTCCGTCGAGACGGCATACGACGCCGCAGAAAAAATCTACGTAGATTATGACCCGCTTCCGGCGGTTGTTGAGCCTGAGAAGTCCGCGGCTTCGACGACCTTAGTCCATGAAAACGTTGGAACTAACCTTGTTCTTCACAGAAGCTTCAGATTCGGCGATGTAGATAAAGCGTTTGAAGAAGCTCATACTGTTGTCTCGGAAAAATTCTATTTCGACCGGTACGCCGCCTCACCGGTAGAGACGTGCGGTGTTCTTGTCAACTATCTAAAGGATGGGTCTTTAACAGTTTACGACAACCAGCAGACACCGTATCTTTTTAGAAAAACCATAGCACGTTCCTTAGGCATCGACCCTGAGAAAGTTAGGTTTATCGAAAAAGACGCAGGCGGTGGTTTCGGCGTAAAGATCATGCTCTACCCATATGTTTTCTTACTCTGCCTCGCGTCCTTACACGTTCAAAGACCTGTAAAATGGTTCGAAACGAGGAGAGAGCATCTAACGTCTATGGCTCAAAACTCGAACAGAGTGACCTACGCCGAGATGGCCTTGGATAAAACCGGCCGAATCACCGGCTACAGGACGAAGTTTTACGAGGATTGTGGAGCGTTTGTCAGACTGCCCGACCCCGGAGGAGTCATAAGATCCTTGATGACCTATCAGGGATGTTATGATATCAGAAATATCGAGGTTGATTTGAATGTTGTAGTGACGAATAAATGTCCAACCGGGCCTGTCAGAGGCTATGGGTGCCCGCAGGCATATTTTGTTCTGGAAAGGATGATGGATATCGCGGCGAAGCAGGTTGGGTTATCACCCTTTGAAATCCGTATCCGCAACATGGTGGATAAAAGCCAGCAACCTTACCGAACGGTTTTCGGCAGCCTGTATGACGGCGGTGATTACAAAAACGTTCTGGAGAGAGCGTGGAAGCTTGCCGAGCCGGAGAAATTCGCTGGCGAACCTAACGTGGGTATCGGGATAGCGTGTGTTGTGGAGCCAGCTGTGACGAACCTGGCTCGAAATAAGCTTCTTTTCCCCGAGATTGAAGCATCGGGTTCAGGCGAGGGAGCGGTGGTCCGTCTCGAGGAATCGGGGAACATAACAGTCTACATAGCATCCATTCCCCAAGGTCAAGGGCACGAAACTGTCGCTACGCAGGTCGTCTGCGAAACTTTGAACGTTAAGCCCGAGCGGGTGAGAATTGTTTATGGTGATTCAGAAATGGTTTACCCCAGCCCGTATGGAGGGACATGGGCTAGCAGATTCAGCGTGATGACCACAGCTGCCGTGAAAAAAGCCTGTGAAACCCTGAAACGCAGCATACTCTCCGTCGCCTCCGAACTCCTCGAAGCATCTGAAAACGACCTGGAAATCCGCGACGGAGCAATCTACGTAAGAGGGTCTGAAGCCTCGATCTCGTTGGAACAGCTTGCCGCAAAAGCATACCGCGACAGTGTCAAAGCACGTAGCCGCGCCCCGCTGCAGGCTGAACATTTCTATGATTTCCCAACATTCAACACAGGCGTTGCAGGAGGTATCAACATGTCGGCCACCTACGGCAACTCAGCGCATGTTGCAATAGTAAGGGTAGACCCCGAAACCTTCAAACCAACAATACTACGGTATGTGGCGGTCCATGACTGCGGCAGGATCTTGAACAAACAAATCGTCGACGGCCAGATATTCGGCGGAGTAGTGCAGGGGATTGGGGCAACGCTTTACGAAAGAATCGTTTACGATGAAAACGGACAGATTTTAACATCGTCTTTCATCGACTACCTTTTGCCAACATCTGTTGAGACGCCGGAGGTCATAGTAGACCACTTAGAGACCCCGTCTTTGTTTTCTGAGCTTGGGTCGAAGGGTATGGGCGAGGGCCCCTTGATACCTGTATCTGCTTCGATAGCCAACGCAGTTGAAGATGCTTTGAAAACCCGAATAAACAACTCTCACATCTCGCCTCAACAGCTCTGGGAGACGATGAAAAATAATAAAAATAAGCTGCGAAAGAGTTGATGAGAAATGAAAACCGTTCTGATCAAAAACATAGGTAAAATAGTTTCGGGAAAAATAGCTAAGCCAATAGTCGACGGCGACAGCATATACATCAGCAACGGCGTCGTAGAGGAAGTTGGATACAACATTTCACGCCAGGCTGACGGGGTCTTCGACGTCAACGGCATGACAGTCATTCCAGGACTGTTTGATTCCCATGTTCACCCGGTTTTCGGAGATTTCACACCCAGGCAAAACACTCTCGGGTTCATAGAATCGTCTGTCAACGGAGGCGTGACAACATTCATCTCAGCCGGTGAAGTGCATTTGCCCGGCAGGCCTCGCGGCGATAAGGATGCGGCGAAGGCGTTGGCAATTTTAGCCCACAAAACATTCAAAAACCTTCGGCCTCTCGGCGCGAAGATTCACGCCGGAGCTTTGCTGCTTGAGAAAGGACTGGTTGAGGCTGATTTTGAAGAAGTGGTGAGGGCCGGTGTTTGGTTGGTTGGCGAGGTTGGTCTCGGAAGCGTCCAGGACCCAGATGAGGCGGCGGCTCTGGTGAGAATAGCCCAGAAACACGGCATGAAAGTGGTTATCCACACAGGAGGAGCATCGATTCCAGGCAGCACGATCATCAACGCGGAAGTAGTCCTGAAGGTAAAGCCGAACGTCGTGTCGCACATCAACGGAGGGCCCACATCACCATCGTTGACAGACATCCGAAGAATAATCGAGAACACAGAATCAGCCATCGAAGTCGTGCAGTGCGGCAACTTCAAATCCATGGTCGAAACAGTCAAGATACTCCATTCACGCAACGAGCTGAACAGGCTGATAATAGGAAACGACGCGCCATCGGGAACCGGCGTAGTCCCGCTCGGAATAATCCGGACTGTATCTTTCATCGCATCCAACACGTCAGTTGAGGCGGAGAAAGTTGTCTGCGCAGCCACCGGCAACACTGCCAAAGTCTTCGGCTTAAAGGAAGGCGTTATCGAACCAGGAAAACCCGCAGACCTCATAGTCGTGGACACGCCCTACGGCTCGACCGGCAGAGACGCTCTCGAAGCATTTTCCGTCGGCGACATTCCCGGCATAGCTATGGTGATGGTCGACGGCGTTCCACGTGTAGGCCGCAGTAGGATGACTCCCCCTCCAACGAAACATATAAAAACTGAAGGAGAAGCGAAACTCCCCGAAGGCGGTCATTAAAATGAAGCTAGGCCTCCGGTTGCCAACATTCACACGCACGGGTGATTTTTCATCAGGCGAAGCCTTGAAAAACTATGTTGCTGAGGCTGAGCAACTCGGCGTCCAGGGATTCTTCGTCATCGACCATTTGCTTACATCGCGGCCGGCTTATTCAACTAGCTGGCACGACCCGTTGATTGCCCTGTCCTTCGTCGCGGCGGCGACAAAGAACGCCGTTGTAGGTCCCATGGTGATGGTGCTGCCTCTCAGAAGTCCCTATCTTGTCGCAAAACAGACAGCTTCTTTGGATGTTTACTCTGGAGGAAGATTTGTGCTTGGAGCGGGCGTGGGATGGAACGTCGACGAATTCAAACTGCTTAACGTTCCGCTGGAAAAAAGAGGAGTTATAATGGACGAATACCTTGCCCTTCTCAAAAAGCTCTGGACCGATGACAAAGTCACGTTCGAGGGAAAACATTTCAACGTGAAAGACCTAGTCCTCGAGCCCAAGCCTGTTCAGAAACCACATCCCCCTATATGGATAGGTGGCGGCAGCCAGCCGCATGAAATTCTCTACGGTGCTGCCGCGAAGGGAATCGATAAAGTTCTTCTACGCATAGCCAAGTTTGCGGATGGATGGATACCGCATTCAAGCTCAACGCCCGAGATGTCGGCTCAGGACTGGGAGAAAGTGAAGAAATATGCAGAGGAGCTCGGACGCGACCCCTACCGAATAACAAAAGTCTATTCAAACTTTGTCTACATCCGTAGCCCGGGAGAGGATGACAACGAAGCCGTGAAACGTTTTTCACTCTACTCAGGTATGAACCTCGAATACTGGAGAAACTACTACCTCTACGGCACTGCTGACGAGCTTGCGGTGAAGATCAAGAAACGCATCGAATCGCTTGAGGGCGTTGACTGGGTCGTGCTAAACCCCGTGACGTTTGAAAGAACGCAGCTTCTCAGAATCACGCAAGACCTCTATCCTCGCGTCAGCTAAACAAAACTATAAAAGCCTCTATATTTGCTGGAAAAACCATGAAAAGGTCAGTCGTCATTGCTATCGTTGCCGTGGTCGTGGTCGTTGCAGCTTCGTCTGGTGTGTTCCTGTTTCTCTCACAGCAGAGCCTTGGAGTATCTGAGGTGAAGATCGGAGCTCTCGTTCCTTTGACAGGTCCTTTCGCCATCTACGGCGACTACACAATTTACGGGATGAGGTTTGCTGTCGATGAACTGAACGCCAAGGGAGGTGTTCTTGGGGCGAAGGTCGTTCTCATCGAGGCTGACGAAAAAAACGACGCGAAGGAAGCTGTTGCGATATTCAAAAGGATGGCGGAGATTGACCGCGTAACCGCCGTTGTGGGTACAATTTCGAGCGGGATCGGCGCAGTCTTGACGGCTGAGGCGGAGCAGGCGAAGGTTCCGCTTTTCCTCATAGCAGCCGGATCACACACAATCCTGACCAAGGATTCCCGCTACACGTTCAGAACCTGTCTACCGCCTGCTCCAACTAACGGCGAGCTCCTAGCCAACTTTGTCCGCGACAAAGGCTACAAGAGAGTCGGCGTAGTCATAGCTAGTTATGAATGGGGTTTTGCCATCAAGGAAGTTTTGGAGAAACGGCTGAAGGATATTCCGGGAGTACAGTTTCAGATTGAGGAAGCTCCTCTAGGTGAGACTGACTTTACAACCGTTCTTCGGAAGCTTCAGCCCCTCAATCCAGAGGTCATGATACTGACCGGGCATCCGCCGGGATTCCCCGTTATCACCAAGCAAGCCATTGAACTTGGTTTCCAATCAGAGTACTACATTGCTTCAGTTCAGCCGCCTGAACTCATGCTCAGAGGTGTTGGAGAAATAGGCCTCAACAAGCTTGTCACAACCACGTGCGTGAACTTAGAAGCACCCCAGTACCGTGAGCTGGCGGAGAAATTCTACCAGAAATACGGCAAATACTTTGACCATAACGCGGTATCCGGATACGTCACCGTGTTGTTGATCGCCGACGCTGTGGAGAAGACAAGGTCAACAGACCCCGCAGTTGTTGCCAACTACATCCGTACACACGAGTTCAACCATCCCGTATTCGCATGGCCGTTGTCCTACACCGAGTGGGGCGAGATAAAGAAGCCGTCGATGCGTCTCGCTGTGATTAAGAGCGGAAACCCAGGCCCGGTCAACCCGGGAGCGAACTGGCTGGTTGAAAACCTGTATACATCGCCGCCGGTCGAGCCTTACGTTCCAGCCAAATAACATATTTTTATATTTCTTTTCCTGACGAGAAGACGGTTGATAACGGTTTGGGATCTATAATGCTAAACTGTATTGACGTGACTATGTTTTTCGGCGGTCTACCGGCCCTGAGGAACGTCAACCTCCAAGTTGAGGAGGGTGAGATCAGGGCTGTCATCGGCCCTAACGGAGCTGGTAAAACAACGCTGTTTAACGTGATAAACGGAGTCTACAAGCCTTCTTCAGGCAAGATTCTGCTCGATGGTGTTGACATAACTAGAAAACCTCCATACGTGGTTTTTAAGCTCGGTGTTGGAAGAACTCTCCAGATTCCAAGGCCTTTCAAGGATTTGACGGTTTGGGAGAACGTTCTGGCAGGCGGGCTGTTCAGCGGCCGTATGTCGATGGATGAGCTGGAAAACCATGTTTCAACGCTCTTAGACAGACTCGGTTTATCCAGTAAAGCAAACCTCAAAGCAGCTGTTCTGAACCTTCAGGAAAGGAAGAAAGTAGAGCTGGCGAGAGCCTTGGCGTCGAAGCCAAAGGTTTTGATGGTGGATGAATACATGAGCGGCCTCAACACCGCCGAAATAGAGGATGCCGTAGAGCTCTTCAGAGAACTGAGGAAAACCTACAACCTTACGATCATCTGGGTCGAACACGTGATCAGCGCGGTGTCATCCCTCGCCGACAAGGTTTCAGTCCTAAACCAAGGGGTAAAGATAGCTGAGGGAAAGCCTGAAGAAATAGTCGCCGACGAAGAGGTAATTGAAGCTTACTTGGGTGAGAGAATTGTCCAGCCTTCTAAAAGTGGATAACCTCGCAGCAGCATACGGCGACATTCAAATTCTCTGGGATGTTTCGATAAACGTAAACAAGGGAGAAGTGGTCGTCGTTTTGGGCCCCAACGGTGCCGGCAAAACAACCCTTCTCAAAACTATTGCAGGCTTGTTGAAACCCAAAAAAGGTTCAGTGACCCTTGATGGTAAACGAATAGACGGCCTGCCGCCTGAAAAGGTTGTCGGAGAAGGCGTGGCATTGGCACTCGCTGAGAAAGAACTCTTTCCCCAGATGACTGTAAAGGAAAACCTGCTTCTCGGAGCCTTCCACGCTAGGGCGAGGAAAAAAGTTCATGAAAACCTCGAGCTTGTCTACAGCATCTTTCCAAAACTCAAAGAAAGAGAGTTTCAAAAAGCGGGGACCATGAGCGGTGGCGAACAGCAGATGCTGGCCATCGGCAGAGCTTTGATGACGGATGCTAAGCTTTTGCTTCTGGACGAGCCTTCCACAGGACTTGCTCCACTACTCGTCAAAAACATTTTCACAGGACTGAGGAGAATAATGGAGAACAAGAAAGAGCTGTCGATACTTCTAGTCGAACAACGAACGGTGCAGGCGGCGGAGCTGTGCGACAGGGGATACATACTCACGAACGGCCGCATAGTGTTCGACGGCGACATACGAGAAGGGCTGTCGAAACAGGCTTTCGTCAGAAAGTATCTGGGGATGTAGATATGGACTCTAGTTTCCTTTTATTCGTTATAGATGGAGTGGTTTTTGGCTTGATTCTTTCGCTGATAGCCGCAGGCTTGACTTTGATATACGGCCTAGCCGGCGTGCTTAACCTTGCACACGGCGAGCTGCTGGTTGTATGCACAGTAACCTCGGCTGTCTTGATGCAGACATTTGGTTTTCCGCTATCGCTGGCTTTAGTAGCTGGCCTAGCCGTCACAGCAGGTGCAGCCGCCTTCCTCGACAAGATCGTTCTACAGCCCGTTTACAGGCTTGAAGGTGAGGAAAGAGTTCTTCTAGGCCTCTACTTGACGCTCGCTTTCTCAATCTTCCTCCACAGCTCTATCATAACAACTTTCCCCCTCGCGTTCCTCACGATCAACCTGCCGATAGCAACAATCAACTTCATGGAGTTGAAGCTTCGGCTGGCTCAGTTGGTGACCGGCGTGTCTTCAGCGGCCATCCTAGTGGGAGTTTACTTTTTCCTCAGGAGAACTTGGAGCGGTATGGCGATACGTTCCCTCACTCAAAATGAAACAGGTGCGTTGATGGTCGGAGTAAGCGTCAAGAAATATCGTTTGCTGGTTTTCATGCTGGGAGCTTTTCTCGTCGGCCTTGCTGGGATAATACGTAGCATCATAGCAACGGTTGCGCCGGAAAGCGGAATAGAGTTCACAATCCTAGGACTGCTTGTCTGCGTGGTGGGCGGGATTCGCAGCGTCTACGGAGTGATTATCGCCGGCCTAGTCATAGGAATAGCCTATACTTTCCTCGTCTTCTTCATAGGTACTTACCTTGCCTACGTAGCTCTTTTGATCCTCATCATAGCCATCATAATTGTTCGTCCCTACGGTATCGTGGGTGAGAAATGGTGAGAGAGAGGGTAAAACTTAACGCTGTCATAGCACTGATACTTATTTACACAGCGTTGCCGCTACTGTTCATCAACACGCCCTACATCGTCTTCATATTAGTTCAGATGGTTTTCTTCACGGTTTTCGCCTACGGGTTTAACTTTCTGTTCGGGTTTACACGGCAGCTCTTCCTATGTATAGGGGCCTTCATCGGGGTTGGTGCATACATTACGGGGATATCTCTCCGAGACGGTTTGATGGGGCCTGTTGAGGCCATTCTAGTTTCCACACTGGTGGTCGCCTTCGTCGGATGGGCTGTCAGCATAATATCTATCCGTCGCAGGCTTGTCGTTATCTTCACAGGAATCTTCACCCTAGCTATCACGCTTGTCTTCAACAACCTTGTAATAGGCCTCGCTAGCCTAACAGGCGGCGAGACGGGTTTCAGAATACGTGGAATAAGCCTAGGGCCTCTTGACTTGCTACCATACAACCTACGTTTCTACTATCTTGCCGCGGCCACGCTGCTGGCGGTGACTGTAGCATCCTACTACCTGCTTTTCCACACAAAAACAGGATACGCGTACCGCTGTATCATAGATGATGAAAACAGCGCCGAACTTGTCGGAATAAACGTCTCGAGGGTTAAAAGTCTAACAGCCCTGTTTTCATCAGCGCTTCTGGGGCTGGCGGGAGCTCTTTACGGGCTGTTCTCGCAGCTCATCGCGCCCTCGTATTTCGCTTTTTCATCGGTCGACATTCCTGTCCAGCTTATCGTCATCCTAGGCGGAAGAACCACCCTGCTAGGTCCGTACATAGGCTCGGCCATCATCTCTATCGTAAACGAGGCCTTGAAATTTCTCGGGCCTTTGACGCAGGTCCTCTACGGTTTGACGCTGATGTTCCTTCTCGCGTTCTTCCGGAACGGGATAGTCGACTTCGTAAAGAGAAGATGGGTTAAATGGTTCTTTTAACGCAGCCCGTCCTCTCCCCGGACCTCCTCTTTCCTCAAGCCGCCGATTCTAGGCAACGGTCTTCCAGAGTCCGACAACGCGGCTATGACCACTATCTCATCAGGTAGCGGGGCGTCCGGAACTCTTACCTCCATGCTGTCGTAATGTGAGCGGACAAAGGCGGCTCTTTTGTAGTGTAGCGGTACGTCGATAGCCGTCCCGGGATAGCCTATTTTAACCGATGAGGGGATTATTGCCTTGCACACGTCCGCACCGCCGCATTCCTCTCGGAAACCCTTTCCAAACTTGGGATGGAGAATCGCGTGTCCGTGCTCAAGCTCGCCCATCATGCCGATGATCGCTGCCTTGCCATAGTTCTCGGTCGAGTCAGGAGTTATGGCTAACGCTTCACGGGCTTTCTTCGCAAGGTAGCCTCCCAGAAATTCTCCAGCCTCAATTAACATAGATAGATCTTCGACATATCTGCCGGCAAAAGGGTTCTTTATGACGGCTGCCGCGGCACTTCTTCTGACTGGTTTGCCTAGCTCGTTTCCCATCTCCACAAATGTTTCGTCGGTCGCTACGACAACTTTCCGTAGAATAACTCCGCCAGCTATTTTCATTTCACCACCACCTCGTAGTTATTATCTTATGATCTGTGAAAAACCTTATCGTGTCGACCCTGCTGTGAGCGTTTCCAAAGAAAGACTGCTTCCTCCCGCCCAGCGGGAAGTATGCCATTGGTTGGGGAACACCTATGTTCACGCCTACATTGCCGACGTTGACGTTTAAACAGAATTCTCTTGCAGCCCGCGGGTCTGATGTGAAGATTGAGGCAGCGTTGCCGAAAGGCGTGTTGTTGTTTATGAGGTCGATGGCTTCGCCGAGGCTGTCTACTCTGAGAATGGTCGCAACGGGGCCAAAGATTTCTTCTTTCGCTAGGGGCGAGTCGGGTGGAAGGTCTTTGAAGATTGTTGGGCCGACGAAGTATCCTTGAAGACCTTTGAGCTGGCTATGGAGCCGGCCGTCCAGCATAGGTTTCGCATACTGTTCACCTATTTCTATGTATCTCCTGACCCTCTCCACTCCCTGGCGTGAAGCCATCGGACCCATCTCCGTCTCCTTGTCCATGCCGTATCCCAGCCTCAGGTTTGACTTGGATAAAACCATGTCCACAACCCTCTCAGCTCCTTTCAAAACAACTAGGTTGGAACCGGCTAGACATCTCTGGCCCGTCATTCCAAAGAACGAGGAAACAGCCGCATCAGCGGTTTTAGACAATTCGGCGTCAGGCGCCACCACAATATGGTTTTTCGCTCCGGCGTTAATTGATGCTCTCTTACCCTCCTTAGCCACCATCTCGTAGAGCAGTTTACCAGTCTTGGTCGAGCCTATGAAGCCCACCCCCTGGATTCCGTTATGCTTGACCAGTTTCTCGGCCACGCGTCCGTCTCCATGGACTATGGACATGACTCCAGGCGGAACGCCTGCTTCTCTGACTATGCGGGCAACCTCGTCATAAACAAGGGGTGTGACCTCGCTTGGCTTAAGAACGACAGTGCATCCAAGAGCGATAGCGTAGGGAACGTAAGAGGACCATGCGTGGAGCGGGATGTTGAAGGGAGTTATTACAGCAAAACATCCCAACGGCTCCCGGATCAGTTCCTGGTCTATGTCTGGTGAGATGTTGACCATTTTCTCGCCTTTTGCAAGCGTATAAGCAAGCGCGGCAGCCGATTCTACGTTTTCAATGCTTCTCTTAACCTCTCCCACTCCCTCGGCGTAGGTCCTTCCATGGTTCTCGACCAAAACGCGTGCAAGCAGGTCTGTGTCGCGTTCCAGCAGGCTTCTCAATCGCATGAGATAACCTACCCTTTCCGACGGAGTCGTCTTCCTGTATTTTTCAAATGCTCTGAGACCAGACTCGACAGCTCTGTCAACGTCTTCTGAAGTACTCGCCGGCACGTATGCGATTACTGAGTCGAAGGCAGGATTATACACTGGAATCGTCTCGACAGACTTTGATGGGACGAATTCGTTGTCGACGAAGTTCTGCAGAATCTTCATGCCTTTATGCTCAGATGGGAGTTTTTAAATCTGATGCTTCTAGGACGTCTTTGCAATGAAAGGGGCCTTAGCCGTTGAAAGAAGCACTAGCCTAGTGTAGCCATTAATTTGTGGGATGAGTTTCAAGGGAATCCATCTCTTAAATCAGCGGAGACACACGCTAGAGTAAAATGTGCGGGGGGTGGGATTTGAACCCACGAACCCCTTCGGGACAGGGTCCTAAGCCCTGCGCCGTTGACCAGGCTTGGCAACCCCCGCTCAGACGCATCTTCGTCTTCGCGCTATTTTGGGTTTTTTACTCATTTTTTTATTGAAGGCTGGTTGTGATGGGTTGTTGAGGAGGAGGGCTCTGCCTTCGCAGGAAGTTGAGAAGGTTGTCGAAGGGCTTAGTGGCTTTCTGGACCCGGTGCAGCTGAAGAAGCTTGTCAAGCGGGGGGTTGAGAGGGTTGAATCCGGGAAGGTTTCTTTGATTGTTCTATGGCCTTACGTCTTCGTGGAGAAGGAGGCTTGGCTGGTGCCTGTCCTAGTCAAGGCGAACGCCGAGATCGTCGACAGGCTGCCGTCTGTATGGGTTGACAGGGGAGCTGTTCCCAGAATAGCTTCGGGCGCAGACGTCATGAGGCCCGGAATCACGAGGATGGATGAGTTCAAGCAAGGCGAGCTGGTTGTTGTGAGGGACGACACGCATTCACAGCCTCTTGCTGTCGGCAGTGCATTGATAAACTCATCCGAAGCCGCTGAGGCGTCGAGGGGAAGAGTGGTTAAAAACATCCACCACGTCGACGACGCCGCTTGGAAGCTGGTAAACATAGTTTGAAGTCAGGAAATACATAAATAAAGTCCGCGGCGATGAGAGGCTGAGTGGGTTTCTTGGTTGACAGGGACAAGGTGCTGAACTCGCTCCGGACAGTCCTCGACCCCGACCTCAAGATGGACGTTGTCTCTCTGGGCATGATAAAGGACTTGACCATCGACGGCTCGAAAGTTAGTTTCACGCTGGAGCTCACTACGCCCGCATGCCCCTTCAACAAAGAGATTGAAGAAAGCGTTAGGCGAGCTGTTCAAGAGGTTCCGGGTGTCGGCGAGGTGGACATGAAAGTCACGGCTCGTGTATGGTCTGCTAGGCCTTCGGCCGCCGGCTTCAACGAGCTTTCCAAGGTTAAGAACGTGGTAGCGGTCGCGAGCGGCAAAGGCGGGGTGGGAAAGACAACGGTCTCCATAAACCTGGCCTGCAGCCTTGCCCTTGCCGGCGCAAAGGTGGGTCTGGTCGACGCAGACATCTACGGCCCGATGATGCCTAAGATCGTCAAAGTGGTCCAGCCTCCGAAGCTTCTGGGAAAGAACATGGTGGACCCCGCTAGGATCATGCTGGGGATCAAGGTGATGTCCCTAGGGCTGTTCGTCGACGAAAACACGGCGGTCATCTGGAGAGGGCCCTTGGTGGCAAGCGCCGTCAAACAACTCCTCACAGAAGCTGCGTGGGGCGAGCTGGACTACCTTGTCGTCGACCTTCCCCCGGGAACAGGAGACGCCTCCCTCACCCTAGCTCAGACCATCCCGTTGACGGGCGTCGTGGTTGTGTCTACTCCTCAAGCAGCCGCGGCCGTGATAGCGGCGAAAGCTTTGAGAATGTTCAGGAGGCTCGGCATCCCCGTCATAGGCGTGGTCGAGAACATGAGCCACTTCGTCTGCCCTTCATGCGGCACAGCCTCCAAGCTTTTCGGTGAGAGCGTTACCGACGTCATGGCTGAGGAGCTGGAAATACCCGTCCTCGGCCGAATCCCCCTAGTTCCAGACGTCTCCGTCAACTACGACAAAGGACTACCCATAGTTTTGGCTGACCCTTCATCCCCCGCCGCCAAAGCCTTCAAAGAGTTGGCTGGGACAGTGGCCTCAAAAATAAGCGTCCTAGCCCACCGGAGCGGGGCCAAAGCTGAGGAAGTTTGAATAAGAAAATCGTTCAAGTCTGTCCAGCCTGCAAAGGCACAAGCATAGACCTACATCTTGGAGGATATCTCGGGAAAGTTTACAAGTGCGGCTCCTGCGGATACGTCGGCTCCCTAATCATCGAGATGGAGGCTGACGAGTACGCGGCCATGATGAAGGAGGAGAAATGTCAGTAGGCTCCCGTCAGGCTTTCGAAGAATTCTCTGCCGTACGGATACTTGGACGCCAGCTCTTTCCTCACGAGGAACTGCCTCTCGATCACCTTCAGGGCCGATCTCGCCGCCAAGTCAGCCCTCCAAGCCTCGCCGACGCCGACGAACTGATACCTGTCTGAATTCAGCCTCGCCCGGCAGTGGATTAGCTTGAGGTCTCCGTGCTTCTCCTTGTGCTCCTTAAAGTAGAGGCTTAGGACTCCGTGGCCGAGTGTTTTCCGAAACCTCTGCACGAATTTCTCGGCTACTTCGAGCACGCTCTCCTTGACGTCCATGTCTACTCTTTCCAGCTTGTAGCTCACCTCTATCGAGACAGTCCTCCCCTCACCCTCCTGCCTAGCCACCAACGGCTCCAAAGCATCCATCAACGTGAATATACCCACAACCCTGTTCATCTCAGTCGCCACAAGGCATGACAAGCCGTGGGTCTTCATCCGCTCCACAGCAGAGAGTATTTTCTCCCTCGGATGAGTTGTTATCACGTTCCGTGTCATGATGCTCCTGACTGGGTTGCTCAACGTCCTAACTCTTTCGCCGACGAAGTCCCCCCAAGACGCCTTCATCCGGGGTTTTATCACTTTCTCAGCTATGTCAGATACGGTCACGATGCCGACCAGCCTGCCGCCTTCAACGACAGGCAGACGCGAAACACCCTCATCCCGCATGAGCGAGATGGCCTTGCCTATCGTGTCGTTCGAGCCGATTGTAATGACGTCCTTGGTCATTACCTGCCCTACCTCAACCTTGCCGAGAGAGTTCTGCGAGTTGAGTATGACGTCAGTTGCCGCAACAAGCCCAACAGGCCTGCCTCCAGAAGTCACGGGAATGCCTTTGAGGTTCTTCTCAAGCATCTGAGAAGCCACCTTCTCGAGGCTGTCTGAAGGTAGTATCCTCGGAGTTTTGACAGCCAGCGTCTTGGCTAGAACCGTGGACGGGTTGAGGTTCGGCTTCAGGATGGACCTCTTCGTCACTATTCCCAGCAGCTTGTTGTCAAGCTGCTCCTGCACCACGACCACGTCGGCTCTTCTCTCCATGAAAAACCCGATTACCTTGGTCAGCGGGTCGTTTTCATAGACCGACGGAAACTCGGTCATCATAACGTCAGAAGCCTTCATCTGCATCCTAGCATCAACAGATACTCTATTTAAGCGTCGAGTTTTAAGGTTGAAAAAGGCTCTATGTAGGTAATCAACACCTATTAAAAACCAATAATTCTCATACCGGCTGGAATGAGGCTTACAACCATAACTTCAGGCGCCTCGATGGCCGCGCTCGCCCTCGTCCTAGCAGTGCTCCCGTTAAGCTTCCCGTTCCCGCCGGTTCCATACTTAAGGTTCGACCCAGCGGAGATACCTGTCTTCACCGCCTTGCTCGGGTTCGGCCCAGCATCAGGGTTCTTGGCTGCTGTGATATACTACATCGCTCTGCTCGCTGTCGGCGAGTTCACTCCAGTAGGCCCAACGCTGAAGTTTCTGGCCGTGTTTTCGTCGCTGATGGGTTTCTGGGCTGGCTCGAGGCTGACGTCGGGGGGGAGCTTCAGAACCATGGTTGGAGGAGGAGCGGTTGTGGGAACCGTCGTGAGAGTGATGACCCTCACCGCCGCCAACTACGTCGTTCTCGTGATGATGTTCCCCGAATTCCTGAACTTCGCAACGATGACGCTCTCCGCCTTCCTAGGCATAAGCCTCGCGGCAGACCTACAAAGCCTCTTCCTAGTCCTGTTCTTCACAGCGGTCTACAACATCATCCATATGGTTTTCAGCCTACTCCCCTCCATCATAATCCTCAACTCCATCCACCGAGCCAAAGCCTTAGAACACGTCTGGACCCCCTGGGTCATTAAAACATCAAAACCCAAAACAAGATGAAGCCCTGGGAGGGCTTTGAACCCTCGACCTGCCGCTTACAAGGCGGCCGCTCTAACCGGGCTGAGCTACCAGGGCTTTCGGTGTAGATTTGGTTACGGTCTGTTTTTTAGTTTATGTATCCTGTCTGCTTGAGGAACTCGAGGAGTTTTTCGACGCTGGGGTTTTCTCTGTTAAGCGAGTATTTGACGGGTTTGTAGGGGTGTTTGTATGCCCAGCCGTGCTTGGTGAGGAGCTTTAGGGCTCTTTCCAAGGTTCTATGGTTTACACCGCATATCTTGAGTAGAGTGTATTTGGTGGATGGAGTCTCTGCCTCGGCGAGTGCTTTGACGACTCTTATGTGGAGATAAGTCTGGAACAACTCCTCAACCACGTGCTCCGGCCTAGCCGTGTCTCCTCACCAACTCCTTCTCGAGAAACTCGGCCAAGCGACGGGCGTCCACTCCGGCCAGCCCAACCCGGCTACCGCCCCTCAACTCCACCAAACCCTTGACGCTCAGACTCTTCAAACACGCCTGCAAATCTCTGACGTAGACACCGAACATCTCCCTCACAGCTCCGTAAGCCTTCCCAACGTCCTCAACACCCGCGTAGACACGGCGCGTGCTGGTCAGGCTCTTAGCGACTGACAGCAGAACAGCCTTCTCCTCAGAGCTCAGCGACTCCAAGTCCTCAGACCGTAGACCAAACCCAAGCTCAGCCACCACGTACCTGATTTCGTCTATCTCTATTCTGCTGCTTCCACGGGATTCAGCCAGATTGCCTGCAAACAGCAGCAGGTCGAGGGCGTACCTGACGTCGCCGAGAAGCGGCGGGCTGGTGGCCAAGTCGGCCACGTAATCCAAAACCTCGTCGGAGACAGCTCCTTTCCTGAACGCTTCCGCGACCCTGTCCTCCAGTATGTCCCTCATCTGGAGCTTGGTGTAGGGCTCGAGCCTGACTACGCTGGCGCCCAACGAGCTAGCCTCAGGCCTCTCCAGCAACCTCTCGAACGAAGGGTCTCGAGCTATGAAGACGACTCCGGCAACGTTAAGCGGCCTGACCGACGTAGCTTCATGAAGCCTTGTAAAGTCGTACAAAACCGTCTCCCTCCCCCTGTTCTGCACGACATGGTAGTCAGCTTCGTCGAAGGTTATCAGCAGCTTCCTAGTAGACTTGCGTAGAAAAGTCAACAGGTTGTCGAGCAGCTCCTCGGCTGAAAGCGACTGGCTGAACAATTCCTCGGCAACAGCCTTCACTAAGTATCTGTAGACTCCTACGCGGCCCCCTGAGAATCTCCTGAGGTTAACGTAGACGTGGACGAGCTGTCTGTAGGCGGACTCAAGCTCAGCTCCAACCTTGAGGCATAGCGTTGTCTTCCCGGCACCCACGCCGCCCACAACCTTAACTCTGGCGACGCCCGCCTGCGACTCCACAGCAGGCCTCAGGATCGTCAGCAGAAGGTTTCTCTCGGTCTCGCGGTGGAGAAGCCTCTTGGGAAGGTAGGCCGGCGAGAGCTTCTCTCTGTCTAGGAACACTGACATCCGGTTGAAAAAGCAGTGGGGAGGCTTTATTGTTTTACCTCAGCCCGGCCAGCTTGAGCGCTTGGTCTCTGGGGATGGCTGTGAGGGTTTCTGTGGACAGGTAGTCGGCGAACTGGAGGATGAACTTCATGTATGTCTCGGCGTCGGGCGCCTCGGCTATGAGCACGCCGTCGTAGGCTCCGAAAGTCCAGAGCATCTCACGAACCTTGACCGATGGGTTATCCTTTATTATCCTGTCCGTCCTGTCGACATCCTCCCTGCCCAGCTTTTTCCTGAACTTTATCAAAGAAACGAAGTGCATGGAATTAGGGCTGTTTGCCGGTAAATATGTGTTTTGCCGAAAACCTTGATACCGGGCCTAGCAGTCGACTTGACATGCCCTACATACCCGCGCAGGAGAGGGAGGAGCTGGACGTCGAGATAGACGCCCTAGCCCGGAAGCTGCTGAAGACGCCGCCTGAAAAAATGGACGGGAAGCTCAACTACGTCATCACGAGGCTTCTGGCCCAGCTTTACCAGCCCGGCTACTACAACTACAACAGGGCGTTGGGCGTGTTGACGGCGGTGGCTCAAGAGTTCTACAGGAGGCGTGTGGCGCCCTACGAGGACGCGAAGATTAGGGAGAACGGCGACGTCTACTAACATTTAAATCCGCAGCGGAGATGGCTGAATCGATGACGCAGAGCCAGCTGCTCACGGGCGAAAAGCTGCTGAAGATGTTCAGGAAGATGGTTGAAATCAGGTTGTTCGAGGAGAGGGTTGAGAAGCTCTACAGGGAGGGTAAGATAACGGGCCCGACGCATCTCTACTTGGGGCAGGAGGCTGTGGCTGTCGGCGTCGTCGAGGCCCTCGACCGCAACGACATCATCATCTCGACTTACAGAGGACATGGACACGGCTTGGCTCGGGGAGTGTCGATGGAAGCTGTGCTGGGCGAGATCCTCGGCAGGGCTGTCGGAACCTGTAAAGGGCTGGGCGGGTCGATGCACGCCCCCATCTCCACGGAGCATAGAATACCTCTGGCGACGGCCATCGTCGGAAGCGGCTTACCGATAGCGGTCGGCGCAGCGCTCGGCTTCAAGCATCGTGGCGAGAAGAACCTAGCCGCAGTCTTCTTCGGAGACGGGGCGGTCAACACCGGAGCCTTCCACGAAGCACTCAACCTAGCATCGGTCTGGCGCCTCCCAGTAATGTTCGTCTGCGAGAACAACCTTTACGCCATGACCACAGCCCTGTCGAGAACCTTCGCAGGTGAAAGCATAGCGGCTCGAGCCTCGTCCTACGGAATAAAGACCTATGTTGTCAACGGAAACGACGTCGTCGAGGTTTACGAAAAGGCTTCGGACGCCGCCTCCCGCGTGAGGGCTGGAGAGGGGCCTGCATTCCTTGAATGCAGGACGTACAGGCAGAAGGGGCATGGAGGATACGACCTAGGGACGTGGTACAGGCCTAAGGAGGAGATCGATGAATGGCTCGCCAGAGACCCGGTGGAGCTTTTGTTCAGCAGGCTCAAGGCTGGAGGATTGTTGGACGAAGATGGTCGGAGAGCCGTTGAGGAGGAGGTTCTAAAAGCATTGGACGCCGTCGTCGAGAAAACCCTCAACTCGCCCGTGGCCGACTTTAGCGTCTTGGAGGGCCTGGTCTACGCGTCGAAGGTGTAGCGCCGTGGGGTTGAGGGAGCTAACCTACGTCGAGGCTCTGAACGAAGCCCTCAGGGAGGAGATGAGGAGGGATAGTTCAGTGATAGTCTTTGGCGAGGAGGTGGCGCTGGCTGGAGGCGTTTACAAGGTGACGAAAGACCTTCTCAAGGAGTTCGGGCCGGGCAGAGTCATGGATACTCCTATATCGGAGATAGCTATCGTGGGGGCGGCTATAGGAGCTGCCCTGAACGGCTTGAGACCAGTCGCCGAGCTGATGTTCTTCGACTTCGCCGGCATAGCTTTCGACCAGATCGTCACGCATGCGTCGAAGATAAGGTTCATGAGCGGAGGCCAGGTCAAGCTACCCCTCGTCATCAGGACGCAGTACAGCCTGGGCCGGTCTTACGGAAGCCAGCACACCCAGTTTCTAGCTGCTTGCTTCATGCAGGCCCCCGGGCTCAAGATAGTCCTCCCTGCAACGCCTTACGACGCCAAGGGATTGCTGAAGTCAGCCATCAGAGACGACGACCCAGTCCTTTTCATAGAGTCGGGGGCCCTCTATTTCAACAAGAGCTACTACGGCTACAAAGGACCTGTCCCGGAGGAGGAGTACCTAGTTCCTGTCGGCAAGGCCGACGTCAAGGTTGAGGGGGATGACGCCACTGTGGTCGCCCTTTCCCGAACGGTCTCCGAAGCTGTGGCGGCTGCCAAGAAGCTCAACGAAATGGGGTTAAAGCCTGAGGTCGTCGACCTCAGAACCATCCAGCCGATGGACTATGATACTGTGGTAAGGTCGGTGAGGAAGACCAACAGGCTTGTGATCGCCGAGGACAGCGTCAAGACGGGCGGCGTATCAGCCGAGGTGGCTGCCTACGTCTGTGAGCATGCTTTCGAAGCCCTCGAGCACCCCGTCGTACGCCTGAACTCGCCGCCCATGCCGGCACCCCAGTCTCAGCCGCTGGAGAAGCAGTACATGGTTTCAGCCGACATGATCGTCGAGGCTGTGAAAAGGCTCTGCGTCTAGGACGTCTCGATCTCGGCTATGGCCTCGCCGACGCTTACCTCTTCTCCGACGCCGTGGAGGATTTTCACCACCCGTCCGTTCACCTCTGAGGGAACCTCAACCGCCGCCTTCTCCGTCTCGACGACAACAACAACCTCTCCCTTCCTGACGTAGTCGCCCTCCTTCTTCAGCCACTCCGCTATCTTACCCGACTCCATCGCCACGTCTATCCTTGGAAGCACGAGCCTGTAGACGCCCGGCATGGTTCTTCGCCTTGTTTTTAAATCCGCCTGCTTATAAACCGGTATCACTTATTTAGGCTTAACCAAGCTACCGTCATATACCCGCCAGATGGATGAGTACCCGGGTGAGTTGAAATGGTCAGCCTGGATACTTTGATAAGCCTTCTCATCCTCGCGGTCCTTTCCTACGAGACTTGGTTGATGCATAAGATTTACAGGAGCGAGAACGGCAACAAGACTTAGAGGATTAGGCAGCGTCTTCCGTCGAATTCAATCCGGTCGAAGAACGTGATTATCCAGCCCCTGTCCACCTCCTCTCCACCATCCCTCTTCTGAAACCCTATGAAGCCGAAGCTCTTAGCCTCAACCACTAACTCCAAGGCGATGAACTCCTCCTCCAGCACGAACCGGTTCCCTTCAATCCTGCCCACGCCCACAACCCAGCCCGGGCTGTCGTCGCCAAACTTCCTCCAATAGTTGATCCTAGCCACCTTCCTCCTCGACTCAGCCAGCCTCGACGCCTCCTCAGGCATCAACGTGTTGTCGAAGACGTACGTCGGCATCCATCGATGGCTCTCTCGCCTGTTTTTAAAGTAATAACCAACCTTGATTCAGTACGTGTTATGCGTTTCGACGTGGTTGTCGTCGGCGGCGGTTCAACCGGCTCGTCTATCGCCTACCACCTTGTCAAGCACGGTGCGGGCAGGGTTGCTTTGGTTGAGAAGGACCGGGTTGGCTGGGGTCAGACGGGCAGGTCAACCGCCGTGGTTCGGCTCCACTACAGCACGCCCGAGGTAGCTTTGATGGCTCTGGAGAGCTGGCGTGTGCTGAAGAACATGGAAAGGGAGGTTGGTGGGCCCTCTGGCTTCACGGTCTGCGGCTTCATTCTCCTTGCGGGTGAAGAGGACCGGCGTGGCCTCGAGAGGAACGTGGCCATGCTCAGGAAAGTAGGCGTGGAAACCATGGTTCTTTCGCCGGAGGAGGTTAAGGAAATAGCCCCGTACATCGATGTCGGCAACTTGTCGGCAGCGGCTTACGAGCCTCTTTCGGGGTTCGCCGACCCTGTCGCCACTGCTCAGAGCTTCGCCAACGCCGCCGTCCGCGACGGATGCGTGTTGATGGAGTCCTGCGAAGTTGTTGGCGTGAGGGTTGAGCGCGGGCTGGTCGAGCGGCTGATAACCAGCCGCGGGGAGGTCGAGGCTGAGATTGTCGTTAACGCCGTGGGTGTCTGGGCCAACTCGCTCCTCGAAATGGTTGGCGAGCAGCTTCCCATAGAAGTCATGAAGGAGGAGATAGTTGTGTGGAACAGGCCGGAGACGTTCAGAGGAGTTCATCCAGTGGTAGGCGACCTCCCCAACAACTACTACATGAGGCCTTTCGGTGAAATCCAGACTTACATGGGAAGCATAAACCCCGATATGGCTAGGAGAGAAAAACACCCGTCATCCTTCAACCTCGAGGAGAAAGTCGGGCTAGACACAGCGTCCAAGTACGGCGAAGCGGTGTCCAGCAGAATTCCAGCGATGGCTGAAGCGCGGATGGCGGGTGGATGGGTTGGTCTTTATGACGTGACGCCCGACTGGCACCCCATCGTCGACTACTGCTCCAGCGTCAAGAACCTGTTCAACGTCGTCGGCCTCAGCGGACACGGGTTCAAGCTATGCCCAGCCCTGGGAATGCTCGCAGCCGACATAATTCTAGGACGGAAGAAACCCCTCATCAACCCTGACTTCTTCAGCCTCAAGCGGTTCGAAGAAGGAAGGCTCATCGGAAAGTCCTACAAGTACGGAGTGCTGTCCTGAGCAGATTTTTAAAGAACCAGCCACAGGCTATGGGTGAGCCCTGGTAGCTCAGCCTGGTGGAGCGACCGCTTGGTAAGCGGTAGAGCCCGTGGCGAACACGGGGCGCCGACGTCCGGGGTTCAAAGCCCCGCCAGGGCTTCTGACACAGAAGCATCGTTTTGAAGCGGGGGCCTTTGGCTTTGCCGCGTCTGCCCCCATCAGGTTTATTCAAGGTTTACGGGGATGAACCTAAGTCTTCCAGAGACTTTCTTAGACGGCGGTCTGCCCACTATGTGGACCTGACTGCCGCATTCGAGGCATCTGTTGTCTTTGTCGAGCCTCCAGTCTAGAATGTCGTATCCGTGTCTTTCGACGACTACTTTTCCGCAGCCGGGGCAGTAGGTGTTCTCCAGCGGATGGCCGGGCACGTTTCCCACGTAGACGTAGAGCAGGCCCTCCTCCCGGGCTATCTGGCAGTGTTTCTCAAGCGTCTCGACAGGCGTCCACGGAAGGTGTAGGAGCTTGTAGTCGGGGTGGAAGCGTAGGAAGTGTATCGGTGTCTCTTGGCCTAAGTTTTCGTAAACCCATCGACAGAGCCTCCTCGCCGCTTCGAGGCTGTCGCCTATCTCTGGAACGATGAGGTCGGTTATCTCGACATGGATCTTCGTCCTCCTCTTAATCTCGAGAAGGGTCTGGAAGACGGGCTCGGCGTCCGGGATGCCTATGTATCTTTGGACGAACCTCTTCTCTCCGCTTCCCTTAAAGTCGACGGTCGCGCAGTCGAGAAACTCCGCAGCCATGCCGACCGCCTCGGGGGTCCAGTAGCCGTTCGTCACGAAGACGTTTATCAAGCCTTTACGCCTCGCGATGACGCCTATGTCGTGGGCGTATTCCATGAAGATCGACGGCTCGTTGTAGGTGTATGCTATGCCGTCGCTGCCGTACCTCAGCGCCATCTCAACAACCCTCTCAGGCGGAGCATCAACTCCCTCCACCTTCCTACGCTGGCTTATGTCGAAGTTCTGGCAGTAGGCGCACAGCCAGTTGCATCCCGTCGTCGCTATGCTGAAGATCTTGCTTCCGGGCCTGTAGTGCGTGACCGGCTTCTTCTCGATAGGGTCGACGTGGCCGGTGATTACCTTGCCGTAGACGAAGAGGCGGAGCTGGTTGTCGACGACGCCTCTTACCCCGCATAGGCCGACTTGGTTGTTCTTAAGGGAACAGTAGCGCGCACATGCGGTGCAGACCACCCGGTCCTCCGCAGTCCTGCGATAGAGCTTGGCAGGGGACCCTAGAAACTTGGCCTCCATCCAACTATAGTTTAAGGCTGCATGCTATTAAGCTCTTTTCACTTACCCAGCGGGACCAGAGGCTTGGAGCCGAGAAGCCTGTTGTGCTCCTTCATCATGCACCTGTTCCAGACCACTGTTATCCCCTCTTTTGAGAGAATCTCAGCCGCCTCCTTGTTGTAGATACCCTCCTGCATCCAGAAGACTTTTGGCTTAATCTTCAGAGCTGACCGAGCCACTTCCAAGACCGCCTCGCTGGGCCTGAAAACTTCGACAACGTCCACACCTTGCCCTACTTCCTCAAGTGTTTTGTAAGGCTTGAGCCCCATCACTTCGTCGGCGTAGGGGTTGACAGGTATTATCTCGTAGCCGTGCCGCATCAAGAACCTCGGAACATAGTTGGACGGCTTAGCGGGGTCGCGTGAAGCCCCCACGACTGCTATCCTCTTGTAGTTTGTTAGTATTTCACGGACCTGCTGGTCGGTCAACCCGTCTGACTCCATGCTTAAAATCGTGTCTCTCCCGCTTCAAAAGCTTTACCCGGACACAAACTAATTATCGAGTCTTTCACCTTTTTCAAGGATGGCTGCGAGCCTTGCTCTCAGAATTGCTCATTTCTCCGACACGCACATCAGCAACTACGGATTGCATCTGCCCCAATCCCTCGAGTCTTTCATAAAGCAGTTGAACAAGCTTGACCCACGCCCTGACATAGCTATTCATACAGGCGACTTGACAGACCATGGAATACTGATGGACTACGAGCTTGCTAAGGAGAAGATGCAGCAGCTGGAGGTGGACGTGCTTTACGTTCCCGGAAACCATGACGAGAAGAACTACGGCGACTCGCTTTTCAGAGAGCTGGTGTCCCACGTCGACGTGTTGACCGGCGTGGGCAAGGCCGTTGTCCTAGGCTTGGACAGCGCGATACCGGACAGCGACTACGGTCGGCTGGGGAGGTGGCGGCAGGAGTTGATCAAAAACAAGCTGAGCCAGTTCGACGAGGAGGTTTTGAAGATAGTGGCTTTCCACCATCATCTAGTTCCAGTGCCCTTCGCGGGGAGGGAGAAGGACATACTCGAGGATGCTGGCGACGTGCTTAAGACCATCGTGGACACGGGAGTGAACATGGTTTTGATGGGGCACCGCCATGTCAGGAACGCCGTCATGGTTGGAGGAAGCCTGCTCGTGAACGCGGGAACAGTGTCTTGCGTGAGAACTCGTGGAAGGCTGGGCAACAGCTTCAACCTCATAGACGTTTATGAAGACGGGTGTGCGGAAGTCGTCGAAATCCGCATACCTTCAGGAGACAGGGCGCTCTTAGGCCGGTTTAAACTGCTGGGTGAGAATGGATGAAGACGGCTGCCGTTCTCGTGATCGTGTTTCTGGGTTTGGCGGCTTTCTCGGTGCTGTTGGTCGCGGGGCCTAGGGCTGAAAACGCTACAACCGCAACGACAACCCTGACCGTCGTCTCGACCGTCATGGCGACTCAAACCGTGACGACCATAGTTTCAAAGACTGTTTCAGGTACGGAGGTGGTGCGATCCTCAGCCCTGCTGGAGCTCCTTTCCAGTAGATATCCAAGCTACGAGTCGATGGAAACTTACCGCATCAAGCTGCCGTCGAAGCCCGGTACCTACCAGTACAGCTTCGCCGTCTTCTGGAGATACGGCCAAAACCACACCCACGTCATCATAATAGAGCCTCCGGAGAAGGCTGAGATGGTTTTCATGCTCGACAGCCTCATCCAGACGCGTTTCGTGTCAGCCAGACACCTGCCGAACATCCCTGCTCCATGGCCTCCGACAGCACGGCTAACCGAAACGGTGCTGACGGAGGACGGCCGTGTTTCGTCGAGAGCTTGGAACATAACTAGGAATGTGCCCGGATACCCCAGCACTCCTCAAGTCGAGAGGAGCGGTGCGCAGGCCTGGGTGGTCTCCTACAATCCCCTACAGGACGAGCAGTCGGGGGACAGCCTAGTCGCTAGATACTACTTCTTGGTGGTGAGGGTTATCTCCTCAACTTCTTGAGCTTCGTTATGTCCGTCGTCCTGTATGTCCTGTAGACCTGAACGGCCAGCAGCAGTGCGAGAGCTACCACCGCCGCTCCAACCCCCAGCGACAACAGTATGAAAGACTGGGCGTAGGGGTCGACTAAGCCTCCGCCGTGCTTGGCCGAGATGGCCACGAAGTTGAGGTGGGCGGAGTTGACCATGATCTCTAGGCCGATTATCTGCTTGATGAGGCTTTTACGGGTGGCTAGGCAGTAGGCTCCTACTATGAACAGCAGGGATGCGATCAGGACGTAGTAGAGGACTGGAAGGCCCACGGCTAATCCTCCCTCCTGAGCATCGCAGAAAGACCTATCACGAGAGTGAGCAGGACGAGGCCGAAGGCTATGAATGCAGGGAAAAGGCCTCCGTAGAGGTATGACGTGACGTCTCGCCAGAGTGGGCCCGGCTCGGCGGGGACTAGGCGGCTTAGGCCTTCACCCCAGAACTTGTAGGCCGGGGAGCTGCTTGCCAGAGCTGAGAAGAGTACGAAAGCGAGGACCAGGACCGCTGCGGAGCCGAGGACCTCAGCCAGCCTCATTCCTCATAACCCTTGGTGAGCAGGATGACGAACAGGAACAGGGCCACGATGCCGCCTGCGTATATGAGGAGCTGGAACAAGGCCACGGGGTAGGCTCCGAGGACGAGGAATATCACTCCGAGAGTTGCTGTGTAGCCGAGTAAACCCATCACACTCCTCACAAGCCTCGACTGCTCCACAGCCAGTATTGCGAACAGCACGGCGGCGGCCAGAAGAAGAACCTCTAAAAGGTCTAGGGTTATCATCTCAATCCCGGCGTGGGATAATGTAGATCGGGGAAATAAATGGATGACCCCGTTCACGTGTAGAGTTAATATTGTTGCCGGTTAGCCGTTTCTCAAGGGTTTGGGCGTCTCCGAAGTCGTTGAGGTTGCTGTCGTAGCTCCACGGCATAGGGCGGAGCAGCTGGTCGAGGAGCTCATGGCTTTTCAGGATTTCCACCCTTCTGAGCGGCAACGCCACAGAGACGCCAGACTCCACGAGCTCGAGCACAGGGCGGAGGCTGGTTATGTAAGGCTTCAGACCGCAATACAGGAGCTGGGTGTAAAGGACTCGGTCGGAATCATCGACATGCTCGCAAACCCGGGAAAAGTTGTTCAGAGAGAGCTAACGGCAGAGGGCCTTGTCGAGCTTTTGAACAGGCTGGACAGCGAGTCGAAACCTCTCCTCGACACGGTAAACAACCTTCTGCAGGAAAGGAAGAACGTCTCCGAGAAACTGGAACGTCTCGAGTCTCTCTACCGGCTGTTGAAGAAGGTGGGCGACATGGAGCTTGACCTAGATTCTCTGAAGACCATGAAAAAGTTCCACGTCTTCCTAGGCTTCGCGACGGGTGCCGAGCTGGCTGAGCTCCGCAGGGCCGCGACGAACTCGGCCGTGGTCGAGTCAGTGGTTGAGGACTTCATTCTTCTCCTCGTCGTTTCGAAGAAATCTGAAGGAGAGGTTGTCGAGAGAGTCGTCAAAGGACTGGGCGTAAAGCCGTTGACGATTCCTCCCGAATACCCGCCTAGGCTGAGGGAGGCTGTCAAGCTGTTGGGTGAGGAGGTCCAGTCTCTAAAGAAAACTGCTGAGGAGGTCGAGGAAAAGCTGAAGGATGTCGTGGCTAAACATTCGGACCAGCTTGTTTCTCTCAGAGACAGCTACCTCATCGTCAAGGATGCTTTGGCGAGGATAGGGGGTGCTGGCGCTCTGAAGTCCTTCGCATTAATCGAGGGCTACGTCCCTGCTGAGAGGTTTGACGTGTTCATGCATACCGTTGGGTCGAAGTACCCCGTCTTGACAGTCGACCGAGCCAAGCATCATCACGAAGAAGCCCCGACAAGCTTTAGAAACCCTTCGGTCATCAAACCCTTCGAGAAAATAACCATGATACAGGGCCTGCCGAGCCATCGTGAGATAGACCCGACGCCCTACGTGTCGGCTTTCTTCTGCATCTTCTACGGAATAATGTTCGCAGACCTAGGCCAAGGCCTCGTCATACTGGCTTTCGGGCTTTTCATGCTGAGACGTGTTTCGGGAGACCTGAAGCTTTGGGCTAAGCTGCTGGTCTTCCTGGGAGTTTCCTCGGCACTTACAGGCTTTCTCTTAGGCGAAGCCTTCGGCTTCAAAATAGGCGACGTAGTCGGCTCTCCCCAGCTTCTTCACCTTGTTGAAGAACACGGTGGGGCGAAGACCTTCAACATGGCTGAAGTCCAGAGGCTTCTCGTCTTCACTATACTCCTCGGCGTTGTACATCTCACAGTCGGATACGTTCTATCGATCGTGAAGTACTGGAGGGAGGGGGAGAAGGGTGAAGCCCTAGCGGTGAAGCTTCCAACCCTCCTGATGTACTTCTTCGGCATATTCTTCGTCCTGGCTTTCTTCGGGGCGGGTGGAAGCATTCCCAACATGCTGGTGGTGTCCAACCCAGCTCCTCTGGTCAACCTGCCGACGAACCTTGTGGGAACAGTGGGAGTCTACGGATCTCTGGCATGCGTGCTGGTTTTGATGTTCGGAAGATATGTCGCAGGCCTGGCGCATCCAGGTCATAGGACAAGCCTAGTCGGCTCTGTTGGGATGGGTTTGCTCGAAGTCTTGGAGAACATCATCCACTTCCTGTCCAACACCATCTCGTACTCGAGGCTGACCATTCTGCTGATAGTGCACACAGCTCTACTCCTCTTGCTCAACACCGCTTGGCAGGCCCTGGGTCTAGCCTCCCTTCCACTAATGGTTGTTGGCAACATAGGCATCATGCTGCTGGAGGGCATGCTCGTCTTCATCCAAGCCATGCGTCTACACGTCTATGAGTTCTTCAGCAAGTTCTTCGACGGAGCCGGGCCGCCTTTCAAAGGCCTTGCGAGAGAAACTCCGTTCGTGAAAATAAGGCTGACACGTTAGCGCTTGACTATCCTCTTCCCCCTCTCGGAGGGCTCAACAACTATCTTGGCATCGTCGTAGACCTTATCGAGCTCCCTCCCCTCCTGAAGCCAGTCTAGGAAAACGGCTAGGGCGGCGGCTTCGCTGTGAGGCTGGCTTGTAATCGCCACGTTAAAATCCGCCAGCTTGAAAACCTCACCCTCAACCTTCTCACCTCCGACGACAACTAGAAGCTGCTGCCCCCTCGAGTATTGGGCTTTCAGCTCGTCGATTACTTTCTTGACCGGAAGACCGTAGACCGTTAGGTGTATCTTCTTGCCAGGCCACTGTCTCAGGAGGCTTCGCCACGATTCCACGTACTCGGCCCTAAAACTACCTCCCCACCGCCTTACGACACTGTCGATCGTCTGTTCAACTGTCCTGTCTCTGTCGCCCGTGTAGTACATGATATCAGCGCCGAACGCTCTCGCCACCAGCCCCACGTGCGTGGTAAGCCTCTTGTCCCTCTCAACCCTGTGGCCCAGCCTGAGGACAGCTATCAAGCCTACTTTAGGTTAGACTCCAGCTCCTCTATCTTAGCTTTCAGCCTCTCGACGAACTTGGAGTTGTCGTAGAGAGTTAGTGGTTTTCCGCAAACACGGCATCTGAACAACGTCTCCATCGAGGTTGTGAAGTTGTACTTGGGGCATCCCGGGGTCCCGCACCAGTACATCTGGTTGCTCTCCTCGTATTCCAGACGAGCTTTGAGCCTGTCCAGCACTTTCCGCATCAAGATCTTAGTGTAGCCGACGAGCTGTTCCTGTTGAACCCTCCACTTGAACGTCCTGTGGCCCGTGGTTTTATCCCTGTGAACCTCGTAAGAAACAGCCCCCAAGTCGTTAAGCTTATGAAGAACCTTCCTAACCTCCTTGACGTCTATCGCGGTAGCGGCGGAGACCTCCTCGTCGGTCAGATGAGGCCGGCTCAGCAAGGTCTTGACAATTTTACGAGCCGGTTCCCCGCCAATCATCTCGACAATCTTCAAGCAAGACTCTTCGTCGAGAATAATCATCAAATCCTTCTTCCATGTATAGAAAATCATTCCCGGGTTTTATCTCTTATGGATGGTGGACCGGCTGGGATTTGAACCCAGGACCTCCCGCACGCCAGGCGGGTGATCTTCCAGACTGATCTACCGGCCCTGCTGGAGATCTCCACCGGCTTCTTATAGGTGTTTTTATGCTATAGATTTTTAAATAATTCGGTTGTTGTCTCTACATGGCTGTTGTTGATTTCTTGACCGTGGACGACCTTGAATGGGTGGGCAGGCGGGTTTTTGTGAGGGTGGACCTTAACACGCCGATAGACCCTGTGAGCGGCAGGCTCTTGGAGCTGCACCGTATAAGGGAAGCGTCGTTCACTGTAAAGCACCTGAACGGTGCTAAGATCGTCCTCGGCTCCCATCAGGGCAGGGTTGGAAGATACGATTACGTATCACTCAGCCAGCACGCTAAAGCTTTGTCGGAGGTTTTGGGAAGGCCCGTCAAGTTTGTCGAGGACGTGTTCGGCGAGTCCGCTAGAGCTGCGATAAAAAGCATGGGTGAGGGAGACATTCTCCTGCTGGAAAATCTGAGGTTTGCCGCCGAGGAGAACTTCGAGTTCACGCCCGAGGATGCGGCGAAAACCCATCTGGTGAGCAAGCTGGCGCCTCTGTTCGACATCTGCGTTCTGGATGCCTTCCCAACGGCTCACCGAGCCCATCCATCCATAGTCGGCTTTCCAGAGATACTTCCGACGTGCGCCGGCTACTTGGTTGCTCGGGAGCTGAAGTCCCTTAACCGTGTTATCGCGACCTCAAAGGCTCCTTACACGGCTGTTCTCGGCGGGTCGAAGGTCTCCGACAGACTAGAGGCTATAGAGGCGCTCATCTCGAACGGCCGTGCTGACAACGTCCTCCTGACAGGGTTGATAGGGGTTGTGTTCCTCAGAGCGGTTGAAGCCTTCAAAAAACCGCTTCCCAGAGAGTTGGAGAAACACGTGCCCAAGGCGGCTAAGCTTTACAACGAGCACAGGGAGAAGTTCCAGCTTCCGGAGGATGTTGCGGTTGAGAAGGACGGTGAAAGGGTTGAGGTGGACGTCCGAAGCCTGGAAAACGCTGAGCAGGTTCTCGACATAGGGGACAGGACGATCAAGAAGTACTCGAAGATTATCAAGAGCTCCGGAACCATCTTCATCAGCGGCCCTCCGGGAATGTTCGAGAAGAAGGGCTTCGAGAAGGGGACTGACGAGCTTCTTCTCGCCACGGCCAGCTCGCTTGGGACGTCAATCGTAAGCGGTGGGCATTTGTCGGCGGCTCTTGAAAGGCTCGGGGTGAAGGACTGGATTGACCACGTGAGCACGGCTGGAGGTGCTTTGGTCATGTTTCTCGCAGGTATGAGCCTGCCTCTGATAGAGGCTCTCGGCCGAAGCGCTAGACGCTACAGGGGTGGGGTTGTTTGATAAAGGTTGGCGTCAACGGCTACGGAACGATAGGAAGGAGGGTGGCTGACGCCGTCAGCTTGCAGGACGACATGACTGTCGTAGGGGTTGTGAAGGCAACGCCTGACTACAAGGCTAGGAGAGCGCTGGAGAAAGGCTACAGAATCTACTGCATAGACCAGGAGGGTGTATCCCGCTTCAGGAAGGCGGGCATAAGGGTTGAAGGGGTTCTGGACGACTTGCTGAGCGAGTGTGATGTGGTTGTCGACTGCACACCCGGAGACGTCGGAATGACATACAGACAGAAGTATGCTTCGATGGGTAGGAGGGCCGTGTTCCAAGGCGGCGAGGAGGCTGAAGTGGCTGAGACCAGCTTCGTGGCTCAGTGCAACTACGACAAGGCAGTTGGCAGAAAGTCGGTAAGAGTCGTCTCATGCAACACAACAGCTCTATGCAGGGTTCTTCACTCTCTGGACACCGCGTACGGTATTGAGAGAGCCCGGGCCGTGATAGCTAGGCGGGCTTCGGACCCAGAAGAGTCCTCTAAAGGCTTGATAGACGCCGTCGTGTTCGACCCCGTCGAGGTTCCGTCGCATCACGCCGACGATGTCAGAACCGTTCTTCCAGAGTTAAACATCTTGACCATGGCTATGAAGGTTCCGACAAGCCACATGCACGTCCACAGCCTCCTTATCACGCTTGAGAGGAATGCTTCGACCGAGGAGGTGAGGGATCTTCTCTCCCGAACTACGCGCGTGAAGGTTGTCTGGAAGTCGGACGGGTTCAAGAGCACGGCTAACGTCTTCGAATACGGCAGGGAGAGCGGCCGGTCTAGGGGAGACGTCTACGAGGCTGTGGTGTGGGGGGATTCCGTCAAGGCTGTTGGACGGGAGGTCTACTTCTTCATGGGCGTCCATCAGGAGGCTATCGTTGTTCCGGAGAACGTCGACGCTGTGAGAGCTGTCGTGGGTGAGACACCGGCCGACCAGAGCATACAGAAAACCAACAAGGCGCTTGGAATAGTTTGAAAAGGGTTAAGGCTGTTTTCCTAGACGTCGACGGCACGCTGTATCGCAGCAGTAAGTATGAAGAGCATCTCCTCGAGTCCGCGGTGGCTGTCCTCGCCGAGCTGCTTCAGCTCAGCAGGGCCGAGGCCTTTAGAAAGCTGATGAGTTTGAAAAGGGAGGTCAAAACCGTGAGCAAGAGCGTTGAGTTGATGGGGTTGAGCCGCAGCATCTTCTACGGTCGGCTCGCCGAGCGGGTTGTGCCGGAAAAATACATTGAGCCGGCGCCGGAGGTTGTCGAAACGCTGCTTTCCCTCAGGAGGAGAGGTTTGTTCGTCGGCCTGCACACCAACTCGGGCAGAAGGCTTGCCGCTAAGGTTTTAGAATGCTTGGGCGTGGGTTCAGACTGCTACGACTTCATCGTCACGAGCGACGACGCTGAACCCAAGCCGGACCCTGCAGGCTACATGCTTCTTCTGTCGAAGTCGGGAGCGGGGGCCGGCGAGGCTCTGTATGTTGGAGACAGGTGTGATGTGGAGCTGGCTCCTGCTAAGAAGGTGGGGATGCTGACGGCTGGCGTAAATATGAGCGACTGTGTTTACGCCGACTACATCCTTAGCAGCGTTGTAGAAGTCTTGGATATCATTTGATTCCAAGATAAAGCTTCCCAAGCTCCTCGTGCCGCAGAAGCGTCTGCGCCTCTCCCTCGAAGACCGGCCGGCCGCTGACGAGCAGCACAGCTCTGTCAGCTATCTCCAAAGCTTTTCTAGCGTTCTGCTCGGCGAGGAGAATGGTCTTGCCGTAGTCGTCTCTAAGCCCCTTGATTATGTCGAGGATCTGCGTAGCCATCTTCGGAGACAGGTTGCCGGTCGGCTCGTCGAAAAGCATCAGCTTTGGCTGGCGGACGAGGGCCATGGCGATGGCCAACATCTGCCTCTCTCCTCCGCTCATGTAAGCAGCCTTCTTTCCTTGGTATTTTTTGAGGTGGGGGAAGATATCCATGACGTCGTAGACTGCTTGCTCTCTTTTCGCCATGCCGTAGGTTGATATGAGTAGGTTTTCTCGGACGGTGAGGTTGGCGAAGACGTTGTCGACTTGGGGGACGTAGGCAACTCCCTGCGAGGCCACTGAGTGGGGTGGAAGCCCGGTGATGTCTTTGCCGTCGAGATATACTTTACCCGAGTAGACACGGGTCAGCCCGAAAATGGTTTTGAGAAGAGTGCTTTTGCCGCTTCCGTTAGGACCTAAAACGGTGGTTAGAAGTTTTTCAGGAGCCGAGACCGAGACTTCGAACAGAACTTGCAGCTTTCTGTAGCCGGCTCCAAGGTTTTCAGTCCTCAGCAAGCTTCATCCACCGAGGTAGCTCTCAACCACCCTTATGTCGTTCAAAACCTCCGAAGGCTTGCCCTCTGAGATGATTTTACCCAGATGCATGGCGTAAACGTAGTCGACGTAGGGTATTGCTAGGTCGAGGCGATGCTCTATGAGCAGGAGCGTCACCCCAAGCTTTCGGTTGACTTCTTTCAAGTAGGCGAAGACTTCATGTGCTAGGATTGGGTTTATGCCTGCCGCCGGCTCGTCCATGAGTATCATTTTCGCACCGCTCATCAAAGCCCTGCCTGTTTCGAGGAGCTTCATCTGGCCGCCGCTAAGCTTGAAGGCCTGCTGGTCCCAGAGATGGTCAAGCTTCAAAAGCTTTAAGATCTTATAGGCTTTCTCAACCGCCTCCTCCTCAAATTTAAGCCACTTTGACCTGTTAAGAGCGGAGAGAAGCCCTTCACCCGGGTTGTATTTTTCTGAGGCCAAGAGGTTTTCTAGAACTGTTAGAGACTGGAAAGGCTGGGGTATCTGCCAGGTCCTAACGAGCCCTAAGCGGTAGATTTGATGCGGTTTCAACCCTGTTACAGGCTTGCCGTCAAAAAACACTTCACCGTGCTCAGGCCTATAAACTCCTGTGACAACGTTTACCAGAGTGGTTTTGCCGCTACCGTTAGGCCCTATCAAAAGACACATACTGCCTTTTTGCACAGATATGTCGACTCCGTCTAGAGCCCAGAGTCCGCCGAAGTTTTTAGACACGCCTCGAGTCGTTAGAATTGTCTCAACAGTCATTCTATAAAAAATGGATAAATAATATATGAGTTTTACGGCGTGAAGCCCGCGGCCCACTCGAAGGAGTTAGATGCGTAGATGTATCTTCCGGCTTCAACCCAACGTGGTTTGCCGTCCACCGTCTTCACAACCCAGAGAATGTAGTCCGAGTATGGAAGGTCTCCGCCGTCGTCGAGCTTCAGGCTCAAGAACTCGGGAGCCACAGTCGGCAGAACAGCCTTAACCGCTTCGGCATCATACTTCTGGGTTGCCATCAGTGCCAGAGCGTAGGCCCAGACAGCGCTGTAAGCCGCATAAGAGTATGCGTCGGGCGGCGAGCGTCCTAGCACTCTTAAAACCTCGGCATCTATTCTCGCTTTCCTGTCGGGGGTTGTGGCGAAGAACAGCGGGTTAATCCATTTGACCTGTTCAGCGAAGCTGGAGGCAGCCGGGTCTTGGAATATCGCTGCAGTGACAGCAGTTCCGTCGCTGCCGAACCATCTTACCTGCTTTAGCTGTGGATATTCGTTTGCAGCCGATAGGAATGCCACCACCTCATCAAAGCCGACTATCTCGATCATGATTTTGTTGCCCTGAACTCCTGAATCGAGCAGAGACTTGACCGCGTTGGCTAGCTGGGAGACTTCGGCTGAGAACTCTGTCTTGTCCGGAGCGTATCTGAGCTCGAAGGCTAGGTTGAGACCAAGTTTCCTAGCCTCACCTGTCGAGACTGTATGCAGGCCGTCGCCCCACGGGTCTCCTCTCCACACGTAGAGGAAGTGCGTCACTCCGAGGAGCTTTGCAAGCCGTGGGCCGATTGGTCCTTGAATATCATCAGCAGGACAGAATCTGTAAACGTAGTCGCCGGGTATCTTAAGGTCGGGCGCCGTCGACGACTGGGATATCAGGAGAATCTTGTTTGTGTCGGCGAAGCCCTTTATCTGACGCACTTCGGCGGAGGTCATGGGGCCGACGATTAACCTCACGCCCCTGGCGTATAGGCTTCTTATCTTCTCTTCGGCGGTGGCTGGTGCGCATGCTGTATCTTCGTGGACTAGTTTGATTCTGAATCCAGCGCCAGCCTTTTGTAGATAATCGTTCACCTCTTTGGCCGCAAGGTCCATGGCAACTTTCTCGTTTTCAGCGTATGAGGAGAGCACAGCGCTGAGACATAGCAGCGTACCTATCTGCACTTCTCCCGTAAGACCTGCAGCAGCAGTCGCCGTCACTGTCCTCTCAACCGTTGCTGTCCTAAACACAGTCTGAGCAGCAGTCGCCGTCACTGTCCTTTCAACCGTTTGCACCTGCGGTCCAACGCCAACCAATGGACCAAGGGCCACAGCTCCTATCAGAAGACCGATAACAAGGGCAACAACAGCAGCAGCGCCTGCGACAGTTGAGGATACGGCTTTAGTATTTTTTCTCATGCTTTTTTAAAGCCAAAACCATGTATATAAGCGTTTTTACAAATCTTATATAGCCCTCGCCAAATATGATGCGGATAGATGGTCGTATTTGAGCCGATAATCAGGGACGCGGTGATCTTTGCGAGCATGTTAAGCCTTTTGTCTCTTGGCTTAACGCTCAACTATCTCACGACTAAGGTTCCTAACTTCTCCCACGGCAGCTTCGCCTCAATTGGAATGATGACCATGCTCACCATGACGGAGTTATTCAAGCTTCATCCTTACTTGTCCGTCGTACCGGCTTTTTTGCTGGGCGGTGCGGCTGCGCTCGTCCTCTACCTCGTGGTTCTCAGGACTTTAATCTCCAGGGACGCAAGCCTAGTCTCACAGATGATAGCAACCCTGGCGTTCGAGCTGATTCTAATAGCTGTCCTCAACATTTACGCCGACTACTTCACGCAGACATTCAAGGTTCAGTCCCGAGGGTTCTTGATAAGAAGAAACGATGTGAGGCTGTTCGACCAGCCTGGAGTATTCCTAACAGCGCCCACCCTAGCCGTGTTAACCGTTGTGCTCCTGCACGTGATTTTGACCAAGACCCGGTTTGGCGTAGGATTACGGGCCGCCATAGAGAACCCTCCGCTAGCCGGAAGCCTTGGAATAAACGTCAAACGCATGTACTCGTATTCGTGGTTTATAGCGGGAGGTCTTGGGGGGCTCGCTGGCTCTCTTCTAGCCCTCTGGTTTCAGGGAAGCCCTGACTACGGCAGCCTGCAGCTGATAAGCATCTTCGCAGCGAGCATAGTGGGCGGTCTCCAGAATATTTACGGAGCCGTCGCTGGAGGATACTTGCTCGGCTTCATCGAAATACTGGGGACGCGACAGCTCGGCCTCACTTTCGGGGCTTGGATTACAGTCTATCGGCCGTTAATCCCGCTGACGGCCATGGCTATAACACTGATATTAATACCCCAAGGCCTGATAGCAGTTAGATGGAGGAGGTTGGGTAGGCTTCTTTTCGGCAGAGGTGTGAGAGCTTGATAGAAACTCAGCAGCTCTTAACATTCTTACTGGATATTGTTGCATACTTCGCGATCTATTTAATACTGAACACAAGCCTCAACATTGAATACGGGCTGGCTGGAATCCCTAACTTCGGAAAAGTTCTCGCAGTGGCCGGAGGCGCTTTTGTGGTTGGAGCTGTTCCGGGAAGGGTTTTGGCTGACCAGCTTAATTTGCTTAAAGGATTCAGAGCCGTAGAGAACAACCCTGTCCTGTCAGAGTGTCTGAAGACCTTAGCCCAGATTAAGCCACGCATCCTAGAGGGAATGGACTACATCGAGGACAATTCAGTAATCGGGGATTGCATACGTAGGGTGATGGTCGGAGACCCTATTCTCTCCCTTACGGTGTTGCTTGCCACGGTTGGTCTGGCAGCGCTGGTAGGAGCTGGCTTAGGTTTTATCGCCTCCTACCCAGCAATAAGGCTTAGGGAGGATTATCTCGCCATGACCTTGTTAGCGATGGGCGAGTTTTTAAGGCAGGTCGGCTATCTGGAGAGAACCCTCGTGGGCGGGACCCTCGGGGTCTTCGCTCCAGACCCGTATGGATGGCTAGGTGCCAACAGGTTTTACGCCTCGGCCTTCGTGATTTCTCTTGTTGCCTTAGTGTTTTTCATTTACATGCGTCAGCTCGCCTACTCGCCTGCAGGCAGGGCGCTCAAAGCTCTGAAGGACCAGGAGATGGCGGCTGAGGTTCTTGGGAAAGACGTCGTAAGGTTGAAGCAGAAAGTTTTGGTGTTGTCTTCTGTTATGGCTGCTGTTGCAGGAGCTTTATGGGCTTTCAACTCCCAAGGCGTTATAGCGTCAACATACGATAGAATCAACTGGACCTTCTGGCCGTGGGTTATGGTTATCATAGGGGGAGCAGGCAACCACAGGGGCGTTCTGCTCGGAACCTTTGTCTTCGTTGTCCTGAGAAGAACGATAGACACATACAGGTATGTGCTAGAGCCGGTCATTCCATTCAGCCTGGTCTGGCTAGACAGGCTGTTGTTCGGCATAGCGTTGATCGTCGTGCTGATCCTGAGGCCGCAGGGAATTCTTCCGGAAAAGCCGACGCCGGCAGTAGACTTCAAGCGCATCAGAAATATAATATCGGAGCTTGAGAAAAGGTAGGTGATGACCGGCGCCGGAGACCGTGGAGACACTTACCTGCCGGGAACGGGGAGGGTTAGGAAAACCCATCCCAGAGTAGCTGCTTTCGGAGAGGTTGACGAACTATCGTCGTTCATCGGTCTAGCCCGCGCTGCTCTGAAGTATGAGGAAGTCGACGAACTTCTCAAGACTGTTCAGGAAAGCCTTTTTCACGTGGGAGCATATCTCGCAAACCCCACCCACCCCGTCGAGAAAATAAGGAGCAATAGCTTGGTCGTCGAAGAATGGGTCAGACTGCTTGAGTCGAACCTCCCTCCATTAAGACATTTCATTTATCCCGCGGGATGCACGGAGGCCGTCTTGATGCATGTCTGCAGGGCTGTTGCCAGAAGGGCTGAAAGAGCCGTGGCCCGTGTCGCCGACGAAGAACCCGTCGACGAATCGATTACGGCTTTTCTCAACAGGCTTTCGACGCTTTTCTTCCTGCTGGCCCGTGAGATGAACAGGAGGGCCGGCGTCTCCGAGGAGGAGTGGCGCCAGTCCTAGGTTTTCTTCCTCCTCGCCTCTTTCTCCATGAATCCGGCTAAAACCTCGAACAGGTAGACGAGCCCGGTTTCTCCGAGGAATCGTCTCGCACCTGAGTTGAAGGAGGTGTTTATCTTGGGCTTGGTGAACTCCGCCGTGTTCCCAACCCATACCTGGACAAGGGCGTTGACCTTGGGTAGGAACTGGAATGAATACGCTGTTCCGCCCAGCTTCTCTCTCCTGCCCATAAGCCTTCTCGCCACAGCCTCGAACAGTTCTTTGTCGTAGCCGAAAAGCCTCTCCAACGGCCTGACGACAGCTTTCTGATAGTAATGTTTGTGGCTCGGCTGGAGCAGGATGGTTTCAACCGGTATCCAGTTCTCAGGACCGGCTGAATGCCCCACACCTGTGAGATACTCAAGCAGGACGTAGGAAAGCTTCTCGCCCGCCTCCTTCCCAAGCGTCAGGTCAACCACCGAACCGATGTCAAGCTCCACGCTGAAGGTTTTGTTGAGAACGTTAACCAGGTACCTCCCGTGCCTGCTTGACGGAAGGTAAACAACGTCGCATCTCTTCATCGTTGCGGAATGGTCCTGAAGCAGAAGCTTCGTGAACGCTTCCTCAACATGCTTCTTTATGACTGAGTCCGATGACTCGGGCTGAAGCAAACCACTCCCCAGAAAGGACACAGGAAGCGGAGGAATTTAAGTAAAAACAAGCCTGCTGTTCGAAACAGCTGTGGAAAAAAAGGGGGAGGGGGGTTAGGGCTTACGTAAGGTCCATGACGGGGTCGAAAGACGGCGGCAGCCTCCTCTCAATTTTCAGATGCGAGCCTTGCGGCGGCTTTATCTCGATGCTGAAGACGTCGTTCGGGTCCAGGTCAGATCCCGAGATCTGCGTCACGTTCATCTTCACGGCCCAGACTTCGCCGTACTCGAGCACAGTGTCCCCGTCTCCAGTCACCTGATACACAGTCGTGATCGTCGAGTTGTTGGGATAGATGTTCTCCTTGAAGGTTCCCTTGTCTCTATACGTTATTACTAGCTTGCCAGGCCTGACGTCGACCTCTCCCTTGCCGACCGAAGATTTGATGTAGACTACGATCTCTGTGATGTTTCCGCCCGAGCTCTTCGCAACCACCGCTCCGGCTGTCTCGATGGAGGCAAGCGTCTCCTCCAAACCCGCCTGCATCACCTCGCCCGTCTTCTGGGTTGTGAAAAGGCCTAGGTTCAAGACGGCGAAGGAGAAGGCGCTGGCCACGATGACGAAGGCTATCAGTATTATCGCTGTCTCTAGCCCCGTCAGACCTTTCTTCGTTTTTTGTATTCTTTTTTCATTATTCATTTTTCGGGCAGCATATAGATAAATGAGGATAGATTAAAATTTTTCTAGAATTTTTTTGGATTATTGTCTTACTCCAATCTTACTTTAGTAATTGATTTATTTAGGTTTTGAGTGGCATAGACATCATGAAAGCTTGTTTCTTGAGGGGTGAAATCGCTTGTCTGACCAGCAGTCAGCCGGAGATAAGCGCTTAAGGAGCATAGAGGAGGAGATTAAAAGGATTAGGGAGCCTCTGGAGAAGACTCTGTTGGACATCCGCGAGATGCTGAACTCGGCCGAAAACCCGTTCAACATTCTAGCTCAAACGGTGCGTGCCGAGGAGGCTTTGGAGCAGAGAAAGCCGGAGAAGAGCGCTGCTCGGCCGACTGAAGCGGAGCAGTTCAGCCTCTCCAAACCAGGGGTTGCTCTACATGAGGAAGAGGAGGCCGGAGTCAGGGACCAAAACAGTCTGAGCTACTTCATCCAAGTTTTGACGGCCGTTGATTTGATGAACGTCGTAGTCGGCAAGGATTACCTGCTAAGGCTTGTGAACATGCTTGCTTGGAAGAAGCTCATCTCTAAGGATCTTGTTGAAGTCATCAAGGAGGCTCTTGAGTTTCTCTCCAGCATAGAGTCTTCGACTAGGTTGAACCCTGTACACGATGCGCAGCCCAGTATCACAGACGTGTTGATAGTCCTCTATCTGATCTACCTGCTCTCCAAGAACGATGAATCCCCGCTGACATTCCTTCTGCTCAGCGCGTCGAGCAGCCTGAAAATGATTTCGAAGAACTGGGGAGGGAGGCAGTGATGGTGGGCGGATACCTAGTGGCCGAGGCCATGGTGGCGGTGGCGCTCGTTCTTGCTGCTTCAGCTTTCACGTCGAACATGTTCAACGTTCTACGGGAGATGGAGCAGGCTGGCAGGGATAGGCTTGTCTACGTAAGGAAAGAAGTTCAGACACGTCTGGAGCCCGTCTTCATACACGTCAGTGAAAACAAGTCTATTATCTATTTCTGGGTGAAGAACACGGGCCACGTCAAGCTTTCGCATTCGGAGATAGCTTTGACGGAGGTCTTCGTAATTGGCCGCCAACTCCTCGAGAACCCGAGGTACTGCGGCGAGCCCCCGTGCTGGAGCTACGAGCTGGTTAGGGATGTTTTCGAAGACAACGGGTGGTCTTGGGGTGAAACTGTGAAGATAACGGTGAAGCTCAGACAGCCTCTGGGCAGCGGAGAATATCTGATAAGATTGTCCACTCTATACACGAGGGTCGACCACGTCTTTTCCGTGGGTGGTTAGAGATGTCGGGTTTCGGGCTTGTTGCCATGGTTTTGTTGACGAGCATGGTGGTCGTCCAGCTGATGATGTTCACCATGTATTCTGTCGAGAGAGTGATGCTGGAGCAGGCGGAGGGACTAAACCACCGTGCGAAAAACAGCTACGAGGTTAGGGTTCTCTCGGCGGAGCAGGACGCTGTGTTGGTTGAGTTGACCAACAACGGGCCCAACGACGTGAGAGTAAGGAACCTACTATCCTCAGACCTTTTCCTAATCTACTTCGACACAGCGTCCAACAAGAAGGTAAGGTATGTGGAATACTTGGCCTCCACACCGCCGTCGTGGCGCATAACTGAAGTTAGGTACGGAGGCTTCTCTGGAGAGCTGCTCGACCCGATAGACCTAGTCTCAGGCGTTGAAGGAGTCTGGAACGTGGGCGAGACGCTGATAGCCGTAGTGGTGGTCGACGAGCAGGTCAACCCGCTCATGCCGGTATTAGTTAAGTTTGGGGTGGTTGAATGACCGACGGGTCGATCAAAAGCTTCAACCCCGAGCTTGACAGGAAGATCGGGCCGATTAAAACTCCGTCGTTGTGTCTCATCGAAGGCCCCAACGACAGCGGTAAGTCGGTGCTTGTCATGCAATACTGCTACGGAGCCCTGCTCACAGGCTTCAACTGCTACCTGTTGACAACCGAGTCGAGCATCAGAGGGGTGAGGGATGACATGAAGTCCTTGACATGGGACGCGACTTACCATCTTCTCACCGGCAGGCTCAAGATCGGCGAGATGCATGTCAAAAACATGACTTGGATGACCGACCAGAGCGCTAAGCTGCTAAAGCTGATCACAGCCTTCATAAGGTCTCGTGAAAAAGAACAGATATTCTTCATCGACTCGATGACCTACCTGCTTACAAACGCTCAGACATCAGACATCCTCAACTTCTTCACAGTGGTCAGGAACATCGTCGACAAGGAAGGTAAGACTATCTTCCTCACGATACACACCCATGCTCTGAACACAGACCTCTCTCTCAGGCTGAGGTCCATATCCGACGCCCACTTCGTCCTAAACGTCAAAGAGTTCGGGGAAAGAATATTCCGCACACTTCAGGTGATGAAGCTTAAAGGAGCCGAGCGCAGCGGGCTTACGCTGGCCTTCGAGGTTGACCAAGCCTTCGGCATCCGAGTCCTGCCTTTCTCACAGGCGAAGGCGTAGCCGTTTTGATGACCGTCTCAGCTAGGCCGGTTCCACCCGAACTGCTTAGGAAATTCACCCATCTGAGGATTTACCTAGACAAGCTGGGGCCCAAGTCCAGAGAAGTCATCTACCTCGAGCAACTGTCTAGAGACTTACGAAACCTCAAGAAGTTCAGCGTGCTCTACCCCGTCGGAGACCCTCTGTTCATCCATGTAGAGTCTCGTGAGAACGAGAGAGCCAAGTACACGGTTGTCAGCCCCTCCACGATGTACTCGCAGGAGTTGATGAAGATTGTCGAGCGAGGATTAGCCAGCTTGATCGACCCGTCGATGGATTTCAACACCAAAGAAGAGCATGAACGCATCATAACCGAGCTCCTCGACCAATTCATCGTAGTGGACGAGTCGCTTGACGACATGGACTACAGGCCTGTCTACCGCAAGGGGGTTGTTGCCAGCCTAGCCGCCAACAGCAGCACGGCGGAGCTCATCAAGTACAGCACCGTCCTCGAGAAAGTCTACATGGGTGCTCTCGAGCCCCTGATAAGAGACCCATACATAGAAGATGTTTCATGCGACGGCGTCGGCCCCATCTTCGTGGAGCATAAAATCTTCGGCAGCTGCGAAACAAACATCTACTTCAGCAACAGGGAGGAATTGGACAGCTTCGTCGAAAGACTGGCTGAGAGAATAGACAAGCCCGTGAGCTACAGGAAGCCCATTGTCGACGCAAGCCTGCCTGACGGTTCAAGGATAAACATAGTTTACGGCAGCGACGTAAGCAAGCACGGCAGCAACTTCACGATCCGTAAATTCTCCGACAAACCTGTCAGCATAGCGGACCTCGTAAACTGGGGGACGATGAGCAGCTTGGAGGCTGCTTATCTCTGGGTTATGATGGAGCACGGCATGAGCACCTGGTTCTGCGGCGAGACAGCCTCGGGGAAGACGACAGCCCTACGGGCTGCCAGCGTCTTCATAAACCCGAGGGCAAAGATCGTTAGCATAGAGGACACGCCTGAGATCGTTGTTCCACACGAGAACTGGATAAGAGAGGTCACCAGGCAGGGGGAGAAGGGTGAGGGAGACATTACTCTCTTCGACTTGCTAAAGTCTGCTTTGAGGCAGAGGCCCAACTACATAATCGTGGGAGAGATAAGGGGGGCTGAGGCTTCCGTGGCTTTCCAGGCGATGCAGACAGGCCACCCGGTCTTGGCGACCTTCCACGCAGGCTCCGTCGAGAAGCTGATACAACGGCTCACAGGCGACCCGATTAACATACCCAAGACCTACGTCGACATATTGAACTGCGTCCTCATACAGAGCGCCGTCAGGCTTCCGACAACTGGAAGGGTTGAGAGACGCGTGTTGAGCATAAACGAGATGGTTGGATACGACCCTTCAACCGGCAGGTTTGACTACATCGAGCTCTTCAGCTGGGACTCAAGCGGCGACGTTCATGAATTCAGGGGGGAGGGCAACAGCTTCCTCCTCGAGAACAAGATAAGAACCATGCTCGGGCTATCGCCTCGTGAAAGCAGGAAGATATACCAGGATTTGATGCGGAGGGCTAGGATTCTGGAGTTTATGATTGAGAGGAAGGCCACCGACTTTGACAAAGTTTGGCAGACCGTTAAGATGGTTTACGACAACGGGGTTCAGACCGTGCTGGAGTTGCTTGAAGAGGGGAGGAAGGTTTGGCGGAGTTGAAGATCCGGCGGGCTGCTTTCCAAGACATTAACGCCGACATAAACTCGTTGACGTTAATGCTCACCATAGGCGCCCTCTCCAAACTATCACTAAACCAGATAATATCCGTCGTCGCCAAATCCTCAGTAGTGTCGGAAAGGTTTACTTCAGTCTTTCAAAAAGCACGCATCCTAAACATGAAATGGGGATACGGCCAGTCTGAAACGCTAAACTACATCACCGAGAGCCTCAAGGAGCCGCAGCTGAAAAACTACTTCACACGTCTCAAGCACGCCGTGAAAGCAGGCGTAGACCTTGAGGACTTTGCACGAATAGAATACAGCAAGTATCTGGCTGAACAGGAGAACGAGTTCGAAAAAGGCCTCGAAAAGCTGAGAAGGCTTGTCGAAGCCTACTCGACGCTCGTCAGCATAGTTTCGCTTCTGATGGTTTCGTTCATTCTTGTCTCGATTATCTTCGGCTCGTCAGACAGCGGAGGCGTGATGGAGCTGTCATTCCTCTCCATAACAATGACACTAAGCTCCACAACCCTCATCTTCGCAACAAACAACCTCAGGCGGAAGATGCTGAACAGCTACCCAGTACGTCCAAGCAGGCTATCTCTCCTGGAACGGCTGGCGAAGCCATTGACGGCTGCGTGCCTGCTGCTGGTCGCCCTCTCACCACAGCTAGCGGATTTTCTCGGCGGACAGTCAGTAGCCTACTCGTCAGCTGTTTTGACGGCGGCGGGAGCTCCCCTAGCTCTGCACGGCTTCATGGGCCGGAGATGGTGCAGGAGAGTCAACACCTACGAGGCGGTCCTCCCGATTTTCCTGAAGAGCTTCGGAGACTACTTGAACGCAACGGGTTCTTACAGGAGCGCAGCCAGGATGCTCGTGGTGAGCGGCTTCGGCCCGATTCAACGCCTAGTCCAGAACATCGAAACGAGGATGAAGTTGGGAATAAGCAATTCTCATAGCTTGACGCTTTTCGGCAGAGAGATGCTGAGCAACCTAGCCGAGAAGACCCTAGGCCTACTGGCTGAGACACTCGAGGGCGGCGCCCGGCCCACTGAGGCGTGCAGCGTTTTGAGCGAGCATGTTTCAACCACGTTGATGAGGGATAAGAGGAGGGGCCAGATAACCTCGTCGCTGAAATCCCTGTCAATACCTCTGCAGGCTGTGTTGGCGGCTATCTCAGCTTTGATGACGACGCTGTTGAACATCCTCTCAGGCGTCGCCAAGATGATGCAGCCCTACCTCATGCTCCTCAAACCCGTCGATTACTCGGTCGCCGTAAACTACTTCTACACAATAATGGTTGCCGTGGCGGTGATAACCGCCGTAAACATTTACTTGGCTGACGGAGACTCGGTCTTCAGCTTCACACACTACCTAGGAATGCTTCTCTTGGTGAGCGGCCTGAGCTTCTTCAGCATGGCCACGGCCAGCGAGCGGATTCTGTCGTCGTTCGCAGGCTTCGGAAGAAGTATGTCGTCGTTGGTGGTGGAGAGGTGAAGCTATGCTGGCCCTGACGGCAACCTTGCCCCCAAGCATCCAGAACACGGCGACCATCTTCATAGTCCTTACGATGTGCGTCGCGGCTTTCTACAGCTTGGTGCTGGTTCACGGCGTGAAGAAGCTACGTCCCCCTCCATCACCACGCGTGGTGAATTTTCAGCCCAGGCCCCTGAACACCGCTCCCCCTCACCGTGTACTGGCCAAGCCTTCTGAAGAGGATGCTGTGATGCAGGAGTATAGGAAGAGGCTGGAGAAGCTTGATGAAGCCGTCAAGCTCATAGAGGAGAAGCTTAAAACACCAGCCCGGCGGGATGCAGCCGAGCAGATGGTTGTGGAGAACAACGGTCTGGAGGAGGGGTTAAAGGATCTGAAAGAGGTCCTCGAGCTTGCTAAGAGCCTGCGGGAAGAGGTTTCCAAGCTTTCGCTAGGCGGGGCTGCCGCCCGAGAAACCGTCAAATAGACGGAAAAAACCCTATCATCCGTTGATTTGACCTGCATATTCCATTAAATTCGTATAAACGCTAAATACCGAGGAGAGACCCGTAAACTCATGCTCAAGCCACCCGTCGAGCAGCTGGAAAAATACTACAAAACCATACGGAGCCGTAGGTCCTACCTCATACTAAACGTCCAAGCCATAGCCAGCAGAGCCGTCCGGGAATGGCTGGATGGCAGAGGCTTTCTCGAGCTTCTCCCACCCATCATAGGGCCCGTGACCGACCCAGGCATAAGAGGCGCGAAGCAAGCCACCATCGACTACTATGGCCGAGAGTACAAGGTGATGAGCAGCGCCATACTCTACAAGCAGATGCTTGCAACAGCCTTCAACAAAATCTACTTCTTCTCACCCAACGTAAGGCTGGAACCCCTCGAGTCGGCTACAACGGGGAGACACCTCGTCGAGTTTGTCCAGATAGACATAGAGGAAGCTGACGTCGACTACAGAGCAGCCATGACGACTGCGGAGAACCTTCTAACCCACACCGTCAACACTGTTGCCGAGAAGGCGAAGCCTTATCTCGATGAGCTCGGCAGAAAGCTGCCTAGGTTCAGCCCGCCTTTCAAAAAGATAACACACGCTGAAGCGGTCGAAATACTCAAGTCCCACGGAGAGAAAGTCAACCCGTCAGCCGAGATACCCTGGCCTCAGGAGGAGAAGCTCTCCCGTATAATCGGCGAGCCCTTCTTCATCATCGACTACCCCAGAGGAGCTAGAGGCTTCTACGACAAGGAGGACCCGAGCAGGCCGGGCATACTGAAGGACTTCGACCTCATGTATCCGGAGGGGTTCGGCGAAGCTGCTTCCGGGGCGGAGAGAGAGTACGAGTACGGGAAGGTCTTGGCTAGGCTGAGGGAGAGCGGTGAGAACCCGGCCAAGTACGGATGGTACCTCGACATGCTGAAGGAAGGCATCAAGCCTACTTCGGGTTTCGGTATAGGGCTGGAGAGGCTCACCCGGTATCTGTGCGGGCTTCAGGCCGTCTGGGAGGCGAGACCTTATCCGAAAGTTGCTGGAGTCTACTCTCCGTGAGCTGAGGGTTGAAGCTTCCGCTCATAACCCTTCTCCTCAGACTGCTTAGAAACCCGCAGGCACTGAGGTCGCTAACTAGGTTTACGCAGCAGTATCCTGTCGAGGAAGTGGCTGAAAGAGCTGAGAAAGGACGACAGTCTGTCTTTCCGCTCGGCGAGCTAGATGAGTTCGGCAAAGCTCTGCTGGGGGCCCCGGTTTACACTCCAGCCCCGACACGCCACGACATGCTCGACAAACTTCTGATAGTGCCTCCGCTCTACACGCCCTTCAGGCTGAAGAAGATGGAGGAGCTGATGAGGGAGCCTCTCTTCACCGACGTCGACACCACCTGCATCGTAGGAGGCTTCAAGTCAACCCTTCCCGTTGTCGTGGCCTCGATGGGATCAACCCCCATCTACAACAAAGTCAGTCTCGACGTCGCCAAGGGGGCCGCAGAGCTCGGAATACCGTTAGGGGTAGGCGAGAACGTTGCCACGGTCTGGGGTTATTCCAAGAGAGTCAAGCCTAGCCAGCCCTGCTTCAAGGAGAGGGTGATGACCTATCTCGAGAACATTCAGGAGGGGTTTGGAGGGGTTTACATCCAGCAGAGCGTCGAGGATGCTTACGACGAGCTGTGGAACAGGGTTTACTCAGACCCCGACATAACCCCCTACATAGACGAAGGAAAGGTCGGCTTTGAGATAAAGCTGGGTCAGGGGGCTAAGCCCGGGCTCGGCGGTGAGACTTTCGTCGACAGAAAGTTGGCGCTAAGGCTTGTTGACAAGTACTCGTTCGACTCTGACCCTCGTAGAGTCGAGAAGCCGTTGTATGAGAGACACTCCGCCCCCGGAACTTTCACTCCTGAGATCCTACGCAGCATGATAAGGCTGATGCACAACAACTATCCGCGGGCTAGGGTTTGGCTAAAGTCCGGCCCGTATAGAGATATCGAGAAAGTTGCGGAGCTTTGCGACGAGGAGAAAGCCGACGTGCTCTGGATAGACGGCAAGGAGGGCGGAACAGGGCTCAGCCCCATAGCAGCTCTGAAGGACCTCGGCCTTCCGCTGGTCGCATGCCTCAGGAAGGTTGCTCTCCTCGCGCAGCGACTCACGGTCGACTTCGTCTGCTCTGGGAGGGTCGTGGACGGAGGCGACGTCGTTAAAGTGCTATGCTTCAGGGCTGCGGCCGCTGGGCTGGGTAGGCCGGTCGTCGTCGCAGCCTATCGGAACGGCGTCCAAGGAGTCAGGAACTACTTCGAGGCTCTGAGGATGGAGGTGCAGATGCTCACCTCAGCCGTTGGAAAATACCGTGTGTCTGAGCTGGGCTTAGAGGACGTCTACGCAATCAACACCCAGCTGGCCAGAGACCTAGGTATTGCGAGTATCTATGACTGAGGTTCCGATGGATTTCAAAAACATAAAGTCCTCTTCAGGTATCCTCCTAACGCTTCCCCTGAAGTAGTACATCCACTTGTCCTTCCTCCTGATGAATGACAGCCTTTCCACGACTTCCTCAGCCATGACGGGTCTCCGCCACAGGCTTGCGTTTTCAAGGGGTATGAAGTGGGTCAGCTTCTCGGAAGGATATCCTACCACGTGGAACCTGATCTCATCGGTTATCGGCTTAGCAGGCTGGCGGAACTCCCCGTCGCCTATGAACATCCGGCCCTCACGCCCAGTCATGTAGAAAACAGCGTGTCCACCCTCCTGTAGATCCTTCATGGAAGCCACACGACGGCTGACAAGCCAAAACCCCTCCCTTATCCTCACCAACGCAACCTCCCTCGCCGGCAGGACTTTACCGCCGACGACATGGTCCTTCACGACGAAAACCCAGTAAACCACAGATTTTACAACCACGAGGTGAATATATCTATTACAGTACCGTGACGGACTTGGCTAAGTTTCGGGGCTTGTCGGGGTCGTAGCCCTTTGCGACCGCCATGTGGTACGAAAGAAGCTGGAACGGCACGGCGTAGGTTATGGGCGTGAGAAGCGGATGGGTGCGGGGTAGGCCGATGTAAAAGTCGGCCAGCTCCCTCAGCTCGTTGTCAGCGTCGTCCCCGAAAACAACCACGTAAGCTCCCCTAGCCTTCATCTCCATTATGCTGCCTATGTTAAGCTTCCTGTATTCGTCGGGTGGAGCGACAAAGATGACTGGAGTAGATTCTTCCACGACGCTGATAGGGCCATGCTTGCTCTCGCCAGCTGGGTAGGCTATGCAGGGGATGTATGAAAGCTCCATCACCTTCAGCCTCCCCTCGTAGGCTGTCGCCGTCGAGATGCCTCGACCGAGGATGAAGAGGAAGGGCTTTGAAGCCAGAACCTTCGAAAGCTCGACCGCTTTAGCCGCTGTTTTCAGCAAGACGTTTTCTATAACCCGTGGAGTCTTCAGTATTTCGGCCTTAAACTCGTCCATCTCGTACTGTGCTATCTTGCCCCGCAGCCTCGCAAGCCTCAGCGCTATCTGAGCGAGAACAAGAACCTGTGAGGTGAAGGTCTTCGTCGCAGCAACACCTATCTCAGGGCCAGAGTTTTGCAGCACGTAGGCTCTCGATATCCTAGTCAGAGTCGAGCCAACCGTGTTGGTCAGGCCGAGTATTGTGCAGGCCCTAAGCCTTGCAAATTCTAGCGCTGCGAGCACGTCAGCCGTCTCGCCTGACTGGCTTACCGCCAACACTACGGTCTCAGCTCCCACAGACCCTCCGTAGTTCGGAATGAACTCGGATGCTATCACAGGGTAGGTTGCGAGCCGTGCCAGCTGAGACAACTGATAGCTTCCGGCTAGGCATGCGTTGTAAGAAGTGCCGGCGCCCAGCAGAAAGATAGCACGCCCCTTATCAAGCAGCTCCGCCAACAGGTCAACATACTGCTGCTGAAGCCTCAGCGAATCCATCAGAGTCAGAGGCTGCTCGTAAATCTCCTTGAGCATGAAGTGAGGATGACCCTGCTTCTCAGCTGTTTCCACCGACATCTCGACTTTTTTGACGGGGCGTTCAACCAACTCTCCAGTGTCGATTCTGTAAATGCTGTATCTGTCGCTCAGCAAAACAGCCATCTCCCGGTCATGCAGGAAAACCATGTCGTTGGTCATGTCTAGCAGGGCTGTTATGTCGGAAGCCGCCATGTTGAAGCCTTTTCCGACTCCTATGATTAGAGGAGCCTCCTTCCTCGCCACGAAAAGCCTTGCAGGGTCTTTTGTAGAGATTAGTGCGAGAGCGTAGCTGCCCTCCAGCTTCCGCAGAGACTTGACGAAAGCCTGCTCTAGGCTGTCCCCCGACCTTAGATACTCCTCAACAAGATGAGGTATGACCTCGGTGTCTGTCTTCGAGGCAAACGAGTGGTTGAGGTCTGTCAATTCCTTCTTCAGCTGGAGGAAGTTTTCGATCACTCCGTTGTGCACGACGGCTATTGTTTTACGGCAGTCTGTGTGTGGGTGAGCGTTGACTTTAGTCGGAGCCCCGTGAGTAGCCCATCTAGTATGGGCCACTCCTATGGTGCCAGGCAACCTGTCAAGACCGAGCCTGTTGTTTATGTCGTCAATCCTCCCCGCATCCTTCTCAATCAAAAGCGTGTCTGAATGGATTGTGGCCACTCCGGCCGAGTCGTACCCCCTGTACTCAAGCCTCCTAAGAGCCCTTACCAGTATGGATGAAGCCTGTTCCGAGCCAACGTATCCTACGATGCCGCACACGTCAAAACCGTGTTCCAACCTCCTTATAAGCACGCTTCAAACAGTTGATTAACCGGTTAACGCTGATTTGACAGGTATGGGTAGGGCTAGGCTTTTACAGTCCGGGCGGGAGACGGACGTCGCTGTAATCAAGGCATCGGTCAAGGGTTTAAGGTTCACAGACCTTGTCTTCGAAGTGGCTGGAGCTTTCCAGAAGCCCAACTATCCTGCCAGGGTTGCGGAGAGGCTTGGAGTCAGCAAGCAAATCGTCGGCCAATACGTCAAGAGGTTGGTTGAGCTTGGTGTTTTGACCGAGGCTGGAGAGACAGATGTTAGGGGAGGAAGGGCGAGGATGTACCAAGCCACGGTCTCAGGCGTGTCCATGCTTTTTCCAAGACCTCGGTGGCGCAAACAATCCAAAGGCGATGAAATGCCTGAAAAGCTTTCGAGCTTCCTCGAACCCTTTCTCATCCGCAGAAAACTCAACGGCCTTGTCGTCGTCGGCTCCCCCCATCCACACGGGCCGTTCAGGTCTGTCGCGACGGACGGACACTACGGCTTCCAGCTAGGGCTGTTCCTCGGACGATACGTGGACAACCTCAGCGGCTTCAAAGTCCGTCTCGACGTCGACGTAAAGTCTGAGAAACTCTACGAGAACAACTTGCTGTTGCTGGGAGGGCCTGGGACGAACCTGATCACGGCGATGGTGAACTCAAGCCTGCCGGTCGGCTTCATGGAGGGCAACTACTGGTCCGGAATAGTCTCTCCGAGGCAGACCTACACAAGCGAGTTCGTCGGGCTCGTCGCAAAGTCGCCCAACCCTAACAACCCCCGGAACACAGTGATAGTTTTGGCTGGTTTGAGGGCTTCGGGAACAAAGTCAGCCGTGCTGGCCTTGACCGAGAACTGGAGCCGGCTGCTGGAAACATACCATGGCGAGCAGAGCTGGGCCGCCGTCGTCGAGGGTTTTGACGTAGACGGAGACGGGAAAATTGACTCAGTCGAGATACTTGAAACCACCTAGTTCCTCGAACGTCTTCTCGGCTTTCGCAAGGTCCTCCACGGTATCTACATCGGTCAGAAGTCTTTCATCAACCTCCACAACCCTAGCGCCGACGGTTTTGAGTATGCTCTTAGCTCCAACGTCGCCCTCAAGCATCAACAGCCTTTGTAGAAGCTTTTTGGAGAAAACCGCCGGAGGCGAGGGCTCACCGGCTAAGCAGGCTGACACGGCTTCACAGCACTCACTCCTGAACACGTCAACAAGCCTCTTGACGACGCTCTTCGTGAACGGCATGTCCCCAAGAACTATCACCAATCCCTCGGACTCCGCAGGAGTCCACGAGGCCGCCAGCCTGATGCCCGCGCTCAGCCCTCTAGAGGCACGGGTGTTGACCAAGACCGTGTAGTCTGGGGGGATTAAAGACTTATTCACGTCGGAGGGCTGCAACACCACCGCCCTGTGCTTCAGAAAGGATATGGCTTCGACGGCCCACGCAAGCAAAGGCCTCCCAGCCAGAGCGGCGGACAGCTTATCCCGGCCGAACCTCTGTGAAAAACCTGAAGCAATCACAGCACCGCTTAGCATGGCTGAGGTCAAGCACTCCAGCGGCACGATAAGCTTAAAAGTGTTTTAAGCAACATCTTTAATGGTATCGCATGTACTCGGCAAGGGAGCGGATAGAAGATTATAGGTCAAGGCTGATGAACCTTGCTCAGGAGCAGATGAGGAAAGTGCTCGACCTTCTCAGGAATACAGTTTTGATGCTTGAATACCTGAACAAAGACCTCGACATCAGGAAAATGGATGAGCTCTACTCCTCTGTTTTGAAGGCCGACGAAGCCGCCAAGGAATTCAGGAGGCTCGTCGAGAAAGAGGTTTCAGATATAGGTGCTATTCTCACTAACAGGGAGGATTTCCTCAGGCTGGTGAACGGCATAGATAAAATAGCTGACACTGCGGAGGGCGTTGCTTACAGAATACTCGGTCTCACGAAAGCACGTATGAAGATTGATAAAGAAATACACGCTTCGTTAACCAAGCTGGGAGAAGCGGTTCTCCAGACCGTTGTGAAGCTCAGAGAAGCCATGTTTACCGTCACTCTCAACAGCGATACATTCCTGGAGAAGATAAAGGAGACTGAGCAGGCTGAGAGGAGCGTGGACGAGATTTACAGGAATCTTGACCTGACTATTCTTCAGCTGGACATGAAGGTTGGCCAGCTTCTTCTCATACGCGAGATCGTGTCTATGCTCGAGGACATAGCGGACAGGTCGGAGGAAGCATGCGAAAACCTGCGAGTTCTTTCGTTCGCAATCCTTTGAGGCCAGCATGTTGGCTGAAGGAGAGCTTCTGAGGGACAGCGTCGTAGTATGGAACATCGAACACGCTAGGAAGCTATTCAAGGACGGGTTTTACGGCAAACCACTGGGAATACCGAAGCCCAGGGACATTAGCTTCGAAGCTCCTCTGGTCCTAGACCTTGTCGAGGCTCTTTACCTGCAGCAGAAGAACAAGCTGTTAGTGTTTTCTGGAGGAAGAACAATCTCCGCGGAAGAGCTTGAGAAGCACGCTTCATCGCTGGAGGAGAACTTTCCGATGAAGTACAGGGTTTACAGAGACTTGAGGGATAGGGGGTTCGTAGTCCTTCCGGGAATAAAGTTCGGCAGCGACTTCGCAGCTTACAGGCACGGACCAGGCATAGACCATGCACCATTCATCATACAGGTCAAGAACAGGACGGGAAGCATCTCAGCATTGGAGATAGTCAGGTCAGGTAGGCTGGCTACCTCTGTCAAGAAACACTTCACAATCGCGGTTCCGTCGGAAGATAAGGTTGCTTACGTGCTGTTCGAGTGGTGGAAAGCCTAGCCTACCGCATCCTCCTGTAAAGGGCGTGAAGAGTTTTTCCCGTTCTCCTCAGCCCCAGAAGCTCGTGGCCTGTTTTATCCGCCCAGCCAATCAAGTCAACCTCGGTGGCAGGGTCGGATGTTATGACGTGCAGCGTCTCACCGGTCTTGACGTGCTGCTCCATGAAATCCCCTATCTGTGTTAGAATGCCCTCGCAAGTCTCTCCGAAAACCTTCAACTCCTGATGGGGCAGTACGTCGAAGCAAACAACTCCACGGTCGGCGTTAACCCTCGAATAGTATTCGACGGCTTCTCGGAGGCCTGACAGGCTGGGCTGCTCGATGCATTCAATCTCGGCCAGCCAGCCTCTTTCGTAGGGGTCTTCAGCCACCACCTCAGGGTTCGACACCTCATCGTTAGTCCTCAACACACGGCAGTCAACCGGCGCCGTTAAAGCACCCTCCATCCTCAACGAAATGTAGAGGGCGAGAGAGGTGTTCTTCCTCAACAGGCTGCCGACCGGCTTAACGCTAATCCTTCTAGGTCTTCCGGCGAAGTGAAGGAATGGAGCGACAACGCCTACCACGTAGGTCGATGGAAGGGTTAGAGGCTTGAACCATAGATCGTTGGGCAGGCTGTAAAGCCTGTCCTCGGGAAGCGGGCAGCCTTCGAGGCTATTTTTCAATCGGGTATCTGACGAGGTTGCCCCATTCCGTCCAGCTGCCGTCGTAGACCTTCACGCTCGGGTATCCAAGCAGATGTTTCAGAACGAACCATGTGACGCTAGCCCTCTCTCCGATCCGGCAATACGTCACGACTTCCCTGTCGGGCAGTACCCCCTTCGAGCCGTAAAGCTGTCTCAGCTCCTCCACGGGTTTGAAGGAGCCGTCCTCCCTTATAGCCTGACCCCACGGGATGTTGATAGCTCCGGGGATGTGTCCGCCACGCTGGGCATGCTCGTTAGGGTATTCGGGCGGAGCCGTTATCTCTCCCTTAAACTCGGCAGGAGACCTGACGTCGACGAGAACGAGGCCAGGGTCGGCTATCTTCCTTTTCAGAAGCTCCTCTAGGAAGATTCTGTCGGAATAGTTTATCTTCTCAACCTTGTAGGCTGACGGCTTGGGTTTCGGCGTCTCCTTCGAAAGCTCTCCGCCGGAGTCGATCCATTTCTTACGTCCTCCGTTGAGGAGCTGCAGCTTGCTGTGGCCGTACATTTCGAAGACCCAAAAGGCGAACGTTGCGAACCAGTTGTTGTAGTCACCGTACAGGATGACGTGCGTGTCATTCGAGATGCCCAGCCTAGACATCAGAGCTTCGAACTCTCTAGCGTCTATGATATCCCTCGACTCCTGCTTGTTCATGTCTTTCCTCCAGTCTATCAGCAGAGCTCCCGGTATGTGTCCCTGCTCGTATGCGAGCTTGGGGTCGTAGTCCACTTCGACGACGGCCAACCCGGGTTTGGCGAGGTTCTGCTTAAGCCATTCGACGTCTGCGAGGACATGGGGGTGTGCGTATGACATGGTTTGGGTCGGTCTTGGCTTTATTTAAGCCATTCTTAGCTTAAAATAATATTGGTAATATACTAGCCATATCTAAACCTAACCCCGCGACCGTTCCATTCATGTCCGAACCTGACAGCGGCCGGAGGACCGATTACCCCGCAGGTCCCGCATGCAACGCAGGCAACGTGGTCGAACTTCAGCACGCTCGACTCTATGTCCTTCAGAGTCATGTCGTAGGCTGTCCTCTCAGATCCAGCCTGCTTTAAGTTGAAGCGGTAAAGGTCCCTGAAGGACGCGAACACTCCCTTCTCGTTGACCACGGTGTAGCAGTTGACGGGGCAGAGCGGAACCCAAGCCTTCCGACTGTCGGCCGAAGCCACCCTAGAGTCCACCTGTATGTGGGCCCTCTCCCTGTCCTCGCGATAGTCAAGCAAGCCCGTCATCGCTTGAATGTTCTTAATGGCGTCGCCGTCCATCTGGGCCGGGTTATAATTGGAGGCCTTGACTGTTCTCCCCAGACCGAGCCTGAACATGGCTGACACGCTCGACGAGTAGATCAGCTTCCTCTCGAGGATCATGCTGTTAGTCTTGGACTTTCCGATAAGACTGTAGATGGGTTTCAGCATATGCTTGTAGATCGAAAGGGTTTCATCGCCGAAGCTTCCAGCCTTAGCGGCATGCATGTAGGCTTGAGCCGCTAGAATCCCCGAGGCGATGGCAGGCCTCATGCCGTCTATCAAAGCTCCGATTTTGTAGAAGACACCCAGAGAGTCTCCAGCCGCTAGGAAGCCGGGGTAGTAGGGCTTGCTGGGAACAACCTTATAGCCGCGAGGTATGTTGTGGGCAGAATACTCAGCTATCCTACCGCCTTCAACTATCTGCGAGACGAAGGGATGCGACTCCATCTCTACGAGGACTTCATAGGGCTTTCCCAGCTCGTTGAACTGGGTTGTGAAAACCGATATGGCTGAGGAAAGGTCCATGACGACGCCGACCGACAGAGTGTCGCTGTTCGGGTAGATGAAGCCGCCGCCCACTATGCCGTGCATGAAGGGGCCCAGCAGGTAGACCGTCTTAAATCCGTCGTCGAGCCTGAAGAACTCTTCGATCCTTTGAGAACTGGTTTTGAAGACATGCTTTACTCCATGGTAAACTTGGTCCGGCGTAATCTTTCCTCTCATCCCAACCTTCTCGGGAAGCAGCGAGGTGACTCCGCTGCAGTCTATCACGAGGTCTGCACGCAGCTCTTCGTCCTGCGTCCTCACGCCCACGACCCTGCCGTCCTCGAACAACAAGTCCTCGACGGTTTTGGACGTTGCGAGTAAAGCCCCCTCCTCCACAGCCCTCAACGCCATCCAGCGGTCGAACTTGGCTCTCAAGACCGTGTAGTCGTGTCCACTGGAGGCGTCTAGCATCGTCAAACCAAGCCTAGTCGCCAACGATTTCTTGTCCCACTTGATCAAGCTGAAGCTAACACCGTCGTTCTCCAGCCTTGGCTGACTGATTAGGTAGAGCTCGTGCCCCGAGATTTTTCTCTCGACGGGTGCTTCCTGCTCGAATTCAGGAATCAGGTCGATTAAGCCAAGCCCGTTGATGAATCCCCCGAACAACACCCCGCCGGATACGTTCCGCTGGCCGGGAAGCTGAGCCTTCTCCAGCATGATTACGTCGTAGCCGCGCCTTGCAAGCGTTATGGCTGCCGCCGACCCGGCGGGCCCTGCTCCGACCACCACAACGTCGAACTTGTCAGCCATTAGCCACCCTCTCCACAGCCTCTATGATTCTCGGAAGAGCTTCGTAAAGGTCTCCTTTGATTCCGTAGTGCGCTATGTCGAAGATCGGTGCCTTCGGGTCGTTGTTTATCGCAACGATCTTCTTAGACCTGATCATTCCCACCCTATGCTGGACAGAGCCGCTTATCCCAACGGCTATGTATACGTCCGGAGATATCGTCTTACCGGTCTGGCCTACTTGTCTTTCAGACGTCACCAACCCCTCCAGCTCCTTCAGCTCGGAGTATATCAAAGCTCTTGTAGCTCCCAGCTCGCAGTTGACGCCCAGCTTAGTGTTCACCAAGTCGACCAAGCTTTTTGCAAGCGTGTACCCCTCCCGCGGGTTTTTCGGCCTGCCGTTTCCATCCTTGAGTATACCAAGACCTATGCTGACCACAACCCGGGCCCCCTCTAGGTCTACCTCGCTCTTCGGAAGCCTCTTCTCCTCAACGACTTCCACGACGAAGTCTTCAGGAACAGGCTTGAAATGATACCTAACCCTCTCCCCCTCTCTCCTCCTGTCTTCCTGTAGTGGTTCGAAGTTTCCGGGCCTAATGCTTGCTACTTGGGGCCTGTGCCTCGGCGTGAAGATCTTAGCCACGCGTGTTGCGAAGTCGGGCCTTATCTGCGCCAGCACGTTTTTGTAAGTCGTGTTTGTGGGGCCGAAGTAGTAGTCCTCCACCTCTAGGTTGATGTTGTCAGTGGCAAGCCCGGTGCCAAGCCTGTAGGCAACCCTCGGCGAAAGGTCTCTTCCCAGCTCGTCTGCGACGAAGAGAAGAGCGTAGGGCTTCTCCTTCTCAACCATCTCGCAGAGAACTCTCGTGTAGGGTAGGCAGTTGTAGTTCCTGAGCCAAGGCTCGTCCGCATACACAACCTTGTCGGCTCCTCTGGCGATCGCTTCATCTACCACAGAGTTCAAGTCATGCCCTATAATCGCCGCCACAACCCTCTGCCCGAGCCTGTCAGCCACCTTCCGCGCTGCAGCGATTATCTCTAGGCTAGGCCTAGTTAGCCGGCCGTCCTCTTTGACGCAGTAAGCCATGACGTCCCTATACTGCTCTAGCGACAACCTTCAACCCTCCGAATATCTCTTCAACCAAGTCCTCGAGGCTGAACACTCCAACAACCCCTTCCTGCTTGAACTTGTTCAGCAACTCTTCGGGAAGGCTGTCGGCGATGTCTCCCTTGCTGAACGGCCCGTAGGTTTTTCCGTTGTGCTGAAACTTCTCCACGTCTCTCTTAAAGACCAAGGTTTCGTTCACAAACTTCTGAGTAGGAGGCTTACCAACCTCGTATCCGGGACCGACTATGGTCGGCGACCCCATCAACCCAAGCTTGCTCGGGTCGGCTTTGATGTATTCTGCGTTCCAGACTCTAACGTCTGCAACTCTGCCGGCGTAGTTTTTCAGCCTAGCGTTCTTTTGAAGGTTTGCGGCTGGGACTCTGGGCTCGTAGTGGCTGTCGATCGTGAGCAGGCAGGGGAAGGTTGTTCGGAGTTTCTGCAGAACGTTCCCAACCTTCCTGACGGCTACGACGCTGCCAGAGTCGGGTGAAACCTCGAAATCACGTACGAATGCGATGCTGGGGATGACTGTGTTGAGCATGCTGCTCAAAGCCTCGGCTGTCTGGGGCCCTGTGTTCCCGGTCTCGCCGTCGCTTGTCTTCATGCCCGTCAAGATGATGAACTTGTTTATGTCCCTGCGATACTTTTCAAGCTCTAGTAGAAAGCCTTCAGCGCTCAAGCTTCCTCGCAACAGTCTGTTCACTAGGGTGTCTTTGACAGTAGGCAGCTTGGAGAAGATGTAGTTTGGAAGCATGTTCTCCTTGTAAAGCTTCTCAGCTGTTTCTCTGACCAGCTCCAAGTCATTCTTCTTAACTACTTCGACCAGCTTGTCAACGGCCTCTAAATGGTTTTCGACAATTTTCTTGATGCCGCATGCAAGAGTGTACGATGTAGCCCAGGTGTCTGCCCCCGCCATCCTCCGGTCGCTAAGGATTATTCTCTCGTCAAAACCCGTGAAAGATATCCGAGGGACGTAGAAGCTCTCCTCCACAGGCTGATACAGGTCTTTCATGATTGGCATGATCTTAGGCTCAGGCCCCATGGACAAACCGATCGTCTTGCCGCCGACCGTCTGCTTGACGTACTGTGCTGCCTCGATGGCCTTGGCGTCGTGAGGGTTTAGAACAAGGTCCATCTCCTCCCTGCGGAGGACGCCCGAGACCGTTACGACGCTGGTCGTCTTCGCCGGCACTCCTTTGACGAGACACACAATCAACATGGAGAATCTTGGTGTATGATGCTTGAAATTCTCTATTTAACTTGATTCTCTGAAGTCATGAGGAATGATTTGCGGTCTAAGATTATCTCAGTCTCGTCGTACTTGTTTCTCCGAACGTTTATGAACGCCATACGCAGGCTGGACCCTTCTCGGAGTTGATCTGTTTTCTCGGCGGCCAGACCCCATGCCGAGCAGGTGTATGTTTTTCCGCCGTGCTCAACCCACATGGTTGATATTTTTCTGGAGCCGAACCTCGTCTCAACCGTCGTCAACGGAGTCTTTCTCACCAGCTTGCAGTCGACCAGCCCGCTGCAGACCCTCCCTTCAAAATCGTCAAGCGTGCCCGTGTAGGCTGGAGGTGGATGGTTTTCTTGGGTGCTTCTGATTGATTTGCCGTAGGCTTGAGGTATTCCACGTCGTTGAATGACGAAAGCCTTTTCAACAACTACATTTTCGTAAGGAGCTTCAGCGGGAAAACCAAGCCTCAACATTCTAGACCCGTCCGTCGCGGCGAGAACGCCGTCGAAACACCTCCCCAGAATAGTCAGAGGGAGCTCGCGGACGCTCTTGTCCAAAGCCCTCGCCAGAACTTCTTCGTCAAAACCCACGACAGTTATAAGGCTGTTCGGGCCCGTGTGAAGCTCTCCGTCTCTCAGGTTCACTGAAGCCGCCATCAACCTAGCTCCCTCCGCAACATCCGACAGAAGGCCAGCCCAATCCCTCCAAGCCGTGAACAACTCAACAGCTTCACCGTCCGAAACCAGCAGCTCCAACAATCTAGTCTCATCCTCAACCACCTTGACGCCCGTGTTCAAAACAACGACAGCTGAGACGTCGACAGTGCGACGCCCGAACAATCGGCTGGCAGAGAGATTAAACCCAGAAAAATCCAGAGGAGGCAGTTTTCCCTGATCCTGCATCTTCTCAACCCTCGACCTGCTACCCGCGTGGAGCACGAGGCCGCTGCCCGACTTGGGTGTGGAGACGTAGCCGTTCCAGACGGCCACGACGTCGCCGACAAAAGCACTCAGCTCGCTCTCCCAAACCATCACGTCGACAGCCCCTGTACCGTCCCAGAGCCTCAGCCTCGAAAACTTCCTTCCATCCTCCGTCGAAAACGTCTTACATCCGAGGACTCTCCCCACCACGCTCACGTCCTTCAAACCCGCGGTGAGAGCGGACATGAGAGTAAACGAGTAGTCAATCTGGCCGCTTAGGCCGTCTTCCCCAGACAACCCTCTCTCCTCGAGCACAATCAGAAGAGCCCCCAGCTTCGTCAGGAACGGTGAAGACCTGAGCTTCTCCTCGACGATTCTGTCGAGGTCCTGTCTGCTGAGGTCTTTGCACGTTTGGAGGATCTTCTCCTCCAGCTCTTCCACGCGCATCCGGCTGGAGAGGTGGTTGAACACAATTAAAACTTATATACAGTCTGGAGAAATAGGGCTCTGAGATGTATTTGGTGGATGGAGGTGGACGTCTTCCAGAAGGGTGGACGTCTTCCATCTCGGGCTAGCTGTTAAGCCTTCAAACCTTCGGGGAGACAAGCTTCAAGCTCTGGAGTCGGTTTCAAAGCTTCTGAAGAAGCATGGTTATTCGGTGTTGGTCATCGACTCTGAGACCGCTGACCAAGACCCTAAGGTTAGCGACTACGCTAAGCTCGTCGATCGCTGTGTCGAGCACTCTTTATGCATCCCTGTGCTGACGATTCCCGTGAGGAGGCATGATTTTCACAGCAGGATGGAGGAGTTCATCAGCGTCGTGGATGAAACAGATGGCTGCGGCGTCTGCCTAGTGGCTGGCAACCGAGCTTACTTGGATGAAGACGAGATGAGAACCGCCGCGGGTCCTTTGGTGCTCAAGGCTTGTGAAACTATTAGGAGAAGGCGGCGGTGTTTGCTGATGGTTGGGACGGAGCGGATGGAAAAGACAGCCTATAAAGCCGCCTGCCTTTACGGCGCGTCGCCTCTCATACTGCTGAACCCAGCACTTTCCGAAGACCTGAGAAGGTATGATACGGGCGTGGGTGTCTACGCTCCGTTCTACATAGGCCACGACATCACCGACGATGCTCTGGACAGGATGAGGGCCTACGTAGCGAGACGGTCAGCGAGCACGGTCTTCGAGCAGGCGGTAAACCACTTCTGCCTAATAGGAGGGCTTGACGAGGTATCGCGGAGAATATCCATGGCCCTTGACGGGGTTAACCTTCTCGTTGGATATCCTCTGGCTTTTGAGGAGCGGCAGATATCGTTGTTCGCTAGCCTTTCGAAGGTTTGACGAGAGGCTGCCTCCTGACTACTGCTCTCCTCGCAGCGTTTCTGACAAGTATGTACAACACCGTTCCCTCTGTATGAAGCTCTGCTGGAATCTCGCCCAAGGCCAACCCCTTGCCGACCGAGGGAATGTATCCGCCGCTAGTGACGACGCCCACGCGGTTCCCCGAGCTGTCTAGAATGGGGTAGCCCGCCCTCGGCACGCCGGGGTCCATCATCTCGAGGATGGCGATTGTCGATGAGGGTTTCGTCTTCAGCTTCTCCTCCAGCTTTCTCTTCCCGACGAAGTCTTTCTTCTCAAGGTTCACGGCCCACATCAACCCAGCCTCGACAGGTGTCTTAGCCTCGTCGAAATCCTGATGAGCCAGTAGATAACCCGCTTCAAGCCTGCAGGCATCCCTACAAGCGAGACCGCAAGGCTTCACACCACCTTCTACGAAGACTCTCCATAGACTGGAGTACAAAACAGTCCCGCCGCACGGGATCACAATCTCGTAGCCGTCGCCCCCCGTGTAGCCGCTTCTCGTCAACAAAACCCGACAGCCCTCGAACTCAACGACATCTCCGGCGAACCATTTCAGCGTGCTAAAATCTCTGCCGAAAACTCTTGATACATGCTCGGACGCTCTCGGCCCCTGCACGGCGAAGAACGCAGACCTTTCGGTGAAATCCTCGACGTAGACGCCGGTGCCGGCGTGCTGCGCCAGCCAGTTTAGCACTCTCTCCCTCGAGACGGCGTTGGAGACCATGACGTAGCTTTCTTCCTCTACCTTGAAGACGGTTACGTCGTCGATTATGCCAGCGTTCTCGTTGAGCATCAGCCCGTACTTCATCCTCCCGGGCTTGAGACGCTCCACGTCTATCGTCAGGATGTTCTGCAGAAGAGTTGTTGAGGAAGGGCCCGCTATCTTGGTCCTAGTCATGTGGCTTATGTCGAAGATTCCCGACGACTCCCTGACCGCCCTGTGCTCGTCTCTCAAGCTCGTGAAGGTAATCACCGTTTTCCAGCCTGCAAACTCCCCAAACTCGGCAGCTGGATAGTTTGCATGATAGTAGCCTAGAAGCGGTATTTCTTTCACTTCCTCCTACCCCGGAGAACTCTCCACGTTGGAGTCATGGTCAACGGATGCGAGGCCTTGGCCTCGTCTATTCTGCCCACCGGGGTGCTGTGGGGTGCCGTACGGACCAGCTTGGGGTTGCTGTAGCACTCCTCAACCACCGACTCGAAGGCTTGGATGAAGGCGTCCAGTTCTTCCTTAGACTCTGTCTCCGTCGGCTCGACCATGAAAGCCTCCTCCACTATCAGGGGGAAGTATATCGTTGGAGGATGAAAACCATAGTCGATGAGACGCTTCGCAACCTCGAGAGCGCCTAAACCCGTCTCCTTCCTCAGCTTCGCCAAGCTGACCACAAACTCGTGCTTACGTGGTCTTGACGAGTCGTATGGAATGCTCACGCCACGCACTTTCTTCAACCTCGAGAGCATGTAGTTTGAAGCCGCGACCGCGTAGGTGGCCGCCCTCCTCAACCCCTCACCACCCATCGCCAGAATGTATGCATAAGCCCTGACCAGTACGCCGAAGTTACCGTGAAACATCTTGACAGGACCTATGCTATCCTCCCCGCCATCCAGCAGCTCGTAGACACCGTTCTGCTTCACTATTCTCGGCGGTGGGAGGTATTTCGCAAGCCTCGAAACCACTCCCACAGGCCCCGCCCCCGGCCCTCCTCCACCGTGAGGCGTCGAGAATGTTTTGTGAAGGTTTAGATGAACTATGTCGAACCCCATGTCTCCCGGCCTGACGACGCCCATTATGGCGTTCAGGTTAGCCCCGTCGTAGTATAGTAGGGAGTCGTTTGAATGAATCGTCTCGACTATTTCTTCGATTTCTCTCTCGAAGAGGCCCACGGTGTTGGGGTTTGTGAGCATGATTCCAGCTACGTCCCCGTCGACGATCTTCTCCAGCATCTCGAGGTCGACGCAGCCGTCCTGCCTCGTCTTCACAACCACAACCTCAAACCCGGCCATCCCCGCGCTGGCGGGGTTGGTGCCGTGCGCAGAGTCGGGCACGACTATCTTCTGACGAGGCCTGCCTTCTCTCTCAGCGTGATATGCTCTCATGATGAGGCAGCCGACGAGCTCGCCGTGCGCCCCTGCCGCTGGTGCGAGGCAGAAGGCATCCATGCCTGTTATCTCCTTGAGAGCTGTCTCCAGGTTGTATAACAGTTCGAGGCATCCTTGGACTGTTTCTGGAGGCTGAAGGGGGTGTACGTTGGCTGATTCCTCCAGCCAAGCTATGTAGTTGTTGACGACGGGGTTGTACTTCATCGTGCAGCTGCCGAGGGGGTAGAAGGTCGTTGAGATGCTCATGTTCATCTGGCTCAAGCGTGTATAGTGCCGTACCACCGAGGGCTCTGAAAGCTCGGGCAGAGGAAGGTCTCTCCGCAGCAAATCCTGAGGAACGTCTTCAAGCCTCCTCCTGCCAGCTTCCTTGATCTCGTCGTCCGTGCTGGGCGGCGTATAACCTCTGGCGCCGGGCTTAGAAAGCTCGTAAACCAGCTTCTCTCCCCAAGAAGCCTGCCTAAACACTTACCCCACCTCCTTGAGGAGTCTAACGTAGCTGTCTATGTCCTGCTTGCTGTGCACCTCAGTGACCGCTGTGAGGATGGCTTCATCGAGCTTGGGGTAGCCGGGTCCGAGCTTCAGACCGCCGACGATTCCATGCTCGAGGAGGTGCTTGAGAACTTTTGAGCATTCTACATCCTCGAAACGGTAGGCGAACTCCATGTAGTGCGGTGCCTCAATCAACGGTATTCTAACTCCTTGAGAGTTCTTCATCTTTTCGATGAAGTAGCTTGTTTTGTCGAAGATGTGTCTAGCCAAATCTCTCAGCCCGTTCTTGCCGAGCAGGGAGAGGTAGGCGGCTGCGGCCACGGCGCAGAGCGCTTGATTAGTACATATGTTTGAAGTTGCTTTCTCTCTTTTGATGTCCTGCTCCCTAGCTCTGAGGATCATGGTGAATGCTCGTTTCCCGTCTGTCAAGGATTCTGTCATGCCGACAAGCCTTCCGGGCATGCTGTGGACCAGCCTCCGTTCATACCTGCATCCCAAGATCCCGAGCAGAGGTCCTCCGAAGCTCATCGGAAGCCCGATCGGCTGTCCCTCGCCCACGACAACGTCGGCGCCATACTCGCCGGGAGGTGTGAATAGGCCGAGAGAGGTCGGCTCAGCACCCACGACGAACAAGGCACCCGCGTCGTGCGCTATCTCTCCAACAGCCTTCACATTCCTGACAACGGCTCCGACGTAGGTCGGGTTCTCAACGTAGACCGCAGATGTTTCGCTGTCGATTGTATTCTTGAGGCTCTCCTCGTCGACCAACGCCTTGTAGTCTACGGGTACCGTCTCGATTTTAACGCCGAGGGGTTGTGTGTATGTTTTTGCGACCCTCAAGCGTTCAGGGCTGCATAGCTCAACGACCAAAACCTTCCTACGGCCGTTGTACCGGAACGCCATCCGTAAAGCCTCTCCGAGGGCCGTCGCCCAGTCGTACATCGACGAGTTGACGACGTCCACGCCGTAGAGGTCTGCGGCGAGGCTTTGAAACTCGAACAAAGCCGTCAGCATCCCCTGCGAGGCCTCCGGCTGGTATGGGGTGTAGCTGGTCAGGAACTCAGACCTCGAAACTATCTCCTTGACGGCGGCTGGAACGTAGTGTGGCCAAACGCCTCCTCCTATGAAAAGCTTCAGCCCAGCCCTGTTCTTGCCGAGAATGCTTCTAATCTTTTCGACAACCTCCTGCTCCGACAAGCCGGGCCCTATGGCAGGGGGGCTGGGCAGGATGTATTTGGACGGTATGTCTGAATACAGGTCCATGGGGCTTGAAACACCAACAGCCTCGAGCATCTTCCGCAAGTCTTCCTCTGTGTGGTGGCTGAGGTAGGCGGCTTTTTCAACCATGTCCGTGCACTAATCCTCCTAAAGACACCTATTAGCGATAGCGTTTAAAGCATGCTTCCATAAACCACGTGCATGAACCTCAGCTTTCCAGCGATAATCCTCAACTTCAAGTCCTACAGGGAGGCTATCGGCAGGCGAGGGCTTGAGCTAGCCAAGACAGCTGAGAGGGTTTCGTCGGATACAGGAGTCCAAGTAGCCGTCTGCCCCAACGTCGTCAACCTAGAGACCGTTGCGAAGACCGTGTCCGTACCGGTTCTCGCTCAACACTGCGACCCATTCGAGGCAGGGCCCTACACAGGGGCCGTGGTCGCTGAATCGCTCAAAGAAATAGGTGTTTCAGGGTCCCTGCTCAACCACTCGGAGAAGAGGCTCAAGCTATCGGACATCGCATCGACCGTTGCGAGGCTGCGGGGCCTGGGCCTGGCTTCTGTTGTATGCGCCGACGACTTATATGCCGCTGTCTCCGCGGCTGCGCTGGAGCCCGAGGCCTTGGCCGTGGAACCCCCCGAGTTGATAGGTACCGGTGTTTCGGTTTCGACCGCTAGGCCTGAGGTTGTTTCCGGGGCTGTTGAGAAAGTGAAGAGGGTCAGCACGCGTGTTCATGTTCTCTGCGGAGCAGGTGTATCGAGCGGGGATGATGTCAGAAGGGCTCTGGAGCTGGGTTCTGAAGGAGTTCTACTCTCTAGCGCATACGTCAAGAGCCGAGAACCGGAGAAGCTCCTAAGAGAGATGTGCCGAGCTATGCTATTCTGAAGACAGTTCATACCAGATACTCTTTCCCGCGGCGTCGAAGACGTGAAAATCACTCTCGTCCATGTAGGGCGGCGTGACGATGACCATTATTCTGCCGATGAAGTTGTTGAGGTCTTCGACGGAGGGCCGGCCTACTCCGGACGGATGGGAATGTGCGATGCCTAGGATGGAAAGGTCGATGGGCATGGCGTAGGGGTTGAAGGAAGAAAAGTCCTCGCCGTAAACAGACTGAGGCGGAAGCGAAACCTCCTCGACAACCACAACGTTTTTAACGTGTTTTCCATGCAGGAGAGCTATAACCTCGTTGGGATGAACCTCTCTAGCCATAGCCAGAACAAGTTCAAAGCAGTCTCTCCTTATAACGACCTTCTCCACCATGGCCTCATTTTCTCGGCCTTCTCACTCCCGCCACTATATATTCAACTGAGTCGCCGATGTAAGTAGCGTGGTCAGCTATACGCTCAAGATAACGGAGCATCAACATTACAGCCATGTCGCATTTCTTCGAACCCTCCCGCTTTATGCTCTGGTCGACATGGTCTCGGTAGGCTCGGTCTATGAATGTGTCTAGCTTTTCAAGCTCGTAAGCCAAGTCAACCTTTTTCTCTATGAAGCTCTTGATGCTTATGTCAAGCATCTCCTTGACTATGGAGCTAACCGCCGAGACAACTTGCTTCTCACAATCCTCGAGCTTGCCGAAGGTCGGTATAATCTGGGCGATGTCGTAAGCGTACCTGCCGAAGCGTGAGAACCCGTAGGCCACCTCCATAGCTGACCTCAAGAACCTCAAATCTCCGGCGACAGGCTGGTACCGGGCTATGAGCTCTACCGACATGTCGGAGACCTCGTCCTGCAGCCAGCGCAGCTTCTCAGAGAGTCCGAAAACCTCTTCCTGAAGGTTAATCCCCTCCATGAAGCTTTTTACAGCAAGGTCGACAGCCTTCATGCTCAGCTCAGCCATGTCGCTCAGCATGTTGACAACCCTCTCCAGACCGATGTCCATTAACCGTGGCATGTCGTCACCCTATTCTGCCGGAAATGTAGTCCTCTGTTCTCTTGTCTCTTGGGTTTGTGAATATCTCCTTGGTCGGGCCGAATTCTATCAGCCTGCCTACCATGGACTCGTCGGGCATCATCACAGCCGTGTAATCGGAAACTCTAGCAGCTTGCTGCATATTGTGCGTGACTATGATTATTGTGTAGTTTGTTGATATGCTGCGTAGCAGCTGCTCTATCTTAGCAGTCGATATAGGGTCGAGCGAAACCGTCGGCTCGTCGAGAAGAATGACTTCAGGGTCTATCGCCAAGGTCCTTGCGATGCATAGACGCTGCTGCTGCCCGCCTGAGAGAGAGTAGGCTGGCGCGTCTAGCCTGTCCTTGACCTCGTCCCAAAGCGCTGCCTTCTCCAGAGCGTCCTTGACTTTTTCACGGAGTTGCTGGCGAGTGAGCTTAAACTCGTTTACCTTTAGCCCGAAAGCTACGTTGTCGAAGACAGACATGGGGAATGGGTTTGGGCGCTGGAAGACCATGCCTATGACGGACCTGATGGCTACAGGGTCGACCTCACGGCTGTAAATATCCACTCCACGGTACATTACCCTGCCCTCGACTTTTGCGTCTGGAATCAGGTCGTTCATCCTGTTCAGACACCTAAGAAGCGTAGACTTACCGCATCCGGATGGACCTATGATGGCTGTTATCTTATCCCTCTCGAACTTGATGTTTATGTCCGCTATGGCTTGCTTTCGCCCATACTTCACGGATAAATCCTGTGTCTCTAAGACTACTCGTCCTTCGTACATCTCCGGCTTCGACTTCTCCGCCAAAACCTGCTTAACCCAGCTCATTTATAACGTCACCCTCCTCTGGTACCTGTACCTGACGGCTATCGCCGCCGAGTTGAGCGAAAGAAGCATTAGAAGCAGGACAACTATTGCGGCTGAAGAAAGCTCTTGGAAAGCAGCCTGAGGCCTGCTGACCCAGTTGAAGATTTGGAGGGGCATGACTGTGAACCTGTCGAAGATACTCGTGGGGTCCTCACGGATGAACAGAAGCCCGCTAATGACTAGTATGGGCGCCGCCTCCCCTATCGCTCTTGATATGGCTAGGATGGCTCCTGTCATCATCATCGGAACGGCTCTCGGCAGGATGATATACCTAGTGACCTGGAGCTTGGTTGCTCCTAGGGCGTACGCGCCCAGCTTGAGGGCTTCGGGGACGGTTTTTATGGCTTCGGCTGCGGCGACGGTGACTAGAGGCAGGGTCATGGTGGCTAGCGTGAAGGCTCCGGCTATGATAGACCTTCCCCATCCAAGACCGTATGTTAGGATGCTCAAGCCTACTAGGCCGAAAACTATTGAAGGCACTCCTGCCAGGTTAGCCATGTTTAACTCGAAGAAACGCCTCACGTATTTGTTCCGAGACCATTCGGTCAGGTAGAGAGCGGCACAGATCCCCAGTGGAACACAAATTAAAGCGGCTAGGCTCACCGTCCACAAGCTTCCTAGGAACGCCGACCTCATTCCCGCTTGGTTGGGGTTGGGTGAAGGATACTCGAAGATAAGGTTCCAGCTCAGCCTTGTGTACCCGTTTGACAGAACCGTGAAAAGCAGCGACGCAACCGTCGCAACGCCTATGAAAACCCCCAACGACAGTATGAACGGAGTAATGGCGTCCAGCGCCTTCTTCGTACGGCCTCTTCTAGTCGAGAGGACTTGGGTGTTCAGTAGCGTATCTGCCACCTCCTGACTATCGCTAAGGCTACTAGGTTGAATATCATCGTTATGATGAAAAGCACCAAGCCGACGGCGAATATTGACTGGTACTCGATCGTCCCGTGGGGTGCGTCTCCGGTCGCGACCTGAGCTATGAAAGCCGTCATCGTCTCCATCGACTCACGTGGGTCGAACGACATAACCACCCTGAACCCGCCAGCGATGGCCGCTATCATCGTCTCACCCATAGCTCTGGTGAATGCTAGGATTATCGAGGCTAGGATGCCTGACAGGGATGCCGGCAGGATGACCCTGAACACCACGTCTATCTTCCTCGCCCCGAGTGCGTAAGCGGCTTGTCTAAAGTCCTCGGGGACTGAGTACATGGCGTCCTCGCTTAGGGACGAGACTATCGGAATGATTAACACGCCTATCATAAGCCCAACTGCTAGGGCGCTGTGGATGCCTAATCCGGGAATCAATGGTCTCAGTAGATTGGGCGCTATGAAGTAGAGAGCGAAGTATCCGTATACAACTGTGGGGATTCCAGCCAACAGCTCGATGATGCTCTTCAGAGGCCTTCTGACGGAGGGTCTGGCGTACTCGCTCAAGTAGATTGCCGTAGCCAGGCCTGCTGGGACGGCTACGACAAGGGCTATGGCTGAAGTTATTGCTGTTGCGGTCAAGAGCGGAAGAACGCCGAACTTCTTTTCAGAGAAGAGAACACTCCACTCTGTCCCCGTCAAAAACTCGGAGACGGGTACTGCGCTGAAGAAGATGCTGGACTCTAATGCAAGAGACCCTACAATAACCATGATGCTGATAAATGCTACAGAAGAGGTTAGCAACAAAAATAGGTTGGTGATTTTTGTGTTCCTGTTTCTCCTGCGGGCGCTTTCGACTATTTCTCTCGGGAGGATTTGGGTCTGGCTCATTCAGAATTCCCTTAATGTGGTCCCGCTGGCTTGTTTTTGAGGAAGGCCAGTTCGTACAGTCCATCGAATATGTTGTTCTTCAGCAGAACAGTTGCCTTTACGTAGTAGTGGTCGGGGAACTGGGTGTACGAAACTTTCTTGGCGAACCTAGCTCCGTTCTCGACGTAGTATATCACGAATTCCCTGAGAGCCGGTTTCATGTCCCATGATTTCTTGTTGACGTATATAAACAGTGGTCTCGACAGCGGATATTCGAACGTGCTGGCTGTTTGGTCGTTCGGCTCGATGCACTGTCCTCCCGCCGTGTCGTCCCTAACTAGAAGGGCCCTGATCTTCGCTTGAGCTTCAGGGTAGTAGGCGTAGCCGAAGTAGCCGAGAGCATACTTCTCCGCCTCAACTCCTGCAACCAACACGTTGTCATCCTCGGATGCTATATAGTCCGTCCTGCTGGCTTTGGATTTTCCGTTAACCCTCTCCGTGAAGTAGTCGAAGGTTCCAGAGTCAGGCCCAGGGCCGTACAGCTTTATCGGCTGGTTCGGCCATTCAGGCCTTACATCGCGCCATGTTCTGACTTGGCTGTTGGGCTCCCATATCTTCTTCAGCTCCGATATTGTTATGCAGTCAACCCAGTCGTTCTGTCTGTTGACGACAACCACCAGAGCGTCTATTGCCACGGGGACCTCTATCCACGATATACCGTTCTTGACGGCTGCTTCGTCCTCGGCCTTTGTTATTGGACGGGATGCGTCGTTGATGTCTGTCTCTCCGGCGACAAACCGCTTGAATCCTCCGCCTGTTCCTGAAATGCCTACTGATATCGAGACCTTGGGATATCTTTTCATGAACTCTGTAGCGACGGCCTCAGTTATTGGATACACCGTGCTGGATCCGTCGACCTCGATCTTGCCCGAGAGCTCTAGCGGAGTGGTTTCAACCCTTACTTGAACCGTGGTGGTCAAGGTTCGTGTAATGGTGGCCCCCGTTCCTTGGACGACCGTTGTCGTTAAGGTTGTTGGGGTTGTGAAGGATGGGCCTATGAAGATTCCCGCTACTAGTCCTACCACCAGCGAGGCTACGATTGCTGCCACAGTCGATGTTGTTGCTGCTTTCCTGTTCATGGCGGCTGGAGGTCGTTAAAGCTCAATATATAGATGGGCGTAATGGAATATTTTCGAACCAAATCCATATATTCATCTATATACCACCATAATCGAGTATGGAGGTCTACACGAGACGCATCCAAAGGACAGGTAGAAGCACCTACGTCGTCTCCCTGCCCAAACAATGGGTTGAGGCCAACAGGCTCAGCCGTTTCGACCAGCTGAAGCTAGTAGTGACCGAAGGGGGTGTGCTCATCGTTCCTGACAGACCTAGGGAGGTGGCTCAGGCCGAGATAATGGCTGCCGAGGAAAACACCCCCCTAGATGTGGTGAGGCTCATCTTCTCCAAATACCTAGCAGGCTACAGCAGGATCAAGGTGGTGTTCCCAAGCTACACGCCGACGACCATCTCATACCTCAAGGAGGTGATTAGGAGATGGCTTGTGGGAGTGGAGATAGTTGAAGAGTCTGCCGGGGAGCTGGTGGCCCAGTGCATCCCGATGCATGACAGCCTGCCTGTGAAGACATCGGTCGAAAGGATGGCGGGCATAACCGCTAACATGGTCAAGGACGCTGTTATGGCCTTCACCAACGCAGACTTGGGCTTGGCTGAGGAGGTTATCAAGCGGGATGACGAGGTGGACCGTTTCTATCATTTCGTAGTGAGACAGCTCAACATAGCCGTCAAGGATTACACAACTCTCCGTTCATTGGATCTGAACGACCCGAGCGAATGCATAGTATACGCCTTGGTGGCCAAGAACATCGAGAGAGCAGCAGACCACGCCGTTTCTATTTGCAGACACACCGTTAGCCTGAAGAGCTATCAGCCCGAGGGCCAAGACCTCTCCGCCTTGGCTGAAGAGATCACGAGCATCTTCAGGCGTTCACTCCAAAGCCTTCTGAACTCGAACCTCCAGCTGGCGAGCAAGACGTTGGAGATGGCGGCTGAGAGTGTTTTGAAGGTGGAGAACTCGGCGCGGCGTTCTAACAAGCCGTTGGCTGAGACGCACTACTTGCTTGTGCTGGGAAGCTTGAGGAGGATCCTAGAGTATGCTGAAGATATCGCCGAGGCCGCTGTCAACGTCTCAAGTTAGAGTAGGCTGTTTATGGCCTTTGCCAGCTTTACGTCGTATGTGCTGAGGCCTTTCAAGTCGTGGGTTGTGAGCCAGATTTCTACACGGTTGTAGACGTTGAACCATTCGGGGTGATGCTGGAGCTTCTCCGCCTCGAGCGCGACTCTCACCATGAAACCCATGGCTTCGACGAAGTCTCTAAACTCGAAAAGACGGTACAGCTTACCGTCTCTCAACGACCAGCCGGGCCCAACCAGTTCAGAGACCTTCTCCAACTCCTTCTGAGTCAGAAGACGGTATTCATCGTCTTCCATGCCGGGTTAACCGGCCAGTCGGCTATTATACTGTGTGCACCTACTTAATGCATCAGACCGGCTCTGAGGAAGTGGTCGGCCAGCACAAACGCAACCACCGCCTCCACTATGGGGACCGCTCGGGGCACTACGCACGGGTCGTGGCGGCCCGGAACCACTAGGCTCGTCTCGCTCATCGTCGAGAGGTCGACGGTTTTTTGCTGACGAGCTATTGAGGAGGCGGGCTTGAACCCCACCCTCACCACCAGCGGCATCCCGGTCGTGAGGCCTCCAAGCACTCCTCCAGCGTTGTTCGTCGCGGTCCTCACCCTTCCATCCTCGATTATGAAGGGGTCGTTGTTCTCTGAACCGGAGAGCCTAGAGCTCTCGAACCCACGGCCGAACTCGACGGCTTTTACTGCGGGTATCGAGAAAAGTGCTCTGCTGAGGTCGGAGTCTATCGAGCTGAAGACAGGTTCGCCCAGCCCCACCGGCAGGTTGAGGGCCATGCACTCGACGATACCTCCCACGCTGTCTCCCCTATGCCTGCTCTCCAGTATGGCTTTCCTCATCCTTTCAGCCGTTTCGGGTTCTGGGCATCTAACCTCGTTGCTGTACCTCCCGGCCCTAACCTGCTCCACCGTCAACGACGGGCACTTGATCCCGGCGATCTCATGAGAGTAGGCTAGAACCTCAACCCCGAAACGCTGCAGGAGCTTCTTGGCAACCGCCCCAGCCATCACGTACCCCGCGGTGATCCTGGCTGAAAACCTGCCTCCGCCCCTGTAGTCGTTAAAACCTCTGTACTTAATCCACGCAGGATAGTCTGCATGACCGGGCCTGGGTTTGTTCTTTATCTGCTGATAGGGTCTGGAGTCGACGTCTTTGTTCCAGACAACCATCAAGATGGGCGCCCCGGTCGTGTACCCATCATACACTCCTGATAGTATCTCAACCCGGTCCTCCTCAGCCCTCGTCGTGGAGACGATTGACTGCCCGGGCCTTCTCCTGTCAAGCTCGACCTGGACATCCTCCTCCGAAAGCTCCACTCCAGGCGGGCATCCGTCTATCAGCACACCAACGCATCTTCCATGGCTTTCGCCGAAGCTCACGACAACAAACCTCTCTCCGATTATGTTGCCTGTCAACCCAGCTTCCTACGAGATGGGGCATCTTTATGCTTTAACAGCTGCAAGACAACCGAGAAGACCGCGGCTGCCAGAGACGTGGCTGTATATGGAGTAATGGGCAGGACAACCTCTTGGACGCCCTTTTGCGGCGTCAGCTTCAACCAGTAGGTGAGGAACTTCGACTCGATTACAGCTTGTTCCGCGTAGTCGGTTAGCTGGCTGAAGTAAGCTATGCCTTTCTCGTCTGTTTGGACGGTTTCCTCAACCCCCATGCCGTTCCTAATCAGGACCCTTGAGCTCACGAAGGGGATGCCGAACAGGTCTCTCGCCTTGAGAACAAGGCTGCCGACCTTTACGCCTAGGAGGAGCGTCCCCGGTTCTGCGACAACAACCTTTTCAACGGTTTTCACGTCAAGGCCTTTGAACAACACAGCCTCCACCTCGACCACTCCGACTGGAATCCAGTAGCTTGAACCAGCCCTAAGCACGAATTGCTCACCCAGAGAGGTTTTCAACAAAACGGTGGCGTTCACTTCCTTCCCGTCTCTAGAGACGATCACGGGAGATACCAAGGCTTCGTGCCGGTAGACCGCCTTCAGGTTTTTGGGGCCGTCCACGTAAACTCTCGCAACGCTTCCATCAACGCTTTCGACGTCGCCATCCCAGCCGACGAACACGCTCCTCTCAGTTTCTCCCCGATAAACAACCTCCTCCCCCTCCACGAACAATTCCCGGCCGACAGCCAGCCAGAGCTCAGAAGACCCGTTCAGCTTCTCCACCCTGACAAGAGCCTCGAGAACCCATTCGGCTTTGAACCTCGCAGGCTCCCGCACAACCAACTCCACAGCCGGCTCAACTCCTAACCCGGCCCAGCCGACAAACCTGTACCTGAGGCCGTGACCAACGCTCCTCAACACCTGTCCAGCGTTTAGGAGTATGCGTTCGTCCTTGGCGAACCATCCGCTTTCAACCTCGACGGGCTGCAGAGACTCAATCTCCACGTAGTAGTAGACTCTGTAAACGGCTTTGGCTTGGACAGGGTTTTTGACAACGATAGTTGCTATCGTGGTGTTGAGCTGAAGCCCCTGCCATTCCTGGAAAACAGCCTTAGTATTGTTTTCCCATGTGATTGTCGACTGGGCCGAGAGCATTACGACATCGTCCTCAACATGCCACGCGTCGTGGAGAAGGGCTTCACCATGGCTGCTTCTCACCTGTACACGGAACTCCTTCCTCCAGCCTGCGACGACTGTTATGGGCTGGTTGACGTGAACCCTGTAAGAGTTTTCGTCGAGCTTCTCCATAGCCGAGCTTGAATTTAGCGTAGAAAGTGTATGCCTGATGTCTTCCTCAGTGTAAACCTGCGTCTGGAGGATTCTCAGAACGGCCGTGCTGCCCTCCGGATACCATCCGCCGCCCTCGATTACATCGAACGGCGAGATTACCGAGACTAGGAACTCTTTCACATACAATGCCTCAACATCTAGAGGCCTGCTGACCACGACTCGCCTAATCCTGCTGTTGTCGCCGTCGCTCCAGCCCACGAACCTAAGCCTAACCCCCTCCTCCATCAGGCTGTACTCCACTGCATCCAGCTGAATCGTACTGCCTCTCCTCACCCACTCCTGATTCACTCCGTCGAGGCGTTTGACAGAAACTAGGTAGTAAACGCCGTACCTCGCTGTAAAGTCGTGGGAGGTGTTAACGTTTTGCACGAGCTGAAAGTCTTCGGATATTTTGACGCCGTTTACATACCAGCCTTCGAACCGGAAAAGCGTGCCGTTTCCATAATCGATCAGGGGCGTTGCGCTGTAGCTGAAAACCTGTCCATACGCCAGCTGGGTCGAGTGTAGGAAGACTCTGCCTAGTTCAGACTCCATCAACACTCTTACAGTATAAACTTCCGGTATAGGTGCTAGGTATTTGTAGGCGATTCCCTCTGGAAGCGATACGGTTGACTGTCTGGGACTGCTGTAGATTGTCTGGGAGACCCATGAATAAGCCACGGCCAGGGCGTAGACGTTGAGGGTTGATGGAAACTCGGCTGAGTTTAAATGAGTATACATCAGGTCTTGGCTGTATGTTGAGTGGTCTAGGCCGAGGACGTGTCCGTATTCGTGGGCCGCCACCTTGTACGCTGTTATGGGGTTGTTGCCCACGCATGTTCTCGATATTTGTATGGAGGCTCTCATGATTGCTTGTGTTGCGGTGTTAAACCTCAGCGACGCAACACCGCATACGTTGTTCCCGAGAGAATCTACGTAGGATATGCTAACGTCGGCGTCAGACTCCCTTAGCACGTAATTATACCTTAAAGAGAGAAGGTAAGAGTATCCGTACTCGCCGACGAAGGCCCTTATGCTGCCGTACCAAACCTCGACTCCTCTCCTTGCGGCTGAGTCCAGAACATCCGAGCCAGAGGGCTGGATGTAAACGTTAAGACTGGTTTTAGACCAAGACCCTATCAAGTCTATCTGCCTGCTGCTCTCCTGAAGAGGTGTGAAAGCTTCTGGAGACAGGACTTGGATGGTTAGGTCGTACTCGGTAGGCGTCTGGGGTAGTAAAACAGCCGATAGAAAGACGGTCAGAAGGATGCTGGCGAAAGCATGTATCAATCTTGATTACTGATCGGGTGGCCGGGACATAAAGCTTTAACGGAGGCGGCTCAGCCAAACGCCTTCAAGTCATCTTCTTCCTCTTAACTCTGACACATCACGGCCGCAGCATATACATATCAACAAGCTTCTCTTAACTTTAAACCGGCATGGACGCCGGAACCGCGGAAATTCAAGACTCCGACAAAGTGCTGATAATCACAGAGAAGAAAAAGAGATACTTGGTTCAAGTTAGGCAGGGTAAGAAGTTTCACAGCAGCGAGGGGTTCATAGACACCTCCGTCCTCATCGGCAAGCCCTTCGGATGCCGAGTCGTCAGCAACACCGGGTCTAGGTGGGTTGTGCTCAGGCCGACGGTCGTCGACAGGCTCATGTTCTTCCCAAGGACAACGCAGATAGTCTACCCGAAAGACTTGGGCTACATAGTTGTCGCCTCGGGAGTCGGGCCCGGGAGCAGAGTTCTAGAAGCCGGTACTGGGACCGGTGTTTTAACCGCCATGCTCGCGCACATCGTCAGGCCTACAGGCATGGTTTACAGCTACGACGTCAGGGAGGAGTATCTTGAAGCGGTCAAGCTTAGGCTTAGGCAGCTTGGCCTAGACAAGTTTGTCGAGCTCAGGCTCGGAGACGTGGCAAAGGATGCCTCCGAGAAAGAGATTGACGCGGCCATCATAGACATCCCAGAGCCTTGGACGGCTTCTAAACGTTGCCACGAATGTCTGAAGCCCAGCGGAGTCTGGGTATCGGTGAGCCCGACCGTGGAGCAGGTTGTTCAGACATGCGAGGCGTTGGAGGAAACAGGGTACAGCGACATAACCTGCGTCGAGATCTTGCTGAGGAACATGAGAGTTAAGAGAGGTATGACGAGGCCGGAGTTCATCATGAGAGGACACACCGCCTACATCGTCTCGGCTAGGAAAACTGTGGTCGACTAGGAGCCTCGGCCGCCAAGCTCCTCGATACACTGGACGATCTGCTTGGCTGCATCCTCCGCGTGCTGGAAGGGATAGGCTTGAGGATATTTTAGGTCAAGTATCTTCAGATAACACATGGCCGAGTTTGCGGCCGCCACAACAAACTGCCTTCCCAGGTTCTGGTCGTAGATAATCTGCTCGATGCTCGACAGCTCTCTCTTACGCTCAACTCCAGCAGCCACATCCTTCATACGCCTCTCAACTATATCCTCGGGCCTGAACTCCATGTAAACTATGACCTCGGGCTTTATCAGCTTGACAACTTCGTCGGGCAAGCCCGGATAGTAGGTTGACCCTGACTTGATTACCGAGTGGGTGTCGACGATAACCTTGCTGTCGAGACCGGCTATCTTCTCCGCTGCAGCGATCTGCAGCCTCTGATAATCCCTGAGCCCGAGAGCTCTCCGCATCTCGTCTCTATGTTTTACCCCGTACCTGTTTGACGCCTCCTCGAACATAAGGTCGCCGAAGTTAACGACCCTTACGTCAGGCAGCATGTCGGCGACTTTTCTGATGGTCGTTGTCTTTCCCGAGCCGGGCAGAGCCGTTACAACGATTTTCACAGTCTAAGTCTCTACAGCGCCGTAAAAAACTTACCCCCCGGGGAGCTCGAGCTGTTTCTCAAGCTTCTGCTTCATAGACAAATACTCGCTCTGCTTGAGCTCGCCGATTTTATACCGGAGCTCCAGCTTGGTCAACTCTTTCTTGATTTTGTGGTGCTGTTCCATCAAAACGTCTAGGACTTTCAGAGCTGCGTCGATGTCTTCCTCAATCTGGGTGACGATGTTTTCCTTGATTCCCAACTCCCTTCCGCTGGTTTTGATTTTGTTGAGCTTCTCTTCGAGCTGTGTCTTGAACGATGGAAGGTCGCCCAGCCTTATGTTGAAGGGGTTCCTGAGGTACATCAGCTTCGGCCTAAGCTTGCTCACCTCCCTCTCAATCTCAAGCTTCTGAGTGATGTACTGCCTGTCAGGAATCTCACCTACCTCATGCTTAACCTTAAGCTTCTCCAGCATCGACCCGAGGTTGTTCAGCCTCTCCTCAACCTTCTTAATCTCGTTCTCCCTCCTCTCGTTCAGCGTCTTCAACCTCGACCTGTATTCGGTGTAAAGCTCCTCGAAGACCTCCGGGTCAGCCTCCCGCTCAATCATCAAATCCATCAACCTGAGATACCACGAGTAGACGGATGAAGTCTGGTCAACCAGCCTCTTCTCCTCAACAACAGCTTCTTCGACGCTAGCAGCAGACACTCCGGCGGCCTGTTCGACAGCCTCGACAGTGGCTTCAGCAGCCGGGCCCGCCGGAACTTCCGCAGCCTCGGGAGGTGCCTGAGCAACCGGTTCGACAGGCTTCTCCAGCGTGTAGCCGCAGTATATACAGAACTTCCCCTTGATCGTCAGCCGGTGGCAGTTGGGGCATTCAACTCTTGTGGTGGCCAATTCACTCCTTTAGAGTTTTTCGGGTTAATAAAACTTATCACAGGGTCTTTTGAAGGCAATTTCGGGATAATACCGTCAGGAATTCCTGTGAAAGTGGGCTGGGCAAATCTCGGTCTTCTTTGGAGTTTTAACGTCCTTGAAAAGGTTTTAAGCAGGACTACCGAACCCAGATCGATGAGCGACGAGCAATCAGATTTTCCGTCTGCGCCTATTCATCGCCTGATGAAGAAAGCTGGGGCTGGCAGAGTCAGCGAGGACGCGGCCGAGGAGCTCAAGAGGGTTCTTGAGAGCGTCGGAGCCATGATCGCTAAGGAGGCCCATGAGCTTGCGCAGTACGCTGGCCGGAGAACTGTCAAGAAGGAGGATGTTGAGAGAGCTGCTAGAACCGTTTTGCGGGGTGTTATCGGGTCTTAGTCCCGTTTAGCTTTAAATTCATCCATCTAAAGCCTCAGATTAGGGTTGATGTGAAATGTCTCTAGCACCAGGTCAGCCAGTAATAATTCTGAAGGAGGGGACGACGAGGACGCAGGGAAGGTCTGCGCAGAGGAACAACATAGCAGCTGCGAAGATCATCGCGGAGATCGTCAGAACTACTCTGGGCCCGAAAGGGATGGACAAGCTGTTGGTCGATAACATCGGCGATGTGATAGTGACGAACGACGGCGCCACGATCCTCGAGAAGATAGACGTCGAGCATCCCGCCGCGAAGATGATAATCGAGGTGGCGAAGTCTCAGGACCACGTTGTCGGAGACGGCACGACGACAGCCGTTGTGCTTGCCGGCGAGCTTCTCAGGAAAGCTGAGGAGCTGATCGAGCAGAAGATACACGCCAGCACTATCATATCGGGCTACAAGAAAGGGCTTGAAATGGCTTTGAACGTCCTCAACGAAAACGCTGTAAAGATAGACCTGAACGACCGCCAGACCCTCCGCAAGGTCATAACAACAGCTCTCGGCAGCAAATCCCTCGGCTTCGCCCTCGACAGGCTTGTTGACGTGGCCATCGACTCTGTTCTGAGCGTGGTCAAGGAGGTGAACGGCAAGCTCAAGGCAGACAAGGACGACATACAGATTGTCAAAAAGATCGGCAAGAGCCTTAACGAGACGGAGCTGGTTAGGGGTGTAATCGTCGACAAGGAGGTTGTGCACGCCGCCATGCCTAAACGGGTTGAGAACGCCAAGATCGCACTGATCGACAGCCCGTTCGAGATCGAGAAGACCGAGTTCAGCGCCGAGATAAGAATCAGAGACCCGCTGAAGATAAAGGAGTTTCTCGACGAGGAGACGAACATTCTCAAGGGGATGGTTGACAAGGTCAAGGCCGTTGGCGCGAACGTTGTGTTCTGCCAGAAGGGTATCGACGACGCCGCCCAGTTCTTCCTAGCTAAGGAGGGCATACTGGCGGTGCGTAGAGTCAAGAAGAGCGACATGGAGAAGCTCGCTAAGGCCACCGGTGGAAGGGTTGTGACGAACTTCGAAGACCTCTCGCCTAAGGACCTTGGAAAAGCCGGTCTGGTCGAGGAGAGAAAGATAGGTGAGGATAGAATGGTGTTCGTCGAGAAGTGCGAGAACCCGAAGGCTGTCGCGGTTCTGCTGAGGGCCGGGCTGGAGCGGCAGCTCGACGAGGCTGAGAGAGCCCTGAACGACGCGATAATGAACATGGTGGATTTGGTCGACGACCCGCGTGTGGTGCCCGGAGGCGGGGCTATCGAGGCGGAGCTTGCGAAGAACTTGAGGCTCAACGCCGGTAAGTTCTCCGGCAAGGAGCAGCTGGCTTTCATGGCTTTCGCTGAAGCGCTCGAAGTCATTCCGAGAACGCTGGCGGAGAACGCTGGTCTCGAGCCTGTTGAGATAATGGCCCAGCTGCGACACGCGCACGAGAACAACGGAAAAAGCGTCGGCGTCAACATATTCGGCGGAGGAGTTGCCGACATGCTCAAAAACGGAGTAATCGAGCCGGCCAAAGTCAAGATACATGCGCTGAGGTCTAGCTTCGAAGCCTCTTCGATGATTCTACGCATCGACGACGTCGTCGCAGCATCCAAGAAGAAAGAGGAGAAGGAGAAGAAGAAGGAGGAATCCGAAACTCCGGAGTTCTAAACTTTTTTAAACAACTACATATTTATTAGCTGAAATTTGCGACAGAGCTCGATGAAAACGAGCCAAGCCTTGGGAGCTCTAGTGGGAGTCGGTGTTTTCGTGCAGATACTGCTGGGAGAGTCGGGGCTAGCCGCCGGCGTTCTCAGGGACGTGCATGCGACGATAGGTTTGGCGGGTCTTGCGGTCGTCCTAGGTTATGCTTACGTCGGCAGGCGGAGCAGGGTCGCCCTAGCGATGGCTTCCATAGTTGTTGTAATCACAATTGCTCAAGTTTTCCTAGGGCTATCGCTGTATGGCCTTCTTCCCTTGACGATGAGCCATTCAGCTCTGGAGGTAAGCCATAGGTTCACGGCTTACGCTTTGTTCGCTGTAGGAATCGCTGTTAGCATCGTTGCAGTTGTTTTGAGAAGGAGGTCTTCCGCAGCCTAGAGTTTCGTTTAAATCCGAGAAATACACAACTACTGTTGATGGTTTTCCCATTTTTTTCTCTACAAGATTTCAGCGTCGAGCTGACTGAGGAGCATGAAATATTCCGCAAGTCTGTGCGCGAGTTCGCCGAAAACGTTCTGGAGCGACATGTAGCCGAGATTGAGCGGACGAACAGGATCCCAGACCAGTTGATTGAGAAGGCGGCTGAGATGGGCTACTTCGGCCTCGGCATACCTGAGGAATACGGCGGTCAGGGAGTCGACCTTGTCTCGGTCGCCATATACGTTGAGGAAATTTCAAGGGTGTGTCCAGCCTTCACAGTCGCTACGCTGGTTCACAGGCTGTTCACCTACCCGGTGATGGTTTACGGGACAGACGAACAGCGACGCAAGTATCTTCCACCCCTTGCCTCTGGAAAGAAGCACGCAAGCCATGCGACCACCGAGCCGGGCGCTGGCTCAGACGTGGCGGGCATCCAGACGACCGCCGTCAGGAAGAATGGTGGCTGGGTGTTGAACGGCCGAAAATACTTCATATCGGGGGCTGATAAAGCCGACTACTTCATAGTTCTAGCTAGGACTTCGCCGCCTCCCAGCAGGAAGGAGAGGAGCAAGGGATTGACTTTCTTCATAGTCGAAAAGGGTGCTGAGGGTCTTAAGCTGGGCGAGAGAATTGAAGTGATGGGGATCCGGGGCAGTCATCCGTACGAGCTTATTCTGGACAACGTCTACGTGTCCGAGGATAGCGTGGTGGGTGAAGAGGGGCAGGGTTTCAAGATTGCGATGGACACCTACGACCATGGCAGGATTGGTGTAGCAGCGCAAGCGGTCGGCATCGCCCAAGCATGCTTCGAGAAAAGCCTGCAATACACGCTTCAGCGGAGAGCCTTCGAAAGACCTCTGATATACTTCCAAGCCGTCCAGTTTCACATCAGCGAGATCCTGACATACCTCGAGGCCGCCCGGCTGATGCTCTACTGGTCGTCGACCATGGCGATGAAGAATAGGCAGGGAGCGGTCATGGCCGCCTCCATGGCTAAGCTGTTCGCCACAGAGGCGGCTGAAAAAGCGGCTCTCAAAGCCATCTCGCTGCACGGCGGCGTGGGCGTGGCCACCGACGGCATGGTCGAGAGGTTTCTGAGAGACACTCAGATACTGAAAACCTACGAAGGAGCCAACGACATACAGAAACTAGTAATACTTAGACAGATGCTCAAAACAACTTTCGGAATGGATGTGGAATAACCTTCCACAAACTTTTTTAGTAAACCACTACACGTTTGTCGAGGGAAGCCGATGAACCATCTCCTCAAATTAGCTTCCGCCGCCTTAGCCAGCTTCGCCATAATATTCCTTCTCTCAACTCTCGAGTTCACAGCGGAGCAGCCCATTCAGCTGGTCGTTGCGGCTGTGGTCTTAGCAGCCGTAGCAGCCGGCTTCGCTGGAAGATCCCCGTTTAGGGCTGCTGTGGGAGTCTTAATTGGCGGGGCGGCGGCTTTTACGCTGGCGTATTTCTGGGGCGTTAGGCTCTGGTCTCCTTCACCCGTACCCTCAGACCTACCTGTCGTAAGGATGATGCTCATAGGGGGCACCGCACTTCTGGCCGCCGGAGTCGGGCTTGTGGCCTCGGAAATTATATCTAAGCCCAAGCCGTCGGGTTTGAAGGAGGAGAAGCCGAAGCCGGTGAAGCAGCCTGTCGTCGAGCTTGAGGTTGTCAAGAAAGAGGTTCGAGATGTTGTTCAGGAGCCGGGAAACAGAGTTTGCAAGTTCTGCGAAAGCGTGATTCCAGCAGAGTCTGTCTTCTGCCCCATGTGCGGGGCAAAGCTGGTTGAAGCAGAGTGATGATGGACGGGAAATCTGCATCGGTGCTCAGCCTGCTGGTTAAGCCGCTTCAGGAAGCTGTTCTGGAGAGGTTCAGCGAGCTCACCGAGCCTCAGATCCAGAGCATTCCGAAGATACTCGAGGGTGAAAACCTCCTGCTGATGGCTCCCACGGGCACTGGGAAGACTGAGGCGGCGGTCATACCGCTGCTGAACAGGCTTCTGACGCAGCCGGGTGGAGAAGGGGTCAGGATGCTTTACATCACGCCGTTGAGAGCTCTCAACCGAGACCTTCTCGAAAGGGTGGAGTGGTGGGCCGCAAGGCTAGACATGACAGTGGGCGTGAGGCACGGCGATACGCTCCAGAGGGAGAGAAGAACCCAGACGCTAATGCCTCCAACCATCCTCATCACAACGCCCGAAACTCTCCAGATACTCCTAACAGCCCGCACCTTCCGTCAACATCTAAGACACGTAGAGGCGGTCGTCGTGGACGAGGTTCACGAGCTCGCCGGAGACAAAAGAGGCGCACAGCTATCGGTTGCGTTGGAGAGACTGGTCGAGATTACTGGAAGAGATTTTCAGAGGATCGGCCTATCCGCCACCGTAGGCAGCCCTCAGAAGGTTGCATCCTTCCTAGCCGGCTGCGGAAGACGATGCAGCATCGTGAGGGTTCCGGTCGTCAGACAACTACAAATCACAGTCGAGTATCCCACCCCGTCTCCAGAGGATTACCAGCTGGCTGAGATGCTGTCCATCTATCCGGACGTGGCGGCTCGAATGAGTCTGATCAAAACGTTAGTCGACAGCCACGAGTCGACGCTTGTATTCACCAACACACGTCCATTAGCCGAGGTTTTGACTAACAGGTTTAGGGCCTGGGACGAAGCTGCCCCCATAGGTATTCACCACGGAAGTCTGTCGAAATCAACCCGGGTGGGTGCTGAGCAGGCTCTCAAGACTGGAGGTCTTTCGGGTGTTGTGTGCACGTCCTCTCTCGAGATGGGAATAGACGTCGGTAGGATCGAGCTCTGCATACAGTACAACTCGCCCCGTGAAGTCTCACGGCTCATCCAGAGGGTTGGAAGAAGCGGCCATACAATAAAACGGACGGCGAAAGGCGTGATAATTGTTGCGGATTCGGATGACGCTCTGGAAAGTCTGGTGATAGTCAGGAGAGCGCTTGAGGACGAGCTGGAGCCGACCGAGATTTTCGAAAACTCTTTCGACGTTCTGGCCCACCAGATAGCCGGGCTTGTGATAGAACGGGGTGAAATACATGTTGAAAACCTCGTCAACATCCTGAGGCGTTCACACTGCTTTAGAAACATAGGGCCAGAGCAGGTCCTCAAGGTTGCTCAGCATCTCGAGAAACTCGGAGCCGTCTTGATAACGACGGAGAACATCATAACCCGGGGAGTCAAGCGCACGGTCCTGTACGACTACTACTTCAGCAACCTATCCATGATACCTGAGGAGAAACAATACCTTGTTGTGAACGAGTCGACAGGCGAAGCCGTGGGAATACTCGACGAAGAGTTTGTAGCAGAGCACGGTGAGCCCGGAACAAGGTTCATACTGATGGGTAAAGCTTGGGAGATAATTCAGACCTCCAGCGAAAGAATCTATGTTGCGCCGCTGGAAAGCCTTGAAGGAGCTGTTCCCTCTTGGGTGGGCGACGAGATACCCGTACCGTACCAAGTCGCTGAAGAAGTTGGAAGAATCAGGCGGGTTTATGCGGAGGCTTTACAGGCTGAAAAAGCCGACACGGCTCTGTCCGAGCTCTCCCAAGTCTATAGAACAGACATATCTTTGCTTAAAAAATCCCTCAGAGAGGTTGAGCAGCATCTTCGTCTTGGAATTCCAGTCCCCTCGGACAAGGTTTTCGTCCTCGAGGAGACCCCTCAGTACGTGGTTCTCCACATTACGGGAGGGCTGAAGGCTAACAGGACGATTTCGAGAGTTCTGGCGCATCGTCTAGCTTCGAGAACTGGGGCTGCGGTTGCGGTTCAGCAGGATGCCTACAGGATTGTCTTCGAGTCGAGGGAGATCGACGCAGACATGGTTGAAGACGAGTTGAAGAAGCTGCTGGAAGGAGACTGGGCTGAAACCGTCGCTAGGGCGGTTGAGTCGTCGAGCCTTTTCAGGAGAAGGCTTGTGCACGTGGCTCGCAAGATGGGCGTGCTCAGCCGGGAGGCCAGCATACTCGACGTCAGCGCAGTCAAGCTCGCTGAGATGCTTAAGGACACGGTTGTCTACGAGGAAGCGGTCAACCACAGCCTCGTCGCAGACTTCGACTCCACGACAGCCCTCACACTGGTAAATAGAATCGTCCAAGGGAGTACGGGTCTGGTTAAAGTGCGGCTTGAATCTCCCTCGCCTCTGGCCATGCTTACCATAAACAGGTACAGCAGCGACATGGACGTCGTGGCTTCCGACAGGCTTGAGAAGCTTGTGCTTAACGCTGTGAGGGGAAGGCTGAACAACGAACCCATTACCTTGGTGTGTGTTTCTTGCTGGAACTGGTACAGGCGATGCTTCGTCAAAGAGCTTGAGTCACGGCCTGTGTGCGGGTCGTGCGAGTCTACGAGGCTTGGAGTTTTGACCGTGGAGCCGGAGGAGTTGATGAACCTTCTCGCAAGGCGTGGCAAACCCTCCAACAGGAAGGAGCGTGGCATCCGGTCTCAAGCCGTCAAGACAGCGGAGTTGGTGGACAGGTATGGGAAGGCAGCTGTTTTCACGCTTGCAAGCAAGTACCTCTCGCTAGGAGACGCCTCCGAGATCCTTGGTCAGGAGTCAAGCTTGGGGTCTAGGCTTGTCGAGCTCATCGTCGAGAGAGAGCGTAAAAAAATTCAGGAAATGTTCAGATAGGCTTCTCCTCTCCCAGCCCTTTTGAGATGCTTGAGATAGCTTTTATCAACTCTTTCTGGTCGACCTCAGCTAGGGCCCTCCATCCCACGGCGAGCATGCCGTCGCCGAGGTCCATCAGGTATCCACGTCTGACAAACCTTTCAAGAGCAGCCTCGACACGCCACTTTGGAAGCTTCGACTCCAGCAAATCCGTCAAATCTTTCTTTGGAGCCTTACCGCCGCGAGTAAACAAGACGGCTAAAGAAGTAGACAACACCGCTAGGTCGTCTATCCTCCAGCCTGCAGCAACTATGTCCGACAAGCTCAGCGGGTCAGCCAGAGTGATGAAGTACCGAGCCCTGTCGTAGTCCTCCTCCGACGGCTCCTTGTCGGAAGGTGTTTCGAACAGCGTCTTCACCCTCAAGCCGAGCGGTTCGAGCCTATGGTTCAGGCTCTCCAGCACCTTCAGGTAGTTTTTACCGACTCTTCTCCGCAGCTCGTACCCCCTAACTCCGGGAAGCCTGTGGCTCGTGAACAGAAGCATCGCCATAGCCGTCGAAAGCTTCTTCCTCGCAGCCGTCTGCTCTGGAGAGGCCTCAGTCAAGCACCCCACCCTTCTTCAGCACTACAACCATCGAGGCAACGTTCCCTCTCTTAACCTTCTTCTCCAACGGTCTCAGAGTTATTTGGCCAGTCAACGGGTTCCTCGACGCCTCCGCAAGCCCTTCGCTCAGCAGAAAGGCTGTCAAGTAGGCCCTTTCGAAAACCTTCTCAACGCCCTCCTTCATGACGAAGGACTTGTAGTCGAGGACGCCTTCCTCGTTCCTCTGCTCGAGCATTTCACGGTGAAGACGCGTCATATCGCTCTCCAGCAAGCTTCTCTCGCTGAAAACCCATCCTGCCACGGTCTCGCCGGTGCCGAGGCCTGTCTCCGAGCTTGACGGTTTCCATGAAGCTCTTGAGGGGAGGCTCATGAAGTACTCGATGCCTGAAACCGCCATCCCCAACGTTAGCTGCTCAGCGGTAGCTATGGGCCTCCAGCTGCTCGCCAGCGCTTCAGCCAGAGACTTCTTGTCTGCTTCGAGAACTTTGACGACTATTGTTTGAGCGTCGACGAACAGGGATGAGGCTCTGTCCTTAAGCCATTTGTGCTGGAGAGCTATGACCGTCGCTATTCTATAAATCGTCTCAGCGTCGAGGACCAGCAGGTCCGTGTTTTCGAATCTTTCAGCGATGGCCCTTAGCTTCATCAGCATGTTTTTAATGTCCAGCGAGTAGGGGTCTGTGCCCGTCCTAGCGACAGAGTCGCACAGGGAAATGAGTTTCTCCAACTCCTCCCTAGCTAGTTTCAAGCTTTTCACTAGGCACCGCCTCCGCAACAGACACCTCAGACCTGCCTCTCACGTTCTGGACGAGTATCACGTTCATGTCGCTGCTGTAGGGAAGCCTGCCGGGAGTGATGATGATGTACTGGGCTTCGCCATCCCTGCCAGCCGTTGCCGTTAGGATGTTGATTATTCTCTCCCTATTGAGCGGGTCTAGATGAACGTCGAACTCGTCGACAGCCCTGAAGGGAGACTTGATGTGTTTCTGGAGAGCGAGCAGAAAAGCCATCGTCGCTACGATCCGCTCGCCTCCGCTCTGCGTGTGTGCGTTCAGAAGAGTCGGCTCGACACCTCTGAACCCCACGTATATCTCAACAGAGGCCTTGTCTATGTCGTGGAGGTTCCTCAGCTCGATTTTACCCGAGCCGCCGACCAGAGATAAAATCCTCCTATACTCGGGCTCAACCGACTGTATGAGGTTTCGGACGAAGCTGCGCCACTTCTCCTTCCTGAACTCGGTCTCCTCCAACGCTTTCCGAGCGTTCTCGCTCAACTGCCTAGCCTTTAGCTCAGCTTCTCGAAACTTCGCCTCAGCCAGCATGAACATTTGCTCAGCCTGCATCGAAGGCTTACCGAGAGAAGCCAGCTGAAGCTCCACCGCTTTCAGTTCATCCAAAACCTCAACAGGCTTCCGCCCAGTCTCAATCCTCTGACTTCTGGATAACGCTTCAGCAACCCTTCTCGCCAACTCTTTCTCAGCCGCCGCCAGCTCGTACTTGATGTCCCTCAACTCCGTCTCACGCATCTCCTTGAATGCTTCAGCTCTTCCAAGCTTTTGAGCGGCCTTAACTACTGCGTCAACATACTCTTCTAGGCCTGTATTCATGCTCTCTGACCTTATCTGTTGCAGCAACCGTGTACGGGCCGTTTCAGTCTCGTGAGCCGCGTCGCCAACCTCTCTGCCCAGCTTCTCAACATCCCTAACGACCGCCATCATCCTCTCAGCAAGCCTGTCCCTCGACTTCTCCGCCTCTCTCACCAAAGACCAGAGATGCTCGGCCTCCAGCACTGATTTACGCTCCTCCAGCTCTCGGACCAGCGTAAGCTTTTTGTATTCCTCCCGCCAGAAATCAACAGCCGCCCCAGCATCCTCGAGCGTCTTCCTCAACACAGTCTCCTCGGCGAGAAGGGCTGTGAGCTTCTGCTCCGCCTCCTTTATCCTCTCCCTCAAACCAGAAGCCCCTACAGCTTCCTCTATCATGGCCAGCTTCTCAACGCTGTCCCTGCTGACGAACTGCTCGATCATGTTTTGATGCATTATTATCAGAATGTTGTCAGGGTTTATTCCAACCCTGGCCAATAGGTTCTCCACTTCAGCCTTCGTCCTGAACTTGTTGTTGACGTAGTGCCAGTACTCTCCGTTTTTCTTCAAAAACCTAGCTATCGACACAGAGTCGGACTGGATGGAGGGTATCGGCCTACGACCGTCGACAGGCTTGTTGTCCAGAACCACGACCACCCGGGCCGCGTCCATCCCTCTTCTTATCAAGTCGCTCAGCCGTTGGCCACGCTCCGTGTACGACTGGCCTAGGGCCACGGATATGGCTAGAAGAATGGATGATTTGCCTGCGCCGTTAGGGCCTACTATGACGTTGAGGCCGTTGGTCAGCTGGATGCGGCTGTACTCGTGGGACATGAAATTCTCTAGGATAACCTCTCTGATGTAGGGCCTTGGCAGGTTCTCCGGGCTGGTCGTCAATCCTTCCGGCCTGCCTACGACTGAGGATAATATAAACTACCATCAACTCTCAAATCATACCGATGTATGTCGTGGACAATTATGCCGGCCGCCGAACTCGCTAACATATATAGACACGTTTCAGGCACCCCCGTCTAAGCATGTCGCAGGAGCTCGAAAGAATCGCAGCCATCAGAGCCCGTGAAGCGGTGAACTACGACAGGTCTGGACAGCGGCTTAAAGCCGTCAAGCTGTACCGGGAGGCGATCGAGTTGTTGTGGAAGCTTTACCGTCTGGCTCCCGACTCATCGGTCAAAAGGATCTACGCCGACAAGATTAAAGAGTATCAGAATAGGATTGAGGAGCTGTCGAACGAGTCTCCTCCGCCATTCAAGGATGTTCAGTTTAACCAGCCCGAGCCGCCACACTCCAAATCCAGCCTTTTCTTGGCTGAGAAACCCCGGGTTCGGTGGGACGATATAGTCAACATCGAGGAGGCTAAGAAAGCCATCAAGGAAAGCATAATATTCCCGACCAGAAGACCAGACCTTTTCCCGCTGGGCTGGCCGAGGGGGATTCTGCTCTTCGGCCCACCCGGTTGCGGCAAGACCCTCCTAGCGGCTGCGGTTGCGTCGGAGCTTGATGCAGGATTTTACTCCCTCGACGCCGCAAGCATCATGTCTAAGTGGCTGGGGGAGTCGGAGCGGAACATCTCCAAGATATTCAACACCTGCAGGAGCGAAGCTAGGTCAGGCAAGCCTGTCATCATCTTCATCGACGAGGTTGACTCACTAACCACCGAGAGGTTCATGGAGGTGGGTGGTGAGGCAAGGGTTAGGAACCAGCTTCTGAAGGAGATGGACAGCATACTTGACAAGGGTAGGAAAGACTTTCTCTACGTCATCGCGGCGACGAACAAGCCTTGGCTGCTTGATGAGCCCTTCATCAGAAGGTTCCAGAAGAGGGTCTACGTCTCGCTGCCCGACATCGACGCAAGGCTGCATCTCTTCAAAATGTACACCAACGGCCTCAACCTCGACAGCGGTGTTGAACTCGCTCAGCTGGCTAAAATAACCGACGGCTACTCTGCGGCAGACATCCACGACATATGCGTTGAGGCTCAGCTACGCGTCGTCAGCGAATACTTCTCCTCCTCCAACGGGGATGAGGGAGAGCCCAGACCGATTACTATGGATGACTTCATGGAGATTATCAAGAAGAGAAAGCACTCGATTGTTCTGGAGAATTTGAAGAAGCTTCTGGACTGGAACTCGAAGTACGGAACTAGCTAGCCTCCGCGACCTCCAGCTGTATTAAGCCCTTATCGTGAAGGTTTTTCAAAACTTCCGAAGCTGTCTGAGGGTCTATCTTGAGCTCAGCTGCGAGAGCGTGAAGGTCGAGCTCCTCATCCTCCCTATCAACGACGTAGCTGTAAACAGTTTTCTCCAAGTCTGTAAGCCTCGGGGCCTCGGGGAACGATTGACGCACCTTCTCAGCAGCTATCCTCCTAGCTTCGTCGAGGATGAACGAAACTTCCTGAGAGACGTTCGCGTTGCTGTCTGACACGGGCTCGACGTAGACGCCCGAGCTGGTGATGAAGTCCTCGATCAACACCATTAGGTTCCTCAAGTGTTCAGAAGCCTCGGGTGAGACGTCCGCTATCTCGGCGAGAGTGTTCTGAAGCATGGCCGACAAGGGCCGGATGAGGGAGAGGGCCTCGCCCAGCTCAAGGATGCTTTCAAGCCTAATCTTAACCTGCAGCAGTACAAGCTGGCTGTGAAGAACTATTCCGGCCAGTTTTTTAATCTCAGCAATCTCCGAGGCATAGATCTTTGCTTTTTCATCGTCCTTCGACTGGAGTGCGTCTACACATTTTTCGAAGTATTCACGGCTCCTGGCCAGCATCTCTTTATACTTGTTGTTGAGCCTCTCGATGTGTCCGTTGAGCGAGGATATTGACTTCTCGATCCTCGCAGACATCTCCTCTTGAATATCCACCAGCAATGGTTCTTCCGCCTTCTGTTCGGGCCAGTCGTTCCTACGTCTCAGAAACCCAATCAATCCGCCTGTCTGCACTTGTCGAGATTAATATGCTTCATCATTCCCATGACGGCGGATATTCTCTTGCTATTACTTGGATTATACCTTCTAGGAGCATCTGGACAGGTAGATGTCCTCTCTTTCGTACTCGGCCATCCATGTTTTTGTCGAGCTGGGTTTGAGCCTCAAGCCGACGAGCCTGTAGCCCTCCGGAGTTTCAGCTATGGAGGAGGCAAGCGCCTGTTCGATAGAGTCTGCGATTCTTTCCTTCACAACGCGCTTCTCGCCGCTCTCCCTCTCGGCACGATAGCATACTAGACACAGCGTTTTTCCACGGAGCACGGTGGAAGTAAACCTTCTGACCGAGGAACCGCATTTATCGCAGACAACCATCTGGAGACCGCATTTTCGGCAGACAGCTCCGTAGCCTGCGACGTAGTGGAATGTCTCGCCCGGCTTTGACTCGGCTCCGCAAGCCCTGCATACGGTTTTCTCGCCGGTTTTCTGGAAGTGTCCAAGCATCTCGAGTTATCTGGATGTTTTTATGCATATAAGTTTACCAGAGATACAGCTATTAACGGCTCTGGCTGGAGTTCAACGGGTTGACCGAGTTTACGTCCCTCGTGTCTCAAAAGTTCAGCCAAGAGCCTGATTGGCTTTCAAGGCTTAGGGTCAAGTTTCTCGAGCTGTACAAGTCGATGCCGCCCGAGACCTCCGAGCTCTACATCAGGCATTACGAGGCCCCTGAATTGAGTGAGGAACGTCTTTACGGCATGCTTCCTGAAGGCTTCGACGCCGATGTCCCCAACGAGTTCAAGCACGTCAAGGAGGACAAGGAGAATCCGACCGTCGTTTACGTCGGCGGCAAGCTGGCTCACCTCCACATCCCGCGTGATTTAGTTTTGAAAGGCGTTGAAGTATCGACGCTCTCAGAAGCTTTGAAGAAGCATGAAGGATTGATTCGTGAAGTTTTTGAGAGGACTGTAAACTCACGAAACCTCGACAAGTACTCAAGCCTCACCCACGCCCTTCTCACCTCCGGCATATTCATAAGAATACCTAGGTCTACTGAACTGAACAAGCCTTTCCGAATCCTCTACATCGTCGACAAGCCCTCGGAAGCCTTCTTCACAAAAACCATCCTGCTCGCTGAGAGCCAGTCATCCGCCTCAGTCGTTGAGGAGCTTCACGGCCTTCCGGGTTCCGCTGGAAGCGTAATCGGTCAGAACGTCGAGCTGATACTGGGCGATTCATGCAGCGTTAGACACGGCGTTCTTCAGAACTTGGGCCACGACCACACCTACCTCGCCAACAGGCTTGCCTACGTGGGAAGAAGCTCGTCAGCCATGGTTGTGGGTTCTTTGATTGGAGCTGGTTTGTCGAAGGTTAGGGTTGACAGTGTGATGGCTGGAGACGGCTCTAGCGTAAACGACTTGGAGCTTGTGTTCGGCGACGGCGAGCAGAGGATGGATTTAACCGCCAACCTTCATCACGTCGGCTACGGTACGCAGGGTAGGGAAGTGTCGAAAGGAGTCGTCAAGGACAAGGCCCGGGTTATCTTCAAGGGAATGATAACCATTGAGAAGCAGGCCAAGAACACCAACGCGTATCTTGCGAAGCACGCCATGATAATGAGCCCGGAGGCCCGAGCTTACGCCATCCCGTCCCTCGAGATCGAGACAGACGAGGTGAAGGCCACGCACTCGGCGAGCGTAAGCCAGATAGACCCGGACCAAGTCTACTACCTGATGACTAGGGGAATCCCCTACGAAGAGGCTAGGAAGATGCTTGCCCTAGGGTTCTTCGAGCCTGTGGTTTCGATGATCGACCTCGACGAGGTTAGATGGGGTCTTAGAAGCCTGCTGGAGAGCAAATGGGGTGGAACGGTGACGGAGCTCTTTGAGGAGCCTGAGGTCGCGGTCTCAAGCCTTTTCGGAACCCACTACAAATACAGGTATGCTAGATAGGCTGAGGTCTCGCCTACATCCGCTTGAAGAGGGATGTATGGAGACCACCAACGGAGGAAGCTACGCGGCTGTTGCCATAGTGTTAAGAAACCTCGAGACGAATCCTGAAGTAATACTTGTAAAGAGGGCTGCGAGGCGTGACGACCCTTGGTCGGGTCAGATAGCTTTTCCGGGAGGACGACGAAAGCCATCCGACCAAAACCTCGTCCAGACGGCTCTGAGAGAGTTGGAGGAGGAGACGGGTGTCGGAGGAGATGCTGTCGAGTTTTTAGGGTCCCTGCCCTATGTGTCGCCGGCCAACTCTCCGAATTTGTTGGTCAAGCCTTTTGTAGGGCTTTTGACTGGGGAAGCTGTTTTCGTCGAAGGCAGTGAAGTTCAGAAAGTATTCTGGGCTCCTCTGCTAGGGTTGAAGCCTGTGGTTAAGCGGGTTTACTCAAAGTCGGGCAGGTGGGTTAGCAAGCACCTGTGCTACGCTTACGGCGATGAGCTGGTCTGGGGAATGACGTCCAAGCTGTTGAAACAGGTCCTGACGAGAGTAGGGCTATGACCTGTGTGTCTTAGCGAACCTTTCGGCGGCTTCGACCAGAGCGTCGACGTCTTCCTTTGAGTGGGCCGCTGAGACGAAGAGATGCGGGTTGTAGGGCGGCACATACAGGATTTTCTCCATCACCATGTGTTTAGAGAACTCGATGGTAAGCTTCAGGTCCTTGGTCCTGTTCGCCGTATGTATGTCGACCGGCTTCTCCTTCGTGAAGTGTACGCAGACAAGCGACCCTATTCCCGTGATGTGGGCGTTCAGAGGCTCGAGGGCCTCCTCAAGCCCCTCCCTTGCCCTCCTTCCTAAGCTGTCTAGGTGGTCGTAGACAAGGCCTTTCTCAAGCTCTTTAAGCAGGACGTAGCCAGCCCTCATGGCCAAGGGGTTGCCGCTGTATGTTCCTCCGTGAAAAACTCTCTCGTAAGGCATAGGCCTCTTCTTGTGGTCTAGAACCTCCATTATCTCAGACCTGCCGCAGAAGGCTCCTGTCGGGAAAGGCCCTCCGCCGACGCATTTACCCAGCACAGTCATGTCTGGGATAACTCCGTAAAGCTTCTGAGCTCCTCCCGGCGAAAGCCTAAACCCGGTGATCACCTCATCGAATATCAGAACAGCCCCGATAGCGTCGCATAACTCTCTCAACCCCTTGAGATATTCACGGTCGGCTGGTATGAACCCTCCGGCTCCCAGCACGGGCTCGACGACTATGGCCGCAACCTCCTTCCCCCTCACCCTCCGCTCGACTCCTTCGAGGTCGTTGAAGGGTAGAAGCAGGGTGTTGGCTGTGGCTTCTTCAGGCAAACCCAGTGTGGAAGGCTTGTCGACGGGGTAGGAAACACCCACCTGCAGCCCGTCGTACCCGCCGTGCCATCCTCCCTCGATCTTGCCCACGAGCTTCCTGCCGGTGAAACCTCTAGCCGTTCGGACGGCGTACATGTTGGCCTCCGTTCCGCTGTTAGTCGGCCTGACCTTCTCAGCGGAGGGAATCATGCTGCAGACCTGCTTAGCCCACTTGACCTCCCAAGGATGAGCATAACCGAAATGAGCACCCTTCCACAGCTGTTCAGAGGCAGCCTCCAGAACAGGCCTGTAGCAGTGGCCCATCAACAGGGCTCCGTGGCCCATCCAGAAGTCGACATACCTGACCCCGTGCAAGTCCCATACATACGCCCCCTCAGCCCTCTCGACATAAACAGGCCTCGGGTCGATGTATCTGACGCTGTAGGTGACCCCTGCAGGAAGATACTTTATTGCTTCCTCAAAAAGCTCCTGCTCCATAGGTTAAGCAGGTCGTATGCAGTTTAAAAACATGAGCGTGTTCCCCCGGTATGTAGGCTGGAATATTCGACAACGCTCGAAAAGCAAAAGATTTAATCGCTTCAAAACCAAGCTCCAGCTGGGATGCTTGGTGTGAGGCAGCGCATCACTGCCACAGCGCTTATCGCAGCCGACCTTCTATTCCTATTCTTCATCATCTATTTCGCATATCTGTAAGATCTTATATAGCGGCGTCCCCACCTGTGGTCAGTCATGGAGACTTTAGCAGAGCCGCAGCAGGCCTACTTCAGGGTCTTGGAGCTGATGGAGAAGCATCAAGAGTTGTTCAGAAAGTCAATACCGTTAGTTGCCAGCGAGAACGTGGTCAGCCCGGCAGTAAGGGAGGCGATGGCCAGCGACCTCCAGCACAGGTATGCGGAGGGATGGCCCGGTGAAAGGCTTTACGCTGGATGCAAGTACATAGACGAGATAGAGCTGTTGGCTGTAGAGCTGGGTAAGCAGGTTTACAGAGCCGAGTTTGTGGACGTTAGGCCTATTTCAGGAGTTGTGGCAAACCTTGTGGCTTACTGCACTTTCGCACGTCCGGGGGACATGATGGTTGCTTTAACGATTCCTCACGGAGGCCACATAAGCCACGGCAAGGAAAAGTGGGGGGGAACCGCTGGAGTGGTTAGAGGGCTTGAGGTCGAGAGGTACGAGTTCAACGAAGACCTGCACGAGATAGACGTGGACGCAACAGCTCGGAGGCTCAGGCGGATAGAGTCTGAGACAGGGAAAAAGCCCAGGCTTTTCATGCTGGGAGCCAGCGTCTTCCTCTTCCCCCACCCGGTTAAAGAGATAAGGACGCTGGCCGACGAGTACGGCGCCTACCTCGTCTACGACGGCGCCCACGTAGCCGGCTTGATAGCTGGCGGTAAGTTTCAAGACCCTCTCAGGGAGGGCGCGGACTGCATGACGTTAAGCACTCACAAGACGCTGGCCGGACCCCAGCACGGAATGGTCGTGTCGTGGTCGAAGTACGCCGAACGGCTCAAGCAAGTAGCTTTCCCAGGCCTTCTATCGAACCATCATCTACACGCCGTAGCAGGCGTGGCAATAGCTCTGGCTGAAGCTCTCGCATTCTACAGAGAATACGCCATGCAGATCATAAGAAACGCCAAAGTCTTGGCCGAGTCTCTGTATGAACAGGGTGTCCAAGTCCTTTACGAAAACAGGGGTTTCACCGAATCCCACACCCTGATAGCAGACGTGTCGAAGTACATGGACGGCAGGACTGCCGAGGAGAAGCTTGAGAGAGCCGGCATTATTCTGAACAGGAACCTCATCCCAAAAGACTACAAGATGAAGACCGACTACAGGAAGCCAAGCGGCATAAGGATGGGCACGCAGGAGGTGACACGTCTGGGCATGAACGAGTCCGAGATGAAGCACATAGCGACGCTGATTGCGGACGTTGTTGTGCGGGGTAGGAACCCGGTGGAGGTTGCTGAAGAGGTCGCCGAGTTCAGGAAAGACTACCGTAAGGTCAGGTTTTGCTTCGAGTCTGCGACAGGCGCCTACGACTACGTCAGGATTAGGTGAGCTGAAGATGGATGAGGATTATGTTGTAGTGGTCAAGAACCTCAAGAAGGTTTACAGGAGCAACGGCGTTGAGACAGTGGCTTTAAACGGCGTGGACCTGAAGATTAAACGGGGTGAGATGATTGCTATCGTCGGGCCGAGCGGAAGCGGCAAATCCACGCTGCTGAACATGCTCGGCGCTCTGGACAAGCCTACGGAGGGAAGCGTAATCATAGACGGCGTCGACATCAGCAGTATAGACGACAACAAGAGAGCCGAGTTCCGGAACAAGAAGATAGGATTTGTGTTCCAGTCATACAACCTGATCAACAGGCTGCAGGTTGTGAAGAACGTCGAGCTGCCTCTGATGGTTCTAGAGGTTCCTGAGGACAGGAGGAGAAAACTAGCCCTCAGCATGCTCAGGGAGGTGGGCCTCGATTCGAAGTCTTTTAAAAAACCAACACAGCTGAGCGGCGGAGAACAGCAGAGAGTAGCGATAGCCAGAGCTCTGGTAACAGAGCCGAGCATTATTCTGGCGGATGAGCCCACCGGCAACCTTGACTCCAAGTCGGGAGCTGTCGTCGTTAACCTGCTGAGAGAGCTTGCACGTCGGGGGAACACAGTCATAGTCGTCACCCATAACATGGAGGTCGCCGCGGCGGCTGACCGCATCATCTACATCAAGGACGGTAAGATAGAAAAAGAGGAGATAGTTCGGTTGCCTCAAGCGGAACAGTCATGAAAACAATTGTTCTGCTCCTGTCAGCGATGGTGCTGGCGGCCGGGCTTACTGTGTTGCAGGCCCAAGGCCTTACTCTTCAGGTCGTCGACCTTTCGTGGGGAAGTCCGTCGAACCCTGAGAAAGCTGTCCCCGGAGACAGCAACGTTGAGTTGAGCGTCGTCGTGGCCAACATAGGCAACAAGCCGGTGTGCTCTCTGGAGGCCGAGATCCTGCCAAAGCTCAACAGAAGCCTGCCGATCACGAGCTGGGAGACGGGCAAGCCCTTGAAGGCCTTCCTCCAGACTCAGCTAAACCCCGGAGCGATGGGGACGCTGGTCTTCAGGGTAAACGTCCTCGAGGACGTCAGCCCGGGTAGGTACGAGGCAGACCTCAGGCTCTTCTTCAGGGAATGCAGTTCAACCTCCGACTTCCTGCCGACAGCCCAGACGGTCTCATCCATCGTCATCCAAGTATACCCGCCTCCATCCCTGCGGATAGTCAGAACAGCGTGGTTCGTCGACGGCGTCGAGAGGTCGGTTGGGCCGGGCTCCGGGCCAGCGGTATTACGAGTATACTTGGAGGCTCCCTTAGAAACTTCGATAAGCAACGTCGAGATGAGGATTTCGCCTCCGAGAGGGTTCACGGGAAAGACCCTGTACGACGCCTACCTCGAGAGGGTACCGGCCGGCAGCGTCTTCACTCTCGAGTTCCCGCTGGTCGTGACTGAAGAAGCACAGGTCGGCGCACACTCTTTCATGGCTGAAATAACATACAGGAATAAGTACGGTACGATGTTGAGGAGTGTTCGAGCCTTTGACGTGGACGTTCTGGGGAGGGAGGAGATAGTTGTCGAATCTGCCGCTCAGTCTGTCGCGAAAGGCTCATACGGCACTCTCAAACTCTTGTTAAAAAATACAGGCTCAGCCCCCGCGTACAACGTCGAGCTTGTTCTGCGTCCCGAGGATCCTAGAATAGATGTTCTCGATGCGAAGCTGTCCGTGGGTATTCTCCAGCCGGGAGAACGGAGGGAGGTTGGCTTCAACGTGTTCACCGACCGTTCAGCCGAAGCATCGGTCTACATCGCCACAGCCGCCCTAGAGTACAGGGACGGGTACGCCAAAATCAGGTCTAAGGAGTTCAGAATAGCTTTCAACGTCGTTGAGGAGTTCAGGCGAGGGTTCAAGGCGACGGCAAGCCAGAAATACATCAATGCAGGCTCCTCATCATCCGTCGAGCTTACAGTTCTAAACGAAAACCCCTACACGGTCCGTGAAGTACGGATATCTGTGTTGCCCGACGCTCCTTCGATCACAGTGGTTGAGGGCGAAACTAGGGCGGTCTTGGATTCGATGAGGGCCGGCGAGTCTTACGTGATGCCGTTGAAGATTCTCGCAACATCCCAGGCAGGAGATTCTGTGGCTACGATTACCGCCTCTGTGGAGTACCGGGACCAAGCCGGGGTCAGGGTCGTTGAGAACTTGGCGGTGTCGTTAGCGGTGAGAGCGGACATAGACATCAAGTTCAAAGGGGTTCAGCTTTCTCCCTCAAGGGTTAGGCCGGGAGAGACTGTCGACGTGGCTGGCGATGTTGTAAACGAAGGGTCGAACATAGCCAGAGCCGTGGCGGTCGAGCTTAACGGCGGGCCTCCTTACGAAGCCTTGGGAGAGTCAAGGTCTGTCGTCGGTCTAGTCAACCCTTCACAGGTCTCCGCATTCACGCTAAACTTTAGAGTCCAGAACAACGCACAGCCGGGCAAGTACAGCGTCGTCGTAAAAGCCTCGTACAGAAACGGGTTCGGTGAACTGTTTAGCAAAGAGACTGTATTGGAGTATGAGGTGGTTCAAGGCAGCCAGCAGCCTGCAACAACGGTCTCCCCCGCTGCTCAGCAGAGGTTCGACCCGCTTCTAGTCGCTGTGGTTGCTGCTGTTGTCCTAGCCCTGACCGGGATTGTTCTTCTTAGGAGAAGAAGGAAGCGGGAATGAAGACACATGACTACGTTAGGTTTGCTTGGTCAGCTCTCAAAGACAGGCGGCTGCGAACAACGCTGACAATCCTCGGAATAGTCGTGGGACCTGCCTTGATAACGGCTCTTAACGCAACCACCGCAGGCCTGACGCAGAACATTATATCAAACCTCCAGGTCTTCGGCGCCGACATCATACTCATCCAACGCGTAGGCGACTTCAACCTCGACGACGCCGTGATAAAGAACATACGCCAGATACCTGGAGTGAAAGAGGTTTATCCCTACTACTTGATAGCTTCAGGAGAAATCAAGACTAGGGGCAAGACCTTCCCCATGGACCCTGTCCGCTCCTACACCATTCTGGCGGTCAACCTCAAGGACCTGCCGAACCTGTTCCCCAACATCAGGCTGGAGGCCGGGGAGATCATAGACAACCCCTCCTACGCACTAGCAGGGTACAGCGCTTGGAACCCCAAAGACCCAGACATACCGGCGATAGACCTAGGCTCTCTGTTCACGGCCTCTACTGGGGCCGCTACAAGGTCTTTCTCGGTCTCCGGAAGGTTTGACAGGTATGGTCAGGCTCTCTTCCTCAACCCCGACACTCAGATATTCGTCAACCTGGATGCGGGCAGGCTTCTAACCAACCGTAGAAGCTACAGCGGAGCCTTCGTGAGAATAACAGACCCCGGCGTGAGCGACAGCGTGGTTTTAGAGCTTGAGAACAGGTACGGCGAGAACATCAGGGTCTTCTCCATCACGGCTATATCCGAAACGGTCCAGCAGATTATCGGCACGCTAAACGTTTTCTTCTCATCCGTCGCTTCGATGAGCCTTCTCGTCGCTTTCCTAGGCATCATGACCACCATGTTCACCTCGGTGAACGAAAGGGTTAGGGAGATCGGGCTGGTGAAGGCGCTCGGGTTCAAGACGAGAGACGTAATGCTGAATTTCTTGACGGAGGCCTTCATCATAGGGCTCATAGGCGGGGTGGTTGGAACCGCTGCAGGAGTCGCGACATCGTTCGTGCTGGCCGATATCTTCTCAGGCCCGCCAGCAGAAAGCAGGCCTGGAACCTTCACCACGGGCGGTCCACAGGAGGTTAGAATAACACCGGTCATAACTGTTGAGCTGGTGGCCACGGGCGTGCTCGTGGCTGTCTTCGTATCCATTCTCGCCGGTCTCATCCCAGCCTACAGAGCTTCCAAACTAGAGCCGATCGAGGCCCTGAGGCGTGAGTAAACGGTTGTGTTTTTATTGACGTGAGAAGCATTATGTCCGCATGCTGAACATCAAACATATAAGAGCCGACCCAGACTACTTCCGGCGCGGGCTCGCTAGAAGGGGGTTAGCGGCTGACGTCGTAGACAGGATTCTGGAGCTGGACGCCAGCAGGAGGTCCCTGCTGAAGAGGGTTGAAGAGCTAAGGCATCTTAGGAACTTGGCTGCCGAAGCCGTTGCGGCTGCGAAGAAGAGAGGGGAAAAGGCTGATGAGCACTTATCTAGGATGAGGCAGGTTAACGAGCAGATCGATGCGTGCGAAAAAGAGCTGGAGAACGTAGAGTCGAAGCTCCACAGCCTGCTGTACAACACTCCGAACGTTCCCCATGAATCGGTTCCGGACGGCGATTCGGAGGAGTTCAACCAGACTGTGAGGGCTTGGGGTGAGGTCAGGAGGGAGGAGTGGATCAGGGACCATGTGGAGGTGTTGAAGGGCTTGGGGATGGCCGACCTCGAGGCCGCAGCCTCTGTGGCTGGAGCTCGTTTCTACTACTTGTTCGACGACCTCGTCCTCCTCAACATGGCTCTAGCGAGGTATGCGCTCGAGTTTCTACGTGCTAAAGGGTTCAGACTAGTCCAGCCGCCTTACATGCTGACCCGGCGTGTGATGGAGGGAGTTGTCTCTTTCCAAGAGTTTCAAGACATGCTCTACAAGGTGGAGGGTGAGGAGCTTTATCTCATAGGAACGGCGGAGCACGCAATAGCGGGCCTGCACGCGGGCGATGTTCTGGACGGCAGAACCCTACCCCTTAGATACGCAGGTGTAAGCCCGTGTTTCAGGAGAGAGGCCGGAGCTCACGGCAAAGACACCAAGGGTATTTTCCGTGTCCACCAGTTCGAGAAGGTTGAACAGTTCAGCTTCACGAAACCAAGCCAGTCATGGAGCGAGCACGAGTATCTCATATCCAACGCCGAGGAAATATACCGTTCTCTGGGACTACCCTACAGGGTTGTGAACATCTGCATGGGGGAGCTGGGGTCGATCGCCGCGAAAAAATACGACCTCGAGGTCTGGATGCCTGCTCAGGGAAGATACAGGGAGCTTGTGTCCTGCAGCAACTGCACCGACTACCAAGCGGTCAGGCTTAACATCAGGTATCGTGAGGAACCGCACGTCGAGGAGACAGAGTTCGTCCACACCTTGAACAGCACGGCCGTGGCTACCGAGAGGACGATAGTGGCTATACTCGAAAACTACCAGCGGAGGGACGGCAGCGTCGACGTTCCGGAGGTTCTTCAGCCCTACATGAACGGGGTATCGGTGATCAGGAGTACTGCTCGATAGAGCTGGACACGTAAGCGGCGAGCTTTTGCGGCATCTCGAGCGCTGAAGGTTCGGCGCTTCTCAGCAGATAGCTGGAGGAGGCGGTTGAGAGCAGAGGATCGGCCCCCGACCCGATGAACCATGCCACCAATGCTTGTGCGTATGCGTGGTAAGCCTGCGTCAAAGGTCTTCCCATCCAGTTGAGGTAGGTTTTCGACCCGTTTGTCATCGAGTCAACCTCGCCCACAACGTATATCGGTGCAGCAAGCTTTCGGCACAGCTCCTCAACATCTTTCAGAAGCGTCTGATAGCTTTGTCTCAGCTCGCCTGCTAGGGGTTTTTCACTGAACAAAACGTAAACAGGGTTTACGCCGGCGGTGGCTAGGTTGGAGACGACCACTGGCTGGCTTCGGGGGAGGAAGGGCTTTACGCTTGAAGGGTTCACGTCCCCCGCTAGGAGGACGGACCTAGAGGCTGCCACGGCGTAGCGGAGCTCAGGGTTTTCGACTAGCATGTCGAGGTTGCAGAAAGCTGTGAAGCCTTTCAACGAGGTGAGGAACTCCCGCACCCTCTCGTCAGGCCCCTTCTCTCCAAAAATGTATGCAATCCTCCCCGTGTAGAGCTTCTCCTTGCCGGCTCTCTTGACCAGCAGCTTCAACTGCCCAGGCCCTGCAACAAGTCCCGCCTCAGCGGGTATGCCGATCTTCTCCACGACCGTCTTCTCCTGCAATCTCCGATGGACGGGCTTAGGCATGTGGAGAGCCACGACTAGGTCGGGCTGGAAAAACCCCTCGCCCTCCCCCGTGTCTGGGTCCAGGCCCGTGGGTATGTCGACCGAGAGTTTGAAGGCTTTGGAGCTGTTGGCCAGGTCTACGGCTGTTTTGAATACACCCGAAAGCCCTCCTCTGGCCCCCGTCCCGAGGATTGCGTCGACGATGACGTCGGCTTGGCTGAACGACTCCACGTGCTGCAGAAGCTCTTCAGCAGAGTCTACGCCGGCAAGCGTTATCGAGAGCTTCATGTTCCTAACAGTCTCGAAGTTTCGCTTGGACTCTTCTGTCTTTATCTTCGAGGGGTCTGCGAGCATCAGAACCTTCGTCTCAACCCCCATGCCGGCGAGATGTCTTGCAGCGGCCAGCCCGTCTCCGCCGTTGTTCCCCGGCCCGCACAGCACGAGCACCTTCCTCCCCCCGGTATCCTTCAAGACGTTTAAAACCGCCTCCGCCACAGCCCTGCCGGCGTTCTCCATAAGAACAACCCGCTTCAAACCCATCCATTCACAGTTCTCATCAACAACCGTCATCTCATCAGAACTGATAGTTCCAGGCGCGGAAACCAAGCCAACAACCCTCTCAAGATATTTTTATATAAACATTACAACAGCAGAACACCAACACACTACGCCGATATGTCTAGTCCTTAACAATACCATTACCTCATCACGCCAAGGCCAACGGACTTCTCGACGACGCACCGCCCCCAGCGGCATTAACCCGCCGCCTCGTCCAGCGCAGGTCCGTCGGCCTGCAAGGGTTCCACCCGCCCATAACGTTCAAATCAGCGGCCCTCCGGCATCCCGGTTCCTTCACCCCTACAAGAAGCAGCCCGGTATTTGCCCTCACAACAACGTCGCAGCTCCACCCCACTGTTAAAACAGACGAACGGCCGTCTCAGACCAGAAAGTCTTCGCCGATCATCGCCGCTTGGGCCCGGTGGGATTCGAACCCACGGCCACCAGGTTATGAGCCTGGCGCTCTGACCTGGCTGAGCTACGGGCCCTGCCGTTCATTGTTTGTGAAGGATGTTTTTATGGGTTTGCGTTTTAGGTTGTTTGCTGGTTTATCGTTAAATTGTGGACATGTTTTAAACATACGAGTCAAGTTGGTTAGGCAAGTTGATTATGCACCTAAACCCATCGACCCAGATTTCCTCAAGAAACCCGATGAATACCCTGTGACCGGCACCCACAACGGACATGAGGTAAGGGCTGAGGGGATTACTAGGCTTGACGCGAACGGAAACCCCTACCCCACCAAGCTTGGGATTCATGGAAAGATAGTGGCGGTGGACTGGGAGGCATGCATCGCCGACGGTATATGCATGGATGTCTGCCCCGTCAACGTATTCGAGTGGGCTTTAAACCCGGGAAGGTCTGGCACTGGCAACGACCTTTACCCCCTAGATGGCGAGCTCTACGAAAAATACAGAACAGACAAGTCCGAGCCCATCAGAGAGGCTGACTGCATCTTCTGCATGGCCTGCGAGGCTTCATGCCCGACAAAAGCGATAAAGATAAACCCGCCGTAAAACTTTAACACACCCACACCGCTCTATTTTATGAGGTTTTCTATCGCGGGCGAGGTTTCAGCCTTTTTCAAAGGTCTCGGGGTTAGGCTTGCCCTCGTCCAAGAAGTGTCGGTTGCAGTTGGAGTAGAAGGTCTGGAAGACTACATTTCCGAAGCCGTTTCAAACGTTAGAAAAACCCTCAAGCTCGATGAATTGACGCGACACCCCCTCGTCAGAGCTTATAGAGACTTTTTCTGGAGAATTGGGGTTGACCCCACCAAGACAAGGCCCTCTGCTGAAGCGTTGCTGAGGCGTGTTTTGCAGGGGAAGAAATTCCCGAGAGTAAACACGCTCGTAGATGTCTACAACATTGTTTCGATGAAATACGTCGTTCCAATAGCCGCCTTCGACGCCGACAGGCTTGCCGGCGATTTGGTCATGCGTTTCGCCCGTAGTGGGGAGAGGTTCCAAGGCATAGGGATGGAGAAGCCTTTAACATTGTCGGGCGGGGAGGTTGTCGTTGAGGATGGTCAGAAGCTGATAGCGGTTTATCCCTACAGGGATGCTGACAGCTCCAAGGTGACTGAGCGGAGCAGGAATGTGTTGTTGATGGTCTGCGGCGTCCCGGGCGTTGACATGGAATACCTAAAAAACTGTTCAGACGAGCTGGTTGAAGCGGTTTTAAGCAAGTGCGGAGGTAGGCTGGCTTGGGAGAGCTCTGCCACAACATAAAATCATGCACATGAGAAAACGGTGTTCCAGCCGAAAATGAAGCCGTCGTCAGATGGTTGAAAAGTTCTGGGAGTTGTTGGTGTGAAACGACGTTTATGAGAGGAGGTTTTCAGCGGTTGCCCGCGTAAGTCTCTGGCTGTTGTCAGCTATGCGTAAAGGACGGCTTAGTCGAAATAACGTGATCCACTGGCTGTAGCAACCTACTAGGAGGGGTTTATAAACGCGAAGTCTACAGAGGCCGTCTGAGAGGTTTTGACGTCGGCTTTATGCGCCGACAATAGCCACCAGCCAAAAACTCCCCTCATTTCATCCTAAATCATTCTATTCAGATAGTATGTGGGGCCGCTGGGATTTGAACCCCGGACCTACCGCGTGCAAGGCGGTCGTTCTTACAGACTGAGCTACCGGCCCAGCAACACAAACAATCCCCACTTTCAATATATATTTACTGACTGTTGTTGGTGAACTAGGCCACTAGGAAGACGGCGGTAGTAGAGGTTCTCAACAATCTCACCGGAGGGGAGAGCCACTAACTTTGCAGGCTCGGACTTGTCTGTCTCCAATCCCCACGCAGGCCTTCTCTATCTCCCCAGCTGTACCACCTCTTGTCTAGATAGGCTGTTGTCGACGTGTTATCCATTAACTTTACCGGCGTGTTCTAGATATCTTACCTTACTCTATGCCATGAAAGGGTCGGGATACCCATTGCCAGAAACCGTCTATTCTTTGCCGTGGTCGTAAACAATTGTAGATGGAGAAGTGTTCCGCCTAGGAGGCCGTGCAGTGAAGAACAGTCAGAAAAATGACGATACCACACGGGGCTTAGCAACCGAGACCGCCGTCGCATCTATCGCCGCAAGAATTATCCCCAAAAGCAGACCTAGGAGAGTGGCTGAGCACGCTCCATATTATAGACTGCTATCGCTCTTATGTGAACAGGTCTGAAGTCGCGTCGGCTACAGGTGACTCGTGAGTTCACACTTGTTATGGAGCTGCCGTTCCTAGACGACCCAATGGCTAGGCGAGGGACCCTATATTAAGGCTACTTTACTTTGCCCTTCTCCTTGGCCCTTTTCAGATCATCCTGAACGACCGAAGCCGCCTTAACCAATACTTCTCTACACTGAGAAGCCCCGTCTACTGTACATGTTTCAGAGCCTATGAGAACCTTCAGGTTGATGAGCGCGTTGCCTAAGATGGAGCGGATGACCTCATACTTTTGCTCTTCTGACCTCCTGCCCGGCCTTTGCATAACACGAGGCGGCAAACCTGCCGTTTAAACGATCACCTCTACAACCTCTCCTGCATAAAGCCGTTTAATCCCATAATTTACCCTACCTAGCTAGCCCCATGCACCACCAACCTCCGCCAGTTTCAAAATATGGACATGACCAGCAACCTGTAGATGCGTGTTATCCCGCAGAGTCGGGTGACAGCCTCGATTTCACTGGCACCTCCAGTAGAAATCGAACTTACTCCCTAACGACGATCGGTTAGGTATATGCTTGGCTGTCTATGGCTCCACCATGATTACCCCTATCATCCCCCTGTCGGCATGAATGTCGGGATATGTTGCTGCGAATCTCGGACATATGTAGTAATAAAGCCCCGGACGGTTTATGACTAGGAGGAAATACGCACTCTCTTGAGGCTTGACCACCAGGTGGTGCATGAGCTTTCCATCTATGAGGAGCGAAGCAGCCGCGTATCTGTGATGGACCATCTCCAGCCTAGGATCTCTTTCCAGTTCTTCAATGCTGATGCTTGGGGAGTAGAGCTCTGAGGCCACCCTCTTCAACTCTCTGGTGAATCCGTCCTTGTCGGTGACTACCATGAACTCGTGGGCCACTCCACCTCTATTCTCCAAGAATATCCTAACATTCTCTCCGGCTTTGATTTTCAGGACAGGCCCACCACTGAAGTTATTATACCCAAACTCCCGCGCAGTCAAAATTATCTCCTGTGGCCGAGAGGATGATAAGATGTAAAACGAGATCATGCCGACGGCTATGATGACCATGGACAAGCCTACTAGAAGCGGAGTCCGGTACCTCATGAGTGATGGATATTGTAGCCGATTAAATTTAAGCATGAAGAGAGTTGATTTACATCACTTTTTTTCCGGACGCAGGTTTGAATCGGCTTGACTGATACACAAATGTTATAAATTTGACCCGTCATGATCAAAACGTATGACAAGCCCACTTTTGCGCAAAGCTCTGCTGCTTACATTCCTCCTAATCTGTCTCATCCCTGCAGTCGCAGCTCATGTTTCAGGACGTGGGTTCATCCTTCTCCTTCCCACCAACCTCTTCATTGCTGGCGGCGCTCTAGTGGTAGCGGCTTCTTTCGCATTGATGGCGCTCATACCCTTGAAACGAGTTGTGTCGGTGGCGGATTGGAAGAAGGTTTTGGTGATTAGATCCGGCCATATAGGCCTGTGGGTAAGTGTCGCCTCCCTCCTCGTTTCTGTTTTCTTAATACTTGCAGGGTGGTATGGGTCAAGAGACCCTCTCCGAAACCCTACACCGATGTTCATCTGGTCAGTCTGGTGGCCTGGGATGACAATAGTCACTGCCCTACTGGGCAATGTGTGGGCCATAGCTAACCCATGGTCCGGCGTTTACAACATGCTTGCGAGTAGGGGTAAAGTCTATCCTATCTTGAAGTATCCGGAGAGGCTGGGATATTTTCCGGCAATTGCTATCTTCTCTGGATTTGCATGGGTTGAGCTGGTTCATCCATCGCCCGCCGATCCAACGTTCCTATCAAATCTCATCGCAGGCTACCTGATCTACAACTTCGTGGGAATCGTGCTGTTTGGGGAACACCAATGGCTCAAGCATTGTGAAGCTTTTTCAGTCTTCTTCAGGATGGTGTCTTGGATATCTTCAGTATCCATAGCTGGTACGGACAGGCTCACGGGTGTGGCAGACGGGGAGACTGCAGGTCAACGGTCAAGCGGGATAGTAATCAGTCTTCCCACAGCCCATCTGGTTCGCGGGCAGGTACTGAGGCTAGACCACACACTATTCATCATCCTATCCCTATCGACAGTATCGTTTGACGGTTTCTCAAGAACTTTCGCTTGGCTTTCTCTAATTGGGGTTAATCCTTTGGAATATCCGGGGAGGACAGCGTTGATGCTGGTTAACACTTTGGGGTTGCTGGCCACCTTCGGCGCCATCACAGCCGCCTACGTGCTGGCCAGCTGGCTGTCAAGAATACTGGTGTTTCAGGATAAGAAAACATGGATGGTTATGGGCATGTTTATTCCTTCAATAGTTCCAATAGCGCTTGGATATCATATTGCCCACTACTTCCCGTATGTGGTTGCAGACATTCGAACCGTTTATGCCGCCCTCTCAGACCCCTTCGGACGGGGATGGAATCTCTTTAATGTCTCTGACGTGCCCTCTGTCCCATCTTTCCTCAAAGACCCCTACCAGCTATACTATGTCTACTATATCCAGGTAGGCCTGATAGTATTGGTTCACATATTGGCGGTATACATCGCACATGTCATAGCGCTGCGGGAGGTGAAGACCATACGCCATGCCATGCTGAGCCAGGCACCGCTGACGTTGTTGATGGTGGGCTACACAATGTTTGGTCTGTGGCTGTTGTCATCGCCTTCTGTGGATTAGCTTTCCCGACGATGGTGATTACCCAACTATCTGATGGCTGGTTGCTCTAAACACCAGCATGTATTGGTGTTATTCATCATTTCTAAAAATTTACTAAAAATTTATAAGGGACAAGTATCCCCATGAAACATGTCCATTAGGAATATTACTAGGAGAAACGCTATAAAGGCTATCTCAACTTCGGCAGCAGCTGGTATCGCTGTAGGTGTTGGTGTTATAGGTGGAGTGGGTGGATATCTCCTAGGCTCCTCTAGTGCGAGGCCTGGTGCCACCGTTACACAGACAGTAGGCGGAGCCACAGAAACACGGACTCTGCCAGGTGCGACCGTAACCCAGACCGTCACAGCCCCCGCTTCCACAGCGACCGTCACCAAGACCGTGGGCGGCCCGTCTAAAGAACCGTTAAAGATAGGCTTCGAAGCCCATAGAACCGGTATTGGAGCAGTATACGGTGCGTGGTATGAGAGGACAACCAAGGCTGCTGTTGCCCTCATAAATGAGATGGGTGGGATAGACGGAAGGCCCATCGAGCTGGTTATCGAGGACGATGGAACAGACCCGCAGAGGGGCGTCCAAGCAGTAGAGAAGCTGGTGCTTGAACACAAGGTGGACTTTATCATAGGAGCACTCTTCTCCAACGTTGTGCTGGCAGCCGCACCACGTGCAGGTGAGCTGAAGAAGCCCTACTTCGCCGTCAGCGAGGGCTACCACGTCCCATCGGGAGGACTCAACAGATACAGCTTCCAACCAGGCATCACGGATGTGAGGTCGCAGGTTACATCAATCGCCGGATGGGTGGTTAACAACCTAGGTAGGAAAATAACGATGATCTATCCAGACTATGCCTTCGGATATGACCATAGGGACTGGTTTGGTAGAGCTGCCACAGAAATGGGTGGAACCATCATAGAGAGGATACCCATACCTCCCACCGAGACGTCCTTCACGAAATATTTCCCAAAGGTCCCCTCTGACACGGAGGTCATCTACCACGTGATGGTGGGTCCAGGGGTTCTAACATTCGTGAAAGAGATGGGAGAGTTCTTCGGTTCCAGAAGGCCGGAAATCTTCGGCTTCGTAGATTCCCTCGAGGGGGTGCCCCTCAACAGCCCGGGTCTAGAGTTTCTCGAAGGGACATATTTCTGGGAGGCTTTTCCAAGATATCTTGACGGATACGATACGATTTACCACCGCTTCTTCAGGAGCAGGGTTGGAGTCGATGCGAACGGTGCAGACGTCAACGATCCGAAGAACGTCTCAACGTATTCGCACATGTTCAGCTGCTGGGAGACACTTTTCATTATCAAGCAGGCGGTTGAGCAGAGCGGTTACAGCCGCCAGACGCCTGAGGACTATAGAGCTTTCATAACCACTCTGGAGAATTTTGAATGGTTTAACGAGGGCAACCAGCATCCCCAAGGTCCAAAGATGTTTAACGGCAATCTGCACCAGAGCTTTGGGCAGCAATTCATATCGAGGGTCGAAAACTCGAGGTTCAAGGTTGTGCATAAAACAAGGATTGAAGACTCGCTCTACGAATCTGATGTCGACTACACGAAGCAGCCCCTCTAGGTCATTTATATTAATATTTTTGTTGCAATTAGGTGCTTCCGACCGATGGGCATAGAGGTTCCTCTAACTCTCGGTATCCTCGATGGGCTAGTGGTCGGTATGGTGTCAGCCCTTACCGCTCTCGGACTTTCGCTTGTATTCGGGATAATGAGGATAGTGAATGTGTCGCACGGAGAGTTTTACATGCTAGGCGCCGTCATAGCGTGGTTTGTGGTGACATATTCGGGCGGCTTCCTACTCGCATTGGTCCTAGCACCTCTTGCGTCAGCGGCATTAGCCACAGTTGTGGAGCGTGTTATACTCCGGAAGATAAGATATGACCCCGAATCCACTATAGTGGCCACGATAGGCCTCCTGTACGTCATCCAGCAGGTGGTCCTCGCTACTTTCGGACCATATGCGAGAGAGGTTGAACCACCGTTCTACTTTCGGTTGGACTTCGGCTACTTTGGCTATTCAGGTTATAGGTTGGGGGTCGCCTTGATTTCAGCCGCGTTGATTGGGGCCGTATATCTCCTCATATTTAGGACAAAGCTTGGGCTTTTCATGAGGGCTACACAGCAAGACACCGAGATAGCACAGGCCTTCGGCGTTCCGGTGGGAAGAGTCTACACCGTTGCGTTTGCTCTGGGCGCGGCTTTAGCTGCTGCCGCCGGCGTTCTCATAGTCCCAATCCAGCAAGCCTACTATCTGATGGGTCTCGACGCTCTGCTCATATCGTTCATAATAGTGATAGTGGGTGGTTTGGGCAGTATCAGGGGTACTCTTGTGGCGGCGCTTATCGTAGGGTTTTTGGATGGTGTTGTATCGGTCTTCTTCTCACCGACCCTCGCCCGAATACTAGCATCACTGCTGGTGGCTGGCGTAATATTGGTCAGGCCTAGGGGTTTATTCGCCACGGGGAAGACCATGTGATGAGGAAAATAGGGAAGCTCATAACCATCCTTCACCTCTCCGTCATAGCCATTTTATTCATACTACAGTTTATTCTGCCACCTTTTCACTATTCCATGTTGACTAGAATTATGGTGCTTGCCACCTATGCAGCTGGATACAATATACTTCTGGGATATACAGGCCTCATGAGCTTGGGACACGCCATGCTGTTCTCCACGGGACTCTACTCAGTAGGTCTAACTGTGCTTTACCTCGGCTTTGAACCGCTTCCAGCATTTATTGTAGCTCTGGTGGGCAGCACCATTATCTCCATGCTGGTCGGGGCTATATCACTGAGAACCTCCGGCGTATTCTTCCTAATAGTAACCATGATATTCTCCCAGGTCTTCTACCTCGCAACATTGTATTTTAACACCATAACCTATGGGGACCAAGGATTCGTTATAAGCCAGCGCCTCAGGCCCATAAACGTCGGCCCTCTCCAGATAGATTTGGCGGACAGGTCTGTCAAGTATAATCTATCGCTACTGGTGTTTGGAATAGCCTTTCTGCTCAACTTATACATTAGCAAATCTTCCTTGGGGCTCGTGCTGCGGGCCATAAAGGAAAATCCGAACCGTGCCGAGATGCTCGGATACAACATATACATGTATAAGCTGTATGCCTTCACATTATCTGGCGTCATAGCAGGTCTATCAGGAGCTGTTTATGCTCTAGTCTTCTCCTACGTCGGCTCTTCGATGGCATTCATCCTCAACTCCATCAACCCACTGCTGTGGACGTTGATGGGCGGAAGCGGTACGACAATAGGCCCGCTGGTGGGAACTCTGCTCATGACGTATATCATAGATTTCACTAGTTCATTGACCGAGAGCTATCTTGTGGTGGTGGGCGTGGCGCTGATCCTGATAATATTGGTCTTTCCGAGAGGGATTATGGGAACTATTAGGAGAAGGTGGATGGGTTGGATACCGTAGGAGAGTATCTGCTGGAGACCCGCAACCTTTCAAAAAGGTTTTCAGGGTTGGAGGCTGTCAAGTCTGTGAATATGAGGCTGGAGAAGGGGGGTGTGCAGGCGATCATAGGGCCCAACGGTGCTGGTAAAACAACTCTAGTCAGCCTCATCAGTGGCCGCCTCAGGCCCACATCCGGGAGAATCTACTACAGGGGTAAGGATATAACCAACCTACCCGCCCACAAGAGAGCTTCCATGGGCATAGTCTACACATTCCAGATAGTCAGCCTCTTCCCCTCCCTCACAGTTTTGGAGAATGTTGTGGTGGCGGCTCAGAGAAGGCTGGGGCGGGGCATTTTTCGAAGGGTTGACAGCGACCTAGCGTATCGCCAAGCTGAAAAGATACTTGGGATGGTGGGGCTTGAAGACGAGGCTGAGCAGGAGGCGGCCTCACTTCCCTACGGACATCAAAGGCTGCTGGATATAGGGATAGCCCTAGCCCTCGAACCCGTCCTACTAATTCTTGATGAGCCTACGCAGGGGTTGTCGGTTGATGAGATCGAGAAGATAACGAATCTCGTGAGAGTGCTCTCGAAACACACCACCATCCTACTGATAGAGCATAACATAAGGGTGGTGATGGAGCTGGCCCAAAGGATAACGGTTATGGCCGGCGGGTCAGTGATTCTGGAGGGGACGCCTTCTGAGGTGGAGAATGATGTTCAAGTCCAGCGCATATACCTCGGCGGTTGAGATGCGTGTCGGGGATCAAAATGGAGGAGAGCAGATCTCTCAGGGTTAGTGGTCTGAACTGCTATTATGGGAAGGCACACATATTGAAGGACGTATCCTTCACAGCCTCGACATCTGAGGTTCTCTGTATATTAGGACGGAACGGCGCCGGAAAGACAACCACACTAAAAGCCATCATGGGGCTAGTGAGGCCGAGATCTGGAAAGGTGGTCCTAGATGGCGTGGACCTGACTAGGGTGCCGCCTCACACGATAGTCTCCTACGGGCTGTCATACGTGCCTCAGGGTAGACGTCTTTTCCCCGACCTAACGGTGGAGGAGAACCTCCGCATCAGCCCATTTGTTAGGAAAGGCAATTCGGAGATACTGCAGGAGATTTGGGAGATATTTCCAGTGCTTAGGGAGAGGGTGCGTCAGAAGGCGGGGACGCTCAGCGGTGGGGAGCAGCAGATGCTGGCTATAGCTAGGGCTTTGTCCATGAAGCCCAAGTTTCTGCTGATGGATGAGCCGACCGAGGGCCTGATGCCAATCCTAGTCTCTAGGGTTCTGGAGAGTATCCAAGCACTAAAGAAGAAGGGGTTGGGAATATTGCTAGTGGAGCAGAGGGTTGACGCAGCCTTCAGGGTTGCTGACCGGGTTTTAATCATGGAGAACGGCCGGATTGAACATGAGACTACCCCGCAGCAGCTCAATGCCAACAGTGATATTCTCCTCAGGTATTTGGGTATAAGGCGCTAGACGCTTAATTTACTTTCTAACGGTTTATAGATATCCTCCGCAATCTTCTCTAGCTGTCTCTCCTCAAACGTGACTGGGTTTAAAACCAGCCAATCGGCTCCATCCAGTGCCAATATCTTCTCCTTTATCGCGTCAGACCTTCCCCACCAAGTTTCTCCAGTAGTCCATGTTCATGCCTGAATAGAGTCTGAACCTCCTTTCTATCTCGCTTTCCTTACTTTTAAAAACAGCGAAAACATCATGAAGAGTATAATATATAACTTACGCCGGGGGTGGGATTTGAACCCACGCGGCCCGTGAAAGGCCACCGGCTGTCTTGACCAGCTGCTGCACGATCTCGAGGCCGGCCCACTACCTGGCTGTGGGACCCCGGCTCCGGATGCTGTTTTGGAATTCGTTGTATTAAGTTTGACAGACATAGTCCGAGCGGTCTATTATGTTGCGGGGCTTTTCTCCCCTGAAGTAACGGACTAGATTTTCGACGGCGTGCTTCTTCATCATAGTCATGACTTCGGGGTTCCCGAAAGCTCCGGCAATCCATGGAGTGCCCATGAAGTTGGGGTGTTCAAACAGCTCGGTCTCCCACGGCTCGTTCGTCTTGACGCTCCACCACACATCGGTTGCTATGCAGGCGTCTGGGTTTTCCCTCAAGTAAACCATGAGGTCGTTTCTGTCTATCAGGTCAGCCCTCCCCACGTTAACCATTACAACGTTCTTCTTCAGCAGACGCAGCCTGCGTAGGTTTATCATGCCACGGGTCTGCTTGGTGAGCGGAGCCGCAAGCACCACGAAGTCACTTTCTGCCAGAACCTCGTCCAGCCTGTCGGGCCCAACAACCATGTCTACGATGGCGGGAGAGGAGCCTGACCGACTCACCCCCACCACACGCATGCCGAAAGCCTTCCCAATCTCCGCCACCCTCCTGCCTATCGCACCAATACCCACGACCGTCAAGGTTTTGCCTCCGAGAAGAACAGTCTTGACGTCCTGCCTGAAGTCCCCCATCCTCAACCTCGGCAGGTATACGTGTAGTCTCTTCGAAGCCGCCAGAAGAAGAGCCCAAGCATGTTCCGCCACCGCCTCGGCGTTGGAGCCCATGTTTCCGCAGACAACCACGTGCTCGGGGATCGAAGCCCATGGCAGGGAGTCGACGCCGGCGGCCAAACCCTGTATAAGCTTTAGGTTCTTGAGCTTTCTCAACTCTGCGTCGCTCAATTGGACGCATAGAATAGCCTCGGCCCGCTCCTTAGCAGTCTCCACACCCTCGCTGGAGGGCGTGTATACATCAGCGTACGTCCTCAGCTCGGAGACGTCGACGTCATCCAGCTCGACGTATGAAACCACAGACGGTCTGTGCTTCAACCGCTAAACGTATCCTCGGGAGCCGGATAATAAACCTCAGCCACCAGCTTCCTCGAGCAGTAGATGCAGTAAACAACTGTTTTAGCGCACTCCATGTGGTATACGGCGCCGCAGCTGCACTCGAGCACCACGTCGGTTTCGGCTTCGGGCGCTGACGCGAGCAGGGGTTTGAGCTGCTTGCCGCAGTAGCTGCACATCCTCGAGAGGGCCAGCACGTCTCTGACCGTGAATATGCCGACAACCCTGTTCCCCTCCGTCACCACGACTCTCCGAACCTTTTTCCTGTTCATCAAGTCAACGGCTTCAAGCAGAGACGCCTCTATGTCAATCGTGAGAAGAGGAGAGCTCATTACGTCTTTGACGAGAGTCTTCGACGGGTCAAGGTTTTTCGCGACAACCCTGGACACGATGTCCCTTTCAGTGATGAGTCCGAGGGGCACGCCGTTGAGGGACACGACGAGGCCGCTCACTTTTCTGTCGGTCATCATCCTAGCGGCTTCGAGGACTGTTGCATGTCCGTCGATAGATATTATGTTCAATCGGACGACGTCCCTTACCTTAGCACCCGGCCACAACGGTGGGAAGACGCTATGCCGGCTAAAAAGCGTTAAAGCAGGGAAACGTTGAAATATTCCGGGCAGTTTTTCAGGCTGATGCGTCTTCTCCAGATCTCAGACGTTCACGGAAGCCTTGAAGCAGTCTCGAGAGCTGTCGCAAGGTCTCAAGGATGCGACGCCGTTTTGGTTGCGGGAGACATCACGCATTTCGGCGGAGTTCCGCAGGCGGAGCCTCTGCTGCAGAAGCTGGCTGACAGCGGGCTTAAGGTCTACTTCGTCGCCGGCAACTGCGACCATCCGGACCTCCTGACGTGGAAGCCTTCAAACCCTAACTTAGTGAATCTCCATCTTAGGGTTGAGGAGTTTGGAGGCCTGGCGCTTGTCGGGCTTGGAGGAGGAAACCTATCCCCTTTCAACACTTTAATCGAGTTCGACGAGGACGAGATGAACTCGATGCTTTCGGGCCTAAAACCGTTCCCTGAAAGGTTTATCCTGGTCAGCCACACACCGCCCTACGGAGCCGACGCCGACGTGGCCCGTGGAAGACATCTGGGGAGCCCAGCCGTGAGGAGGTTTGTCGAGGAGAAAAAGCCGCTCGCGGTCTGCTGCGGACACATTCACGAAGCGCGGTCGGTGTCGTTCATAGGCCGTACCGTGGTTGTCAACGCCGGCCCTGCGAGGGATGGTTTCTGCGCATACCTAAACATTTCAGGTCAAGAGGTTTCGGCCGAGCTCCGACGTCTGTAGGGCGTGGAAAATGACAAGGTATGTCGTCGAGGTCATCAACGTGGGCAACGAGCTGTTAGACGGCAGGACAGTCAACACAAACCTCAACTGGGTCTGCGGAAGGCTCAGCCAGCTCGGCTACACTGTATCGAGAGCCGTGGTGGTGAGGGACAGCCTCAAAGACATAACTGCTGCTTTGAGGGAGGCTCTGCGTCGAAGGCCGGGATGGGTCATCATGACCGGCGGTCTAGGGCCAACACATGACGACAAAACTCTCCAAGCCGTTGCTAAGGCTCTTGGAAGACGCCTTGTCCTACGCAGCGACGTTGTCGAAACTCTGCGACAGCGATACCTCAAGCTAGCTGAGAAAGGCTTGATCAAGGAGCCTGTTCTCACAAAGGAGAGGCTTAAGATGGCGAGGCTGCCGGAGGGGTCGACGCCGTTGAGGAACCTTGAGGGGGCGGCTCCCGGTGTGTTGCTCGAGCACCGTGGAGTTCGAATCGTCTGTCTGCCGGGCGTTCCGAAAGAGCTGGCGTCGATCTTCGACAACGAGGTGGCGCCCGTGCTCCAGAAGGAGGCCCGGGGTAGAGGGTTCATCGTGGAGAACGTTGCTGTTAGGAACGTGGTCGAGTCAAAGCTAGCTCCTCTGCTCGTCGAAACTATGAAGAAGTATCCCAAGGTATATCTGAAGAGCAACCCGAAGGGCGTCGACAACGGCCCTCTAGTGGTGGTTGACTTTATAGCTGAGAAACGACACAGGAGCCAGCTGGAGGACGCTGTAAAGTACTTCAACGAGGCCTTGAAGTGGTTGGGTTAGGCTTTGGAGTCGTTGAACAAGCTCATCGACAAGGCTTGGCGGTCTGTCCTATCGTCCCCCGAAATGTACAGACGCGGGCTTGAAAAAGGCTCAGGAGCTGCGGGTTCCCGGGTTGAGGGCTTCCAAAGAGTCTTGATCTTGGGCGTCGGGGGCTCTGGGATTGTCGGGGACATCGTGTCAAGCTTGAGACAGCCAGAATCAGCGTTAAAAGTTCAGGATGTGAAGGACGTTAAAACTCCGCATTGGACCGGGCCGGACACCTTGGCCATAGCCGTAAGCTATTCGGGGAACACCGCTGAAACACTCCAAGCAGCCGTCGACGCTCTCTCCAAGGGCGCAACCGTCGTGGGAGTCTCCTCGGGAGGACGACTAACCTCCTTCCTCCAGTCCAAAGGCCTCAGGGTTGTGGGGGTTTCGGAGGGGCTGGAGCCGAGGTACGCCGTGCCTGAGATGGTGGGCGTCGTCTACGGAATTTTATCCGCTTTCCGCGGCTTCTCCCGCGAGGTCTTCTTGGAAGCAGTCGACGAACTCGAAGACTTCCTAAGCTTGTTTAGAGACTTCGGCGACAACTATGCGATGCAAATCGCCTCCACCCTCTTGGACAGGACTGTGGTTGTGCTGTCGTCGGAGCTTCTCAAGCCCGCCGCCCATCGGCTTAAAACACAGCTCAACGAAAACGCCAAACACCCGGCCTACACGGCTTTCCTGCCCGAGGCCTGCCACAACGAGGTCGAAACATGGTCGGATACAGACGGCTTCGCCTACGTCATGCAGCGGAGCGTCTACGAACCAGCCGTCTACTCCGACGCATTCGCTTGGATGAAAAGCTTCCTGAGCGGTATTGGAGCCGTATGCCACGACGTATTCATCGAGTCGAGGACACGTGCGTCGGAGGTTTTGAAGCATGTAGCTTTATCCGACATGGTGAGCGTCTGCTTAGCCGGCCTCAAGAAAGTCGACCCGTTCAAACTGAGCATCATCCCACAGCTCAGGCCAGTCCTGCGGAAACATCTCCCCTGAGCTCGGAGAGCAACGGTATTGCTCTGATTTTCTCCTCCGGCAACATGCTCCAGATGATACCCTCGGGCTTTTTATTCTTCGGGCAGACGATAGTCTTCGTGTTTGTGTGGATGACGTCGACTGGAAGGTCGTAGGGCTCTGACGGAATGTAGTCGACGACTTGGGCGTCGTGGACGGTTGTAGAGACCGGAGTCTCCTCGCTCACCTTCCCAATCATCCTCAGCATGGCGTACTCTATCTCCGAATAGCCTTCCCCCTTCCCAACACGCCAGCCCTCAGGCGACACAGCCACGCTTCCGGCGACGAAGAGGTCTATGCCGGGAAGGTTTCGAGGATGTGTCTTCAAGCCATGCTTGAAGGCTCCTGAGATGGTTGCCGCCTCAGCAAAGCTGTTTCTTGGAATTCTTCGCGGGTCTAGGACCAGAAAGCCCTGAGATATTCTGGGTGTTGCGACTACGAGAACTTTGCCGTCCTCAAGGACTCGACGCCTCACAGGTGCTTGGGGAGCGTCGGGGTTTACCTTGACGCAGAAAGCCCGCCGGTATTCGGGTGAAGCAGCCAGCCGGGCGGCGGCCTCTTTCGCTCCCAGAAAGTTGGGAATTCGGCCCTGCACGGGTCTGGGGAAAGCAGCTAACCCCTCGTCCTCAAGCCTCCGCCAAACCCGCTCCCTAATCTCCTGCTTAAGCCTTGCTTTTGAAAGCCCTGACAAGCTCCTCGTAGCTCTGCCTAATCTCCTCAACAGCCGCCTCGTCCTCGAGAGTGGTTATGTCCCCGAGGCTTGCTCCAACCGCCACGGCTTTGATGAGACGCCGCATGATCTTGCCGCTTCTAGTCTTCGGCAGCCTTTCCACGAAAACCACGCCGCTTGGAGCGGCTATAGGGCCGTAAACCTCTCTGACATGACGAATAAGCTGCTCGGCTGTCTCCGGCCCCGGTCTATGACCGGTCTTCAGGACAACGTAGGCCAGAGGCACCTCGCCCTTAACCTCGTCAGGTATGCCGACGACGGCGGACTCCGCTACGGCTGGATGCGATGCTAGGACGGACTCGAGCTCGTAAGTCCCTATCCTGTGTCCCGAGACCTTGAGAACCTCGTCAGCCCTCCCGGCAACCCATATGTATCCGTCAGCATCCTTAACAGCGTAATCCCCTGTGAAGAAGAAGCCCCCCACCTTCTCGTAGTAGACTTGACGATACCTCTCCGGCTCCTTCCACATCCCTGTCGGAGGCCCAGGCATTCCGGGCCATGGCTTGCGGATGACGAGCAGACCTCTCTCGCCTGCTTTGACGGGTTGGCCGTTCTCGTCGACCACGTCGGCGTCTATCCCGGGCAGCGGATAGCCGTTGGTTCCCGGCTTGAGCGGCGTCAGATAGAGCCCGGGCGCATGGCTTATCAGTATTCCTCCGGTCTCGGTCATCCACCAAGTCGAGCCGACCGGGCATCTACCTCCTCCCACGACCTCGAAAAGCCACCGCCATGCGGATGGGTTGATCGGCTCGCCCACGCTGTGTATGAGCCTCAAGCTCGACCGGTCGTGCTTCTCGACATGCTGGCTGCCGTGCCGCATAAGCATACGCACAGCAGTCGGAGTCGTGTAAAAAACAGACACGCCGTACCTCTCGACGATAGACCACCACCTGTCTGGAGCGGGGTAGTCGGGCGTCCCCTCGTACATTACGACGGTGGCGCCTGCTAGGAGGGGGCCGAAGACTATGTAGCTGTGGCCTGTCACCCAGCCTATGTCGGCTGTGCAGAAATATGTGTCGTCATCCCTTATGTCGAAGACCCAGCGCATCGTGGCGTTGAGCAGAACCGCGTAGCCGCCGTGGTCGTGTATGATTCCCTTTGGCCTGCCGGTTGTCCCAGAGGTGTACAGGACGTATAGGATACTGTCTGAGTCGAGCCTTTCAGGCTCGATGTAAGCGGTCTCGGGAACCTCTTCGAGAATCCGGTGAAGCCACAGATCCCTGCCCTCGACCATGTCAACTTTGTTGCCCGCCCTCCGGACGACCAGAACCTTCTTTATGGACTCGCTTCTCTCAACAGCTTTATCAGCTATTTCCTTCAAGTTGATCAGCCGACCTCTCCTGTAGAACCCGTCGGCAGTGATGAGAACCGTCGCGCCCAAATCCTCAATCCGTATCTTCAGGTTCTCGGCTGAAAACCCGCTGAATACTACTGTGAAGACCACGCCTATACGGGATAGGGCGAGCATGGTCATCGGCAGCTCGGGTATCATCGGCAGGTAGATAGCGGCCTTATCACCCCTCATCAGCCCCAGCTTCTTGAAAGCATACGCAAGCCTGTTGACGGAGCGCCAGAGGTCGTGGTAAGTTATTCTCCTAACATCGACGGGTTTTCCCCGTTCGTCCACCGGCTCGCCCTCCCAAACATAGGCCAGCTTGTTCCTCCTCCATCCTCTCACGTGCCTGTCTAGGCAGAGGTAAGACATGTTCGTCTTGGCTCCGACGAACCAGCGGTAAACCCCGGGATAGTCCCCCGGCTCAAGCACCTTATCCCAAGGCCTGAACCATTCTAACTTAGAGGCCTCAGACTCCCAGAAGCCGGTGAAGTCTTCAACGCTACGCCTCCATAGACTCAGGTAGCTGCTGATGTCTATGTGCCTTCCCCTCCACCCCTCGAGCTCGATGTATTCGTTGAAAGGAAGCGGTTCAGACAAAACCAACCATAAACCGTCGTCTCATTTATTATGTTTTTTCTCCAATCCACCACCGTCGGTAAAATTTTTAAACAGCTCAGGGGAAAACTACACCATGGAACCTACCTACGCAGATTTTCTGTTCAACGATAAGCTGGGTGATAAGGTCAACAAACCCCTGCTGCTAGGCTTCCCAGACACAGGGCTTGCTGGGGCCATAGCAGTCTCCTACCTCGTCGACAACCTGAAACCAGCTGAGAAAGGCTACGTAGACTCGGCTGAACTGCCTCCGATCGTCCCCGTCAGAAGGGGCGAGGCCAAGGAGTTGATAAGAATCTATGAGGGGAAGAATTACGTGGCCATCGTGTCCGAGATACCCATCCCCCCTCCGTTGATACGCTCATTTTCGGAGACTCTGCTGACTTGGGTTGAGGAGAAGAAGATCAGGGAAGTGCGGTGCTTGACAGGGGTTACGGAGCCAAGGAGGCTTGAGATCGAGACGCCCAAAGTCTTCATACTAGCATCCAGCTTAGCTAGGAGCGAGGAGCTAGCTAGGTCGTTGGACGCAGAGGTTTTCACCGAGGGCTTCGTGACCGGTATACATGCAGAGATACTAAGGCTTGGGGTGAGAAGGGGGATCGACGTCTCCCTGCTGCTGGCTCAGTCCCACCTAAACTACCCAGACCCCGGTGCGGCTGCCCAGCTTCTCGTAAGGCTGCCGAGGATTGTGAACGAGCAGATCGACGTCAAGCCACTTCTTGACAGCGAGGAGATGGTTCGGATGCAGCTGAGAGACCTGATGAGAAGAACCGCCGAGTCGATGGTCCAGAAGTCTAGGGAGATGGAGCTTCCACCCGTCTACAGGTGATTAGAGATGTCCGGAGACTGGTTCAGGCGTTTACAGAAGCGGATGGAGATGGAGATCGACGAGATGATGAAGACGATCAAGGAGGTTGAATCTAGGACCGGCTGCATAATCCCGCTTTACGACGTGGTGGAGACGGAGGACGAATACGTCGTGACCATCGACATGCCCGGAGTCAGGAGGGAGGATATAGACCTGCAGGTTTACGAGAACCAGCTAGGCGTCGAGGCTCCCTGCAGCACTAACATACCGAGCAGGAGATACGGCGGAAGATACAGGCTGTTGATCGAGCTTCCAAAGCCCATAGACCACTCAGCCGTCAAGGCCAGGTACGTCCACGGCGTGCTAGAAGTGAGGGTAAGCAAGAAAGCCGGGCGTGGCGTCAAGATAGCGGTGGAATAGCTTAAATCAACCCGTGCCGTGGTTTTAAACGGGTGAGCGGCCGGGCGGGCCACCGGGAGCTCCGGAGGAAGTTCCTCCCCCGAGGGAGGCGTGCGCAGCGCCGAGAGGCGCGTGGGGAGACTCACGGCGACGCCGCAGAAACGAGACCTCCTCCGCACGATGGCCATGACTCGGCGGAGAGCCGTCGAGGAGTGCGGTGGATTGGTTGAAACGGGCGACCTGCGCAGGGAAAGGCTGCCGGGCTGTGAGCACCCTCCCCGAGCCCGGCGGAAACCGATGAGACGAATCCCGCCTAAACAGAAGGAGGGCTACGAGCCGCACACCCCAATATGATTGTTGCCGCCGTGGATGACATCTGTGTCCGGACATTCTCGAACGAAGAGTTTAAGCGGTATGGTGATTGCTTAAGGATGTGTCGTAGACGAGCATGAATGCAGTAGATGGAATTACTGCGTGCCTGTGTTTAAGGCACTCTACGAGGCATTCAAGCCGTTGGAGCGGAGTTCGGCGTCATCCATGGCTTGCTGGTCGAGCTGAAGCCTCCGAGGCTCGTCAACAACAAATCCAGATCATGGTTTGAAGATTCGCTTGAATACACGGAGCATGTCGAAGGCTGTGGGTTTAATCTTCTCCGAAATCTCTGAAAGACGGTTTATCTCTTCCTCGGACAGCGCGACATTTCCCGCCATAGCGTTCTCCAAAGCCTGTTGCTTGTTCTTAGCTCCCGCGATGGCCGTACATCCCTGATGTCCCGCAACCCATGCCAAGGCAGCCTGACCCATCGAAACACCATGCTTCACCGCAATCTTCTCCAGCTCCACGAACAACGTCTCCGCCCTCTTCAGGAAAGCCGACGTGTAGAGTATGTTTACTCGCCTAATATAGTCAAGGGGCCTATGTTGGCTGCTGTACTTTCCCGTGAGAAGACCCTGAGCAAGTGGGCTGTATGCGAGAATCGTTATCTTTTCACGCTGACAGTACGGCAGAAGGTCTTTTTCGACCTTCCTCTCGAGCAGGTTGTATTTCACCTGATTCGAGACCACGTCCTCTGTCCGTAGACATTCCCTCGCCCTTTTGAGAAGCTTGAGGGAGAAGTTGCTCACGCCTATGAAACGTATCTTACCCATTTTAACAAGGTCTTCCATCGCCTTCATCGTCTGCCTCAAAGGTATCAACGGGTTGGGAAAATGTATCTGGTAGAGGTCGATGGTTTTTAGTCCGAGCCTCCGAAGGCTTCTCTCGCATGCTTTGATAACTCCTTGGTAAGTCAGATGCGCGGGCGAGACCTTCGACGCAACAAAAACCTCTCCATCGACTTCTTTCAAAGCCTTTCCAACTATTTCCTCCGAAAGGCCTCCGCCGTAGACTTCTGCGGTGTCTATGAGGTTAACTCCCGCCTCGACCGAGGCCTTCACTGCTTCTACGCAGTCCTCCATAGTATATGACTTCCCGTAACCCCATGAGTTTGAGCCGAACTGCCAAGTTCCAAGACATACTGAAGAGACCTTTGAGCCAGTCCGCCCGAGCTCGACAAACTTCATCGAGAGTAGAAATAGAACCTACATATTAAAACATATGGCTACACAGTCGATGAGAATAGCTAGGGTCTTCCTCGACGACAAGACGGTTGAGGATCTTCGGTTTGAGGACAACCTCGAAGGGGGAGTTTGGGGAGGTCGTGTTCTTGGCGTTGGACTCGTAGCCCGCAACTCAGGCGTCAAAGACCCTCTCGACCCGGAAAGCCCTTTCGTCGTGTCGGTCGGCAGCTTGGCCGGCACCGGCTTCCTGCTCGGAAACAGGCTTACCATGGTTTTCAGGTCTCCTCTGAGCAGAACGATTGCTTGGGCTCACACAGGAGGGTACGCGGCCTACGAGCTGGCGAGTCTAGGATATTCAGCCATCTACATCACCGGCAGGTGTGAGACGCTTTCAACGCTCGTCGTTAGCGACGGGGGTATCTCGGTGGTTGAAGCACCAAGCCTTGCCGGCCTGGGAGCAGTAGAGACCTGTGCAGTCATCCGCGCGGGCGTTGGGGATGCTAGGGTTTTGTCCATAGGAGTGGCCGGCGAGAAATGGTCCCCGATAGCAACAATCATAAACGACATGGGTAGGTCCAGCGGGGTTAGGCATGGTGCTGGAGCGGTTCTCGGCTCTAAAAACCTCAAAGCCATAATCATCAAGTCCAAGAAACGCTCCCCTCCACCGCCTAGAAACCCGTCTAAGTTCGCCCAGCTCCTCCGAAGGCTCAAGAAAGCAGTTGACCAGTCTTCCATGCTCAACATGGAGAGAGGCCTGCTGGCTGTGCACGGAACACCCATCGCTGTTGAAGCGATTGGAGAGCACGAGGCCCTTCCCGTCAAAAACTATACGTTCACAACCGTTGATGGATATGCGAGGGTCGGCGGTGTCTCGATGTCCTCATCCGTGCTAGTCTCACGGCTGACTTGTTCGATGTGCCCAGTTTCATGCAGGAGGGAGACGGTTGGCTACGGGGTTAGGGGCGAGGGCCCTGACTACGCTCAAATCTCGAGCCTTGGAACCAACTGTCTGGTGCTTGACCATGAGAAGATCGCCTACCTTACCCAGCTTTGCTACGATGCTGGAATCGACCCCATAGAGATGGGCAACGTTCTCGCTGTTTACGCCGACCTGAGCGAGAACGGGTACGCGGACCACCGGCTTTCATGGGGTGATTTCAAAGAAATGGCCTCATTAATCGAGCTCGCCGCTAGGAGGGAGGGGCTGGGCGACGTTCTCGCCGGCGGAGCCTACCGTACAGCCAAGGCCTTCAACAACGAGTATGCGGCGCCCACGGTGAAGAACATCAGCATCCAGAACGCCGACCCGCGTGTCGAGCATGCGTGGGGGTTGATAAACGCCGTCGAACCCTTCGGAGGAGGCGTGCACGTCTGGGTCTACCCTAGCCTTGTCAAAAGCTTCGAGAAGATCGGGCTGCAGAGCGTCTTCGCAGGGGCTGCCTCTAACGAGGAGCTGGCTCTCCGGGTTTACAGGAAGCAAGCTGAAGTAGCTGCCTTGGACTCGCTTGGAGTCTGCGCATTCTCAAGGATCGCCTTCACACCTAAAGACTACGTTGAAGGCCTGTCCGCTCTTTACGGCTGCGAGGTCGGGGAAGAGTTGTTTCACGAAACTGGAGTCCGTGCCCTAGCTTTGGAACGCTGCTTGAACAGACTCTACGGGTTTGACGAGGCCTCAGACGTTCTTCCCAAGAAGTTTCTAGAGGAACCCGTCCCGAGTGGAAAACACGCCGGCGCCGTCTGCCCATTGGACGAACTCGTGAAGCCCTACCACAAACTTTTAAGCGGCACCAGCGTCTCGAGCTACTTGGCCTGCTTTCCAAAGCTAGATTGAGCCCACGAAAAGGCTGAGCAAGCCAACGCCGAAGTCGAGAATGTCCCTCGAAGAAATAACCCCCAACGGCCTTCCCTCTGAATCCACGACAGGAATGTGCCGGATGTTGAAGTCCTTCATCTTCTCAACCACCGACGCAACCAAGTCGTCGGCTGAAGCCGTGACTACGTTCCTCGTCATCAAAGACTTCGCTTTCACATCCCTGCCCAGCATAAAGTGCGAGGCGGCGTAGAGGATGTCCCTCTCCGTTATAATGCCGACGAGCTTGCTATCACGGTCGACGATCAACACGCTTCCAACCCCCTTCTCCCACATCACCCTCGCGACGTCGTCTATGCTGGCCTCCTCATCGACAGAGACCGGAGGCCTCGACATCAAGTCCCCAGCCTTAAGGGGAGAGTACTTCAGCGTGCGTTTGAACAAAGGCATAGCCATTCAACGTCTAACCTATTAAAAACGATTTTCACCGCATGAACCGGGAAGCTTTACACGCCAAAGATTTAAATTATCAAGCGGGCTGGAGAAGCTGAAGACAGCTCCGGTAGTACAGTCCGGTCAAGTATACCGGCCTTTCGAGCCGGCGACCCGGGTTCAAATCCCGGCCGGAGCATCCACCAATCCATGAGGAATCCTCCCTCGACTGCCGCAGTAGCGCGGTTAACGCAGCTTGATAGGTCTGACGCAGGAAACAAAACCATACGGGCGACTTTGTCAGGCTCTCCAAGCCTGCGGAGCGTAATTCCTGAGAGGAACCGACAGCTGGTGAATGGTGTCTTCGTTCCCCAGCCTGACGGTCCCGGGTGTGCGTAGTCATGACTGCGTTTACCCGGTATCCTTCCGGGTCTTGTTAACGGGCAAGCGAACGGGCTAGAGCTACGAGATGCTGGTGTGTCAAGCCTTTTACGAGATGGAGCAGCGACTCGACGGGGCATATGTTAGTCGCGGCGCCGCACTTATCCCCCCTCCTTCATAACATGCGGTTAAGCATGAGGTTGAATGACAGCGTTTTTTTCAAGGAATGGCTCGCCGAACAGTATGTGCCCATGTTGTTGACCAAAACGTCAGGCACGCCGTCGGAAACGCCTTCCCACAGCTCGTCAATTTCATGCCTACTAGACAGGTCAACTACATCGTCCTAGCGTCTCTTGATCGTCTCCGCAACATCTCTCACACCTTTCTCGTTGACGTCGACGAGAACCATGTCAGCACCAGCCTCAGCAAGCCTAAAAGCAACCGCACCACCAAAGCTCAACCTGTAGCCAACGCCTCCTAACCCTTTAGAGACATATGGTCTGCTAAAGGCTCATGGAATGATGTTTGAGGTTGTGTTGATAAGGTTATCTGCTTGGGTAGATTTTCACGAGGCTTCCCTGACCGAGCCCTGAGGGCCCTCCTTGGGAGATGGCTTCTTCGGAAAACCTTACCACTAGGTTGTCGGCTTCATAAACCCCGGTCACCACGCCCTCCCATAAGTCGCCTTTGAAGTCTTCGTAGATGACCTTGGAGCCCACGAGCTTCTGCAGAACTGTCGATTCGAGCGGCGAGGTTGGCGACACTATGCAGTCGTCGCCGTCGAAGGCCACTACTATGGCTGAAACCTCTTCCTCCTCGGACAACGTCGAAGAGGATTTTTCTCGGGATTTATTAATTGTTTTGACCCAACACTTATTAACTAAACATATAGAGTAAGAACGATGTCCGGAGATGATGAGCTGGAGCGGATAAAGATGCGGAAGCTCGCTGAGATGCTTTCAAGCAGGCCGCCCGCGGCACAGCAACCCGTCTCCGAGCCCGTCGAGCTCACCGACCTCAGCTTCAACGACTTTATTTCGAAGCACGAGTTTGCGGTGGTTGATTTTTGGGCGGAGTGGTGCGCTCCATGCAGGGCTATAGCCCCCGTGGTGAAGGAGCTGGCGCGGCAGTATTCGGGCAGGGTTGTGTTTGGAAAACTCAACGTCGACGAAAACCCAAGAACTGCTGCCATGTTCGGCATAATGAGCATCCCCACGTTGATTTTCTTCAAGAAGGGTAAGCCCGTAGACATGGTTGTGGGCGCCGTGCCTAAGCGCATGCTCGAAACACGTATAGCTCAACATCTTTAACCAGCTAAAAATATAATACAATCTTCATCTTTCACGTTGCTGGATGAACACGGTCCTTGAGAGAACACCGCTCGACGACCTCCTCACAGGCTTAAAATCGGATTTGGAGAAGAACCTTCTGGACAAAATATCGGGTAGGTCTGACAGGTTTCTGATCGAGAAGGCTGTTTCGGGAGGCAAAAGGCTCAGGCCTATCCTTCTGCTCACGGTGTTCAAGGCTCTGGGAGGAAGGGAATACCAGAAAGCTCTAGACGTGGCTGTGGCGCTAGAGCTGGCTCACAGCGCCAGCCTCGTCCACGACGACATAATCGACTTGGACAAGAACCGCAGGGGTGGTAAAACTCTCTGGGCCCAGATAGGCATGGGCAAGGCTGTCCTTCAGGGCCACCGTATCATAAACTTTGCTTTCGAGATAGTGCTGGACATAGGCGTTGAGATGGCTCGGATATTTCTTGACGCGTGGGAGAGGGCCTCGAAGGGTATTCTGGACGAAGTGCTGAACAGGTCTGTCCTCACCGAGCGGCTTTACATGTTCATGATAAGGGAGAAGACTGCATCCCTGTTCGAAGCCGCAGCACACGCCGGAGCTTTTCTAGCGGGCGCCAGCCCCGAACAGGTCGAGCTGATGAGAAGTTACGGACTAGAGGTTGGGACGGTCTACCAGCTCGCCGACGACCTCGAGGAACTATACGTCAAAAAGAGAATGGGCAGAGCCCTGTACGTCGTTCAGGAGATGAGGGATAGGTTTCTCCATCTGGTTCTCGCCTCCAAGACTGGAAACACCAAGGGAATATTTAGAGCGGTAGCTCCCCTTAACCCCGGAGAGGAGTTTATGAAGAAACAGATGGTTGAAAAGCTAAAGTCTTCCATCAACCTAGCGTCAAGCCCCTTAATACCTGAAACTCCCTACAAACAGCTTCTTCGGCATCTCCCCATGTATTTTGTGAGACAAATGTTCGGCGAAGCCCATCGCCACGTTTAAACGATGGCTTTCGAAGGGTTAGTCGTCTTTGGACGTCTTGGCTTACGTCGCAACATCATCGGCGGCTGTGGCCGCGTCTTGGGCACGGATGGGCATAGCCCTCGCCTTCTCAGTCCTGTTCTCGTTCCTAGTAGGAACCCTGGCGGGAACCAACAAGTTTTTTGAAAGAATAGCCATACCCGTGCTGGACGTGCTCCAGTCAATCCCCATCCTGGGCTTCTTCCCAGTAGCCATAACGCTGTTCTACACCATCTTCCCGGTGATAGGGGCTGAGATGGCTGCAATCTTCCTAATCTTCACGAGCCAGGTCTGGAACATCACTTTCGCAGTATACGAAGGAACAAGGCTGATCAAGTCAGAGCTTCTCGACACGGCTAGGTTTCTCGGAATCAGCTGGTTCGAGAAGTTTAGGTATCTTTATGTTCCAGCAACTCTTCCACGCGTGCTGTACAACCTCCAGCCTTCCTGGGCTAACGGAATTTTCTTCCTCGTCGGGAGCGAGATACTTACTTTCGGCGAGACTGAGATGGAGTTGTTCGGACTAGGAACGGTTGTATCAAGATACACGGTTGAAGGCGACACAGTAGGTGTTTTGACAACCCTATTCATGCTTGTTTTGGCGACTTTGATAACGACGCTCCTCGTCTTCCTCCCCCTGACGCAGCTCACAGAGCCTAGGAGAAAACCACGTAAAGAGATGCAACGATACGTAAACTTTGTAAGGCGGGTTTTAGGGCCTGCGTTCAGAACCGTCTACCAACCGTCTCATCTCATCTTCTTCGAGTACAACAAGGCCATAGGGCAGCTTACGAGACGCGTCTCCCTGTCCACGTCCCTGGCAAGAGGCGTCCTCTTCTTCCTCCTAGGCGGTCTGCTGATAGCTCTTCTCATATCTCGAGGAGAGGAGCTGCTTGCCAGGTTTTCTTTCCTAGCGCGGGAAGTCAGCGAAGTCGGGCTGGAGACCCTTGCCGTCTCCTCGCTCTACTCGCTCGGACGCGTAGCAGCCGCCGTGTCTTTCTCAGTGGCTTGGAGCCTCCCAGCAGCTATCTTCATAGCTAGAAGGGAGAGGCTTTCAGCCACAGCGACAACCTTCATTCAGATACTTGCCTCGATACCGGTCACGGTTGTTTACCCCGTCTTCGCCAGCCAGCTGGCCGGCCAGCCTGAGCTGAGAGCTTTCCTGATGACTATAGCAGCCACGCAGTACTATGTTTTCTTTCAAGTCTACGCAGGAGTCAAGAACATTCCTAAGAATGAGCTTGAGTTGACGGAGCTTCTGGGTCTTAAGACGCTGGACAGGATTAGGAATGTTTACATACCTAGGGCGCTTCCGCCCCTAGTCACAGGATGCATCACAGCTGCCGGCGGTGCTTGGAACAGCCTAGTGGTTTCGGAGAGGCTTGTGCTCGGCGACGTTGTCGCTGAGACGGATTTGCCCGGTCTGGGCAAGCTCTTGTCGCTGATGACGTATGAGGGGAATTTGGTGGGCAGCGTCGTCGTCATAACTGTAATGTCCAGCCTGATAGTCTTGATGAACAGGCTTTTCTGGAAGAGGCTCTACGATGTTGTTATCTCACGTCTTAAAATTCAAGAAGAAGTTGAGAAGTAGCGGAACGAAGGCGGTGGAGGATTGTGAGCGAGCCAATACTCAGCGTTGTAGACGTCTCGCACAGTTTTTACACTAGGAAAGGCATGAACATAGATGTTTTAAAGAACATGAACATCAACCTCTACTACGGCGAGTTCCTGAGTATAGTCGGGCAGAGCGGCTCAGGCAAGACTACGCTTCTCAAGATTATGGCTGGTCTACTAAAACCAACCTCGGGAAAAGTTTTGTACAAGTCGAAGCCGCTGACCGGCCCGACGCCTGCCATATCCCTCGTCTTCCAGGAACCGGCCCTTTTTCCATGGCTGACGGTTCTCGAAAACGTTGTCCTAGCCCTCAAACGGTTTAAGGAGCTCTCGAAACAGGAGGCTGTTGATAGAGCGAGGTCCTATCTCGACATGGTTGGTTTGTCGGGTTTTGAGTATGTTTACCCGGGCGAGCTGAGCGGCGGGATGAAGCAGAGGGTCGTTCTTGCGAGGGCTTTAGTCACTAACCCGGACGTTTTGTTGATGGATGAGCCGTTCAGCAACGTCGACCCTCTCACGGCCGTGTCGCTGCGGCGTGAGATCGACATGCTGCGCGCGCATGAAACCCTTCCCCCCTCCTCTGTTCTTCTAGTGTCCCACAACGTCGAGGAGATCGTTGAGCTGAGCGACAGGGTCGTAGTGCTCAGCGGCAGGCCCGCCGAAGTCAAGGGGGAGATAAAGATTTTAATGGAGAAGCCACGGGACAGGAGAAGTCCCCTGTTTTACGAATACGTCGACCAGATCTTCACGCTGATGAGTTAAACGGTCTTACGGGCTCTTAGCTTGAAAAGCCCTGAATTTCCGTCGTAGCTCAGCAGCTCCGTGTAGATCATCCAGTCCATAAGTAGTTCACGCAGTTTCTCCGTGTCCTCCGTGTATTGGACGAGGTTGGGGTCGCTGGACAGGCGGTTCACCAAGTCGTCTATGCTGAAGCCCCCTGGCATATCTCTAGCCAAATTCAACGCTGTTGAGAAAGGCTCTAGGTGTGGGACTTGCTCCTTCAAAATCCTCTTCTTCCCTTTCGACAGGCTTTTGCTTACTTTAATCCCCAGCTGGGTGGCAACGCCCTCGCCGTCGTGGATCTCGAGCACGCCCAGCATCTCCGCCGCCGTCGAGGCGGGGAGTATCTCGTCAACCTCCATCTGGAGCTCTCGGGCTATGAAAGCTAGGTCAGCCCTCCCTCCATAGGCGACGACGAGCTCGAGAAGGCCTAGGACGGTTCCTAGCCGGGCGTCGAGGGGGAAGTTTTTCGGCTGTTGCCCCATACGTTTGAGTGGTTGGGTTCGTCCTAAATTAACGCTTCTACGAAAGGTTTAATAAAAGCCTCTCCACGGCTTCGGCTGCACGCCTAGCTCCGCCCAACTCCCACACCCTTCTCCGCAGAGTTTCCGCGGCACGGCCCATCCGGTCGTTCGAAAGAACATCTGAGACGATGGACTCGAAAGCCGAAGCGTCCAGCCTATCCTGCTCCAAAACCTCGGCGAAACCAAGCCCCTTCGCCTTCAAAGCATTGGCGGTCTGTTCACCGTGTTGAGGCGTGGGGATCAGCAGCATCTTCTTACCGTAAGCCATGCATTTCGTGATGAGCGTCAACCCGCTCCTCCCCACCACCATGTCCGAGGCCATCATCAAGCTGTCGAGGTCGTCAACCCAGCTAGAAACATGGACAGGCCCCACTCTGAAAGATTCGCCAACACCGGGTTGAGCCGTTGAGAGGACGTAGCTGAACCTGCCGCTCAGTCTAGGAGCTATCTCCAAGAACTTTTCGACAAGCCTTCTCTTCTCCTCCAACCCGCCGCTAACATTTATCAGGACAAGAGGTTTCTCAGAGCCGCCGTATGTCCTCTTCAAACGCATCGTCTCCTGCTCTGAGGACGTCGGCTGGTCGACCAGCGGGCCCACGTATAAAACTCTGTCAACGACTTTTTGAGGGAGGTTGAGAGTTGCTTCGGAAATGGTGTCGGGCGGCGGTAGGTCGGGCACGATTATCAAGTCCGACGAGTCCCAGACGAGCTGAGCCGCTTGGAGGGCTGGCTCGATAAGCCTCGCAGCCCTTCTGTGCCTCCGGGTCTCCAGAAGAAGGTTGTACTGGTTGAGTATTGTGGCTACAGGCTTGTTCATCAACTTGGCGGCCGCCACGGCGGAGGCTCTAGTGTCTGAGACTACGCAGTCGGCTCCCGTCTCGGAGATGTTCACGACTTCTGCGCCAACCTGTGTCAGGAAACGTGCTGGAAGGGTGATGTTTTCCATAATCGTCTTCTTCACGCTGACTACGCCGTCCTCTCCCACTCCATACCGGACTCCGGGAACTCTCGAGGGCGAGAACCCCATCCGCTCCAAGTAGGAGACGGCCTGCCCGTAAGCCGAGAACGAGACCACGTGCCCCCTTCTCATCAACTCCCTCGCCACGACCAAGCTCCTAGACGCATGCCCTAGCCCGATGCCGCAGACGGCTACATGTATGAACATTACTGTCTACGCACCACGGCCCCCCCGGGCTCAACCTCCGAGAAAACCTCAGCCCTGAACTTGCTCAGACGCATCTTACCGTAAACCCAGTAGGTTGGGTTGAGGCCTGCTTTGACGCATAGATGGGAGAGGTATTCTTCAGCGTTCCAGCCGTACTCGACTGGCACTTGGGGGAGAAGCAGGCCAGAGCCGTAGGGGGTTTCCAAGATCAGCCCATCCTTCCCCACCTCTATCCTAGCCGGCAATTCATGCCTCGACTCGGCGTCAACCGGCTCGGGAGGCGTAAGCACGCTGACCTCGAACACGACCCTAGATAGCTCCTCAGGCGTAATCGGCGGAAACCTCGGGTCGTCGAAGGCGGCTGCGAGGGCAGCCCTAGCAGTGGCCTCATCCAGCGGCATGTCCGGGTTGACAAAGCCTATGCATCCACGCAGGTCCTTGGCTGGATGGGTGTATATCGAGACAAACACTCCTCTCTTCTCAGACGAGCCGCGACCTCCGGGGTTGTAAAGCTTTTCCGTCGCAAAATAGTGCTCTACGGCTTTTCGGGCTAGAGAGACGAGCAGAGCGCCTTCTTCTAGGTCCATCTTCGCACTAGGTTAGAAGCTGCTTAAGCGTCTTACTAATGTTTCTCCAGTGTCCTCCAACCCAGTAGCGCTTACCGCAGAACCCGCACACCCATTCAGGAGGTTGCGTCGACGACCTGTCCAGCAGCGTGTTGCATTCGGGGCAGCGGCTGTTATCCATGTTGAAGACGAGTTTTATACCTGTCTCGGACTGAATTTTTTTGAGCGACTGGACCACGTCGTCAGAGTTTAGTAGAACATTCCTCACCGAGTTTTTGACAGCCCTTTGAGCCAGCTCCCTGTCCCTCGTGACTAATATCCTCTCCTCCCTCCTAGCGGCTTCTAAGAGCTCTTCGTCGGAGAGGTTATAGTTGTACAGAGTGTCGTATCCCAAAAGCCTCAGCCAAGTCACTAGGTGGCCGAGCATCGTGTCTAGGATGAACTTCATTCCGACGCGCTGAACTTCCCCTTACCCTCGAGCTCCAGCCGGCATTCCTCGCACAATAGCTGGTCCTCAACTCTCACCAAAAGGTCCGACCACTCGCCGCAGGAATCGCAGTAGCCTTCGACAGGGTTTGAAGACGGGTAGGCGGCAGCTCCGCCGATCTTGAGCTTCTCCCTCACGATGGACAAAATCTCGGGGGTGACTTGGAGAATGTCCTTGATGGTGACTACTCCGACGAGCTTCTCTTTGTATACCACCGCGAGCCTGCTCAGCTTGAGACGATTCATCTTGCTCAAAGCTTCCTCGATTAGGACGTCGGGCTCGATCGTCTGGAGAGGCGTGGTCATGATATCCCTAGCCCTCACCTTGTTGGGGTCGCTGCCGTTGGCCACAACTTGGCAGACCACGTCTGTCTTCGTGATTATTCCCAGCGGCTTCCCGTTTGAAGTTATGATTATGCTGCCTATGCCGTACTTCCGCATCAGCCCAGCCACTTCAACTATCGTCGCCGATTCGCTCGCCTCGATGACCGGGCTCGACATCACGTCTCTAACCCTGACCTCGTCGAAAAGGGCTGTCGGCTTTACCATCTTCCCCCGAACTACTTATGGCAACTAACGACTAATAAGCTTGTCCAAATAATACACAGAGCAACGTCCGAAAGGTATCTGGGCTGCAAGCATTTCGGCTTCCTCGTTGGAGGGTGTCGCGTTCAGCAGCTTGAAAACCTTAAATGCAGCGTCTCTAGCCAACGTTCCTCCCGGCCTCAGCTCGACGAAACCACGCCCCGACCTGAGACCCGTCAGGTATGGGACGACAGCGAAGCCTTTATCCGTCTGGACAGCCGCAAGCCTAAGCTCGGCAGAGACGTATCTTCTCTGGCCGTAGACCATGAAAGAACCCTTCGGCAGGAACTGGCCGGTGGGCGGGGTGAAGGAGACTTGGTCAGCCGCCACGTAGTAAACCGATGCGCTTGAGAACATCTCCCTCCAAGCCCTGCTGTAGCAGGCGGTGAACTGGGCCGCCTCCATTATGTCTGCTTCAGATGCTCTCAACCCGTCCTTCAGGACCGTCGCCGGCGACCCCGCCACCTCCGTGTGGAAAACGACATCGTTCACGGCTAGATGCTGTTTGAGCAACTTTATGTTCGACCTGCTGTCTCTGCCTGACATGACTAGAAAACCGCCGGAGGTCGTGAACTCTCTGAAGGGCTTGACCTGCATACGGGGCGTAGGCTTGGGCAAGTGCTTCTCCAGCTCAACCAACTCGCTGCCGGAAGCAAGGCGTCTAACCCTTTCGTCGATGTTCTCGACCTCGGCTGAAAGCTTTTCAAGGGATTTTTTGAGGGTTTTAAGCTCGTCGTAAAGCTTTCCAAGCTCTCTATGTATCGAGGAGGTGCGCCTCAGCACAAGCCTGACTTCTCCCATCTGAAGCGTTAGCGTTTTGTCATCCAGCTCAGCCCTTAATCCCGTTGACGCACAGACTTGTTCAACCTCTTCCTTAGGAGCTTTCCACAGGTCTTCCAGCATGTAGGTCAACGGCTTGGCTCTGTTGAGGAAGTCCTCTAAATCGTCTATCCTTCTCCTCAGCTTATCGATTGCGAAAAGCTTGTCCCTTCTCTCCCTCTCCAAGGCCTCTATCTGCCGCTGGATGGACTGCTTCTCCGACTCCATCCGTCTCCTGCCAACTTCATTAATGTAAGCCTCCAAAACGGCTTGGCAGAAGCTGGTTTTCTCCTCGAAATCGAGGTCATGGAGGGATTTGAGCTCGACGGGGCTGGGCAGCTTCTCCAGCCCACGCATGTAGACTCGGGGACGGGGCTTGGTCATCTCCTCGAAAAGCTCCTTCAATGCCTCTCCGATCCTGTTCCTCTCCTCCTCAACAAGGCTGGACGTCTTCCTCAATTTCTCGACGCCAGCCCTGTACAGAACCTCTTCCGCATACTTCCCCCCCAGACCAAGGTCTCTAGAAAGAGACGCAACAACGGGCGAACCGGGGTTTAGCATGTGTAGATGCTCAGAAGGGTTCATCGAAGGGATTAGGGCGAACTTTTCAGCGGGTTGTTTGTAGGAAGCCCCCTTGACTATCGTTCGTGCGGAAGACTTGACGGGCTCGAGAAGCCAGACCACGGTATCGTCCTTTATCAGGAAGACACCGCCGGGAGGCATGAGCTCCGCCACAAGCCTAAGACCCTCTCTGTCGAACGCAAGTTCCACGATCCTCTCGGACCCGCGCTGGCTTAACGCAGTTATTTTCAGGCCTCCGACCATCCTCCTAAGCTGGAGGATGTTGGCCGGCGGTTCGGCTGGCTTGGGATACGGAGTAGCCGTGTAAGTAATCATCTTACCGGCTGCGACCAAAAGCTCGAACGACTGGAGCTCCGGCTTGTGAAGCTTGAAGACTAATGTTTTCTCCTCTGTCTGGTAAACGTTTCTAACGTAGGCGTCCTCGACGAGGTTTTTGAGCTCTTTCACGACGACCGTGAGCTCCGCTGACGTGAGCATCCATCTAAGGCAACGGCCCTGCTCGGTAAAAACTGTTGACCTGCCAACCTTAAATTAGCGTTTTCACGGAGAGAACGGAGGAGCTTGGGCTTCGACTACGTCTACTGGGTTAAAGTGTTTACAGCCGTAGCTTACGGATACATCTCTGCGTATGGAGCTCTAGCTCTCGACTCCGCTCTATACACCTACGTTTTTTTGTTCACGGCTGTTCTCATCTACATCGTCCTAGCTGAGATTATCTGGAGGATGGGCGGAATGAAGGTTCGGAGAAGACAGTCCTACCTGAACGGGGCTGGAGGGTACGCGGGTGTTTACCTTCTAACTTGGATTATGTTCTTCAACCTTCTTGCGTAGCGGTTATTTTCGCCGGCTTTGGAAGCTTGTCGACAGCTTCTATCACATGCAGCCACGCTTGGAAGAACCTGTCCTCCTTTCCAAGCATCCGTGATAGACCCTCCATAGACCTTTTGACATAGCCCTTCCTCCTCCTATACTCCTCGTTTAGATAAAGCATGTAGAGCAGGGAGTCTCTGTCTTCACCGACGTAGGAATGGTACAAACCCTTGAGGGCGTGGATGTACCTCTTGTCGTCGGGGTGCTTCTCCTCCAGTTGTGTAAGATACTTCTCAGCATCGGATAGCTTGTTCCTGAACAAAATATCTAGGAACTCGAAGGTCTCCTTAGCCGAGACTACCATCGTCATCAACCCTCTTCAACGTCTTCGACGCCGTTCTCAGTTATCTGGAAAACCGCCTCTCCCTCAGGCAGGTACGGGCTCGAAACCAGCCGAGCTATCCTCGTCCTCCTGCCGGGTACCTTGCGGAGCAAAACTCTGTTGTGGCTGGTGTGGCCGACGATGTGGCCTCCTATCGGATAGACGGCCGAGCTGCTGAAGATGTCGTCGGGCTTCGCCGCGACCTGGTTTGTGGCCACTGCGGCGGCGTTGAAGGCTCTAGCAAGCCTGACGATGCGATGCATGTGTTTGTTCAGCTTCTGCTGCCTTTCAGGAAGCATCTGCCTTCCAAGATATTCGCTCCTGAAGTGAGCGGTCAACGAGTCGATTATGATTAGCTTAACGTTTCTCTCCTTGATGATCTTGTCAGACTTCTCTATCAGAATTATTTGATGGTCGCTTGTGTAGGCTTCCGAGTATATTATCCGCTCCATGACCTCGTCGGGTTCAAGCCCTAAATGCTTGGCCATCGACACTATTCTCTCAGGCCTGAACGTGTTCTCGGTGTCTATGTAGAGCGCAGACCCGTCTAGTCCTCCGCGTCTTACTGGTAGCTGAACGTTTACGGCTAGCTGGTGGCATATCTGGGACTTGCCCGTGCCAAACTCTCCGAAGAACTCTGTTATCGCCTGCGTCTCAACACCCCCGCCGAGCAGCATGTCCAGCCTCATGCTTCCCGTGCTGATGCGGCCTATCGATGTCTTGAGGTCGGCCAACTCCTTTGCAGTCACCCACGTTATCTCGATGCACTCCCTCGCGGTCGAGATTACCTGCGACGCCTGCTTCTCGTCGAACCCCGCAGCAACAAGCTCAGCCACGGTAGCAGTTGCGACAGACTCGACGGTCGTATACCCCATCTCCTTAAGCTTTTCCGCTAGATGTTTGCTCACCCCGGGCAAGTCCTCCAAGTATACGTAGCGAGACTCTTTCAATCCTCCGCTCCCTGTTCATGTCTGCAGGGAATAATAAAAACTAATAGCCTCGGCAGGCTCACACCGTGTCGATGAAGGCGGTCTTGGTTGTTCTCGACGGTCTAGGGGACCGGAGATGCAGGTCCTTGAACGGGCTAACACCTCTCCAAGCTGCAAGTCCTTCTTTGCTCGACAGGCTTGCGGCTGAGGGCGAGACTGGAATAGTGGACGTTGTCTCCCCCGGGGTTCCCAACGGAAGCGACACAGGACACCTGGCTTTGCTGGGCTACGACCCTCACAGATACTACACTGGCCGGGGGCCCTTCGAGGCTTTGGGAGCTGGTATAGACCTAGAGAAAGGCGATGTCGCGTTCAGGTGTAATTTTGGCACAGTCGACTCTGGCTCGGTGCTCGTTGACAGGAGAGCTGGTAGAATATCATCGGAGGAGGCGGGGAAGCTTGCCGAGTCGGTTGGGGAGATGGAGGTTGAGGGGGTGAAGGTTTTGTTCAAACACACCGTTGAACACAGGGGTGTCCTCCTCCTACGGGGTGAAGGGCTTTCTCACAGAGTTTCGAACGTTGACCCGCACAGCACGGGGACCGTCGTCGCCTCTCCCAAACCGCTTGACGAAAGCAGAGAAGCGAAATTCACGGCCGAAGTCCTGACGAGGTATCTGACGGAGGCCAGAAAGATACTCGCAGCTCATCCAATAAACCTGAGGAGGGTTGAGCTTGGCCTTCCTCCCGCCAACTTCATACTTACCCGGGGTGCGGGCGTTAAGCCGGACCTTCCGAGCTTCGAGTCGAAATACGGCATGCGGGGGGCTGTCGTCGCTGGAGGTGCTCTCTACAAGGGCGTCTGCAGGGCGGCGGGGTTGGACGTAGCACGTGTCGAGGGGGCTACGGGAACCGTCAACACAAACCTACATGGCAAGGCTGGGGCTGTGCTGGAGCAGCTTAAAACCCATGACTTCGTCCTCCTCCACGTAAAGGCCACCGACACGTTGAGCCATGACAAAAAGCCCGCCGAAAAAGCGATGATGATAAAGAAGGTTTCGGATGCTTTGAAGAAAATGGTGGAGGAGCTTCCCGACGGAACACATCTGGCTATCACCGGAGACCACACGACTCCGTCGGAGTTAGGGGAGCATAGGGGAGACCCGGTTCCGCTGCTGGTCTGGGGCCCGCAGGTAAGGGGCGACATGGTCACCTCTTTCAACGAAGTTTCATGCAGCCGTGGAGGGCTGGGTAGAATTAGAGGAGTGGACGTAATGCCTATATTGGCAAACTACGCGGGAGCTCTAGAGCTGTTCGGCGAGTGACTGGTGCTAGGATTCCGATAGTCATAAGAGTTGAGGGGCTACCTGACGTGGAGGGTGAGCTACACAGGTTCGCCGCACCCCTCACCGTCGAGGAGGTCGTTAAACGTCTCCCCCTCGAAGGTTTCGTGGCCCGATGGCCCGCAGCAGTCTACATCATCACACAAGTCCAGAGAGGTGTGGAGAAATCCAGCGGCATGCTTGCGGCCGGCGACATCTTCTACTGGCCGCCTGAAGGCGTGATCGGCGTAGCTTTGGCGGAGCACGTGCCTCGATCCCAGACCCTAAAGATCGGATCCGTCGGCAAGGCCTACTCTGTGTTGGAGAAGGCTAGGGTTGGCTCTCGGATGAGGGTTTCTTTGAAGACTTCTTAGCCTTCTTTGGCTTGGCTTCAGCCTCGGTTGACGCTTGGGGTGTGGGAGCTGCCGCGGTCTTGAGAAGCGGCTCGTAGATTCTTATGCGGTTCACGCCCACAACCTCCCGGACCAAACCTCTCGAAACAAACTGCTTGAGCAAGGCCTTGGCTATTGACACCCTCACCTTCAGACGCTCAGCCAGAATCGACGGGGTGACGACCTTCAGCCCAGCTAGAGCACCCTTAACATCCTCATCGGAGGGCACCGCAACCCCTAGAACACCCTTCTCCACAGACTCCTCCTTCTTCTTCTCAGCCGCCTTCTTCCGCTCCTGCTTCTTCTGCTCCCCGCTCACGGCTCTGGATGAAATGGCTTCATTTATTAAGGCTTAAACCCTGCCCAGCCAAAACAAATGCAGGAATGACAAAGCCCTCGATAAAATACCTCGGCCACGTGGCTCTCGTAAGGCTTCCGCCCGGCTTCGTCGGCAGCCCAGAAAAGATCGCCGAAAACCTGCTTGCAAAGAGACCTAGGGTGAAGACGGTCGTGCTAATCGACGGCGTCGAGGGCCCGCTAAGGACTCCGCGTGTGAGCGGTGTTTTCGGGGAGTCTTCCGCCGAGACGGTTCACAGGGAGAACGGCATGGTTTTCAAGCTTGACGCTTCACGGTTGATGTTCTCTCTGGGGAACAGCTTCGAGAGGCTTAGGATGATGAATCTTCCCGGAGAAGGCGAGACAGTAGTAGACATGTTTGCGGGAGTTGGGCAGTTCACTATTCCGGCGGCAAAATCCAGAGCCGAACGCGTCTATTCCTTCGAAATCAACCACAACGCCTACGACTACCTGCTGCAGAACATATGCCTTAACAAGGTTGAGGACAGGGTGAAGCCGTTCTGCGACGACTGCCGCAACGCCGTAAAACACGGCCTCAGAGAAGCAGCCGACCGGATAATAATGGGATACTTGAAAGGAACCCTCAACTTCCTCCCAACCGCGCTCGAAGTAGCCAAATCCGAGGCCGTGATTCACTTGCACGAGCTAGCCAGACCAGTCGACGGATGGGCTGAACTCTACAGCCGCTGCAAGGTCTTGGCGCGTGAGCTGGGTAGGGAGCTGAAGCTAGACGCGTGGAGGGTTGTCAAGACCTACTCGGCTAAGATGTGGCATTACGTTCTAGACCTAAGGCTCGGAGGCTAGACGCTGCTTCAGCCACTTCGCAACAGCTGAGAAAGTAGGGCTTCTGGAGACGTTGATGACCAAGGCTTCAGGGCCCTTTTCAGCGCTCAGCATCTGGGTGTAGTTCGGCAGAGGAGCGAAAGAAACGCTCATCCAGTAAACTCTTCCGCTCATCAACTCCTCAACCACCCTCGTGTTGTTCGATGCTAGAGGTATGGGAAGAAAAACAACACCGTCCGCCCAGTACAGGACAGCCGGCTGACCCGGAGGCAGAAGCATGTTCCGGACCAGCTCGTCAGCTGTCGGATACTTGATGTACTCCAGCACCACTATCTCCTTGAGCGGGTTGTAGACTATCTCCACCATGCAATAAAGAGGATGGAAAATCCTTTTAAGTGTTTTTACACACTTATTCGACATGGACGGGCTTGAGTTCGTCTTGAGCAGGCCCTGGACAAGGTTTTACGACAAGTCTGTCAACAGCAACATCACTGCGCCTAAAGCTTCTCTGCCTGACTTTTTTGAGGCTAACTGCTCAAAATACAGGGATAAAGTAGCCGCAGTCTTCCTCGACACGCAGTTCACTTTCGAGGAGCTCGGCAAGTATGTCAGAAGGTTTGCAGCCTTCATCTCTAAGCTGGGAATCGGAAAGGGAAGCAGGGTTGTTATTCTCCTTCCTAACAGCGTCCAGTTCATCGTATCATACTACGGAGCTCTCAAGACGGGGGCCTCGGTTGTTCCGATAAACCCGCTGAGCACAGCTACCGAGATACAGCAATACTGCTCCATCTCCTCCGCGTCAGCGATAGTTTGTCTCGACCTGTTCATAGACAACGTCATGACAGCCATGCCCGGCACACAGCTACGCCATGTAATCGTCTCCAACATCGCCGACCACCTACCCGGGTTCAAGAGAACCCTGGGAAAACTTTTGAGGAAGATACCTTCGAAGAACATCCCAAAGCACGACGCCGTCAAGACTTACAGGGAGGCCTTGGAAACACCTGAAGAGGAGACAACTGTCGACATCAACCCGGAGAAAGACACGGCCTCGCTCCAGTTCACAGGAGGAACAACGGGCCTTCCAAAAGCCGTCGTCCTAACTCATCACAACATATTGTCAAACATCGTGCAGATGTACGAGTTCATCAGACCCTACATAGTCGAAGCTGAAGAAACTTTTGCAGCACTGTTACCCTTCTACCACATTTACGGGCAGACAGTAATACTCGGAGCTGGACTCAACAAGGGCAACAAGCTGATAATCTTCCCGAGGCTAGAGCTCGAGAAGTTCATGGAAGATGTTGAGAAATACGCCGTAACCATTCTGCCAGGAGTTCCCACCCTGTTCAACGTCATGATGAGACACCCCCGAGCCGCTGAATTCAAGTATCCAAAGCTGAAGCTAGTCATATCTGGAGCGGACATGCTGCCGCCTGAAGTGGCTGAGGAGTTTGAGAGAACTTTCGGCAGGAAGATAGTCGAGGGCTACGGGCTCACTGAAGCATCTCCAGTCACCCACGTTAACCCGCCCGACAGGGTCAAGAAAGGCTCGTTCGGAATACCTATCCCATCCACTCTGGCGGCGGTTCTAGATCCCACTACGAAGAAATTCCTCCCGCCCGGCGAGGTCGGGGAGCTTGTCGTTTCCGGGCCCCAAGTGATGAAGAGCTACTTGAATGATGACTCGGGCGTCTTCGTGATGGAGGCCGGTAGACGGTGGTTGATGACAGGCGACTTGGTTTGGATGGATGAGGAGGGCTACTTCTACTTCGTGGAGAGGGCGAAGGATGTCATCAAGCACAAAGGGTTTACGGTTTTTCCGGCAGAGATTGAGAGGGTTCTTTATCAAAGCGAGTCGGTCAAGGAGGCTTCGGTGGTAGGGATCAAGGACGAAGTTGTAGGTGAGAGAATTGTGGCGGCTGTTGTTCTAAAGCCAGGGGCCGACGAGCGCGCGGAGCTCGATAAACTGCGAGAAACCTGCAGGGCGAAGCTCGCCGAATACAAGCAACCCTCCGAGTTCATCGTCTTCAGCGAGCTGCCAAAGTCTCTCGTCGGTAAAATGCTCAGAAGACGGGTCAGGGAGATGATATATCAAAGGACATCCGGGAAAAGCTGAACATCTATTTATTGTGATTCTTAACTGAGACAACGTGAGCGTCTCGGGAGTCTACAAAGGGTTGGACAATTTACCCATCAAGGAGACAGTCATCTCAACTATTGACGGTGAGAAGGGCAAGCTTTACTACGTCGGGTATTCCGTCGAGGAGCTCGCGGAGAAGTCCACGTATGAAGAGGTATGTTTCCTCCTTCTGAACCACAGGCTTCCATCGAGGTCGGAGCTGGCTGAATTCACCAGCAAGCTTGTCGAAGAGAGGAGACTGCACCCCCATGTGTGGGAGGTGTTGAGGAGACTGCCGGCTGAGGCCTCGTTGATGAACAAGTTGAAGCTCGGCGTTGACCTTCTCGCGCTCTACGACGAGGAAACTGAAAACGTCGACAAGAATTCAAGGATGAGGACGGCCGTGCGGATAATATCTAAGATAGCAACGCTAGCCACGGGCCTCTACAGGCTCAGCAAGGGTCTTGAGCCGGTTGAACCCGACCCACAGCTGTCGCATTCATCGAACTTCCTTTACATGGCCACTGGAAGAAAACCCGGCAGCCTAGAGTCCAAGATAATGGATGTCGCCTTCATCCTCCACGCAGAGCATGAGCTGCCAGCCTCCTCGACAGCCGCCCTCGTCGTAGCCTCAACGCTGTCAGACCTCTACTCGGCGGTGTCTGCTGGAATAGGTGCTTTGAAGGGCCCTCTGCACGGGGGAGCCAACGAGCGTGCTTTGGAGATGCTGATGTCGATTAAATCGCCTGAGGAAGCTCAGCAGTATGTTTTGAGGGAGCTCGGGTCTAAGAGGAAGATTATGGGGTTCGGCCACCGCGTCTACAAGACGTTCGACCCGAGGGCGGTTATCTTCAAGTCTTATCTGGAGAAACTCTCCGAGGTCAAGGGAGACAGGAGGCTGCTGGAGATAGCTAACAAGGTTGAGGAAGTAATGATAAAGCAGCTGGGGTCTAAGATGATATTTCCAAACATAGACCTCTACTCGGGCCCGGTTTTCACCCTCCTCGGGCTTGAAAAAGAGTTGTTCACGCCCATATTCGCAGCTGCCAGGTCCGTGGGATGGATCGCTCACGTTCTCGAATACTGGGAGGACAACAGGCTTATCAGGCCACGAGCGGTTTACGTAGGGCCCGAACCTAGGAAATACGTCTCCATCGACGAACGATAGGTTGAAGCCTTTAATCAAGCTTAGGGTGGAGAAGGCGTTCTTTCTTGAGAGGGTTAACAGGTTTTCTGTCAGGGTTAGGAGCGGCGAAAGGGTTCTGCCGCTTCATCTCACCAACACGGGGAGGCTTCACGACCTACTGCGCCGCGGCATAGAGGTCGTCTACCTGAGAAGAAGAACGGCTAAGACGGCTGGAAGGCTTGTGGGCGTTGTCGTCGCCGGCGGAGTGGCCGTCATAGATACGTGGACGCAGACATATGCTTTTGAGGAGGCTTTTCGTCAAAGGCTGATTCCATGGCTTGGAGATTTTAGGCTTAAAGGCAGAGAGGTCGTCGTGGGCGGAAGCAGGGTTGACTACGTCTTCGAAGACCCAGCTGGTGGTTCTGTGTATTTAGAGCTCAAGTCAGCTGTTTACATGAACAACTCGGGCGGAGCCATGTATCCTGACACAGTGTCCGAGCGTGGACGAAAGCACATAAAGCTCATCACACGCCTAGCCAAGAAGCATGGCGCGAAGATAGTGTTCGTGGCCGCTCACCCCCTAGCGAAGTTTTTCACTCCATGCGACGAGGCAGACCCGCTGGTCAGAAAACTTCTCATCAAGGCTGTTCACGCTGGAGTAGACGTGCGAGCTGTCAAAACCTTCATGGATTCCTCGGGAGCCGTTTACTGGAGCAGTTCAGACCTCCCCGTCGTGTTAGATCCAGGCTAGGAGAAGGCCGGCGAACACGACTGAGAGCCACGGGCTCGAGGCCTTGAATGCGTTCCACGCGTAGTCTCTAGACTGATACTTTATAGTTTTCAGGTTTTCGTGAAGAAGCCACGCTGAGGACGGAACCACTAAAGCAAGGTATGCTATGGGTGTTGATACGTAGGGCGTCAGCAGAAGAGCAGCCATGACGGACAGCAGGTTGGAGGCTAGGATGGCTCTCGCTGTCGGCAGAAATCCATGCTTGACAGGAAGCATCGGCAGGCCCGCAGACCTGTAGTCCTCAGCGGCTCTTATTGCAAGGGCCCAAAAATGCCCCGGCGTCCAGAGGAAAACCACCAAAGCAAGCAGAGCAGGGACTACTGTGAAGTCAGCACCTGCTGCGGCCCATCCAGCTAGGGGTGAGCAGCTTCCAGCAGCACCTCCGATGACGATGTTCCAGACAGACCTTCTCTTCAGCCATAGGGTGTAGACGAAGACGTAGATTAGCACGCCCATGAGCATGAAGCACGTCGTTAGCACGTTGATGAACAGCAGCGAATAGACCGCTGAGGCTGTTGTGAGCGCCAAGCCGAAGACAAGGGCGTTGCGTGGGTTTAGACGGCCGGATGGAAGAGGTCTTCTGGATGTCCTGCCCATCTTTGAGTCGATGTCCATGTCTAGGAAGTGGTTGATGGCGCTGGCTCCTCCGACAGAGAGATATCCAGCGACGGTGAGATGAAGGGCTCCCAGCAGCCCTCCGCCTGCGAGGAAGTAGGAGACGAGGCCAGTAAGCAGGTTTAGGAAAGTTATCTTCGGCTTCGTCAGCACGGCGTAGAGTCTGATTTTTCGGCCCATGCTTCTTGCCTCTGGTCAGAAACGCTCAGATATAAACAGGCTGACGTAGGAAATAGCCGCCGACACCACGACAGCCTTCTCCCATGAAACTCCCTTAGAGCTCACCAGAACAGCCGAGATTGCAGCCATCTGCCAGACATGGAGCGCGAGGTAGACCCAGCTGGTTATCGATGCGAACATGGTTGAAGAAGCGACTCCGAACCCCGATATTACCGTGAAGTATGTTAAAAGTATGTTCGACGGTGTGAGGGCTATTGGAAGGGTGAGGGCGATGGCCGATTCGCCGCCGAACCTTAGAGAAGCTAGGAATCCGGCGGCCATCAATAGAGCGATTAGTAGTAAGATGTTAAGCGTTGATGCTAGTAGTGCGGTTTCAGGGGATGGCATGGCTCTGAAATGGAGGAGGAGCTGGCTGTTCGACAGCCTCCATGAAAGAACTACGTACATGATTGATGAGAGAAAAGCCACGGGTATCATAGTGGCTCTGGACATCTGAACCCTGTCTAGAAGCGGGTTGAGCGTGAACATCAGAAGAAACCGCCTAGGCCCCTGCAGCCCTCCCACGCTGGACTCGGCCAAATAGTCTGAAACCCTCATCGACTCAACGAGCCTGAGCCCCTTCTCGCTCAACGTATACTTCCGCTTGGAAGTCTTGACGACGAAAGGCTGCATAAACTCCAGATGATAGTAGAGAGTCCCCACGCTTATGCCCAGCAGCTGCTTAAGGTCTGTGGCTGCCATGGGTCCGTTCTCCTTCAAAAGGGTTATTATCTGCCTGCGGATGGGGTTTTTTAACAGAGTATAAAAGAGCAGCTTCTCGTTTTTCTGTTCTAGGTTTTTAGACACCGTAACTAGATTCGGATTTTCTTCCGCCGCCATAGGTCCTCTCTAACTTCGAACAGCATACCTATAAACCGTTGCTTTCTAACTAATTAGACTTTAAATCCAATAAATAACAGCCCAACGTTGAATGCCGAGGGTTGGCGCCTCGTCAACTGACAACCATGGTCATGACTTTAATGCTTATAGCAACTACGGTGCTTCTTCCCACTGCACTCGCCCAGAATTCAGACCCAAGCCTAGCCGCTAGGGTCGAAGCTGTGAAAACCCTCATCCAGAAGCTCAAATCAAGCGGCTTAGACACCCAAGTTTTCGAGAAAAAGGTCTCCGAGATCGAGGTCGCTGTGAAACAGCAAGGTTCCGGCATGCTGGAGTCAGGCATTAGTCTTGAGAAGATTCACCGCCAGCTCTCTCTGGTTTCCGCAGCCCTCGAGCAAGACCCGCAGAAGGCTGTGAAGGCATACGACCTGCTGAGCAATATTCACTACTTCAGACCACTCTCCACGGGCTTCTCCGCGGTATTACTAGACGTTTCTGAGCAGCTGGTCGAGCAGGCCCTGAAAGAAAGGCAGGACGTGCATTCAGACCTGCTGCCGAAGGCACAGGTCCTCGTCGACAGCGTTCGGGGTGTTTTTGAAGGAAAGCCGATTAACTTGAAGGTGTTCCGCAGTGCAGACGCTGGAGGTGAAGAAACTGAGACAAGCATAGCCTCGCTGTCGACGGCGAACGAGGTTGTGAGAGTCTTCATGACGGAGGAAAGGTTCCGGTACTCCAACAACACGGTGGTCGTTTCGAAGAACGCCTTCATAAGCCTTGGAAACACCATCATCATACAGAAGGAGACCACGAGGAATGTCGAGCCAGCGTCGGAGAAAACCGTTCTTCTGGGCGAGAACAAAGCAATAGGCGCCGTGCTTTCGCTCAGCAGGCAGTCGAACAAACTCCAGCTCGAGAAAACAGAATACGACGTAGCCGTCCTCAGCCATTCCTTCGAACAAAACCATGTAAGGCTCGTGCTGTCCAGCACAAAAGAATCAGCTGGAAAGTTAGTGATAATCGATGTCGACAAAAACTTCATGAAAAACTATCTGCCACGAGACATCTCGATAAGGGTCGACGGCACCCCAGCCGTTCTATCTCAGAGCATAACAGAGATCCTGACCGGAGACTCGCAGGAGCCAAAATACTTCCTAGCATTAACAGGCAGGGGTCTTCAAATCGTGTTATACATACCCAACTGGTCGACGAAGGTCGTGATAATCGGTTCGGCTAGCTCCCTGTCCTTCCAGATAGCGATACCGGGTTTCTGGAACAGGGAGTTTGAGCTGTTCACAACCACGGTCGGGTTCATACTTCTGATGATGTTCGTCCTTGTCGGCAAGAGTCTGAGAAGAACTTCGGATGAATAGTAGGCTTGCTGCTGAGATAGTGCTCGACAAGCCTCCTCGTGTATTTCTCTAGAGGCAACTGCAGCGACCTCCTCAGCTCGGTCCACACGTATCCCTGAATCTCCTGATGGTCAGCCTTAACATCCGTCGAGAGGGCTCTGCAGAGCACGTCAACGAAGATGAAGTGCCTGCCCTTTTTATAAAACTGGCCGGGGTTGCAGACCTCTTGGATAGCTATGACTTTCTCAGGCTTGACTTCGATGCCGACCTCCTCCCTCGCCTCCCTCACGACGGCGTCGAAGATTTTCTCTCCATAGTTTACGTGTCCCCCGGGTATTGAGTATAGGTAGAACCACTTATGGCTCACGACGAGCAACAGGTTGTCCCTGCGGTCTAGTATGAACGCCCCGACCGTAAGCTCGGGACTTTTTCGCATCAAGTTTTCAGCCTGTGCATGGCTTTCAGGTCCTTCTCGAAAAGCTTAAGCTCAGCAGGCACAGCCATCTCAACTTCGTCCTTCAGAGACATTCCACGGCTTTTCTTGAAAGACCAGACCATGGAGTTGAACTCCATTATCTTGGATGTGTAAGCGGTGTAGTCTTTGCTCCAAACCGGCTTTGGGAACTTCTCCAGATGAATGCTTTTGCCGCCGTATAGCTTTGTCCAGAGGTAGTCGGTTATGAACGGAGTGATGGGAGCGAGCAGCAGGAGCACGTTTTTGAATACTGTGTGGAGAGTGAAGAAAGCTGCCTTCCTCTCCTTCTCGTCGAAGCCGTCCCCGTAGGCTCTGGGCTTGACCATCTCGACGTAGTGTGGTGCGAAGATGTTCCATACAAACCTCCTGACCTCGTTGGCGGGGATGAAGAAGTTATACTCTCTGTATCCTTCGAGGCAGACTTCGATTGTGCGGGACAGCTCGGAGAGTATCCATCGGTCTGATGGCTGCGGAGCCGCTCTCTTAGGTATAGGAAACATCGACACATAGCGTCCGAGGTTCCAGAGCTTTGAAAGAAACTTTCCAGCTCCAGCGATCCTCGCCTCCGATATCCTAAAGTCCTCTCCCAAGCTCGCCTCTTGAGCGCTCCAGAACCTGAAGCAGTCAGCACCGTACTTCTCGAGGATGGGAATCGGGTCTATGACGTTGCCCCGGCTCTTGCTCATCTTCTCGCCGTGTTCGTCGAGGCCAAGCCCTCCAAGCCAGACTTTTCTGAAGGGCTCTTTCCCAGTCAACAGGTAGCAGCGTAGAAGAGTGTAGAAAAGCCACGTCCTCACGATGTCCTTGCCCTGAGGCCTTATCGTGGCCGGATAAAGATTCCAATGGATCTTTCCAGTTTTCCTGTCGCTTATTATGAACAACGGGGTGATGCTCGAGTCCATCCAAGTGTCAAACGTTCTCTCGTCTCCGACAAACTGCGTCGACCCGCACTTCGAGCAGGAATCAACAGGCGGGTTCTCCTTCCAAGGTCTGTGATAGTTGCCGTCCTCCGCAACGTATGTCTCTCCACATCCCTTGCAGTACCAGACAGGTATCTCCGTGGCGTAGACCCTCCTCCTAGATATGGGCCAGTCGATCGTGAGGGAGTTTATCCAGTTAATCAACAGCTGCCTGGAAGGCTCTGGATGGAACTCCATTTTGTAGGCTAGTCTCTTCAGCTCCTCGACGTAGTCGAGCTGCTTCAAGTAGTATTCCTCCATCGGGATGATCTCTATCGGGGTCTTGCTTCTTTCGCAGACAGGCGTCATATGGGTTATGTTCTCGGACTTTATCAACCGGTTCAGCTCAGCGAGTTTATCAACCATTCTCTCCCGGGCTTCCTCCACCTTCAACCCAGCCAGAAAACCAGCGTTCTCGTTCATCCTACCATCGAGGTTTATGACTATGCGTTCAGGCAGCTTAAGCTCTCTGAAGAGACGTACATCCGTGTAGTCGCCGTAGCTGCAAACCATCAACGCACCGGAACCGTAGTCTGGCCTCGCCTCAGGACGGGGTATGATTTCAACGGCTTCGCCGAAGACCGGTGTTATGGCTTTAGCTCCGTGCAGGCTTGTGTATCTCTGGTCGGCTGGGTTGACTATCACGGCCCTGCAGGCAGGTATGAGCTCCGGCCTCGTAGTGGCTATGGTTATATCTCCGCCCTCAGCGAGGTCGAACTTGATGTAGTGCAGTTTGGATGGCATCGGCTCGTGGTCAACCTCAGCGTCGGCTATCGTGGTTCCGCAGACGTGGCAATAGTTGTTCGGCCTAGTGGCTCTGTATATCATCCCTCTCTTCCACAGCTTCACGAACGTAGCTTGAGTCAGACGCCTGTACTCAGGCGAGTCAGTTCTGTACCTGTTTTTAAAATCACCGCTCAACCCCATCCTTTTCATGATTGAGATCATCTCCTCCTCGAGCTCGTCCAAAGAGGTTGAGCAGAGCTCGATGAATTTCTCACGCGGCGTCTTGTGTATCGAGATGCCGAATTTTTTCTCGGTGTACATCTCGACAGGCAACCCGTTCCGGTCTATACCTATTGGGAAGAGGGTCATGTAGCCCATCATCCTAGCGGTTCGAGCTATCATGTCTATCTGGCTGTACTGGGCTGCTGCACCTATGTGCCAAGGCCGTCCCGACGGATAAGGCGGAGGAGTGTCGATGACGAACTTCTTCTTGCGGGACCTTCTGCTGAAGGCGTAAATGTCCTCTCTCTCCCAGCGTTCGAAGACCTCCCTCTCCAACGCCGGGCTCCAGTTCTTTTCCTGAATGACGGGATTGAGGGTCATGGTTTCTGAATCTCGAAAGCGTGAATTTAAGGGATTTTATCTCCCAGCCGCAACAGGGACAGACCTAGTTTATACGGCGACGCGCTCGGGCTGCAGCGGTTTAGACAAACCCTAGAGCAGCTTTAGCCTCCTCGCTCATTCTGTCCGGCGTCCACGGCGGGTCGAAAACCAGCTCGACGTCGACACGCTCGACTCCTTCAACCAAGGTGGTTATGGCCTCCTTCACCTGCTCGGCAACGAAAGCACCTACCGGACAACCAGGAGCGGTCAACGTCATCTTCACGTAGACAGTCTTATCGTCGACTATCTTGACGTCGTATACGAGCCCAAGGTCGACTATGTTGACGGGGATCTCCGGGTCGTAGCAGTTTTTCAGCGCCTCCATCACTTGCTCGACTGTAGCCATCGCTAGTTCCACCACAGCAGGGAAATATAAACATACGTTCGTGTAAACCTGCAGACATAAAGCTGAGCTTCTCTCCTCTTTAGACGGTTTGAAGGCCTGTGTTCTGGTGGGGCCAGAGTTCGAGGACCTCGAGCTGTTTTACCCCGTCATACGGCTGAGGGAGGAAGAATTCGACGTGGACCTCGTCGGGCCTGAAAAGTCTTCCTACAAGGGGAAGCACGGCATACCCGCTTCAGCGGACAAAAGCATAGAGGACGCCAGCCCAAACGAATATGATTTGCTGATAATTCCGGGCGGATGGGCTCCGGACAGGCTGAGGAGGAATGCCAGAGTCGTCGAATTCGTCAGAGAATTCTTCAACTCAGGTAAGCCCGTTGCAGCGATATGCCACGGTCCTCAACTCCTGATATCGGCTAAAGTGATTAAAGGCTTCAGGCTGACTTGTTCGCCCGCTGTCAAGGACGATGTGGAGAACGCCGGCGCCCTCTACGAGGACAAGCCAGTCGTCGAGGACCGCAACCTGATAACTTCCCGTGGCCCAGCAGACCTGCATCTATTCATGAGGAAGGTGGTCGAGAAGGTGTTATCTCGATGAAAAAGTTCACGATAGAGGAGCGGTACGACTTGGGCGAGCTCGTCACCTTCAAACTCAACAAGCACAAGCCCAGGCATCGATGGTTTTTTCTTCAAGGAAGGTTTCTCGAGCAGGTTCGTTGAGACCACGCTCTCAAGCCATGGGGCTGGCAGGAACCACTTGGTCCTCGACCCTTTCGCCGGCGTCGGCACTACTCCTCTTACCTGCCGTGAGATGGGGGTTCCGTCGATAGGCGTTGAAATTTCACCACTCTTCCAGTTCATAGCAGACGTGAAGCTTCAAGACTACGACGTCGACGAACTCAGGCGTCGCAGGGACGAGGTCATGTCAGTTAAATTCGTAAAAACGGAGTACAGAGCCAGCCCGTTCATCCGAAAGCTCTATCCCAAGCCTGTCTTAGAGGACGTCTTCTTCTTCAAAAAAGTTTTGGAGGACATGCCGGACGACAAGTACCGTCGGTTTTTGACGCTGGCTCTCATCGTAGCCGCTGAAAAATCCTCCTACATCTACCGAGACGGCAGCGTAGTAAGGGCCTTGAAGAATAAGCCTAGAATACCTTCTCTGCGAAAAGCACTCCGACGTGTGTTGAGCATGATGATAAAAGATGTTGAGAAATCCTCGCTGGAAAACGTCGAGTCGCGTGTCGTTCGTGGGGACGCGAGACGGCTAGACTTCATACCTGACGAGATCATTGACTTGGTGATTACCTCTCCTCCTTACTTGAACAAGATCGAGTATACACAGTGCTACTGGCCCGAGTACGAGCTCTTCTTTCCAAACGAGCCTCACCCCTCACTCAGGTCTTACATCGGCGTAAGGCCTGAAGGCCTGGAATTCTCCCGCTACTCCGGGGAAGTTCCTCCAGCCGCTCATCTCTACTTCGAGGACATGGGCATGGCTTTGAGAGAGATTTACCGTGTTCTCAAGTATGGGGGAAGAGCTGTGGTCGTGGTTGGTGGTGGTGTTTTCCCCCAGCGGGTTATTGAGACAGACGTCGAGCTGGCCGCCCTAGCGGACGAGACAGGTTTTACAGTCGACAGGATCGTAGCCGTGAACAGGAGAGCGGCGACCACGCGGAGGGTTTTCAAGATAGGGGAGACTCGAGAAAGCATCATCTACCTTAGCAAACTTTAACAACAACCTCATGCATGTCGCCCATCCCCAGCAAATAGTTTCTATCACGCCATCTGACCGAGGGCATTCCAGCCGTCTTCACCACAGCTGTTAGCAAGGCCGCTGAGACGGCGACCGCTCCCAAATACCAGAGGAAGCCGTAGACGAAACGGGATGAATGGAGCCTTGCTTCATGGCCTAAGGCTAGGCTTGCGGCAAGGTATACTGCTAGAAAGGCTGGCAGGTTTCCCGACAGCAGAATAACTATCGGTATGGCTAAGCACAAGGATGTGAGGATTATGTAGGGTGCTTTTTGCTTGACTGAGCGGTTCAGCATCAGTGGTATGAACACTCTCAGCATGCCATTCCATAGAGACTTCGAGTCGTCGTTCCACGAGGAGGTTAGCTTGTTGAAAGCCTTGGCGAACGAAACCTTCAGACCTGCCTTCAAAGCTCTCAACGCAAGAGCCCTGTCCTCGAGAAGGGCGTTCCTAACAGCTCTATGTCCGCCGACCTTCTCGTAGGCTTCTCTCTTGATCAGGATGAAGCTGCCGAAAGCGAAAGCAGCCCTTCCAGCCTGGAACATGTGAGGCTTGCCTAGCACGTAGAGGCCCGTGAGCAGAATAGGCATGGTGAGCTTGTGGAGGACGCTGTTGAACCTCAGCCTAGGATACAGAGTTACCAGCTCGGCCTGTTTCTCCTCAGCCTTCGACAAAGCCAAGGCTATGACATCCTCCGAGAAATGAGTGTCGGCGTCTGTAAAGAGAAGCCAGCCGCCGGATGAATGGCGGTAGCCTACCTCGCACGCCCACGTCTTCCCAACCCATCCCTCGGGCGGAGAACCGCTCTTGACTGCTTTCACCCCCCTATCCGAATACATCTGAGCAATTCTGTAGGTCTGGTCCGAGGAGTTGTCGTCGACGACGATGACCTCGACTTTAACACCTCTCTGGGAGAGAAGCGACTCGACGCAGCCTGCTATGGTCTTCTCCTCATTCCTGGCAGGAACAACAACTGAGACAACAGTCTCAGAGACCCTAGTTTGGGAATCGAGGTCGTCCAGATGTTTCAAGGCCTCGATTTTCTTCAAAAATACGTAAAGCCAAGCCGCAACGAACACGAGGGCTCCGGCTATAATTATCGCTTGGGTCAACCCCGGAAGACTAGCAAACAATTTATACTACTTAAACCTGTTTTTATACAGCATGTCTGACGATTGGTGGTTTGGAAGGAGGCGGAGAAGGCCCTTTAGCTTCTTCGAAGAGTTTGAGGCTATGTTCGAGGAGATGCAGCGTGGGTTCTTGGAGGAGATCAGGAGGATGATGGACTCTCTCCCCCGTGAGCTTGTGAGGGAGACTAGGACTCCGACTGGAGTAAGGAGAGAGTATGGACCGTTCGTTTACGGCTACTCAATAACTATAGGGCCTGATGGAAAACCAATCATACGCCAGTTCGGAAACATATCTCCAGCCGCCTTGCCCAAAGGTTTAGAGGTTAGGGCTGAGAGAGAACCCTTGGTAGACATCATCGAGGACGACAAGACGGTCAAGGTGGTGGCTGAGCTTCCCGGCGTAAGGAAGGAGGACATCGACCTCACGCTCGAGGAGAAAAAACTGACGATAAGGGTTGATACGGAGGCGAGGAAGTACTACAAGGAGGTGAGCCTGCCCGCAGAGGTGGAGACGTCTGGCGCAAGGGCCGAGTACAACAACGGCGTCCTGTCCGTGTCTTTGGTGAAGAAGCAGGCGGGCAGGATGAAGGGCGAGAAAGTGAGAGTTGAATAATTCATTCAAACAGTTTGTTTCCTCATCATAGTTAAATAAGGCAAAGAGCCTGTAGATGCGAATGGCTCCAACTAAAATCTCTTGGATGATCGGAGGGGCGCAGGGAACGGGCGTAGACTCCTCCGCGAACGTCCTAGGCAGAGCAGCCGCCATCTACGGCTTGTATGTTTTCGGAAAGAGAGAATATTATTCAAACATCAAGGGAGAACACAGCTACTTTTCACTCGTCCTGTCCGACTACCCGGTCCGCTCCCACATGGATGAGGTTCATCTTCTCGCGACGTTCGACTCCGAGACGGTTGTCAGACATGCTTGGGAGGTGGTGGGAGGGGGTGGCATAATTTATGACTCGATGGCTGTCGATGAGAAGATCTCGACGATACCTACCATCGAGAAGGTTGTCCTCGAGAGGATACGTGCCCGGCTTTCGAGGGAGGGGTTGGGCGAGACCGTGGGCGATGTGCTCGAGGTGGCTCGCAAGAACGGCGTGCGGCTGTATCCTATTCCCTACTTAGAGCTGCTCAAGAAGGTTGGTGAGATTACTGGTGAGAAGCAGTTGAGCGCCCTCACTAGGATGACCAACACGATGGCTGTTGGAGTATCCCTCACGCTTCTCAACATCCCGCTCAAATATCTCGAGGAGGCTCTTACTCAGGTCTTTCGAGCCAAGGCTAAGGTCGTGAAGGCTAACTTGACAGCCGCCGAGGTCGTGAGCGATTATGCTCAGAAGACCTTCTCAGCTGACTTTCCGTACCGTGTGGAGGCTAGGCAGAAGACACCGAAGCTGTTTATCTCCGGGACGTCGGCCGTTGCGCTGGGGAAGATAGTTGCTGGATGCAGGTTCCAGACTTACTATCCAATTACTCCAGCCAGCGACGAGAGCGTCTACCTCGAAGACCATCAAGTTTTCGACATGACGCATGAATATCCTCACGTCAGGGAGATGGAGGAGCTTAACGGACACGGCTCGATCGTGGTGGTCCAGACGGAGGACGAGATAGCCGCCATCAACATGGTTTCAGGAGCAGCTCTCGCGGGCGCAAGGGCTTCCACAGCGACCTCGGGCCCGGGGTTCGACCTGATGGCTGAAGGCATGGGATGGGCTGGAATAAACGAGGTTCCCGTAGTGATCACACTCTACCAGAGAGGAGGCCCGAGCACAGGCCTTCCCACGAGACACGAGCAGGGAGAGCTTCTCTTCTCAATATTCGGCGGGCACGGCGAGTTTCCGAGAATCGTCCTCGCCTCGGGAGACATAGAGGAGGCTTTCTACGACGTCGCCAAGGCCTTCAACTATGCGGAGATATACCAGACGCCGGTCGTTCACATCCTCGACAAGGCGCTGGCCAACAGCACCATGACCGTTAACATCTTCGACGTCAGCAGAGTGAGAATAGAGAGAGGCAAGCTGCTCCATTCATGGGACAGCTCTCTGGGAGTTTACAAGCGTTTCAAGCTGACTGAGGACGGCATATCTCCCAGAACCCTGATGGGTGCTGAGAACGGAATATTCTGGAACACGGGCGATGAGCACGACGAGCTAGGCCACATAACTGAGGAGCCGAGCACTAGGGAGAAGATGATGGAGAAGAGGATGAAGAAGCTGGAGATAGCCGACGCTGAGATACCCGACAGCGAGAGGGTTTCGCTGTACGGAGACCACGACGCACCCTACCTGATTCTCAGCTGGGGTTCGACAAAAGGCGCCATCATCGACGCCGTGGAACACCTCGAGTCAGAAGGCATGAAGTTTGCCTTCGCACAAGTCAAGATCCTAAACCCGTTCCCGACAAGGTTCCTGCAGAACCTCATCCCGTCCTACAAGAAAGTGATATGCATAGAGCAAAACTACACAGGACAGTTGTCCATCCTGCTGAGGGCTCGGACAGGCATGCAGGCAGACCACCTCATATGCAAGTACAACGGCAGGCCGTTCTCCTTCTCCGAAATCAGGGACGGTCTTAAAGAGGCTGTGATACACGGTCCCCCGAGAATAGTGAAAAGGAGCGGAGGCTGAGAGACATGGCTACCCGGGTTTCCATGGTTTCGTACCGCACAGCAGTACACAACGACTGGTGCCCTGGATGCGGAGACTTTGGAATACTGTCGTCGATACAGATGGCGCTCGCCGACCTTCAGATACCCCCCCACAAGGTAGCGGTTTTCTCAGGCATAGGATGCTCTGGAAAAACACCCCACTACATCAACGCGTACGGAATCCACACCCTCCACGGCAGGGTTTTGCCCTTCGCTATCGGAGCCAAGCTGAGCAACCCCGAGCTGACAGTTCTCGCAGTCGGAGGAGACGGGGACGGCCTCGGAATAGGGGCGGGCCATTTCGTCAACAGCGGTCGGAGGAACGTCGACATCACCTACATCGTCTTCGACAACGGTGTTTACGGCTTGACTAAGGGTCAGGCCTCTCCGACGCTCGCTAGGGGGTTGAAGACAAAGTCTCTGCCCAAGCCAAACATCAACGACTCCGTCAACCCGATAGCCTTAGCGGTGGTGGCTGGCTATACTTTCGTGGCACGGGGATACGCATACGACACCAAGCACCTCAAGGAGCTGATAAAGATGGGCATCCAGCACAGAGGCTCGGCTTTCATAGATGTTCTCCAGCCATGCCCGACCTACAACGACATAACGACGAAAGAATGGTTCGCCGGAGAGGACAGGGTTGTCGAGGGAAAGCCGCTGCCCAGGATATACAAGCTTGAGGACGAGGGCTATGATGGTGAAGTCAAGTCAGCCGACGTGGAGGAGATGACCCTTAAGAAGTTGAAGGCGATAGAAAAGTCGTTTGAATGGGGCGACAGAATACCCGTCGGATTATTCTACAGAAACCAGTTCATACCGAGCTACGAGGACAGGATAACGGAAACCGTTAGAGACTACTATTCGAACCCGCCTGCAAAACAGCCGATAGCATCGCCCGACGGACGCCCGCTCGCGTCAATCGACGAAATACTCAAGGAGTTCCTAGTTTAGCCTACGACAATAGACCAATCGTTCATCTCATATATATGTCAACCGCTCTATAATATAGCTGAGGAACTATGAAGAAAATGGTTGCCGCAACGGTTCTGCTGGCGGTCTTGGCCGCTTTAGTGGCCGGGGTTTCAGCGGTAAACGCTCTAAATCCTTCTCCGATGCATGGAGTAGGGCGTGGAAGAGGAGGGCCTTTCATGGGCAACGCAACAACGACAGAGAGCATCGTTGAAGGCGTCGTCGTCGACGCAGACTACGGGCTGGTCGTCGTGAGGTCCGATGGCGGGGAACTTAGGCTGGCGGCTCCACGGCTGTGGTCTGTCCGAGGGGAGAATAAGACTTGGTTCAGGCTGTTCGCCGACGACGACATAAACATAGGCGACAACGTAAGGCTTGTCGTCGTGACGGTTTCTCACACAAACCTGCGTGGAGCTACGATAACCGTCCAGATAGTCAAGACCATCACGGACCTAACCACAGGCGTTGAGGCCTCGGCTGTCCAGTATCAGCCGCCGGCAGGACCACGAATATAAACAACCCCCATAATTTTTTTATAAAGACATCCCTCTTTGCAGAGTGGGTTGATGGTTCCGGCGATCGTTAGGCTGGACATTCTTTTCGAAGCCGTTAGTTTCATCTTAAGCCTAGCCATAGCCTCCATCTCCTTCCTTGCATGGAGGAAGGTAAGGTCTAGAACCTTACTGCTGTTCTCCTTGGGCTTTTTTCTAATGGCTTCAGCCATGCTTCTGCGTATAGTCTTAGTCAGCCTAGCTTTCTCATCCGCATCCACCCCGCCATACCTCAGGGCCCGGTTTTTCTTACTCGAGTTTCAGGAGACGATCTACTCGCTCATACGGCTGGTGTCCTATGTTGTTTTTCTATACCTGTACGCCGCCTACCCTTTGAAGAGGAACGGAGGCCTGCACGTATTCGCCCCCGTATCCCTAATCTATAACCCGTTCTTCGAAGCCGTGTCTGCAACGATACTCGCTTTCATAGTCTACCAGCTGGCCACAACCACGCGAGACAGACAAGCCGGCTACGCAACAGCGGGCTTCATCTTCCTGTTCATCAGCCACCTACTCTTCATAGCAACACCCCTGTCGCTAAACTTCTACCTCCTAGCTCAATTCATCCAGATGCTGTCGTTCATTCTCTTCCTGACAGGGGTTTCGACGGTGCTGAAACATGGTGAAAGACTATCGGTCGAGGGCTAGAATATACTCGGACATACTCGAGTCAATATCATCGCAGGGCTTTGCGAAGCCAACGAGGATTATGTTGGACGCCAACCTCTCCTACGACCGTTTGACGAAATACCTTTCGCTGCTGATGGAGAAAGGGCTGGTCAAAAAGCATGAAGGGTCTGAGCTGTCATACGTCATCACCGAGAAAGGCCTGCATTATCTTTCCGAGTTTAAAAAATTCGAAAAGCTGGCGGCTGCCTTCGGACTCAGGCTATGATGTTGAGGCATGTTGCGTCTTCTTCTTGACGATCCTGATTTTGCAGAGCAGCGAGTCGCCGTCCTTGATCTCGAAGATTTTTCTTATCTCTTCAGGGATGGTTATCCGACCTCCTGCAGTGACCTCCGCGAAGAACGGAATATCCTCTTCAGATATTTCAACCATTTTTACAGCACATTATTTGATCAAGCTGCTTAATAACTTCACTCGGCACGGGCCGGGCCTCCGACTCCCGAAACCCATGGTTTGAACCCGAGGTCCTCCACCCTGCTGGAGACATACTGGGCGTCCTCGGGATGGGTGTTTATGAAGACGGTGGGCCCCGTCTGCATCGAGTAGTAGCATTCTACCCCCTCCCTCCTCAGCCGCATAACCTCGTTAATTATCCTCATGCTGTCAACCGACGCAAGTATCAGCCTTCTAGGGCCTGTGGCCGTGGCCGCGTGCAGCTCTATCGTGTCCAGTTCCTTCAACTCGCCGAAAGTCCTGAAGTCTCCGTTCACTATGGCTTTCTCCATCACATCGCATCTCTGCTGAGCGTTCCTAACACGGGCGTCGAAGAGAGTGGATCGCTCGGCCTCCGAGTGAGCTTCCTCGGTCGAGAACTCGGCGTTTAACGGCACCACCACCACTTTGAGCGGGAGGTTTTTCCCGTCTGCGAAACAGACGGCGTAAGAATCTTCGTCAGAGCTGCCTGCATACCATCTGGAGTAGTTGCCTACGACGCTTCTGCAGGCCGAGCCCGCCAGCCTCCGCGCAATCCTCGACAGAAGACGCATGTCCCATCCGTACCGCTTGTCCAAGCCAGCTGCTTTGAAGGAGGCGGCGGCTAGCGCAGCCCCTCCTGATGAGGAGAAACCGAGACCCTTCACCCTTCCCAGCGGTATCGAGTTGCTTGAGACAACTCTGAAGTTCGCTTCAAACCCTGCCAGCCTCATGACGTGTTCGACGACGGCTTGGATGCGCTGAAACTCCCTGCCCGATACTCTGACGCCGTTGATGATGGCCGTGCTCTCGCCGAAATCGCCGAACTCAACCTCAGTAGTCGTGGTGAATGCGTCGAGGTTGACTGAGATGCTGTCATGGTAGGGAATTCTCAGGTTCCAGTCCCTGAGACCGTGGTATTTTACAAGCCCCTCCATTGGATGAGCGACGGCCCTTCCCTTCACAGCCCCCACCTAGGTGTAGCGTATTTTTTGAAACCTTCTAACCAACTCAACAACCTCAGCCGAGACATTCTCCCCCTCCAAGGCCCTGCTGCAAAGCCGGGCTGCCCTCGACATCTGCTTCAAACCCATACCCCTTCTGGAAACCTCGCAAGTCCCCATCCTGACAGCTATGTCCACAAGTATCCTCGACTTCTCCAGAACATCCCTCGTCCTCACTCCATCCTGCTCCGTGCAAGGTATGTACACTTGATGCGATTTTGTGTATCCGCTCGAGTCCTTGAAAGGCTTGACCCCATACTTATCGAGAGACGAAGCCAGCTCTGACGCGTTGCTCACCACTCTCTCAGCGTAGGCCGGACCGTTGCGCTTCATCTCGTCAAGGGCTACGGCCAGCCCCGCAACCCTGTTGAAGTGAATGTTGTCTACAAACTTGTGGAAAGTCGTTTCCTCCACCGCCCTAGCGAGTTTTTCGTCGTTGGTGAGTATAATTCCTCCTTGGGGGCCGAAGAATGATTTGTGAGTCGACCCGAGCAGGATGTCAGCTCCTTCTTCGAGAGGCTTCTGGAACAAGCCGCCCGCTATCAGCCCTAGGACGTGAGAGCCGTCGTAAACAACCCTGCCTCCGTACGAATGTACGGCCTCCGACAGCTCCTTCACCGGCATCGGGTAGAGAAATATACTCGCCCCCAGCACCACGGCGTCCGGCCTCTCCCTCTCAACAATTCTGAGAGACTCCTCCAAGTCCAGACGAAAGCCTTTGTACGGGAGAAAATGAACACGGTATCCGAAAAGTTCAACAATCTTATCCTCCATCAAGCCGGGGTATCCGCCAGCCGAGGGGTCGACCGACGCGACCTTGCCTCCCCTGCCTGCGACAACGTATAAAGCCTGCATCAGGGCCAGGTGGCCGGAGAGAGGAGCTACGCTGACGAAGTCGCAGCGGAACACGCTCTTAGCCAAGTCCTCGGCAGCTCTCCAGACTTCATGCATCATCGACGTGCCTGAGTAGAATTCTGGCCTGAACGCGTAGCGGGATGCCATGTCCGACGAGAGAGCTCTTCTGACGGCTGGGCTGAGGACGTTGTCGCTCGCCAACAGGCTGAGACACTTTTTCCTTTCACGGTCATGCCTGTAAACAGCTTCAAGAGGCCTGAACATCCAAAAAGTTCTTCGCGCCGAGGATTTTACTGTTTTTCACACGTAGACGTACCTAGTTTCAGCCTTGACGACTCTCAGCGTGACGAAGGTGTTCACCGCTGAAACACCTTTGAGCTTCTTTATCCTATCAACAACCTCCCTTACGTGGTTTAAATCGTAGCCGACGACGACCGCGATCGCGTCATAGTCTCCTGAAAGCTGGTAGATGTTATAAACCTCCCTCATGGCTTTCAGCTCCTCAAGAACATTATCCAGCTCGGAAGGCTCTATCTTAATCATCAACGCGGCTGAATTCTTCAGCCCGAGCTTAGAATGGTCCACAAGCGCAGTGATGCGGCGGATTACACCGCTGCGGACAAGCCGGTTGAACCTGAAACGAACCGTGTTTTCGCTGACTCCAAGCTTCCTCCCTATGTCGGCAAAAGAGGCTCGTCCGTCCTCGTAGAGGATCGAAAGTATCTTCTTGTCGAGCTCGTCAACCTCCTCAGCCATCACCGTCCCACCTGACTATCAACCCTTTGTCCGGGCTGTGTTTTGAGAGGTCGACAAACCTCCAACCCCTTCCGACAAACCTTATAGCGGCGACAGGCCTTGGATGTATCCGCTCACCGCAGTGAGGACACTTTACTTCAAACTTCTTCACAAACTCCATCAGCCTAGAGACCTGCTCGCTGTTCAGCATGGCGTATGATTTGCCGCTGCTTTTCACCTCGACAGCTATCAACTCGCCTCCGTCAACAGCCAGCATGTCGGGCTTAGCCATCTTACCCGAGCCGCTTCCCGGAGTCCTTATGGCGTAGAAACCATCCTCCCCGACCTCGACGAACTTTCTCAGCAGGCTGTACTCACCTTCGTAGCCCAGCCGCGCCCTATACTTTGGGGAGTTAGGGTTGGAGGGTTTTCGAGCCATACATTCAACGCCCGTCTTCGAGATGTATTATCTTCTTCTCCTGCTTCTCCGCGACAGGCGGGTTCTTCTCGATCTCGTTCAGCTCGATCAGCAGCGGGCTCAGATACCTGCTGAAAGTAGCCGAGTTCTTAACCCATTTCCTCTCCGAAGGCTTCGACAAATACCCAATCTCAACAAGGTTGGACAAGAATGTCGAGACGCTTCTACGCTTTCTCTCATTCCTTGACACAGATTCGTGTAAGCGTTCAGTCAAGTCTGTCAGGCTGAAGGTGGTTTTATTCATAGTGGCGATGGCCGCCAGCACCTGCACGATCTCGTCCTCGGTCAAAAGCCGCGTCTTCCACTTCAGCATCTTCACAACAGGGTTCACTTCTTTCATTTTTGTCAAACCCTGTAAAACCTTTCATAAATGTATGCCGGGTCGACCATCACCATTTTGCTGCATGAGAAGCATGTCGTCTGCAGCATTTCCTTATCTGATATGGCTAGCTCAAGCTCGGTTTTAGACGGGAGAACCAATAGGTTTGTCGACTGGCAGTAAGGGCATTTAAGCTTCACTCTCGTGCCGCTGTCGTCGTTGAGCAAGATGCCTTTGTTCTTGAGCCTGAAGAAGACAGGGGATTGAGCTGCCGCAGGCTCTGGGGAGGGCTGCCTGACACCGCTTAAACGGTTTAGCTCCGCCCTCAGCCTCTCGTTCTCCTCTTCAAGCTGAGCCTTCTTGGCGACGACTTCTTTAAACTCCTTCTCCAGCTTCTCGAAAACCCATTTAGGAATCAAGTCGTTCTTTATAGCGGGCATTACAAACTCGACGACTTTCTTTCTGACGTTCTCCAAAAGCGACTGCTCCAGTGGTTTGAGCATCTGGATTTCACCAGCCTTCACCTTGGCGATGTTTGCGAACTGTTTAGACAGCGCCTCCAAGTCTTCTCTCTTCACCAGCTCAGGATTTTGTAGAAGCATCATCAGGGACCGGGCCGACGCTGCCTCGTCCTCCAAAGCATCTATTATCTCCCTTCTCCTCTCAACCTCCTCCTCCAGCTTCCTCAACTCGGCCTTCTTCTCCTCGATGGCTTTCAGAACATCATCAGCACTCCCCCTGAAACCGACGAGCACTTCATACTCCTTAGCGAGTTCCTCAATCTTCCTAGAAAGAACTTCATGCCTGCTCTCCAGCTCAGCCACCGATTGTCTAAGCTTTTCGAGAAGTTGTCCAAGGTCTTCAACCTCAGGCAGCGACTGAGATAGTTGTTTTAGCCTGTCCTGCTTTGCGTTGAGCTCTTCCTCGAGTTGGCTGAGCTTCAGCTCCTTCTGCTGAAGCATGTTGTTGGCTTCTAGTATTTTCGACTCGACTTCGTCCAGTCGTGCGAATTTTTCAAACAGCTCTTTGACGTTTAGGCCTGAAGCGGCCATTTTCACAGCGGCTCTGACTATCTGCTCGAGGTTGTTGACGTCGACGGAGTGTTGTTCAAGCGTTTTCATCAGGTTCGCAACCCTGTTTACTGTCTCGAGAGTTAGCTTGTGCTGCTCTAGGTAGATCTTCAAGTCCTCCTCGATTCTTCTCCTCTTCTCCAGAAGCTCGTTGATGGCGTACTCGAGCTTAACACTTTCTCGGAATTTCTTCTCATAATCCTTAACCAGAGCGGAGTAGTTTTTTCCATGAGCTCTCTCGAGCTCGCGAAGCTTCAGCGCTGCCTTGACGTATCTCTTGAACTGTTGGGGAGACAGACCCAGCTCTTTATACGCGGTAAGAACCTCGCTCATCGCCCCCCCATCATCCTTACCCGCTCCACCGCCGCTCTCCAAGTTCTCGTCCATTAACACGTTAAATCAACAAACAATGATTTAAGAGTATAAGTTTACCCAGAACATTCAGCGTCCATAAGTATTAGCCTCAACCTTCTCCCAGTAATACGTGAGTAGTGAAGTCTTAAATAAATACGTGGCATAACCATACGCGGTGCAGTAGTATTGTTGTTGATGTTTAGCATGTTTTTGTTCCCAGCGGTGCTGGGCCTAGAATCAGTTGTTCCGCTCTTCTTCATCATACTACTTCTGCTGATAATCCTTTCGTCATCCATCAAGGTGGTCACCGAGTACGAGAGGGCGGTGATCTTCCGTCTGGGCAGGTTGATAGGCATCAAGGGGCCGGGCGTGGTCATCATCCTGCCGATAATAGACAGGCGTAGGATAATCGACCTGAGGCTGGTGACTTTCGACGTCCCTAAGCAGCGGATAATAACGAAGGACAACGTGACGGTCGACGTCGACGCGATTGTCTACTTCAGAGTCACGGACCCTCAGATGGCTGTTGTCAAGGTCAAGGATTACTTCACGGCGTCGGCGCTTCTCGCTCAGACGACTCTGCGGGACGTTATCGGCCAGGTTGAGCTGGACGACCTCTTGACGAGGAGGGATGAGCTTAACAAGAGGCTTCAGCAGATACTCGACGAAGCCACGGAGCCTTGGGGAATCAAAGTCACAACCGTTGCGTTGAGGGATGTCGTGATTCCGGAGATGATGCAGAGAGCTATTGCGAAGCAGGCTGAGGCTGAGAGGGAGCGGCGTAGCAGGATCATAGCCGCCGAGGGTGAGCTGATGGCCGCTGAGAAGATGGCTCAGGCCGCCGACTACTACGCCAAACACCCAATAGCCCTACGTCTCAGAGAGCTCCAGACGTGGAGCGAGATAGCGAGGGAGAAGAACATGATAGTAGTTACAGAGTCAGCGTCCAGAGATCTGGGAACTGTTTTAGGACTAGTCAAGAAGCAGGAATGAATTTACTCGCTCTAATAATCCTAGTCGGAGTCTTCCAGACAGCGGCTGCCCAGCCCCCGACAGTGTTGTGGGTCGAGGTCAACGGATACATCTCGCCCGGCACAGCGGCCTACGTCGAGGAGGCGTTCGCCGAGGCCTCGAGGTATTCTGCGGTTCTGATCACGCTCGACACTCTGGGGGGGCAGGCTGACGCGATGCTCAGGATCGTGGAGTCGATTCAGCGTTCTCCCGTTCCGGTAATAGGGTTTGTCTACCCTGTTGGGGGGAAAGCCATGTCGGCAGGCACCTACATCCTGATGGCTTCGAACTTCGCCGCCATGTCTTCGGGCACCTTGATAGGCTCCGCCCAGCCGGTTGCGGGTGGAGAGCCTGTATCCGATTCTAAGGTGCTGAACTTCTTCGCCGAGAAGATGGGCTCGCTTGCTGAGGCCAACGGAAGGAACAGGGAGGAGGCTGTGAAAATAGTTCTTGAAAACAAAAACTTCAACCCGCAGTCTGCGCTTGAGGCCGGGTTGATCGAGGCTGTCGCCAACAGCGTTGACGAGCTGTTTGAGCAGGCTGACGGAAAAACGGTCAAGACGTTCTGGGGTGAGCGGGTTTTGAACTTGAAGAACGCCAGCGTAGTCAGGAAAAGCCCAAGCCTTACCGCTGCGATAGTCTCGATTCTGTCGGACCCGCTTCTGTCAAGCGTCTTGATCACTCTCGGAATACTGCTGGTCGTCTTCGGATTGTCGAGCCCTGGATGGGGAGGCGAGGTGGCGGGTATTCTGCTGGTCATTTTGGGGTTGGTGGGGCAGGGGCTGAACATAAACATAGCAGGGGCGGTTCTGGTGGTTGTCGGTGCTGTATTGCTGCTGTATGAGCTGCTGTCGCCCGGGTTCGGGATAGTTGGAATCGGCGGAATACTCGCCTTAAGTCTCGGCGTGATACTGATAGGGGGCTATTCGCCCGCTCCCGCCTTCGTCGCTCAGGAGTGGTTTACTCAACTGCAGACGACGGTGATGATGCTGGCTTTGTTCATGGCTGCTTTCCTCGGCTTCCTCGGATACAAGTCCTACAGAGCTCAGAGAAGAAAACCCATAGAGATGTCTGCGAAGCGTGCAAGAGCTGTTGACAGGATAGAGGCTGGAAGAGTCGGCTACATCGTAATAGAGGGAGAGTACTGGCGTGCGAAAGCTGTGAAGACCGTTGAAGAAGGAAAAATGGTTAAAATAGTTGGACGGGAGGATGGGGTTTTTGTCGTGGAGCCAGAGGAGCCTACCTGATGGGCCTGCGCCTCTGGAAACCTCTAGACCTGAAACCTCCTCTCTCCCTTCGCTCCTCGGAGAAGCTCTCTTTCTGCGACAGGTTGTTTTCGGTGTTTACTTCGTCTATCTGGACGTCAGCTGGCTCGATCTTTCCGAACCTTCCAAGGTTCAGCTGCATGCGGCCTTTGAAGAGCTTGACGAAACCGTTAGTGACCTTCACTGCATCTCCTTCGTTAACCGTGTCTATGTTATCATCCCACAGCACCAGTGTAATGGCTCCTGTTTCGTCAGCTATCAAAGCCTCGGCAAGCCTGTGCTCCGACTGGTCGTACTGCGATGACACAACTCTTGGCTCGGGCTTTTCCACGATTTTGGCAACGAGGTTCACACCCCTCGAGCGAGGGGTTAGGCTTCCAATCTTAACGAGTTCGCTCAACTTCTTTCTTCACTCTTTTTTGCGGGTTTAGATGTTCACCGCCGTATATAAGTCTTAGGCTAGGCAGCGGGCTATCATCTCGTAAGCCCTCTCAGCTCCCAAGTCCTCGACGACGAAAGTCCCCAACCTAGGCCCGCTGTCCTGTCCCAGAAGTATTCTGTAGAGCTGCTGGAAGAGCTGCTGCGGCTTGAGACCGTGGCGTCTGGCTGTCTCGAAGACGGCGGCCTGGAGCTGCTCGGCTTCCTTTGCTTGTTTTATCATCTCCGCGACCTCGGCGACTGCTGGTTTCAAGGCTTCGTCGACTTTTACCTGCTCGACGGACGGCTGGCCGAAGGACTTGTAGTAGTTGATGGCCATGTTTATTCTCTCCAACGCTTGCTCGTCGACTTTGTAGCCGTAGCGTTCAAGCCTCGACACGATGAAGTCCTTCTCTTTCCCTTCGGGCGCTACGGAGGACAGGAAGACGAGTAGGTTGTAGGGTATGATGTTGGGCCTTTTCGCAGGCGGGTGCAGGAAATAGGCGTAGACGTAGAGCCCTGTTTTCCTCGGGTCTCCAGTCCCAGAGTAGTGTTGCTGGGCGAGCCGGTCAAGCTCGTTCATCAACGCAGGGATTAGCCTGTGGGAAATCACTCTGGTCCCTCTCATTCTTTTGAGAAGAAGCAGTACGAGGCTCTGCGGAGACCCGTATCTGTACCATGCGTGGGGTGTGAAAACTGAAACTCCTCTGGACTTCGAGATCTTCCTCTTTGATTCGTCGAGGAACAGCTCGTACTGGACATGGTAGGGAGGTGGTCTGTTGAGGATGTTTGCACACACCCAGTCGTTGACCTTGACCGAGTCGGCGAGGTCTTTGCCGTACGCTTCGAACCTCACGTCTAGCGCGGCCCATCTAGCCGCCCACTCGACCTTCCACGAAAGCTTCCCCTCAGCCTTAGAGACGTCGGCCTCTCCCTCGTAGCCGCAGCCCTGATGCCAGCGCTTCTTGATCTCAACCCCCTTGCATACGTAATGGACACGGCCGGTCGAGTGGTCGAAGGATTGTGCCTGAGTGGTGTATATCCTCCCGCATGAACTGCAGAGAGGGAAGTAGGGAAGAATCTGCGTGAATTTCTTCTGACCCGTTGTCTCAGCTATCTTCTCGCCTATCGTCGTCCAGTTCTTCAGTATGGCGGTGATCTCGTTCTTCAGTGTTCCGTTTCCGTAAACTACGTATCCTCTGTACAGCCTAGCCTCAACGCCTGTTTTAGACAGGGCGTCGAGGAGCTGGTCCTCCATGTGGACTGCGTAGGATTCGTGGCATCCGAAGGGGTCTGGTATGAGGGAGACGGGCTGGAGCAGGTATTTCTCGTAGGATGGAGGTATTTCGGCTGGAACGCTGCGCAATCCATCCATGTCGTCGGCGAACTGTATCATCTCCGAGTTGTAGCCGAGGTTTCTCAGCGCGAGCGAAACAGCATAGGCCCTTACCGAGTCAGACATGCTGCCTATGTGGACGAAGCCTGATGCGGCGATGCCGGCCTCCGTCCTCAGCAGGCTGAGGTCTCTGCCCAGAGCTTTTTCACGCTCTACGACCTTCCATGCTAGGTTGTCCAGCCACGTACCGAGGCCTATCAGCTTCCCGTCGCTCATTACCCGCAGAAAATCCTCAAGCTATTTGTTATACCTTAACAGCTTTCACGCAACGGACTTTATCTACGTATTGTGGTCTGAACCCTGCTCTCCTCAACCTCTCCATCACCCCGACGTAGACCCTCTGGCCACGGGTCGAACCCGGCTGGCCGACGTAATGAACCAAGCAACCCCCCTTCTTGAGGACGCCGGCGACCATGCGGTAGAACTCGAGGGAGTACAGCTCTCCAACCATTCTAATGGTCGGAGGGTCGTGGACGACGCAGTCGAAAGTTTCGCTGCATCTGGAGAGAAAGTCGAATGCGTCGGCGTTGACGACCTCTATTCTTTCGTCGCTGAACAAAGCTTTGGACCATGGGTTGTAGGAGGCCATCTTGAGCACGTTGATGTCTTTCTCCACGGTTATGACCCGTGCGACGCCTCTTTTCAGCAAAGCCGTCGAAGTGTAGCCCAGACCTGTGCAGATATCAAGAACAGACTTGTTCTTGAGGTTTGCGAATAGCTGGACCTTCTGGGCGGCGTCCACCTCTGGCGGCACGTCCACCGTTCGGTGCATTCTTATTCCGTCAATCTCGACAGTCGGTGCGTGGCCCCATCTTGGGAGGACTAGGCGGTAGTATCGCTGGTCGAACCAGCTTAGCCGACGTATTTTCTTTCCGACAACGTAGACGTCTTCAGGACTCTCAGCGATCCTCTCCACATCATTCCAGCCGACGGAGACGTCTTTCAGAACCAAGCCCTCAGGGGTCAGCTTGCAAACAGTCCTCGACAGCCCAAGGTCAAGCGAGATTAAAGCCTCCGTTGCTGAAGACCTCAGCCCGACGATCCGTCTCGCCTCCCACCCAGCCAAGAGCTTCAGCTTCCTCGGCTTCAGCAACAACAGCTCGTCGAGCACATCCCTATATAAACGGGTATGGGCAGCGTTGCAGGGTTGAAGGCTGTCATCCTAGTCTCATCGGAGGACGTCGCCGCGATGAACGTCTTCAAAGTTCTGAGGGAGCTTCATGGATTCGAGCAGGGAACGCAGGCGTCTCTGTACGTGGGCGGCGGGGTTGAAGCCCGTGTAATCGACCAGCCAGCTCTCTATGCAGACCAATACATCGGTGAGACTGCCGCCGACCTCATCGTAGTTGCCTCCCGCCATGTCTCGGAGTCAGGTCGTCGCTGCCTGCTGGTTCATTCTACCGGAAACTGGAGGGATAGGGCTGAGTTCGGCGGCCTCCCGTCAAAGCTCTCGATGACCTCCGCCAGAGCAGTTTACACAGCTGTTCATGCATTACGCTCATCCGCGGAGGAGCTCGGGCTGCGTGATGTAGTCGTCGGGCTTGAGGCCACCCACCACGGACCGTACTCGGAGAAGCCTCTCGTCTTCGTCGAGATAGGTTCTTCACCGGAAAGCTGGAGAGACCAACGAATGGCCGAGGCTGCGGCGGACGCCTGCCTAAAGCTCTGCAGAAACAAAGGCAACCCCCCAGAGTCGTACGCCGTAGGGTTCGGAGGAGGACATTATGCCCCAAACTTCCTAACGCCGGTCTTCGAAGGCAGGTACGCCGTCGGCCACATCGCCTCCAAGCACGTCTTCCCGCTGACCGAGGACCTCGTCGAACAAGCTTTCTCGAAGACCGTTGAAAAGCCGAGGACGGCTCTGGTTGACTGGGACGGGCTCAAGTCCGACCATCGTCAAGCACTCCTGAAAACTCTGGCGAGAATGGACGTGGAAGTGGTCAGGGTTTAGCTGGCAAGTGTTTATATACCGAAGATCAATAAACAACCATGGGTTGCTGCTGCCTGCGGAGATAGAGTCCAAGGTCACGATACCTCTGCTCAGGGCGCTGATCGCCAAGAAGCTTGTCTACGGGAAGAAGTTTACGCAGGAGCAGGTGGCCAACGTCCTCGGAATAACTCAGGCGGCGGTGAGCAACTACTTGAGGGGCGTCAGAGGCTGGTCCGCCGACTGGGAGAGGAACGAGGAGCTGAACAAATGGGCTGACGAGGTCATCGAAGCCATTCTTAGGAAGGAGCCGAAGGAGGAGGTGGCTCGGAGGATAAACGCCGCTGTCAAAAGCATTCGTTCGAACAGGATGCTGTGCGAGATTCACAAAAAGATCGAGCCGGAGATAGACGTCGACTCATGCAAGGTCTGCGACTAGGGTTGAGCCACACGGCCGACTAGCTTCAGCACTATCTCAACAACCTCTTCGGGTGTTTTTCCAAAGATGTAGGTTATCGGCTCGTACCCAACCCCTCCTCCGTGCAGAACCGCCCTACATTCACCGCCCTCCAAGCACCTCTTGACGTCGTCCAGAATGTCCTGCTCGGTCAGAGGCCTGGCTCGAGGCTCTACCGAGGCAGTCTGAACCCCGAGGCCCTTCAACGCCTCCTCAACCTCCGGGCTGTGCTTGATGTTTATAGCTGACCTTATCGATGGGTCGACTTCCCTTGCGCGCAGGAGGACGCTGGCTAGATGTCTGGAGCCTCCCAAAGTAGGACGCCCTACTGACTTGACGCGTTTGTTGACGGACACGATCCTGCCGGCCACTCCGGCGACCTCGTTGACCGAAACGGCGTTCTTCAAACTGTACACCAAGTTTGAGCCAACCTCCGGGATCAGCCTGTATACGCCCGGAGATTCTTCCAGCCGTTTGACAGCTCTCTCCAGCTTCCTGAGAACGTTCATCCTGTCCCCGTCTACCATAGCATCGGCATCATGGCTCATGCATATCTCGCAGTCAGCCAGCTGTGGATAGATACTCCTGTGGAAGGCGCAGAGCCTGCCCTCCGATAGAAGAGAACGCCAGTAGGAATAAAGCACGCCAGCCGCGTGGGCGGGGCTCTCATGAAGAACGTCGACGAGCGTGTCCACGAGCATCAAAGCCTCGCCCCTCTCCACACCCATGTCCTCAAGAACCCTGAAATACTTCTCCTCCCCCTTGGCGAGAATCTGGCTCACCGCCGGCTGAGTCGTGCCCACAAGCCTGGCTATCGTGGGCTGTCCAACCCCCTTCCGCCTGAGCCGGTGGACTACGATGCCCCTGACGGCTGGCAGGAAGAACTTCGCCATCATCTCGCACGGCGGGAACATGTATGAACGGGTGGACGGATGTTTATAAACAGGAGCCGGCCGGGTTCTGACGATGGAGAAACACGAGATGGAGCTGCCCCGCTATGTCGTAGTTGGGAGGGGGTTGGAGTATGTTCTGGCGGAGCGGTTGTTGAAGAACGGTTTCAGGAAGGTTTTGATGACTACTAGCAGGACGCCCTACAGGATTTACGGCCGTAAGATCGTTGAAGCTTGCGGCGGTGATGTCGAGGTTGAGACGCTGGTCGTCGACGACGTGGTTGAGGAGTTTGAAGACGCTGTCAGGCGTGCTAGGCAGGCTGACGTCGTTCTGGGCGTGGGCGGAGGCAGGGTCGGCGACGTCTCGAAAACCCTTGCCGAGGTCTCTGGAAAGCCGTTCTTCAGCGCTCCGACTGTCGCGTCCCACGACGGCATAGCGAGCCCTATGACATCCTTCAGACGGGACGGGCAAGCCTACTCAAGGAAGTCGGTAATGCCCTCCGAGGTGTTCGCGGACATGGACGTCATCAGCCTCGCTCCCCGGAGATACTTGCTGAGCGGCTGCGGCGACTTGGTTGCCAAGCAGAGCGCTGTGAGAGACTGGTGGCTGTCGCACAGGGTCTCGGGCGAGTACTACGGCAGGTATGCGGCTCATCTGGCTTACCTGAGCTCCACCGTCGTCATGAAATCGACGAAGCTAGTTGCGGAGGGTTCGATGGAGGGGGTTAGGACGGTTGTCGAGGCGTTGATAAGCGCTGGAGTAGCCATGGGGGTTGCTGGAAGCAGCAGGCCCTGCAGCGGAAGCGAGCACCTCATAGCGCATTCACTCGAGATGCTTATGGAAAAGCCTGCTCTGCACGGCGAGCGATGCGGTGTAGCGACCATATTCACATCCTACCTGCAGCGTGGCAGGTGGAGGAGGATTCGGGAAAGCCTAGCAGCCATGGGAGCCCACCACAAGCTAGAACACATAAACGTCGACGCAGACCTGTTCGTCGAAGCCGTTCATCGAGCCCCCGAGATACGTAGGGAAAGATACACCATCCTCCACCACCTCAAACCAACAAGAAAGGATGTCCTGAAGGCCTTGGAGGAGACGGAGCTAGTCTAGTATAAATGATGGCGGGACCTTTTATATCCATGGCTCTGAGGTCTGAGTTCGACACGCTTGGGGAGATGAAGGTTCCTGCAGAAGCGCTGTACGGAGCGCAGACGGCCCGGGCTGTTGAAAACTTTCCCATCTCCCGGTATAGGTTTCAGAGAGCTTTCATCAAGGCTCTCGGACTAATCAAGCATGCTGCAGCGGAGGCGAACATGGCTCTGGGGTTGCTGGACAAGAGGATAGGGGAGGCTATTTCGAAGGCGGCTTTGGAGGTTGCGGAAGGTCTTCACGACAAGGAGTTTGTGGTGGATGTTTTCCAAACCGGCTCCGGCACGTCGACGAACATGAACGCGAACGAGGTGATAGCCAACAGGGCCCTCGAGATACTGGGAGCCAGCAGAGGAGACAAAAAACTCATCCATCCCAACGACCACGTCAACATGGGCCAGTCAACCAACGACGTGATACCAACAGCCATAAACATCGCGGCAGCCACGCTCATCAGGGAAAAACTCCTCAAATCCCTCGACCTCCTAGAATCCACGCTCGCCAAGAAGGCCGAGGAATACAGGGACGTCGTCAAGCCTGGCAGGACGCATTTCCAAGACGCCGTCCCCATGACCTTCGGCCAGGAATTTTCAGGATACGCGGCGATGATAAAGAAAAGCCGTCAGAGAGTTTTGAAGGCTTTCGACAGTCTTCTCGAGCTCCCGATAGGGGGGACGGCTGTGGGCACAGGCCTCAACGCTCATCCAGAGTTTGCGAAACTCGTCGTCGACAGGCTCCGGGAGATGACGGGCATCGATTTCCGTGTCGCTGAAAACCGTTTCGAGGCGATGGGCAGTAGAGACTGTTGCCTTGAAGCCTCCGCGTCCTTCAGAAGCGTCGCCGTCTCTCTGCTGAAGATATGCAACGACCTTCGAATCCTATCCTCAGGACCCAACACAGGCATCAACGAGATAGAGCTTCCCGCTGTCCAGCCAGGGTCTTCCATAATGCCTGGAAAAGTAAACCCCGTCATCGTCGAGTCGGCGATGCTCGCAGCCGCTCAAGTAATCGGATACGACAGAGCCGTGGAGGAGGCTTGCAGGCTGGGCGAGCTTGAGCTGAACATGGGTCTCCCGCTGATAGCTTATGACTTGATTGAACAAGTCGAAATACTTTCAAACACCTGCACAAACCTGGCCCTTAAATGCGTGGCAGGCATCAAGGTGAACATCGAGAGGGCGAGGGCGCTTGCAGAGTCGAGCCCAGCGCTGGTGACGGTGGTGGCTCCCGTGATAGGCTACGACGCCGCCGCCAAAGCTGCGAAGAAGATGCTGGCCGAGAACAAGTCAATCAAGCAGGTTCTCCTCGAAGAAGGCATACTAAGCCGAGAAGAAGTCGAGAAAGTGTTGGACTTGCTGAAGATAAGCAGGGGAGGCATCATAGGCGGAGCATAGCGGGCTTCAGCTGACCCTTAGTCTCGTTCAACTGCCTGAGCACGTAGCTCCGAACATCCCTTGGAGACGGAGTCTCCCTCACCACCCTGCCGTTCTCTATCAACGGTGTGAGCAGGGGCCTGACGCTTGACATGCAGACAGGACACCTATCGAACACCTTGCTCCACGCCGTAACGACGTCGTGATAGTTGGCGCACCTGTATACCTGTTTCCGGCCCGGCAGCTTCCCCCTCTTCGAGAAAGCAACCCCCTCCCGCTCTACTATGTCGAGAGAAAGGTCTACGGATGGCGGGAACGCAATAGTCGTCCCGACGCCGAAACCGTCAACCAAGTCCCTAAGCTCGCTTATCCTACGCTCGTCCAGCCCCCCGCTGACAAAAATTTTCACATGCCTGTAGCCGTTTATGTCTAGAGTCCATCTAACCTCCTCCACTATCCGTTTGATGTCTCCTCTCCTCGACCGGGGAGTGTCGATCCTGACTCCGTCAAGGTCTTGTCCAAGCGTCTTTGCCGCCTGCAAGGCTTCAAACCTCTCGTCGGAGAAGGTGTCGACGAGAGCTATCCGGGGGACTTCCGGTGGAGCGGTCTTGTGGAACAGGAGCCAAGCTTTCGCCGCATCGCCAACCGACAGTATCAACGCATGGGGCATGGTTCCCATCGGCTTCAGCCCAGCCATCTCGGCACCAACAACTCCAGAGACCGCGTCGCAGCCACCTACGTACGCAGCCCTGTCAACCATGGGGGTTATGGCTGGGTGGACGCATCGGATTCCGAAGAAAAGCACGGGCTTGTCTCCAGCCGTCAGCTTAACCTGAGCAGCCTTCGTAGCTATGCTTGTTGCGTGGCGTAGGAAGCCGAGGATCGACGGCTCGTAGACGCCGAAATCGCCGTACCTCCCCTCGACGCTGAGAACGGGCATCATCTCCGTGAACAAAGTTCCCTCCTCGACAGCGTAGACGTTGACAGGAAGGCCCTCCATCAGCCAGGCAACCTCCTCCAACCCCGCCAGCACAGCCCAGCCAGCTCCCTCGGGCAAGGAGTAGGAGTGAACCTCGGCGACGACCCTGACGTTGAACTCCTCAGACTGCTCCATCACCGCCTTCGCTCTCCTGAAATAGATGTCGGTCGAGTAGCCGCTCTTTATCATCTCATCGTCGGCTACATACGGGAGAGGCCTTGTCCTTTTCATACCATTTCAACTAGGTCCGACCGGGTTAGAGTCCCCCGGTAGAGGAAAGTTATCTGCCTGAAGGCAGCCTTCAAGTCGAACTCCGTGAGGGCTGAAACGCAGTCTACAGGTACGAATATCTTGATCCAGCGGAGGGCGGCGCTTCCAGCAGTGTGGAGGACGCAGATGTTGGCGACAGTTCCGACGACCAAGAGGTTCTTGACGCCGTGCATGGAGAGGTAGTGGTCTAAAGCCGTTCCGTAGAACCCGTCGTACCTCAGCTTCTTCACGACAACGTCTCCCGGGGAAGGCTTCAGCTCGTCGACTATTTCAGCACCCCAGGTTCCAGCCAAGGCGTGAACCCCCCATATCGAGAACTCGGGGTCATCCTTGTCATGCCAGTCTTGAGTGTAGAAAACCCTGGCCCCCGACTTTCTAGCCTTGTCCAACAGGCTGCGTATGCGTGGAATCGTCTCCGGCGAGGATGGGACGAACAGACTGCCTTTAGGGTGGCAGAAGTCATTCTGCATGTCGACGACGACCACCGCCGTGTCGGCTCTGCTAAGCCTCACGGGCACGGGTTCGGGGACGACGAACTCCACCATACCGGTCTGAACTTGTGATAACCTAAAATAATAAGCTTCGTCTCAGAACCATACGGTTTGGAAGACGCTCTGGCAAGAGTCAACAAACACGTGAACGATGAGAGGAATTATTTCATGTCGATGCTCTCCGACCTCGTCGCCCTCCGCAGCGTCTCAGCAAGGAACGAAGGATTGAACGAATCCGTCGCCTATCTTGAGAAGCTTCTCGAGAACCATGGGTTCACGGTCTCAGTCCTTGAGACGAAAACCGGCAGGCCTGCGGTCTACGCCGAGCTGAGGGGAGGAAAGAGGTCTCTGCTGCTCTACAACCACTACGACGTACAGCCACCCGAACCCCTCGAGGAATGGAGGACGGACCCTTTCAAACTGGTTGAGAGGGATGGGGTGTTGTACGGAAGGGGTGTCGCGGACAACAAGGCTGAGATTATCGCAAGGCTGGGGGCTGTGAGGGTTGTTGAGAAGGTTTTGGGCGAGACGCCTATAACGGTCAAGTGGTTGTTGGAGGGAGAGGAAGAGGTAGGCAGCCCATCTATACAGGAGCTTGTAGCGCAAAACCTTCACCGTTTCAGGGACGTAGTCGGATGTATGTGGGAGGGAGGAGAGGTTGTCGACGACGTCCCAACCTTCTACCTAGGTGTGAAGGGAATGCTCTACGTCGAGCTCAGGCTGAGGACCAGTGAGGCCGACGCACACTCGATGTATTCTCCGGTGATTGAAAACGCCGCCGAGAAGCTCGCTAGGCTGGTTTTGAGCCTCAAAGACAGGAACGGCCGGATAACTATTCCCGGGTTCTACGACGACGTGCTCAAGCCGACTAAGCGTGAAAGGCTTATGATGAAAGCTGCCAGAATCTCGCCGGCACAGCTAGCTGCTGCGCTCGGGGTGAAGAAGCTCACAGCCCGGAGACATGAGGTCGTCGAGAAGCTTGTTTTCCAGCCGACATGCAACATAGCGGGATTCGTATCCGGCTACACGGGCCCCGGCTCCAAAACAATCACTCCTTCGACATCATCGGTCAAGATAGATTTCAGGCTCGTCCCAAACCAAGACCCTGACAAGATCTTGAGGAGCTTGAGGAAAATCCTGCCCGGCGTCGAGATAGTCGTCCACTCCAAAGCTCATCCAGCTAGGACAAGCCCCGACGAGCCCTTGGTGAAGGCTGCCATGAGGGCGGCGGAGAAAGTATACGGCAGGAAGCCAGTCCTGCTACCCAACATGTTTGGAACAGGACCTCTATACCACTTCAAGAAAGCCGGAATACCGACTGCCATGCTATCGTCCCTAGCCCATCCCGGGTCGAGGCTGCATGCACCCAACGAGAACATCTACGTGAACCACTTCCTCAAGTCGGTTGCCCATCACTCGCTAGTCTTCATAGAAGCTGGCGGGCAAGCTTGACTGCTAGGACAGGATGCGATAGAAGCTTCCTGGCCACACGGCCTAGGTCAAGACCGTTGGCGAGGTCGAGGATGTCGTCTGCCTGAAAGATCCTAGCTAGAGTGTCCAAGTCCTCGTCCGAGAGCTTCTCAACAGCCCTCATGGCCTTGAGGCTTTTGTTGATCCTGGTCAGCCAGTTTTCATACAGCTTGTAGAATTGCGAGAGCCGTTGCTTGGAAACATCCCCTTCTTTCACGGCTTCAGCCGCGACACGGCCTGCGGCGAGACCCGCTGAGACCGATGAATGAATTCCAGCCCCTGTGAGCGGTATGACGTGGCCTGCTGCGTCGCCGACGAGCATGGCTCCGTCGAAAACGCTGTCCGAGATCACGCCGCCGATGGGCACGGGTGCTCCCCTGTAGTCGATTATCCTGCCGCCGCCCAGCTCTTCGCTAAACTTTTTGACGAAAGCGTCGAGATACTCTTTCGCCACCCCACCCCTGACGCCTATCCCGACCTCAGCCAGTTTCTCGCTCCGCGGGAATATCCATGCGTAGCCTCCGGGGGCCAGTTTGTTCCCTAGGTAGAAGCGCACGGCATCGGGGTGTCGAAGCCTGCAGTTGGCCATGATGTACTGCACCGTGGGTATGGGCTCGGGCCTTTCAACCACTCCAAGACTCCTAGCTACGGTCGAGTTGTAGCCGTCGGCTCCGATCACAACCTTAGCCCTGTAAGTGCCCCGGTTAGTCTTGACAACCATGGTGGAGTCCTCCCTCTTGACTCCCGAAACCTCCTCCCTCACATGGATGTCGGCGCCGAACTCAGCTGCCTGAGCAGCTATCTCCTGAATGAACAGAGACTTGTTGATGTTGTAGCCTATCTGGGGAATCTTCACCTCGATCAGGCTTGGCGAGTACACCAAGGCGTAGGCTTCGTGCATGACGATGCGTGGAGAAGGTTTGACTCCAGCGGTGGCCAGAGTCTCCTTGCTCACAGCCTCGCCGCAAGGCTTGTTAGCCATAATCGTCGGATACTTCTCGAGCAGAAGAACGTCGACATCCCCGGCGGCAGCAGCCTTGGCGGCGGAGACACCAGCCGGGCCGCCGCCGACGACTATGACGTCGTGCTCCTCCATGCCTGCATCCGGATGACCAAGTTATTTAAAGATTGTCTGATGACGCCGCAGCATCGGGAGCAGACGACGATGTTTATATCATGGTTGTGCCGGGTTTGTTGAAGAATGGGAGACCCCAAGAGGATCAGGAAGAAGTACGAAACTCCGGGGCATCCTTGGAGGAAGGAGAGGATTGACGAGGAGCTTAAGCTGATGGGCGATTACGGTCTGAGGAACAAGAGGGAGATTTGGCGTGCTTCCAGCCAGCTGAGAAAATACCGCTCCATGGCTAGGTCGCTCTACACAGCCGTCGGGCAGCGGAGGGTTGAGGAGGAGGCTAAGCTCATGGGGAGGCTCTACAGGATTGGTCTTCTTCCCCAGCAAGCCACTCTCGACGACGTCCTCCGTCTAAGCGTCAGAGACCTGCTCGAGAGAAGGCTGCAGACGATGGTGTACAGGCTCGGCCTGGCGAAGACCGTCCACCATGCTAGGCAGCTCATATCCCACGGCAAAGTATTCGTAGGAGAGCGAAAAGTTAAGGCACCTAGCTACCTAGTCCTTCGCGGTGAGGAGGAGTCGATCAAGCTTGCCACACCAGCCACTCCCCAAGCTTCGGGTGATTGACCGTGGAAGAATCTGAGCAAAAACAGCCTTCTGAGCAGAGGAGCCAACTCCGGTGGGGGGTGGTCCACATCTACTCTTCATACAACAACATCATCGTCCACCTGACCGACTTGACTGGCGGCGAGACGATAGCGAGGGCCTCTGGGGGGATGTTCGTCGACGCCGGCAGGCTTGAGCCTACCCCCTATGCTGGGATGAGGGCTGCGACGTTTGTAATGGAACAGGCGAAGGCAGCTGGAATCAACGCGGTCCACATCCTCGTAAGAGCACCTGGAGGCGTCAAGTCTAGGACTCCGGGGCCGGCGACTCAGGCAGCCATTAGAACTATAGCGAGGTCGGGTGTTGCGATAGGCCGTATTGAAGACGTCACACCCATACCGCATGACAGCGTGAGGAAGAAGGGCGGTAGACGAGGAAGAAGAGTGTAGTATAGGCGTGTTTATTTACTTCGGCCGGGTTATTGCCTCGGTGGTTGTTTGAGCATTCGGCAAGTTGACGTCTCGGGAAAGCCTGCGGTGAGGCGTGAGGCATGGGCCGTCGGCAGGATAAAGCTCAGGCCTGAAACCGTCAACCGGATCAGGCAGTCGTCTACCGAGAAGGGCGACGCACTGCAGCTGGCTCGTGTTGGGGCAGTTGTAGGGGCTAAGCAGACTCCTGTTTTACTGCCTCTATGCCATCCTTTGAAGCTGGAGCACGTGGAGGTCTCGGAGAGGGTTGGCGAGGATTTTGTGGAGGTTGCTGTGAAGGTCGTGGCGCATGAGAAGACAGGCGTTGAGATGGAGGCTCTCACAGCCGTGGCGGCGGCTCTCCTCAACATATGGGATGTTGTCAAGCAGTATGAGAAGGATGCTGAGGGCCAGTATCCGACCACAGAAATATACGGAGTCCGAGTCGTCTCCAAGGTGAAGTCTGTTGAAGCCCCATCAACACCATAGGAGGAGCAGCCCTGAAAAACTCAGAATAGCCGTCCTTACAGCCAGCAGCTCGAGATACTACAAGAAAGTCGGCGGAGAACCTTACACAGACGAGTCGGGCATGAAGGCGGTCGAGAAGCTGTCTAAGCTGGGGCATGAAGTCGAGTACTTGGGTGTTGTCAACGACGATGTCTGGATGATCCGCACAGCAGTCGTCAAGGCCTTGGATGAACCATTTGACGCAGTCGTGATAACCGGGGGGACGGGTGTTTCCCCTAGAGATGTAACCGTGGAGGCGGTCAGGCCTCTGCTCGACAAGGAGCTGGAGGGCTGGGGTGAGATTTTCAGGACCGAGAGCTTCAAGGTCGTCGGAGCAGCGGCAGCCCTGTCAAGGACTTTAGCCGGAGTAGCTAGGGGCAAGCTTGTGATGGCTCTGCCCGGGTCTCCCGAGGCCGTTGAGTTGGCGCTGGAGCTGTTCGGCAGCGAGATGCCGCACGTGGTTCACATAGCTAGGGGAGGATCCTGATGAGGATAGTCGTGCTAGGGTCCGGCAGCATAGTTCCTTCGCCTGAAAGATTTGGAAGCGGGCTTCTTGTCGAGACAGAGTCGCTGAGGATAGGGGTTGACCCGGGGCCGGGATACTTGGAGAAGCTGAGACGCCTCCGCGTCTCCCCGAAAAGCCTCAAAGCCTACTTCATCACCCACTTCCACCTAGACCATGTAGCCGACCTCCCTCCCATCTTAATGCTGTGGGCCTACGAGCTGGACGGAAAGCCCAGCACCTCACCCGAAAAACTAAACCTCGTCGGGCCGAAGGGCCTCACCCAACTCGTGCACGTCATCGCCGAACAGGCTTTCCCGTACTTAAGCAGAACCATGGGCTGCACGAGATACACGGCAACAGCCGAGCTGAGGGATGGCGGGGTGTGGGAGGCCGATGGATTCAGAGCGGTTGCGGCGGAGGTCGAGCACTTTGAAGGGCTGGCCTACCGTTTCGAGGCGGAGCATCGCTCCGTGGTGTTCTCCGGCGACACCACGCCGGACGAAAGGCTTGTTAAACTGGCCAGGGGATGCGACGTCCTTATCCATGAATGCAGCTTCCCCGAGGAGGTAATGTTCGGCAAGCACACCTCCGAGAAACAGCTGGCCAAGCTCGTCAAGACGATAAGGCCTAAAACAATCGTGGCGACGCATCTATACCCTGCGTGGGAGGGGGGTGAGAAACGCCTCGAGAACGCTCTCGAGGGATGTGGAGCAGAAAACATCGTGATAGCTAGGGACATGACCGTCATAGAGATATAAAGAAGGCTAAACCACCACCATCGATGATACTGTCCGACTTCGACCTGTGGAACTACATCAGGAGCGGCAGGATCAGGATCCAGCCTTTCGACGAAGACGTGGTGAGGGAGAACGGGCTCGACCTCAGGATAGGGCGTCAAGTCGCCCGGTTCAACAAAAACAACCAAGTCTTCGACACGAGAAACTCGTCTGCCGAAGACTTCTACCACTTCGAGGAAGGCGACTCTTTCGTCGTAAACCCCAAAGAGCACGTCCTCCTCCACACGCTAGAATACCTAGCTCTTCCCAAGGACCTGATGGGGTTCGTCAACCTCCGCAGCAGCTACGCAAGGATAGGATTGACTATTCCCCCGACAATAATAGACGCAAACTTCGAGGGAGAGCTCACCATCGAGCTGGTTGGCGGAGACTTCCCCGTACGACTGTACAGCGGAGACAGGTTCCTGCACGTCGTCTTCGCAAGGCTTTCGTCCATCGTCGAGAAACCCTACACCGGCAAGTACCAAGGACAGAGGGGTGTGAGGCTGCCCAGCTTCAGATGACCCCTCCGGCTATGGGGGGAAGTATCACCACCACGTCTCCCTCCCTCAGGGGTGTTGTTTTCCAGCGTAAACGCTCCAAGGTTTCGCCGTTGACGGCCAGAGCGCATCCGGGTCTGAGGGAGGAGCCTTCGAAGACTTCCTTCAGCTTGTCGCCGTACAGCCGCCTCACTAGCTGGATGAAGTCCTCGACAGTCGAGCCCTCGTCCATGTCGAAGACTTCAGAGTCCCGTCCCAGCCTTTCCCGGATGAATGCGAAGTATTTTGTTGAGACCCTCATGCTCCCTCGATCCATGAAGAGCTACCGTCGACGTAGACTTCTTTCTTGAAGAGGGCTGGCTCTCTCTTGTAGCGTTCGACAGCCCTCCTAAGACCGGTGAAGACCTCCTCCCTGCTTTCTCCAGCCGCCGCAACCAGAACCACAGGCTCCCCTAGCCTGAACTCGCCGACCAGATGCCAGACTCCAACGAAAACCAAGCCATACTCGGCTTTCACCTCCTCGCATATCCTGTTTAACGCTTTGTCCGCATGCTCCCTATAGGATTCCATGTGAAGCGTCTCGACCTCGACAGACCCACGCCCCCGTTTCTTGACAACGCCCACGAAGAAAGCGCACGCACCACAGGAGCCGTCGGACACAAGTCTCAGAACAGCGCTCATCAACGACCCTAAATCAAGCTCATCCTTCAGATAGACCCCCGCCCTCGGAACCTTCATCTCCCACAACGAGTTTGATCTGTTTAATTTGCTTTTCGTGGCCAATTTTTACACACGCCTGCTTTGGCGTATGTCGACGTATTTTTGCGGTAAAAAAAATAGTTGCACGACAAAAAATGGTGATTTTTTTGACGACGCGTGAAAGTGGATAAAATGATTTATATGTCATGATTTTGTGCACTTTTTCGAGGTTCGTAGAAAAGAAAATGCTCCAGAGTAGAACGGTGCATAAGCAGATCGTCGGTAAGCACGTCTTCGGAAACCTTTATGGATGTCCCGAGGAAGTGCTTGGAGACCAGAAGCTCGTGCGGCAGGTTGTGCTGGATGCTGTGAACTTGTCGAAGATGACGTTGGTGTCCTTAAGGTCTTGGAGGTTTGGAGGCGAGAAGGGTGGAGTGTCCGTGATAGCTCTGGTTAAGGAGAGCCACATAGCCGTCCACACTTGGAAGCAATACAGGTACGCGACCGTAGACATCTACACCTGCGGAGAACACAGCGACCCCGATAAAGGGTTTGAATACGTCGTCAGCAGGCTTCGTCCAGAAAAAGTTGTCAAGCACGTCGCTGACAGGTCTTCCGAGTAAACCTTTTAACTTATAACTCGTTGTTTTGGTTTTTCCATTTTTTCTCCCTGTTCTATTTATCGAACAGTTCACCCTACGGAGTAACCGACGAAACGCAACAGCCGTTGAGCTATCAATCCATCTGTCCGATACCTCCCCCGATTAGTTTAACTCGACGGGGTTTAGCCTTCCGAATAGGAGTAAGGCCCCGGCCTAAGGGCATGGACAAGCGTCTAATTCAAAACCCCTTGAGTTGCTGCGGGCTGGTTATCGCAACGGAGATTTTATTGCGGTCTGCGTTGTGTTGAGCGTCGGTCATATAAATTGTTCGATTTTTCGAACACAACCAGCACGTCCGCACAAGAGTTAAAAGTTAAAAGGTAAAACATCAACGATAAACACATGAAAAAGAGGCAGGAGCCTGTGGACGAGAAAATACTCAAGGCCGCCGTCAAACAAGCCCTCAAGCAGCCGAGGCTAGCTTTCTACTCGCCCCTAGCAAGCGGAATCTTGAACTACAGGAAAAGCGTAATACCGCGCTACAGCATAAGCGACGAACTGGCCACCATAGTTGAGTCAGCCCTGAACGAGAAATACCCAGCTCTCACCGCCAAGGCGAAGAGGATGCTGTCGAAGGCGAGGAGGTCTAGCCGACAGGCTTCCGCCAGACAACCCGGCAAAGAGGCTCCGACCGCGTAATCCTCTGAGGAACCCTGAAAGGTGGAGGATGGTTCAGCGACTGCCTCACCAACTCCAGAGCCCGGACCGCTGATTCTTCGGTCGTAAAGCCTTGACAGGCGAGAGCGGTGAAAGCCCCGGTCAGAATGTCTCCCGCACCCGTAGTGTCCTCGACGCTTTGGGGGGCGACAGGCTGGATGAAAATAACGCTGCCTCCGTCCATCACGTAGAGGCCGTTCTCAACTCCCACCAAGCATTTTTCAACGCCGAGCCGGCTCATGTACCTGAGCGCCTCGTAGGGATTGTTTTTCATGGATACGGCCAGAGCTTCTTCCTCCGAACAGTGGACAACTTCAGCATGCTTCAGTATTCTGTTGTCTTTGAGCGGCTTCAGGTATATTTCACCGACATCGCCCGTCTCTCTCACAAACCCTTGAAGGTCTACGGTAAGATGTCCTGCACGCCTCCTGACAATCTCAAGATGCTCTAGCTCAAGCTCTCTGAAGACAGGAGAGAGTATGACGGCGTCGGCGTCCACCTCCTCCAGCTGCTCCAGAGATATTCTAGGGCCCAAGGAAACTAGCTTCAACCTTCTTCCTTTCTCCGTGAACACCGGCTTAAAGGAATAGGTCCTCGCTCCCTCCACCGTGCGGACGCCCGACGTATCCAGCCCAGCCTCGACAATCTTTTCGAGAAAGTGCTCTGGAAAGTCTTCGCCGACCGCCGAGATGAGGGAGACCTTGGCTCCGCACGTGTTTGCTGCGAGGCCTGCGTACCACGGAGGGCCGCCGACGACGGGCTTGCTTCCTATCAAGTCTACGGTCAGTGCGCCGACGACGGATAGTTTCATCAATTTAGGTGTTGATGGAAAGATTTAAGGGATGGGTTTAACTTGGCTGTTGAGGATTGGCTCAGACGATTCCGCTGAAAGAAATCGGAAAGCCTGTGAGGAAGGAGGTCAAGCTTGTCCAGAAATTTGAGCAGGCCGGCTACAGAGTCGTCGGCAGGCATTCAGCGGTTAAAGTCTGCCACTGGACCAAGTCAGCCCTCAAGGGTGGTAAGCTCTGCTACAAAAGCTGGTACGGCATAGACAGCCATAGATGCATCCAGATGACTCCTTCTGTTCAGTACTGCAACATGATGTGCGTCTTCTGCTGGCGCTTCCACACTCTGAACAGGGTTCAGCCCTTCGACGGAGAATGGGACGACCCCCGCCAGATCCTCGACAAGGTGGTCGAGGAACACCGGCAGCTTCTCTCAGGCTTCGGAGGAAATCCTAAAGTCTCTAGGGAGAGGTTCGAGGAAGCTATGGAGCCTAAGCACATAGCTATATCGCTGGACGGTGAGCCCACCATCTATCCATACATCGCTGAGTTGGTCGCGGAAGCGACGCGTCGGGGCATGACGACGTTCTTGGTCAGCAACGGCACGATGCCGGAAAGGCTTGAGGAGCTTCTTGAGAAGGCTCAGCCTACCTCCCTGTACATTAGCCTGTATGGGCCCGACAAGGAGACTCATTTCAGGGCTAGCAAGCCCTTGATTCCGGACAGCTGGGAGAGGCTGCTTAAGTCTCTTGAGTTGATGAGCAGGTTTTCGTGCAGGAAGGTCATAAGGCTGACGCTCGTCAAGGATGTGAACATGCATTCGCCTGAAAAATACTCCGAGCTTATCAAGACGGCTTCCCCCGACTTCGTCGAGTGCAAGGGCTACACGCATGTGGGAGAGTCGCAGAAACGTCTCAAGAGGGAGAACATGCCTTCTATGGAGGAGTTGAGGTTGTTCGCCGACGAGCTGGGACGGCTTTTAGCCTACTCCAAGGCTGTTGAGGATGATGTCAGCAGGGTTGTGTTGCTGGCGAACACTTCCTCCAATTACTACAAGCAGGTGGCTGAGAGGCTGGCTACCGCTTAGCCTCCAAAAGCCTCTTATACGTCTGGTCTACCGTCTCCGGCAGAACCCTCGTGTTCGAAAGCGTTGTCATGAAGTTTGTGTCTCCTCTCCAGCGCGGCACGACGTGGAAATGGATGTGGTCCTCTATACCGGCGCCCGCATACTTGCCTATGTTAACCCCTATGTTGAAGGCCTCCGGGTTCAAAGCTTTCCTGACCAGTGATACAGCCATCTTTAGAAGCCTCATGACGTCCAGCATCTCGCTATCATCCATCTCCAGTATGCTTGGAATGTGCCGGTATGGGGAGACCATCAGATGACCGTTGTTGTATGGGTAGAGGTTCATGATGATCAGCGACTTTTCCCCGCGGTGAACCACGTACTTTGAAGCGTCGTCGGATGTTTTGGCCGCCTCGCAGAAGATACATTCAGCCGTTTCCTTAGCGGTTTTTATGTAGCTCATCCTCCAAGGAGCCCAAAGCCTGTCCAAACTGTTTTTTCATGGACCTACCTTGATATAAGTTGTAGCTTTCTAGGATGCGGGTCCACCCGGGGCTCATCTTCCTAACTATTGCCGCGCCGTTTAGAAGGGTTTCTGGGGCTCGGAGAAGGCCTGTTAGCTTGTCGACCGAAAGGACGAAGACTCCCGACACGGGCTGGATGTTGTCGGAGTAAAGAGCCATGATCACCGGTATGAAGAAGACTGGGTTGTTTCCCGGTTGAAGGGCTTGGAGCCTGTCGGCCAGGACCTCCGTCCTCGCAACCTCTTTCAAAACCGTTGTCTGGAGAACTTTCCCCTTCAATGGCCTCCGCCATCTTTTGCAGTCAACCACGAGGCAGAGGCTCGGAGTTGCAGCCACCACGTCGATCTGCACCCTCCGCCTACCATGCATGAGGCGTATGTCCGTTGAACACTTCATACCCGCCTCCCTGCACGCCGAGGCGACAAACTCCTCCATCCCCCTCCAGTCGAGCTCTCTAACAACCTTCTGGGGGTCGGCTCCCATCTCCACGGCTTTCAACGCTTTCACGACGTCGCCCGAACCCATTCTCTTCGCCTCACCGGAACAAGTCCTCTGCTTCGTCCCTCACCAGAGCCCTAGCCGGGATGCTTGTCCTGTCGTAGGCATAGCCACGGATGACGGCGGCAGGGATGCCTTCGTCTCCCTCCCCCATCACGAGCTCGGCCGCCGAAGCAAGCTCGTCGGCTATAGCTATGACCTTTGAGACGAGCGTCCTGCCGAAGAGGTCTTTCTCGCCTCTCCTGTCCCTCAAGGGGTTGATTCCGCTGCACCCGATGGCGACGTTTACCGCTCCCTTCCTGAAAGGCCTTCCGAAGGTGTCGCTCACGACGACCGCGACGTCGACGTTCGCCAATCTCTTGATTTCGTTTCGGATCCTTTCGGCGGACTCGTCGGGGTTTTTGGGTAGGGTTATTACGTAGTCGGGCCCTCCTGAGTTGGATGCGTCGACTCCGGCGTTGGCGCAGATGAACCCGTGGTCGGTCTCGCAGACGATGACGCCTCGCCCCATCCTGACTATCCTCCTGCTGTTCCTGAGAACGATCTCCACGTGTCTCGGGTCCTTTCCCATCGTCTCGGCAAGCTTCACGGCTAGTGCGGAAGGCTCGACTTCTGAGAGCTTAACCCTGCAGCCTTCGCTGCGGGAGATGATCGAATGAGCCACGACCACGACGTCGCCGTCTACCAGCCTCTCGCCAGACCTAGACAGCGCTTCTAGAATGGCTTGACCGACGCTGCATCCCTCCTCGACGACGGGAATTCCTTTCACAGGTATTATCTCGACTCTGTTCAACTAAGGATCCTCAAAGCCCCAGCCTGTCCAGCTTCTTCCGGGCTCTCGCGACTGGCGTCGGATGCATGTTGAGTACCTGGACGTCCTCGACCGTCTTCCTCTTGACGAAGAGCCCGCACCTGCCGTCGGGCAGAAGCTTCATCTGGTTGCACTGGGCGTAGGGACACTGGTATCCTATGCAGGGAGCGTCAACCCAGTTGCACCACGGCGGGTCTCTCCTGTAGTCGAGGACTTTTTTAGCGCATCTGAAAAACCTGCAAAGAGGGTTGCATATCGGTGTCGGTTCTTTGCTCAAGGTCCAGTTAGCCAATTCTGAACCCCACTTTACCACTCGTCCAGCGTGGTTTTATATTAACGTTGCCTAGACTGCCGCAGCCTGTAAACCAGCGTCAGAAACAAAACAGCGAGGACGACCGTCAACAAGGCGGAGACAAAGACGTCCACAGCAACCAACCCCCCTCCCACGTAGACATAAGCCAAAAGCCTGACGTCCACACTTCCGGAGCCAGCCGCCGAAACCCTTTCCCTCGCCAACAGCTCAGAACCCCTGTAAACGTCGACAGTCAGCGTAGACGGCTTCTCGACCAGCAGGCTTATCGGCTGGCTCGTCGTCAGTCTGTCGACGACGACTTCGTCGTCGAGCTTGACCACAACCCTAAGGCCTTCGGCGTATGCTCCTAGGGCGTCGACCACTCTCACAGACATGGGGAAGTTGACGTTGGGCAGCCTGATGGTGAAAACTTCTCCGGACAGTTCGACGGCTCGTTTGAAGACTTCTCTCTGCTTGTATGTTATCTGGATTTCGTTGGAGCCGGGGAAGATGTTTAGAAAGCTTGCTCCGTCGGCTGTCGTCGCGTTCGCAGACCGGCCTGTCTGAGGGTCTGTTATCGTCACAACTGCTCCTGACAACGGTCTTCCTCCAGCGTCGTAGACGTTTACAGCGATTCGCTGAAACCTCAGATAAACCTCTTTAACGGTTTCACGCTGGTCAACCACAACTCTTTCGACCTGAATCCTTGTCCTCCCCCTGAAAAGAGACAGGTTGTATTCGCCCGTCCTTGATGAAAGCGGGAGGAAGCCAAAGTCGTGCAGACCGTTTTCGTCAGTGACGCCGCTAGTGAAGTTTCCAAGCTCCTTAGTGCCGATGAGCATGCCAACGCCTCTCACAGGTCTTCCCTCGGGGTCGAGAACCTTGACTGTAAGCTTGCCTACGTCGGCGTTGAGAAATATGCTTGCGTCAGACTGGAGCGTGAGGAAGGATGAGTAGACGACCACGTTCCTAGCCCCCAGCCTGATAGACAAAGAGGCGTTGTATGCTCCTACCTCCGTGGAGGTCGGCAGCTGTCTGACAGAAGCAACGCCACGCGATACAGACAGCGATTGGCTATAGTTTCCAGCCCGTAGAACCAGCTCAGCGTCGACCGGCGCCTCCTGCCCGTCTCGAGACACGACCGTGAAGTTGACGTTAACCAAGCCCGCTACTACTTCGCGAAACACTCTTCCCGCCGAAACCTCTACACTACTCTGAGCCACGACTACTCCCTCTTTCGAAACTCGGAGAGAATATGATCCCCCGACCCGGCTGACAGTCGAGTAGGGGACGTCGGAGAATAAGGCGTGCCCGGTTGCGTTTGTTCGCTGGGATACGGAGACAGCTCCTGTGGGGGCGTTCAGCGTGACGAAGACGTTCTCCACGGCTCTGCCAGCTAAATCCGATACTTTAACAGTTAGACGGCTGACGGGGGCCTGCAGCTCCATGAACGTAGTTTCAGGATACCTTATACTCGTCCTCAAAAGCTCGATGTTCTGCAGCAGGAGGACAAGCTCGTAAGAACCTGGGACAATCTGCCGGAACACAGCGTGGCCTGAGGCGTTGGTTGAAGAAGTCTCCCTGAAGCCAGGGCCCTCCACGACGACTGTGAGGCCTGGCTTGGGTAGTCCGTCCGGGTCTAGTGCTCGGACGGTTAGTGTCTGAGGCTGTTCCTGAGCATGCGCGGCCTGGATGAACGCCAGCATCAGTATAGTTAGTAGTATAGCCGTCGCCTTCATCTTTATACCCGCTAAGTTCGCTGCGTTTTAAATATGTATGTGCGTCTGGCTCCTTAGGAAAGAGTCGGCTTGAAGCAGCGTCTCCTTAGCCGTCTTGAAGGTAAGCTTCTCGACAGCCTTGCTGACCGGAAGCCACGTGAAGTCTAGGTGTTCGGGCGAGAGGACGATGGTTTTTGTGAAAGCTCTGCCCAGGTAAAAGACGACCTCTTTCCTTACGAGCCTCCCCTCCTTCATGAACATGTAGTTGATTGTTTTCCTGAAGCCTTGGATTATCTCGATCCGGTCGAGGCCTGTCTCCTCCCTCACCTCTCTCAGCATGGCGTCTATCTCCAACTCGTCCTTCTCTATGTGTCCCTTGGGAAAATCCCAGTGCCCCGCCCCATACTTAAGCAGCAGGTACTCCAACCCCTCGTCCTCCACGTAGAAAACCACAGCCCCCGCCGACCTCTCGTCGATTCTTCTCCTCAATCCATCATATTTTTAACCAGCGTAGATATATGCTTAAATTTTATGTTGACACGTCCAAGCCGATGCAGACCCTCCAGAAACCCTCATGGGTCAAGACCACGATACCCGGGCCCGGAAAGTATTCAGAGGTCAAGAGGGTCTTGAGGAGGCATATGCTTCATACTGTCTGCGAAGAGGCCTTGTGCCCCAACCTCGGCGAATGCTGGGGCGGTGGAACGGCTACGGTGATGATACTGGGAGACATTTGCAGCAGGAGCTGCAGGTTTTGCGCAGTAAAGTCCGGCAACCCACATGGTTTCGTTGACGCGAACGAGCCTTACAACGTTGCTAGGGCTGTCGACGAGCTCGGGCTGAAGTATGTTGTGCTTACCTCGGTCTGCCGGGACGACCTCCCCGACGGCGGTGCGTCGATCTACGCTGAAACCGTGAAGGCGATTAAGAGAGTCAACAGCAAGATACTTGTCGAGGTCCTCATACCCGACTTCCGAGGGGACCGACGCTGCATCGAGACAGTTGTGGAGTCGAGGCCTGACGTGGTCGCTCACAACGTCGAGACCGTGAGAAGGCTGAGCCCCCTAGTCAGAGACGCTAGAGCTTCTTTTGACCAGTCTCTCCAAGTGCTCAAAACCGTCAAGAAGGTGGATGGAACCATGTATACGAAATCCTCGATAATGGTGGGTCTCGGCGAGACCGTCGACGAAGTTTTGGACGCCATGAGGGAGCTGCGAGCTGCGGAAGTTGATTTTATCACGGTGGGACAGTATCTACGCCCTACCATGAAACATTTACCTGTTAAGGAATACGTGCATCCATCTGTCTTCGACTACTACAGAACCGAGGCGTTGAAGATGGGGTTCAAGTATGCTGCGTGCGGGCCCTTGGTCCGCAGCTCGTACAGGGCCGGTGAATTCTTCATAAGCTCCATGCTGGAGAGGTGATGCCGTGCCTCTGCTTAACATGGCTCAGGCTCTAAACATGGCTTTGCGGGAGGAGATGCAGAGGGATGAGAGGGTTGTCGTGCTCGGGGAGGATGTTGGAAGACGGGGCGGCGTCTTCCTGATAACGGACGGGCTTTACGAGTTGTTCGGGCCTGAAAGAGTCATCGACACGCCTCTGTCGGAGGCCGCCATAATCGGCGTGGCTGCTGGAATGGCTATGAACGGGCTGAGGCCCGTCGCCGAGATCCAGTTTGCAGACTTTATCTTCGGAGGGTTCGACCAGATCGTCTCTAACGTTGCCAAGATTAGGTACAGGACAGGGGGGCAGTTCTCGGTCCCGATGGTTGTAAGGGCTCCGGTCGGAGGAGGCGTCAAAGGAGGTATGTTCCACAGCCAGAGCCCCGAAGCCTACTTCGTCCACACGCCCGGGCTGAAGGTGGTGGTGCCTTCGACTCCTTACGACGCGAAAGGACTGCTGTTGTCCTCTATAAGAGACGAAGACCCGGTTATCTTCTTCGAGCCTAAGAAGATATACAGAACGTTCAGGGAGGAGGTTCCCGAGGGTGATTACACGGTTCCTCTGGGGAAGGCGAGGGTGGCGAGGGAGGGCCATGACGTCTCCCTGATAACTTACGCGGCACCCGTGCACGACTGCCTGAGCGTTGCCGAGAAGGCGAAAAAGGAGGGGATTGACTGCGAAGTCGTTGACCTGCGGACTCTCCTGCCTTTCGACAAGGACGCTTTAGAACGGACCGTCAAAAAGACTGGAAGACCCGTCATAGTACACGAGGCTCCTAAGACAGGAGGATTCGGAGCGGAGATAGCTGCCTTCATAGCTGAGAGGCTTCTGCTCGACCTCGAAGCTCCAGTCCTGAGGGTGGCCGGTTTCGACACACCATTCCCGTTCGCCAACGAGCATCACTACCTTCCGAACGAGGACAGAATACTCAGGGCTGTCAGACGGTCGGCTTCTTTCTAGGGTGGTTGTGGATGAAGCTTGACGCAGTCGTGGTCGGAGGCGGTCCCGGCGGCTACGTTTCAGCGATTAGGCTGTCGCAGCTCGGGTTGAGGGCTGCGTTGGTTGAGAAGGAGGAGCTTGGAGGCGAGTGCACCAACTACGGATGCATACCCAGCAAGCACCTCATTACCTTTGCGAAGAAGCTCTGGGCCGTCCGTGAGCTGTCGGGTAAGAAACTGGTCGAGGCCAGCTACTCGGTGGACATGGCCGCCGTCGTCCAAGAGACGAGGTCCGTGGTTTCGAGGCTTAGGCAGGGGATTGGCTTTCTGCTCAAGTCGTACGGCGTCAGCGTCTACAAGGGAGTTGCGGAGATCCCGGAGCCGGGCATCGTCAAAATCTCTACGGACGGGGAGGAGAAGGTTCTGGAGACGAGGAACGTGGTCGTCGCTGCTGGAACCGAGCCGGCGTCCCTGTCCTCCATCCCTTTCGACGGCCGCAGAATCATCGACTACAAGAGGGCCTTGTTCCTCGGGGAGGTTCCGAGGAGGCTTCTCGTCGTCGGCGGAGGGGCTGTGGGGCTTGAGCTGGGGACGGTTTATGCTCATCTAGGCTCATCGGTTGTGGTTGCGGAGTTCACGGACCAGCTTCTGCCGGGCTTCGACGCCGACGCAGCGAGAGCGCTCAAGAGAAGCCTCGAGAGGATGGGTGTGAAGGTCTTGCTCAAGACGACGGTGGATTCTTACAGGTACGTCGACCGCGGTGTGGAGGTTTCTCTAACAAACGGAGAAGCCGAGACCTATGACTACGTGCTCGTGGCCGTGGGTAAGAAGCCCACGGAATGGGCGAAGCGTTTGAAAGAGGTGGGGGTCGAGCATGACGTCAAGGGATACGTGAAAACGGACAACCGGATGAGGACGAGCGTCGAGGGCATCTACGCTGTTGGAGACGTCGCAGGCCCTCCTTTCCTAGCTCATAAAGCTCAGCGGCAGGGAATAGTGGCGGCTGAATCGATCGCAGGTCTGGACACATGCTTTGACAACCTGATTCCGTTCGGAGTCTTCACAACCCCCGAGGTGGCCTCAGTCGGGCTGACTGACCAAGGGCTGAGGAGCGCCCGCTTCCCGTACAGCGCTCTGGGAAGAGCGGTGGCCGACGGAGAGGACGGGTTCGTAAAGCTCTTCGAAGACGGCGAGGGATGTTTGGCGGGAGCCGTAGTGGTGGGGCCTCATGCAACAGACGTGGTGTCTGCGATAACGCCTTACGTGGCCATGCACGCCAAGGTAGAGCAGGCCGCTGAAGCCGTCCAGATTCATCCAACCTACTCCGAGGCCGTGGGAGAGGCGCTGCACATCCTCCTCAGGAGGCCGGTCCACTATGTCGTCAAATAAGCTGGTTTTCATAGACCTCGGGCTGGCCGATTATCTGGAGACGCACAGGCTCATGCTGCGCCTAGTCGAGAGAAGGTCGGCGGGCGAGATACCCGACACCGTTCTCCTTCTCGAGCATCACGACGTCTACACTCTCGGCAGGAGAGGGCTTGAGGAAAACGTGCTCGACAGGTCTCTACCGGTCTACAGGGTTGAGAGAGGCGGGGACGCGACATACCACGGCCCCGGCCAGCTCGTCGTCTACCCCATAATCAGCCTTCAAGAGAACCGTCTCGGAGTGGGCGACCTCGTCAAGCTGCTCGAGGAAGCGGTCATAATGCTGCTGAAGGAGTACGGCGTGTCGGCTGAGAGGGTTCAGGGCAAGCCGGGCGTATGGGTCGGAGGCAGGAAGATTGCATCCATAGGCATGGCGCTCAAGAACTGGGTCGCTTACCACGGACTGGCCCTCAACATAAACACTGACCTCGCCAAGTTCAGGGGAATAAGGCCCTGCGGGATGGACAGCGAGACGATGACCTCGCTCCAAGCAATAACAGGCCGGAGCTTCGACATGGCTGAGGCGAAGAGAAAGTTTATACGGGTCTTCTCGACCCTGGCCGCTAAAACTCCGCTGGTTGTCGAGGAGTTGGACGGTCTGGTGGGTATTTAAATCCTTATAAAGTATTTAAACAGCTTAAAACCCGTGGCGAAAGGCCCCCCACCAAAGGTCGAGATACAGAATGTTGTCTCAAGCGTCACGCTCTTCCAGAGGCTGGACCTTGCGCAGGTCCAGAGAACTTTCCCCGACGTCGAGTACAAGCCTGCTCAGTTCCCAGGGCTTGTCTTCAGGCTTGCCAAGCCCAAGACCGCTACTCTCATCTTCAGCAGCGGCAAGATGGTCTGCACGGGTGCGAAAAGCGAGGAGGAGTCGATAAGGGCTGTCAAGACGGTTGTGAAGGCTTTGAAGAAGGAGGGTTTCCTCATCAAGGAGGAGCCTCAGATCGAGATCCAGAACATAGTAGCCTCCATCGACCTCCACGGCAGGATCGACTTGGAGAAAGCTGCCGAGACTCTGGAGAACGTTATGTATGAGCCGGAGCAGTTCCCTGGCCTGATATACAGGATGGTTAGCCCGAAGGTCGTGATTTTGATGTTTGCAAGCGGTAAGCTTGTTTGCACGGGGGCTAAGTATGAGAAAGATGTCTACGATGCTGTGAGCAAGCTTCAGGAGCTTCTAGAGGAGAAGCAGCTCATAACCTACAGCTAGACAGGGAAATATCTTCCCAAGAACGGCATCATCTTCACGGGCTCAAGCCCGGACATCTTCACCGACACAGCGGTCGTGAATAACGCTGCGGCAACGAGCAGGAAGAAGACGTCAGCCCTCTTCATCTTCAGCACTCGGAGGCTTGTCCTCTTCTTTGAGGCGCCGAAACACTTCACCTCCATCGCCTCCGCCAAGTCGTAGGACCTTCTTATCACGTTGACGAGAAGCGGCACCAAAATAGGTATCATGTTTCTTATCCTCTTCATGAAAGGCCCTTTGTCGATCTCCAGCCCCCTAGACCGTTGAGCGTCCATGACGTTCCTGAGCTCCTCAGCCATCACCGGCGTGAACCTTATGGCTGAGACGAAGGCGAAAGTATACTCGTAAGGCATCCTCATCTTCTGCAGCGTGAGCGCAATCTCGTCGGGGGTGGTTGTTAGGAAGAACAAGGAGAAGGAGGAGAGGAAGACGACGAGCCTGAACGAGTAGGCTAGGGCGAAACCGGTTGAGACTAGAATCGACGGCTCTCGAGTGTACTGGCTGATGAAGGAGATTATGAAGACGATGGCCGCTAGCGGTAGTGCTCCCCTGAGTGTCTTCAGCCAGAGCCGGTGAACACGAGCCCAACGTATGAGCACGGCCTCGGCTCCGAGCAAAGCAGCCACCAGAAGGATGTCTATGTGGATTACGGCGGTCGTCAGTATCATCAGCGATGTAAGCAGCTTCACCCTCGGGTCTAGCTTGTGGACGAAAGTATTGCCCGGCCTGAACCTAAGCCCTTCAAATAAGCTCATCTCCTCAACACCCTCAGAACGCTCTCGACAGCGTCCTCCACGTCCAGCACCCGGTAGTCAACGCCGAGGTCCTCCAGCCTCTTCAGCACCGCCACGACTTGGGGAGCCGTTAGCGATGCCTTCTCTATGAGGGAAAGGTCTGTGAGCACTTCATCGCACGGCCCGTCGGCTAGAACCATTCCACGGGAAAGAAGGACTACTCGAGGCTTCAGCTCGGCTACAAACTCTACGTCGTGGCTAGCCAAAACCACCGTCCTTCCCTGAGAGTTGAGCATCCTGATCATGTGCATCATCTTCTCCTTCTGGAGGCTGTCCTGCCCGATCGTCGGCTCATCCAAGCACACCACCGGAGGGCCCCACGCCATTATAATCGCCATGGCGAGGCGTTTCTTCTCCCCTCCGCTGAGAAGGAACGGCGACCTGTTCTCATAGTCTTCGAGCTCGAAGAACTTCAACGCCCACTCGACTCTCCGCCTGATCTTCTCCTCGCTGAAACCGAAGTTCTTCAGGGCGAACGCCATCTCGTCGTAGACTGAGGATTCGAAGAACATGTCTTCAGCGTTTTGGAAAACAAGGCCGACCTTCATGGAGATCTGGGCGACTGAGGCTTTTGAAGTATCTACTCCCTCGACCAACACTCTGCCCTTGGATGGCTTGAGTAGACCGTTCATGTGTTTGAGGAGAGTGGTTTTGCCGGAGCCGTTCTCACCCATCAAGGCTATCAGCTCCCCTTTCCTGAACTCGAGGTCTACGCCTCTCAACGCCTCAACCCCCGACGGATAAGTGTAGTGAACATTCTCAAAAACCACGGCCAATCCTACGCACCTCTTGTTCAAACTCCTCAGGGCTTACGCAGACCCTGCTCCATCCAGCCATCGCCTTCTTCATACCAGCGCTCAGCTTGACAACCTTCGGGATAGAAACGCCGTATAGATGAGGGTTGTGCTGCATGAAGAATTCCCGAGGTGGGCCGTCGTACACAACCTGCCCGTCTGAGACAACCAAGATCCTGCTGGCCCTCGCCACAGCCAGGTCAACTCTGTGTTCTACCAGCAAAACAGTCAGCCCAAGCTTCTCACGGACGTAGTCAATCATTTTGAACAAGTTCATCGCGGACAAGGGGTCGAGGTAGGACGTAGGCTCATCCATGACGATTATCTTGGGCTGCATCGCCAGCACCGAGGCGATGGCGACCCTTTGCTGCTGGCCGCCGGAGAGCTCGAACGGAGACCTATCCCTCAGGTCTTCTATCCTCATGATCTGGAGGGCTTCGTCTACACGTTTTCTGATCTCGTCCCTTGGAAGCCCTAGGTTTTCGAGGGGGAAAGCTATGTCTGATTCGACGGATAGGGAGAAGAGCTGGTTGTGGGGGTTTTGGAAGACCATGCCGACGTGCTGAGAAAGGACGTGTATGGGGGTTTTGTCAGCTTCCAAGCCGTCGACGACCACCCTCCCCCGGTAGTCACCCTCGTAAAACTGCGGCACAAGCCCGTTGAGGCAGCGGCATAGAGTGGACTTGCCTCCCCCGCTAGGGCCCGCTATCAGCACAAACTCGCCGGCCTCCACCTGCAGGCTTACGTCAGTTAAAGCCGGCTTGGCTGCGCCCGCATACGTGAATGAAAGGTTTTCCACTTCAACAACCTTCATCTCTCAATCGGCCAGCTCAACAGCGTTCACTCCCAGCAGCTTCGACAGAGCCTTGACAACCTCGTTAACCGCCTCCTCGGGGGTTGTCTTCAGGCTTACCCTAGCTGCTCCGGCATGGCCTCCGCCGTGGCCCTCGAACCGTCTGAGCAGATGCTTGACCAAGTCCTCGCCGAGGCTCACGTTTGTGTATTTCTGGAAGTCGTAGGATGAGCGCATCGAAAGCACGCAGACACCATACTGGTAGGAGGCGACGACCGCCACGTGCGCCCCTGAGTTTATCAACACACGTGCTACCGGGGAGAGATAGGCGCTGACGCTCGACGCAGCCAAGTACCATTCTCCAAGCCTGTAGACCACCGTTCTCCGCAAAGCCTTGAGCCGTGCTATCCTCTCAGCTTCCTCCATGCTAGGCTCGAGCAAGCCTATGAGCCTGCCCGGGTCGACGACCGCCAGCAGCTTGGCCGCCTTGCCCGACAACTCTCTGTCCGCTACGCTCAGCCTCACGGTATCGTAGTAGATACCTAGGAATAGTGCCTCCGCTTCCTTGCCCGAAACATCCATGCTCAAGTACTCCATGAGGTCGTAGACAATCTCAGCCGTCGCTAGATATTTTGGAGAGGTGAAGCAAGCGTCCTGCTTCTCCGCCCCGTCTGGAATGTGGTGGTCTATCGTGATTATCTTACTCCCCGAAGACAACACATCGTCCTTCAGCGGGCCTAGCTGGTTGAGAGAGCCGACGTCGACGAGCAGGTAGACGTCCGGACGTGATAGATAACTCTCTTTAAACCCTAGATGGTTCATGATGGCTTCTACGTGCGAAGACTTCTCCTCGGGTATCATGAAACCAGTCTCGAGCGATTCGTAGTTGTTAGTCAGCAGACGGGAAAGGACGTATGATGAGCCGACGGAGTCGGCGTCTCCGCCCCAGTGGGAAAGTATCTGAACACGTTTAGACTTGGTTAGGTCGGCTAACGCTCTGTGGAGCTTCTTCATCATCAGCAGGTCTCTCATCGCTCAGATTCATCGGTAAACAGCAGCTTTAAACCCTATTCAACGACTACTGAGCCTGTCCTCCGGAGATGAGCTTCTGAATTTCCTTCTGGAGCGTGTCTATCTGGCTCCTTGCCCGAGCCTCCTGCCTCTCCAGAACCTTGAGACGCGTGTCAGCGAGCTCTTTCCGCTCGTTGAGCTCCGCGAGCATCCTATCCTTGCTCGTCTGAATCAGGACAGGCCCTACGGCCTTGTAAAGAACAGCTCCGTCAGCCATCTTACCGACCTCTTCGATAGCAGTGCTGACCTCGGCCAGCTCGGCCTCCAGCCTCTGCTTCTCGTTCAACAGTAGCGCTAGGCTTTGCTGGAGCTGTTGAAGCCTCAGAATCTGCTGCTGCACGTTGGGGGGAAGCTCTCTACCCGACATCGCTCACCGCCTCAAGCGTTTCGTAGGATGCTTTGAGAAGCCTTACAACCGTGTTCGACGCAGCCCTCGCAGCCACTATGTCTCGGGACTTTAGCACGACTCTTAAGCAGCCGCCGCCTGAATCTAACTCAACCAAGGACCTCCGCGTCCTCATGGAGGATGTTTCGGGCTTGACGCTTCCAGCCATTATCTCCGCGGCGTTTTCGTCCACGTAGACTTTCATCTCCAACTCCACCTCAGTCATCTCACTTCACGACCTTAGGCGTGTAGGCCTGTCCGGCGAACTTGAACCCGCATCCCCTACACTGCCAGACCCCGACGGAAACCCTCCTAACCTTCCTGGCCCCGCACCGGTCGCAGACGTAGGCCGACCTAGCTGACCTAACCGCCTCAGCCCATCTCTTCCGCACCGTCGAACCATACCTAGCTCCAAGACCCTTAGCTATGCTACCCGGCACGGCTCACCGCCTCCACAAGCTTCTTCCTAACCTCCGCCGACTTCACCATACCCAGCCTAACCATCTCCCTGAACATACTGACAGGTAATAAACCTGGCGAGCTCTTTTGAATCGCAGAAATAACTCCGTCAGAGTCGTACCCTATGGTGACTAGAGTGTCCGCGATCTCCTCCTCCGTTGGCAGAGGGTCGACGATTATCTTGTCCTTGATGAGCGCCATCGAGACGCTTACGGGAATGGTGCGTAGCGGGAGTTTCATTCTCTCGGCCGTGGGCTCGACACGTCCGTCGACAACCCTGTAGACAGGTATGGTGCACGTCATCAGAGCGGCGACTGCGGAGAGAACGGCTGCGTCGAAGTAGTTTCCGTCGTAGTCAAGCACGTAGCAGTCTATGTAGATCATGTAGACCTTCTGCCCCTCAATCAACACGAGCTTCTCAACATCTATCGCACGGCTCTCCCTTATGCATCGGTCGACTATGCGGGACAGCTCGATGGCTCTCTCATCGGGCGGTCCTGCCTCGAACGTCTTCGAGGCTAAAGGCAGAAGCTCTGCGTTGACCGTGAAAACTCCCTCGTTCGGCCTGTCCGGGTAGGGGGTTCCAACTTCCACCTTTATTCCCGTGAGTATCTTCGTCTTGCCGAGCGAGACTATGGCTGAGCCGTCCGCCTTGTCGACGACGTGATGCGTTATCCTTATTTCCCTCAGCTGGTCGAGCGCTCTCTCGTCAATCCTCTTCCCTGTCTTGAGCAGGTCGTAGACCTTGTTCTTCATTATCTTTATGGCGTAGCCACGCTTCTCCACGCCTAGGCTCATGCTTCAAACCCCTCCGGCTCAACCCTGTACCTCCGCTTCAAAGCCTCGACCTGCATCTCTCTCAGCTTCTTAATCGCGGAAAGAGCCATCTCAAACCCCCTGTCAACCTCGTCGGCCGTCATCCTTCCGTTCAGCTGGAGCAGTACGATGGAGTTGAGCTGAGTCGCCATGGCTATGGGCATGTCCGCCTCCCCATACTTGTCCTCTATCTCGTTGATGTCTAGGACGAGAGTGCCCTCCACCTTCCCCACGGCCGTGGCTGAGATGATGTCTGTCATTGGTATGCCGGCATCCGCGAGTGCGAGCGAGGCCGCCGTTATTCCGGCAGTCCTCGTACCGCCGTCAGCCTGGATAACCTCGACGAAGATGTCAACCATCATCCTAGGGAACTCCTCCAGCAATACGACTGTCTCCAAAGCCTCCCTTATGATCTTAGACAGCTCTATCTCCCTCCTAGTCATGCCGAGAGGCTTCCTCTCGTCAACGCTGAAAGAAGCCATGTGATACCTGCAGTTGAGAATGCCTCTGTCAGGCAGTTCGAGATGCTTGGGGTGAACCTCTCTAGGCCCAATCACTCCAGCGTATATCCTAGTCCCCCCGACCTCCACGTAGGCCGAGCCGTCTGTCTTCTCAAGGACTCCCACCTCCATCTTCACGGGACGCAGCTCGTCAGGCCTACGTCCGTCAACTCTCAAGCCGTTCTCGTCTATAAGCCTAGGTTTGTTCAACTGAACCACCCTTCAGCCTTCGAAGCAGGTTAATAACCTTCTCCGTCAGGCCCGGCATGTGAGCCTCTCGCTCGACGAGGTTTATGGCCGAAACGGCGGCGAACTCGCTCTCCGGGTTGGGGCCGCTTACGACAACCAACCCGTTCCTGCCTACCCAGAAATCGCATCCAGACTCTTTCCTCAGGATTTGAACCATAGATCCTTTCCTGCCGATGAGCCGTGGAATCTTGGCGGGGTTGATCTTGACGAGGATGCCCGAGGGGATCTTCTGCAGCCCTTCCAGAGACAGCATCGTGCCCTTTATCCCCGCGGACTTGACTTCCGCGTATATGCAGTCTCCCACGTCTATCTTCAAAGGCGTTGTCTCCCTCTCGGGAGGCTTTATGACCGCTATGAGCTCGCCGCTAATGTCGACCTCGATGATGTTCGGCTTCACGTCCGAGACTATTCCAACGACTCTGTCTCCCTTCTGAGGCTTGTATCTTCCGCTCAGCGGAATTATCCTCACCACGTCGTTGAAAACCCTCACCAGCCCAGTCAGGGAGGCGTAAACCTTGCCGTCTCTCGTGTAAGTCCCGTAGCCGCTTCGCCTCCCGTTGTCGGCGAGAAGCTGACCCGGAACGACCAAGTCATTCTCGTTGAAGTACTGCATTCAGCTCACCGGCCTTACCTCAACCCTTCCGCCGCAGAGCTTGTTGAGACGGTCTATCAAGTCTGCGTGAAGACCCGTAGGTATCTCGGCCACACATCTCCAGCTCCCGTCGCCGAGCCAGCCCTCCTCTATGATCGAGCCCGAGTTCTTGACCAAACCGTAGACCTTGCCCATGAACTCTCCCGCAACCCTAACCTCCACCTTCATGTTTCCAATCTTCAAAGGCAGGATCCTCCGGAGCTTCTCGACAGCTTTCATGGCCTCCTGCTTAGCGTCGGCGAACGGGTCGACCGTCAACCCCACCTGCTCGAGGGCGAGCTCAATCCTTTGAGGCGGGTGGGGAGTGTTTGTGCGAGGGTCTATGGCGTTCCTAGAGATGAAATCGATGATCTGCCTCTTCTTATCCTCGATAAGCCTTCGACGCTGGTCGGCGGTGATCAAAACCTCTCCCTCGGAGACTATCCTCTCAGCTATCTGCTTCACGTCAACACCTCCGAAAGCCTTCCTGAGGTCTGACTCGGACGCCCGAATGCCCTTCTTCCAGTCCTTGAAGACCTCCTCGTAAACAAGCATCTTCGACACGGGGACCTTCTCACCCATTTTGTAGCGTAGAGCTAGGTCTGGGTCGACGAGGATCTCGAAAGTGGTCTCCCCTCTTCCGAGCCTGGCGATGGTGTATGTTTCCTTTTGCTTAGGCATCGTCTAGCCCGTCTACTGCTTCTTCGACTTCAGCATCTCCGAAAGCATGGGCTGGAGCTTATCCTGCGGCGTCATCGTGTACTTCTTGGTCGATGAAGGAATCGTGACTAGACGGACAGTCCAGCCCTCCTCGATTTTGTCGACAGACTCGACGAGGGCCCTCAAAGCCATTTCAACACCTTCCTTTAGAGACATGCTCCGCCGATAGTTGTTCTCGAAGATCTCCCGGACCTTCTCAGCACCTCTGCCGATGGCCCAAGCGTTGTACTCGAGGACAAGGCCGCTGGGCTCGACGTAGAACAGTTTAGGGCCTGTCTTGTCAACTCCTCCTATAAGCAGGGCTGTGCCGAAAGGCCTGACGCCTGCGTGCTGCGTGTAGATCTGCATTATGTCGCCGACTCTCCTCGCCACCGCCTCAACCAACGGCTCCTCGTCGTACGAAAGCCTTAGAGTCTGTGAGTAGACCCTTGCGTTGTCGACCAAGACCCGTGCGTCGGAGTTGAGCCCGGCCGTTGCCGCGCCTATGTGTTCGTCGATCTGGAATATCTTCCACGAAAAATCGGGGCTCTGGAGCTTAGTGTGCATACGCTCCTCCACCGCGAGGACCACTCCCTCGTCTAGGACGAGCGAAAGCGCCGTAGAACCCGACCTTACAGTCTCCAGAGCGTACTCGACTTGGTATAGTCTTCCCTGCGGCGAGAAGACGGTGATGGCTCTGTCGTAAGCTCCAGTCATACCTAAAGCCATGCTTCAACGCACCTATGGTTTGAGTCCACGAGGGGATTAAATAAAGTTAGCGGAGGCAGTGGCTCGTCGAACAAACCTATATACGGCTTCGGATGGGGTGAGGGGGAAAGAGGTTGCCCTACTGCTACGAGTGCGGCGGCAGGCTTGTCTTCGACAGGGACACCAAGACCTACGTCTGCGAGGCTTGCGGCGCTACCTACACGTCTCAGGATCTTTTGGTCGAGAGGGAGAAGAGGTTCAACAGCAAGTTTGAGACGGACAAGCGTAGGAAGAAGCATCAGGAGTATCTGGAGTGGTGGCTTAGCTCTAAGAGTTGAGAAGTTTCTGAAGAGACAGTCCAAGCCTCAAAACCCTCACGTCGTCCAGATAGTCTCCCACAATCTGGATCCCTGTGGGAAGCCCGTTGCAGGTGAAGCCGGATGGAATGCTCAGGGCTGGCGTTCCGTAGAGGTTGAAGAGCTCGGTGTTCCTTAATACGGCGGTCCTGACGTCGAAAGACTTCCCCTCCAGCTCGACTACCTCGTCCTCGATTCTGTGGGCTGGAATAATGGTCGTCGGGAGGATTAGGAAGTCGCATTCTTTGAAGATTTTCCGAAACATCGAGGCTAGTTTCTTCCTCGCCCGGAGTGCCGTGAGATATGCTGATGCGGGTATGGCAAGGCCGGCGGCTATGCGTTGCTTGACGTCCTCGCCGTAGAGGCTCATCTGGGCTCTGGAGATCTTCAGATGGTAGGCAGCCGCCTCCGAATGAACTATGATGAACCTGCAACGAGCTGCCGCCTCAGGCTCTTCGACAAAAACCTCAACAACTCTGCATCCCTCCGACTGGGCTTTCGAGACGGCTGCCTCGAAGTTTCTCTCGACGTCTTCATGCAGGTAGTCGAGGAAATAGTTTCGCGGGATTCCCAGCCTTACCTTCTCAAGCCTGAGCGGTCTGATGTCGAGAGGTTCTGCGAAACGGTCTGACATCAACGATGTTAGGAGAGCTGCATCCCAGACGTTTTTCGTCAGCACCCCTACGTGGTCGAGAGACCAGCTCAAAGGGATCAGCCCTTTGGTGCTGAGCAGTCCTCTGGATGGCTTGAACCCGACTACGCCGCAGAACGACGCCGGAATTCTCACGGAGCCCGCGGTGTCCGTGCCTAAAGCTGCGTCGCACATCCCTAGGCTTACGGCGACGGCTGAGCCTCCGCTGGAGCCTCCCGAAACCCTGGCCGTGTCGTAGGGGTTTAAACAGTCTCCGTAGTGCGGGTTTCTGTTCGAGACGCCGAACGCAAACTCGTGGAGGTTGGTTTTACCGTTGACCACTCCCCCATGCGCCACCAGCCTCTCAACCACGTAAGCCGTCGATTCCGAAACGTTTCGGCTCAGCAGCTTCGAGCCAGCTGTTGTCGGATATCCCCTGACGTGGAAAACATCCTTGACCGCTATGGTCGCGCCGCGTAGAGTCTTCCTCAGGAACCCGCTTGACGCAAAGGGTTTCTCGAAGACGGTGATGTAGGCCTTGTAGCGGTCGTTGAGCTTTCTAATTGCATCGTACTGCCTCTCCCACCTTCTTCTGTAGTCATCGCCCTTCACGACTATAGGTTTGAGGCCGTTGCTAGAAGGGGGTTTCGTCATCATCCACAACCTCCAGCAGCTTCTTCAGCTCCTCAACAGTCCTCGCTGCGGCGTCCTCCAGCGTGGCTGTATATTTATCACTGAGACCGACGAGCTCGGAAAGCCTTCTGAGTAGACTAGCCATGGAGAATGTGTGGATGCGGCGGAATATTTGTTCTATGTGGCGGCAAAGTCTAAATACCGTCTTAATCGAGATGTCGGTGGAGTTCTGACGTAAGTGATGAGCGGGATGCATGTGGCTTTCGTGGTTGGCACAGCGGGCTCGGGGAAGTCCTCGCTCACCGGAGCATTCGCCGAATGGCTGAGAGACCAAGAGCAGATAACGGCAACCGTAAACTTGGACCCTGCCGCGCTTTCTCTTCCATACGACCCCGATGTCGACGTTAGGGAGTTCGTCGACTACGAGAGGGTGATGGCCTCCAGAAACCTAGGGCCCAACGGCGCGTTGATTGCCTCTGTCAGGGAGGCTGCGAGAAACATAGAGGACCTTGCGGCGGCTGTTGAGGAGACTAAGGCTGACTGGCTGATGGTTGATACTCCCGGCCAGCTTGAGTTGTTCGCTTTCAGGAAGGAGGGGAGGATAATTTCGCGAAAGCTCTGCGATGGTAAGAAGATGCTTCTCTTCTTGATGGACGCCGCGATATGCTTCCATCCTAGGAACTACGCTGCATCGCTCTTCCTCTCCACCTCTACAGTAGTGTCGCTCGCCCTGCCGGCGATAAACGTCCTGAGCAAATGCGACGCCATACCTGCTAGGTATTTGGCCCGGATTCTGAGATGGCACGAGTCTCCCGAAGCCTTCGACGCACATGCTTCCGGCTCCATGAACGAGCTTCAGAAAACTCTATCCCGTGAAATCATCACGAGTGTCTGGGAGATTTCTAACAGCGTTCCTCTGATAGCTGTTTCTTCGAAGACTCTAGAGGGGTTCAGCGACTTGTTCGGAACTATGACTAGAGTTTACGGCGAGGGGGAGATGGAGCTGAGATGACCGAAGACTACGTGTCGGCTGTCGAGGAGGAGATCTACCAGATCAGGTCGAGGCTGGTTGAACTTCGGAAGAAGAAGGCCGAGTACGAGGAGGAGGCCAGCCGGAGCCTCGAGAAGAGGGATAAGATACACGAGCGGATCAAGGAAATTAAGGAGAAGAACGCCGCATACCTCGAGAGGGTTTCAAGCCTCAGGAACGAGATCGCTGAGTTGAGAGCCAAGCTTGACGAGGTCGTCGCAAAGATAAAAGAGATGAAAGCTGAGAAGGAGAAGCTTTTCTCCCAGCAGGTCGCTGATAACGCCAAGGGCTACACGGCTCAGGAGGTGATGAGAAGGATGAGGGAGCTGGAGGACCGGATCGAGACCGACATCCTCCGCCCCGAGGAGGAGAGAAGGCTTTACGAGGAGCTGAGAAACTTGTCGAACATTCTTGCGGAGGTGCAGAAGAGGGAGGGGGTTGCGGAGAAGCTGCGTGAGATAAACAGCCAGCTGGGGCCTTTGGTCGAGCAGTCGAAGAGCCTGAAGGAGCTTATCAGGATGAGGAAGGAGGAGCTTCAGACGGCTAGGGAGGCTATTCAGTCTGTTCGTGAGATGATTCAGGGGCTTAAGCCGGAGGCTGACGCATATCATCAAGCCTATCTCGAAGCCAAGAAAAAGGCTCAGATGGCTGATGCCGAAGAGATTCTCCTCATATCACGGCTTGTGGAGCTTCAGGAATACGCCAAGAAACACAGGGAGCTCGCGCTGAGGACAAGAGAGTATGAGTTAAAGGAGAAGGTGAAGAGTAAGGCTTTGGAGAAGCTGTCTCAAGGCGGAAAGCTCTCGTTCGAGGAGATGAAAGTGTTGATGGAGGACGAAAGCGCTTGGGAGGCCCTGACGTCGAGGAAGCCCAAGTCCTAGCCTACTCCTCCTCAACGAACTGATCGATCGTAGGAACCTCCAGCGGCAATCCTTTCCTCTTCCTAATCTCCTGAATCACCTTGTCTTTAAGCGACGCTGGAACAGGCTTCCACTGGCTGAATTCAGTTGCCCAGAAGGCCTTGCCCATAGTGGCGCTTCGCATAGCTTCGCTCAGGTCAAATGTCTCGGACGCGGGTATTTCGCCCACCACCACGGTCACGTATTCCGCCTGTTTGACGTCGATGACTCTTCCACGCTTGCTTGTTATGGTCGAGGTGACCGCGCCCATGAACTCGGGAGCAATCTTCGCCTCAATCTTGAGAACCGGCTCCAGAAGAACAGGCGAGGCGGAAAGAACGCTTGCGTACAGGCTTCTCCACGTAGCGGGAGCTATCTGGGCGTAGCCTCTGTGCACAGGGTCTTCGTGAAGCTCCACCTGTGTGAGGACGGCCTTTACGCCCCTCATGTTTTCAGCAGCCAGAGGGCCCTCCTGCATCACACGCTGGAACCCTCCCACTATCATCATCCTAGATTCCTGGAGGTACTGAGCGCCCTTGGTCGCGTCGACGAGTATGTTTCCACGGCCGTCTATCACCCATACGTTCCTAGCCTCCTCAGCGTCCCATCCATGTTCCCTCAAAATCTTCGCCACCTGCTTCCTGTCCATCTCGTCGAACAGCTCACCTTTCCTGATGAGCTCGACGACCTCAGGCTCCAAAGGCTCGACCCTCGTGTATATCCTGTTGTGGCGGTTGGGAGACTTGCCTTCAAACTCTTTTCCTTTAGACTGGACCGCTTCCCTGTAGAGTATGATGGGCTTGCCGGAGACAACCTCCAGCCCTGCCTTCTGGATCCACGTAAGAGCTATCTCAAGGTGGAGCGTGCCCATGCCGCTTATCAGATACTCGCCCGTCTCCGGCCTCACGACGGTGACGAGAGTCGGGTCTTCTATGGTCAGCTTGTTGAGGAACTCGACGAGCTTGGGCAGGTCTCTGCTGTACTTAGGCTCGACAGAGATCGTCACGACTGGTTCGGAGACGTATTTCAGCGACTCGAAAGGTATTGTTTCGACGGAGCCTATCGTATCGCCGGCACGGACGTCGTTCAGCCCCAGCACCGCGGGTATGTTCCCCGCGGGAATGCTGCCGACTATCTCCCTCGAAGGACCCATGTAAACACCGACCTGCTGAACTCTTCCCGAGATGTTCCGCCCGACTATGATGACGGAGTCGCCTTCGTTGACTGTTCCGCTGAAGAGCCTACCCGTGGCGACGACGCCCGCCTGCGGGTCAACCCGAACGTCCGTCACAGCCATGACGGTGGGGCCGTTTTCGTCGCAGTTCAGCATAGCCTGACCGACCTCGCTCTCGAGGTCTCCCTTCCATATCTTCGATATCCTGTATTTCTGCGCAACATGCGGCGGCGGATGCTTCGATATAACCATCTCCAGCAGAGCTTCGTGAAGAGGCGTCTTCTGCCTAAGCCACTCGACGTCTCCTCTGGAGAAAGCGTCTATGACGTCGGCGAACTTGATCCCCTTCTCCTGAGCCTGCTTAACGGTGAAGCCCCACCTGTCCTTCGAGCTGCCTATCGCAACGGTGTTTTCTGCGAAGTTAATCTTCCATTTCTCACGCTGCTCAGGCTCGCCGTACATCTCGATCAAGGCGTTGACGTCCCTCACGATCCTGGTGAGGGTCTCCTGAATCCGCTCCGGAGGTAGACGCAGCTCCTTGACGAGCCGGTCTATCTTGTTGATGTACAGGACGGGCTTAACCCTCTCGCTCAACGCTTGACGGATGACGGTCTCCGTCTGAGTCATAACCCCCTCGACAGCGTCGACAACAACTATGGCTCCGTCTATGGCACGAAGAGCCCTCGTGACCCTTCCTGAAAAATCGACGTGTCCAGGGGTGTCGATCAGGTTGACGATGTACTGCTTGCCGTTCGTCTCATAGTACAGCGAGACGTTGGCGGCTTTGATGGTCATCTGCCTCTGCTGCTCCTCCTCCAAGTAGTCTAGGGCGAGGGCCTTGCCGGCTAGCGAGGGCGATAGAAGCCCGGCTGCGGCTAGAAGGGAGTCGGAGGTGGTTGTTTTGCCGTGGTCGACGTGTGCTATGATGCCGATGTTCCTTATGTTCTCCTTGTTCCTCAGGATGTCGACTACTTCCGATATCTTCTTAACTCTTGGCATCTAGTCTCCACGGTTATCCCGAAAACCTCGGTTTTAAATGTATGCGGAGTAAGGTTTATTTCTTCTTCCTAGCGGGCTTTTCAAGCTCTTTCTTAAGTCCTTCGACAAGCTCCTTGACCTTCGCTTTCGTGGTGGACTCCATGAGCCTGCTGCCGACGCTGGCCACGAGACCTCCTACAATCAAGTCGGCTGACCAGGAAACCTCAGTACCCTCAGCAACCGGGTTGAGCTGCAGCTGGAGGCTGAGGTCAGCCGTGCTCTGCATCCCCGAGCCTTTTCCCGAGATCTTCAGGCTCGTCGGCGGGTTCAGCTCCTCGTACTTGAACGCCATGTTCAGGCTGCCCTTAATCATTCCGAGACCGATTTTGAACACGGTCTTGAAGCTGGTCGCGTCAACCTTCTCATACTTCTGGAGGTCGGGGATCAGCTTTACGAAGTTGTCCGGCTCCGTGATGAACTTCCATACAGTATCCCTGTCTGCCGCGACAACGAACTTGTCAGCCATCTTCATCTAGCTAGACCTCTATAACAGGCTTACCCGATTTCCTTATCTCTTCTGCGGCGGCCAGAATGGCCTTGACTATGTTGACGTATCCGGTGCAGCGGCACAGGTTTCCCGAGATGCCGTGCCTAACCTCCTCCTCAGTCGGGTTGGGGTTAATCATCAGAAACCCTGCGGAAGCCATTATCATGCCGGGTGTGCAGTAGCCGCACTGGAGGCCGTGATGCTCCCAGAATGCTTTCTGCAACGGATGAAGCTCATCACCCTTAGCCATCCCCTCTATGGTCAGGATCTTCTTCCCGTTAGCCTGTACGGCGAAGTAAGTGCATGACTTGATTGCTTTCCATTTTCCGTCAAACTGCATCAAAACAGTGCAGGCCCCGCAGTTGGTCGTGTCGCATCCTATGTGAGTTCCCGTAAGCCCTGCATTCTCCCTTATGAAGTGGACGAGTAGAAGCCTCGGCTCGACCTCGTAGCTGTAGTCGACGCCGTTGATGTTAATCGTGACCAATTTCTTCGAAGGCTCGGCCTGCTTCAAACCCTTCCTAGCGGCCATCGTTCACCACCTAAACCGCAACACCAGCCCTCTCAAAAGCTTTATTTAAAGCCCTCCTCGTGAAAACCTTAGCCATCTCTCGCTTGTACTCAGCCGACCCTCTGAGGTCGGAGGAGGGGTCTGACATGTCGGCGGCCGCCTGAGCAGCCTTCTCCACCAACTCCTTCGTGGGTTTCTGGCCGACCAAGACCTCCTCAGCCTCCGTCGCCTTGAAGGGAGCTGGAGCAACCGCCGTCAAACCTATGCCAATCTTGTCAACGACGTTGTTGGCGTCGAGAACGACGGAAGCCGCAACCCCGACCGTTGCGTAGTCCCCGGCTTTCCTCTCAAACTTGAGGTAAGCCTGGCCTACCTTCGCACCCGTCGGAACAGGCAGCACAGCCTCCACGAGTATCTCGGTCGGCTTGAGCGCTGTCTCGAACGGGCCTTTGAAGAACTTTACAGCTTTGATTCTCCTCTTTGCGGTACCTTGAGCGACGAGCTCGGCGTCCAAGGCCAGGACTGACGCCGGCCAGTCGGCGGCTGGGTCCGCGTGGGCGAGCGATCCCAGGAAGGTTCCCAGGTTTCTAACCTGCATGTCGGCTATCTGGGGAGCGGCCTCCGCCAAAAGCGGGAGCCTTTTCTTGATTATCGGGGAGTGCTCGATGTCTGCGTGGCGTGCTAACGCACCTATCCGGACAACTTTCCCACCGTCCTTGATGTAGTTGAGTCCCTTGATGTTGTTAATGTCCACGATGTACTGGGGTGAGACAAGCCTGAGCTTCATCATCGGTATGAGGCTCATTCCTCCGCTGAGAACTTTAGCGTCCTTGTATTTGCGGAGGTATGAAACAGCTTGGGCGAGGGTAGTTGGGGCCAGGTATTCAAACTTCCTCGGTATCATCGGTTTTGTTGAATTAGCGGCTTACTTAAAAACGTTTCGAGTTTTTTGAGCTGGAGAAAGATGCAAAACATAAATTAACAGATGAGAACCGAATACATCGGAGTTGTTAAAGGATCTGACGCCTGAAAGCCTTGTCCAAGCTATGGAGAGGGAGCTGTACGTCGCCGACAGACCCCTTGCCCTGTCCGTTTACTTGGCTCTCAAGCTAGAGAAGCCTCTCCTCATCGAAGGGGAGCCTGGATGCGGGAAGACTGAGGTGGCCAAGGTTTTAGCCAAGCTGCTGGACACGGACCTCATACGCCTCCAGTGCTACGAGGGCATCACGGCCTCACAGGCGCTCTACGAATGGGATTATCCACGGCAGCTGATCAACATACGGCTGCTCGAAGACAAGAAAACACCCGAGGAGATATCGGCCGAGATATTCAGCGAGAAGTATCTTCTTCGGAGGCCTTTGCTTGCGACTCTTCTCCACGAGGGGCCCAACCCTCCCGTCCTACTCATCGACGAGATCGACAGGAGCGACGAAGAGTTTGAAGGGTTTCTGCTGGAGTTTCTGGCAGAGTTTCAGGTGACGATTCCTGAGCTCGGCACAATATCTGCGAAGAAGAAGCCGGTCGTCATAATTACTTCCAACAGGACGAGGGAGGTCGGCGACGGGCTGCGGAGGCGTTGCCTTTACCTCTACGTGACCTACCCCTCTCCCGAGAAGGAGAGGAAAATCTTGTCGCTCAAAGTGCCCCAGCTCTCGCCCAAGATGGCGGAAGAGGTCGTGGCCTTCGTCCAAAAGATACGCCAGATAAACGAGCTCAACAAGAAGCCCGGCATATCGGAGACGATAGACTGGGCTAATGCTTTGAACGTGCTCGGCGCCTCGGAGCTCAGCGCCTCGATGATAGAGTCGACTCTAAGCTGCTTGATAAAGAACGAGGACGACCTGAGGGTCATCAGAGATTCAGGGATCATCTAGAGATGTTAAAAGATGATGTTCTATTCCTAGTGACTGACGTCGCGGCGCGTCTCCGAGACTACGGAGTGAAGTGCGGCAGTTCCGAGACGATAGACGCCTACAGGGCTTTGGGCCTGGTTAGGCTGGACAGCGTTGAAGAGCTTAAGAACGTGATGAAGCTCTGCATGGTCAAAAGGCTTGAGGACTACGAGGTGTTTGAAAGAGTTTTTGAGGAGTTGATGTCGTTGAAGAAGAAGCCGGCTGAACGTAGGCTGTCTGAGGCCGGCGGGGAGAGTGGGAGCGGGCAGAAAAGTATTGAAAGGAGTAGGGAGGGCGGCAGGGACTCTCGGCAGGCTATGACTGCTTACTACAGCCCTGTCGAGATCCTTACGAGGAAGGAGCTGCCCATCCCGACAGTCGAGTTCATCCGTGAAAGTAAGAGGGTGATGAAGAGGCTGCGGCGTAGGCTGGCGCTTATGCCCGGCCGCAGGTATGAGAAGAGCAGCAAAGGCGTCGTGGACTTCGGCGCGACGATTAGGCAGAGCCTGAGAAACTACGGCGAGGTCATGAAGGTTTTGAGGATGAGGAGAAAGCTTACGAGATGCAAGCTGGTCGCGATATTTGACGTAAGCGGCTCGATGGACACCTACACGGAGTTTCTGATGCAGTCTATGTATTCGCTGGCGCGTCAGAGCGTGGCGGTGGAGGTCTTCGTCTTCAGCACGAGGCTTCTCCGAGTAAGCAGCCTCCTCAAGTACTTCGGGCCCAAGAAGGCTTCCGCCCTCATCTCGAGAGACGTAAACATTTGGGGTAGCGGCACCAGAATCGGCAGCTGTCTGCTAAACTTCATCGAGAAGTACCGCGGGATTGTGAGCAGGGGGACGGTTTTGATAATCGTGAGCGACGGCTGGGACACGGGCGAGCCCGAGCTTCTGGACAGGGCTATGAGGAGCCTGAAGTCCATGGTCGGGCGGTTGATCTGGGTGAACCCTCATGCAGACAAACCCGGTTTCAAGCCTAGAACCATAGGCATGGAGACCGCTCTGCCCTACGTGGACATTCTAGCGGGCATGAACGCTTTGAAGAGCGTCAGAGGATTCACCAAATACTTCGGCCAATCCTTCCAGCCCATGACTCGTAGAACGCAGGCCTTCAGCAGACGGGGCCTACACGTTCACCCGTAGCCTCCCTAAGTATTTCTTCAGTCTCGACCTTCTTGACATCCTGAAGACGTTTCGCTGTTCCGCCCTTCTCGAGCATGAGGATTTCAGCCATTATGCTCAGGGCTATCTCCTCGGGCTTCTCCGCACCTATGTCGATGCCGCAGGGAGAAGACAGCTTGCTGAGCTGTTTGGCGTCGAGACCCATCCTCAGAAGGGTTTCTATCACGATGCCAGCCCTCTTTTTGCTGGCTATCAGCCCGACGTACCACGCACCGCCGTCCAACGCTTTCATTATGTATTTGTGGTCGAGCTTGTGCATCGTCGACACCACGGCTGCCGTGCGTTCGTCAACCTTTACATCCGTCAAATCCGGGTCTACGCTGTACTGGTCTACTTGGTCGGCTCGCTTGAACATGTTCTCAGGGTCTGCGACCACGACTTTGTAGTCGAGCATCTTGCCGAGCTTCGCCAAGCTCTCGACTACCTCGCCATGCCCCACGAGAAGGAGCTGCTTCTTGGGCATGACCGGTTCGAGGTAAACCTCCATCGAGCCTCCGCATGGCACTCCCGTTCCACGGAGCTCGTCCTCCATCTCAAGATAGATCGTCCTACCCCTCCCCTCCTTCAGGGTCTTTAGGGCTTCGTGCATCACGGTGGTCTCGACGCATCCGCCTCCAACCCATCCGAACAGGCCCCTGCCATCCTCTAAGATGATAGCTTTCGAGCCGACTTTTCCTGAAGTGTGTCCGAATGTTTTGACGACCGTGGCTATGCAGAACTTCTTGCTTTCAGCCAACAGCTCAGAGACCTTGGCGTAGAACGTTAAGTTGTCCAACCCGGGAAGCAAAAGCTTCGCTAAAATATAAGCTATTCGATCGTGTCTGAGGGATGTACAGAAGAGTCGAAAAGTTCACGGACGTTTGGGAGGCTCAGCGAACACTCCTCAGCTACGTAAAGCCTGTGCAGGAGGTTGAAGAAGTCAACGTCTTCGAGGCCTTCGGAAGGGTGGCTGCAGAATCCGTAAGGTCTCCACGAGACCTCCCAGCCCACGACTCGTCCCACATGGACGGCTTCGCTGTGAGCTCGTCCTCTGTCGAGAAAGCATCGGCAGACCATCCCGTAAGGCTCAAAGTGGTCGGCGAATGCAGGCCCGGCAGACATCCATCCATAAAGCTAGGGCCCGGCGATGCCGTTAGGATTCTGACGGGCGGTTTTCTGCCTGAAGGCGCTGACGCCGTTATTCCTCAGGAGGATGTTGTGATAGATGATGACGTTATAGTTGTGAGGAGCCCGGTGCAGAAGATGCAGTATGTCGACCGTAGAGGTTTTGACGTCGGGGCTGGGCAGGAGCTTTTCGGGAGAGGACATGTTCTCAAGGCTTCTGACATAGCTTTGATGGCCTCGCTCGGGCTGAGAGCTGTCAGAGTAGTTAGGAGGCCGAGAATGGGGATAATGGCTGTCGGAGACGAGCTCACAGACAGCTTCGACGAGGCCTCCTCGGGCAAGATAATGAACACGCACTCCTACGTGGTGAGCAAGCTTGCCGAAGCATCTGGAGCACACGTCGTAAACCTGGGAATCGTGCCGGACAACCCCGCAGCTATTCACGGAAAAATAATCGAGCACTCGGGTAAGCTGGACATCCTAGTCTCGATAGCAGGATCCTCGATAAGCGAGAGAGACGTCTCATCCCTCACCGCCCGCAGTTTTGAGGTCTTCGTCCATGGGTTGACGCTTCAGCCCGGAAGGGTCGGAGGCTTCGCCGTTGTCAACGATACGCCTTTTGTGATGCTTCCGGGATTGATAATGTCCACGCTCAACGTCTTCATGTTCCTCGCCTACCCCTGTCTCAGAAAGCTTCAGGGACAGGAACCCCGGTTCTACCACCGCAGGGTTAATGCAAGGCTGACAGAGAAGGTCGGTTTCAGGAAGTTCATCGACTTCCTCAAGGTCGTCTGGGTTAAGCTGGAGGAGGTTGAAGACAGCCTCACATGCAGGCCTATCCTAGGCGAGTCAAGCGGAATGAGCATACCTTCTAGGGCTGACGGCTTCATAACAGCTCCGCCCGGCGTCTCCAGCATACCTAAAGACGTGGACGTCATGGTTCACCTACCTCCCAGCCTCTGATGCTTGGGGTCGGCTTGGCTCTTCCTGCATCACGGCTCAGTCTGGGGCAGCAGCCTCATCCCCCACGGAGATATATTAGAGTCATCTAATATCTGTTGCATCGATGCCCAAAACCTTAAAACCAAGCGGCTCGGCTATTTCGAACCGTGATTGAAATGAACGAATATCTATACAAGCATGCAGAGGAGGAAGAGTTCGAGGAAGAGTTCGAAGAAGAAGACTTCGAGGAGGAGGAATGGGAGGAAGAGGAAGAGGAGTTCTAGCTACTCGCCTGTTTCCTCTCCTTCCTTTTTATGAGTGTAGAGCACGATCGACGTAACCGCGCTCTTGACTCCTTGAATCGATAAAATCTTCTCCTTGAGGAAATCCCTGAAGCTGGCTATGTCTCTGGCCACGACCAGAACAATGAGGTCGAACTCTCCCGTCACCTCGTAGACGTCGACCACCTCTGGAAGCTTGCTGATGTTCTTCGCAACCTTCTCTATCAAGTTAGACTCGGCGAAGATGTGGATTATGGCCCTGACTCCCGGAGCCGACATCACTCACCAACCCTCTTCAGCGACAGAATCCTCCCCGGGTATCGGGTTATAAGGTTGTGTATGTTCTTCTCGTGGCCTTTCTCGAAGGTTGACTTTTCCGGCCGACGCTGTATGTAGGCGGCCATGTCGAAAATTCCCTCGTCAAGCATGGCTGAGACTGTTTTCTCGAACTCTCCCACCTCGACCAAGCATTCGGCGTTGTAGCCGCTGCGTCTAAGCTGTCTGCAGATGTTCTCCAACTCTTCCTCCACATCTTTCTTAACTTGCTCAACACCCATCTGGTCGCGCGTCAAGGTCTCAACTATGCTCACAAGCTTCAAGTCAAACCTCTTGTCGAAGGCGTGGACAACCGAGCTGAGAACGGTTTGGCTGTTCTCGTAAGGCCTGACGAGAACCCCGACTTTCATCCGGTAGGCTAGAGGCTCAACCATTCGTCCTTCAGTCGTGCTGACCACACCCGCCCCTATCTTCCTCCGGTAGGCGAGGTAGAACGTCAGCCCTGCAGCCATCCAGAGAAAAGCCAGAACCCTGCCTGTGGCGTGGAAAACAACCATCAGAACAAACACAACAGTCAACCCGACCATTCCAAACAAGCCTATCAGGGGGACGACAACTCTTCCACACCTTATGCATAATGGCTGGCTCCAAGGAAAGTAGACGTGTTTGTCGACGTTCTTGAGCTTGATGAAGGTCGGCGCTATTATCAAGTAGCTGAGGACTGCTGCGAAGGCGTAGACGCTCGCCAGAAACGGAACGTCGCCGAGAATCGATAGGACAACGCCGACGGCTCCGAAGATTACGATGGAGCGGACTGGTGTCCTGAACCTTGGATGTATCGCCCTCAGCCACGACGGTAGAAGGTTGAACTTAGCCATGCTCGCAGTAAGCCTAGAAACACCTACGACCCCCGTGTTTGAGCTCGAGTAGCAGAGGACGAATGCAGCCACGCCCACCAGAGGAGTGAGGATATGAGCAACGTACGGAAAACCGCTCACCAAGACGTAGACGGGGCTTTCATACGACTCGGCCAGCATTGTCCATTCCATCGAGCCTACAGCCAGAACGGGGAAAAGAACAGCCGACAACACGACCACCAGCACGACAAGCTTGGTCGCCTTCGGTATGGAGAAATGCGGCCTCCTCGTCTCCTCAGCCGCCTGAGCAATCGACTCTATCCCCACGAAAGAGGCCATGGCTAGAGTTATGGAGTACAGGAAGTTGTTCATCTCGACAGATAGAGCTGGGTAGTAGGCGACGTCTCGATGAAGCATCGGCGACCCTATGACGAAAAGCTGGCGTAGCAGCAGCTGGGCGTCGAACTTGAGTAGAAAACCAGTAGACAGTATGAGGGCTTCTATGAAGAGCCCTAGGAAGACAAGGGCTGTCACCATCAGCGACGAGTACTTTATGCCGATGATGTTCAGCACCACGAGCAGAGATGCGAGAAGCCCGGCCAACAACCCTAGGGAGGGGATTTGAAGACCCAGAACACCGATCTCCGGGGTATGGAGAGCCGGGATAAGTTGACGGAGGTAGCCCGCAGCAGCCACGGAGAAAAGGGAGATGCAGAGGACGTAGGCTAGTAGCATCGCCCAGCCTGACAGGAAGCCTACGAAGCTGTTGAAAGCCCGCATGGAGTAGACATGCACTCCTCCGGAGTAGGGATATGCTGGGGCTAACTCGGCGTATATCAGCCCGACGGCTGAGTAGAGGAGGGCCGCGACGGCGAAGGATAGTGGAGAGGCTCCTCCGGCGAAGAGGGTGATGGCGCCGAGGGCTATGAAGATGTTGGGGCCGACGTCGCCGTAGCCAAGTGCGAAGGACCCAAGCCATCCCACCTCCCTTTTGTACCCAAGCTCACGACGGCCACGGCTCAAGCGAGCAACACTTTCAAGCCGCTCAACTATGCAGCCTCAATATAAAACAGTACAGCGTTTCGAAGAAAAGACTATATTCCACCCTCTTCACGAGCCTGAACCCCAACCCCTCAGCATAGTTCAGCAGCTTGTCGACGCCCGACAGGCTCGACGCCACCAAAACAGCTGTACCGCCAGCCTTCAGACAAACCCTAGCAGCTTTCAAGACCTCTGCGGCCGTCTCCCAGCCCTCGCTTCCTCCATGGACAGCTGGGTCGTGGAACTCCGGATCTTCGGGCAGGTAGGGAGGGTTGGCTACGACGACGTCGAAGGCGTTGGGGCGAAAGGGCAGGATGCTTGCGTTGACGACGTGTACGCGTCCCTTGACGTTCTCCAGCCTTTCGACAACCTGCTTCAGGGCCACGTAGTTGACATCGGTGCCGACGGCTTCGAACCCTTCCTCAGCCAGCACCCTGAGGATGTAGCCCGTCGAGCAGCCGACCTCCGCCGCCAGCCCTCCCCCACCCAAACCTCTCACAACGTCCTCCAGCAGAAAGCTGTCCTCAGCCGGCTCGTAGGGCTCGTTCATGGATAGACTCTCGTTGGCGTCCGGGGAAACATCGCGGCAGACCTGATGTTCTTGAGCCCCAGAAGCCACTGGACAAGCCTCTCCAACCCAAGGCCAAACCCGCTGTGCGGCACGCTCCCATACTTCCTCAAATCTAGGTACCAAGAGTAGTCGGACGCGTCAAGCCCCTCCTCCTCAATCCTCGACAGCAGCTCGTCGTAATCATGGATACGCTGGCCGCCGCCCACGACCTCGCCGTAGCCAGACGGGGCGAGGAGGTCGGCTGAAAGGGTGAGCTCCTTGTTAGACGGGTCGGGCTTGTGGTAGAAAGCCTTCGCCTTCTTGGGAAAGTGGGTGAGGAAGAATGGTTTTTCGAACTCCATCGTAAGAACCCTCTCCTCGTCAGCCCCCAAATCTGACCCCCACGGAACCGAAACACCCTTCCTCTCCAGAAGGTCGAGGGCCTCTGAATACTTGACCCTTTCGAAAGGAGGCTCCAGCATCGAGTAGTCGACCTTCCTGTCGAGAATCCTGAGCTCGTTGACAGAGTCTTGGAGAGCCGCTGTAGAGGCTTCCGAGACAAGCCGCTCAACAACCCTAGTGAGGTCTTCAATCCCCGAGAAAGCCATCTCACCCTCGACGTGCCAGAACTCCGTTAAGTGCCGGCGGGTCTTGCTCCTCTCAGCCCTAAAGCTGGGCTGGACGCTGTAGACCTTCTCCAGCGCGTATATAGCCGCCTCCTGGTAGAACTGGACGCTCTGAGTTAGGTAGACGGGCTTGCCGAAGTAGTCGACTTGGAAAAGCGTCGCCCCGCCCTCGACGGCGGCCGTTATAAAGGTCGGGCAGTGGACTTCGACGAAGCCCTCCCTCTCGAACCAGCTTCTCAAGTGGTGTACGAGCTTGGACCGGAAACGTAGGACGGCTGCTGTCTTCGGCCCTCTTATTGCGAGATGCCTGTTCTGGCTCACGACTCTGGGGCCTACTCCTTTCTTAAGCGGGTACTCTCCGATAGACGGCGAAATGACCTCGACGCTTGTGCAGCTTATTTCAACCCCGCCCGGAGCCCTCGGGTCGTGTCTGACGGTTCCGCGAACCTTTAAAGCCGACTCCCTGCCCGCCGCCGCAACCCTGCTGAAGGTCTCTTCGGAGACGTTTGGTGTCCTTACCGTGGCCTGAACCAACCCCGTCGAGTCGCGGAGGTCTATGAAGATCAGCCTTCCGTGCAGCCTCTTAGACCTAAGCCATCCGAGAAGCTCGACAGACGTCCCGTCAGCTAGCTTGCCAACCTCAGCCGATTGAACCCTCATCCAGCCTAATAGCCGAACACCGGCATATATAGAGCTACATCACGGCGGTTCCTTCCCTGACGTCCCTCTCAGGAACCAGTGGAACTACTTTGTCTTCGTCCTCGACGGCTGTCAGGAGCATGGCTTCCGACACCTCCCCCCTTATCTTCCTAGACTCTAGGTTTGTTGCGAAGGCGAACAACCTGCCTTCAAAGTGCTGGGGCGGGTAGAGCTTAGCCAAGCCCGTGATAACCCGTTTACGTGTGTCGCCGAAGTCGACTTCAAGCCTGAGGAGCTTGTCGGAGTTGGGAACTCTTTCAGCCTTGACGACTCTCCCGACTCTCATCTCAATTCTCTTGAACTCGGCCATCGATATCATGGCCGAAAACACACAGTTTCCTCTAAAAAAAGTTATGCACGCGGTTTTTCTGCAATTTTTTCAGAAAGTTTTTTATCCCTCGAAACCATCACTATTGTGAAGGAATATGGCGAGGAAGGCGAAGAAAGCAGGGAAGAAGAAGACCGCTAAGAAGGCTAAGAGGGCTAAGAAGCCAGCCGCGCCCAGCCCTGCTGAAGCACCGCCGGCTTCACCGGGATAAGCCCTTAATCCAATCCTCTTTCTTTTTATTCCTCCTCAACCCATTCCCAGAACCTTCTCCTAGGCTGCGGGGGAGCTGGCCTGGGTGTTATAAGCTCCTTGACCCCGGCCGTCGCTAGGGAGGAGGCTGCGGGCGTTAGGAAGATTAGGACGAAGTCGAGAGGGCCTTCGAGGAGGATGGTGGACGAGACCCATGACAGGTAGTGCGCCCAGTTCACCGCCCCGGGCAGGCGTGGCAGGACATAGATCGACAGCCCTATGAGAGCTAGGTAGACCAGCGACGACGTTATAAGGGCTGGCGGGATGGATGTTTTGGCCCTCCTTGAAAGCAGGCCCATCACCACGCCCGCAGCCACCCACGACAGGAGCGGGGCCGGGCCAAGCCTCACCACGTTCCCGCTGGGAGCCAGGGTCGACTCCAAGCCGAGGGCTGAGGAAAGGGGTGTTAGGAGGGTTGAAACGCTTGACAGCACGACCGCCAGCACCGACACTTGGAAGCTTGACGGCGGGATTGTCTGACCGGCTAGGCTCGATAATACGAGGCCGGCCAGCACCAGCGTAGACAAGCCTGCTGCAGAGGCTGTTAGGGTGTTCACAGCCGTCGTCCTTCGATGTCTTCTAAAAAGGTTTCCACGCTATTCGGGAGCCGTAGTTCCGCGGATAATACCCGTGTGTTGCGTGGTTTATATTTATTCGACCCTTACCTTCACACCCCTGGGCGTTGCGATGGATGCTTTGACGAGAAGCACTCCCGCCTCGTAGCGGGCCTCTACCTTCGAGGGGTCGACGGGTCTGGGAAGTTTTACGACTCGGCGGAAACCTCTGCCGTGCGTGAAGGGGTAGAGTTTCGAGAAGGCTGGTGGAGGGGTCATGTATTCGCCGACGATGGTGATAGTCGAGTCGTCGACGCTGATGTCTATCTTCTGTTTGTCGCAGCCCGGCATCTCGACGGCGACATACAGTTCTTGCCCTGAGACGGTGTAGTCGATTTTCGGGGTCCTGTAGTCCCCGACCAGTGATTCGAATAAGCTTGTGGATGATTCGAAAGCCTCCCTCATTCTGTCCTCAATATCCTTGGCCAGCCGGCGGAAGAATTCATCCCAGCCGGAGTCGCTCATGGACGTAGCTATGTATAGCAACATATAAAAATAAAACCCGCCTCACCAAGGTGTTGACTCGTTGCCACGTCTGCGGGGCGGAGGAGCTTCTGCCGTTTCGCTGCAGCTACTGCTCGGGATTGTTCTGCCCAGAGCACCGCCTACCGGAGAAGCATGGATGCGGGGGAGTAAGGCTGGCGAGGAACCCTGCGGAGCTTACCGTAAGGAGTTACGAGGCATCTCGGATGGTAAGTGATAGAGGCTATCGAGCCTCACCTTATAACGAGCTGTTCAGCATGTTTGTGGCCTGTTCAACGGTCTGCCTGTCGGGCCTCAGCCTCCTCGGATGGCCGCCGCTTCAGTCTCCTCCGATGCTGCTCCTAGTATTCGGATTCGCTGCCTCCTTCATAGGACACGAGCTGGCCCACAAAATCACAGCAGTTCGGAGAGGTCTTTCGGCCTCTTTCAAGCTCTTCATGCCCGGCTTGTTCGCCACGCTGCTCACGGCCATCCTGCCCGTTCCGTTCAAGGTAATAATGCCCGGAGCCGTAGTCGTAGCCGGTCGCCAGACCTTCCATGACTTGGGCTTGATCGCTTTGGCAGGCCCGGCTTTCAACATGGCCTCGGCTGCGGCGTTCATAGTTCTGTCGAGGGTTCTGGGGTCGTGGCTGCTCGACGTCTTGGCCGCCGTCAACAGCTTCATGGCTTTCTTCAACCTGTTTCCGATCTATCCGCTGGACGGTGAGAAGGTGTTGAGATGGAGCCGTGTGCTTTGGGCCGTGTGTTTCTCCCTGTCAACGGCGTTGTTTCTGCTGATGAGGCTGTGATCGCCACGCCGCCCGGAAACTTATATCTTACCATTGGTTTTTCCAACACGACTGTGATGAAGGCGAAACAAGCTCCTAAAACCCGCTCCGAGAGGACGAGGATTTATAAGTATCGGGTCACGGTGCTGGAGGAGCCTCCCGAGACTCTTGACGGGTTCAAGATCTTCGGGCTTGAGGTGAAGCTGGGGAAAGGGAGGCACGTCGACTTCGCTCCCAACCTTCGGGTGCTTGACGTGGAGGCCACTCAGGAGCCTCTGCCCATGGACGTGGAGGTCAACGCAAAATACCACAAGGTTGAGAACAAGACGGTTATAGTCAAGAGGCGTTCGCTTCTCTTCTCTATCGAGAAAGTTGAGAACACTACTTCCCAGCTTCTCTGAGCTGTGCAGAACCTCCATACCCGGCCATGACGGCTGAGCATGCTTGGAAAGCCTTGGCCATCAGCTCCGAGGCCCTCTCCTTGGAAGGAGCTTTGACCAGCATCGAGTAAACCGGAGCGCCTTTCGTAGTTATCTCGACAGCCTCTGAATGCCCGGCTGTTTTTTCAGCCTCGGCGGCAGCCGCCCTTATCGCCTCAACCCCTCTGGGGCCATCGCATCGGAGTATGAGGTCGACCCTCATCTCGACTTCATGAACCTTGATCTCCTGCTCAACAGCCCTCCTCAGGTGTTCAACATCCGTCTCGGAAATGGCTGGGAAAAGGTTTTGAGCCGGCTCCCCTAATGCGAATTTTTCAAGAACGTCATACAGGGTTGTCAGGTTGGGGTAAGCCGTTGTAAGCTGCTCGGCTACGGCCTTGAATCCTTCAGCCTCTAAGAGTTTCAGAACCTTAGAAACCTTTGTCTTCTTCTTGACCTCGAGAAGTTTGTCCAGCCTCTCTTTCTGAGAGACACGTCTCAAAGACAGGTCTATCTGAAGGGTGTCCGGGTTGACTCGGATGACTTTGAAGACTGTTTTCTGCCCTTCCTTCAGGTGTTCCCTGATGTTGCGAACCCATTTCAGCGACACCTCGGAGACGTGGATGAAGCCCTCGTAGCCCTTGTAGTCATCGACTTCAACGTAGGCGCCGTAGTCTTTAACGCTGATGATGCGTCCCAGAACCAGCTCTCCAACTTCAGGAGTTTTACTCAAGAACTTTCTCCTTCTTGCCGTATATTCTCGCTTTTCCGCCTGCCGGCTCAGCGACTACGGCTCCGCAGACCCCGCATCTCACGGTTGTTTTGGCCGAGTCGAAGACCGTGAGCCTGTTGCCGCATTCGTTGCATACCACTACTAGGAATTTTGACTTGGGTGTTGGTATGAGCTTCTCAACCGGCTCCGACAAAGCTACCTCACCAGCTCAAGCTTCTTAAGCCTTATGCCATGCCTCATCACAGACCGGCCGCAGTTGACACATTTCAGGACCAGCGTCTTCTTCTCCGTCGTCTTAGACTTCTTCCTCTGGATAGGGTACTTCTGGCCTCCGTAGCCCTTCAGCTCGCGTGAGTGTCTTCTCGCACCTAGAGCCAGCGAACGCTCCTTCCCCTTCTTGTAAAGGGAGACGCTGTGGCTGGTGTGGCTGTTGCATTTGGGGCAGTAGGCCTGTATGGTCGACGGAACCTTCATTCCACGGCTGAGAAGGTATAGCAGGATTTAAACCGTTTGAAAGCCCTTTTTAACGGCTTTTGACGGTGGAAATGCATGGGCCTAGTCGTTGGCGACGTGATGACGGCAAACGTTCTCACAGCATCCCCCGACGACACCGTTTACAGAGTCGCTTCTCTGATGGCTTCGAGGGGAGTTGGGTCTTGCGTGGTCGTGAGGGACGACAAGCCTGTCGGCATCGTCACCGAGAGGGACATCGTTAGGAGGCTGGTTGCCGCCGGCCTGTCGCCTAAGCGTGTCAAGGTGGGCGAGATTATGTCGAGCCCCGTCATAGTAGTCGGTGAGAAGACAAACTTGGATGAGGCGGCTGCGGTGATGGCTAGGAACAGGATACGCCGGCTTGTCGTGGTTAGGGGGGAGGAGGTGGTGGGCATAGTGAGCGTGACCGACTTGATAAGATCTGCAGAAGCTGGTCAAGCAGGGGTCTTCTTCAGGGCAATCCTTAGAGGTTAGTCGGCCACGAGGACTCTCAAGTCCTCAACCCATCTGCCGAACTCTTTCCTAAACCTATCGACGAGGTTGTCGGCCATCATCCTCAATCTGCCGACGACCACGAAGTCGGCGTCGCCGTAAACCTCGTCCACCGACTCAACGTCCTCCCATCCACGCAGCTGGTTGAGGATGGGCTGCGGGTCGAGCTGCGGGTTCAGCTTGGCCAGAAGGTAGACCTTCTCCCCTCTTAGATATTTTTCGACGGCGTGGGGGTCTATTTCGACCCCTAGGCTTTCTCTCAGGACTTCTCTAATCTCGGCCGGGGTTAAGCCCCCGTTCTTCTCCCTCGACTTTTTGGCGAGGGCCTCGGTCGCAGCCCGGACGCGTGGGTCGTTGAGATCCATGCCCGTAATCGTGGCCACGAGGCGGTGGCTCGTGTAAACGCCTACGTGGAAGAGTGGGGTGCCGAAGTCGTGCTCCAGCTTTTTCGAGGGGATGTATCCCTCCGGCTTGGCTACAGCCATGGCTTGATGAACTCCCGCCCTCAGCGTCTTGGCTTCCTCCGACAAAGGATGCCGCCAAGGAATCTTGACACCCGTCGCCCTGCTGAAATAGCTGTAAAGGGGGGCTAGCTTCCTTCTGTCAACGCCCAAGCTCAGGCCGTGGATGTCCTCAAGCGTGGCCACCACCTCGTAGAGGTCGGCTATGCCGTTCCTGTCGCCCACGCCCATTATCGTTGTGTGTGCTTCCGCGACTCCTTCGAGTATCGACTGGACTGTGTTGGACGAGGCCATGCCGTAGTCGTTGTGGAAGTGGGCTGCGAGGGGTGTTTCGACGGATTTTTGGAGGCTGCGAATGAACTCGGCTGCTTTTCGGGGGGATAAGAGCCCTGAAGTGTCGGGCACGCTGACGAGGCTCGCCCCAGCCCTGCCGAGCTTGTTCACGGCGTTGACGAGCATGTCAAACTCGCCCTCGACGTAAAACCTCGAAGCATCTTCGACGGTCGCCCTCACATAACGGAATCCATGCCTCCTCGCAGCTCTAACAGACTCCGCCAGCCTTTCCAGAGCCTCCTCGTAGGTTATCCCGTGAAGCTTGTGAATCCGGTGGATCTTCGTCGGAGATATGTAGAGCGCCACGCCGAAAGCATCGTATTTTGCAGCCGCCTCCAAATCCTGCTCGACCGCCCTTCCGTGCATCACGACCTCAACACCTCTGTCGCCCAGCACATCGACCACAGGCTGGATGTCTTCACGGGTTGTTCGTGGAGGATAGTCGACGGGAAGCTCAACCCTCTTGACTCCGGCGTCGGCGAGCCTTCTGGCCAGCTCGACCTTCAAATCCGTCTTAAGGGGTTGGAACAGCTCCCCCTCCCTGAACGTCGAGTCAAGCAGCGTAGTCAACTGAACTCGCCACGATACGTCTCACTTTCGTATTTATAGATAAGTCCGTGTAATTGTTTTAGTATTTTAGCTACGTTTTTCGTAAGTCTTTTACTTCCTGACGCCGCCGTCGTCTTGTCCGGAGGGGCTGGTTCGCCGTGATTCAAACAGGTTGGTGGAGCTTTGAGCTCCATCTTCAGCATCCGACAAATTCCGAGCCCTCAACACATCTTTTCCCATATATGAGACGATCGTGGCTTTCGGCGACGGCTGAGACTGCAACTTCTTGAGGAACAACCACCTATTCTTGGCTGGTTCGCCGGGGGTGGGATTTGAACCCACGCGGCCCGTGAAAGGCCACAGGCTCTCCAGGCCTGCCCTATGCCAGGCTTAGGGACCCCGGCTTTCTGAATGAGTTGTTGAGGTTCGTGTTTATGAGGTTTTCCGCCGTAGCCCGCCTTTCCACACCGGGGCGTAGGTTGATCGTGGCATGACGACTCTGACGGTGTCGACCACGGGCCCCTCCATGGCTTCGAGCATCTCTCCGCCCGACATCAACGCTCTTCCGAAGGCCACGAGCTCGTTCTTCAACGACATGACCGCCACAAAGTCTCCTGCCTTGATCTCTGGGTCCAGCTTGCTCACGCCAGCCGCCATCAAGTCAGCTCCGTGGCAAACAGCGTCCACAGCCGTGTCAAGGATGTAGACCTTCGGAAGCAGCTCGACACAGTCCTCCACAGGCCTGACAATCTTCAGAAGGGCTTCGGATTCTCCCGACTGCTTGTACGAGGTCCAGGCCTCGTACAGGTCGAGAACCGTGTGCGATTTGTTCTCCGTGAAAGGCCCCGCCCTTACCCTCCTCAGCTCCTGCATGTGGGCTCCTACGCCAAGATACTCCCCTATGTCGTGGCAGAGCTTCCTGATGTAGGTTCCGCCCGAGCAGCCCACCTTGAACAAAACCATCCTCCCATCCCTCTCCAGCAGCTCGTTGTAGTAGACTGTCCTCACCCTCGGCCTCCTAGCCACAGCCGCCCTCACCGGAGGAACTTGGTAGATGTCGCCGGTGAAGAGCTCGAAAGCCTTCAGCAGCTCGTCGTCCGAGACGTCGCCGTGAAGCTCGAGCAAACCCACGTACTCCTTACCGCTGTACATCAGCGCGGGAGCCGCCTTCGTCCCATCGCCAAGCATCAGCGGAAGAACACCCGAGACAGCGGGATCTCCCCGAAAGATTCTAGGGTCCCGCCGTGCCCGGCCTGAGCGAGCCCGAGCATCTTCTTGACCATGTAGGCTACTTCGTGGCTCGTCGGCCCTCGGGGCTTGTCGAGGTTTACAACCCCAAGCCCGAGAAGCTCTTCAACGGACCGCTGCTCCGGGTGTTTTCCACGGCTGTAGTCGGTCTCAGCTTCACGCTTAACCTCGAGCCTTTGAGTCCTCGTCCAGGGAGGGTCAAGCCTCATACCGCTCAACCATGTACCGCTCCAAGCCAGCCTCCTTGATTGCTTTGAGGACTTCCTCGTCCGATGCATCCCTCGGTATCTCCAGCTTCTTCGGCGTGGGAGCTACATGCCTTACGTTGACCTTTCTCCTCCTAAGCCCCGTGAGATGCTTCGGTCCCGTTAGAACGACGTAGCCGTCGTCAAGCACGGCGACGACAACGCCCTTCGAACCAGCATCCCTGCCCGAAAGCTTTACGCAAACCCTTCCGAGAAGATCATCCGCAGTCATGCCTCTGAAAAATAGCTCTCCGACAGCTTTTATACATAAATTAAGCATTTGGTGGCTTGATACATGGCTGTCAAGCAGGTCGTCTGCCTCTCCGGCTTCGCCGCCGTCGGCAAGTCAACGGTCGGTAGGATGCTGGCTAAGCGGATGGGGCTCCGCTACGTGTCGGGAGGCGACGCCCTCAAGGAGGTTGCGAAGATGCATGGGTTCAACCCAACAGGGCCCGGATGGTGGGAGACGCCGAAGGGCTTGAAGTTCCTGAGGCTGCGCAGCAGAGACCCCAGCTTCGACAAGAAGGTGGACAGCATGCTTCTCCGGATGTGCAGGGCTGGGGGAGTCGTCGTTGACTCGTGGGTGATGCCCTGGCTTTACAGGGGCAGGTCCTTCAACGTCTGGCTGACCGCTGACAAGAAGATGAGAGCCGTGAGGATGGCTGAAAGGAGCGGAATATCCAGGGCTAAGGCTCTGAGGCTGCTGGCTGAAAGAGACCGAAAAAGCGCCAGAATATACCGGAATCTGTACGGCATAAGGATGGGGAAGGACCTGGAGCCCTTCCACCTCGTGGTCGACACCACGAGGCTTGAGCCCGAGAAGGTCGTCGAGATAATCGAGACAGTCGCCCGACACTACTTCAGAATTTCCACTCGGCGGCGACGCCGGTCAACAACCGGTTCCTCAGGCAAGATGCGCACAAGGAGCCGCCGGGCCTCGAAACCCTCCTAGACGACGCACCCCTACCGCCCCTGACCGCGACGCCGTGGACGGGTTTTCCGCAGTACTGGCAGTACCTCGTGGCGGAATAAGGCCTTCGGAAGTGAAGGCGTGTGTTTCCGCCCGGAGTTCTAACCTTTCTCCTTACGAATGTCCTTGTCCTGAGGCTTCTCCTGACCATCCGGAACACCCATCCCCGTGATGCTTAGACCCATGACCTTGGAGATCGGGGAGCCTACGCCGAAGAACGAGAGGATGAACCAGCCGTAAAACCTTATCTCACCCCTGTCGGTTATGAAGGGGATGTTTAGGCCTTGAGGCGCGTAGCCTACGACCGTGTCTCCGTAGAAAGACGCTAGGAACGGGTAGACGGTGAAGAATATCATCATGCTGGCGAACATCGTCACGAGGTTCTTCTTGCTCACCTCGGCGTTGATTTTCTGGATGTAATCCTTCTTTTTCTGAAGCTTCTGAATAGTCTTCTGGTCCTTCTTCCTCGTCGCAGCCATCAGCTCCCTGTTGAAGGCCTGGATCTCGGCCATCTTGGCGAAATCCTCTTTCTTGAATATTATCTTCCTCAAGCCAGTCGTTGTCGCCGAAATGGCTGCAGCCATGCCTGAGATGATCATCATCTCAACTATCACTTGCTACTCGCCTCCCAGGAACCTGCCCAGAGCCGGATACATCTCTGAAAGCCTCTCCCTCATCAGGATGTTGTAGTACTGGTGAAGGATGCCTATCATGAGCAGCAGGCCTATACCTGTTCCGAAGACGTTAAGATAGTCGGCGACGCTGGCGACCACGCCTATCACCAACCCTCCGATTATCGTGACGGTTGAGATGTATTTACCTATGATGCTGGCGATGATGGTGGGAGACCTTCTGAAGCCGGGAACTTGCATGCCTGCGTTGATGAGCTGCTCGGCGACCTTCTCGGGCCCGAGCCCGCCGACCTGGACCCAGAACTTGGCGAACAACACTGCGAAGATTATCAGCAAACCCGCGTGTACAGCTGCTCGCACAGGGTCTTCGACGACGTTCGCCAGCCCGCGTGGGCCTATTACGTAGTAGGCAAGCCCGCCTGTCGGAACTAAGGTTCCTAACTCTTGGTTGTAAACGTAGGTGCCTATTAGGTTGAGGAAGAAGTTCTCGTTGTTGGGGTTGAACCTGCTCCAGACGAGAGAACCCATGTAGAATATGTTGCTGAAGACCGTTGTGGCGAAGATTATCGGGACGTTCGAAACATACAGAAGCTTGACGGGATACTTGGCGCGATAGCCCTGAAACTTGGCGTACGAGATGGGGATCTCGACTCTGATGGCCTCTATGTAGATGAGAACCAGAACCAAGAATATTGTCGAGATTAAGCCAACTATGTCAGGGTAGCCAGCCTGCCTGACCAACAGGCTTGGGAAGTTTCCGGCTAGAAGTGTCTGAAAGATCGCTAGGATGACTCCCTGGTATATGCCGTCAGCCAATATTATCGGGGAGATGAGGGAGACAAAGATCTCCTCAGCCACGCCTGCGACTATGAACAGGCTTATTCCGCTTCCGAGCCCCCAGCCTTTCTGGACAAGCTCATCCAGCAGGATTATCAGAATCGTTGCAGCAACGAGCTGTATGAATATCAGGATGTTCTGGGTGGTTGTCGTGGGTCCGAAAAACCCTGCGTAGACGTATGCAGCGCCCTGGAAGAGCGTGATCACGATGGCCAGCAGCTTGCTTGTCGACGTGAATAAAGCCCTGTCCTCGCTCTTCCTCAAGTCCATCTTTATCAGCTCAGCTCCGACGAGGAGCTGGAGTATCAGCCCAGCCGTCACTATCGGCCCTATTCCTAAAGTGATCAGCGTTCCCTGCTTCTGTGCGAAAACTATGTTCAGGAGCACGGGGCTCTGTCCCGTCTGCTGAGTCTGGGGCAGGCCGTAGAGGAAGGTGTGCCCCATCCAGACATAAACCACGAGCGCAAGAACCGTCCAAGCAAGCTTCTCAGTAAGCCCTACCTTCCGGCCGGGCTTCTTTATCTCGGGTAGAATTTTAGAAGCTTTCTCGAAGAAGGTTCGGACAGCGGATTGCTCACTCATGCCGTCGCCTCTCCGGGCTTGACCAGACGGCCCCCAGACTTTTCAACGACCTCGGCGGCTTTCTTGCTCCACTCTCTAACGACTATCGTCAGGGGTTTGTAGAGTTTTCCGCCTCCGATGAGTTTGTCGTAGCCCATGCTGTCCAAGTTTATCGTCTCAGACGCCGACGACTCGGCGATCTGAGAAACCTTCAGTAGGCTAACGGCTCTCTTCTCTTTCTTCTGCACAGGCGTGAACCCGTCCTTGCCGAAATAGTCCTCCGACAGCAGCTTGGTCCACTTGTGTTTGTGGCCGCCCGCCATTCCCCTGCCTCCCTTGGCTCCTGTTTTCCTGTGCTGGCCTATCTGCCCCCATCCATGGGTTCTCGAGCCCCTGAGCTTCCTAACCTTCCTCAACCTTGTTGGCATATTACCACCAACGCTCGTGAGCGTCTGAGTTAACGTGTCGATGGTTTGTTAATAAGTGTTTTCCAGCTAAATCATCCGCCTGAACAACTCGTTGATCTCTCCGCCTCTGTCCCCGTACTCGCCGCCGGACTTGAAATCCCTCTTGACGGAGCGTTTAAACCCTCCGCTCGGCGGCCTCAGCCTGAGAAGCACAGGCTTGTCTAGGCTCGACTCGCCTTTCTCAAGCTTCTCGGCCAGCTTTTCCAGATCGTCTTCCGCCACGTACCCGGCTTTTTTCAAGAACGTGAATATCGTCTGCTTGTTGGGCTCGCCCCACGTGAGGTATCTCTGCGCTCTCCTGAGCATTCCCACAAGGGTTGGCGACACGGGGTAGAGACCTGCCTTGAAAGCTCTGTCGAGACGCAGCGACTCGAGAGTCTTCGCGACATCAGGGTCTAAGCCGACGTTCCCCTTAATCCTCAAAACCATCAAAACGCCGGTCATCTTCAAACCATGCTCCACATGTCCTGCAAGACGATCTTGCTGGTCTGCCTGAGAGCCATGTAGGTGGCTCCTATGACCGAGAGCGAGGTTCTCGTCTCGCCGAAGCTCTTGGTCCAGCAGTCTTTAACACCGGCGAGAGACAGTATGACTTTCTGGCTCTCTCCCGCCACGAGCCCGAGGCCTCTCGGGGCTGGCAGAATCTGTACCCTGACGCTTCCATACTTTCCCTCGGTCTTGACGAGCAGGCTGTGAGGCTCGCCGCAGGCGCACTCCCAGCTTCCGCATCCCCGCCGGACTGGGATTATGTTGAGCTTGGCGTTCCTTATCGCCTTCTCGATAGCAAGCACAACTTGGGAAGACTTGCCCGTTCCAACGCCGACGTAGCCGTCCCTGTTGCCGACGACTACAAGGGCCTTGAACCGGGTTTTCTCGCCGGCGTCCGTCTGCCGCTGGACGAGCTTGACGTCAATCACCTCCTGCTCAAGGTTTGGGAGAAGCCTGTCGACTATCTCGGGCTCGAGGATCCGTGCGTGGCTCTCGAAGACCTGCTCTATCGATGTAATCCTTCCCTCTTCAACATACCTTCCCAGCGTCGTCTTAGGCTTCCACTCAGACACCACCAGCTCCCCCCATGATCATGTCCCTGACCGTCTGAACATTCCTGTCCAGGTTTTGAATGTATTCTCCGTCCAGCTTGGAAAACTGCCTCCCTGCCGGGTTCTGCCTCGTCATCAGGTAGTAGGCGGTTATGTGCCTCCCCAACAGGCGGTCTTCTCCGGGCAGCACCTCCTCCGACGCGGGTACTTCAAGCCCTGCGTCCAGAGCCCCCTTCAACACGGCGTACAGCCTGCTGCCCTTCACCGACCTGTAAACACCCGTGTCGAGGATTGCTCTTTCAACTTTTTTCTCCAATGCTTTCTTCCCTAGGAGGAGGCCTGTCAGGTAGGCCGCCGGCGTCGACTTGAAAGAGGCTTTCCAGCCGTAGGAGGCGAGCATGTCGGAGGAAACAGTTATCAGTGTTAGGTCGCCGCCTGCCTTCGACTTGACGAGCTGGGCGATGATTCTTCGGTTAGTCCTCCTGACAACAAGCCTTTCGACGCCCGACTTCACCAGCTTGAGCCTCTTACGGTAGTCAGTCCTCCCCTCCCTCCTTCTCCTAGGCTTGAACCTGACGAGGTAGGTCATCTCGGTGCTTCACCCATCATCTTCCTCGCTTTGATGAACTCCTTGAGAGACGCCACGGATTTAAAGTTCCCGGCCTTGACGAACCCGTACAGGATGCGGTAGTTCTCCTTCCCGATGAGCCCCTGGTCCCGGAGTTTCTTGAGGTAAGCCCTCTGGGCCCTCACCCGGCTTATCCAAAGCCTTTTCCGTGGAACTATTGAGTGCTTGGCTCCCTCCCTGCTTCCCGGGCCACGCCTCCTCCTCGGCTCAACCCTTGCCCGGCTGACCCCTCTTTTGGGGAGCTTGACGATGGCTCCGTCCTGTATAAGCCTTCGTATCTCTGCCCGGGTGATGGCTGACTCTATGTCCTCGAGACGCTCCGGGTCGAACTTTACGCGGGAAACTCCGCATTTGAGGAGGTCGGCGGCCACTCGTTTCTGAAAGTCCAGCTTCATGCCTTGCTCTCCTCCGTCCTGACCGGCGGGTTCAGAACTTTAAACCCTTTCTCGACAGCCGCCTCGTAGATCTTGGACCTCAGCCTTCCTCCAAGCCTGCCCGAAAGCCTCACAGCATCCCTGTCGGGCGATAGGTTGTCGAGCTGGGACAGGCTCGAGACAACCACGTCCCTGTAGCCTGAAGGATGCAGGCCTCTGAATGTCTTCGGCGAGCCGTAGCCGATTTTGACTAACGGCGGGGCGCCTCTCTTCTGAAGCCTCATCCTGCTGTCCTTTCCCCTAGGCCTCCTGTAGCCTGTCCGGAGCCTGACGTACCTCCAGCTCTCCTGTCTGACGAACTCCGGCGTTTTCCTCCTCTTCTTCAAGACACTGCGCGGAAGCTTCATCCACCAACCACCTTCTCAGCTAGGTAGACGCCGTCCAAGAACTTCCTCGGGTCCTTCCTTCCTATTCTTGTGGCGTTCTCGATGTTGGCGGCTGTCTGGCCGACGGCTTCCTTGTCAACCCCCGTGATCACTACGTCTTCGCCCTTCACGGAGACCTTGACGTCGCCCACTATCTTGGCCCTGCGGTCGTACCTTTCACCGAGAAAGTTGGATATGACGACTTCGTTTCCAACAACCTTGACGGTGATGGGGAAGTGGGAGGAGACAACCTTCATCTTGTACGTGTAGCCTTTCGTGACTCCCTCGACGGCGTTCTTGATGATCGAGGCCACTGTGCCGACCATGGCCCTCGACCTCCTAGACGTTCCAGGCATCCTCACCGTCACGCCGCCCGCCTCAACCTTTATTTCAGCAGGGATGTGGCTCAGGTTCTTGACGACTCTTCCTTTAGGACCTTCCACGTTCAGCAGGCCATTCTCGTACTTCACGGCCGTCTTCTCCGGTATGGCTATGAACCTCTCGATGTAATCAGTAGACATAGCCCAGCAGCCTCCCTCCCGTGTTGAGCTTCTTCGCCTCGTCGTGGGACATCACACCCTTCGGCGTAGTGACGATGATGACGCCCACGCCTCTGCCGGGCAGGTATTGCTGTTCGAAGAACTCGTACATGTCGGCTTTGACGTTGAGCCGGGGTCTTATGGGGCGCGACCTGTTAACCCTGCCGAGCAGCTGTACCTTGAACAACCCGCCCCTACCGTTCTCGATGTACTCGAAAGCCCCGACGTAGCCCTTTCGCTGCAGAACCTTCAATATCTCCCCAACCAGCTTGGAGGCCTTGACAACGCATTCATGGTTGTGAACCATCTCGTTGTTTTGAATCGTTGTGAACAGAGCGGAGACCAGGTCGGTCATTCTTCACACCCTAGTCATAAACCTTGAACCCGAGCTTCGGCCCAACCTCGTTCATGCAGCGCCTGCATATCATCAAGCCGTACTTCCTGATGACGCCTACGCTGGTCCCGCACCGACGGCATACGTGAACTCCTTTCCCGAACTTCCTCGGCTTCGGCGTCTGCTTCATTCCTCAACCACCCTAGCTCCCAGAGACTTCATAAACTCTATTGCCTCCTCCCTGTTAACCTTCTGCCTACGGCCCGGCCTGGCTCTGCGGTAAGCCCTCTTGGCAACCCTGTATCCCGGCTTTACAAGATGAACCGAGACGTCCATGCCGACGATCCCCAGCTCCGGGTTATACCTCGTTCCAGGTATGTCGAGATGTTCATGTATGCCGAAAGAGACGTTGCCGTGGTCGTCGAAGCTCGAGGCCTTGAGCGTGTTGTTCACAGCTGCGAGAGCCTTCTTCAAAAACTCGTAGGCAGCTTGCTTGCGTAGCGTGACCCTGACCGCTATCGGCTCCCCTTTGTGTATGCCGAATCCTCGGACGGTTTTCTTCGCTTTCCTCACCTCGGGCTTCTGCCCGACCAGCTGCTCGATTATCTTCTGAGCCTTCTCGAGCTTTACGCCGCCCTCTCCGACGCTGCAGTTTATGACGACCTTCTCTATGCGTGGGGTTGTGATCGCTATGGCAGCGTTATCCACGGCTTTCCCACCCCTACAGGCATTATGTTCTTGAGAAGGGTTGTGACGGGGCCTTGGCTTGTCTCGACGGTTGCCGTCGGCTTGTCGGGGTAAACCACGTCCTTCCTCACCTTGGAGACGACGCCGTGAAGACCTGCTCTCGAACCTCTAACGATGAATCCATAAACTCCCGGCTCGAGCGATGCTCTGTCAAGTATTTCCTGACTCGGAACCGATATCTTCAGGCTGTCGAGAGTCATCAAGGACCTTCCTTTCTCAACGTCCTCCGCCTTGAACAGGATTGTCCTGCCGTCGTGCAATCCTATCGATAGCCCTCCGCCTCTTACGTGGTTTTTCCGCACTATCTGGCATACCTTAATTCCAGCCTCGTCGCCGCCCACCTTGAAAAGGCCCAAGCCCTTGCGCGGCCTCACTAAAACCCTGTAGTATTCAGCCAGTTCAGCGACTTGAAGCACGTCCATCAGCCCAAGGGGGAACCTATGGTCTCGGACCACGCGCCCGTCTACTTGAAACTTCCCCTGATGTATGAGCTTCTTAGCTGTCCGCCCGTCCTCTGCGTAGCCTAGAATGTCTCTGACGACAATTATCAGCGGGATGGAGTTTTGACGTGGATGCCCTCCCGGGCGCGGCGAGGCTGCGAAGACCGTCGGCTTTTTCGGATAGTGGCGCGGGGCCGCCAGCGATTTCAGGTGCGTCACGATGCCTTCGCCTCCAGCTTCTGCTTACGGTGTTCGTCGTCTAGGTTGAGCTGGGTAAGCATGACGTTCGAGACCCTGATGGGGACGTCGATGGAGCTGCCGTCTGCTTTCTTCCTGCTCACGTTCTCGATGTAGACCATCTGCCTTTTGACGTCCACCCTCTTCACCTTACCCTCAACGCCTCTGAACACACCTTTCATAACCTTGACAGTGTCGCCAAGCCGGACTCCGAAAGACCTTCGGCCATACTTGCTCCTGAGCTCAGGCGATAGATGAGCCCTCATGAACTTCACCAAAACATGGCGGGGTGCGTTGAACCGCCTGAGCCGTTGTTTCCGAGGTTTGCTCGAACTCATACACAACACCTATATAATCATAGTCGCTGCGTTGGCTATTCTGGGCCATCTCTCAGCCGCCTCTCTTGCTACAGGGCCCTTGATCTCTGTTCCCTTCAAGTCGCCCTCAGGCGTTATGATGACGGCAGCCGTGTCCTCGAAGCTTATCCAAGTACCGTCCCGCCTCCTGTAAGGCTTCCGCTGCCTGACCAAGACCGCGTGCATAGGCTTCTTGCGCAAGTCGATGGGCCCTTTCTTGACCGTCACGCTGAGCATGTCGCCGACGCACGCCGCCGGAACACGTCTGAGCCTAGCCGTAAGCCCGTGCACTTGAATAATCTTCAAAACCTGGGCTCCGGAGTTGTCGGCGCAGTTTACGAGCGAGCCGAGCACGACTGTCCGAGGCAGGTTGGGCCTTCTTTCGAGAATGCCTACAGCTGCTACGGCTCTCGACCGCTTAGCCATGGCTACACCACCTTCTCGAGCACGACGAAGCTTACCTCCTTGCTGAGAGGCCTGCACTCGCCGATGCGGACCCTGTCCCCGACCTCGACGTCCAAGCACGGTGGAAGATGAGCCGAGATACGAGACCTCCTCCTTTCATACCTCTTGTATTTCTTGACGTAAACCTGATACTTCTTCTCAACCACCACGGTCTTGTTCATCTTCTTCTTGACTACGACGCCCGTCTGCAGTATTCCTCTTACAGGTAGACGCCCATGATATGGGCAGTCCTTGTCGTCGCAGGTTCTTGTAACCGGTCTGACCTGTATTCCTATGTTTCTGGCCTCGCTCATCTCCGCCTCTCCCTCGACAACCTCTCGACAGGCCTTCCGACCAGTAGAGAGCCGTCGATTTTAACCTCATTAGGCTCTCCGGGGTTGAACCGGAAGACGGTCTCCTTCTTAGGTAAAGTCTTCACCCCCCAATCCGTTCGGATGGCCACGGTGTTCCGCGTCTCCTCGACAACGACTCCGCGGAAAACCACGCCGTTGTAGGATGTCTCAACCCTCCGGCCGTGCAAGAGCTGGTGTTCAACCATCCTGCTACTTGACATTCTTCTTCAACCTCCTCTCAGCCAGGATTGTGTAGGCTCTGGCTATGCTTCTACGCAGCAGGCGTGCTCTGGCGGGGTTCTGGACCGAGCCGCCGGCACCTATCTCTGTCTTGACTTTTCTGAGCTCGGTCTTGAACTCGTCGACCTTAGCCCTCAGCTCTTCGTCGCTCAGCTCCCTAAGCTCCCTGACCTCCTTCAACGCTCTTCACCCTTATCTCCTCCGGAAGAGGCGCGTCGGGCGGGTAGATCAGAACCCTGACACCGAAGACGCCTGTCTTGAGCTTGACTGACGACTTGCCCTCCAGAACGTAGTCCATGGCGAGTTCGCCTGACTTGGGCATGAAGCCTTCGCTGAACTTCTCCGTCCTAGACCTCGCGGAGGTCAGCTTGCCGCTGATGTGGACTTCAACGCCCTTGGCCCCCGCCTCCATAATTCTCCTGACGGCCCAAAACCCAACCCTCCGGTACCTAACACCTCTCTCAAGGTCCTGCGCAATCCTCTCAGCCATCACGTAGGGGTTCAGCTCAGGCACCTCAACCTCGACAACCGTGACGACCGGGTTCTCGACCTTGAACTGCTTCTCCAAAGCCTCGGTTATCTCCTTGATGACCTTCCCCTTCGGACCGATCACCCTGCTAGGCCTCATGGCGTAGATGGTCACCCGTGTGCCGACAGGGGTGAGGCTGATGCTTACGCCTCCGAACAAAGCTGAACGGAGCTTTTCTCGGAGATACTCCTCTATGTCCGCTTTCTTTATTCGTGTCTGGAGTATCTGCTTGACGATCGTCACGCCCTGCTCACCCCCGCAAGCTCGATGTGGACGTATGTCTTGTTGTATGGGCTTGACCTTCCGAAAGCCCTCTCGATGTTCTTCCTAAGCACCCTGCCTTTATGAGAGGCTGCGTGCACGATGTAGGTTTTCTCAGGGTCGAGGCCCTTGAACTCGGCGTTGGCCTCGAGGGCGTCGACCAGCTTGAGCATGTATTTTGAAACCTTGACAGGATATCCTCCGGGGCCCCTCGTCTCCGCGTGGTGAGCCCTCTTCTTCCTGTAGCGTCCGTACCTTATCATCCTCCTACCCTTAACAACATCCTCCAGCAGCTTCCTCGCCTCTGTTATCGTAAGCCCTTTGACGGCTTCGCAGACCTCCCGAGCCCATTTCGGGGACACGTCAACCTCCCTGAGGCTAGCCCTAACCTCGTTCTCCTTCTCACCCACCTTCGACGAGTAACCCCAAGTAGGCATGCTAGTGTCTAAACCAATCCTTCGACAGAGTCAAGTTATAAACATATCTAGACGGGCTGGCTTGAGGTGTCGCAAGGCTTAAACTACACTAGTCCGCAGAAGCGGTTGTGGAGGTCAGGAGAACGGTACAGTTCACGGGAGGAAGCTCCTACTCCATCACTCTCCCGAAGGAATGGGTTAGGAGGATGGGGATTAGGAAGGGGTCTATGGTGGTTTTGAAGCCTGTTGAAGACGGCTCCTTGGCTGTTTACTCTGAGAGGGAGCTTGAGCCGGAGGAGCACGAGGTGGAGATAAACCTCAGGCCCAACGTCGGACAGCTGGTCGTCGGAGCCTACCTGTACGGCTACAACCTCATTAGAATTACTTCAGCCAATCCTATGAAGGACTACGAGCTGGCTGAGATCAAGAAGGTGGTCAGAGGGCTGGCTGGTGCGGAGATAGTTGACGAGAATCCTACGAAGGTAGAGATTCAGGTTGTCCTCGACAGGCAGCTAGTTGCTCCCGAGAAGCTTCTGCGACGCCAGCAGACGCTCGTCCTAGGCATGGTTGAGAACGCCGTCGACTCATACGTGAAGAGGAACAACTCGCTCGGACGGCTCGTGGTGCAGAGGGATGAAGAGGTCGACCGGCTTTACTTCACGCTTGTGCGCATCGTGAGGTCAGCGATCATAGACCCGACGCTCGCCCGGAAGCTGGAGACCTCGCCCCTCGTCCTCATGGACCTGAGGGTCGCCGCGAAGTTCATGGAGGATGCAGGAGACCAAGCATCCGAGATAGCGAGAGAAGCTGTCAAGAACTCTAAGGAGGTTGACGAGAAGACGCTGGAAGAGTTAAAGTCTCTCTCAAGCCTGATACTCTCGATGGGCTCCGGCCCATTAGACGCCTTATTCAGCCAAGACCTCGACAAGATAGAAAAGATAACGAGCACGAGGGCCGAGTTCATCAAGAAAGGAGAGTCGTTCATCAGGAAAGCATCACAGTCGACAAACTCAGCCGGAGTATTCAAAGTCTACTACCATCTTTCGAAGGTCTGTGAAGACTTCGCTGACACTGCTGAGCTGGGCCTTCCATTCAAGCCCTCCCGCTAGCTTTCATGTTTAAAGCTTGCAAAAAAAGAGACTAACCCGTGAGCGATAAATCCACCGACCTATACGACATCACGATAATCGGTGCAGGCCCTACAGGCCTGTTCGCTGCTTTCTACGCGGCGGGAATGAGGAACATGAAAACGAAGGTCATAGAGGCGCTGGATGTTTACGGAGGCCAGCTCACCGTTCTCTACCCTGATAAATTCATCTACGACGTGGCAGGGTTTCCCAAGATTCTTGCGAAAGACCTTGCCAACCAGCTTTACATGCAGGCTACTGCCTACAAGCCGGTGATTCTGTTCTCCGAGAAGGTGTTAAACCTTACTAGGCTCGCCGACGGAGTGATTGAGCTTACAACCGACAAGGGTGTTCACTTCAGCAAAACCGTCTTGATAGCCGCCGGGCACGGAGCCTTCACTCCAAGGAAGCTCGGCAACCCCATGGTCGAGAAGTTCGACAACAGGGGAGTCTACTACTTCGTCAAGGACAAGTGGATGTTCAGGGGTAAGAGAGTGGTCATCGTCGGCGGAGGAGACTCGGCTGTCGACTGGGCTCTCAACCTCAAGGAAGTGGCTGAGGAAACTTACCTAGTCCATAGAAGAACCGAGTTCAGGGCTCATGAGGGGAGTGTGATAGAGCTTTTCCATTCACCCGTCAAGGTTCTGGTCCCGTACGAGGTCAAGGAGGCTTACGGAGACGACTGGCTGGAGGCTGTGAAAGTGGTGAACAACAAAACAGGCGAGGAGCAGGTGATCGAGTGCGACGCCTTGATTCTGCAGCTTGGACACCTCGTCGACGTATCGCTGTTCAAGAAGTGGGGCCTCGAGATGGAGGGAAACGCTATCAAGATAAACGGGCGTTGCGAAACCAACATCCCCGGCGTCTACGCCGCTGGAGACATAGCTGCTCCAACGGACTCGGTCAAGCTAGCTCTGCTGGTCGTAGGGTTTGCCCAAGCAGCTGTCGCCGTCAACGTAGCCAAGAACTACATAGACCCCAAGTCTAGCTACTTCCCGGGCCACAGCTCTGAGAGGAGGATGTAGGCGTGGCTCTCAGAGGATATTTGGTCGGGTCTTTCCCGAGGCCTGCCAAGCTGATCAAGCTTCTAAGAGACTATTCGAAGGGGAAGGTGGGTAGAGAGCAGGTCGAGAGTGAAGTCGACAAGACTGTCGAGATGGTCGTGAGGATTCAGGTTGAGAACAAGCTGGCTTACGTTTCCGACGGCATGCTGCTCTGGGACGACCTCTTCAGGCCCTTCTCTACAATCGTCGACGGCGTTGAGGTTGACGGGCTGTCGAGATGGTTTGACAACAACGTCTTCTACAAGAAGCTGGTGGTCAAGGACAGGCTCGTCCTGAAAAAGCCGCTGGGTGATATGTTCTACAAGCCTGCGGGAAACCATCCGTCCAAGCTCATCCTCCCCGACCCCTACACTGCTGCAACCCTCTCGGAGAACAACTACTACAGAAGCTTCGAAGAACTCGCCTACGACTGGGCCGAGGTAATAGGTCAGACAGCTGCGTCTGTGAAGAACGTTCAACAGCTTCAGCTCACCGCTCCCAGCCTCGTCTTCGAAAAAGTCTCAACAGATCACCTCGAGACGGCGAGGGAATGCGTGAGAATCGTCAGGAACAAGGCGAGATGCGAGCTCCTCATTCACACGCCCTTCGGGCCTCTATCGAACGCTCTCCCCGGCATCCTAGATTTTCCCGTCGACGTCGTCGGAGTAGACCTTTTGAAGACAAGGATCAGCCATCTTTCGGAGTACAGCATCGACAAACATCTCTACCTCGGCGTGCTGGACGGCAGGAACACGCTGCCGGAGGATGTTGAAACGGTCGTCAGCACCATCGAAAACCTGTTCAGCAAAACGGGTCTGAAGAACGCCGACGTAGGGCCCACGTGCGAGCTGGAGTTCCTCCCCTTCGAACCCGCCGTTGACAAGGTTAAAAAACTCGGCGAGGTTCTTGAGAGGGCTGCGGAGAAGATATGAAGCCGTTTGAGACGATGGAGGTGGGCAGCCTCAACAAGGCGCCGTTCATCTCGAAGAACGTTGAACGGGCGGCGTCCGAGGCCGAGAGATGGGGGAGACGGCTCGAGGTCGAGAACCATGTTGAACTAGTCGGGAAGATAAAAAGGAACGAGCTTACTGCTGAAGAGCTTGCCGACTGGGCCTGCCTTTACGGCTTGAGGTTCTTCGAGAAGGCCGGGCTCGACGTGGTTTACGACGGCGAGCAGAGGAGGATGGAGATGTACGAGTATCCCCTTCAGTTCGTTCAAGGCTTCGAGTTCAGAGGCGTTGTAAGGGTGTGGGACAACGAATACTACAGGAAGGCCGCGGTCGTAGACAGTCCACGGCTTTTGAAGCCCTACCACTTGGATGAGCTGAGGTTCAACAAGAGAAACGCTCGAAAACGCCTGAAGGTGCCCGTGACTGCTGCCTACACCCTGGCTGACTGGTCTTTCGACGAACACTACATCAAGAAAGCTGCCGGCGAAGACTTCTTCGAGAGACAGCAGAGAGCTAGGCACAGCTTCGTCATGGACCTCGTCTCGAACGTCGTGAGGCCCGTCGTGCAGGCTTTAGACAGAGAGGGAGTGGATTACATCCAGCTCGACGAGCCGGCGGCAGCCACCAAGCCCTACGAGGCAAGCCTCGTGGTGGAGAGCCTTAACGAGACCATCAAAGGCCTCCGCTCCAAGATAGCTGTCCACATCTGCTACACAAACTACGAAGCCCTGTTCCCGGCTCTACTAGAGCTGAAGGCCGACGTCCTCTCGGTTTCATGCTCGAACGCCGACACGACGAGGCTGGGCGTAGACGACGATTCGAGGAGAGGCTTCAGAATGCTGGAGAAGTTCAGCCAGTACTCCCTGCCCTTCAGAATCGCGCCGGGCGTCGTAGACGTGCACACAGACTTCGTCGAGAGCCCCGAGCTCGTCCGAGACAGGCTTCTGTACGCGGCTAGAGTTATGAAGGACCCGGGGCTGGTGGTTGCGTGCAACGACTGCGGCCTGAGGACGAGGAGGTGGGACGTGGCTTTCGAGAAGCAGGTCAGCTTGGCGAAAGGAGCTCAGCTAGCACGCAGCATATTAGAGGAGGGGCGTTAGGAGGATTTCTCCTCGGACTTAGCCTGTGCCTGAGCAGCCGCCTTCCTCGAAACTCCCACAGTCATGCCGCTCCTGCCTGTCGTCCTCGTCCTCTGCCCCCTCACCTTGAGGCCTAGGGAATGCCTAATCCCCTTCCAGCTCTTCGTCCTCATCATCGTCTGAATGTCCTCCTTGACAGCCAGGTCCAGGTCGGCTCCTATGAGATGTAGGTTCTTACCCGTGGAAGGGTCTCGGCTTCTGTTGAGCATCCAGCCCGGGATTCCATGGGCTTCGGGGTTCCTGGCTATCTGCTCCAGCTTCTCTATCTGCTTGTCTGTAAGCTGGCCTATACGCGTGTCGGGGTCGATGCCCGAAACCCTGGCTATCGCATACCCTAGGTTTACACCGATTCCCTTGACCCGTGCAAGGGCGTAGGGTATCTTCAGCGTCCCGTCTAAGTCAGTGTTAAGCACCCGGACGATGTACCTAAGCTCTGACGACATCCATCTGTAAGGTCCTCGACGTCTATATAAGCATGCAAACAACCCTGTAATGCCATGGGCTTGCTGGAGGGCAAGAAAGTGCTGGTTTCCGGGGCCTCGGGAGGAATCGGCAGGGCTGTTGTCGTGGAGTTTCTCCGGGAAGGAGCTTACGTCGCAGCCGGAGCCCGGCGTGTGAACGTTCTCAAGAGCTTGCAGGAAGAGGCGGGGGAGGAGGGTTTGAAACGTCTGGCCGTCGGATATCTCGACGTCTCGGACGAAAGCTCAGTCGCAGATTTTGTCGACGCTGCGGTGGAGAGGTTCGGCGGCGTGGACGCCCTGCTGAACGTCGCCGGCTACGTCATCGAGGAGAGTCTCTGGAGCAAGCGGCTCGTCGACCACACCGTCGAGGACTTGATGAAGGTCATGAGAGTCGACCTACTCGGCTCCTTCCTCATGGTCAAGCACGTGATCCCGTCGATGGCTAGGAACGGGTCGGGCGTGATCGTCAACTTCGCCTCCACACCTCCTCTAACAGGCTACGACAAAGGTCTGGCCTACAGCTTGGCGAAAGCAGCCGTGATTGCGCTGACGAAGCACGTGGCCAGAGAATACGGAGGCCGTGGTGTCAGAGCCTACACGCTTGCCCTCGGAAACATAGAGACGGAGGCCACGGTCTCGGCGACGTCGGAGGAGGAGTACTTGGAGCTGGCCAGGGAATGCTCCATGCAGCGCTGGGGAAGGCCTGAAGAGGTGGCTTCAGCTGCCTGCCTGCTGTGCTCTGACAAAGCATCCTTCATAAACGGCCAGACGATAGTAGTGGACGGCGGCGCCGTGATGCTCTAATCACTTCGGGAAAGCTTAATAAACAGAAGGTTCGGTGAATATTCTAGGGATTCCATGGCGATTCAGGGAATCGAGTGGATTGTCGTGGCGGTGGTGGTTCTTCTCCTCTTCCTCTGGGGACCTGAAAAGCTTCCCAAGATAGCCCGGTCGATAGGGCAGGCGAAGAAGGAGTTTGAGAAAGCATCGAGGGGGTTGGAGGAGGAGATCAACAAGGCTGCTTCACTCCAGCCGTCTGCTTCATCTCCCCCCGACGACAAGCTGCTTGAGGTTGCCAGGGCTTTGAACATCCAGACCGAAGGGCTCACTAGGGACGAGATAGCCAAAGCCATCGTCGAGAAGTCTCAGAAGACCGCATAACATTATATTGCGTAAGCCCAGAGGATGGGGCGTTGAGCAGAGACAAGGAGATGCCCCTAATCGAGCATATCAGAGAGCTTAAAGACCGTGTAAAAGTGATAATAGTCTCGTTCATAATCGCCCTCATCTTCTGGCTGGCTTTTCCAGCCGACCTGTCGGCAGCCTCCATAAACCCGGAGTTCTACGAGCCGATGGTCTCGCTCGTACTGAAGCGAATAGTCAGCGACGTGGGAGGCGGGAGGCTGACAATCATAGGCTGCAGCGTGACCTCACCCTTCGAGATAATCTTCTTGGCCGCGGCTTTCCTAGCATTAGCATCCATCATGCCGGTCATAGGCTATGAAACCTACGCATACGTCGACCCGGCTCTGTACCCGCATGAAAGGAGGACTATCTACGGGTTCACGGCAGGCTTCTTCGGGCTTTTCTCAGCAGGCGCCTTGTTCGGCTACTTCGTCGCCGCCCCGCTGCTCATGAGGGCGATGGTCTTCTTCTTCGAGCTGGCGGGCATAAACCCAACCGTCTGCGCCATGGACTTCTACAGCCTCGTCTTCACAACGGTCCTACTCATAGGAGTTGTCTTCACCTCTCCCGCCGTACTGGTTGTCTTGGTGAGGTTCGGGCTTGTTAGAACCGAGTCGATAACCAAAAACAGGCTGTACATCTACGGCCTGCTGTACATAGCCGTAGCCTTCATAACCCCTGACGGATGGCTGGTCGGAAACGCGATACTGTTTCTCCCCCTTGTTGCTTTGATAGAGTCCTCAATCATCGTGGCTAGAAGGGTTGAGAGAAGCAGGGAGAGCAGCGTGGACGTCGTGCGATGCAAGTTCTGCGGCTCAGCAATGAAGGAGGGGCAGGTCTTCTGCGCTAAGTGCGGCAGGGCTCAGGAATGATACGTCCAGTAGGCGTAGATGTAGTAGGCAGAGTTGTTGACCGCGTGGACGATTATAGGCGGGGTCAGAGACCTCGACCTGTCCAAGCTGTAGGCGGTGAACAAGCCGATGAAGAGCGTTGGGAGAAGCCTGTAAACATCTAGGTGAGCTATTGCGAAAATCGTCGAGGAGGCGATTACAGCCATGGGTTGTCCCAGCGCGTTCCTGAGCCTTACGTGGATGAAGCCTCTGAACAAGACCTCCTCGGCCGGAGCGGTCAGCACGAAGGACAACAGAACGAACGCGGCTAGCTGCTCTAGGTTTTTCGGGGATAGACTCTCCACGAGCTCAACATACCTTCTGTCAGGCGTGAAAGCAAGCGAGACCGCGTGAGAGGATGTGAAAGCTGCGGCGACAGCTGCGGGAGCTGTCTTGAAAGCTGTTCCGAGACCAGCCGGCCTCAGGAGAGACCTGTCGACCTTTCCGAGCAGCACGTAGACGGACGATAGGAGGAGTAGAGAAAGCTGCGGCACCCAGACCCCCGTCAACCCCACAGAGCTAGAGACAGCGTATGAGGTCTGAGCAACGACCACGGCTAGGCTGGCCGTCGTCAGCGCCGAAAGTAATGCTTCATCCCTGCTGGACAGAGCTCCTCAGCCCTTTCAGAGTTCCTGAGACTTTGACGGTTCTCACGACTGTCTCTACCCCTCTAACCCTCCGCACGAGCGATGCGGCCAAAACCGCTCCGGGAACCCATTCGTTGTAGCATGAAACAATCAACCGGCCGCCTAAGGTCATGGTCTTGAAGCCCGACACAGCCAGCCCCATCCTTCCATGAAGCCTCTCGAAAACATCTTGGACGGCTTCAGCCACCGAGTCGACGCCAACCTGCCCAGAATGCCTCAGCAAGACGTAGCGTCTCTTCAACCGCAGAAACCTATCCGTCAAACACATCTATCCTCCAACAACTTCAAGGGAATGGTTGAAACCGAGTCGAGAACAGGGCTCTCCACACCTTTCAGCGCCGCGAGAATGTAGCCCAGCTGCTGAGGTGGAAGCAGCTCTTCCTCTCGGGAGGCTCCGCTTGAGATGATTGTGGGAATTCCCACGGCGTCGGCTGCCTTGACGATCCTCATCAGGCTCCTCCACTTCCTGCCGTCGTTAAAGCACTCGATTATCTCGGCTACAGTTAATTCGAGGACGTTCTTAAAAACTTGAGCTACGTGCCTGTCGACGTCGGCCATGCCGCCGTAAACCATTACCGTCCCGACGCGCCCGTCCCTCGCAGCTACCATCAAAGCCTCACGACTAAGCGGCTTGACGCAGACCAGAACATTCCTCTCCAGCCGGCGAAGACGGCTTAGAAGGTCCGACCTCGACTCAACCTCGAGAAACTCCTTCCTGTGGACGGTGATCCCCAGGCTTGAAGCATCGTAAACCTCTTCTCCAACCACGCACACGTGGCCGTAGCCCATTCCAGCCATGGTTGAAGCCATGCTCCTATCCATCCTCAACACATGCAAGTCTACGTATCTTCTAGGCATCTATACATCTCTCTCCAATCACCCACGTACGTGAACTCGAGCTTGACCGGGTCAACATCCGAGTCAGCTATACTGCCTTGGTAGGCTTTCTGCTTGTCGACCCGTAGATGAAGCCTACCACCTCCTCCCGGCTTGGCCTCGACTCCCACCGCCCCGTAGCCCACATGCTTGACGACATTCTTGAAAACCTTCAACACATCGCCTTCGTCGGCGACCATGCACTCGACCACCGTGATGGGGTCGCCGTAGTGGCCCTCCACCACGTTCTTCTCAACGTTAAAGCCTACGCCTCCAAGCACGTTTTCAACTGCTTTCATCACCTTGTCCAAATCCTCCGTGGCGTAGCTGTGAACCCTGACTCTCAGCCGCGTCAGCCTGAGCATCCTGACCTGCTTCTCTCCGGGTCGCCATATAGGTTTTCAACTTTAAGAATAACCCCGAAAGCTGAATGTCAAGTTGACGTCGGTATACAAGCTGATTAACAAAGCTTGGAGAGAGAGGCCTGCGACGCTGGTGTCGTCCATCCGGTCTAGGATGGTCTCGTGGAGGCGGGAGAAGAGCGTCGTGCGTGTCGACAAGCCTCTCAGAATCGACAGGGCTAGGAGTTTAGGCTACCGAGCCAAGCCGGGCTACGTTGTTCTTAGGGTTAGGGTCAGGCGTGGAGGGTTCAGCAAGCCGAGGCCTAGGTCTGGAAGAAGGCCGAAAGCCATAGGCGTCGTCAAACACAAGGTAAACCTTTCGCTTAAGGAGGAGGCCATCCGCAGAGGTTTGAAGAAGTATCCCAACCTCAGGGCTTTGGGAGCCTATCCTCTCGCCGCAGACTCGCTCTACAAATGGTTTGAAGTCGTTGCCGTAGACCCCAGCCATCCAGCAGTCAAACTCAATAAATAAGGCGCGGCTTTGGACATGGTTTAGGATGGAGCTGGCGGGCATAGTCGGGAAGCCTAACGTAGGCAAGAGCACGCTCTTCTCAGCTCTCAGCATGACGGAGGTCGAGATAGCCAACTATCCGTTCACAACCAAGAAGCCCAACGTCGGAATCACCTACGTAAGGCTTGATTGCGTCTGCAAAAAACTCGGAGTCAAAGACAACCCGCGAAACTCGCTCTGCGTCGACGGCGTACGCCTCGCACCCATCCAGATAATAGACTGCCCGGGAATAATACACGAAGCTCACAAGGGAAAAGGCCTCGGCCTGCAGTTCCTAGACGAAATAAGGCAAGCCTCAGCCCTCATCGTGGTCGCCGATGCTTCGGGCGGAACCCTGCTCGACGGAACTCCTGCCGAGCCCGGCTCCCACGACCCCGTTGAGGACGTCAAGCTCGTGCTGAACGAGTTCGACATATGGCTTCGAGACATTCTTGCAAGGCACTGGGCCCGGGTTTCGAGGGCGGCTGAGGCTAGGCAGGTGAGCTTCACGGCTGAGATAAGCAAGGCTCTCTCAGGACTGGGGGTCGATGAGAAGAGTGTGATGGAGGCTGTCGCCCATCTAGGGCTTGACCTGCGCAAGCCGACGAGCTGGAGCTCGGCCGACCTGCTGAGGCTGTCCACGGAGCTGAGGGTTAGGACCAAGCCCGTTGTAGTGGCGGCTAACAAATGCGACGTCCCCGGGTCTGAGGCGAATGTGGAGAGGCTTCGGCAAGCAGGCTTCGACGTCGTCCCCTGCTCGGCCGAGGCCGAGAGAACTCTGAGGCTGGCTGCATCGAAGGGTCTGGTCAGGTACTTGCCCGGCGACAGCAACTTCACAGTGTTGAAGGACGCGCAGCTCACCGATGCGCAGAAAAAAGCCTTGGACAAGATTAGGGAGAGAGTCTTCTCGAGGTGGGGAGGGACGGGTGTTCAGCAGCTTGTCAACAAAGCCTACTTGGAGAAGCTCGGCTACATACCTGTCTACCCGGTCGAGAACCCCCACAGCCTGACCGACCACGACGGCAACGTCCTCCCGGACGTCTACTTGATGCCCTCAGGCTCCACGCCCAGAGACCTAGCCTACAAAATACACTCCGAGCTGGGCGAAGGCTACCTGTATGCGGTAGACGCCCTCACAGGCCTGAGGCTGGCCGACGACAACCCCCTCAAGCCCGACCAAGTAGTCTCCATAGTATCCGCCGGAAGACGGGGCTAGAACCCTTCCCGGAAGTAGTGTCCAAGCTCCTTCCTCGAGCCGAAGCTCCTTATACCCCTCTCCTTCAGCTGGCTGAGAAGGACTTCAGCGTAATCCTTGGACAGCTCTCCGCGTGAGAGCAGGTATTCCACAACCTCCCTACCCTGCTCGTCCGTGTCGCATCTCCGCAAATAGTCGATGACCGTCGGAGCTTTCGACGAGGCCTCCTTCTCAGCCTCCGCAGAGCTCGTCCGCACACCTCCAACTCCAACCGAAGACTTACCTCCACAGAGCTCACGGTAGAGGGCTGGAAACCTTTTCCTAAACTCCTCGACGTCTATCTCCATCCCGGTCAATCTACCTGAGGCTGAGCTAGGTACTGTATCTTGCCGAGTTTGAGCACCTTGCTCTTGACGACGCCCACGTGTCTAGGAAGAACTATTTTCTTCACTTGGTTGTATATGTCTGAGGCTGTTTTACCGAGGACAAGCTCCTGCGCCAGCTGGTCGTGAGTGAGCTTAGAGGCAACATCCTCAACAACCTTCATCATCAAAGCCCTGACGGCTTTTCTCTTGCTGGACGATGTGCGGGATGAGGTGAAAACAGTCGGGTAGACTCTCAGCCTGAACCCGTCGACTGTGGAGACGTCGAAGATGTACTCGATCTTGTTCGTGCCTCTCTTCACTAGGCTGCGCAGGTACTCCCTGCCGTACTGATGGCCGTAGAATACTGTTTGGCATGCGCTGTCCTTGACGTCCACGACCTTGAAGTTTAGAAGTATGTACTGCTTGGTGAAGTCGTCAGTTATGGCGTACAGGCTTGTCTTGAGAACTCGACCAACCACTTTGGAGGCGTCGTCAGCCATCGTGCTTCCAAGCCATTTGCCTCCGAAGTAGGGGGGAGCGTAGATGTCGAACTGCTTCTTAGGCTTCTTCGGCTCTGAAGTTTTCTTTGACAACCCTTCCTTACGCCTTCAACGGGTCTCTATATATTTGTCGCCCACCGTTCTGTAGACCCTCTCCGACAGGCTGGCGCTTCCGAGGACGTCGTCTAATGTGGCTAGGAAGGATGCGAACCCCCTCGTGCACTCAACCTCGACGACAACAGCCCTCCCCTCAAGCTTGGTGTCGACAGAGAGGCCTGTTGGAAGCGGTTTGTCGTCGGGCTTGATGGAGTGGTAGACGGTTGAAGCTGTCTCCTCGTCTCCGAAAACCATCCTAACCACTGATTTTATCAACGGTTTTTTCAAGCTGTTCACCCACAGCCCTGTCGAGGTCGGCCAAGAACCTGATTATCCTGTCGGACGGTATCTCAGCACCCGCTGCAACGTCGTGGCCTCCACCCCTGCCTCCGTAAGCCTCCGCAAGCCTGTGCAGCAGCTCGCCCAAGTTAACACCCCTCTCCACCAGTTGTTTAGACGCCCTTGAGGAGATCTTAACCATGTGCCCCGCCGTCGCGAACGCGACGAGGGCCTTGCCGGCGGGAAGGAGACCCGACGACGAGATTATCGAGGCAACCGAGCTAACCTGCTTGTCGTCGATCATGTCTCCACCCTTCAGCACGACTATGTGGTTGAGCTCCTCCATGACACCCGGCCTAGCGACATAATCCATGGCACGGGCCAAGCTCGCACGATACTCCTCCAGCACCCGCTGAGCATCTTCAAGCACCTCAGCACGAGCACCCATCGCCACGACTATTCCCAGCCAAGCCCTTCCCGTCTTACCGCACGAGTTGAGCAGCGTGGCGTACTCCCTGGCGTCCCTCAGATAGGTCCACGACTCTTCTCTCACAAGGTCGTAGGCCTCGCCCACCAATTCCTCGGCCAGCCTCGTCGGAATGTTCTTGGCGACCAAGTATTCCAGAAGCCCGTTGTAGAGAGTCTTCTTCTCCTCTTCCGTCAAGTCTGAAAGCGTCCTCCACTGGTCTCCTTCCTTGAGGCTTAGTCCAATCTTAGTAAGGAAGCTGTAGCAGGCGTCCTCCCTTCCGCTCAGCCCGGGTATGTAGGGGCTCGTCGTAGAGGCTAGAGCCATGTGCAGGGGTCTGAATGTTCTTCCGTAGAGTATCAGGTCCTCCTTCGCCTCGAGGATTCCAGCCTTGACGGCGTCTTCGACAACCGCCCTGTTCAAGCCGTGGAGCCTCCGCCTGCTGTTCTTGTCCTGTAGGTCGCCCAAAGCACCTACTACGGCAACGGCGGAGTACTCGACGTTGGCTGGGTTCAGTTTTTTGCAGACAAAGTAGGAAACACCCGAAGCGCTGAGCTCGCTGGCTCCGTCGAATCCGTGGTCGTGCGGGTTGACTTGAACCCATTCATGCGGAAGGTCCGCCTGCCTCGGCCTGTGATGGTCTAGGATCACAACCTCCCTCCCATGCAGGAGCTGGGTAAGCTCGTCCAAGTAGCCGCTGCCTATGTCTGTGAAGATCAGGGTCTTGGAGTCGACAAACCCTTCTCGGAGGAGTGAGATGAACTCCTCTATACGGTTGAGAGACCTCACACGGTATCTTGCATCCTCCCTCCTGAGAGACCCGGAGACAATACCGGCCGAAGACAAGGCGTCTGCGTCGTTGTGGGTGTATACGTCGATGAACTCGCCTGAAGACAGCCATCTTCTTATCTTCTCAGCCGCTTCCTCCGCTGCTTTGAGGAAGCTTTGAAAGTCTCCCGTCAAGGCTTGTCAAGCCTTGAGAGGCTCGTAGTCGGGTGGAAGAAGGCCTCGGCGTTTGTAGTACTTGGTGAGCCGGCGGACCTTCGACTCTACGAGCTGGAGCCTGTGGATGTTGTATCCGTCGGACTTGTGCTTCTGCAGATGGAGCCTCATCCTCCTTATCATCTCGAGCAGGTGGGAGAGGTCTTCTGGAATAGGGGTTAGGAGGTTGTTTTCGTCGAGTATCTGGGTGATTGTTTTACCTGTTATCGATTTGACGAGGGGGACTGCGTACTGGTCTCTCAGCACTACCCCGATACGGCTTGGTGGAAGACCTTCCTTCGCAAGCTTGACTACAAGCCCTTCAACCTCCTCAGCCGTCAGCTTGACCCATGATGGAGGGAGCTTGCTGAGCGGGCGTGTCGAGCTCGACCTGCCTCTTCTGGATGTGTGCATCCTCGCCATGCTATCTACCTGATGAGCGGGTTCGACGGACCTTATAAAGCCAGCGGCACAGCCGTCTCACTGAGGCAGACCTGTGGCTGAGCCGGTTCTTCTCATCCACGGACATGCTGGCGAACGTCTCCCTCCTACCTCTGGGTATGAAGACGGGGTCGAACCCGAAGCCTCCCACGCCCGACGGCTCTGCCGCGATCGATCCATGGCATCTTCCCTCGAAAATCCTGACGTCCACGCCGTCGAAGTAGCACACCACGGACCTGAACACGGCTGAACGGTTCCTCTCATGCTCCAGAATCTTGAGAAGCCCTTCAACACCGAGGGTTCGGTGAACGTAGGAGGAGTAGGGGCCTGGAAAGCCTTTCAGCTTGTTTATGAAAAGCCCCGAGTCTTCGACGAAGACTGGGCGTTTGAGGAGGCTGTAGGCTTGAACTGCTCTGAAGACGGAGATACTCTTGAGGTTGTCGGACTGTATCTCGAGAGTCTCTCCGTAGAAGACTTCGAGCACGAGCCCGTGTTCTCTGAAGATTTTATCAACCTCCTTGGCTTTGCCCTTGTTTGACGTGACAAAAGTTGCGTCAGGGTTTGACGACATAACGCCCTCTCATCCTTATGCTCTTCATCTTGTTAACCGTTCTCCCCGCCGCATCCGTCCCGACCGCTTGTTTGTAGCCTTCCAGAAACCGGTTGAAGAACGGTTGAGAGACTGCTGGAAGACTGCTGCGGACCGACCTCTCGAGCAGATGTAGGTCTACGGCTTTGTCCTCTAGCTCGGCGTTGAAGACGCTGAGGCCGAAGTCGACTAGCCAAAGCCCGCTGTCGTTGACTATGATGTTGGATAGGGTTAGGTCGCCGTGGGCTAGGTTGAGCTCATGCATCAAACCAACAACTCGGCCCAGTTGTTCGGCGTGTCCAGAGGGGTCGGAGGCTTGGCGGAGCTCGACGCCTTCTATCATCTGCATGTATATGATTGACTGCTGAAGGTCCAAGAACAAGAGGAGCGGCACGGGGACGCCGTTGCTGGACAGGTATGACAGCACCTTGGCTTCGTGAGCAGTCCTGGTGCGCCGAACTCTAGCGTCTATAAGCTCGTTCCTGTAGCGTTTGGGAACGCGGTGCTTTTCAACCAGCTTCAGCCCCCTCCAATAAACAGCCTTGACAACTGCCTCGGCTCCGACTCTCAGCAGCCTTCCCTCGACGAAATCTATCAGCTCCAACAAGCCTCGACCTCGTCAATCCTCATCCTCGGCTTGACTATGCTTTCGCCGACGTCGACCAAGTCGCCACACTTGTAGTGAAGATAGCCGTTCCAAGCTATCATGGCTCCGTTATCCCCCGCATACTCGTCGGGCACGGTCCGGAGAATGCATCCCCTGTCCACGCACATGGTTTCAAGCATCTCACTCAGCCTTCTGCTACGAGCCAGACCGCCGACCAGCAGTACCTCGCTCTTACCCGTCATGGCCACCGCTCTCTCGACAACCTCGGTCAGCATGCTGTAAACGGTCTCGGTGAGGGACAGGCAGACGTCGGCGAGAGGTGCGCCTGAAACTATGAGGGATTCGGCTGCCGTCAGCAAGCCGGAGAAGGAAACATCCATTCCCTTAACCTTGTAGGGAAGGTCGTGCAGCTTCCGGCCCTCGGCGGCAAGCTTCTCCGGAGCAGGCATCGGCCCAATACCGGCTGTAAGCCCGAAAGAGTCCAAGCAGTTGCCCGCCGCTATGTCCAACGTCTCGCCCAGAACCCTGTACCTCTTTTCGACTAGAGAGGCTATGAGGGTGTTGCCGCCCGCTACGTAGAGAACGACGGGGTCGACGCATCCGGTCGCAAGCTTCCCGATCTCTATGTGTGCGACGCCGTGGTTCACCGCTACAAGCGGTTTTTTGAGAGCTAGGGCCAGCGTCCTCGCCACGGTTGCTCCGACCCTGAGACAGGGCCCCATACCCGGGCCTTGGGAGTACGCCACGGCGTCGACGTCAGAGGGCTTCAGCCCCGCTTTCTTGAAGGCCTCTGCGACCGCGGAAGGCGCTTCGGCGGCGTGTTTTTGAGAAGCCTCCCTAGGATGGATTCCACCACTCTTAGGCTGGTAGACTCTGCGAACGTTGGCAAGTATCTCGCCCGTCGAAGTGGTTATTCCAACTCCGAAAGTATGCGCCGTAGACTCTATCCCCAGTATTATCGTCTTCTTCAAGCCACGGGGATAAAGCCGTGGATAACTATTAGTGTTGCGTGGCGGAGGTTTGATGCTGGGATGAGCTATCGAGAGCCCATCGTAGTAGTCCTAGGGCACGTCGACCACGGTAAATGCGTAGGTCCAGCGACACCCATAAGGCTTGGTGGTCTTGACACCATCACAGCCGAGGAGGCCTTCCGGAGGTTCGGGTCCAGCTCACACGTCGTCCAGCTTTCAGACGGGTACGCCGTAAAGCCGTCGAGAACAATCACGGCCTCCTCGCTCTCGGCCTCCTGCAGCCTGATCGAGGCCGGGGTTGAGTATCTCTGGAAGAGGAAGGCTCCGAAAAAAATGGTGAGGGTTTCTCTTTCGAACGGGGAGGTGGTGGAGACTACTCCCGAGCATCCATTCCTAGCAGCTCGTGGAATGGAGCTAGTCGTTGCCGTGAGAGCGGACAACCTGCAGCCCGGCGACCGCCTTCTAGGGGTTTCGGGCAGGAGGTTGGCTTTTCACAGCATCGTCGAGCTCGAATGGTTCAAGCCCGAATACTCCTACGTATACGACTTCACCGTTCCCGGGTCGCATCTCTTCGTCGGCGGAGACGTGTTTTTGCACAACACCTCCCTGCTCGATAAAATCAGAGGCACGGTAGTCGCCGCCAGAGAGGCCGGCGGCATCACGCAGCACATAGGCGCAACTCTGCTGCCGATGCAGTCGATCGAGGAAGCCTGCAGGCAGCTTCTGGGCAAGCTAACAGTAAAGCTTGAAGTTCCCGGCATACTCTTCATCGACACGCCCGGGCACGCTGCTTTCTCAAACCTCAGGAGGCGTGGTGGTTCTGTTGCCGACATGGCGATACTCGTGGTCGACTTGATGAAGGGCGTGCAGGAGCAGACTAAGGAAAGCATACAGCTTCTCAAGTCTAGACGAACGCCTTTCGTGGTGGCGTTGAACAAGGTTGACACAATACCCGGCTGGAGGCCACACCCCAACGCCTCTTTCATGCAGACCTACGCAGCGCAGCAGAAGCACGTCGCCGAAGACCTAGACTCCAAGATATACAGCTTGATGGGAGACCTCAGCTTCTTCGGGTTCAAGTCAGACCTCTACACAAGGATAAGGTCGTTCACGGACACCGTGGCCATAGTTCCCGTGAGCGCTAAGACGGGTGAAGGGGTGCCCGACCTTTTGCTGATCATCATGGGGCTTGCTCAGCAGTTCATGAAGCAGCGGCTGAGGAAGGTTGCCGGACGTGGTGAAGGCGTTATCCTCGAGGTTGTTGAGGAGGAGGGGCTGGGAGCGACGGCTAACACCATACTTCACACCGGTGAGCTCAGGGTTGGAGAAAGGATAGCGTATCTAAGCCGCGCCGGGCCGGCGACGACTAAGGTCAAGGCCCTTCTCATGCCTAAACCGGCTGAGGAGATAAGAGACCCCAGAGAGAGGCTTAGGAGCGTAAACCACGTTGAGGCAGCTGCAGGCGTGAAGCTGGTTGCTGAAGGGCTGGAGGACGCCGTGGCAGGCTCGTCTATCCTAGTCGTCGTCAACGAAGAAGAGGACCTCAAGAGGATCGCTGAAGATGCTAAAGAGTTCATGATCTCGACAGACAAAGTCGGTGTAGTGCTTAAGGCCGACACTCTGGGAACTTTGGAGGCCGCTGTCAACTATCTGAGGGAGAAAGGGGTTTTGATAAGGGTTGCCGACATCGGCGACGTCTCGAAAAAGGATGTAGTGGAAGCGCATGTCGTAAGGCAGAAGGACGAGCTACTCGGAGTCATTCTATGCTACAACGTGAAGGCGGACCCGGAGGTTGAGAGAGAAGCCAACAGCAGGGGCGTCAGAGTCTTCAAGAACAACGTATTGTTCAGGCTTGTCGAGGACTACGAGAGATGGGTCGACGAGACAACGAACCAGAGGCGATTAGCCGAGTTCGAATCCCTTGTCAAGCCCGGAAAGCTGAAAGTTTTGAAGGAATACGTCTTCAGGAGAAGCGAACCTGCCATCGTCGGGGTTGAGGTTTTGGGAGGCGAGATCAAGCCAGGCACCACGCTGGTCAACACTCTCGGAAAGCCCGTGGGCGTCATCGCCCAGATCCAGGAGAGGGGCGTCCCCCAGCCTGTTGCAAAAAAAGGCGCTAAAGTCGCTGTCTCGATAAAAGACGCGGTGTTCGGCCGCAACATTCACGGCGACGAGACGCTTTATGTCTACGTTCCCGAGAAAGACGCTAGACAGCTTATATCGAACTACTCAAGCATGCTGGATGAAACTGGCCTGAAAACCCTCGAGGAGTTTGTCGAGATAATGAGGAAGCTGCAGCCTCTGTGGGCTCGTTGACACATGTTTAAATTGCCGCAGTAATCAGGCGTCGGAAGAGATGTCGCAGCAGGCGGCTGGACCGAGGATGGTTGTGTCGGACCCGTCCACGAGAAAGGCTTATACTGTTCAGCTGACTCCTCAGCAGTTTCGCTTACTCGTGGGCAAGAAGATTGGGGACGTCGTCGACGGCTCGCCCTTCGGCGTCAAGGGCTCCCTCAAGATAACGGGGGGCAGCGACAGGGACGGCTTCCCCATGAGGAGTGATGTTTCGGGGCCTAGGCGTGTGAGGATTCTGCTTTCCGGCGGTGTTGGCTTCCATCCGAAGCGTAAGCCTCCCTCGAAGAGGAAGAAGACTAGGAACAGAAGGCCTGTATCTGGTGTTCGGAAGAGGGTATCGGTGAGGGGTAACATGATAAGCGAGGCAATAGCCCAGGTCAACGTCGTGGTCGCGGCTAAAGGCGAATGATTATGTCGATAGACAAGCTCAGCATGGTTGAGAACAGGCTTGTCGGCCGGCGCGACGTTCAGGCTATAATATCCTACACAAAGCCATTGACTAGGGATGAGGTTAAGAAACTCATAGCCGACCGTTTCCGGACAGACCCAGCGAAGGTCGTGGTGAGGAAAGCAGAATTCATCACGGGGACGCACACGGTCAAGGTGCATGCTCACATCTACGAGGCCGCTGAACAGATTTTGAAGTTCGAGCCCAAGCACATTTTAATCAGGAACAAGCTGGCTGAGAAGGAGAAGAAATGACGAAGAAAGGCTTGTGGAACCGCTACGTTGTTAAGGAAGACGGGCTGAAGAAAAGCTTGTCATCGTGCCCTAGATGCGGCCCAGGCTTCTTCATGGCGGACCACGGCAACAGGCTTACCTGCGGAAAGTGCGGATACACCAAGTTCAAGTCGTAGCGGCTTCTACAACCTCGACAACCCTGCGACGGGCCTCTTCACAGCCCTTCACCACTACGTAGCCTTCGCCGGGCTGGCCGTAGACTACAACCCCCCCTGAAGGCAGGGCCCAGATGGCTGGCAGAGCCAGTAGGTCTTCTTCTCCCTCCACCAATACGGCTCCGGAACCGTTCTCGACAGCGTTCAAGACAGCTTCTGCGGCCTCGGGAGTTATGCATCCCGCAGGGTTTTTGACGTAAACCACTCGATAGCCTTCCAAGCTTGGCCTGCCCGCATCTCTCCGCTCAACCTTCGTGTCGACGACTACGACGTGGGGCTTTATCCCGGCAGCCCTTAGCCGTCGGTAGCTGTAGTCTCCGACGACAACCAGCGGGCTGGCTCTGGCGACCTCCTCGTCCTCGCCCAGCTCGCCCCTCCTCAATTCACCCATGGGCCTTCTGAGCTTTTCTTTCAACTCCTCGGAGAAGTAAATCGACCTGCTCCACAGAGTTTCAGTCGACTTTGACGGCATACCTGCCAGGCTTCCGTATGCCGAGCTCCCTAGCGATCTGGGAACTCTCCACGTCGAGGATTATCAGCAGCCCGGAATAGCTTGAGCTGAGGCTGGACGAGCCGCATGCATCGCATACGTTGCCGCTAACTATCCTTCTGCAGTTCCTGCAGGCCCTAGCTTTGGCCGACACTAGACTGCACCGCCCGCGCCTTCTCCTCCTCGATCCATTTGAGAGAGCCCATCAAAGGCTGGCGTGTCACGAGCGAGACCTTGCCTCCCGCTCCTCCTCCGAAAGATACTGCGTTAATCCTAGCTCTGACGTCGTCTCCGACCGACATCTTCCAGCCTGTCTTCCTGCCCACCAGCATGTTGTTCTTTTCGTCGTAGGTTATGAAGTCGTCCATTATCTGCGATATGTGGAGGAGGCCGTCGAACGGCCCGACTCTGACGAAGCATCCGAAGTCTGTTATCTCGACAACCTCGCCGAGGACAACTTCGTTCACTTCAGGGATGTATGTCAGTAGCTTGAAGACACAGTTGTGGTATGTCGAGCCATCCCTGGGGAGAAGCTGGCCTATCTTATCCACCTTAGCGTCCACAACCATCACGACGAAGCCCAACTCCTCATACACAGCCCCCTCGTATTTCTTCCTGAGGTTGTTCAGCACCACACCCTCAAGAGGTTTTCCAAACTCGCTGGGTGGAATGCCAACAACCTCAACAACCTCCACTATAGCAAACATCTCCTACCCACCGTCTTAGCCATGCTTTTTGATCAGCCTTGATGACTCAACGCAATATAAGCCTAACTATCGGTTTGCCAGACCTAGAAACCGTCATGAACGGCAGGCCGGCGCTAGCGAGCCTTCTGAGCAGCCTCGAGTCAACGCTTATGACGGGGATCATGTGCTCCGCCGAATACTTCACAAGGGCTTCGTCGGCCGGGCCCCCAGCGTGGACAATCTCAGCCCCGGCCACGTACTCGGCCGCGACCTTGGCCAGCTTGGCTCTCCTCCCACGGCCGGAGGATATCCGCCTAACCTCTTCCAGCACGCTGTCGAGGACGACCAGCTGTATGACGTCGCCGACTTTCTTCTCGAGAACGGACAAGTAGTTGCGTCCCCTTTCAGCGCAGACCATCAGAAAGCTTGTGTCAACCAGAGCCTTCACCTAGCTCCCCACAACCTCCCCGTAGCCTATGAGCCTCCACCCTGTTCCGACTTTTCTCGAGATGGCTACCTTGCTGCCTACGTCGGCGGCCACCGGCCTCGTGAGCTGTAGCTCAACTACGTCGTGTCCCCTCTTCGTCACAACGCCGCTTGAAACGGCTGACATCACGTTCACAACCAGTACCTCCCTCTCAGATATCTGCTTGACGGCTACGTCTCCCTCAACCCCCAGAACTTTCTCGAACAATCGATATTCCAGAGACAGGCTGCTCCACACAGGCGGCAGAGTTCCGGCCTCACCGGCTATGTTGCCGACGAGCCCGTCCCCCTTACCCAGAGCAGGGTCGAGAGTTGTCTCGACACCCGTCAAACCACCCGGGTAGGCTTTCTCAACCTTCCTTCCACCGGCCATCAGGCTCACCACGGTCGTGTGAACCGGTTCGTAGACTGTCTTCCCTTGCTTCGTCTTAGGAATCCCGGGAACAAGCTCGATCTCGTCGCCGACCGAGAGGACGCCGTGAACTATCGAGCCTCCTATCACAGCTCCTTTTACAAGCTTGGCAGGCGTCCCGGGGACGTTGACGTCGAACGACCTTAGAACAGGCATCCTCACAGGCTTGGTTAGGTCTCGCAAAGGAGTAGGGATGACTTTCTCGATGGCGTAAAGCAGGGCCTCTATGCCGACAGAGTGCTGGCCTGAAACAGGTATCACAGGAACATCTTCAAACCCAACCCTCCTTAAGTGGGCGGTTATCTCCCTGTAGTTCTCAATCGCCCTTTCACGGCTCACCAAGTCAATCTTGTTCTGAGCCACGAGCAGCTGCTTGATGCCCAGTATCTTGGCGGCTTGGAGATGCTCGCTGTCTTGGGGCTGTGGGAAGCTTTGACGGGCGTCTGCCACGAACACGGCTCCGTCGAACAAAGCCGCGCCCGAAAGCATCGTGACCATGAGGGAATGGTGTCCGGGGCAGTCTATGAACGACACGACTCTGACAAACTCGTTCTCGACGCCGTGTAGAGGGCATTTTTTCGAGGGATGGTAGTTGTGGGGTTCGGGGCATCTCGGACACTTGTAGATGGCTGCGTCGGCGTATCCCAGCCTTATCGTTATGCCTCGCTTCAACTCCTCGCTATGCCTTCCGGTCCAGACCCCTGTTATGCTCTGGACTACCGTGCTTTTCCCGTTGTCGACATGCCCCAACGTTCCTATGTTGACTTCAGGCTGTTTGGGGAAATCCATCCCTGCATTTCCCTTGAATTAAGGACCTAATGTGTTTTCTGTAGTTCTTCCGGGCTGAAGAATATGAAGCACTCTTGTTCGAAGGACTCTCTGCTGTCGGAGGCGTGGACGAGGTTGTCGGTTATTTCGAGGCCGTAGTCGCCTCTTACGGTTCCCGGCTCAGCCTTCACAGGGTCGGTTGCGCCGATGAGCTTCCTGACAACCTGCACAGCCTCACGACCCTCCAAGACGAGCAGGACGACGGGGCCGGAGGTGATAGCCTCAATCAGGCCTTCGAAGAAAGGCTTACCCCTGTGGACGTGGTAGAGCCTTTCAGCCTCAGCCTTCGAAATCCTCCAAAGCTTGAGACCCACGAGCCTCAACCCTTTTCTCTCAAACCTCGAGACGATCTCGCCCACCAGGCCTCTCGACACAGCGCTTGGCTTCAGTATGACGAAAGTCTGCTCCAAACGCACCGCCTCAGCCTGCCTTCCCCGTCCACTTGAGCTTCCGAGGGTCCTTGCCCTGCTTGACGTGGTAGACTCGGCAGCGTCTCGAACAGAACCATAGAAGAGTTCCGTCGTTTTTCACGTAGAGCATGCCACGGCCGTGGACGAACTCTCTGCTGCAGAAGGAGCATCTGTGAACAGTCGGCATCTTCCTATCACTTTATCTTCTCCGCTTCCCTCTCGACGTCCAACAGCATCAGTATGTCTCCTTCACGGACAGGGCCTTTGACGTTCCGTGAAATCACTCTGCCTTCGTCCTTGCCTTTGAGAATCCTAACCCTTACCTGCGTCACCTCTCCAGTGACTCCGGTCCTTCCGACCACTTGCTCGACCACGGCAGGCACAGGCTCCTCAACCTTCGGCTGAGGCTTCTGGCTCATTTAGCTTCCTCCCTTCTTGCCCGTCTTAATCTCCTGAATCTTCTTGGCTATTTCATCCAAGTATCCTTTCGCCTCGCCCGGGTCCGTTATCGCAACGGAGCTGGCGGGAACACCCAGCCCCGCCACTTCCCCGAGCTGTGCTTTGGAGCCGACGAATGTGTAGGATATCTTCTTCTCTTCGCAGAGCGTCGGAAGGAACGCAACTATTTCGGGAGGGTCTACGTCCGTCGCAATCACGACGAACTTAGCCTGTCCCCTCTCGATGGACTTGATGACCTCGTTGACTCCTTTACGTATCTTCCCGGAAGTCCTGGCCAGCCTCACGGCTTCGAGCGTCGCCTTAACAAGCTCCTCCGGTGGGTTGAAACTCTGGTAGTACGGATTGGGCATAAGCCTTCATCTCCCTGTTCTGCGTCTAACCCCATTACTTAAATGTTGTTTGCAAAACCTATAAAGACCCGCGAGGCGCATCCCTAAATTTCCGTCAACGAGGTTGTTGTTTGGATGGATGTTAAGAGGGCTGTCTTGAAGTGGGCTCTGAGGAACGCTGTCGAGCATGGAGGACGTGCTTCCGCATCGGCTGTGCTTGGAAAGGTTTTGGCTGAAGACCCTGCGCTCAAGGCTAGAGTTCATGAAGTCAGGAGAGTCGTGGAGGCGGTCGTCGAGGAGGTCAACGCCATGACGCTGGATGCGCAGCGGGCCGCTGTTGCAGAGTTCTCGCCGGAGGAGGTGGAGAAGAAGCAGGCGGAGGCGCGGGCTCTGCCTCCTCTGCCCAACGCCGTTCACGGAAAGGTAGTTACTAGGCTCCCCCCTGAACCCAGCGGCTACATGCATCTGGGCCACGCCTTGGCTGGCTTGATCAACGAATACTACGCGAGGAGGTATGGTGGGAAGCTGTGGCTGAGGTTTGAGGATACAAACCCGAGGAAGGTCAAGAAAGTTTACTACGATAGCTTCAGGAAGGGATACGCGTGGCTGGGAATAGTGTGGGACTTTGAGAAGAATAACTCGGACGACATGGAAGCTTACTATGATTATGGCCGCAGTCTTGTCGAAAGAGGGTTTCTGTATGCTTGTTTCTGCACGCCGGAGGAGATGCATCGCCAGAGAGTTGGCATGGCTGGATGCGTCCACAGGTCCAATCGTCCGGAGGATAACCTAGAGGAGTGGAGCAGAGTGCTCGAAGGACGGTATAGGGAGGGTGAGGTTTCGTTCAGGCTTAAGGGGTTGCTGGACAGCCCTAACACGGCGATGAGAGACCCCGTCTTGTTCAGAATCGTCGACCACCCGCATCCGTTAACTGGCGGCGACTACCGTCTGTGGCCCACCTACGACTTTGCAGCAGCCGTCCAAGACGCGCTGTGCGGAATAACCCACGTGCTCCGCAGCAGCGAGTTTTCCTTCAGAGACGAGCTTCAAAACCACCTGAGAGGCCTACTAGGGTTGCCCAACCCCGTGTACGTGGAGTTTTCAAGGTTCGAGTTCAAGGGAGCGCCAACCTCCAAGAGAGTCATCAGAGACTTGATTGAGAGGAGGCTTGTCGAGGGATGGGACGACCCCCGGCTGTCCACGATCGATGCGGTACGCAGAAGAGGCCTCGTTCCTCAAGCGATAAGGGAGTTCATGATGACCTATGCTGGAATCAGCCAAGCTAAGAAAGAGTATGACTGGAGCCTGCTCTACAGCCTGAACCGTAAAATCATCGACCCGCATGCGAGAAGACTCTTCTTCGTCAAGAACCCTGTCAGACTCGTGCTCGAGAATTTTCAGGGCGCGAGCGTCGAGGTCCCCTACCATCCCTCCTCCAGCCTAGGGTCGAGAGTTTTGGAGGCCGGCAGAGAATTATACATCTCAGGAGACGACGCGGCAGGGCTTTCGGTGGGTGATGTGTTCCGGTGCAAGCTTCTGGCTAACGTGAGGGTTGTCGAGGTTTCTGAGAACCGTGTGGTCGGCGAAGTGGTTGGAGACAGCCCTCAGCAGAAGAAGATTATCCAGTGGGTTCCTGAGGACGGTGTGGAGGTTGCTGTGTTCGTCCACGGTGTGCTTCTGAACGAGGACGGCTCGGTGAACCCCGAAAGCGTCAAAAGAGTCGACGGGCTGGGCGAGAAAGCTGTAGACAGCGTGAAGGTCGATGAAGTTGTTCAGTTCGAGAGGTTTGGGTTCTGCAGGCGGGACAAGGCTGACAAACCTGTTTTCATCTACTGCCACGACTAACCCGCTGACTCACCCACAGCTGGAGCGGGCCCATCAACACCTTCGGCGCGTTGGGCAACTCTCCCACCGACCCGCAGCCCGTCAGAAACATGGCTGTCTTTAACTCGGTGGAAAGCTGCCGGAGTTTTTTAACAACCTCGTCCGCAGACAGGGTCGCCGGCTTCAGCATCGGCCTGGCGAACCCAGCCATAGAAGCCCCGAGCGCCAACGCCTTCGCCGCGTCGAGCCCGGTCCTCAAACCTCCTGAAGCTATCACAGGCTTGGTGGTGGAGCTCACAGCCTCTATCACCGAGGCGGCTGTAGGTATACCCCATTCGAGGAAGACTTCAGCCAACGCCCTCTTGTCCTCGGCGCTGGACTCCTCAGCCCTCAGCATCTCTATCAACGTCCAGTTGGTGCCGCCTGACCCGGCTGCGTCGAAAGCGTCGACCCCAGCCTCGTCGCCCTTCATCACGACCTCCTTCGACAACCCGCATCCAATCTCCTTGAGGATCACGGGGACGGATAGCTCTCGCTTGAGCAGCGATATCTTTTTGAAGAGGTCTTTGAACTTCGCTCCACCGTCCGGCTGCACCAGCTCCTGCAGCGGGTTTAGATGCACGGCTAGGGCGTCGGCGTCTATCATCTTGACGGCTTGGAAAGCCACCTCCACACCCCTCTCAACCAGCTGAACCGCGCCTATGTTGCCTATCAAGAAAGCGTCCCGTCCCCTATCCCTTGCAACCCTGAACGTATAAGCCGTCTCAGGCTTCATTACGCCGGCCCTCTGACTGCCGACGCCCATAGGAACGCCGAAAACGGACGCCGCCTCGCCGAGGTTGCCGTTTATCTTCTCAGCCTCAGCCGTGCCACCGGTCATCGACTCTATTATGAATGGATGGCTGAATCTTCTGCCTAGGAAGTGTGTCTCTGTAGAGACATCTTCAGGGTCGAGCTCGGGAGATGCTTGATGGACAAGCTCGACGTACTCTAGCCATGTGGTCTTCTTGAACGAGACGTCTCTCTCAAGGCTTATCTTTATGTGGTCGCTCTTCCGGCTCTCTATGCTCATCTCTCACTCAACCAAGGCCGTTCCCACAACATCCTCACCCTTGACAGCCGCCTCTATCCTCCCCTCAACCAGTCCGTTGACTATGAAGACCTTGACGCCGGCCTTCACAGCCTCGAAAGCCGCCTCAACCTTGTTGAACATGCCTCCAGTCACGTCATCCCCCTCCACTCCGCCGTAGAAAATAGATGCATGACGCCTGTAGTCCATCTTTGTTATCAACACTTTCTCACCCGTGTTCCTGTCAACTTCGTAGACGCCGTCCACGTCTGTGGCGAAGACTATGCGGCTGGCTTTCAGGGCTTTCGCCAAGTAGACCGCTATGTCGTCTCCCGAGAGGATCGTGAACCTTGTCTCCCTGTCGAAGACTGCGTCTCCGCACGTGACGGGTATGATGCCGAGGTCGAGCGCTGAGAAGATAAGGTCCAGATGAGCTGTCTCGATGACGTTTTTTCGTGTTATGAAAAGCATCGAAGCCGGTATGCCGACGGCGCCAACGCCTGTCTGAATGAAGGCTTCAGCGACGAGGTGGTTGAGGGCCTTGACCGACTGAATCGTCTTGACAAACCCCTCGAGCTGGTTCTGCTCTTTGTAGCCCCGGTCCAGCTTGTATTTCTTCGCAATAGGATGGCCGTAGGAGCCGGCCCCGTGAACGACAGCCAGAGGCGTTGGCCAGCAACGAGCTACCTCCCGGCTGATCCTGTTCATCACGTCTTTCCTAAAGCTGCTCTCATGCTTTTTATCGGTTATGACCGAGCCTCCGATCTTAAGAACAACCAGCCCTTTCAATCCTCGTCTCTTACTCCCGGGCATGAGGTTTTGACAACCCAGGCCCTCGGATAGGATGACAGAAGGCTGAGGACAGCTGCTTCCGTATTGCTTCCTCCGACAGCGACGACGCTGCCTCCCCCACCGGCTCCCGTAAGCTTTGCGCCGTAAACACCTGTCTTAAACAAGTCCTCGACGCACCTCTCTACGACTTCGTTCGACAACCCCAGCGTCCTGAGAAGAAAATGGTTTATCGTCATAAGCCTGCCCAATAACTCGAGGTTGTTCGATTTAAGCGCTTCAACACTCCGCACAAAAACCTCCCTGTAAAGGCTTGAAAGCTCGCCGAACTCCCGGGGATTCCCCCTAGCCAGCCTAACCACCTCGTCGACCATGTCGGAGGTCTTCCTCTTCAACCCTGTGAAGACCACGAGCAAATCGGGACTTGGGCTCAGCTGGAGTGGCTGGAATTTTCCAGGACCGTTGTACAGCAAAGTTCCGCCGTATGCAGCCGCATGGGGGTCTATGCCGGAAGGTCTTCCGTGGTATTCCTTCTCAGCGACCATGGCGTATTCGACCAACTCATGCGTAGCGAGGTTGAGTTCAAACAGGTTGGACAGAGCTTTGGCGAGGGCGGTCGAGACCGCGGCCGAAGAGCCCAGACCGGCTCCTCCCGGAATATCAGAGTGTATCTCCGCCCTGAAACAGCCGCTGACTCCATGGTCCTCCATCATCTTGGAGGCCATCATGTACAGAGGCGTGAAGGAAGATGTTTTTGGGGGGTTTGGGTGGATGGGCTCTCCTTTCCGACTCCACGACGACCATGACTGGCGGGACCTGATGGTGGTCGTGTCGTCTTCACGGATGACCTCCACCTTGGCACGGAGGTTGATGGCGGTTACGACCGCCGGATGGCCTGACACGACGAAATGCTCGCCGAAGAGTATGACCTTGCCGGGCGCCGAGGCCGCTGCCCTCTGCTTCATCCCCGGCCCAGCTCGATTAAGCAGGACGCATATCCCACGACAGAGTCGTAGTCGCCGCCGGCGTCGCCGCTGGTGGCTTGCTTCAACACCCTCGCCTCGACTCCTCCAAGCATCTTAGCCGCCGTCAACAAGGCGGCAACAGCTCCGTAGCCGCACATAGTTATGTCGTGTTTCTCAATCACCCTGTACATACCCTCGACGTCGAGGCCCTTTATCTTATCGAGAGCTTTCCCGTCCTTCTCCAACACCCTTTCATGCGGCTCGTAGTGGGTGAAGTCCGTCGAAGCCACGATGAGCACGTTCCTGTCTCTAACAGCCTCGTAAACAGCACGCCCCACTTCGACGCATGTCTCGAGGCTCTGGTCGTTTATGCAAACAGGTACGAACTTGAAACTTCCGCAGACATACTGGAGAAACGGAACCTGTACCTCGATAGAGTGCTCCCGGGAATGGGACTCTTCGTCGAGGTAGAACAACTCTGACAAACTGGCCAGACGCTGGGCTAGTTCTTCATCTATCTCCACATCACCCAGCGGCGTCGTCCACACACCTCCCGGGTAGATTGAGACGACTGTTCCTATCCCGTAGTGGTTGGGGCCGAGGATGATGACAGACTCGGGTTTGCTGTATTGTTTTATTGCGAGGAAGCCGTGAGCTGCGACGGGCCCTGAGTACATGTAGCCTGCATGGGGTGAGATGATGGCGGGAGCCCTCCCCACACCCCATCCCTCATCCGGCAAGGCCCTCGGCCCTAGAGGAGAGAGGAAGCATCCCTCGATCTGCTTCAAAAGGTCTTCCCTTCTCCGGGCGTAGAAGGATCCTGCGACAGCTGGCTTGCGGCGGAGCAACACGCCTCACCGAGGAGTACGCATTCTCCTCAAGTACCTGCCCCTGCCCGGCTTCGAAACCAACCGACCATCCTCAACTATCATCTCGCCTCTGGAGAAGGTTGCTTCAACTCTGCAGCCTACCTCGACATCCTCGTATATCGAGTGGTCTATTCTGCTGTGGAGGTTTTCCCTCGTGAGCTTGGTTTTCTTGCTCGGGTTTAGGATGTAGAAGTCGGCGTCGCTCCCAACCATGACAACTCCTTTGCGGGGATAAAGGCCGTAGAGCTTGGCAGGGTTGATGGCCGTGGTCTCAACCATCCTGTCTATCCCTATTCTTCCCTTCGAAACGCCCTCTGAAAACAAAATCATGGCTATCACCTCTGTTCCAGCAACTCCTCCCGGAACGTCCACGAACCGGGTGTGTCTAAGTTTTTCATTGGAGTTGTAGCAGGCGTGGTCGCTTCCGACTGTCGAGATATAGCCCTTGGCCAGCGCTTCCCACAGCCCCTGACGGTCCTCCTCCCTCTTCAGGGGCGGCGACATGATGAACTTAGCGCCGTCCTTTCTCCTGTAAGCCTCTTCGGTGAACATCAGGTAGTGAGGACAGGTCTCGGCGTGAATCCTCACGCCGGCTTTACGGGCCTCAGCTATCTTCATCACGCCCAGCTTGGACGAGACATGAACAACTAGAGACTCGCATCCAGAGACCTGAGACATCAAGGCAATTCTTTCAACAGCCTCGGCTTCGACGTAATCGGGCCTGCTCAGAGAGTGGTAGATCGGCTCGACCTTGCCCTCGGACAGAAACTCCTCAGCCAGATAGTTTATGATATGCTCGTTCTCGCAGTGCGACAGGACGAGCATGTTTTTTGCAGAGCAGAACCGCATCAGGCGAAGTATCGCGCCGTCGTCAAGCATCAGCCCTCTCCTGCTGTAGGCTGTGAATATCTTGACGCTGCATACTCCTTCAGCGAGTAGTTGCTCGAGTTCTTTCAGCCTCTCGGCCCCCGAGTCCACTACGATCATGTGGAGTCCGAAGTCAAGGTGGCTGCCTTTTTCAGCCTCGGCTTTTCTTTTGCTGAACTCCTCGACGTAGTTGCTGGTCTCGGGGGTTGCGAAGTCTATGATAGTCGTGACGCCTCCGCAGGCAGCTGCAGCCGTTCCCGATTCAAAGTCGTCGGCTGTGAATGTGTTTGCACCATACTTGAGGTTGAAGTGGACGTGTCCGTCGATGACTCCCGGCAGCAGCAGACCGCCCTTAGCATCGTAAACCTGCTCAGCTTTTTCATCCAAGTTCTTGGCTATCTTCACGACGACGCCGTCTTCAACCCCTACACATGCATCATAAATTCCAGTCAAGTCGACAAGCTTGCAATTCCTAACCACGAGGTCCATCGCTCAAAAAACATAATAAAGCGGTAATATAATGGTGTTGCAGGCTTGAAAGCCGCGCCGTCTTTCGAGGTTTTAACTCCCGCCTCTCTGGAGGAGGCGCTCAGCATTTTGTCGGAGGACGGTGATGCGTTGCCCTACGCCGGGGGAACTGACTTGATGCCCATGATGAGGCGTGGAAAGCTGGCGCCGAAGAAGGTTGTAGACCTTTCCGGACTCAGGCAGCTTTCCTACGTGAAAGCCGAGGGGAAGGTCTTCAGAGTAGGCGGGCTGACTCCGATACAGGACTTCGCCGTATCACCGGTCATACCCGACCGCTACCAGTCCGTGAAGTCTTTAACCGTTTACTTCGGCTCCGAGGCCACTAGACACATGGCTACCGTCGGCGGGAACCTGGCTTCCGGAGGAGAGAGGGATGTCCCGCTCATCCTCACCGCCTTGGACGGTGAAGTGAGGGTTGCTTCAGCGCGTGGAGAGAGGGTTGCAGGGCCGTCGGAGCTCCAGCTCAGGAGAGATGAACTCATCGTCGAGGCTAGGTTCGACGACTGGGGAGACAAAGCTTTCTCATGGTTTGCGAAGTTTGAGAAGAGAGCCTCCAACGGCATAGGCGTCGTGACGGCTGGGATAGCCGTGAGCGTCGAGGATGGCTTTGTGGAGAGGCTGCGCATAGTTTTGAACAGGGTTGAAGGCCGCAGGATGGGCAGGGTTCACGGGTTGGAGGAGGAGTTGACGGGCTGCAGGCTGTCGGAGACGAGGGTTAGGGAGGCGGTTGAACGCCATGTATCGCGGATAAAGCCGTCGTCGGACTTTAGAGCTTCTTCAGAGTTCAGGAAGCATGTTTCGAAGGTTTTGGTCAGGCGTGGGCTTGAATACTGCTGGAGGGTTTTAACAGGAAGTGGATGGGCGTGATCGTCGAGTTCGTTCTGAACGGCAGGAAGGTTAGCGTCGAAGTTGCGGGTAGAGACCGGTTGATGGATGCTCTATGGAAGCTCGGGATGAGGAGCGTCAAGGAGGGGTGTGGAGTGGGAGACTGTGGGTCATGCAACGTCTTGGTCGACGGCAGGCTTGTGAACTCATGCCTGATGCTGGCGGTCCAGGCCCGTGGAAAGAATGTCTTGACGACTGAGGGGCTGGCTGAGGATGACAAGCTTCATCCGATTCAGGAATACCTGCTCGAGTACACCGCCTCCCAGTGTGGCTACTGCATCCCGGGAATAGTGATGACAGCCAAGTACATATCAGACAACTATCCCAGCATCTCCGAGGAATTGCTGCGACGCATCCTTATAGCCAACATCTGCCGGTGCGGTGGATACACGAGAATCGTCAAAGCAGTCGAGGCAGCTATCAAAAGTTCACGGACACGAGCCTAGCCCGCGCCAGACCCTCAACGACTTTCTCAGGCGTTATCGGCAGGGACTTCACCCTGATTCTCAAGGCGTCGAACAAAGCGTTCGCGATTGCTGGTGCGGGGCCGTTTATGCTGGGCTCTCCGGCCGTCCTCGTACCGAGCGGGTTCATCTCGCTGGGGTTCTCCAAAACCTCTATCTCAACCGGAGGCAAGTCGGCCGACGTGGGCACCAAGTAGTCAGCTAGGTTTGCATTCAGGATTTTATGCTTCTTGCCCACCACGAGGGATTCTAGAAGGCCGTAGGCAACTCCCTGAGTAAGCCCTCCCTCCAGCTGGGCCAGCAGAAACCCTCTGTTCACGACCTTGCCCACGTCGAACACGGCTACGAGTTTTTCGAGTTTCACAACGCCCAGCTCGGTGTCTACCCTGACCTTGACTCCTACGACGCCGTATGTATACTGCAGGTAGGGTGTTCCCTTTCCCGTCTCGGGGCTGTAGTCGCATTCAGGCAGCTTGAATTCGGCGTACTCCTTCACCTCCTCCTTCAGAGACTTGACAAACTCTACAACGTTGAAACCCTTCCTGCCGACACCGGCAGCCTCGGTGTACATCTTCTCAAGCCTCTCTCTCAGCTTCAGGGACGCAAGTCTCACAGCGTTCCCGCCCATCAGAGTAGTTCTCGAAGCGAAAGTCCCTCCAGAGTCGGGAACTCGATGGGTCTCAACCCTCTCAACCAACACCCTCTCAACCGGAACTCCCAAAGCCTCTGCCGCTATCTTGGCCAACCCTCTCGAAGAACCGGTGCCGTACTCGGTGAGCGAGGTTTTGACGTGGACGTAGCCGTCGGGAGATATGCTTACCTCGGCGGACGATTTGTCCTCGCCCTCGGGGCCTAGGCTGTTTCCGTGCAGGACGAAAGCCACGCCGTATCCTTCCCCGAACTGCTTGTTTCTTCGGTTCCTCCAGCCTAGAAGGTCGGCGGCTCTTTCAGCCAGCTTATCGTACACGGGGTTGTCCATCAGAACCGTGTCGGTCAGCGTTCTGCATCCCTTTCTCCAGACGTTTTTCAGCCGGAGCTCAATCGGGTCCATGCCAAGCTCGTTGGCTAAAACGTCCATCATCGACTCGACTGCGAAGTGAACTTGGGGGCATCCGAAACCCCTCATGGAGCCTGCCATGAGGTTGTTCGTGTAAACTAGGTAGGAGTCGACTCGGACGTTCTCAAACACGTAGGGTCCCGACGAGTGCGTTATTCCCCTCAGCATAACCAGAGGCCCGACGGATGCGTAAGCACCTGTGTCGAAGAATATGTCGGCGTCTAGAGCCTTCAAGACACCGTCGTGCGAAGCACCTACTTTGTATCGCATTACGGCTGGATGCCTGTGGGAGTGGGCGATCATAGATTCGTCTCTGCTGTAGATGCATGCACACGGCCTTCCCGTCTTGAGAGCGGCCAATCCAGCCATGGCGCAGACATCCCATGGAGCCTCGTCGGACTTTCCACCGAAAGTCCCCCCCATAGCCATCGCAACCAGCCTTATCCTCTCCCTCGGAAGACCCAAGATCTTCGAAACTCCGCCGAGGACGTAGTATGGGTTTTGAATGCTTCCGTAGATCGTTAAACATCCATCAGCGTCGGGGACGGCGTAAGCCGCCTCAGGCTCTATCGGAGCAGGATCCTGCATCTGAGTCCTGAACTCATCCTGAACGACGACGTCCGACTGGCTGAAACCGAGGCTGACGTCGCCCTTTCTCACGATATATTTTTTTAACAAGTTTCCGCCGTCGTGAACCTTCGGAGCGCTGGGCTCCAGCGCAGCAACAGGGTCGTACACAGGCTCAAGCACTTCGTATTCGACGTCTACTTCCTCAACGCCCCTGTCTGCAGCCTCCTCGTCCACGGCAACGACGAGCGCTACAGGGTCTGCGAGACACCTGACTTTGTCCGAGGCCAAGAAAGGCCTGTCGGGGACCACGGTACCAACTACGTTCTGTCCCGGAACATCCTTCGCCGTGAGAACCTCTACAACGCCAGCCACCTTGAGAGCTGCAGACACATCAACCCGTTTTATCAAGGCGTGAGGGTGTTCCGACCTCAACGCCTTGACACGCAGAACGTTCTCTGGAACTATGTCAGCCGTGTAAATGGGCTTACCACGAACAGCGTCAACAGGGTCGTGCATCCTTGAACGAGTCAACACGATTAACACCTAAGCCTCGCCACTTATATTTTTGCCTCTACTGTTCGTGTTAACACTAACAAAAGCTCCACGCAACTCCTATAAACCACCTCTCCTTCCATACTCTGGTTTGTCGAGTAAACCAGACATAACTGCGTCGCTCATACTTGTCGACCTCCTCAAGACTCTTAAAACCATGATGGACTACAAAACCCTGTCGAAGCATACTGGAATACCTGTCTCAACACTGACTAGGTATGTCACTAACAAGACTCTTCCGAGGGGGAGGAAGATACCTGAGACTGTTGACAAGCTTTTGGAGCTGGTGAACATCGAGTCGTTCGTCCAGCAGCGCTTGGTCACTAACGGGGACGAGGTCGATGTTTCACAGGTCGTTGCTGAGAGCCAGCTCATCAAGCTCATCGTACCTTACATGTACAGGGAGTTCATGGGGACGAAAATAGACTCTGTGCTCGCAGTGGACAAGGCAGGCCTTGTCGTAGCCACTGCTTTCGGCCTTGCGACGATGAAGAAAACTTTCTACTGTGTGGGGAGCGAGACAGGGTTTCCCAATCGCTGGAAGGAGGTGAAGTACCGAGTGAGGGAGGCGAGGATTTGGTCTAAGGTCTACGTGCCCAGCACGGTTCTGAGAGACAACGTGCTTCTAACCATGGGTGTTTTGGACGACATCCTGCTTCTCAAGGAGCTCAGGAACAGGGTTGTGGAGTCTAGGGGCGAGATCACGGGAGTCTTCTCGATAGCTGCTAGCAGGGATCTCATGAAAAACCTCAAACCTTATCAGCTGGGGAAAGTGGTTAACCTAGTAAGCTTCTAAGCATACTCCCTCCACGTGTGGCCGCATCTGACACATCTGAAGAACTGCGTCATAGGTTCGTCGGCTGACCTAGTCTGTATCGTCCACCACTTCGCCTCGTTATGCCCACACTGAGGACACACGACGTCAAGCGTCGTCGGAAGAGGCGAGTTGGAGGGCTCGACGAGGACTACCGAGTCTCTGGACTGTGGACTGGATTTGGTCTGCTTGAAGAGAACCTTCTCCTCAGCCGAATGTTTTTTGTAGCCGCATTTCCTGCACACCAGCGAGAGCTTACCATCTACCTTCGAGGGCGTTAATGCTTTACCGCAGTTCGGACAGAACTCCAACCCCATCACCTCAGCTCCAAAGCCTGTTTCTCAAGCTCCGCAATCAAATCCTTCAATTCCTTCAAAGCCTCCATCACAGCTTTCCGAGGCGTCGTCTTCCTCGGGTCAACCTTGACGGAGACGCTTACAACCCCCGTCAACGGATGCTCAACCCTGTAGCCGGCGTACTGGACACCGTCGAGGCCGTTCAGCCTCTCGGTAAGCATGCCTAGAAACGACTGGTCCTCCCCCACCACCTCGAACAACATAAAGTCGTCAGCCTCCTCCAGAACCCTTATCTTCACCAAGCCGTCGACACCAGCTCCCTCAAAAACTGATTGTTGCCGTATTTTAGGACTGTTTTCCTCCTCTCCTTCGAGCCACAGTTGCCGCAGACAAGCAGCTGGTCCTTTTTTTCCAGAGGCCTGCGGCAGACGCTGCAGAACGCCAGCACGACGCCGCATCCAGGCTTGTATATGTCGAACGTGATAAGACCCCGGTATATGCTGGCCACCTCTAGAACAGCTATGTCTCCTATGCCGACGACGTCATCCATCTGCTCGTTTCTCCTGCCGAGAAGAACGCCCGTTCTTCGGTGCTTGAGAGGTTTGTCAGGCAGCTTGACGAAAGCCCTCGCTACAGCTATCTTCTCCTGAACGTCTTTCACCTCTGCCACAACCCTGTCCCTCGCCCGGAGCTCCTGCTTCTCCTTGATGTTTAAAACGTTTACGTGTCGTTTGTTCATGTCGTAGGAGACCTTCCCGACGTAGACGGATTTGACGATACCGCTGGAGTTGACGACCACGCCTTCGCCGGGCAGAAACTCCTCAATTACGCAGACAGGTTCTCCGGGCACAACCAAGGTCTTCCTCATGATTCAACCTCCCTGAGCCGGCTCCAAAATCTCCGGGACGACTCCCTGTCAGACCATCCCCAAGGATACATCAACAACCCCTTGTCAACCACCTCATCCCATTCTAGAAGACCCAAAGCCACCAAGGACTCGGCTGGAAGGAGGAGTGGTTTGGAGAACTGGGTCTGGTCCTCGATGCTGAGACGTGGACAAGCGGTGTTTACGAAGGCCTCGAACTTATTCTCCAGCATTGTTGCCGGAGTGATTTCATCGCCAGTCAGCAAGTATGACTGTTTCCCGTGCCTGCGTAGAACCTTGTTTATTCTCAAGGCTAGGCCATGCCTTTTCTGGCCGGGCTTCACGCTGACCAGCACCCCAACACGGCTTGCTTTCCTGAAAGACTCGACCTGCGCGTATCTCTGTCTTAGAATCCTATCCCTCATGCTACTGAGGTCGACGACCTTCTGCGTGTGTGGGTCTGCTGCGAAAACGGGTTTGCTGGTAAGCAGAGCCACTCCCAGCCCGTGGAAAACGCTCCCAACCACCAAGTAGGCGTCGACGCTGCTCTCTATCTTTTTCATCCCTGTGGCATCGCAGCCGAGCACTTGAGCCTCGTAGACTGAGTACATCTCAGGCTGGGCAGTCAAGACTTTGATTCCATCCCTCTCCAGAAGGTCGATGACGATGTTGAGTTGGTCAAGCCACTGAACGCTTGCCCCGAGACCAACAACCCGGAAGCCGTGGAGAGCGCCGGTCATCTGCCCAGCCAAGCCACGCAAGGGAGCGTCGTCGGAGTACCTACATTCGACGTAGATTGTCGGAACCTTGTCTTTCCTCAGGAACCGGCTGTGGCCGAGGTGCACTATGGCGTCGACGTCCAGGGACGAGGCCTCGTCGTAAGCTACGTCGCATCCACCCCAGCAGTTAGAGCTGGAGTGGTAAACCTCGTAGCCCTCGGAGGCGATCCTCTCGCCCAGCCAGAAAGCCAGCTTTCTCAACCCCAGAGGCGATTGAACCAATACCCTGGAAGCAGAAACGTCTCTCAGCCATCTGAGGACGTGGTCGAGGTCAACCCTGCATCCGTCAACTACTCGCATTCCTAGGCTTAGCGTCCTGCATCCAGTTAATAAATGGATAACCTTTTTTGATAGGCGTTTTGAGGTGAAAAGTAAGATGGCCGACTATGATGTTTTGGTTGTCGGCGGCGGTATCCTAGGGCTCGCCTCAGCTTACTACGTCAAGCACAACAACAGGAGGCTTTCTGTCGGGTTGGTTGAGAAGGACAGGGATGTGGGGCAGGGCAACACGGCCAAAAGCGTCGGAGGATACCGTCAGGGCATCTTCACCTCTAAGGTGAACCAGGTGTTGTCCGAGACATCGATAGGGGTTTTCAGGGAGATTGAGAGGTCTGGAGAGGCTAAGCTCAACATGAGGGAGGTTGGGTATCTGATACTGATGAGCAGGAGTAGAATGAGAAAGTTGGAGGGCGTAGTGGAGCAGTTTGTGAAATCAGGCAGGGCTGAGCTGCTCAACCAAGCCATGCTGAGGGAATACTTCGGCCTCCAAACATCGTTCGCCGGAGACGAGGAGGCGGCTTTGATGGGGCTTGAGGAGATAGTTTCAGGCCTCTACGCCCCCTACTGCGGCATGCTCGACGTTGAGAAGCTGGTCGAGGCCTATAAAAGAAGATGTCTGAACGATGGCGTCGAGATAATTCCGAACAAAAAAGTTGACAGGATCGTGCTCGAGCCCGAGACTCCGCTGGGAATTCCTAACGAGCCGAGGGCCTGGCAGAAGACGCGGGTAGCCGGGGTGAGGATGGGGGAAGATGTTTTGAGAGGTGAGAGGTTTGTAGTAGCCGCGGGCAGCTGGACTCCCGAGCTTCTCGACCCGATAGGGGTGGATTGCTTCGTAAAGCCCAAGAAGAGACAGCTGTACGCCGTGAAGGCCTCGGGCGGCTTGGAGCAGCTTCTTCAAACCAAATGGGCGGGGGAAAGGCCTCTGCCTTTCATGTTCTTCCCCAACGGATTGTACGTAGTTCCACGGGTTGATGAAAAATCTTTCTGGGTCAGCTTGACAGATGACATAGGAAGGCCTTTCGGACACGACTACGAGCCGGAGCCGAATTTCTACTACGAAATCATCCATCCTGTTCTGCAGAAGTATCTACCCCCATTCTCGAACGCAAGGCCCTACAACATGTGGGCTGGATGCTACTCGATGAACAACCTCGACGGAAACCCTCTAGTCTTCAAGTTTCTCAACTGCGTGGTGGCAACAGGTGCCAGCGGCAGCGGGGTGATGAAGTCGGACGCCGTCGGAAGAATAGCCGAGGCTGTGCTTTTCGACAGACCGTACGCGGAGCTGCACGGGGGAGTCAAGTTCGACGTCTCGATAATCGGCGTTGAGAACAGGCGCGTCGACAAAGAGTATTTCATCCTCTAGGTGGGCTTGTTGAGGGTGTGGTATTTCGCGTATGGCTCAAACTTAGACCAGGAGGGGATGAGGAGGAGGGTTGGAGGCTGGCACGACCTCAAGCCAGCCAAGCTCAAAGGGTTTAAGCTGGTTTTCGACATCTACTCCAGCTCTTGGAGAGGCGGCGTCGCGGACGTTGTCGAGGATGAGTCTGGCATCGTATACGGTGCAGCCTACCTTCTGGACGAGGAGCAGCTGGAGAAGCTCGACAGATACGAGGGTGTTCCACATCTCTACCACAGGCGTAAAGTAGTGATAGAGGTCGAGGGCGCGCAGGTTGAAGCCTTCATATACGTGGGCAGCAGCCCGCGGCCATCCGTCAAGCCTTCGGCAGAATACGTCGCCCTCATGGTTAAGGGGCTGAAGAGAATAGGGCACGGTGATGAAGCTTTAAAGGCTGTACGGGAGGCAGCTGAGTCCAGACCGTGATGGAGTTGATCGACTCGGCTGTTCTTCTGAAGAGCATGGATTATGACTTCCATGTATTCGTAGAGGATGCTGTGAAGCCTCTGACGGTTGGGGAGAGGTTCTCCGACATCCTGCCCGGGTTAGGCGGGTCGACGAGTCCAAGGGGGCGGAGCCTCGCCGAGCGACGCCTGTACGTCCACCAGAAAAAGGCTCTGGAAGACCTCTCTTCAGGCTTGAACCTCGTGCTGAAGGCGGGTACGGGGAGCGGGAAGACGGAGGCATGGTTTCTTTACGCAGCCAAGAATAAAGTTAAGACTTTAGCCGTGTATCCCACGCTCGCTCTCGCGAACGACCAGCAGCAAAGACTGTCAGATTACTGCAACGAGCTCGGCATGGCGTTAGAATCGATCGACGCCTCGAGGAAGCAAGAACATCTCAAGAACATGGGCGTCAGGGAGCTCCGGAGAAAGATAACCGAGGCCGACATCGTCGTAACCAACCCTGCGTTCCTGCTGAACGAGTTGAAGAGAATAGCTTTCGGTCAGCCTTCACTGCTGAGGGACTTTCTCGCAGGCTGCGGGCTCGTCGTGCTGGACGAGTTCGACTTTTACGGCCCAAGGTCGACATCCATACTCCTAGCCATGATGAAGGTTGTCGTGGAGATCATCAACCCTAGAATCCAGATAACCATCATGACAGCAACCCTGCAAGACCCTCACGAAGTAGCCGAGATACTGACCGCAATCAACGGCCGGCGAACGTCTGTAGTCGACGGACAAGCCTTCCACCCCGAGAACAGGACCTACCTAGTTTTGGGGAAATCGCTCGAGGATTTGTGGACTAGGGTCCGGGCTCAAGCCGGACTGCTGAAGTCGGCGGGTGTTGGCTATGACGTGATTAAAAGCTTGGAGGACTTCGAGCTTTTTCGGATAAACTTCTTCAAGGTTGTTGAGGCTGCGGAGGCGTGTGGAATAGACGTGAAGGGTTTCTTCGACGACCCGGCTGAGGTTCTAAGCCGGTACGCCAGCGACGACGCTCTTACTCTCGTCTTCACAAACAGCATAGCTGCTGCCGAGGAGATGGCTAGACGTGTCTCAACCAAGCTGGGCAGCTCTGAAGCCGTGGCTACACATCATCATCTCTTGCTCAAGACTCAGAGGCAGGAGGTTGAGGAGAAGGCACGTAGCGGTGTGGTGAGAGTCATCTTCACTCCGAGGACGCTCAGTCAGGGAATAGACATAGGAGAGGCGAGGAGAGTGGTTCACCTCGGACTGCCTAAGAATGTAAGGGAGTTTCGGCAGAGGGAGGGGCGGAAGGGTAGGAGGCCTGAGGCCGAGTGGACCGAGACAATCGTGATCCCTTACAGCAGTTGGGACAGACATCTTCTTTCCAAGGGCGTGGATGTCTTCAAGAAATGGCTTGACCTGCCGCTGGAGAAGTCTGTCGTCAACCGGGACAACCTATACGGCTACTTGTTCAAGGCTTTGTTCTCGTTCATGTCGCCGCTGACGAGAGGCCGGATGACCAAGGACGAGGTTTTGTTTCTGAGGAATCTCGGGCTCGAGAGGGATGGTGCACTTACAACGCTGGGCAAATATGCATGGCTAAAAATGAACTTCTACGAGTTCGCCCCGCCCTACGGAGTGAAGAGGTGGAGGGTAAGGGATGACGGCGGGCTTAGAAACTTGGAGGACATATCGCATGTTGACTTGGTCGAGAAGTTCCAGCCGGGAGCCATAGACCCTAGCAGCGACGGAGTTGTTGTGGAGGCCAAGCTCGGCGGGTCGAGGGGCCGGGTTGTGACGGCCGTCGTAGTTGATGATTTGAGGGAGAGCCGTCTGAGGCGTGTGGACGCCTTGGCTCCTGTGCTGGAGGAGTACGAGAGGACGAAGCTAAAGTGGGGTGAAACACCCGACCTGAGAAGAGACTACCGCACAGGCCGTCTGCAGTCATTAATCCACCTCGTAGCCCACGTTCCGTCCAACGGGTTCGGATACTTCACAGAGTTCCCAAACAGAGTCGAGTGGCGGATAGCCTCCGAGAAGAGACAATTCCTAACCTTCGGAGAGCGAACACTGGTGTCAAGGGTTTACAAGACAGTCGAGGTGCCGACGCCAACCTACGGAGTTTACGGAGACTACACATACGGGTTGACCGTCGAGGCATCTCCCCACGACGAGCAAGCTTTCCTCCGAGTCGGAGCCTGCTTCATAGTCATAGTTTTCAGAAGAGTCTACAACATTTCGCTAGACCTTTTGAAGTACGACGTTCACGTGGTCGGCGAGAGGAAGGTCGTCTCTTTTTACGAGGCCGAGAGCGCCTGTCTGCTGCCTAAGGTTAACTGGAGGAAGGTTTACGAGAAGGTTTCAACCTACATGCCGGACGTTTTGGACGAGGTGTTGATGGAGCTGGTTGACGAGCAGGCGTACGCAAGCTTCGTCTCGCTGAAGCTGGACTGGGAGACCGCTAGGAGACATGCTTTGAAAATACTTGAGTACGTGATGTTGACTGAGACTCTTAGGGTCCAGCTGGGCCCGCGTGTCGTGGAGGTTGTAAAGCCGTCGAAGGCTTTGAAAGCAGTCTCCTTCTCGGTTATAGCAGTCGGCTTGAGGGACGACCTTGGAGCAGGGCTTTACTCGACAGCTCTTTTCGACGGGGATGAAACTCGTGTATTTACGGGGATGACGGAGTTCAACCAGCCTGATGAAGAAAACAACGAAGTTCTGTCAAGGCTACTCAATCTGATAAACCAAGGCTTCAAAGTTTTGGTGTACGACCTTGCATCGGTTCTGAAGACTCTCGAGAACGCTGGGCTCCATGCGGCGAAGGCCCTGCTGGCGGGGCTCGGCGAAGGAGGTAAAGTTGTCGACGTCAAACAGGAGCTTGAGAAGAAGACTGGTAAGGAGATTCCTCTGGAAACTCTTGAAACCTCTCTAAACCTTAAGACATCTAGGCTGTTGGACATAGCCGTGAGCAGGGAGTTGGTCAAGAGGGGAAGGCCGGCGATGCGTCTCATCAGGTCGAAGCCCGAGAAGCTCCGAGAAGTTATGGAGAAGGCGATGGCCGAGGAGGCTAGGAGCATATTTATTGCGTGGCTGGTCTGTGGAAAGACCTAGGTTAGCCTCATGCGCATAGCTGTTGATGTCGACGGCGTGCTGGCGGATTTAGCGGGAATGATCATAAAGATATACAGGGAGGAGACTGGGGTGGAGATACCTCGTGAAGCCATCACTGAATGGGAGTTCTGGCACAGGCTTTCGATGACGAGACAACAGTTTATGGAGTTGATCATAAAGTCGTGGTCTCGATGGCGTGAAATAAAGCCTACCGAGGATGACATCGCCGAGGATGTGATGAGCTTAGCCCGCCACGGAGTTGTCGACGTGCTGACTCAGCGTCCTGCCGAAACCATCAACCATGTCAAGCTGTGGCTCAAGCACCACGGCGTCGTCTACAGGTCTTTCACATGGGTTCCGCTCAAGTCCACCAAGCTAAGCTTTTTCTACGACGTTTACATAGACGACTCGCCGAGGCTCGCGGAACAGTTCCCGCACAGTAGCCGAGTTCTTTTGCTCTACGACCAGCCGTGGAACAGGGATGTCCGGACGAGGAATAACATCATGAGGGTGTCGTCGCTCGACGAGGCTGCCAAGCTCATCGAAACCGGTGTGGCAAATGTTTAGGAAAGTTCCCAGCCATATAGTTCACAGGCTTTTCTACCCGCAGGTACCTGCGGTCGTTTCAGCCGCCTACGACGACGAAGTTGGAGCTCTGCTGGCGACCAGCATAATCCCCGTCTCGCTCGAGCCATCCATGGTCGGCGTTGCTCTAGGCAAGCAGCACAGAACTAGGAGGCTGGTTGAGTCCTCGGGATGCTTTTCCGCATGCTGGCTTTCGTATGAAAAGCTTGAAAAGTTTCAGCGTCTGGCCGAGCATTCGGATGCTCGGGACAAGCTTAGGCAGGCCGGGTTCAGCTATCGATGGGGTGAGCGTGTAAGGGCTCCTGTGCTGGAGGAGGCTGTGGCTTGGGTTGAATGCAGGCTGGACTGGAGCAGGGAGGTCGGCGACCACTTCTTCTACACGGCTAGAGTGGAGGCCGCCTACGCCGTCGAAGACTTTGACGAATACTGGAAGTTCATCCGGTACAAGCCCATCCTCTACGTCGGGTCTGCTAGACAGGAGCTGCCGAGGTTTGTAAGGCTCAGCGTTGAATGACTCCAGCGGCCTTCCTGCGGCTGTGCCTGAAGCCCTGGCCCTTGAAACGCTCCTCCTCCCAGACAAGCCCCCGCTCATGGTAGCCGTACATCTCCCAGTAGCCGTCAGCGTACACTGGAATGACCTCGACCTCCGTAAGCCATTTGGCGCTCTTCCAGCCGTAGAGATGGGGTATGAACGGCCTCGCCGGAAAGCCTTGGTCTACGGACAGAGGCTTTCCATCCATCTCGAGCGCAACTATGGCGTCTTCGGAGAAAGCGTCCTCTACCGGAACTGGAGTGGAGTATCCGTCGGCACAAAAGAACATCACCCACTTACCCTCCTTCTTGATCCGTGAAGCCTCCAGAAGTCTCCGGAGGCTTACACCCCTCCACTCAACATCCTTGATGCTCCACTTGGTGACGCAGTGGAAAGGCTTGACGTATCTGACGTCCGCCATCTCGAGAAGCTGCTTGTAAGTGTACTGCTTCTCCTCCTCAACCAGTCCAGAAACTTTCAACCTCCACTTGTCCACATCCACCTCCGGCGTCCCCAGAGCCGAGTAAATCACCCAGCTCCTCGCCCAAACCTGTCCGGGAGGTAGGCCGGTCAACGGGCAAGTTGATAAACGGGGGAATTTATCTCTAGCTGATTAACAACTTAAAAGGGAGTTTTATCGCCTTCAAAACATGGAGCCTGTGGTTGCGGCTTTTCCGGTCGTCGTATCAATCCTAGCCTTCCTCACAGCGGTGGCTCTGTACGCATGGCTGAAGTCTAGGCCGGCGGGCGATGAAAAAATCAGAAACATATCTTCAGCAGTCAGAGAAGGAAGCAAAGCCTTCCTAGCCAAGGAGCTGAACTACATAGCGTCGGCGGGCGCCCTGATAGCGTTCTTACTATTCTTTCTGATTAGCCCGGTGGCGTCAATATCGTTCATCGTGGGAGCGGCTTTGTCAGTCGTCGCGGCTGCGGTGGCTGTGTTGACGTGTGTGTCGGCAGCTCCGCGGGCGGCGGCTTCAACGGTCAAGACACTCGGCCAGACGTTCATCACAGCCTTCAGGGGAGGTGCGACCGCTGGGCTCTTCATAACGGCCATGGCTTTGACGGCCATAGCTGTCCTCTACCTCCTGTTTCAAGACCCTCTCGCCATTGCGGGCGCAGGCTTCGGAGCAAGCCTCGTGGCCCTGTTCATAAGGGCTGGCGGAGGCATCTACACCAAGGCAGCTGACCTTGGCGCGGACTTGGTTGGCAAGGTTGAGGCTGGGATTCCTGAGGACGACCCGAGGAACCCAGCCACTATAGCTGACAACGTCGGTGATAATGTGGGAGATGCTGCGGGCATGGGAGCCGACGTCTACGAATCCTACGTGGTGACGCTTCTCGCCTCGATGCTTATAGGCTCTCTGATAGGAAGGGCTGAGCTTGTCTTCTTCCCCCTTCTTCTAGCCGGCGCGGGGCTGGTAGGCTCGGTTGCGGGAGTGCTGAGCGTCTCCTCGGGTTTGGCTGAGAAGCCTTCAACCTCCCTGAACACGTCTTTCATAGTTGCAGCAGTAGCGACGATCGTCTTAGGCTCTGTCATCGCTTTCAACGTCTTCGGAGGCGGCGGAGTCTTCAGCTCAGTCGTGTTGTCGCTTCTTCTTGGAGCCGTCCTAGCGCCGGTGATACAAAGGATAACCGACTACTACACTAGCTACAGCTACAGCCCTACGAAGAGGGTGGCGGAGTCGACGAAGATAGGCCACAGCGCAAACATACTAGAAGGTGTCAGCTTGGGCCTCCGGTCGAACCTTCCGTTCGCATTATCGATAGTCGCCGCAGTCCTCATCAGCTACTACGTGGGCTACACGTCAACCGGGCGGCATTTGTTCGGAGTTTACTGCACAGCTCTCACAACCATGGCGATGCTCTCCCTGTCTGGGATAGTTCTTTCGATAGACAGCTTCGGCCCGGTCAGCGACAACGCGGGAGGACTGGTTGAGATGGCGGGGATGGGTGAGGAGAACAGGAAGCTTACAGACGCCTTGGACGCAATAGGAAACACCACGAAAGCCACGACCAAGGGGTTCGCGATAGCTAGCGCAGGTCTCGCCGCCATAGCCATGCTCCAAGCCTTCCAGTACGAGGCTGAGAAAGTCCTCGGCCAAGGACTCTACAGCCTCTCCAACCCCGCGGTGATAGTCGGGCTTCTCATCGGAGGCCTTCTTCCTTTCTACGTCAGCAGCAGGCTGATATCAGCCGTCGGGGCGACGGCTTCCAAGATAGTTGAGGAGGTTAGGCACCAGTTTAGGACTGTTCAGGGTATTCTGGAGGGGGTTGCCAAGCCCGACTATGGCAGGGTGGTCTCGATCGCCACGGCTGGAGCTGTTAGAGAGCTTGTAGTGCCGGCTGCGATAGTAGTTCTGACCCCTATCGCGGTAGGGGTCTTGCTCGGGCCTGAAGCTGTTGCGGGTGTTTTGATGGGCGGGGTTGTTAGCGGTCTCTACCTAGCCTACCACATGGCTAACAGCGGCGCCGCATGGGACAACGCCAAAAAGTATCTCGAGTATACTGGCCGTAAGAAGACGCCCGAGCACGCAGTCGCCGTTTCCGGAGACCTCGTCGGAGACCCCTACAAAGACACCGCAGGCCCCTCGCTCAACACCGTCATCAAAGTACTCAACACCGTCGCCATAGTGTTCGTGCCCGTCTTCGTGGGGCTGCTGTAATCGCTAGTTTATTAGCATCGATGCACAACCCTTTGAAGGGCCCGTCGCTCAGAATGGATAGAGAGGTCGGTTCAACCCTAGAACGCCGGCCTTCGGAGCCGGAGGTCGTGGGTTCAAGTCCCACCGGGCCCGGGCACCGCAGACCCTAAAAATTAAAATATGCTCCGTTGAAAAGGCGTGTCCATGGACACGTTGACTATCCTCGCGATTCTCTGGTTCCTACTCGGCTTCGGAGCCGGATACGTAGCGATCAAGCTTTGGAAGGTTCTTTTAGTGGTGATAGTCGTAGCCCTGCTCGCACCCATAATCCTAGGCATGCTGGGGTTGGCTGGAGCTCCGCCGGCCGAGAGCGTTCTCGCAGCCTTCATCAACGGCCTGTATCTACTAGCCGCCGTCATAGGTTCCAACCAGTTCTCGGTCATCGGCTTCGTCTTAGGCGTGATAGTGGGCTTGGTTGTCTCGTTAGCGAGAGGAAGGTTTTGACATGGAGCTTGAAAAGTTCAGCGGAACGATCTCAGCCGTGCTGACTCCTTCAACGAACCTTGAAGCCGGCGTCGGCGAGACTGTTGACTTCCACCTCAGGAACGGCGTCAACGGGTTCTTCGTCCTAGGAACCAACGGCGAAGGCGTGAGAATAAGCCCTGAGAAGAGGAAGAAGGTCGCCGAGGTTTTCACAAACTACGTAGGGTCTCGAGGCCTCGTCATAATACACGCAGGAGCTCCCGACATGGATACAGTGAGAGATCTGACTAGACACGCCTCCCGGATAGGTGCGGACGCCGTGGCGGTGGTCTTCCCCTTCTACTACGAGTATGATTTAGAGTCCCTTGTAAGCTTCTACAGCGAGGTCGTGCAGTCGTCGGACATACCCGTGCTGGCTTACAACAACCCCACAACGCAGGGATACAGGGTTCCCAGACGATCCGTCGAAGCCTTGCTGGAGAGGGTTCCGGGGTTGCGGGGGATTAAGGACAGCAGCGACGACCCTGAGCTGTTGTTGACTCTATCTAGAAAGTTTCCAAGCCTTTTCATAGCATCCGGCGGGGACGAGCTCATTCTGTACAGCCTTACGGTGGGAATCCGCCGACAAATAAGCGCCATAGCCTCTGTATATCCTGACCTCGTCTCAGAGCTTAGGCGAGCCTTCGACTCGGGCGACATGGAGAGGGCCCTCATGCTGCAGCACAAGCTGAACATTCTCAAGAACATTCTTGCCGAGGCCGGGCCTTACCACGCCGCGTTCAAGCACGCCTTGAAGCTGAGGGGGGTTGACGTAGGAGGGCCTATTCCTCCGTCGAGGAGCCTCACGCCCGAAGAGGCTGAAAGCCTTGCGAGAAAGCTGCAGAGCGTGGAGAAGACATAAATTCCGTCGGTGAAGCCGGTAGACATGACCAAGCAAATATTGACCTCGGACAAGGCTCCCAAACCCGTCGGCCCATACTCCCAAGCGGTGAAAGCCGGAAACTTCATCTTCCTCTCGGGGCAGGTTGCGCTAAACCCTTCCACCGGAAAGATAGAAGGCGGGGACGTACGCAGCCAGACGAGGAGGGCTCTGGAGAACGCAAAGGGCTTGCTCGAGTCTTACGGCTACTCGCTCAAAGACGTCGTCAAAGCAGTCGTCTACCTGACCAAGCCCGAACACTTCCAAGAGATGAACGAGGTTTACAGGGAATACTTCAAGGACACGCCTCCCGCTAGGACAACCGTCGTAGTCGACCTGCCTCTGAAGGATGCTCTAGTCGAGATAGACCTGATAGCCTACGTCGAGAAGTGAAGCAGCTCCAGCGGGTGGCGGACCGGCAGGCCTGTAGCCTCCTCAATATGTATACGGCACACGCTGCTCGTCGTCGCCACCTGACTGCATCCACTGTTTCTCAACAAATCGAACAACTTCTCGCCAATAACATTCGACAGCTCGTAGCCCAAGACCCCGTGCTTCATGCCGAACGAACCAGCCATACCGCAGCAGCTACCCGTCTCCACGACGAACGCTTCATAACCCGCAGAACGCAGCAGGTGGAGGACCGACCTCGAGGCGTCGAGCGCTCTTTCATGGCATGGAACATGGACGGCCGTCCTGCCCGTGGTCGCGGGCCCCGCCCTGACACGTCCCTCCCTCAGCAGGCTTTCTAGGAGCTCGGTGGCTGAGACGGTTGACCGTGATACTTTCAGGGACTGCTCGCTGTTGTTCAGAAGATATGGGTAGACATGTTTTAGGCAGTATGTGGCCGTAGGCTCGATTGAGACGATGACGGCGTCTCTGTCAGCGTATTCCGCCAGCGAGCGCACGTTGTAGTCAGCGTTGCGCCGGGCTTTGTCGAGGTCTCCGTAAGCCACGTAGGGGTAGCCGCTGGTCTTCTGAACCGGGACGACGACCGAGAAGCCGCATTTTTCCAGCACGTCGACGAGCTTGACGGCTAGGTCAGGCCTCACATACATGGCGTGGAAGTCTGCGAACAAGGCTGCCAACGGCCTGTCCTCCTCGAGTTTCCTGTTCTTCATCAAGGCGGAAAGAGGCCGCTTAGCTAAGGGCGGTATGGTCCTCCTAGACTCGACACCGGCAAGCTTCTCAATCAAAAACCTGAAGAACTTGTTCTTGACGGCGAAGTTGAACAGCTGAGGAAAGTGTGAGCCTATCTCGTAAAACTTTTCATAATTCTCCAAAACCCTGTTGACCCACAACTGACCAGCCTGCCTGACAATTCTTTGCTTCACCTCAGCTATCATCATCGGTATCTCTATCTTCGCCGGGCACACCTCCTTGCACAATCCGCAAGATATGCAGAGTTCAGTAAAGCCCGCGGCTTTTTCCAGACCGTGGACGAAGACTGTCCAAGGAATTCCGATGGCCCCGGTGTATATGTGTCCAAAAACATGCCCACCGACAGCCGAGTAAGTTGGGCAGATGTTGATGCAGGCGCCGCATCTTATGCAGTAAAGGGCTTCTCTGAAAGTTTTGTCGGCCTGCATCTGCATTCTTCCGTTGTCGACTACGACGACGTAGAGCTCCCTTCCGTCCTGAGCACCTGCCAGAGGATTTCGGCCCGAGATGAAGGAGACGTAGGTGGTGAGAGGCTGTCCTGTCGAGCTGACGGGATGGGCTACGATGATCTTGAGAGCATCCTCAACCTTCTCGACTAGTTTCTCCAACCCCACCACTACGATGTAGGCCTTCGGCGGCGCGTTTCCAAGCCTGTCGTTCCCCTCGTTCGTCTCAACCACGACCGTGCCCGTCTCAGCTATGGCTATGTTGGCGCCCGTTATTCCGACGTCTGCGGAGAGAAAGACATCGCGTAGATAGGATCTCGCAAAGTTCATCAACTCTCCGATGTCGTCGCTTATCGGTCTTCCAGCCTTGTTCGAGAAAAGCTCGGCTATCTCTTTTCTAGTCTTGTGAACAGCGGGGTAGACTAGGTGGAATGGCTTTTCACCCGCAAGCTGTACGATAAACTCGCCGAGGTCTGTGTCCACCACTTTCAACCCCCTAGCCTCTAGGAAGGAGTTGAGACCAATCTCCTCGGTGGTCATCGACTTGCTTTTGGTCAAGAGCTTAGCCTTTCTCTCAACAGCGATACGGTAAACTATCTCACAGGCTTCCGCCGCATCCTTTGCCAGAAAAACCCGCACCCCTCTCTCCTCGCAGCGCTTCTTGAACATGCTGAACATCTCCATCAAGTTGTCGACAGCCGTCTGTTTAGACTGCCTTACCGATTCCCTGAACGCATCGACATCTTCGATCATCAAAGCCATCGTCTCCCTCCTAGCCTCTAGCGTTCTGTCCAAGGCATCCCTTAGATACGTTCGCCACTCCTTCCTCTCCAAAACCCTGCTAGTTTCCTCCACCAAGCGACGGTGAAGCCTGCCTGCCTTCAGAGCCATTTCAGCACCACTGCAGCTACAACGTGCGGGCCGTGAACACCCAAGACAAGCCTCTGCTCTATGTCTCCAGACCTGCTCGGCCCCGATATCAACGACACCGTGCACGCCTTGGCTTTTTCAGCAGCGCTGCGCAAAATTCCAGCGACATCAGAAACCCTCTCAACAATCGTCGAAGACTTGACAAAGACGACGTGAACGCGTGGAAGGCTTGAAACAAGCCTGTCCAAATCATCGTAAGCGACCTCGACCAGCGTGCCCGTCTCAGCTATCGCCGCCTCAGCGGTCGACAACCCTGCGTCTACGCTGCTCAGAACTTCCAGAGGATTGCCTGAACATTCCTCCAGCACGGATAAACGTTTGCTGGAGAGAGTTGTCGAGATTTGTCGGTCTACGTCGTTGAACAACTTTAGCTTGAAGACAGACCTTACATGGTTTGACGCGATTATTTCAGCTGTCTTCGTAGCTGCTTCTTCAGGGGTTGAGGCTGTCTCGACGATTCCGCCCAGCTTCTGAAACCTTTCCGTGAAAAAAGGGATCAGGGTTGTTCTAGATGTCTTAGTGCTGATGGTCATGGCTATGGGATCCATCGCCCTCGTGTTGCTCTATGTGGAAGTGTAGAACTTTGCCGCTTTCAAACTTCAGGTATACGTGGAACAACTCCACCTCTTCAACGTTCTGCAGAATCATCACGTGGTATCCCTCGCCTTCGATTCCCCTCATTTTAACCTCGCTCAAAGGCCCTACACAAACTCTCTCGACTTTAAGCATCCTCACGACGTTCCCCTCCAAGTATGATTTGTGCAGCTCAGCCTTTATCGGGATCGTCTTACCGTGAACCTCTCCCTCAACCTCCACGCCGACGACGCAGTCCGGCATCAGCCCGTTGTTCCTGAGGTTGAGGAATATGGCCGCCGAATCTCTTCCAAGCCTCAAAGCCACGTCCGACTCGGAGGGCATCGACCCCACCGCCAGAACAGCGCCGACGGAGATCAGCGCAACAATCAAAACTAGAAGCAAAATTTTCTTCATCCGATCAATCCACGGTCTCGAGTTATTTAAACATAACCTAAAATACCCTCTGCATCGCAGGCTAGGACGGGCTTGAAGTACCGCCTGCTCGACATACTTGCGTGCCCTATGTGTAGGGGGTTTCCGCTGCGTTTGTCGGTTTTTGAACAGACCAACGTCCAGCCTCCTCCGAGGATTAGGAAGTGCGAGCTGTATTGCGGGTTTCACGGAGGATACGTGAAGAACTTAGGCGAGACGCTTTGCGAGAAATGCTACGGCTTTGAAGTGGTCAGCGGCCTGCTGGAATGCATGTCTTGCGGCCGATGGTTCTCCATAGTTGACACGATTCCACGCATGCTTCCCGACGACCTGAGGGACAGGAAGCAGGAGAAGAAGTTTGTCGAGAAGTGGCGTGAACACCTGCCCGAGAAGATTCTGAAAGAGTTCAGCCTGCAACCGCCTTGAGACCTTCCTTCTTAGCCGATGTCCATTTCGGCTTCCTGCGGAGAACCATGACGTCTATGACTGATTTTAGAGCTATGATGTCAAGAAGTTGTTTGTATCCAACGACTGCGAAAGCCGCGTATGCCGCCTGCCTGACGTCGTCGTCCTCGATGTCCAAAGCCATGAAAGACAGGATGGACTGAAGAAAGATGAACACCGCCAGCAAAAGCAGGACATATCCCAGCCCTCCAGCCATTATGACCATGGCCGCGGCGGGGATGGCTAGAACACCCAGCGTAGGAGCTATGATCTGCTGGATTACCAGAAGCGGGAATATAAGCAGGTTCAGGTGGCCGTACTTAGGGTTCCTGAGCGCATCCCTGTGCCTTAGCAAAACCTGTGTGTTGCCCCTGTACCATCTCAACCTCTGCCTGTAGAGCTCTGACAGCTTCGACGGGGCTTCCGTGTAAGCGAAGGCTTTCGAATGCGACTGAATAACTCCTCCCGTCTTGAGCAGCTTGACCGTTATGTCAAAGTCCTCCGTGATCGTAGCCTTGTCATATCCCCCCACGGAGTCAGCGTAGCTGCGCCGGAAAGCAGCCAGCGGCCCGGGCATCACCTGAACCACGCCGAAGAATGATGTAGCCCTCCTAACGATGTTGATCTGAGTAACGTATTCGAGAGCTTGGTTCTTCGTGAGCCAGTTGACCCTGTTGACTACCCGAACGTTCCCCGCCACGCCTACGACCTTAGGGTCTTCGAAAGATTTGATCAGGTATTTTAACGCCTCCCGGTTTATTATCGTGTCCGCGTCCACCGAAACGATAACACTGCCCGATGCGAACAACATGCCGTAGTTGAGGGCTGATGCCTTGCCTCCGTTGGGCTTCCTCAACACCGTGACCCCTCTATCCCGATATCTCGAAGCAATCTCGTAGGTTCGGTCAGTACTGCCGTCGTCAACAACTATTACCTCCTTACTCGGATAGTCTGACTCTAGAATGGCCTCTATGCAGCTCCCGATCCACTTCTCCTCGTTGTAGGCAGGCACTATGATTGATACAGGTATCAAGAAGGGTCGCCGGTCCTGATTCGACTCCTCGCGTCGCTTGGTGAGCAACGCAAGAGGCAACGCCATCAGGTTGATGAAGAAGAGAATCGTGAAGCTTGACAGCATTATGGGCCTGTACCAGTCGAGCGAACGTATAGACTCCTCGACGAATATGAATGCTGAAGAGATGACGGGGACGAGCACTATCAAGATAGCTAGGACAGGGTACCGGCTCTTCCTAACCTCCTCTCTGTAGAACGGGCCTTTCCTGAAGGCTTGGACCATCACTCCGACGCACAAAAGAACTGAGGCGACGAAGCAGAGCCAAGCGGCAACGCTTGAAACTATGAAAACAGTCAGAATTATAGTCGCGATAGCCAGCACAGCAGCCATCGGAATCGTCGCCTTCACGCTTTAGAACATGGGTCGATGATATTTAAGGGCCGAGGGCGAGATTCGAACTCGCGCTGCAGGGTCCACAGCCCTGAGGGCTACCAGGCTACCCCACCTCGGCCATCAGCTCCAGCCAGCTACCCGCTTCATCTGTTCTTAAATGTTAACCACCTGACTGCATATCAACCGATATATATCCTCCGCTTCGCCGTAGCTAAGCCTTCTGACAGGCTTGTTCAGGACTTTCTCCGGCAGGGGAGACAGCTCGACAAGCCTCGTAGCCTGACGTTTAGTCATGTGGGTCCAGAAGACGTTTCTGAGAGCATTCCTAACCTTGCTAGTCCGCTGAGAAAGAAATTCAAGCATGATTTTCTCCGCATACCCTCTCTCCGCCGGGTTGAGCAGGAGAAGAGAGACCCTGCCCGGGTACGGTGGGTCGAGAACATCTCCGTTGAACCGCTCCAATACTCGTGCCTCATAAGCCAGACGTACCTTAAAAACCAGAAGGGAGTCCTGCCGAGCCGCAAGCCTTTCGGCGAACCTCGACGGAGCTAGTAATGACATGGTCGTGGGTTTTGTTAGATGGAGCTGGATGAGTGGTTCGAGGATGCTGAACGGCGGGTTTGCTACTATTTTGTTGTAGGGCGGTAGTTTTGCTGTGAGGAAGTTGCTTATGAAGACCTTAAGGTTGCTGTGCTGGCTCTGGAGTCTGGCGAGGTAAGGAAGCATGGCGGGGTCGGCTTCGACTGCGTAAACCCTTAGAGCTTTTCGGGCAAGCTTTTCAGCGATAACTCCCTTGCCAGCTCCCACGTCCACCACGACGTCATGAGCTTTAACGTCCGCAGCCTCGACAAGCCTGTCAACAACCTTCCCATCCACCAAGAAATGTTGCTCCATTCAGTCCGGCCAGCTCCAAGTCTTGTAAAGAAAGTAGGCGTCGTCCCTCTTAAAGAAAAAATGCCTGTGCCCGACCCAGTCGAGAAGAGGTCTCTCAACCGGCCGCGGCTCTTCATCGTCGACGTAGTCAAGCCTGAAGCCCACCCAATCCCCTTCAGAAGAGCCGAGAGGTTTCTGAGACTTCGAAAGCTTCTCGAGCACCAGCGTGCAACCCAGCATTAAACCCGTCTCCCTAGAATCAACCACATCGCTATGCCCCGTCAGTTCGTGCAACGACACCCACCCCCTCCCCTGCACGAACAACATAACTCTGAAAGGCATGCCGAAGCCAAATGTGTCGGATGCAAATATATAGATAGGCTTCTCTCCAAACATTGACCAGTTATGGGGAAGCGTTTTTTGAGAGAGATTGCTTGTTCTTTATGACGGGTAAGCTTTCGAGGTTTTCAGCCGCTTCCCGACCTCCCTCCCCAGCCGGAGTACTCGGGCATCGTCCTTGCGTTGGGTTCTCGGTCGATGTGTTTTCTCAGTCTACGCATATGGTTCAGGTAGATGAGCGCCGTCGATGTCCATACAAACGCCAACACGGCTCCAACTAACCCGGGCGGGCTGAATGTCTGTATATGTATTAAGCCGGCTGCTAAACCCGTCAAGACACCCGCCCAAGCCGCTGGCTCCGAGCCTAAGTATGCAAGCAAAGCCATGAGAAGCATGAGGAAAGCTGTCAGCGATGTGGGAACGATGTCGAAGTAGTTTAACAAGCTTTTGGTAGCCGGCAGAGCTAATGCATAAACGGCGTATGCGGCTAAAGCTAGGGCTGAAACCTTGTTGGACTTTACTACTCCTTTATACTGCTTCACTTCCCTAAGCTCGAGCGTGAACTCCTGCATGCAGTTGGGGCAGACAGCCTTCCAAGCCTGAAGCCAGTACTCAGCTCCGCAGTTGGAGCAGACGAAGCGATGCTTCTCCATGTTCAGTCAATCTCTACGTAAACAGCTCCCTCCCTAACTGTTGTCCTGTAAACTGGGTTGGGCGGCAGCTCCTCGTCGAACTCGGCTTTTCCCGACAACAGGTCCCAAACAGCTCCGTGCCCTGCGCAGACGACCTTCGTCCCCTCCAGCGAACCCTCGCTCAAATCCCATTCCTCATGAGTGCATACTGCGCCGATCGAATAGAAACGCCCGTCCACGTTAGCAACCAGGATAGACCTTCCCTCGACGTCGAAGGTCTTCATACTTCCAGGCGGGATCTCATCCTGCTTGGCGACAAAAACCAGCCTTGCCATGCTTCTTCATCGGAGAGCTCGGCGATATATTTTTCTCTACTAAGGAACGTATTTTTGAGGTGTTTTGTCAAACAGTTCTTTGCAGTGCTTGGAGCAGAAGTAGTAGTTCCGTCCCTGGTAGGCTGAGACGTGTTTAGCGTTTCTTTCGTCGACGTTCATCCTGCAGACAGGGTCGACCGCCATGGTTCATCACTTCCTTACGCGTGTTAATATGTTTTAATAGGTGATTGTAGAACGTGGATCGTATGGAGGGTGGATACGACGTCATAGTTATTGGCGGCGGTCCTGCCGGCTACACTGCAGCCATCTACACCAGCCGTGCTGGTTTAAAGACTCTTCAGATAGCTGGCCTCGAGGCTGGAGGGCAGCTTATGCTCACAAGGGAGGTTGAGAACTATCCGGGGTTCAGCAGAGGAGTTATGGGGCCCGATCTCATGGAGAACATGAGGCAGCAGGCTGAGAATCAAGGCGTGGAGATTGTGTACGACAACGCGACCGCTGTCAACTTCAAGACCTACCCGCTGGAAGTTTACGTCAACGAAAACCGGTACAAGGCCAAGGCGGTGGTCGTCGCTACAGGCGCTTCACCCAAGTGGCTCGGCCTGGAAGATGAGAAGCGTTTGCTGGGAAGAGGTGTGTCCAGCTGCGCTACGTGCGACGGCCCGCTCTTCAGAGGAACAGAGTCCTCAGTGGTTGTAGGGGGAGGGGACACAGCCATGGAGTATGCTCTTTTCCTAAGCAACCTCGTGTCCAAAGTCTACGTAGTTCATAGACGCGACTCCCTCAGGGCTTCGAAGGTGATGGCTGAGAGGGCTTTGAAGAACCCGAAGATTGAGTTTGTCTGGAACTCGGTTGTCGAAGGCATCAAAGGAGACAAAAGGGTTGAGGCTGTCAGGGTGAGAAACATCAAGACCGGCGAAGTTTTGGAGATCGGCTGCCAGTCGGTCTTCGTTGCAATAGGGCATAAGCCGAACACAGAGATTTTCCAGGGACAGCTTGAGCTGGACGAGGAGGGATACGTGCGGGTGTATGACGGAATGCGGACCAGCGTCCCCGGAGTGTTTGCGGCGGGCGACGTCCACGACAAACGCTACAGGCAGGCCGTGACGGCTGCTGGCTTCGGATGCATGGCCGCCATGGAGGTTGTCTGGTTTATCGAGACAGGGGAGCCTGAAAAGCTTCTTCTAAAGCTCGACAAAAACGCTACCGCCCTCAACGACTACTCTGTAAACCTGTAGGGGCCTCACCGCTGGAGGGTTGAGAACCTCTCCGGTGTCAAGCCTGAACCGTGATAAGTGGACTGGGCAGGTGATGGTTCCCTCCATGACCAGCCCTTTGGAGAGCTCTGCATAGTCATGAGTGCATATGTTCGAAACAGCGTAGATTCTCCCCCCATGCTTGAGCACAAGCACGGGCTGTCCCTCGACGTCGACGACTAGGGAGCCTCCTTCAGGAAGCTCGGATTCTCCGCATACTCTAAACCTCTGACCCACGTCTCTCGCTGAAGACAGCCTGCTAAAAACCCTGTTCTAATGACACCTGTAGTTGGGTAAGAAGTTCTTGAGCCGCTTCAGTCCAGAAGACGACTGGCTCGTGGATGTATATTATATCGTAAGCGAAAGAATTAACATTCACCACATCCTCCAAGCTTTGTCGGGCGAAACGACCAAGCGACCATCAAGCTCGCCTACATACCGGCCCCATCGTGAGCGATGGCGGACCGCTGGGGCTTCGATGAGGGTGTGGGAAAGGGTCGGCTTCTTGGCGAGCTTGGCTCTCAGCACGACAATGTCTTTCCGTCCAGTCATCCTCGAGACGAGGTATGTCAACGGGTTTGCCCAAGACTGTATCCCTATGACTATCGAGAACTCGACCAAGCTGCCCATCTCCCTGCAGGAAAGCACAGCAGTCGTGGCTCCGCTCCTACCCCACACAACCTTTCCTCCTAGAGAGGCGACGGCCCTCGACAACTCTCTGTAAAGATCAGCGACGCGTCTCCTTCCTGCAACCGAGCCGAGTGTGTAGAAAACGATGAAAAACACTGCAACTCCAGCCAAAGCAAGCGTCGGGTCGTCAGCCAGCACCACGACTATCGTGCTAGTCAACGCCTTTATATACGGTTAAACAACCGTTTTTGATGGATGAGCAGGCTCCTCTGGAGCCCTTCTGAGGAGACGGTGGAAAAATCCAACATCAGAGAGTTCATCGAGTTCGTCGACGACCATGAAGGTCTTGGCATTGAGAGCAGGAAACGAGGTGCTTACTTTGAGCTTTACCGCTGGAGCGTTGAAAACATTCCATGCTTCTGGAGGAAGGTATGGGACTTCGTCGGCGTAAGGGCTTCGCGGGGGTTTAGCATGGTTGTCGACGACTTGAGCAAGTTTCCGGGCGCTTCATGGTTCGTGGGGGCTGAGCTTAACTTCGCCGAAAACCTTCTGAGACGGTCCGATGGGAAGACGGCTTTGGCGGCTGTGAGGGAGGACGGCGACTCGAGGGAGCTTAGCTATCTAGACCTCCGTCGACAGGCCGGAGGTTTGGCTGAGTTTCTCAAGGAGGCTGGAGTAGGTGTAGGGGACAAGGTCTGCGGATATGTTCCGAACATCCCCGAGGCCTGCGTAGGCATGCTCGCCGCAACATTGCTCGGAGCCTCTTGGTCCTCCGCCGGAACAGAGATCGGCGTCGACGCAGCCGTGGACAGGTTCAGCCAGCTAAACCCAAAGGCACTCATAACAGTTGACGGATACATGTACAGGGGCAAGCACTTCAACGTCTTGGAAAGGGTTGAGAAGATTGTAAGCCACATACCCTCGGTCAAGGCCGTTGTCGTAGTGCCCTACGCCTCCGACAACCCGGTAGCTGGAAGCATACGCGACTCCGTGCTCTACAACGATTTGGGCGAAAAAGACCCTGAGTTCAGGCAGGTCCCAGCATCAAGCCCCGTCTACATAATGTTCTCCTCAGGGACGACTGGAAAGCCCAAGTGCATGGCCCAGTCGGCTGCAGGGGTTTTGGTAAACCATCTAAAAGACCTCGTCATACACAGCGACCTCAAGCCTGAAGATGTGATAACATACATAACCTCGCCAAGCTGGATGATGTGGAACTGGCTGATGACCTCTCTAGCGGTTGGCTCAACGATTCTGTTGTACGACGGCGACCCAAACTACCCCGACTGGAAAACAATGTGGAGGCTTGTTGACGAGCACGGCGTCACCATATTCGGCTGCAGCGCCAGCTACATCAACAGCTTGAGAGGCAGGGGAGCAACCCCTGCGTCGGTGTTCGACCTATCGTCTCTCAGAGAGGTTTCTCAGACAGGCTCGCCGCTCTCGGCGGATGGCTTTGAATGGATGTACACCGCTGTGAAGAGAGACCATCACTTCAACTCCATCTCGGGGGGCACGGAAATCAACGGCTGCTTCGCCGTAGGAAGCCCGGTCCTGCCTGTCTACGCTGGCCAGCTTCAATCTCCCGCGCTTGGGATGAAGGTCAAAAGCTACGACGAGAGGGGCGAGCCTGTTTACGACAGGGAGGGCGAGCTTGTCTGCGAGGCTCCCGCTCCCTCGATGCCGCTCTACTTCCTCAACGACCCCGACAACCAGAGATACTTCGAGACCTACTTCAGCCACTACGCTCACCGAAGGGTCTGGAGGCACGGAGACTACGTCGTGTTCCACAGCGACACGGGCGGCATAACATTCTTAGGCAGGTCGGACGCTGTTCTCAAGCCTTCCGGGGTCAGGATTGGAACCGCCGAGATATACGCAGTAGTGGAGAAGATCCCTGAGGTTGCTGACAGCCTCGCAGTCGGGCAGGACGTGATGGGCGGCCAGAGAATTGTTCTGTTCGTCAAGATGAAGGAAGGGTTCCGCCTAACTGAAGAGCTGAAGGACCGGATAAGGAGAGAGCTGCGCGACAGGGCCTCGCCGAGGCATGTTCCAGCCGTCATTCTCGAAGCACCCGACATACCTTACACCTTCAACATGAAGAAGGTTGAGACCGCTGTGTCAAGCATAATCAACAGGAGGAAGGTTGTAAACAGGGAGGCTCTGGCGAACCCAGAGTCTCTCGACTATTTTGAGAAGGTGCTGCCTCTTCTCGAGGGGATGTAGGTGAGCTTGAGGCTCTGCCCCGGATACTGGCTCAGACGTTTGGTTCAGAACCCTTACAGGCTTTTGGAAAACCTCGGCGTGGCTGAAGGCCATGTCTTCATGGATGTCGGATGCGGGAAAGGCTTCGTGTCTCTAGCCGCTGCCGAAATAGTCGGAGAAAAGGGTTGTGTGTACGCAGTCGACGTTGAGCAGAAGTATTTGGAGGAGGTGGGGCGGAGGGCTGAGACGTTGGGGCTGAAAAACGTCAAAACCTTGCTTACACCCGCCGAGGTTTTAGACGGCGTAGTGGACGAGTCGGTCGACAGAGCAGTCATGATGCTCAGCGTTCATCATTTCGTCGACGCCGGAAAAGCCTTCAGCCAGCTCAGGAAAAAGCTGAAGCCGTCGGGGCGGGCCATGGTTGTCGACCCGATCTCAAGCCGTTTGCTCGGCCACGGAACCAACCCGTCCAAGGTCATAAACTTGATGGAGAAAGCTGGGCTTAAGCCGCACAACCTGAGAAAGGGGCTTCTTCTCTGGAGTGCTACAGTCAAGCCTGACTAGTTTCAAAAATGTTTGAGCACAACTTCGTGGTCGGCTAGGCTGAACAACCCAGCGTAGCCCACCATAGGCTCCATCCCCATCGACCTCTGGTAGTCTGTCTGGTCCTGCCAAGCTCCCGCGTTAAGCAGCACAACACCCTTGTGAATTGTTTTGACGGCCACGTGGATGTGGCCTGTCTGCAGAACGTTCGGAGTCTCCGTGATAACCAGCCTGTCCTCGTGCATCGGGAGAAGCTGGGTGTTTTCGCCGTAGACGGGAGCCAGATGCCTGCACCGCAGCATATATGTGAGAAGCTTGGTTGCGGTTTCTCGGAGGTTGCTGTAGGAAGCCTCTGGAATGTATTGGATGAGCTCGTCCAAACCCTGACCGTGGTAGACAAGTATCCTAGCTCCGTCGAGCTCTAGCATCGCAGGGTTTGAAACAAACCGAACACGTCTCCTGCTGAGAAAAATCTCTCTGTACCTTTTCTGCAGAGGAGGCTGTGGAAGAGCCTTCCTCACGGGCTCGTGGTTGCCGGGGCTGAAGACTATCTCTATTCTCTCCGGAACCTCTGACAGAAGCCTCGAAGCCTCCTTCAGCTGGTCTTCCACTTTTCTTATCATCAAGTCTTTCTCCTGGCCGGGGTAAACCCCAACACCTTCGACCAAGTCCCCCGCTATGACTAGGTGCGTGATGTGCTTGACGACTCCGTCCCTTCCACGGTTGAGCCAGTCTAGGAACTCGTCGAAAAGGTCTTGACGGAAATTCTTGCTGCCTACGTGAACGTCCGAGGTGAGGCAGACGTAGGCCTCTACGTCTTTCCTAGGCTTGCCCGTGGTGATGTCATCGACTTCTGGATAGACAACTTCTTTCACTATGAGCAGGTCTCCCGCTTTACGTATTTTCAGACCAACAACTACATCGTTGACTATCCCGGACGCCTCCTCGTAGGCCTGCTGGTTCTTCGTAGGGACGACGACGTTGACTACGCCCGAGGGGTCTTCAACCTCGAGCAAGAGAGAGTTCTTCCGGTCATGCTTCCCAACAACCATGACGGCGAGGTCGACCTCCGCCCCATCCCTTGCCGCTACAGCTTCAGCTACAGGCGTGTAGTTCATGATTCTTCTCTCCAGCATCCTGCGTATCTTCAAGTATCTGCTCGTGAAGTATCGCTTGAACTCCTCGACATCACCCTCCAGCCGGTAGTCTTCGTCAATGTAGTTGACTGTTGTCAGCTTAGGAATGTAGGTTTGCTTGGGTTCTGCGATGGCTCGGTTCTCCATCTCGGCGCGTGTCTCAACATCCTGCAGGGGTCTGAGGTGGACTACGTCTATCACAGCTACGTCGGGAGAGTTCTTCTTCAACTCGTCTATCGTCCTTAGCAGGGTCTCGAAAGGTTTGTCGCACTCCCTCAGCATGTTCAAAGCAGCTTCAGTTATCTGGAAGCCCTCGCTCACAGCTATCGACACCAGCTCCCTGCTCAGCTGACGTCCTCCGCTCAGCAACACTTCGTCACGGCGCTCCGGCTGCATAAATCTCTAAGCTGTTGAAATAGATTTTTGAACGACGTGTATCCCTGTTTTTATCCATGGTTTGGGTTGCCGGAGCTGAGGCCAGAGTTCTTTTCAGAAGACGTGGCTATACGCCCCACTTCGCAGAATATGTCGAAGACCCTGTGTCCGGAGAGGAGGTCGTCGTCATGGCGGACCCGCACAGTCGAAGGTCTGCTTTCATCTACGACCCTGTTAAAAACAAGATCTTGTGGGAGTTCAGGGTTCCGGGAGAAAGCCTGACGGCCAACCCTCACATAGCCCGCATGGCCACCGAGAGAATTTCAGGGTTCAAGGCGAGGCCGGGGGATGTTTTGTGCGCAGACTTGGACAACAGGTTCATAGTTGTTGACAGGGTTAAGAAGACGGTTCGATGGAGCTTCAGGCCTGATGACGCCAAGTGGTCGCATGACTTCATGCCCACGAGGGACCTGCAGGACATGCTGACAACCGATTACTCAACAGGCTACCTGAGGCGCATCAACGCTGAGGGCAGAGTTCTGTGGAGCGTTAACCTCGGCAAAGGGCTTGCGAAGCTTTCGAGAATCTCTGGAAACACGCCCAGCAGGATACATGGAAACAGCTTCGGCGGAGACGTCCTGGCGGCGGTCAACCAAGCCTATCGAGGGGTTTACGAGGTTGACGAAGGCCGTGGCTCGATTGCGTGGTCATGCCCACCTCCGAGAGGTTCGAAGAACTGTTTCTTCACGCTCAAGCCCCACTCTGCTGTCAGGCTTGGGCTGGCGGAGCTGGGAGGCAACCTCACCGTGTTCAACCACGAGGCTGGCGGAGGGTTCGTCGCCGTCGACAAGGACTGCAGGCCTAGATGGGGCGTCATGAAGCCTTTCGCCGTCGTCGGCGGGGATGAGGTTTACAGGCCTTCGTCTACCGGGTTATTCGAGACGACTCACGTCTTCCTGACGCCCCACGGACTCGTCGGAATAATCGACTGGGACGGGCCTGATTACTCGACGGTCTACGAGCTGCTCCAGCCACCGCCGAGAACATCGCTCTACTGGCTTCTGGCTTGGAGGAGGAAAGCCTCCACTACTCCCGAGTTCCTCGACCCACCCGTCGAGTCGGGCGAGTGGCGTGAAACAGCATTCCAAGCAGTCAACCATGGTCAGAATAGGATGAGGGTGGACTTCTACACGACCCTGAGCCCTCTGGCGGACACGGTTGACAGCTCCCTGTGGAGGCTGGCCTGTACTTTAAGGGTTGAGGGCGGCGGGGTCGAGGAGACTGTTGTCTCAGCCTGTTCATCCATCCGTGTGGCCGTCTCGTCGGAGGGAGACACTACCTACAGCCTGTACGTCGTCAACAGGGCTTGACGCATTTTCAGACAGCTCTATCAGCTTATCAGCCACGATGACCCACGGGCCCCAGCTTGGGCCGGACGTCGTTAACCTACAGGCAGAGGCTTGAAGCAGAGATTGAGCAGTGGGCTTCCTTCAAGAGGGCTTTGACTAGGACGGAGAGGGAGACCTTCGAAAGGCTTGTCGACAACTCTTTCCGGTACGTCCACGCCGGGACGATGTATCCCATGAGGAACGCTTTCGACGTCTTCCTGATGTCGTCTCTCCTCTCGCACGAGGAGAGGCTCGGAATCCTCGAGAAGGAGTTGAAAGCCTCTATGAGGGTCGACGGAAGGCTTATCCCTTGACCACTCCTATGGGAACCAGCCTAGCGACCTTCGTCCCTATTCCGACTTGGTGGCTTACCTCGACGACTTCATCGACCGACTTGTAGGCTGCGTCAACCTCCTCGACGACGGTCTCCATGCTGTCGCCCTTCACGTAGATCCCACGCCTCTCCAGCTCGTTCAAAACCTGCTCCCCCCTGTAGCGTCTCTTCGCACCGCTCCTGCTCATCTCCCTGCCGGCTCCGTGAGCCGTGCTGCCGAAGCTAAGGCTCATAGCCTTCTCGCTGCCGAGCAACACCCAGCTGGCGGTGCCCATCGACCCCGGTATCAGCACGGGCTGGCCTACATCCCTGTAGACTTGGGGGATGAGGTGATGGCCCGCAGGGAAGCTCCGTGTGGCCCCCTTTCTGTGCACGAAAACGTCGCGGTCGCTTCCGTCGATCTTGTGCTTCTCTAGCTTGACGATGTTGTGGCAGACGTCGTAGACTATCTGCATGCCCATGCTGTCTGCGCTCCTCTTGAAGACTTGCTCGAAGCTCTGCCGGACCCAGTGGCTGATGGCCTGCCTGTTGGCGAAAGCGAAGTTCACAGCGCATCCGAACGCCTTCAAATATTGAGCCGCTTCCTGGCTGTTCGCCGGCGTGCAGGCCAGCTCCCTGTCCGGCAGCCTCAAGCCGTACTTCGAGACAGCCCTCTCCATAACCCTCAGGTAGTCGCTGCAGATCTGATGCCCGTACCCCCTGCTTCCACAGTGGATCAAAACAGTTATCTGGCCTTCCTGCGTTATCCCCATGGCCTTGGCCGCTCTCTCGTCGAATATTCTGTCAACCCGCTGTATCTCGAGAAAGTGGTTGCCGCTGCCTAGGGTTCCTATCTGAGATTCTCCACGAGCCTTCGCCTCACGCGACACGACTTGAGGGTCGGGGTCGGGGACGTTGCCGGCCTTGTAGCTGGGGTACCGGCCCTCCTCCTCCATCTTCCTAAAGTCATCACTCCAGCCCAGCCCGTACTTGTCGATGACGTACCGGGCTCCTTCAACCGCTACACGGTCGAGGTCAGAATGAGTGACGGCAAAGTCCTTACGACGGGACCCGAGGCCTGCTGGAACGTTTCGAAAAACGGTGTTCACAAGATCGGTTATCCTAGGCCTAACGTCGTCAACCGTCAAATTCGTGACCATCAACCTCACGCCGCAGTTTATGTCGTAGCCGACTCCGCCGGGAGATATCACACCCTCCGTCGCGTCCATGGCTGCAACCCCGCCTATGGGGAAGCCGTATCCCTCGTGGGCGTCGGGCAGAACAACGGCTTGCTTGACTATTCCGGGCAGGCTCGCCACGTTTACCGCCTGCTCAAGCGTTCGGTCAGTCTTCATCTTCTCCAACAGCTTCTCCGACGAGTAGATTATCACAGGCACTTTCATGTCTTTTCGATAAGTTGTTGGTATACGCCACGTGTTGTTGGCTATCTTCTCCAGAGGAGGAACCATCGGAGACTTTCACCTATCGTTCCAGACTGCTCCGCATGATTTAAACACTCTTCAAAACCTCGTCTAGGCTGGAGAGCTCCGCTCCAAGGTATTTAGCCGCTATCTCTGGGTTTGGGTCTTTAAGGGCGTGGCCAGTCGCTATGCAGACAACTCTCGAGCTCCTGTCGACAAGCCCCTCCTCAACGGCTTTCTTAACCCCAGCCAGCGAGGCGGCGGAGGCCGGCTCCACCCCTATACCCTCCTGCGAGGCGAGAAACCTCTGAGCCTCAAGGATCAGCTGGTCGCTCACCTTCACCCCCAAACCCTCCGACTCCCTAACAGCCTTCAAAGCCTTCCTCCAGTTGACTGGTCTGCCGATCCTTATCGCTGAAGCAATCGTCGAAGGCTTTTCGAAAGGTCTTAAAACCTCGTCTCCTCGCCTGACCATGTCCACAAAAGGCGACGCGCCCTCAGCCTGGACGGCGACAAGCCTAGGTAGGGATTCGACGAGCCCGAGCTCTTCCAACTCCTTGAAGCCCTTCCAAAGAGCTGATATGTTTCCACAGTTCCCCACGGGAATGCTCACCAAGTAAGAGTCGTGCTTGACCTCTTTCCAAAGCTCGTAGGCCAGCGTCTTCTGTCCCTCGATCCTCCAGGGGTTGACGGAGTTAAGTATGTAGGCGTCGCTGCCGACCGTCGAGGACAGAACCGAGCTCAAGGCTTTGTCAAATCCCTCGGAGACCTGGATCAGCTGGGCTCCGTGGAGGATTGTCTGGAAAACCTTGCCTGAGGCGACGCCGTACTTTGGGATGACGACTGCGGGTCTAAGGCCGGCGGCGGCTGCGTAGGCAGCCATGGACGACGCTGTGTTGCCTGTTGATGCGCAGACGACGACTTTCTTCCCCAGCTCGAGGGCTTTGGTGACGCCGACGCTCATGCCCCTGTCCTTGAAGCTTCCCGTGGGGTTGAGGCCCTCAAACTTGACCAGCACCTCCTTGACCCCGGCCCATCTAGCGGCTTTCTCGGCGACGTACAGCGGCGTGCCGCCCTCGTCTAGGGAAACTATCCTGTCTCCAACGGGCAGCACTTCTCGGAAGCTCCACATACCTCTTACACGGCTCCTCCAGACACTTCCAAGCTCGCGTCCTCTCAACTCACCGAGCCCTGTGAGCCTAACCTCCAGCAGCGAACCGCATCTCCGGCATGTGTAGAGTACTTCCTCAGCCGAGTAGACGGCTTCGCAGGAGATGCAGGATTGTATGGATGCCGGCTTCACGGGTTTCTCAGCTTCAGGAAAGGATTAGGAGGGCTGAGCCTAAGACCATCAGCACCACGAAAAACGCCGTCAAAGCACCTATCAACGGAATTCCCGTTATGGCGGTGGTCGAGAGCTGGTACAGTACTGAGACGGAGACCGCCAGCAGGGCACCTCCAACGCCCTTAGTCATCAAACGAACGACAGTCTTGGCCGAGACCAAACCATCTACTTGCGGAAGAGCGTCTATTTATAAATTCACCGGGTCTGTCGCAGCATGCAAAGCTTAAGTACGCTGCTGCGATTTCTGCTCTGATGCTGTCTGAAGAGCGTCAATTCATCCTGCAGACAGCTGAGAAGGTCGGCCGGCGGGTTGGGCGGAGGTACTGGCTGTCCTGCGCCCGTGATAAAAGACCTCCCGAGCTGCTTTGGTCGGAGCTGAAGGGTTCGGGTCTGACGGCTGCCGGTGTGAACCTCGCCCGTGGGCAGGAGTCCGGTTTGATTGAAGCCGTGCTGGTCCAAGAGGGCCTTGCTAGGGCGGGCATCCCGCTCCTCCAGTTTCTGACAACGCATCTGTCTAGAACGATTGTTTTGAGGCATGGTTCGGCCTCGCAGTTCAAGACGTTTGTGGAGCCCACATGCCTAGATGGTAGGAAGATAAGCCTCTGTCTCACCGAGGCTGAAGCCGGGTCGGATACATGGAGGATAAGGACTTTCGCCGAGAGACGAGGCGGCAGCTACGTCCTGTCCGGGCAGAAGACGTTCATCACAGGAGCACGGGAGTCAGATTTCATGCTCGTGGTAGCAAGGACGAGAAAGTACGACGAGGTTACCGTGAAGAGGGAGGGGATCTCGTTGTTCTTGTTCGAAACTGGGTCGAGCGGGGTTAGCTTCGAGCCGTTGAACATAGAGCTCTACTCCCCCGAGACTCAGTACACGGTCTATTTCGACGAGCTTCAGCTTGGCGAGGAGAACTTGGTGGGGATGGAGGGCCGGGGAGCCGACTACCTTTTCGACGGGCTTAACGTTGAAAGAATCTTGA
>JAVZZH010000002.1:0-256504 GCA_038885755.1 Candidatus Caldarchaeum sp.
GCTGTGGCTGCTGCTGGCATGGTGGTCCTGCTATCAATACCTACCATGGCTGCTGAAAACAACTTCATCATAACCCTAGCATTCATCTTCTCAGCCTACACAACGCTGGCGCTGGCGTGGAACATAGTAGGGGGCTTCGCAGGGCAGCTGAACCTCGGCCATGCAGCCTTCTTCGGCGTAGGGGCCTATGTTTTATCCTTGGTTTCGACCGCCGGAATGCATCCCTACTTAGGCGTGCTGGGCGGTGGAGCTGCAGCAGTCGGGTTAGCTTTGTTGATGTCGCCTCTACTAAGGCTGCGTGGGGATTATTTCGCCATAGGCACGCTCAGCCTAGCTGAAGCCATCAAGATAGCGATCCTAAACGTACACGCATACGGCATGAGGGTTGCGCCGTATCCAGGATTAGGCCGCATAGAGAACTACTACTTTCTCTCAGGGCTTTTGACCGCCGCATCCCTCACAACATACTTCATCCTAAGGTCGAGGCTCAAGCTAGCTCTCGTCTCGATCAGGGAGAACGAAGTTCTCGCCGCGGGGAGCGGGGTGAATCCTCTGAAATACAAGATTCTAGCCCTTGTCGTGAGCGGGTTGTTCGCAGGCTTGACGGGTGGAATATACGGCTACAACCTTCTATACGTTCCAGCGGAGCATGTCTTCTCGATAGAGTGGACGATAATCCCCCTCTTCATGGTTTTGATAGGCGGCCGAGGAACGTTGACCGGCCCCCTGATAGGAGCCGTGCTATACCTAGGCATCTACTACCTTCTCCAGTTCACGATAACGGAGATAAGCCTGCTTGTCTTCGGGCTGACAGTGGTGCTGATTATAAAATTCATGCCTCAGGGATTGGTAGAAACGGTTTTAATAAATAGGGTTGGGGTGAAGAGAGCCAGCATTCCTTAACGGGATTCCCATGGCGGGAAGGGATATATCGGCGTAGTCGTAGCCTTGTCGGACGGCCATATTATCTCAAGCTTTCCGCCACGCCACTGCAAAAGCAGAATCAGCTTGTCGGTGTTGTTCATCTTGCCTCCGGGCCCGAAGCTAACGGTCCCCATCATGGTTTGGAACTGTAGGCTTGCGAGAGCTTCTCTTATTCTCTCCCTGTCGAGCAAGCCGGCCCACTCTAAAGCCTTGACCGCGATCTGGCCCGTCGAGTAATGGATGCCCAGCAAGGTCGGAGGCCTGTTAGTCTCTTGACGATACTTCCTAACCAAGTCTGCAGCACCCGGAAGCGATTCATGCCATACGAAGGCGGCTGTCACATACTCTGCGTCGGCTCCAAGCTGTGATCCGAACGTTCCCGTAGCCGTCCCCCTGGTAAAGGCCCAGATCTTTGGAGAAAACCTGAGCTCCTTGGCTATCTTGATCATGTTGATGGCGTCCGGCGGTCCCGGAATGGCACCCACCACGTCCGGGTTGAGCGCCTTTGTCTTCGTCACTAGAGCAGTCAGGTCGGATCCTGGGGTATACTTCTCACGCAGAACAATCTCATACCCGTACTGTTTGGCGTAGTTTTCAAACCATGTTGCGTTGTCGGCGCCGAGGTCTGAAGCTTCCTCCCAGATAGCTATGGTTCGAGGCCTCTGGCCGGGTGGCAGGCTGTTGAAGAAGTTGAAGTATACGCCTACCTCGTCCCGTGCAAGGTGGAAATTCGAGAACAGGTACCTGTACGTGGGGGGGATGAATATCTTCTCGGTCGTGGCCAGAACGCCGACTATCGGGGTTTTCGCCTGCTCGACCACAGGGGCGATAGCTAGGCCGATGTGGCTTCCCGTCTCGCCGATGAGCAGGTCGACCTTGTCGACGTTGATCAGCTTCTCGATGTTCGCTAAAACCGTTGGAATCTCGCTCTTCGAGTCGTAGACGATGAACTCTATCGGAAGTTTACGGTCATATCCCATGAGGTAGACGCCTCCCTCAGCGTTCACCTTTTTGAAAACTTCCTCGAGAGCCCATTTCTGCTCCGTCCCGAAGCCCGCCAAGCCGCCTGTCAAGCTTATCGAAGCACCAATTAAGATCCTATCGCGTGGAGGAGACCTAGCGCCTGCAACAGTTCTAGTCACGGTCTGCATCGCTGTCACGGTCTGGGTGCCGCCCGCAACTGTTCGTGTGACTGTCTCGACCCGGGTTCCTGAAGAGGAGCCGAGGAAATATCCTCCAACGCCAGCCACGACGCCGACTCCGACGATTGCTCCAGCGGCTAAGGTGTTGGTTATCGCCTGACGTCGAGTAATACGTTTTTCTTTGTTCATGCGGGTTTCAACGTGCATCAAAAACTTATAAGCTTTAACCGCAGCCGGGCCACGTAGTTCACTGACTCAGCTCGTAAACACGTGTCGGCTCGCCGGTGTTTCGGCTGAATTTGTAGACATGCGCGTCTGTGCCCGTGAAGAGCTCTTCGTCGTGTGTTATTACCAGTACCTGGTTTATTGTTTGGGCTAGTGATGTGAAGAGATGGGATAGTCTTGACCTGTTCTCGGGGTCCAGATGCAATGTCGGCTCGTCGAGTATGAAGAACCCAAGCCGTTCCGCCCCCAAGACATCGCCTATCGCGAGACGCAAAGCCAGCGCCACACCAACACGTTCACCTCCACTCAGCGAATCAACAGAAACCTCACGCCCGTGCGAAAAACATTCAACCACAACGTCTCCGTTCTCCTCGACAACAGCTATGTCGTCCACCAGTAAGTTGAGAATCTCGACGTAGCGTGAAACCGCTTGAGAGACCTTCTTGACAGCCCAAGACCTGAGAGAACGCGGGACGTAGCCGTCTCTGCTGTAGACCTCTCTCCTGACGAGCTCAAGAAGCTCGTAGAATTTCACAGCCCGAGTCAGCTTAGAGTGTGTCTCCTGAAGAGTTTTCAGCTGATCCCGAACATTCTCAAGTATTCTTTGCTTCTCCGCTATCCGGCCTCTGAGCATACCCGCCTCCCTCCTGACCTCGTTAAGCTCTTTCTCCAGTTCCTCAACAGCACCGCTGTCTACGGCCGCCGCCCTGTCATAGTTAGACCTAAGGAATTCAAACCATTCAGCCTCACGTCCGCCAAGCCTCGACAACGGCTCTAGCTCCCGAACAGTTATTTCATGCAGCTTCTTCGTCTTATTCCTCTCAACCAGCACGCTCAAATCTCTGCATGTTTGCTTAAGGTCCTCCAGCATCCGTTTGTCTGAGATACGTTTATTCTCCAGCCATAGTTTGGCCCTCCCCAGCCTTTCCCTAAACCTATCCACGGTAGCGCCGTCAAACGTCTTGAGTTCTTCAAGCCTCTCGCCTACCTCTGTTGATTCTCTCCTCTTGGCCTCGAGCTCCTCTTTCAACCTAGCTATCAACTCCCGCAGCTCCTGCACCATGCAGCTTACGCCGCTGGCGCGGCCGGCCTCATGGGCCTCGACAACCAACTCCGGCAGGCTCCGAGACTCCGCCTTCACTACGTCAGTCCACCTACCAGCCTCTTCAACCAGTCCACGGCCGGCGGCTTCCAGGGCTTTTTCAGCCGCGTCGATAATCCTAGCGCCAACCTCAACGGCTCGGTTTCGAACCTGCTCCAAGCCCGTGGCCTGCACGCTGATCGCTGCATTATTGTCGAGTGCCTCCAGCCGTTTTTCCTCCTCCTTCAGCCGCTTTCGAAGAGCCTCAACATCCCTGTCAATAACGGTCTTCCTCTCTCGGACTTCTTCCAGCTCTTTCTCGACCTTCCTGAACTCGGCCTCCCTCTCCACGATGGAAATATTTTCCTCCGCCTCGACGATGTCCCTCTCCTTGTCCTTGATCCAGTTCTCGGCCGAGTTTAACAGGCTCCTGAGGGCTGTTTCGGTCTTCACACGCGTCTCGAACAAGCTCCTGAGACTCTGAGCCTTTTCCTCGAGCTTCTTCTCACGCTCCGCGACGGCCTGCAACAGGCTCGTGTCTTTGTCCAACTCCTCGGCAATCCTCCTCTGTTCCTCCTCCAGCTGTTTCAATCGTTCCTCCAAATTTTCTGCATCAGAAACGGAAAACCTGAGCTCCCTCCTCACCTTGTCGTCAAACATTTCGATGATTTTCCTCATGTTGTCGTAAGCCGCTTCCGACCCTATTCCTATAAGGTCGTCGAACAAGTTTTTCAGCTCCCTAGGCTTCATCGAGATTATTCTGTCAAGCTCTCCCTGCTGGACGACGACGCATGACTTCAGCTTTTCATAATCCAGTCCAAACAAGTTGGCGATGTATTCTGACACGCCCTGCTTTCTTCTCTCGCCGACGATTACGGGCTTGCCGTCTTTGACGACCTCGGCGTGCTCGAGCCCTCCATCCCATCCGAAGGCCCTCGAGACCGTATACCGGCTTCCGTTGTAGAAGAGATCGACCTGAACCTTGCCCCCGCCTCCATACAGATTGTTCACGACGTTCCGCACCTCTCCACGGCTGTGTCTCCCGTAAAGACAGTACAGCAGGGCGTCCACGACAGAGCTCTTGCCCGCACCATTACGTCCTATGAAGACGTTAAGCCCTCTCCTCAGCTCAAGCGACGTCTCCCTGTGCGACATGAAGTTCCTAATCTCAATCCGCTCTATCAACAGCTTCACACCTCTCCCTATAATGTTTCCATACAAGCTCGAAAGCATGCTTGACAGCTCCCTCTACAAGCAATCGCCTAAACTCGCCTGTGAAGAAGACGGCGTCTACATCGTCCTTTATGACCTCGGAAGCCAGCTTCACCAACTCCCTCTCTATGTCCGGCGGCTCGTCGTAAACCATGCCGTTGCCTCCCCTGACTACCTGCATGATTCTCCCGCCGTGCAGCAGGTACTTCTCCGAAAGCTTCTCCTCCAGCTGTCGCATGTTCCTGCGTTCGGTTGTGCGGACCATGAGTGAGAGGAGTGGTTTTTTCACGTGGTTTTCGGACAAAAGCTGTGAAACCATCATCGCGACGTCTTCTTCATCCACCTGCCTGACGATCTTCGGCCTTACGTTGCTCAGCCTCACCCATTCAAGATCCGGCTCGCCTCCAGAAAGGTCGACAACGTAGAACCCGCATTCGTCTGGGTCGTCTATCTTAGTCCAGTGCAGGGCGCCAGGGTATGCTAGAAGGCCTCTGCCTTTTACTCGTCTGGAGGGGGTGTGGATGTGCCCCATCGCATAGTAGTCGAATTCGTCGGGAATCATCGCTATGGATAGGTCTCCAGCAGGGCCGTGAAGCTCGTTGAGTCCTTGATGGAGGATTAGAATCTTCTTCCCAGAGCCCGTGTTCCGTGCTTCGGCCGCTATTCTATCAAGCTTCTCCTCGAGCCTTCCTGTGAATGCTTTGTGATGCCTCATCAAGCCGAACACGCTTATCTGTTCGTCTCCATGTCTTCTTCCGTCGCCAACGTATTCTGCGAGTCCGAGAACGGAGTCGAGCAGTAGCGGGCTGGGTGTTCCCGGGTAGCTGGCTATGTCGTGTTCGCCCAAAGTGAAGTAGGTTTTGACACCGCTGCGGGAAAGCCTGCCGAGCTCTTTCAGTAAAACCTTGAGCGGCGTTCCGTACACGAGTGGTTTGTTCAGGATGTCGCCTGAGTGGACAACGACTCGGACGTGGTCTTCCAGTATCTTGTCAACCGCTTCGCTGAAGGCCTCGTAATGGTCATTCTCCCTCTCCTCATCCTCACCCATGTACCTGCCTAGATGTGTGTCGGAGAGATGGGCGATGATCATGGCCTGATCAAGTCTTCAGGAGACGAAAGCGTTGTCTCTCTATCCTCCAGCCATTGTTTGACGGCGTCGATGTCTCTGCCGATTAGTTTCTCCTCGACTCTGTCCACCAACACGAGCGTGGTTGTTTTCACCCACTGTCCTGCCAGGATCATTTCTCCCGTGTTGAGGCAAGGCAGGTTCACGCCTAGCTCCTCTGAAACGAAATCGGTGGATTTTGTGATGAAGGCTTGGTCTTCTGGATGGGTTATTCCAGATATTGCGAAGCTGCCCATCTGGCTGACGACGTCCGGGTCAAGCCTGTTGGGCCTCTGCGACACGATGATGAGCCCTACGCCGAACTTCCTCCCCTCCCTAGCAACTCTCGAAACAACATCGGCGCATTCGCTGCCACCCTTGTCGGCTGGGATGAAGACATGAGCCTCCTCCACAGCGACCAGCACGGGCGAGGTGAATTTAGCGTCGTATCCTAAAACAGCGTTCTTGCGGTCGTTAAGTATCTCCAGCAGAAAGTGGCGTAGAAGTATCTGGGCCTGCTTCTCCGTGAACTCGGAGAGGTCCACCACGTTTATTCTGTTTCTCTTAAGCGACTCGAGCACGGTTCTGCTTTTCTCATCGAATATCCGGCCCTTTATGCTGAGGGCTCGTTCTATTATTTCAAGCAGTCTCGAAGCTGTTTGGGCTGTGTTTGAATCGCTGTTGTCGTCGTTCGCTATGCCGCGGAGCCTGTTTCTCAAATCCTCCCAGAAGTTTTCCCTTGTCCGAGAATCCCTGAACACGTTCGAGAGGATGCTTCTCTGTTTCTCGGCGCTTGAGCGGATGTCGAGAAGGTCGGCTAATTCCTCTGAGTCTAGGTTTCTGGGGTTGATGCGTGGAGCGACGTAGTGCGTTTTCCTGCTTTTCATCTGGCTGTACTCGGCGTGGTAGTCGAAGATGACCATGGTGCCGTTTCTCTCAGCGGTCCTCTTAGCTATGAGGGCGAGAAGGTTTGACTTGCCCTTACCTGTCGTCGCCAAGATGGCTAGGTGTCTAGACGCTACTTTGTTCAGGTTCACGGCGACTCCGACGCTAGGCCTCCTCAGCAGACGCCCCACCTCAACCCATTCCTCGCCCTCCATCCTGTACACAGACCTCAGCAACCCGTCGTCAACATCGTAGACGTAAGAGCCCGGCTCGGGTGGGATGGATGGAGTCGCCGCCCTCCAGCCGTCCTTGAACATGCCGAGAGCCCTCGCTACGCAGGTGTAGCTTCTGTCCCGTGGGTTTAGTTGGGAGGCTCGCCGGGCTTCTTCAGCCGTGATGAAGTCTCTGACGGTTGACAAGAGCTTGCTCTCGGTCTCCGAGCGCTCAACCATGTACAGGACCTGGCCTTCAGCTGCATCGACCATCACAAACTCACCCACTTTGACAGGTCTGTTGGACAGGAACATGACACGGTCCGGCATCGACCGTCCCACAACTATCCCCACGCTACTCAAGGCTCAACACCTCCCTAGCTTGCTCAAAACTAGCAAACCCTGCAGCCTCGGCAAGCATGACCATCAACTCGTAAGAGAAGCCGGCTAATTGATGAGCTGTCAACAGCTCCGCCGGATATCCCTTGACCGACGTGGTGGACAGAGCGTCCATCAACTCCTCTATGTCGGAGGCTGAAACGGGCTGGGTGGACTCGAAATGAAGCGCCGGCGTGTTTCTAGCGAGTCGTGCGTAGAAGACCCAGACGTAGCCGCCCAAGGTCTCCAACTCTCTGGCAGCCGGTAGTGTGTACCCCGTTTCAGAGGTTGATCTGTTGATGTAGTAAACGTCCCCGAGCAGGCCTTCAAACATGCTGTTGTCCTGCGAATACTTTGAGACGAAGAAAATTCTCCTGTCCAGAAGTGGTCTGAGGTTCGCCAGATACTCGTTGAACATCTTAATACCCTTCAGACGGGATGCTTTTACAGTTCTTGCGAGCAGAGAACCGTCGACAAGCGTGCAGTCAAGGTCTGCGGCTGATTTCGCCGCGAGCCTGTGTTCGTGAGACTCGGCTACAGCTTCAACGTATAGTTGGGGGAGGAGTCCTTCAGTTCTTGCGACCAACTCTACTTCAGCAACCGATGGCACTACATCATTACCGCTTCTGTCAACTGCAACGGCCTTCAAACCGTATAGGAAAAACCCGTGATACAGTAGCGTGTTCCAACCGCTGTCAACAGCAGCCACAGACGAATCTACGGCTCTAGGTTCGTAAACATTCCAAGCCGCTTCAGCTTCTTTGAGATAACGCTTGGCATCGTCTCCCACCAGTATTTCACGGCTTCGTACACCTAGGCCGACCGCCTTACTGAACAGGCTTTCCAGCAACCCGCTGAAACATTGTCCCGGATTCTTATTATTCTTTTTTCATTCCGACGAATGCGATGTCCAGAAATAGGCTTTGAGGAGTTTCTTGACGTTGTGTCTTTACTTGTTCAAGCCTCCACAACTCTGTCGTTCCTGCACATCCCGCACTGCTCCGCCTCCGGGTCTGAACTGAGCCTGCTCAAGTTTCCTCCTGCGTGTCGCGAAGAATACTTCGCCGGAGTCGTGGCAACCGTCGACGGCGGCAAACCAGTGCCCGATGAGCTTGAACACATGAATGGGTCGGTGATTTGTCGACCGTGTCATCCAGAGAAAGCTTCTCTCTTGAGTTGCGGTGCTGAGGTTAGAGATGTCGGGAAGTTGAAGCCTGTGTTTATCGCAGCAGGATTGTATCCGGCCGGCTCGGGCCGTAGAATCGTGGTTGGCGCTAGGCTGCAGTACAGGCTTGATGCTTGTTCAGCTTTGTCGTCAAGCCGTGAGACACTATTGTTCGGCCTGCTTTTCTAATCGATGACGTTCGTCCTAGACTGTTCTCTGAGGAATGTCAGCAAGTAGTGAGGGCCTCCCACTCCCTTCCCGGTTGCGCCGCTTGCCTTCCAGCCGACGAATGTCTGAGCTCCTGGCCACGCTCCCGTCGTAGAGCCTCCCTTCCTGTTGGCGTAGGCCACGCCGAACTCGATGTTGCTGAAGAAGTACTCGATTTCTTTGGGGTCTTCGGAGAAGATTCCCGCTGTGAGGCCGTACTCTGTGTTGTTGGCTTCACGCAGCGCTTCCTCGAGTGTCTCGAACTCGTCGACCAGTAGTATTGGTAGGAAGAGCTCTTGTTTGAAGAGTGGATGGCCTCTCGGGAGTTTGTCGATTATCGTCGGCTGCACGTAGTAGCCTTTGTCAAACTCGCCGCCCGAAAGCACCTCCCCGCCGTACAACACTTCTCCACCGTCTCTCTTCGCCGTTTCAACGCAGCGTCTGTAGTTTTCCACAGCTCTTGCGTTTATCACGGGCCCGAGGAAGACATCCCTGCGGCGTGGGTCTCCTATCTTGACCTTGCTGGTCTCCTTGACCAGCTCGTCCAAGAACTTCTGCTTAACATCTTTCTGGACGTAGAGCCGTGAGGTTGCAGAGCATTTCTGGCCCCCGTAGCCGAAAGCGGCCCTCACAACGCCGAGAACGGCTTTCTTGACGTCGGCTTTGTTGGTGACGATGGTCGGGTTCTTGCTGCCCATCTCAAGTAGTATGGGCTTCGGATACGGCTGGGATGAGGTGAACCTTCTGTAGAGCCTCATGCCGACTTCTTTCGAGCCCGTGAAGGCTATTCCAGCAACGTCGGGGTTGGAGACGATTTCATCCTCGAAGGCTGACCCAGAGCCAGTGAGGTAGTGGAGTGCGCCTGATGGAACGCCTGCATCCCTGAAGACTCTGTAGAGGAGAAGGCCTGAAAGCGGTGTTTCGCTGGTCGGCTTGAAGACCACGGTGTTGCCTGTGATCAGGGCTCCCATCATCATGCCGTTCGCCAGCATGAACGGGAAGTTGAACGGCGAGATGACGACCCACACGCCGTAGGGGCGTGCAACCATCCTGCACCGCTCGCCGGGGCCGCCGGGGCCCAATTCCCGCTCGTAGCCGTTGTTCTCCTCCATAACCCGGGCGTAGTACTTCAGGGCGTCCACCGCCTCCCAGCACTCCGCTAGGGCCTCGAGCCTATTCTTCCCAGCCTCGTAGGTGATCACGGCCGCTATCTCGAACTTCCTCTCGTCGATGAGCTCAGCCGCTCTCAGGATTATCCTTACTCTTTCACGCCAGTCCAAGTTCGACCATTCTTGGAAACTTTTCTTGGCTTCCTCGACAGCCCTCCTCATGTGGCCTGCGTTGCCCTTCTGGAAGTATCCGACGACGACGGACCTGTCTACCGGGCTTCTCTCCTCGAACTCGCCGTCCTCCGAAAAAACCTCCTCCCCCGCTATGTACATGGGATAGTGTTTTCCAAAGTATTTTGACCTCACTTCCTCCAAGGCCTTCTCGTAGGCAGGATGCAGGCTTTCGTCGGCGAAAAGAGAAACATATGTTATCTTAGAAGACAAGCACTCACCCGCTTCAGGAGATCATTAGGACCGTTAAATATCTTTTCATGCTACATCCACATCCCTGGCATGGTAGTCTAATCTTAAAGCCCGCCGTGAGGGGTTTAACGTTGATGAACCCGTTGACTCTACTCGTCAAGCCTCACCAGTTCTTCAGCCTGCTGGAGTCGGTGTCGAGCATCAGGAAGGGGCTGACAATCTTCACGGCAGCCGCCATAACTCAGATACTTGCCGGGCTTGTGTTCCTAAGCTTCAAAACCGTTTACGAGGTCGGGCTGGAAGCCTACTCGCTCGTCGAGATCAGGCTTTTCAGATGGGACTACGTGGTGATGTCAAGCCTTACGACTGTCTTCGTCGCCGTAGTCGTCCTCGTGGGCGTGGGCAGGATTCTCGGACGATTGTTCGGCAGACAGGCTCCATCCATGAAGACGTTCATAAACGCCGTATTCCACGTCTTCCTCATACTCGCAGTGGTCAACTCTGCATACGTAGTTCTCGCATCAGCTTCTCCTCCTGAAAAGTACTACATCTTCGGAGTCGAGCTCACCGATGTGGTGTTCTACAACGTCTCGCTAGGATACACAGACACGGCTGGAGAGAAGGTCTTGGTTGAGAACAGCATCCTGTACGCTAAGCAAGCCAACATATCGCGGGTCTACGCCGACACGAAGCCAGTGCGGACAGGAGCCTTCACCGCTGAAGAAGTTTCTAGGATAATGGCTGAGACCGAGCTCCGAGCTGTTTTGTACAAACCCTCCTCACCGCCTTACACGATGCCCGAGACCGTTGAAGCGAGTTCGCTCAACTTCGACGACGTCGAAGCAAAGAACATCGTCCTCACCTCGGTCGCCGCCGTTAGAGACGAGCCTGGAACTTTCCTAGTCCAGCTTAGCCTCGCCCGCAACGTTGTCTGGCGCGTGCTTACGTCCGTTTACTTAGGAATAGCCGTCTACGTTCTCCACAAAACTTCGAGGAAGGTGATGTTTATCATCATGCTAGCTGCCTACCTGGCTTCTGCAAACCTTGTTCCTAGTCTCTTCTGACCTTTCCCTCAACCGTGATCTCGCCAGCCATGACGCGTGTCGTTGATATTGGCTTTCCGTCTTCAGCGACAACCAGTGGGCAGACGAGGACGTCGAGCGGCTTCATCATCCTCTCGGCTCTCTTTGCGTTGATCTCCACGGCTCGGTCTGCGGTTGCGGGGCTTACGACCAAAGCCTCTATGGTTGGGTCCTCCACGGAAGGTCCGTAAGGGTCCTCGATGGGTATGAGCTGAGTTCTGTCGAGCCATCCTTGGTCGTTGAGGAATCGTCGGAGGCTTCGGAGCCGTTCCTCCTGTGGAGGTATCGGGTGTTTCTTGAGGAGCTTGGAGGCGAAGCTGTCTGATGTGATGCCGATTATCACTCTCTCCGAGTTGCAGAAGGCTGTTAAGAGCAGAACCATGTGCCCGGCGTGTATGGTTGAGAAAGTGCCGCCCAGAGCCGCTAAGCTGTAGCGTGGTTTGCCCGCACACCCCTCCTTAAGCATCAGCAAAACCTCCTCCCCGGTCTTCCTCAGCTCCCAGAGAATAACCAAGGCCTCTCCCCGGGTTATGCCAAGCCTTCTGACAAGCTCTTCAGCCGAGACGTCGGGCTGGCTAAGGAGTATCTTGTCCCGCACGTAGGCCTTGTGCGCCGGGTACATCGGAAGGGCGTGAACGGTCTCGACCAGCGTAGCCCAGTCTATTTTCGGATGGGCGGCGGTCATGGGCCTGATTCACTATCTCGGTATATTACATTATTGGAAAAACTTATTATTCCTTGATAGCGGGCGTTTTATGGGCGGGATGACTGAAGACAGGCAAGCCCTCGAATCGCTGACCGAACAGCTCGAGTACTGTGAGAGGATGCTCTCCATGGAGGCCCGTCTCGACCTAGTCGTCGTCATCTTAGAGGAGTTGATCGAGAAGCTGTCCACCCAAAACCCGGGAATAGACGAGCAGGTTAGGAAGACCATCCTCGAGAGGGCCAAGATAAACTACCACAGGGCTAAAACTCTCCTCTACCTCGCTGAGGAAGCCAAGGGAACGAAGTACTAAATTTAATAAAATCGGCTCACGTCTTTACGGCAGAATGGACGACCTTCTAGACTTGATTCTGAGGAAAGGAGGAGAGCTCGGCGCATCCTACGTCGAGGCCCGGTTCCAAGCAGACTACAGCTCGGAGATACTGCTCAAAAACGGGGTGCCCGAGGTCTCAGCTGACTCGGTCGAGAAAGGCATAGGTCTGCGTGTTCTGGTCGACGGAAGCCTCGGCTTCGCCTACGTGAACAGGCTTGAGAGGGCATTGGTTAGGAAAGCCGTTGTAGAAGCAATCTCAGCCGCAAGGGCTTCGGCACGCGGGTCGCAGAAAATCAGGATGTCGGACGAGAAGCTTGCATCCGCATCCGACTTCAAGAAGCCGCGGATAAAGTACGAGGACGTGGCCGTCGAGGACAAGATTGAATACTTGAAGGAAGCCGACAGCAACGCGGTCGCAACGGCTGAGAAACACGGCGTCAAGCTCGTCTCAAGAATAATAACCGTGGGCAGGTGGGACATGGAGAAGCACGTGGTAAACAGCGACGGAGGCGATGTAAGATACAGAGCATGCAGAGCGGTCTGCAACTACATAATCACGGCCTACAGTCCGCAGAAAGGCTCGGTTCAGAGGTTTGAAAACCTCGGCGAAACAGCTGGCTGGGAGGCGGTGGAGAGATGGGACCTACCCGGCAGGGTCGGTGCAGAGGCGGGCGACATCAGCCAAGCATTAACAAAGTCTGTGGCTCCGCCGAAAGAACCATGCAACGTTGTCCTAGGGTCTGAGATAGTCGGCTTGGTCTGCCATGAGTCCTGCGGGCATCCGGGGGAGGCTGACAGGATGCTGGGCCGTGAGGCTGCGCAGGCTGGCGAGACCTATGTGAAGCCCGAGCTTCTCGGGACAAGGATAGGCAGCGACAGGGTGACGGTTGTAGACGACCCACGGCTTCCACGGTCGTTCGGCTACTACCTGTACGACGACGAATGTGTTCCGGCGGTTGAAAGGGTTTTGATCGACAGCGGAGTTTTGAATGAGTTGCTGCACAACAGGGAGACAGCCGCCGACCTCAACACGCACAGCAACGGAGCCTCGAGGTCGAGCATGTACAACCGTGAGCCTATCGTCAGGATGGCCAACACCTACCTCAAGCCCGGAGACCACAGCCTCGAAGAGCTGTTTGAGCTCGCTGGGAACGGTGTTTACATCAAGTCCTACCAAGAATGGAACATAGACGACCGCAGGTGGAACCAGAGATACGTCGGGGTTGTCGCCTACCTCATACGGAACGGCAGGCTGGCTGAGATGGTCAGGAACCCCGTCCTAGACCTAACCACGAAAGGCTTGTGGTCTTCCGTCGATGCTGTGGGTAAAGACCTAGGCTTCTACGCCGGATACTGCGGTAAGGGAGACCCCATGCAGGGTATTCCAGTCTGGTTCGGAGGGCCGTCTGTGCTGCTGCGCAGCGTGAGGCTGGGGACTAGGAATGAATGACGAGGGCAGGGAAGTCGAAGATTTGGAGCTGAGGAGAATCCAGCTGCGAAGATTGATGAGCTTAGCGGCGAGGATGTCGGAGAAGAAGGAGCAGCAGCCGCAGCAGAAGCAGACGCCGCTGGACGTGCTGAAGCCTCATCTCGGCCCGAGAGGCGACGAGGTGCTGCAGGCGGCTTTAGAGCAGTATCCGAACGAGGCCATGGCTGTTGTCGAAAGGCTAGCCGAGCTGGTTAAGTCGGGACACCTGCCTGAGAAGATAGACGGGGGAGACCTCTACAGCCTTTTCAGAAGCCTCGGCTTGAGGGTTAAAGTCGACACAAAAATTATGTATGTAAAAAGAGGGGAGGCGAAGGATTTGAAGGAGTTTTTCAAGTAGCTACCAGTCGGATTTGCTTGCGTAGGGTATGCTCCAGAGGACGACGGACAACACAACGGCTTTGAACCAAGCGTTGTACATCTTCTCGACTTCTTCAGCAGGGTGCCCTTTCTTGGCTAGGAAGGGCTTTATGGTAGCGGTTATCGGGACGATGAAGGCTATCAAGTACCTCAGCGGGATGTGGTCGACCGAGTCCACCCCGTCGGTCTTGTTCTTCTTCTCCCGGTGATGACGCCTTCCTATCTCGTACTGGTAGTTTAGCCACTCCCTGTCGTACTCTCTGAAGCACGTGTCGAGTATCCACTGGCCGAACCTCTTCCTAACGGCTTCAAGGTAAGCCCCTATCGGCTGTCCCGTCTTCCTGTCGCCGAAGTAGTAGACGAGATGCTTGTGCGAACCCACCCAGCCGTACCAAAGGTCTAGGACGTCGTTTACCTGGTCCTTGAGAACCTCGCCCGCCATCCTAAGGTATTTGATGTCTTCGTCGGTCATCAAAACTGTGGTCTTCAGCAGCTTGAACTCCTCGTCGGATACCGGTGCAGCTGGAAGCTCCTTCGACCCATACTTATAGCCGGGTATCTGTGATGCCATGGCTGTGTGGGTTCGTTCACCGTATTTGAGAATATGCTGACAAAACGGTTAGCTGCTTACCGAAACGTTAGCCGTGGCTGGGATGGAAAAAGATTAAGCCTAGTGATTTATGTGTTGATGGGTTGAAGGCTGAGCAGAGCAGGGTTGTTGAGGTGGCGGAGACGGCGTCAACCTTCGACGAGGCTAGGAGCCTTGGAACAGTTGACGAGGGAGCTGCGGTTTACACGAGAAGCCAGAGGACCGGGGTCGGCAGGCTCAAGCCCGTCAAAACCGGAGGGCTTTGGTTCACCTCGGTCGTCTACCCCCGGCTGAGCGCCACCACCTCGCCCTTGCTGATCTTGACGACGGCGCTGTCCGTGGTCGAGGGAATCGCCCGGACCACCGGCCTGCAGCCGCTCCTCAGATGGCCCTCCGAAATCACGCTGGGCGGGCTTAGAGTCGCAGCTGTCTCGGTTGAGATCGATGCTTTCAACGACTTGATCGTGAGAGCCTACGCTGGAGGAGGAGTTTACTGCAACGTCAAGCTTGAGGAGACAGAGTCAGGCGGGATGGCCGACAGCACGTCGTTATCGGCTGAGGTGGGCGGCGAGGTTGACGAGAAACAGCTGCTGCAGAACATACTCGCCGAGTTCGCCAGAGAATACGACCTCTACAAGACGGGCTGGAGGGTTGAGCTCATCGAAAGGATAAGAGACGTGATGGAGTTCATAAAGACCACCGTCAGCGTAGCCCTATCCAACGGCACGCAGCTGATAGGCTACGTCGAAGACCTCGACGACCTCGGCCGCATATCCCTCAAGGTAGACCAGGAGAGAATATTTCTGGCTCCGGCTGAAGTCGAGAGCATCTCTCTCTTCTAGAAACGTTTTTGAGTAGCCGTGGGAAGCCTGATGCATGGAGCCGCAGCACCTCAAGACGAAAGACGTGGCTAAGCGTGTGGTTGCTGCAGGAGACCCCGCCCGAGTTGTTCAGCTTTCGAAGATGCTTGACAGCCCGAGGCTGGTCAACGAGAACAGGGGCTTCATAACCTACACCGGGTCTTTTCACGGCGTTCCCGTGACGGTTGCCTGCCACGGCGTGGGAGGGCCTTCGTCGGCCATCGTTTTCGAGGAGCTCATCATGCTGGGGGCGAGGCTGATAATCAGGCTCGGAACATGCGGAGCCTTCGTCAAGGGAATCAAGAACGGCGAGATAATCATACCCACGGGAGCCGCTTACATAGGCGGGGCGTTGAAGCAGTACATTCCAGAACTCCACATAACTCCCGTGCCGAGCTACGAAGTGCTGACAACGCTGGTCAGCGAGGTGAAGAGCCACGGCCTAACCAGCCACGTGGGGCCCGTCTTCTCGAGCGACGCCTTCTACGCCGAAGACCCTGAATTCGCGGCCAAGTGGGCTAAAAGAGGCTACATAGCCGTAGAGATGGAGTGCGCAACCCTCTTCGGCCTCGGAATGATGAGAGGAGTTAAGACAGGGTCAGCCCTGCTCGTCAGCGACAACCTAGCTGAGATGACTCCGATGGTTGACGCGGAATACTTGAAGCCTTTCGTAGAAAAGGCTGGCAGAGCCGTTCTGTCGGCTGCCGTGAAAGCCCCACTCGACTGAGGCCCTGCTTCAATTTATTGGGGGAAACCTCGCAACGGAAGATACACGTTGCTGGAGCTGTGTCGCTCGCTTCCGACCAAGATGCCGCCCGAGGCGGCTCACGACCTTGGTCTGCAGAACTCGGTCTGGAGAGCTTGAGCTCGGCTGCATGGTGGTCGGCACGGCGGCATTGAACGCGGGGAAAGGGTTGGTGGGGCCGGCTCGTCAAGGCGATGGCTTTCCAAAACATGTCCGAGAAAAAGAGTGTCAGGGGGCTTAAGCGGTGTGCTGCTGTAAAGACACGTGCTCGGGATGGTTGAGAAGGCTGGAACGATGTTTGGGGAGGAGTTTGAAATCCGTGCTGTCGGCGGCATCTTCACAGGCTCCGACGTGCTCGAAACTCTAACCGGCGGCGCCAGCACGGTCGAGATCTATGCGGCGCTGGCTTACAGAGGCCTTAAAACCTCTACATTCGTTGAAAGCATTTCCACAGCTTTAGCTCAGTAGAACAATGTTTTTGACTTCCTCTAACTCCATACATCTTTATACCGCTTAACATCTCGACGGGTGTGCGTGCACAGCTGGCCGTCTCCACGCTCATAGTGTTCGGCTTGGTCCTGATAGGTTTAGGGTTTGTTGGAGTCCCTTACGTCTCTACTTCAGAAGATTCCGTAGTTGTACAAACATCCTCTATGCGGACGATTAAGGCTGAAGACGCCACTTGGTCGGCTTTAACTGAGACAAACACCGTTGAGCTTGTCTCGACTACAAGGCTTACAACCACCATCACCGAAACCTACAACACAACAACCACGTCGCTTAGAACCATAGCCCAAGTAGACAATATAATCATAACCGCCGGCTCAGCCCTCGTCCTAGGGCCGTTCGAAGTCAACCCACCCGCAACCATAGCTGTGTCATGGTCTTCAGACAAACGGCTGGAGGTTTACACCGCTTCCGCGAGGACGCTGGGCAACCGGAGCGGGTGGATACTTTTAGGAGACGGCGCCAACGGCCTAAACAGCTTCAGCCTGACTGAGCCCGGGCCGACCTACTTCGTCCTGAGCACGCCGGCTGAGCCGGCTGTTTTGAATTTTTTGAGGGTTTTGGCCAACGAAACCACGACGGCTCACCGAGAGGAAGTGAAGGCCGTCGTCTATGAAACCACGGTGAGGACGGTTCTGCCAAGCTATACGACGAGGACTGTGAGCTACACGACTATAATCACCACGACCGTCGTGGAGTATTTCACGCTCGCCGTGGCAACAACCCTCACAGAGACAAGGTACGCCGACCTCAGCTTCATGACCGTCATGGGCTCATTCCTAGTCTTCGCAGGCTTGCTGGTGATGATGCTCCTGCTGCGAACCGTCGGCAGGCCTTTAGACAAAAACGTATAAGAACTAATATAATGGTTTCGTCGAGTTGGGGTACTTGTCGGACAGGGTTGTGGACCAGATAGTTCGATTCGTCTCCTCCAAGACGTTTCTGAGGGAGGACGTGGCTGTAGAGGTCAAGAGGAGAGTGTTAGACAGCTTGGGATGTTTCTTCGGAGCGTTCCACGAAAGTGTTTCGAAGGCTGCACGTCAGGCGGCTTCAAGGCACGAGGCGAAAACATCGGGCGCGACCCTCTGGCTCACGGGCATGAGGACGACGCCGGAATGGGCTTGCTTCGTCAACGCCGTCGGCGTCAGGGCGTTGGACTTCAACGACACCTACCTCTCGAAGGAGCCGCTCCACCCCAGCGACATGATTCCGGCTTTGGTGGCTGTCGGAGAGGTCTGCGGGGCAAGCGGGAGGGAGCTGGTTGAAGCTGTCGCTGTTGCCTACGAGGTTGGATGCCGGCTCTGCGACGCCGTCAGCCTGCGGAGGAGGGGATGGGACCATGTTAACTTCACGATGGTGGGTGCTGTCGCAGGTGTTGGGAAGCTTATGAAACTCGAAGACGAGAGGCTGGCGAACGCTCTGTCGCTTGCCGTCGTCCCTCACGCAGCCATGAGACAGACCAGAGCGGGGGAGCTGTCGATGTGGAAGGGAGCGGCTGCGGCCAACGCCTGCAGGAACGCCGTGTTTGCATGCATGCTTGCTGAGAACGGCATGACAGGCCCCTCCCAGCCGTTCGAAGGCGAGATGGGTTTCTTCAGACAAGTCTCGGGCGAGCCCTTCACGCTCGAAACACTAGATCCGGGCAAGCCTCCTGAAATGGTGCTCAAAACCTACATCAAACACCATCCAGTAGAGTACCACGCCATGACAGCCGTCGACGCGGCTCTCAAGATAAGACACGAGGCCAATCCAGCCGACATAGCTGAAGTCAGGGTGGACACCTTCGAAGCCTCCTACACCATCCTAGCCAAAGACCCTGAGAAGTGGAGACCTGCGACGAGGGAGACAGCGGACCACAGCCTTCCCTACATAGTCGCAGCCACGCTGCTCGACGGAGGCGTCTGGCTCGACAGCTTCACCGACGAGAGAATAAGCCGGGAAGACATAAGGCAGTTCATCAACAGGGTAAAGGTCTACGAAGACCCCGTGCTTACAAACAAGTATCCGGAGGAGCTGCCGAACAGAGTCTCTGTTGTTTTGAGGGACGGGAGACGGCTGGAGGCCTCGGAGGCGATTCCACGAGGCCACCACAAGAACCCTATGACGGATGAGGAGATTAAGACGAAGTTCAACAGGCTGTCTGCAGGATTGTTGGACGAGGAGCGGCGGAAGAGGGTGTTCGAGGTGGTTGAACGTCTCGACAGGCTGGGTAGTGTCTCAGAGCTTGTGGAGGCGCTGGTCGTAGGATGAGCCAGTACGTGGCGGGGCTGGAGGGAGTACCTGCGGTAGAGTCTACGATAAGCACCATAGACGTCGAGAACAGGCGCATAATAATCAGGGGGAAGAGCCTTGAGAAGCTGGCGCGTGAGAACAGCTTCGAGGAGGTAGCCTACCTTCTTCTCTACGGCAAGATGCCCGACGGCGACGAAGTCAGGATGTTCAGGGAGGAGCTGGCGTCCAACAGGACTATCCCGGAGCAAGTGGTCGAAGCCTTGAAGACCCTTCCCTCGAGCACCCATCCCATGGACGCCTTGAGGACAGGCGTCTCGACGCTAGCTCCGTACGACCCTGAGCTCGACGACACTGCCGTGGAGGCGAACAGGAGGAAGGCCGTGAGGCTAATCGCCAAGACGGGGGTTTTGACCGGAAACCTCGACAACCTGCTGTACAGAAGAACGTGGAACCAGCCTTTCAAGGAGCTCAACCACTCGGATAACATCCTCACACTCATCAAGGGCAAACCTGTCGAGGAATGGGCTGCAAAAACGTTTGAAACACTCTTCATACTCTACGTAGAGCATGAGCTCGCGGCGTCAACTTTCACGGCACGCGTCATCGCCTCAACGCTGTCAGACATGTACGGTGCTTTTGTCGGCGCCATAGCGGCTCTGAAAGGGCCTCTGCATGGAGGTGCGAACGAGAAGGCTGTCGAGGTTTTCGAGCAAGACGTGGCGGGGGCTGAAAGGCTGGTCAGGGAGAAGCTGGCTAGGAAGGAGAGGGTGATGGGGTTCGGGCACAGGGTTTACAGGCGTGGGATAGACCCTCGAGCCGAAGTCGCCAAGCAGCTGCTCGAGGAAGCCTGCAGGATTGTCGGCGACGACAGGCTTTACCGTGTGGGCGACCATGTCGAGAGGCTGATGGAGAAGGAGAAGAACCTCTACCCCAACCTAGACTTCTACGCCGCCGCCCTTTACAGGCTCATGGAGATACCGCCACGCCTATACACGCCCATATTCGTCGCCTCGAGGACGGCTGGATGGGCTGCCCACGTGGTTGAGCAGCAGGCCGACAACAGGCTGTTCAGGCCTAGGGCGGTATACAAAGGCCCGGTCGAGGACTAGTCTGGCCAGCTCTCCCACATTCTCTCGGCCAGCTTACCGTAGCGTGTGAAGAGATGAATCTTGTCCGCAGCCCTCTCCCTCGACTCTCCAAACTTCTCCAGAAAACGTTGAACCTTCTCGATCAAGATTTCCTTAAGCTCGCCCGTCAAAAGCTTGCCTGAGACATAGTCGTTTCTTATCTGCTCGACCCGCCGGTCATCCTCCTCGAAGAAGTAGTAAAGCCACTGGAACGCAACGTCCACGTCGGGGTTGCCTCCCAGCTTTCTGTGCAGCTCGACGGTCGGCTGGCCTCCAGAGTACGCCTGCCAGATCTTCCTCCTCACGTCCTTAGGGTTGTCCGTGAGGAAAACAGCGGACTCGGGCTGGGAGGCGCTCATCTTACCCGACGGACCTGTCAAAGGCATCAGGAAACGGCTGTGAATGGCGGCGGACTTGTAGAAACCAAGCCCCTCCGCTATGTCTCTCTGTATCCTCCAGTATGGGTCTTGGTCTATCGCCGCAGGTATCAGGCATCTCTTACGCTCGAACAGCGTCGGCACTATCTGGACAGCTGGGAAGAAAGCCATACCTATGTTGGTCTGGTCGTTGAACCCGAACACCGCTCGAACCCAGCTGAAGTTTATCTTCCTAGCGACTTTGAGGACCAGCCTATACATCCTGCCCATGAACTCCGTGTTCCTGAAGATGAACGTGCGGTCGGGGTCGAACCCCACAGCCGCTATGTTGAGCATGTTGTCGTTAGACCAGTAAGCCGTGTCCTCCAGCGATAGCCCCCGGCTCTCCTCGAGAAACTTCTCATCATCCGTCAGCTGGATGTAAAGGTTTACTCCGAACCGTTCCTGAAGCCACTTCGTAAAGTAGAACGGAATGATGTGCCCGATGTGCATCGGCCCGCTCGGGCCCCTGCCTGTGTAGAGGAAGAAGCCTCTGCCGGCCTCGTGGTCGTCGAGGACAAGGTCCACGTCCCTATGGGAGAAGAAGACACGGCGCCTCAGCATGTGGTTGTCTCCACCAGCCGCCTTCACAATCCTGTCCATCAGCTTGTCCGAGATGAGCTGAGTTCCGAACTCTTGGACCAGCCTCTCGTAGTTGACAGCGCCCTCGACATCCCAAGGCGTGACTCGAAAACCTTCGGACTCGCCCATGCTCACCCACCCACCGCGACCGCAAAACCTTTGAACAGCATAGGCCTAGGAGTCAGAGCGGCGCCAAAGACATCCACCCGTCGAGTCCCCGGTCATGCTGCAACTCCTGCCGAAGGAAGGATAAAAACATGACGGAGGCCATAAAAACAAGCAGAATATATTGAAGATGATGGTTTGTGAGTTCGGCGGTTGCTTCCAAGAGGTTTAGCGACGAGTTCGCCCTCATGCTGGATAGGACGGTAAAAGTTGTCTCCTCCACAGGCGTTTACACGGGCCGTGTTCTAGCCTACAACCCAAGCGACTACAGCCTATGGATGGCTGACGTGAAAGACGACGCGGGAAACACCTACACCAAGCTGTTCATAGCCGGCCGCAGCATCTCCCGCATCGAGGTTCTGGAAGCCGGCCCCGACATGTCAGCTCTGGCAGAAAGGCTCAACCGCCTGTTCCCCAACCTAGTTGTCTACCACAGAGAATCCGACACGATAGTCGTGATGGACCGGGTGAGGGTGTCGAGGGAGGGGGTCTTCGGCGAAGGACCTGCGGCGGAGAGGGTGAAGAGAGTCTACGACGAGTTCATGAAGGAGTACAGGGCGAGGCCTTCCTAAACCATTCCTTATTTTATTACTGGGCTGGATAATGTTTTTATAGCGATTGTTTAGACGGCGTGTTAGCCTTCTCTAAGGTGGTTCTTTTGGCAAAGTGGCGCACTCTCGTACACAACGGGGTTGCACTCCCACCTCCCTACCAGCCTAAAGGACTTTCGATAAAGATTAGGGGGGAGGAGGTCAGGCTGGACCCGCTTCAGGAGGAGATGGCTTACGCTTGGGGCTTGAAGAAGGACACGCCCTACGTCAAGGACCCGGTCTTCAGCAGGAACTTCCTCAACGACTTTCTCAAGACGTTCAACGGCCGCTACTCAGACGTCTCGCTGGAGGAGGTTGACTTCAGCGAGGTTTTTGAATACGTCGAGAGGGAGCGGAGGCTCAAGCAGGACCCCGACTACAGGAAAAAGCTGTCGGCTGAGCGTAAAAAGCTCAGGGAGGAGCTCAAGGCTCGCTACGGATGGGCTGAGATGGATGGGAAGAGGTTTGAAGTCGCTAACTGGATGGTCGAGCCTCCGGGCATCTTCATGGGACGTGGGGCCCACCCTCTAAGGGGTAGGTGGAAGCCTAGAATCTACGAGCGGGACATAACGCTCAACCTCGGCGAGGACGCGCCCATACCTCCCGGAGACTGGGGTCAGATAGTCCACGACCATGATTCGATGTGGTTGGCTAGGTGGAACGACAAGCTCACCGGGAAGGAGAAGTACGTCTGGCTGAGCGATACAGCCGACATCAAGCAGAAAAGGGACAAGAGTAAGTACGACAAGGCCTTGCTGCTCGAGAGTCATATAGATACGGTGCGCGGGAAGATTATGGATGGGTTGAAGTCGAGCGACCCGAAGCAGCGTGAGGTGGCGCTGGCGTGCTATTTGATTGACAGGCTGGCCATGAGGGTGGGCGACGAGAAAGACCCCGACGAGGCTGACACCGTGGGAGCGACGACGCTACGGGTGGAGCACGTCAAGCTGTCGAGGCACGTCGTCGAGTTCGACTTTCTGGGCAAAGACAGCGTCAGGTGGCAGAAGCAGCTAGACCTGCGGAAAGAGCCTCCGGAAGTATATATAGTCTTCAGAGAGCTTCTCAACGGCAAGAAGGAGGGCGAGCAGATCTTCCAGAGCATCAACAGCAGGCACGTCAACAGGTTTCTCGGAAAAATCGCTAAAGGCCTTACGGCGAAAGTCTTCAGGACATACATAGCGACGAAGGTCGTCAAGGATTTTCTGTCTTCTGTCCCACGTGAAGAGGTCACCTCCGCCGACAAAGCGGTCTACTACGCCAAGCTGGCCAACTTGAGGGCGGCCGAAGCCCTAAATCACAAGAGAGCTCCGCCGAAGAACTGGGAGTCCTCCATCATGAAGAAGGAGGAGAGGGTCAGGAGGCTGATGGAGCAGCTGAAACAGGCTCAGACGGAGAAGAAACGAGCCCGTCTCGCCTCCAGCCTCGAGAAGGCCAGGCTGGCTCTGGATTTGGCCGTCAAGGTGAAGGACTACAACCTCACTACCTCTCTCCGAAACTACATAGACCCTAGGGTGTTCAAGGCGTGGGGTAGGACGGTAGGCCTCGACTGGAGGAAGATTTACACGGCTTCGTTGCTGAGGAAGTTCCGCTGGGTTGAGAAAGCGGGGGTTAAGAGGTTCGCTGAATTTTTCGCCGGGGCTAGGGCGGTGCTTGCCGTGGACCGTGTGGACTGATAGATACTTTTGTATACTTCACGGTTGAAGTATTTTCGGTATTTACATAAATTATATATGAAAATTCGAATATACTAATGTTTGAAGAAACATGACCCAAGCAACACTCTCAACCCAAGCCAAGAAACCCGAGCAGACATCCAAGCTCTGCATAATCCTCTCGAAAGGAACTCTCGACATGGCCTATCCCGCCTTCATGCTCGCCAACGCAGCGGCCGTCATGGGCTACGAGGTCCACATCTTCTTCACATTCTGGGGAATGGACGTAATCAACAGAAAGAAGATAGACAGCCTCAAGATAGCTTCAGTCGGCAACCCCGGCCTCCCGATGCCCAACATCCTCGGAATACTCCCGGGCATGACCAGCATGGCGACGAGGATGCTTAAGGGGAAGATGCTCAAGCAGAAGGTTCCGTCCATCAGAGAGCTGGTGAAAAACGCCAAGGACGCCGGCGTCAAGCTTCACGCATGCTCAACCACCATGGACGTCATGGGCCTCAAGAAGGAGGACTTCATACCCGAGGTTGACGACGTGGTGGGGGCTGCGACGTTCATCCAGCTCAGCGACGGCGGCCAGGTAATCTTCATCTAGGAGGTGGACGAGCACATGAGTCAGGCTAGCAGGCGTGTGATAGACTCGAGGGGGAGCTTCTGCCCAGGCCCGTTGACAGACCTCTTCAAAGCATACAAGGAGGCTAAGAACGGCGACGTCCTGGAGCTGCTGGCCACAGACCCAGCCGCCAAGTCCGACGTGCAGGCGTGGGCTAGGAAGACAGGCAACGTCGTCGAGGAGATTGTGGAGGAGCAGGGCTACGTAAGGATCGTCGTCCGTGTGGTTGCGAAAAGTGGATGAGAGATGACGAGCAAAATACTCGTCGTGGGCGGCGGCACCGGCGGAACTCTGACAGCTAACCTGCTGGCACGCCGGCTGAGGAACGAGATAAAGAACGGCCTTGTCTCACTGACTCTCGTAAGCGGCAGCGACCAGCATTTCTTCCAGCCCTCCAACCTAGACATAGCATTCAAGGGTGCAAAGCCTTCAACATACGTCAGAAACCAGCGAAGCCTACTCCGCAGCGAGATAGCTTTTATCAACGAGCCGGCCCGGAAAATAGACCTCCACAACAGAAAGGTCGTGGCTGGGAGGGAAATCGACTACGACTACCTTGTGATAGCTACAGGCTCCGTGGCGGACCCATCCCTCACCCCGGGGTTGGCCGAAGGCTCGTACAACTTCCACACGACGCCGTCGGCCGCTGAAGAGCTGTGGAAAGCTCTCCAGAGGTTTGAGGGAGGCAGGGTTGTCGTCGCAATAGCCGGAGTGCCTCATAAATGCCCGCCAGCCCCGACAGAAGCCTTGTTCCTGCTGGACGACCACTTCAGAAAACGTGGGATGCGTGATAGGGTCGAGCTAACCTTCCTGACGCCCTACCCGCATGCATACCCCGCCAAGCCGATAGCCGAAGTTGTCGAGCCCCTGCTGGAGGAGAGAAACATCACCGTCTCCACCTTCTTCAACGTGGAGAGCGTCGACCCCGCCAAGAGAACCATAAACTCAGCCGAGGGCGAGGAGGTTAAGTACGACATCCTGATATCCGTCCCACCCCACCGGGGAGCTGAAGTAGTTCTGTCGTCGGAAATAGGGGACAAGGACGGGTGGATACCTGCGGACAAGCACACGATGCGTGTTAACGGGTTTGACGACGCCTACGCCTTAGGCGATGCCACCAACATCCCTATATCCAAGTCAGGCGTGGTGGCTCACCTGCAGTCAGGAGTAGTGGCCCACAACATAGCGAGCGAGATACTCGGGGTTGACGGCGAGCGGCGGTACAACGGAAGAATAAACTGCCCGCTCGAGGTCGGCGGAGGCAGGGCCCTGTTCGTTTCGGGGTCTTACACAAGGCAGCCTCAGCCCATGAAGCCCACCCGCCTCCGCTACTTGATGAAGAAAAGCTTCGCAAGACTCTACTGGCTGATGCTCAAGGGCACGCTCGAGCCCATCTTCGACATCTACCTCAGTGAAAAGTCATGAGCGTCAGCGAAACCCTCGCGTCCGAGAAGTTCTACGAGGCCTTAGCCGAGTTCTGCAAGGGGCAGGCTCATCCGAAACGGTTGATGATCCTCCACCTGCTGATGGAGGGGGAGAAGTCTGTCGGCGAGATTGTCGAAGCCCTCGGAGCCGGCCAGCCCACCGTCTCCCAGCACCTCGGCTACATGAAGCGGAGCGGGGTAGTCAAATCGAGGCGGGAAGGCAACATCGTATACTACAGTCTCGCGGACAAACGGATAGCCGAGGCATGCAGCATCATATCACAAATCGTGAAAGAAAGAATAGCCAGTGAGTAAACGTCCTGTATCCACGACGGCTTGGAGGCCGGCTCTCCCCTAGTTTCAAACGGGTGTGCGGGTGGGCTGTTGGTGGTCGACGACGCCTCGTGTCTAGTCCGTCGCCGGGCCCGCTGAGTAAAGCTCCTGAAGAATATCTCTCACGGAGACGACGCCTTCAAGCTTGTCATTCTCGTCAACCACAACGATGTGCCTTATCCTGTGCTTGCCCATGACTTGAGCAGCATCCTCAATCGTCTTGTCCGACCGCAGCTTGATGATGTCGGTTCGTGTTATCTCCTTCACTTTTTTGTCGAGGTTCTTCTCCTCAGCCAAAGACCTTATGACGTCCCTCTCCGAAAACACCCCCACTATGTCGTTTCCCTCGACCACTACCAGAAACCCTATGTTCTGCTCAGCCATCAACTTGATTACGTCGTGAAGCGTCGCGTCGCCGGATACGGTTATGGGTCTCCTCCTAATCAGCTCTTTTATCTTCAACAGGCTAAATTGCAAGGACACGATATATAACAGTTGCGTCAGAATAATCTCTTATAGTTATGAAAACAAGATTCAACGCGTTGACCACGGTCGGGCTGGTAGGCTTGGGCGTGATGGGGCAGAACCTAGCCAAGAACATCGCCTCCAAGGGTTATGAAGTCGTGGTCTACAACAGGTCGAGGGAGAAGACCGACAGCCTTGTCTCGTCGGTGAGGGAGATCAGGCCCTCGTACAGCCTCGGACAGCTGGCAGCCATGCTTGAGAGGCCCCGCCGCGTGATTCTGATGGTTGAGGCAGGCCGTGCGGTGGATGCCGTGCTGGACGAGCTCACGCCACACCTCGATAGCGGGGACTTTGTCTACGACTGCGGAAACTCCCACTACGTTGACACCGAGAGGAGACAGGCCTCTCTAAGCCGTGTCGGCGTCGTGTTGCTGGGCGTCGGCATAAGCGGCGGCGAGGAGGGAGCGTTGAAGGGCCCTTCGGTCATGGTGGGAGGCGAACTGAAGGGCTTCGAGTCGACGGAGGCTTTGTGGAGGGCTGTGGCGGCGAAAGCCGACGGCGACCCGTGCGCTGGATACATGGGAAGGAAGGGAGCGGGCCATTTCGTAAAAATGGTTCACAACGGTATCGAGTACGCAGTTCTCCAGCTCATAGCCGAGACCTACGACATCCTCAAAACAGGGCTCGGAAAATCAAGCGACGAGATAAGCGCTGTGTTCGCAAACTGGCGGGAAACGGAGCTCTCATCCTACCTCGTCGAGATATCTGCGGAAGTTCTCTCATTCAGAGACCCTGAGACAAACAAGCCCTTGGTCGAGCTCGTCTTGGATAGGGCTGAGCAGAAGGGGACGGGGAGATGGTGTGTGCAGGCTGCGGCTGAGCTGGGCGTCCCAACCCCCTCCATAGACGCAGCACTCTCCGCCAGGAACGTTTCAGCCCTCAAGCCTCTGAGAACATCGCTGTCGAAAGTCTACGGACCGGGACCGGCTGTGAGCAGAGCAAGCATCAACATGGTTGAGATGCTGAGGGATGCTTTCTGGTGCACCTTCCTGATCAGCTTCGTCCAAGGCCTCAGCTTGATACAGGCAGCTTCGCAGGCCTACGACTACGGCGTAAACATCGACGAGGTGTTGAGGGTCTGGAGGGCGGGGTGCATAATAAGAGCGTCGATGATCAGAGACCTCCGCACGGCTCTGGCTGAAGTCGGCGACGCACAGCAACTCCTCAGGGCTGGCTTCCTCGCATCCCAGCTGTCGGAGAAAGAGAAGAGCTGGAGGAACGTAATAACCTACGCCAAGGAAGCCGGCATACCGACTCCGGTTCTCGACGCATCCTACAACTACTTCCTCTCAATCAAAAGGGAGAGGCTGCCGGCCAACCTCATACAAGCCCTCCGAGACAGGTTCGGAAGCCACGGCTACGAACGCGTCGACAAGACGGGGAAGCATCACTCCAGCTGGAAACCTTGAGACGTCAACCCTACATCATGTTTTGACGCTGTGGTCTCACCAGCATACCCTCGGAGAATACCTACCAAAACAGCGACAGTGGCAGTATGAGGCTTAAGCTACCAGAGACGGTGTGGCAGGCCTTAAACATACCAGACAAGGGAGAGAAGTTTAAGGGAAGATACGGCGTCGCGGCGGAGTTCAGGCACAGAATACCGTGCATGTATAAAACCTGTTCCACATAGAGGCTAGCGACGGGAAAGACAGCTCTATGGGTTGAGGATGGAATACCCCACTTCAGCCATAAGGAGGAGTAGAGGTCTTTCTTCATTCCCGGCGGCAGCTCCCCACGCTACAGGATGGGTTCTGCGGTAGATGCGGAGATACACCCGAAATGCAGCAGAACACTGAGAAAAAACCCGAGAAAGAAAAAGAGCAGGGATCAGCCACCTCAGCCAGACCCTAAATCCTCTAGATGTTTAACTATGGGCTAGTGGCTTCAAGCGTCTCGTAGAGTAGCTCACGCAGGTGGAGCACACACTTAACTTCTGGCTTGTGTTTATGATGGTGGGGCTGTTCAACGGCATGGCGGAGGGGGTTGGGAGACCGTGATGCACGACGTTCTCAAGAAGAAGAGAGGCTCGTTCTACACGCCTGACGAAGTCTTCAACCGTTACATTCTACCTAAGATAAGGGATGTTCTCTGGAGCTATACGTGGCTCGACCTCTACTGCGGCAGAGGCGATTTAATCATGCCTGTTCTGAAGGCGGTGGACGAGAGCAGGCGGAACGAGTTCTTCGACGAACACGTTAGATGCTTCGACATCGACGAGAAGGCTCTGGCCTTGTTCGCAGAAAGGCTGAGACAGCTGGGGATCGAGGAGAAGCTGATAAACAAGAACCTGATCCAAGGAGACACGCTGCAGCGGTTTCCAAAACTCAGCTTCAAACACCCGCTCTACCACATAACCAACCCTCCCTACCTCTACCGTGGCTACATGCCCAAAACCGAGAAGACAAGGGACTTGCTCAAGTATTTCGAGGGGGAGCGGGAGCCTCTGCAAGACCTGTATCAGGTGGCTTTGTTCAACGACCTCAAGCACGGCTTGGAGAGAATGGTTTACATCATTCCGACGAACTTTCTTTTCGGCGACGCAAACGCAAGCCACATAAGGCAGCTTGTCTTCAGACACTACAACCTCACAGACCTGTACATACTCGAGAAGAAGGTCTTCGCAGAAACAGGCACAAACACATGCATCTGCTTCTTCCAGCGCAAGAACCAGCCGTCGGAAGAAGACCAGACAGTCCACGCCACGAAAGTCTCTACCGAGGGGGAGAAGACACGGGTTTACAGGCTGTCCAAGCGGTTCAAGTGGAGGGCTGGCTCGGAGTTTTACGAGTTCGTCGAAAGGTTCAGAGCAACCAACCCCATAAGGTTCACATACTACCTGACGAGGAGAGAGGTCGAGGCCAACAAGGGCGAATACACGCTCGTCCTCCTCGACGTCAACAAATACACCAAAAGCATCGCGCGGGTCAACAAGGAGCTGTACGAAAAAGTCAGGAACAACTATTTGTTCCTCAAAACACTTGACACCGGAAGGTTCGAAGGCAAGGCCGGGCTGTACGAATGCAGGAAGGTTTTCGACGTCGATGGCATCTTGGTCTCAAAGCAGCACACCTACAGAACTCATCCGATACAGGTATTCTTCGAGCCGAGGCTGAGCTACGAGGAACAGGTCTTCGTCAAAGACTGGTTCAACACAATCCTCAACAAGCTTAGACAGGAGCTTGACAGCGACTTCATGACAACATACAGAGAGACCACAAGGCATTACACGAGAAAATACCTAGGGCTTAACCAAGCGAGGGCCCTGATCGAGACATGCCCCCTGCTGGACATCGAACCCCACGAAAGGAGGCGCATAAACCTAACGAAGGAGTGGGTGGAAAAATATCTAGAGGCTAGGGGAAAAGAAGGAAACAATGCTCAAAGACAGCCTACATTACTTGAATGTTTCAGCCCAACACTCCGAGCCTCTGATTGACGAGATATTGGAGCTCAGACGGAGGTGATCAAGCGTGTTAAACGAATCGTCAAACATGTCTGCGAGAGGCGTGTCTTTGACGACGAGGCGCTTCTCCGGCTGCAACTTTTTCGTCAACACGAACGGCTTCAAGGTCCTTCTGGCAGACCTAGCCTCCTTGTGAGTCCCAATTAAACAGGAACCACGTTAACGTGTGAAAAAGTTTGGTCCGTCGGGCAGGGTTGTTGGTGTTGTGATGGGCCTTGCCGTTCTTCCTTCGGTTTTCATCCTACCCTTTCACGGCAAAACCCCCGACCACGCTCTTCAACATGGTTAGCCCGCTCGTCGAGAACACAGGCTTCATAACAAGCCTAGCGAGCCCGGCACCAGTCCTCTACGCCTACCTTCTCTTTGCAGGGCTTGTTGGTGTCGTCGTCTTGTAGCAACCATCGCTTCCTAGCATGCCACAGCCTGCTCGGGGGTTTTGGGTTCAGCGCAGCCCGGCCGCGGTAGGCGAGATCACCAGCCCACCAGTGTTCAAGCCCGAGAAACACGTCGTCCAGACCGCTGCACCTAACCCGCCGCCGTGGCCTGCCGGTATCGCTGGGGATGCGGATGGTTTTTGGCTTTAGGGATGGGGGAGGTGGGATCGGTGTTTGGATTAAACTTATATAGATATAATACATGGATGGGGTTGCGCTATGGTTAAGCATATACTGGTTACGTTGTCGGACGAGCAGTACAAGTGCGTGTCCTTCCTACGGAACAAGATGGGGTCTAGCGACGCCGAGGTTTTGAGGAACATCTTCCTTTCATGGCTTGCTGAGAAGGCCATGATTGGATGTTGGGAGACCGACCGAGCCGTCGAGGAGTTCCAGAAAAGATGGATGGAGAGGAAGGAGTCGAAGACGACTGTTTAAACCGGCTGGAAAGCCATGACGTACGGCGGGGCTTTGCTCGAGAACGTCAAGGGCCGTGGTTTAGCCGAGTTCATAGGCAACACCCCCATGCTGCGCCTCAAGATGTTTGAAAAGCCGGGGGTCAAGCTGTTCGCAAAATGCGAGATGTTCAACCCCGGAGGCAGCGTCAAGGACAGGCCAGCGCTGAGCATCGTGTTGGAGGCCGAGAGGAGCGGCTTGCTCACGCCGGACAAGACTTTGCTCGACGCCTCTTCAGGCAACACGGGCATCGCCTACGCCATGCTGGGAGCCTCCATGGGGTACAGCGTCAAGATAGTCGCCCCGTCTAACATCTCTAAAACCAAGCTGACGAAGATCAGAGCCTTCGGCGCCGACGTCGTCCTCACTAACGCACTGGAGGGCATGGATGGAGCTATCAAAAAAGCCCGGGAGATCTATGAAGAGGACCCTCGGAGGTATTATTACGCCGACCAGTACAGCAACCCAGCCAACCCGAGAGCCCACTACGAATCAACGGGGCCGGAGATCTGGCTGCAGACGGCCGGCGGCATTACCCACCTGGTTGCAGGCGTCGGAACATCCGGAACCCTCCAAGGAACAGCTACTTTCCTCAAGGAGAAGAACCCCGAGATACGGGTTGTGGAGGTTCAGCCCGAGAACGAGTTCCACGGAATCGAGGGGCTCAAGTATATGAGCCCTCGGTCCAGGCCTCAGCTCTACCGTGAAGACATCGCCGACGATAGATACTACGTGAAGACGGAGGAGGCTGTCGAGATGACTAGGAGGCTTCTACGCTCCGGCGTCCCATCGGGTGTTTCGGGAGGCGCTGCAGCAGCGGCTGCACTGAGGCTGTTGAACGAGCTGGACAGGGGCCTCGTGGTCATCATCATACCCGACGACGTCTCCAACTACCCCGACCTAGAGAGCGGGCTCGGATGATCGTGAAACGAGGCATCCTCGACCGCATCTTCAGAGAGTGTGAAGACGGATATCCGTATGAGGTTGCGGGGCTTATGCTGGCCAGCTCCGGACAGGTCGTCGAGATCCACCCCGTCTCCAACGTCCACGAAGATAACCGGCGAATCCGGTACAGGATAGACCCGTTGGAGTATTACCGGGCGGAGCTCGCCGCAGCCGAGCGCGGGCTTGAAGTGGTGGGCGTTTACCATTCCCATCCCGACGCGGCACCCATCCCCTCACGCTACGACCTCGAGTACGCTCTACCGGGATGGCTCTACCTAATCGTGTCCGTCTCGGGCGGCATGGTTGCGGGCTACGCTTGCTGGAAGGCTGTCGATCACGGGTCGGGTAAGGAGTTTGTCGAGGAGAGGGTGTCGGTTGAATGACTTCGAATTTATATACAGCTTTCAAACTATGGTAAAAGGCACATGCCTGTAAAGGTTTATCTCCCAACCCCCCTCCGGCAGTACGCCGACGGCAAGGACGTGGTTGAGGTTGACGGAGCGACGGTTGGAGAGGTTTTGAAGAGCCTAACTAACCGGTTCTCAGCCCTTCAGAAGCATCTTTTCACGGAGACAGGCTCCGTGAGAAGCTTTGTCAACGTCTTCCTCAACGACGAGGACATCCGGTATCTTGAAGGCCTTCAGACCAAGATCAAGGACGGCGACACGATCTACATCATTCCATCCATCGCAGGCGGGTTGAGCGTTGCTCAGACCGTCTCGATAAGCAGGAAGCTCGGCCGGACAGTCAGGGAGCACGGCCGCATAACTGTACCGATGAAGCTTCTGAAAAAGGCTAGGAAGCGAGAGGTCTCGCTGGTGCTTGAAGACGTCAAGTATGTCTTCGAGGCCGACAAATACGGCAGGATCTATCTTCCCCCAGTTCTAAGGGAAAGGCTCGCCAACATGGCCGCCTTCGAGATCACTCTAGTCAACGGCGAGCTTTTCCTGAAGTTCAGAAGGTTCTAGGCCCTGGGTGCTCGCATGCCGAAGTATGTGATAACGCTGGAGTCGGACGACGTCGAGGTTTCCTGCGAAGCTGCTTCTAAGGAGGAGGCGATGAGCCATGTCGACGACCTGATAGAGGTCTACAGAGCTGTGCTGGAGAGGTTGAGGGAGAAGCCGAAGACGACGGTCTCCAAGCGGAGGGGTAGGTCGGAGGCCGTGGAAGTGCTCAGGATACTCGAGGAGCAGCTCATACCGTCTTCTTTCTTCAGCCAACCTCGCTCGACGGCAGAGGTCAGGGAGAGGGTCTCCGAGCTCGTCAACGTTAGGTTCCAGAGCAGAAAGGTAAGCCAAGCTCTCGGCATACTCCACAAGAAGGGCGTCCTCTCAAGAGTGGGGTTGAGAGGGGACTACAAATACTATCTCAAAACAAGTAGGTAGGAAGATGTCTCAGGTTCTTGAAACCGTCAAGGTTTACTTCCTGCTGACCAAGCCCAACGTCTGGTGGCTTCTCGCTTTCACAGGCGTGGCGGGGATGGTTGCGGGCTCGGGCGGGCTGCCCAACCCCTCGCTCTTCGCCGCTGCTTTTGCCGGGATAACGCTAGGCGTCGCCGGGACGGAGGCCGTCTCCAACTACATCGAGAGAAACCTCGACGCAAGCATGAAGAGAACCTCGCGCAGAGTTCTTCCCCGTGGACTGATATCGCCGGAGTGGAAGGCCCTAGCCTTTGGGCTGGGCTTGATGGCTGTTTCGCTCGTGATTAGTTTCTCGATAAACCCTGTGGTTTTCTTCTTCATGTCCAGCGGGATGTTCAACTACTTGGTGATGTACGTGTTGTGGTCTAAAAGACGCACCCCTCTAAACATCATCATCGGCAGCTATTCGGGAGGTGCTCCGTTGATGGCCGGCTACACAGCAGCCAGCCTCTGGCCTACTCTAGAGGCCTGGATTCTAGCCGCCTTGATAGTGCTGTGGATCCCGCCGCACATCTGGAGCCTAGCCCTGATATACAGGGAGGACTACAGGAACGCCCACGTCCCCATGCTGCCTGTCGTGGCTTCGGAGGCCACGGCCATACGCTGCATATCTTCAACAACCATAATCTCAGTCATCTTCACTTTCCTGCTATACGTTCTGTACCCCGAGAAGTATGGCTTGGTCTACTTGACGGCTGCCTTCCTCAGCGGAGCGGTTATAGCTGTGCCGTCCCTCGCCCTCATCGTCAAGCCGTCCAAAAGGTCGGCGTACACGTTGTTCAAGCTCACAAGCCCGCAGCTATTCATAATAATGATGGCCGTGATTGTTGACAACCTAGTCTGACCCTTCGGGCGGGCCGTATCCTCCCCCTCCCGCCGTGCGGATTATCAACGTATCACCCTTCTCCAGAACAACCACGTCCTTAGACCTAAGCTTCACCGTCTCACCGTCCGCCCTGACCACTAGGTACTCGCTGGGCGCTCCGTCTCCACCTCCCCGAAGACCCCAAGGCCTGTTCCTCGACCTCTCACCCATGACGGCGACGTTTATCCTCGCCAAAGCTTTCAAGCTCCTCTCAATACCCATGCCTCCCCTCCACCTGCCAACCCCTCCGCTGCCGTCCCTCAGCCTGTAGCACATGAAAAGCACGGGGTAGTAGTGCTCGATCACCTCAACCGGCGTGTTGAGCGTGTTCGTCATGTGGCTGTGAATCCCGTCCACGCCGTCCATCCCCGGCCGAGCGCCTCCACCCCCTCCAATGGTTTCGTAGAACGCCCACGCCCTGCCAGTCTCGGGATGGATTCCACCCATCATCAGGTTGTTCATGCTGCCGTTGCTCGCCGCGGGAACCTTGTCGGGCATGGCCTGCGACAGGGCTTTGAAGAGAACGTCTACGATGCGCTGGCTTGTCTCCAAGTTGCCGGCCGCTACTGGCGCCGGCTTGACAGGGTTGACTATCGTTCCGGGAGGAGCGTGGATTGATATTGTGCGGAGGAAGCCGTCGTTGAGAAGTATCTCGGCCGGGAGAATCGTCTTCAGGGCGTAGGTGGTCGCCGCCGTCGTGACCCCGAGCACGGCGTTTAGAGGTTTGTCAACCTGCTTATCAGTACCCTCGAAGCTGACGTCAAAGCCTTCAGAGTTTATCGAAACCCTGGCCCTGATTACCAAGTCCCTGTCATCGAGCTCTAGGCAGTCCTCGCCGTGCCAAGAACCGTGGGGGATCTTCTCCAGCTCCTTCTTGACGAGCTGATTCGTTCTGTCGAGTATCTGCTCAACGGCCTCGTTGAAGACTTTGAAGGACACTTTGTCGATGAGCTCGACTACTTTCTTCTCGCCCATGAGGTTCGCCGCCACCTGAGCCCTGAGGTCTCCCAGCGTTGTCTCCGGCATGCGTGTGTTGGACTTGATTATCTCGACGACGTCGTCGACCAGCTTGTTCTTCTCCATCAGCTTTACGGGAGGTATCACCAGCCCCTCCTGCCACAAGGTCTCCGCCCTTATCGATATGCTGGACGGGTCTATTCCCCCCACGTCGACTTGATGGGCTTTGTTGGCCACGTATGCGGCCAGCCGGCCGTTGAAGAAGACAGGCCTTATCGTGGTTACGTCGTTCAGGTGTGTTCCAGCGATGTAGGGGTCGTTCAGCACGAACATGTCGCCGGGAGAGACCTCGACGCCTTTCTGCTCCAAATACTTGATCGTGTTTCTCAGCCCTAGAGGCAGCGACCCTATGTGGACTGGGATGTGTTCAGCCTGCCCTATCAGCCTGCCCACAGAGTCGAGTATGGCGCAGCTGTGGTCCGCTCTCTCACGTATGTTGGGCGAAAAAGCCGACTTCCTCAAGGCCACGCCCATCTCCTCAGAGATGTAGAGAAGGCTGTGCCTGACTATCTCGACCGTTATGCTCACCGCTTCATCACCAAGCACCCTGATCCGTCCACCGAAGCCCTCCAACCTTGAGGGATTACAGTCGTCGAGTCATATTCCTCCACCACCGCAGGACCCTCAACTACGTCGCCGACTTGGAGCGAGTCGCGTCTGATGACGGTGGAGTCGACAAACTCCTGCCCGAAGAAGACACGTCTGATCCTGACGCTCTTGGTGGTGGAGGAGTTGGGCCTTTGAGTGAAGACCGGCCGCTTCGACGGAACAACCACCGCTACCCTAGCCGCAACCACCTCTATCTTCTCGCCGGAGTGAGTATACCCGTAGGTTGCTTCATGCTTCTCCTCGAAAAGCTCCAACGCTCTGCGGAGGTTCAGAGGCCTGCTTGCCTCCACCTCTATCTCGTAGCCCTGACCGCTGTATCTGAGGTCTAGGCTCCGCAGAACGCTGGACCCGCTGAGGTCAAGCCTTCTCGACAGCTGGTTGAGTGCGTTTGTCTCGATCTCTCGAAACAAGTTTTCGAGGAGGTTTTCGTCGCCGGGCTCGATTACTTTGACGAGACCCTTTACGTAGGTGTATCTCATGTCGGTCATCAATAGCCCGAGGGATGAGAAGAGGCCGGGGTTGGGCGGTATGATCACGGTTGAGACTCCGATGTGCTGGGCCAGCTCAGCCGCATGCATGGGTCCTGCTCCCCCGAACGCGAAGAGGACGAACTCAGTGGGGTCTAGGCCTCTCTCCAGCGTCACGATGTGTATAGCCCTCGCCATCTGGAGGTTGATGAGCACAAGCGAAGCCCATGCACATTCGACGACGCTCATCCCAACCCTTTCCGAAACACGCCTCAAAGCTTCCTCCGCAAGCCTCTTGTCCAGCTTCATCATACCCCCGAGCAGGTACTCGACCCTGCCCAGCACAAGGTTGGCGTCAGTTATCGTAGGCATCACTCCTCCAAGCCCGTAGCAGGCGGGCCCCGGCTCAGCTCCAGCGCTCAACGGCCCGACTCTGAGAAAACCTCCCGGGTCAGCGTCTATGACGGTCCCGCCGCCAGCGCTGACCTCAGCCAAGTCGATTGATGGAAACCTCACCGGGTAGCCGCTCCCCTTGACCATCCTCCCCATATGCACCCTGCCGCCCACCTCTATCTCGGGCACGTAGGTAGGCTGGCCGTCGACGACGACTCCGGCTTTGGCGGTCGTCCCACCCATGTCGAGGCTGATGACTCTCCTGTAGCCCGTCAACGCAGCCAGCTTAGACGCGCCGATGACTCCCGCAGCAGGCCCCGACTCGATGCAAGCCACAGGCCTCGTCGCAGCCTCCAACACGTCCACAAGCCCGCCCGCAGAACTCATTATCTGCACAGGCGCCGCAACCCCTATCTCCACAAGCCCACGCCTAACAGACTCAAGGTATCGCGCAACCACGGGGGCTAGGGCTGCGTTGACGACTGTTGTGCTCGTCCTCTCGTACTCCCTGTGCTCTGGGTCAACTTCGTAGGACGCGAAGACAGGCACCCGGAGCCTTTCAGCCAGATGGTTCTTAGCCTTAACCTCGTTGGCGGGGTTGACGTAGCTGTTAAGGAAAGAGACAGCCACAGCCTCGACTCCTAACTTCTTCAAGGCTTCCGCGACTTTTTCCAGCTCCTCCACGCTAACCTCCTTCAACACGTTCCCACGGCTGTCAACCCTCTCCGCCACCTCCAGCCTCCTCTCCCTCGAGACGACCGGGCTAGGCCTCTGGTAGAACAAGTTGTAAAGCTCAGCCCTGTTCTGCCTGCCTATCTCGAGAACATCCCTGAAACCAAGCGTGGTGATCAGTCCAACCCGTGGAACCCTCAGGCCGAGCTGGCCCCTGAAAAGGTTCGTCCCGATGGTGTTGACGTGGACAACCATCTCCACCGCGCCGGGCTCAACCCCGTCCATCTCCAGAAACGACTTCACAGCGTTGAGGAAACCGTTCTCAGGGCTTGACGGAGTGCTCCTCACTTTGACCTTGAACATCCGACCGCTCTCCATGTCGACGGCGACAAGGTCCGTGAAAGTCCCGCCAACGTCTACAGCGACGTGAACCCGAGCCGGCATAAGCCGCTTCATGACCAGAGGTGCTTAGTTTTTAAACATATGGTGGTAATTGGAGCATGAGTTATTTTTATATAGAGAGCTAGCTGATAACCAACCGTAATGTCTCAGAAAGCGGAGACCGGTCCTTTAGGCAGGGTGTTTGACGAGTTTTTCAAGTGGCTTGTTGAGAGGCTTGAAAGAACGCCCATAGTCACTTTCAGGTTTCAAATCCCGAGGCTTGCCGTCAGCCCTTTCGGCTACCTAGGGACTCTCACAGGCATCGTGTTTCTGCTTCTGGGCATCACAGGCGGGCTGCTGATGCTGTACTATCGGCCGGACATCAACCTAGCCTACAATAGCGTGAAGGAGATTGAGGAAACCATCGAGTTCGGCTTCTTCCTCCGAAACATCCACTACCATGCGTCCAACGCCATGGTCTTCCTCGCCATCGCACACATGTTCTACCAGTACTTCAGCGGCCGGTACAAGGTCAAGAACGAGGTGATATGGGTCACGGGAATAATCCTAGGAACGGTCACGGTTCTGGAGGCTTTCACGGGCTACGACCTGATACTCAACCAGAGAGCCATGCTGGCCGTCAACATAGCAGTCGGGCTTACGAACGCAGCTCCCCTGCTGGGGCCGCAGGTGGCGCCCATACTTCTAGGCGGAGGCTTGTACGACCTGATAATCAGGTTCTACGCTCTCCACGTCTTCATCCTCCCGATGGTGATGCTCCTGCTGGCTCTCGTCCACTTCCCACGAAACCTTGTCTTCGACCCGCCTGTCGTGGCGGGAGTGATTGGCGCAATCCTCATAGCGGGAGGCCTGTACCCCGTCGACCTAGGTCTGAAGTACGACCCGACGCGGGCCATCGTCGAGGTGCCTGAATGGTATCTGACAGCCATCTACGCCTTCATCAGGACAGGTCTGGAGAGGTTCACGTCAGGCGCTCTGCTCCCGCTCCTCTTCATACTGTTCTTCCTCCTCATCCCGTTCGTAGACAGGTCTAAGAAGCTCAGCTGGAAGGAGAGGCCTTTCCTCACAGCCGTGGGCCTCGCATCCATAGTGTTGATAATCGTCACAACGGTCTGGGGCTTCTACACCACTCCGAGGGTTGACGCGTTCACAGCCGTCTACATAGAGCCTCTAGTCTTCTACCCGGCCCTGCTCTTCACAGTAGCGGCAACCTTCGCCATAAGCTACAAGTACATCGCACCCCCCGTCAAGCAGGCTGCCAAGCCAGCTCCCAGAGCACGCCCAGTCACTATACAGCTGCCCTACGAATGGTCTGTGAGGATTATCACGGGGCTGCTGGCCGTCATAGGTATTCTCTCGCTTCTGGCCTTCCAGCAGTACTTGGAGGGGTTGAAGAACCTTTCACTCTTCAACCTAGGGGTCGTCGTGATGCTTTTCGGGTTGATAGCCCACATCTACCGCCACGCCCTACAACAGATCAAGTAGCAGCCAAATCCTTTTTTAGCCAGCCCATCACCATACATAGGTGTTGGAGCTCGTAGACGGCTTCGGCAGAGCAGCCCGTAAGCTGAGGCTCTCCGTAACCGATAGATGCAACTTCCGATGCGACTTCTGCATGCCGCTACATCCAGTCTGGATACCCCATTCAGAGATACTGACCTACGAGGAGATTGCTCGAGTGGTTAAGATCCTCGCCTCGATGGGAGTGTCCAAGGTAAGGATGAGCGGCGGCGAGCCCCTCATGAGGAGGGATGTCGAGAAAGTCGTCCGGCTCGTCAAGAACGTTCCGGGAGTGGAGAGCGTCTCGATGACGACCAACGGCTACTTCCTAGCTGAGAAGGCTGAGTCTCTAAAGCAGGCTGGGCTGGACAGCGTGACGGTTAGCCTCCACAGCCTCAAGCCTGAAAGGTTCGAGCAGATAGTCGGCCAGAGAGAGGTCTTCAGCAGGGTCATGGAAGGGTTGAGGAAAGCTAGGGAGGTTGGGCTGAAGCCGGTAAAGATAAACTGCGTGATAACCCGGGGCTGCAACGACGACGAGATACTCGACTTCGTCGAGCTCGGCCGTCAAACCGGCATGGTCATCAGGTTCATCGAGTACATGCCCTTCGACGGCAGGCATACGTGGAGCAGCGATAGGCTCGTCAGCGGAAGGGAGATTATCGCCAAGATCGAGGAGAGGTACAGTCTTGTGAAGCTTCCGCGGGAGGCTGGAAGCACGTCAGTGGCTTACAGGCTCGTCGACGGCTCAGGAGAAGTCAACGTAATAACTTCGATGACTCAGCCATTCTGCGGCGACTGCGACAGAATACGTTTGTCAGCCGACGGCAAAATCGTTCCATGTCTCTTCAGCCGCGACGAGTACGACGTCAAGAAGCTGGTCAGGGGAGGGGCCTCGGACGAGGAAATCGCCGAGTTTATACGAAGCGCATTCCGCAGAAAGTTCGCAGGAGTAGAGACCATGATAAAGAGCGGCAGAGTAAGCCCGCTCATAAGACCCATGCACACGATCGGCGGCTGAGAAAAATTCGTCCTCAACTCATGATAGATGAGAATTTCCTCGACACAATGAATTAATGCTTATGCAGCGCCGTCAGCATATCCGTCGGCAGGGAAAACGCTGCGGAAGTCTTCCGTGAAGTTTGGAGGCTTCAAAGCGTTGCGTGAAAAAGGCGAAGTCAAGGTAGGCAGCACTCCGCTCGAGACGCTGGAGAGCATATCCCGGTACCTAAGTCCGGCTACATGAACAAGATAGTGATAAAGCGGATGGGGGAGAACATGGCGGTCGTCGACATGTCGGTGCTGGACTCGTCTGTGAGGCTCACCGACGAGAACAAAGCACCATCCCACATCATGACATGTTCGCGGCCTTGGACGAGATGAGCTACGAGGCTGAGTTGATAGAACTGATTCTCGACAGAGAGGGAACCACGTCAGGGAGAATTGGGTGATCAGTAAGCGTGGCTGAAGGCCTACAGCGTGAAAACCCGGCCGAGATGCGAGAGGTCGGCGTCCAGCCCCAGTCTCCTTACAACGTTCCACAAAGTCGACGAGTTGCTCGATATGGTTGGCCTGTTCGTCCTCTCCTCAACCAGCTTAATCGCCTTGAAAGTGCTGAGGTTCGTGCAGCTTATGAAGACGGCTTCAGCTCTTGGATGAAGGTTTTCAACAGCCCAGCGGGCTACTTCATCGTCTGAAACCCTGCCTATCCTGAGGTTTTCCGTAAGGGATGCGTGAAAGTAGTTAAGCACGTCGACGTCGTGAGCCCGCAGGTACTGCTTCTCTATCTCTGTGATGTCGTGTGTGTACGGCGTTATCATCGTGATTTTCTTAGCGCCCAGCCTTTCGAGAGCCCGGACAACGGCCCCCGACGTAGCCACGCATGGAATCCCGAAAGACTCTTCGATCCTCCTCTCGATGTCCAAGTACTGCCTGCCTCCCTTGATGAAGCTTCCGCTTGTGCAGCCATAGACAATAACGTCAACCTCCGCCGAGGCTAGCTTCTCAGCTTCCCTCTGAGCCTCGTCCTCCAAAGCCGCCAGCTCAGAGTAAACAACTCTCTCGAGCTTTATCCTCGCACCGTGCACGGTCGCCTTCCCGGCCAAAGCCTCGTTGAACTCCCTCTCCATCGTCGTGTTCGACGACGGCAGAATCAAGCCAACTCTCTGCATGACGATCAGGGTTTATCCCGGTGGATAAATTTTTGAGGGCTTTCACCAACCCCGCAGGCTTAAATACAGTCCATGAAATCGCCCTTCATGAAACGGCACATAATCTCCGCAAAGCAGTTCGAGAGAGACGAGGTCCTGAACCTGTTTGAAAAAGCGAAGAGGCTTAAACAGCTATTCAAGGAGAAGCGGGTCCTCAACCTAGCCGGGGACAGGATAATGACCACGGTCTTCCTCGAGCCCAGCACGAGGACGAGGCTGAGCTTCGCCTTCGCCATGAAGAGGCTGGGCGGAGACGTGGTGGATTTTGGAGCTGAGGAGATAACCAGCAGGGCTAAGGGCGAGTCTTTCGAGGACACGATGAAGATGCTTGACTGCTATTCGCCCGACGTGATAGTGTTGAGGAGCAGGGAGGTCGGGGCCGCTGAAAAAGCATCGAAGATTGTAAGCTGCCCGGTCGTCAACGCTGGAGACGGCTGGAACGAGCACCCCACTCAGGCCCTCCTAGACGTCTACACCGTTTGGGAGGTTCTGGGCAGGGTTGACGGGCTGAGCGTGGGGATTATGGGCGACCTGAAGTATGGAAGAACGCCCAGCAGCCTCTCCTACCTCCTGTCCAAGTTCAGCAACATCTCCATCACCTACATAGCGCCCGCCGAGCTGCAGATAAGGCAGGAAGTACTGGACTACGTCAAAAACATCAGGGTAAGCATGCGTTCTAGGCTGGAGGAGGTTGAGGAAGAGCTCGACATCCTGTACGTCACGAGGCTGCAGAAAGAACGCTTCACCGACCAGCGGCTCTACGAGTCGTTGAAAGGCAGCTACACCCTGACCCCGGCTCTTCTCAAAAAGCTGAAGAAAACCCCGGTCATACTCCATCCTCTACCACGGGTGGACGAGCTCTCAACCGAAGTAGACAACCTGCCAGAGGCCAAGTACTTCTTACAAGCTGAGAACGGCGTCTACGTGAGAGCCGCCCTGATAGCCGAGCTGCTGTCGTTGAACACGTGAAGGAAGCTCGATTAAATGCCTGCCACGCTACATTTGGTTAATGATTTCTTCGTCAAGCTCAGACGCTCTAGAAATCCTACGTGAAAGGCTTGGACGTCAAGACTTCACCGTTGTGGGAAGAGACACGGTGAGTTACGAATAAGCTGCGGGAGTTAAGGGCTTACTGCGGTATGTTGAAGACCATGTGGGCGGGAAACGTAAGTAGGCCCGAATCGTCAGGAGCACCGTTCCCCACGGCTTGATCAAATCAATCAAGCTTAAGGGCGGCGGGTTTCTCATCACCGAGTCATACGGCCCCTACGGGCCCTACGATGCCAAAAGCATAGGAGAGCTGGCGACCAAATCCGTCGGCTCCGCGATAGCCAACGCCGTCTCCCGGGCTCTGGGCAAGCGTGTAAAATCTCTACCCATCAAGCCTGAAGAAGCCCTGCGTATGCTGAAGGACTCCCTTGTTGTAAAACTAATTAAGTGATTTTTCGATTCTCGACCGTGGTGATGGATGCCTAGAGTGGTCTTGATAAGAGGCGATGGAACGGGGCCTGAGCTGGCTGAGGCTTTGAAGACTGTTTTCGCAGCCATCTCTCCACCCGTAGAGTTGGTTGAGTGCGAGGCTGGGTCGGAGTGGTGGAGCAGGCATGGAGGAAACAGCATGATCCCTCCCGAGACATGGGAAGCCATCAAGTCGAGCGACGCCTGCTTCAAGTCGCCGACCACGACCCCGCCCGACCCGAAGGCCCCCCGGAGCGTGGCGGTGTCAATCCGTCAGGAAATGGACCTATACGCAAACGTCAGGCCCATCAAGACCTTCAAGGGGGCTGAGAGCCCGCTGTCTCAGATATTCGGCCCGTTCGACTTTGTCTGCGTAAGGGAGGCTACGGAGGGCCTTTACTCAGGGATCGAGTACAAGCTCACCGACGACGTCTCGATCGCTGTCAGGAAGATTACGAGGAGGTCTAGCGAGCGGGTGGCTAGGTGGGCTTTCAGGCTGGCCCGCGAGAAGGGATGGAGCAAGGTGATCGCAGTAACCAAGCGGAACATCCTGAAGGTTTCGGACGGGGTTTTCTGGGAGGCTGTCGAGAACGTTGCGAAGGAGTTTCCGGGGATCGAGTACGAGGAGTACTACATCGACAACATGTCTCAGCAGCTTGTCAAGAACCCTAACAGGTTCAACCAGAACGTCATCCTGAGCACCAACCTGTTCATGGACGTGCTGTCGGAGCTGGCGGCCGGGCTTGTCGGCAACATAGGGATGGTTTACGCCGCAAACATAGGCGACAGATACGCCATGTTCGAGCCCGCTCACGGCAGCGCCCCCAAGTACAAGGGGATGGACAGGGTGAACCCCACGGCCACCATACTCTCGGGTGCTTGGATGCTAAAATACCTCGGCCTGCATAAATACGGTGAAGCAGTCGAGAGAGCCACGGAGGAGGTGATCGCTGAGAAGAAGAACGTGACTGTTGACATGGGTGGGACAGCCAAAACGTCTGAGATGGCTGCGGCTATAGCTAGGAGAGCAGCCACGCTCCTCTCCTAAAAATCCTCAACCCCTAGAATCATGCGTCCGGGCTTTGCACGGTAAGCCGGATGCCCGACGGCCACGACCAGCACGTTCTCCTTCTCTCCCGCGTGAGGGGAGAAGAACTCTCTCACATCGTCGTCGTAGAAAGTAAGCCCCGTTGCGCCGACCCCAGCCATGTAAGCAGCTAGGTAGGCCAGCCCAGCCCTGATACCTCCCTCCAGCTGCGCAACCCTGTATCCACGGTTGCCCAATTTCTTGAGAACATCAGTCAACGGAGTCATGAAGAAAAACACGGCGGCGGCGTCGCTGCCCAAGTCCTGCTCCAGACAAAGATAGCCGCTGACTCTCCGAAACTCACCCCGCTTGAGCGTCTTGAGGTTTTCCCCGTCGTAGAAGTAGGCGCCCGGAGGAAGGCCTTCAACCGAGTGTGCTATGACGTAGATATCTATGTGGGGCCCGTTGAAGTCCGTCCTCAAGCTTTGCGACGCCGTTTCGAGGATTGTGGAGAGCTGATTCAGAGTTATTGGCTGCCTGCTGAACCTTCTCGTGGAGCCGCGTCTAAGTATGGTCTCCCAGAGCGGGGGCCCTGCCGCGTCCGCAGGCTTCAGCTCGATCACCTCACCATCCTCGTGTCTCAGCTCCCTCTTCTGCATAGCCCTAGCTCTCCAATCCTCCAGCTCCTCGGTAGAATGTATGCATGAGGCCAGATGCATCTCCTCCACAAGCCTGTAGGACACTTCCCTCGCGGACAATGGTCTAACCCTCGGGCTTACCGCCTCTACGACGGCGTGCTCGGGAGCTGGTTTAACCGACCGCCCCACCGGAACCACGGCGACCGCTGCTTCCCTCAACCCATCGACCGCCACAAGCCTGTTTACCGCCTCGTCCACGAACCCGGCCGCCACGACGGACTCGAGCCCGTAAGAGCTGCACACAGCCAGAAGATTGGCCAACATAACGCCCGAGTCCCAGAACCAGTGCCTGTAAGACCTCTCCCTGTACTTCCAAGCGTTGCGCCATCCTATCGACGTTAGGACGATGGATGCTTGGCTGGATCCAGCCTCTCCGAGGGAGTTCCTTGCTAGGAACCCGCGGTAGTCTCCTGACCTCAGGCATGTTAGGGCGTATCTGCTGGGGCTGAAGTGGTACACGCCGTCCGCAAGCCCGTCAACATCCCCCGCTACGACGTAAACCTCTGTCGGGTAGAGGGCTCCGGTCGCAGGTGCGGCCCTGAAGTAGTGGACGCCGTCGGGGTATCTTACCTCACGGGTTATTCCCGCCGTGAAATACAGCAGCGAGGCTAGGGACTCGAGGCTGAGACGGTTTCCCCCGGCGGTGGCGAGGTTCTTCAGGGTTCTTGACATGGGCTTGGGTATTTCTCGTGGCAGGCGTGTGGACGGCAGGTCTTCGTAGGTCTTGAAGGGATGCGGCTTGTTGGCCCAGTCCAGCCTGTGGAGGACTGTGCGTACGCTCACGTAGCTGTGCTTCGTGGCTTCGTGGAACTCCAACGCCTTCCGGTAGTCGGGGCTAGTCAAGCACCAGCGTCAAGAAACGAAACCATGCAGGTATTAAGCTCAGCGGACAGTAAGACAAGCAGCTCCGCAGAAGACCGTCTGGGATGCGCATAAGCACCGGGATGCTTGCTTTGCTCATCGAAACTCGGCTCCGAAACGCCAACCCTTAAGCCAATCCCATCCCTCAGGTAGTCGGCTATGTAGGCCTGCAACTCTCCCTCCTGCCCCGTCGCGCTTGGGACCGGGACGACCTTCCGCAGAAACTTGACGAGCTCTTCACGGCGCTTGTCTACGCTTGAAAGTGCTGTGTCTTTGACGGACTGCATGACGTCCGCACGGTTTCCGGAGTGGGGTTCAAGGCTTTTTTTTCAGAAAACAGGCGTGAAACACGTAAATATTCCACCTGTCGACAGATTTTCTGCGTTGCCGTCTAAAGTCAGGCTTGGGATAAGTCTGCAGAACTATTTCGCCTCAGACGATCACATCTCTATCAAAGACCTGCTGGAGACCGCTAAGCTGGCGGAAGACCTAGGGTTCCACTCTGTCTGGGTGTGGGACCACCTCGTTTTAGGAAGCCGGAAATACTTCCCCATACACGAGTCCCTCGTCGTTCTCTCCGCAGTCGCAGCACACACAACCAGAGTCAGGCTCGGGACCGGAATCTACCTACTAACCCTCCGCACCCCTCTCGCTGTTGCTAAGCAGTTGACAGCCATAGACCATTTGAGCGGCGGGCGAATAACTTTCGGCGTTGCGGCGGGATGGTACGAGAGGGAGTTCAAGGCGAGCGGGGTTCCGTTCAACAAGAGAGGGGAGATACTCGTCAAATACGTCAAAATAATCAAGAGGCTGTTGACTGAAGACTACGTCGACGGCGTCTACGACGGGCTGCAGTTCGACAAAGTCAGGCTGGAGCCGAAGCCTGTTCAGAAACCTCATCCACCCATATGGCTGGGAGGCTATGTTGAGAAGGCGTTGGAGAGAGTTGGCGTGATTGGCGACGGCTGGGTCTCCTACTTCTACACGCCGTCGAGCTTCAAGAAGAGCTGGGAGAAGATTCTAGGCTATGCTGGTAAGCATGGACGCAGCGGTGAAAAACTCGACAACTGCGTGATGGTGCCGGCGTTGATAGACGAGAATAGGGTTTCAGCTATGAAGAGGGTGAACAGCTTCGTGAGCAGGTACTGCGACCTCCCGCCTTGGAGCGAGGCTTCAGCAGAAAGCGCTGTGGCGGGCAGCAGAGACGAGTGTCTGCTGCAAGTCGAGAGGTACCGGGAGAGCGGGGTGAGGGAGCTGGCTTTGATGCCGGTGTTTGAATCCCCCAAGCAGGTCAACGAGAGAGTCAGGGAGATTGGGCGGGCTTTGCTTTAAGCCAGCGCCTAACCCTTTTCAGTAGTCGACCACTACTCCGAACAACCGCTGACGAGGACCCATCACCATGTTCTTGTACAGGCTATCGACGAGCTTGACAGGCCACCCGCACAGCTTCGCCGGCAGGCATGCGGTTATCTCGAGCGTGAAGTTAACCTTGTTCCCGAACCCTCCGCCCACATCAGGCTTCAGAACTTTGACGTTTCCCACAGGCACTTGAAGAGCTTGGGCAATCACGTGCCGAGCTGTAAACCAAGTGGCTGTTGAAAGCCTCGTCGCACGTAGCTACGACTTGTATGGATCATGAAGCCCGGCTGCCCAGCCTTCCTCCGCCTTACATTCATCTGTCGGCCGCCGAGAAAACCTCTGCGACGCCGGGAGCGCTGTGGCTGGAACGATGCTGAACACTAGAACCCCAATATCGGAAGAGCAGCGGGGCGTCAGGCTCGAGCGCCGCTCAACACCACGTCTACAGGCTCTCCAACAAACCTGACACTGTCAACAGCCAGAGGCATGGTCTTGGGGTCTCTCCAGACTAAGCCATCAACGAAAGGGGCTCCATGCATCTCGTCAAACCCCTGCCGTTCAAGACCATCTGTAAGCCGGGGAATTGGAGAGCTCTGGAGACGTAAGGCGTGTGCGTAGAGGCTGTTGACTACGCAGTGAAGCAGCTTGGGCGGGTTTATGTCGTCGACGTGCTGTCCGAAGCCTTTCAAAAGCCAGCCCACCCTCTCCCTGAAACCGCCATTCTTCAAGCTGTCGCTCACGAGCGGAGTGCATCATGCTTCAGCCGTCTGCAAACGGCATACAGGTGTCTACGAAAAACAGTTCCATGTATTTTGATTTCTTAAGGCTTAAATTACTCAGGAAATCACCAACGTCCGTGGCTGTCGACCTTGTTGTAAAAAATGGAATAATCGTGACTTCTGAAGGGATGTTTGAAGGATACTTAGCGGTTGATGAGGGCAAGATAGTCTCGATAGGAGTCGGAGCTGAAACTCCTCAGGCTGACAGGGTGATTAACGCCTCGGGGCTGTTCGTTCTCCCCGGCATAATCGACGCCCACGTCCACTTCCGCGAGCCGGGCCTCGAGTACAAGGAGGATTTCAGGACAGGCTCGATGGCGGCCGCTGCGGGAGGAGTTGCAACCGTCGTCGACATGCCCAACGTCGTCCCACCTACTCAGGACGCTCAAACCTTCAAGCTTAAGCTGGAGAGAGCGCTCCAGAAATGTCTGGTCGATTTCGCGATACTGGGAGTCGTGATTCCAACAAACATAGACAGGATCCAAGAGATGGCTAGAGAGGGGGCGATAGGTTATAAGATATTCATGGGCGAAACCACCGGCAACCTTCCAAGCCCCGACGACTGGGAGCTCATACGTGCTTTCGAAGAGGTTGCTAAGACCGGGCTCAGGGTGTGCGTGCATGCGGAGAACAAACCCATAACCACTCACCTCGTCAACGAGCTCAAGAAGATGGGCCGCGCCGACCCGCTGGCACATTTAGAATCACGTCCAGCGATCTCGGAGGAGGAGGCGATAATGAGGGCTGTGGTCTTCGCGAAGCCGTTCCGGACGAAGCTTCACATCGTCCACGTAAGCTCGAAGAACGGAGTGGAGGCCATCAAGCTAGCTAAGAGCATGGGGCTTCCAGTAACGGGAGAGACCTGTCCTCACTATCTTTTGCTGGACGGGGTGGAGGCTGTGAAGAAGTATGGGTCGATGATTAAGATGAACCCGCCGGTGAGGACTAGAGACCATGCAGAGGCTCTCTGGCAGGGGTTGAAGACAGGTGTTGTGGACATAATCGCCACCGACCATTCACCGCATTCACGGGAGGAGAAGTTCAGGGATAGCATCTGGGAAGTCATGGCTGGCGGGCCCGGGGTTGAGACGATGCTGCCTTTGATGCTGAACGAGGTTAGCGGGGGAAGGATTACTCTGACCGAGGTTGTGAAGTACATGAGCGAGGGGCCGGCGAAGGTCTGGAGCATGTATCCTCAGAAAGGCAGCATCAGGGTCGGAGCTGACGGAGACCTGACGATAGTCGACATGAACAGACAGCACACCATCAAGGCTGAGAACCTCCACAGCAAGAGCAAGCTAACCCCGTTCGACGGCTGGACCGTGAAGGGTTTCCCGGTCTACACCATAGTGGGCGGCCGTGTGGTCATGGAGAACGGCGAGGTCTACGAGGACGGTGGACGTGGAAAGCTCATAAAACCCCTGAAAAACCAGTGAGACATTTTTCGCCGGCTGAGGCGGTTTCGAGCGGGGGTCGTGGGTTGGCGGGCATGCAGCATGGCTTGTAAGGCTGAACCTAGCCAGCTTCGCAGCCCTCTGCAGCGTCTGGGGCACTAGCATTACAGGGTTGGCTGAGAGGATAGACGTCAAGAAAGCGGGGGAGTTTCTGCCGGAGAGCACGGCTGACTACCTTAAGGGATTGGCTGAGGGGGCTTCAATACCCTACAAACACCTCTTGGCATAACGGGAGGCTGGCTCCTAGGTAGTGCACCGTGCTTTTTGCGATGGGCGACTCCATGGAGAACGGGAACACTATCATGCTGAAGAACAGCGAGAAAATAGGGTCCGAAAAAGGAGATAAACGTCGCTGTTGCCGAAAAACCAGACAACGGTCATGCTTTCATCGCCGTGGCTGCCGCCGGAGAAGCCTTCATCAAGATGGGGCTGAACGAGAGAGGGGTTGCTGCGGGAAGCAACATCTCGAGGATTGGGAGCTGAAGCAGAAGAAGGTTGACTTGGGCTGAGGGCTCTGGACAGAGGTTGGCTGATGCGTGAGGGGATCTCGAGGAACTCGTGTGCACAGGGAGCCACGTCAACAGCCCTAGCCCGTCTTCCATGTCGACGCCGGGAAACATCGCGTTCTTCGCCCACGAGGTAATGCCGCGATATTCCTGAAAGGTTCAGCTCAAGACCCTGTCTGTCTGCGACAGCCTGAAAACACCAGCCTTGAACGTACAGCCAAAAACCTCAACCCTCTCCAACGTCTCTTCAACAGCTTTCTCAACACCCAGCTCAACCCACTTCTCCTCCACACTCCTCCAGTCAGCGCTCGTAGCCGGATGCCGGGCAAGTAATGAGCAACAGTCTTTGTACTGCTTCTGCACCACATCCAACAAGCCGTACCTCCCGGCGAGCTCGATTATCTCATCCTTCCCCATACCGATCAAGGGCCTGAACACCGGAACGTCTGCAGAGGTCTTGACTGCGGCGATGTTGTCGATGGTCTGGGAGGCGGTCTGAGCCAAGCTGTCGCCTAAAGCCACGGCCCTGTATCCTCCACGCTCCACAATCTTAAACGCTGTTGCCAGCATGTATTTCCTGAAAAGGAGGAGCTCCAGCCTTGTCCGGCTTCCCAGAACTATGCGGTAGAACGGGGTGAAGTCAGCCATGTAAAGCCTCGTCCTCAACCCGTACAGGGTAAGCCTCTCGACCAGCTCTTTCATCTTCATCTCGAGGGCTTCCTGCGACGACCTGTAGCTGTGGAAATGGAGAAAATCCACGCGGCAACCTCTTCGCATGAGCAGAACGGATGCCGTGGCTGAATCAACTCCTCCCGAGAGGAGGCAGAGTACGTTGCCGCTGCTGCCGACGGGAAGCCCTCCAAAACCCCTCACCTTCTCAACGTACAGGTAGGCGTTGTTCTTAGTTACTTCAACGTAGAGCTTCTTCTCGTTTTTACACACCTTTACTCCGAGCCGTGTCCGCACAATCTCAGCCAGCTGCCTGCGCAGCTGCTGCGACGTAAAAGGATGCTGCTTGTACGACCTCTTGACATCTATGTCCACAGCGGGCGGAGGAGGGTCTAAAACCTTCAACGCCGTCTCGCTTATCTCTCCGGCCTCCGGGCTGCATCTGTACCCAACACCTATGTGGCTCACTCCAAACATTTTCCTCAACAACTCCACCGCTGACGTAGACGGGTTGTAGAGAACAAGCCTGTTCTCGTCCCTCACCAAACGTACGCCACGGCCCAGAACTTGTCTGATGTTGTCGGCTAGCTTCATCTCAAAATAAGACCTCTTCCTACCCTTCAGCACTATCTCCGAATGATGAACCACTAAGACTCTCTCCATCCACTCCAGCCCGAATCAAGCCGTTTTAAAATTGTTTATCCTCGAACGAACATGGACCATCTACCACAGATCGACGCCCGGCTTTTATCGAAGACCAACGGACCGCTCAAGCCCTGCAACTTTGTCCAATACAAACACGAGAATAAGGGTGAACGCCATCAGCAGGGTTGAGGCCACTGCTACGGCTGGGTCGAAGACAGCCTTCAGGTAAGCGAAAAGCGCCGCCGAAAAAGTGTAGTTTCTGACGTCCGACAGAAAAACGCTCACCGCGTAATCGTTCATAGATACTGCAGAGGAGAATACCAGCGATGCGAGAAGCCCCGGCTTAACAAGAGTCAGCGTTATGTGCATGAATGTTTTAAGTTCGTTTCGGGCTTAATTAGCCTGTCTGGCTTGTATGGGTGTGGCGGGTTGTCGCCGTTTTCGCGCAAGAGTGGGGCTTTGCTGTGATAGGCTCGTTGGTTGTGGGTTCAGTTGTGCTGACTAGGTTCATCGGCTTGGGCGGGAGGCCTGAGAGAGCTGGGCGGGAGTCGTCGGGCGAGGTTGTTGCTCTGCCGAAGCCACGGCTCGACGGCCACCTGTCGGTTGAGGAGGCCATTCATCTCAGGAGGTCTCGGAGAGATTACGGGCCTGAGCCGCTGAGCCTTGAGCATGTTTCTTAGCTTCCCTGGGCTGCTAGGGAGTGACGATGCGCCATCTCTGGACGGGTTTGCGGACGGATTCGTTCACCTACTCCTAGCGGTCGAGCTCAGGTTCCTCACAGCGTGATACGTTTTATAGAGGGAGGTGGTTTTTAACAGCATGGCGGTTCTGCGGATAGGCGTCGACGACACAGACTCGCCCAGAGGAATGTGCACCACCTACGTTGGAGCTGTGATGGAGCGAAGGCTGCAGGGCATGGGGTTGAGGAGGCTGGAGTACAGCCGCCTGATCAGGCTAAACCCCTGCTGCCCGTTCAAGACCCGTGGCAACGCAGCGGTCTCGCTTCACTTCGAGTGCCCGGAGTATCTGGTTGATCGGGCGGTTGATGTGGTTGTCGACACGGTTGAGGAGCTTTACGAGAAGGGGTACGGAGAGACCCAGCCGGGGGTGGTTGTGCTCATGGAGAGGGAGGTTCCAGCGAGTTGGCGGGATTTTGCGCTGCGAGCTGTTAGGGAGATGGTTGCGGTGGAGGAGGCGTTGGAGCTGGCTGAGGATGCCGGGGCTCTCGTGTACAGGTTCAACGGAGGCCGCGGCGTTGTCGGAGCGGTCGCCTCTATCGGATGCCCTCTCGAGAACCCCACGTACGAAGCCATAGCCTACAGGGCTAGGAAGAACTGGGGAACTGTGAGGAGGGTTGACATCAACTCCGTCGCACAACTCCACGCAGCCGGAGTGAGCTTCGACAGCTTCGACCCCGAAACCAACGAGCCGAGAATAACGCCTCACACACCCTGCCCGGTCTTGGCTGGGGTGAGGGCCCTTACTCCCGAAAACGCTTTGAAAGGCCTTTCGATGGTGAGGTTCCACGAAGAGGTTGAGCTCCTGACGGTCTACGCAACAAACCAAGCCACCGACATGCATCTTACGAAGACCACCATCGCGGGCTTGAAGCCGTTCAGCAACGCAGTCGTGGAAGGCAGGATAGTCTCGAAGCCGCGTATCACTGCAGGAGGCCATGTCTTCACCGAGGTTGACGACGGCACGGGGGTGGTGACGTGCGCAGCCTACCGGCCCACAGGCCCTCTGAGGAGGGTTGTCGCCAGCCTCAGGCCGGGCGACCGTGTGAAGATGATGGGGAGCGTGAAGCCCAAGCCTTCCGGGCTGACTCTGAACATCGAGAAGCTGGAGGTCTCTGAAGTGGTTGAATACATTGTCGTGAGGCCTCCTAGGTGTCCTTCATGCATGAAGAGGATGGACTCCGCTGGAAGGGGTAAGGGATACAGATGTAAGGGTTGCGGGGTGAGGCTGGATGATTCTTTCGGCGAGAGGACGGTTGAGAACCGTGCGCTCAACGCCGGGATGTACGAAGCATCGGTCTCCGCTCGACGACATCTGTCCAAGCCTTTATGCCTTCAGTCTATCTTCCCTATGACGAACTCGCAGTAAGGGTCGCCTGCAGCTATGCACTTAGTTTCCTTACTCTTCTCCGACCCCACCAGCTCGCTGAAGATTCCGGCAACAACTCCTCGGTGGAGGTTGCTGAAAGGCTTGCCGTAGTTCTTCACGAGGCTGCATTCGTAGTTGTCTTCCAGCTTTACCACAACTCGCCCAGCCTCCAAGTCTATGTTTACCTCCTTGACTCTGCTTGTTTTGTTCATCAACTGACGGTACTTGAAATGCTTCACTAATAGGTCGAGGTCCCCGCCTGTTATCTGCTTCAGCTTGTTCCAAATGCCCTTTCCTATGTTCAGGCCTATGTGGTAAAGTATAGCATCGCCCCCAGTCCCAAGCTGTCTCTTGATGCCCAGAATCATCTCCCCGTAGGCTGACTCTCTGTGGATTATCGCCCGCTCCCCCATGATACGCATGGGAAAATGATGCTCGTCGAACAGCATGTCGGGGAGCTGTTTACCGTAGTAGGTGATGTCCTTCACTACATTCAGCAGGCTGATGCTCTTCGCCAGCTGCTCGGCTGAGAACGGCTTGCCCGTCAAGTCGACGATGATGTTAACCTCCGCCATCTCCCTCTCCCCGAGATAGCTCGCGTCGACGGTGTAGATGCTTACCACGTTCAAGCCGTAGGAGGCTATTACCGAGAAAACCTGTTGAAGAGCCCCCGGCACGTCGGCAAGCTTTACCGTGAAGAGGAAAACCTCCCGGTCGCCGCATAGGACAGCGAACGGGACCTCGAGGGGGAGAGGCATGGGATTTAACGGCCGGCGCATTATATATATGTAAAAAGCCTGTTAAACAGGTTTTCAGCGCTGTTTCGCCTCCTTCATTTTGAGAATATTTCAAGGATGGCGTCGTCAGCCAAGGCGACACCGTAGCCGGCGACCGCCCGGATGGCTCTTATGACCAGCCCGAGCGTGTGAGCTTCCTTCTCAGGCTTCTTGAGCAGCATTTTGAACACCTTCGAGTACAGCGTCCTGACTTGGTCCATGCTGTCGATTACGCCGCTGGCCAGAAGAAGGTCGTGCTTCAGCAGAGCCTTCAACGAGTCCTCCAGCATCTTGTCGGTTTTCTCAGCCATCTCCTTGATGACGGCAGCCATCTCGCCCTCACATCTCTCAAGCTCTTCAACCCTCTCAGCAATCTTCATGCAGTAGTACGCAACCCTGCCCAGCTCCCTCACGGCTATGATTCTCACCGCCAAGCTGGGAGCATCCTTGACCTTCACCATCTCCCGTACAGCGCTGCTCCTCAGAGCCTGAAAACAGACACGCATCATCAGACGATAGAGGCGAGTCAGCTCAGCACCACGCTCGTAAGCATCGTGCGCAAGCGTTTTATCACCGACTTGGAGAGCGTTGACAGCGTCTCGTAAAACCGCTCTAGAGAGCTGCGTGAACCGGTCCAGCAGCTGGTCCACCTCGAACTTCGAAGGGTCGACCAGAGACTGTAGGACCACACGGTCGGCGTAGTCCTCGACGATCTCGACGCCGACGAGGTTTTCAACAGATTCTCGCACGCTTCTCTTGTGGGCTAAACTCATCTTGCCGTTCGCGACTACCTGAGCAACGTCATGGCCCATGATGTAGAAGTTGACGATGGCGAGACCGAGAAGCTTGGGGTCCTTGAAGTCCGTTATCTTGATCGTCTTGCTGACGATGCTCTGCCTTGGTGTTGTGGGGGTAAGGACTATGCGGTCGTCCTCAAGCTCGACTCTTACGACGTGTTTCCTGTCAAGCCCCAGAGACTTGACGAACTGCTTGGGAAGCGTGACCATGTATGTTCCGCCGGCTGTTGTCTGAATTGTACGTACGAGCATGGCTGCAACCGTCTATTGTGTAATTTATGCATTATGTATAGAGATCATCCATAAACTTACAGGCGATACGTATAAATTATCCACCACCGCCGTAAACAACCAACATGAACCCGCTTCTAGAAGCCCAAACACCTGAAGAGCTCGAGAAGGTCTGGAAATCGCCGCGATGGAACGGCGTCGTCAGAAAATACTCGGCTGAAGACGTGCTGAGGCTTCGTGGAACTTGGAAGGTAGACCACTCAATAGCCCGCATGGCTTCCGAGAAGCTCTGGAAGCTTTTGAACACGTCCGACTACGTCCTCACGGCGGGAGCCCTGACGGGAAACCAGGCCATCCAACTCGTGGAGGCAGGGCTCAAAGCAATATACTTAAGCGGCTGGCAGGTAGCCGCAGACAACAACCTATCCGGAAACATGTATCCAGACCTTGGACTCTACCCCTCCAACAGCGCACCACACCTCATCACCAGCATACTGAAAGCACTCCAGAGAGCCGACCAGATACAACACCTCGAGCAGCGAGAGAAGAAGATAGACTATTTCGCACCCATCGTAGCAGACGGCGAAGCCGCCTTCGGAGGCCCCCTCCACGCCTTTGAGCTGACGAAAGCCATGCTGGAGGCCGGTGCTGCAGGCGTGCATTACGAGGACCAGTCCCCCGGCGAGAGAAGATGCGGCCATCTGGGGAGCAAGGTGCTCGTGCCTACGAACCGGTTCATAAGCATCCTCACCGCCGCAAGGCTCGCGGCCGACGTCCTAGGCGTGCCCGCTGTCCTGATAGCTAGGACCGACGTGATTGGAGCGAGATACATCACGAGCGACGCCGACGAAGTCGACCGGCCATATCTTACTGGCTCGAGAACCAGCGAAGGCTACTTCGAGGTGAGGAGCGGGATAGACATGGCTGTGTCGAGAGGACTGGCCTACGCGCCCTACGCAGACATGGTATGGTTCGAGACTTCAAAGCCGTCCTTGGAGGAGGCCAAGCAGCTGGCCGACGCCATTCACAGAAAGTATCCGGGCAAGATGCTTGCATACAACCTGTCGCCTTCGTTCAACTGGGTTAAGCTTCTGGACGCCGAGACGCTGCGAGAATTCTGCAGGAAGCTCGGCCAGATGGGGTATAAGTTTCAGTTCATCACGCTGGCGGGCTTCCACACCCTCAACTCGTCGATGTTCGAGCTGGCCAAGAACCTTGAGGAGCACGGCATGCTGGCTTATGCGGAGGTTCAGAAGAAGGAGATTGAGCTTGAGAAGAAAGGCTACAGAGCCTTCAAGCACCAGCGATTCGTCGGAGTACACTACTACGACGAGGTTTTGACAGCTGTAGAGGGGCGTGAGACCATAACAGCCCTGTCCAACTCGACTGAAAGCTCCCAGTTCACCTGACGGCGTCCAAAGATGTTGCTGCTGAGAGAAGTCCCGCCTTCAGGCAGGGAAGTTCTCAGCAAGGAAGCCGTCGACTTCGTGGAGCAGCTTGTCCGAGCACACAGCCCAAGCCTTAACAATCTCATGCATCAGCGGAAAGAAGTCGCGGAAGCTCTCCGCAGCGGAGGAAAGCTGGACTTCCCAGCCGAGACAGCGGACGTTCGCAGGTCAAGCTGGAGAGTTGCGGAAATACCTCAGGACCTCGAAGTCAGGCATGTTGAGATAACGGGGCCGGTTGACAGGAAGATGATGATCAACGCCTTAAACTCGGGGGCCGACGTCTACATGGCTGACTTCGAGGACTCGTTTTCACCCGTATGGGAGGCTACTGTGCAGGGCCAGCTAAACCTGATGGACGCGGTGCGGAGAACGATCGAATACAGGGGCCCTGACGGAAAACGCTACGAGCTGGCGGAAAAAACAGCAACCCTCGTGGTCAGACCGCGCGGGCTACACATGCTTGAGAAAAACGTGAGCGTGGACGGGTCATCGATTCCGGCTGCTCTGTTCGACTTCGGAATATACCTTTTCCACAACGCCGAGGAGCTGGTTAGAAGAGGCTCAGGCCCCTACTTCTACCTCCCCAAGCTGGAGAGCTACCTCGAGGCAAGATGGTGGGCTCAGGTGTTCAGGGACGCCGAGAAAGCTCTAAACCTGAGCCACGGAACGATAAAGTGCAGTGTTTTGATAGAGACTATCACAGCGGCTTTTCAGATGGACGAGATTCTGTACGAGCTTCGGGACTACGCCACGGCGCTCAACCTCGGGCGGTGGGATTACATCTTCAGCTTCATCAAACGCCTTGGACACGACCCGCGGTACGTCATGCCAGACCGAAGCCTTCTCACGATGGACAAGCATTTCCTCAAGTCGGCCGCGCTGCTACTTGTTCAGACATGCCATCGGAGGAGAGCCTACGCCATAGGAGGGATGGCTGCGCAAGTACCCATACGTGGAAACCCTGAGGCCCAGCAGAAGGCTTTCGACAAGGTTAAGGAGGATAAGCTTCGAGAGATTTCGCAAGGGTTCGACGGAGCTTGGGCGGCTCATCCAGACCTAGTCCCGCTCGTCAAACGACTCTTCGTCGAAAACGTAAAGGGCCCCAACCAGCTCAACATCAGGCACGAGGGCCTCGTCATAACTGCCGACGACCTTCTCCAAATCCCTTCGGGCGAGAGGACGGCTGAAGGCATGAGGGCGAACATGGAGGTGGGGCTCCGCTACCTCGAATCATGGCTGCGTGGAAACGGCTGCGTCGCGATCAACTTCCTGATGGAGGACGCTGCAACTTTCGAAATAGCTCGAGCGATCATCTGGCAGTGGGTCAAGCACGGCGCCAAGCTCTCCGACGGCCGTGTCGTCACAGCCGAGGTTTTCGAGGAGGAGCTGTCGAAGGTGTTGACGAAGCTGAGGAACGAGATGGGAGAGGAGAAATACAGGACGTCGAGATACGGCCTCGCAGCCGACATCCTGCGGCAGACAGTTCTAGCCAGCGAGTTCGTCGAGTTCACCCCGCCCATCGCCTACAGATACATCGACTAGGTTCCCATCCTGGCCGGCCAAAGCCTGCATGCGGTTCTTCGCAACGACTTTCCACGGGCTTGAAGACGTAGCTGCTTCAGAGGTCTCTGGAATTGTGGGAGAAGAGGCGGAGGCAGATGTTTCGAAGGTGTTTTTCACAGGGTCGGCCGGGGACTGTGTCAAGGTTAATCTAGCTTCACAGACCGTTAACAAGGTTTTCCTCCTCCTGCTGAAAGACCGGGCCGAGTCTCTGGAGAGTGTCGAAAGCCTTGCGGCCAGCGTCGACTACACTGACTTGATCACGAGGGGGCAGAGCTTCGCGGTGGAGGCGGAGAGGGTCGGGTCCCATCCATTCACGAGCTTGGACATAGCGGCGGCGGTTGGGAGGGCTGTCATCGAATCCTACCGGGCGGCTACGGGGTTCAGGCTTAGAGTTGACTTGAAGAACCCCGACGTCAAGCTTTACGTGATTCTGCGCGGCGATGAGCTGCTGCTGGGGCTTAACACGACGGGGGAGTCGCTTCACCGAAGGTTCTACCGCCGAGGAGCGCACAGAGCAGCCCTATCACCAACGGTGGCCAACGCAGTGGTCAGGATATCGGGCTGGAGGCCGGGGCGCACCCTCCTAGACCCCTTCTGCGGAAGCGGAACCATACCGCTGGAAGCAGCCGTCTACGGCCTCGACATATGCCCCGGAGCTAGGACCGGCCAGCTGGCTTTCCAAAAAATCTGCTTGTTCGACGCCGAGGAGGCTGAGAAGGTCAAGCAGGAGATGCTGCGGCGTGAGAAGAGAGGGGCTGTCGATGTTGTTGGGCTTGACATATCCAGTAAGGCTCTGGCTTTGGCGGAGGAGAGTAGGGCCGTGTTTGGATTCGACTGCGGAGTTAGGTTCGTCCGAGGCGATGTTTTCAAGCTCGACAGATACATAACCCAGCGGGTTGACACGGTCGTCTGCAACCCTCCGTTTGGAGTTAGGATGAAGGTCGAAGACCCGGAGAAATTCTACACCGAAGCCTTCAAAGCTGTGATGAAGGCCTGCCCAAACGCATTCCTCACAGTCATCTGCAACAAGCCCTTCAAAATGCTAAGGGCTCTGGAAAACTCCCTCTACAACCCCATCTCGCTGAAGAAAGTTCTACTGGGAGACCTAGCTGCTTACGTCTTCTCTTCAGCCAGCACGGGCACGAGCCTAGACTCCGTATTCTCCGGTCGAAGGGTCTCGGAAAAGCTCTAGCTCGGGGGGTGCGAAGGTGAAGACGAAGAACAGCAGCGCCGCAAAGGCTAGAGCTGCTGCGGGAGCGGGGTTGAACGGCTTGGCTCCGTGTGTCAGCGTGATGCGGTAGCTTATGGCTTGGCCTGCTGCAACCGACGCTATGAAAAGCCCGATGTCGTATGCGAGGTTGCTGCTGTGGAAAACAGCCTCGTAGGCGTAAAAACCTGCCACGATGATTGTTGGCATCGAGAATATGCCGACCGCCTTTCCGAGCAATAGGTTTGGATATGTTTTACGGATGCGGGCATATTGGTAGACGGTTAGGGCGAGAGCTGGGAAGAAAGGCAGCTTCAGATGTTCCCAGACGCTTTCGTTCACGGCGGAAAACAGGGCTGCAACCATGTTTCCGCCTGAAAGCTCGTATGTGAAATGCAGGAGCGAGCCCGCGAATACGATGAAGAAGAAGCCTCCAACCTCGGTTTGCTTCAGAATCCTCTGGTGCTGGACCGTCTCCATCAAAGAATTTTAGGGGTGGCCTAAAATATATACCTTGCCAGCATCTTGTAAACAACACATCCTAATAAAGCAGCAACAACTCCATGCCTCGACGAGAGTTGCGTGAAGACCTGGCAGTCGACATACAGAGGGATGAGGAGGAGGTTCTGAAAGCTCTGTCCACGGCCTCCGAGGGAGAGGTGAGCTTCAACGGCATGCGGAGGGTGTTGGGAATGCATCAGGAGAAGCTTTCACGGATACTTAGGCGGCTTGAGAAGCATGGCCTCGTGAGCCGGACTGATACCGGGTACAGGCTCAGCGGGAAGGCTCTGAAGCTTGTTTCAAAAACCGGCGGGAACCGGCCGCACGTCGTCGTCGACACCTTGGTGGAGGACGTGGGGTTGTTGCTCGCGGGTGTTGCGGCTCTTAGGGGAAGATGGGTTGACGAGCTCCGCTGGCTGGGGTACAGCATCGAGGACGAAGCCCACGTGCTCCGCTGGATCTCACAGGACGGAGCACTCACCATAACGCTGAGGCTTAAGAACAGCCGGCTCGTGATCGAAAGCAACGCAAACGACCGGAGAGCCGTCCGCGCAGCCCTAGCCATCCTACGCAAAGCCTACGAACTTGCTCTTGTTGACGACGAAACACCGTTCAAAGCACTCCAAGCAAACCCCTTCAACATAGCTGCGTAGGCGTGACTAGCGGCACATTAACTCAGTCAATAAACACAACTCAACACCATGTTTGCTGAGCGAGAATGACCACGATAGTTGGTTTGAAAGCTGTTGACGGAGTAGTCCTGGCATCGGACAGAAGAGCCAGCAAGGGTTTCTTCATAGCTTCGAAGACGACGCAGAAGATCATGAAGGTTGACGACCGGCTGGCCGTAGCGGTTGCGGGCTTGTTGTCGGACGCCGTCTACCTAGTCAACGTCGTCAGGGCCGAGCGAAAGCTCATATCGCTGAGGCGTGGATACCCGCTCTCCGTAGCCGAGTCAAGCAAGCTCATAGCAAACCTGTTCTACAGCGGAATGAGGAGCTACATACCCTACTTCGCCGAGCTGATCGTCGCAGGAGTCGACGACGAAGGGCCCCACGTGTTCAGCAGCGACATGAGCGGGTCGATGGTTGCTGAGGAATTCGTCTCCTCCGGCTCCGGGTCGCCAGTAGCCTACGGCGTCTTGGAAAGCCTTTACAGCCCTAGCATAAACTTGGAGCAGGCACGGAACATAGCTGTGAAGGCTGTTGAGGCGGCGATGCAGCGAGATCCCGGCTCAGGCAACGGCGTCGACGTCCTAGCTATTCCGGCTGGAGGTGTTTAGGAGATGACGGTAGACCCTTCAAGGTTTCAGATGTTCTACGGCCCTGAGGGGAGGATGACTCTCGTCGACAGAGCTCTCGAGGCGGTCATGCGTGGAGCGATAAGCCTAGGTCTTCGGTTCCCGTCTTTCGCAGTCGTGGCAAGCATGGTGAAGCCGACGAGGAAGTTGATGAAGCCCAGCGACAAAGTCTTCACGATCGACGACCACGTGGGGATTACGGGATCAGGCTACATCAGCGACCTTTACAGGGTGGTCGACCACATGCGTGTCGAGGCCCAGCGGCACAGGCTTTTGTTCGACGCTCCGATGGACGTCGGATCCATCGTCGACTCGGTGAGCAGCTACTTCCACGGCTACACCCTCTACCCTGTAAGGCCTCAGGGAGTTGCTGTAATCATAGCGGGCGTCGACAAGCTCGGAGTCCAGCTCTACCAAGTCGACCCGAGCGGCACAGCCTTCAACGGCGACGCCTTCGCAGTAGGCATGAACAGCGACAAAGCCCTAGAGATAATCGAGAACGAGTATAGGCCCGACATGAAGCTGGATGAAGCCATCAAGATGGTTGTCTCGGTCGTGGAGAGGACGGGCAACCCAGAGCCAGCCATACAGTACGGATACGTGAGCCTAGAAAACCCTGTTTTCACGAGAAGGAACATCAACAACCATTCAAACACGTAGGCAGAGCAGCCCGAGAGGAGCAAGCGGAACAACGTCAACAACAACAGAGCCGTAATCGTTCATCAAACGCCTAATCCGCCGAAGTTCATCCTGCCTAACCTCAGCCACACACTCAGCGGGAACTCTGAAGTGCGGCGAAATGTAAAGAACAGGCTACCGGGCAGTCTCCCTAACGAGGGTTTTGTTCCCTATGGAGATGAATTTATTTTTAGGTGCTTACAACCAGCATGGTCAGCGTTGACCTCACTTTCTCAAGCCGGCGGATGCTCCACGAAACGATCTCCTTCAGCTTCTCCATCGAATCCGCCTCAACCTTGGCCACGATGTCGTAAACGCCGTAGACCACGTACGCCTCCTTGATGTAGGAGATCTTCTTGAGCTCGTTCACAACCTCTTCCTCGGCGCCTATCTCGGTGTTGATTAGGACGAATGCAGACGGCATCTAACCTCGCTTTATCAACGCAGCACCTGTATTTAAATAATCTGGGAAGTTTCACCCGTAGATCTTTGTGAACAGCTTCAAGCCAGCCCTAGCTCCGAGGAACATGCCTGCGGCGTACATCCATCCCTCGGGCCTCAGCGTCGCGACAGAAGCCCAGAACCCCGAGACGTTGCATCCCACAGCTATCCAGACGGCTACGCCCATGAACAAGCCTGCGGCAAACCCCACGGCCATGTCGCCGGGCCTTCCACCACGGTAGCAGCCGAAGCCGCCAGACGTCGTCGACCCCAGCATCGCCCCCACTACGAGGGCTATGACGAGCAGGAGAAGCGGGTCGTTGAACGGCTCCCTCAAACCCCATCTGACGGCCCAAGCAACTTCCTCGACGTCCACCAACGGGGAGGCCGTCCAGAGAGCTAGCCTTGCAAGTGGAAGCTGGACGGAGAGCGACGAGTAGAAAGCGAACTGGGCGATGAAGACAGCCGCCATCACCAGCCCTCCCAGCCAAGTAGGCCACCAGCCTGTCTTGAAGACGAGCCTCAACCCTGACACGAATGTGCTGAAGCCGGGCAGGTTGAGACTTCCTCCACGCCGCTGGAGAATGGCTAGGAGAATAGCTATCAGGCTGATGTTTAGCGCCAGTCCTCCTAAAGGTCCGATGGCTTGGTATAAGCTGAAGCCCCTGCCCAAGTCTACGAAAGGCTCGACAAAACCCCACACGAAGAAAGCGCCCACGAAGTTGCCGACGAGGATCCCGGCGAGTGATGACAAAGCCTTCGCCTGCCCAGCTCCGAACCTATACATAACCCCGGTTATGCATCCTCCAGCAAACGGCATGGCGAGGCCAAAAAGAAACGAGCCGACCAAGATGTGGGGCCCCACCGGTATTGCAGGCGGTGCGTTGAGCCCATGCAACAAGATGAAGGCAGAGCCGATGCTGGCTACAGCCATGCTCAACAGTATAGCCGTCATTATCTGGGAGTCGCCGTAGAAGGCTGTTGCGAAGCATATCCTAGACTTGTAGATGGCGTAGCCGTACATGAGGCCGAAGACTATGAAGAACGCATGCTGCACATATCCGGCGGCAAGGTAGACGGCGACGGAGGCCAGAACAACTACGAGAATCGCCGAGGATGTTAGCTTCTGTTCAACGCCGGCCTGCAGGGCCTTCATGACCGGCCACCCGCCTCAACGACCACTTTTCCACGCATCCATGGATGGGGGGAGCATCGGTAGCCGTACCTACCCGGCTGCGTGAAGGTGTAGGCGAAGCTCTCGCCGGTCTCGAGGAGCTTGGACTTGAAAGTCTTGATGCAGCCCTGCTCGTTGTACATGCATGGCTCGTGGGTTACGTCGTGGACTGTGATGTCCTCGTTGACCCAGACGACTGTGTTGTTCACCCCCAACACCACCCTTACCGTGGGAGGGTCGTAGGTTGTTGAGGCATCCTCACGGTAGGAGCCCAGCCTTATGAACACCGTCGTTGAGCCCGGCTCGCCGCGATTCTCTCCGCCAAGCCCGTACAAAAACGTGTAGAACAACAGAGCCGAGGCAGCCACGGCGACGACAGCCAAAAAAGTCTTCATGAACAAGTCCCCACATAGAACAGCATCTTCTCAGTCGCAACCACTTGCATGCTCAGCCTTCCAGCCGACTGCCCACCCTCAACCACTAGGTAGACGTCGTCAAAGTTATCCGACTCTATCGTGAGGCTTCCAGAGCCCCTGATACAGTTCGATGCTTTACACAGGTCTGAAAGCTGTTTTCTCGCCCTGCTGTAGGCGAGGAAGTCGCTCGACTCCACAACGGCCACGGCTCCGTCGCCTTCAGCCGTTAGATGAAGCTTGGTTCCGGGTATGAACTGGTACACTGGCATGGCGAAGCCTGAATGCGGTGAGACGACGGCTTCGAACGAGTTTCTGACAACCTCCCGGCCCGACCTCAGAGCTTTGGTTGCGTCGTCGACCGTCCCAGCCTCCACACGGAGCTTCACTTCTCCGGCTTCACGCTGCTTGACCAAGACAAGGTAGAGGCCTCCTGTCTGAGAAGGAATCGCGTATGTCAGCTTTTTGAGTGAATTGAACGCTGTAGCCGATTTGGGTGTCGAGCCGCTGGCCTTGTACGCCTCCGCTTCCCGCCCCGCCATTATGTACAGGTCGCTCAGCCCGCTGGTCTCCAGCCCAACCACATACCTGTCTCCCGGCTTGAGAACAAGCTCCACAACCCTCTCCTCTCCAGCCTCCATCCAAGCCGCAAACCCCTCCAACCCCGCCTCAGAGCCGGGCCCCAGAACAACCTGAGCTAGGGCCAGCGCCAACAGCGTTGACGAGAAAAGGACGGGAACGTACCTCAGCAGCGTCATCTCTTCAGCCGTAGAGGCTCAGCAGCAGGGACTTCTCCCAAGCCTGCCTCCTACCGAAGTTCTCCTCAGTCGGCTGCCCCACCTTCGGAAAGCCTTGGACAACCCTTCCTTCAGCGTCCCATTCAACCTCGATCACCGACAGCTGCCTTTTGTTGACGTAGCTCCAGCAGATGTTGTACACAGACACCTTCTCAGGCGGCGAGACTCCAAGCTGCTCGGCTATGAGCTCGGCCAGCCTTCTCCCAGACCTCTGCGCAACGTAGGCCGACTTGGTGTAAGGCGAGGCCACAGCGTCCCCCAAGCCGAAGACGTCGTCATAGCTTCTGGACCTGAAAGTCGACGGGTTTATGTCCATGTACCGTGCTCCGAGCCCCGCTTTACGTATGAAGCCGGGGGCGACGTTCGGCGGCAGCAGCGAGAGAAGGTTGAACTTGACACGCTCACCCTTGTCGGAGACCAGCTCGGAGGCATCGGCGTCAACCTCGACGACCTTGAAGTTGGGCCTGTAGTCGATTCCAAGCTTGTTCATCTCGTCTGCGAAGATCTTCGCCTTTGCTGGAGGCTGTGGGTTTGCGTTGGCGTCCAGCACTATGAAGTTGACCTTGTCTATCTTGCCGAGCTCCCTCAAGTACTCGTGGCTGAGTAGGGCTACTTCGTAGGGTGCTGGAGGGCATTTGTAGGGCGCTGGAGGGACGGTGAAGACGACGTTGCCTCCTGCGAGTTTGCGGAGCTCCGACCGGAGCTGCACAGCCAGAGCAGGGTCCCATGCGTGGAGGTTTTTCACTTTCTCGAGCCCCGGTATCTCCCAAGTCGCCAGCTCTATGCCGGGAGAAAGAACGAGCAAGTCGTACTGGGTGGAGCCGTAGTTGGTTTGGACAAGCCGCTCAGCCGGGTCTATCGCCACCACGTTGGCGTTGACCAGCCTAACCCTTTCTCCCACAACCCTGTCGAAGTAAACAACAGCATCCTTCAACTCCTTAATCCCGCCGACGAGGTCGACGTGGCTGGGGCCTGAAACCCAGAAGCTGTTCCGGTCTATTATCGTCACGTTAACGTTCTTGACTAGGTCCGTTAATCTTCTGGCGAACTGCACGCCAGCAGGCCCTCCTCCAACCACGACGACGTTAGCCGACCCCGACAACCTCCATGTAAAGTCGCCCGCCGGCACCCTCGCAGCCTGCCGCAACACGGTCTCCGTCCTCGTCAACGTCTGAGTCTGCGTAGAGGTTTTCTCAAGGGTCCGTGGGAAGGCTTGCGAGCCCGCTGCCAGGCCTACGACCAAGCTGGCGGCTGCGGCTATTCCTGTTGTCAGGAAGGACCTTCTTGATGTTTGTTTAGGCTGGGTCATTTCTTTATTCACCTTAGCTTATTCTAGAGAAATATCTGGCTAATAAACTGTTGCGTTCATTGAGGAAGAAAATACTAAAAATACTATGAACCACAGCCTCCAGAGACCGCTCCTCATCTATAAATAACACAGACATCGGAAAAACACGAAAATGGCCCAGCAAGCCGAGACCCCGACAGTGCAGCCGAACTCCTACGTCCTCGTAGACTACACCATAAAGGTCAAGGACACAGACGAGCTCGTCGACACAACAGCCGAGGAAGAAGCCAAGAAAACAGGCGTCTTCGACGCATCCAAGACATACGAGCCGAGGCTCGTGATAGTCGGGAAGGGGATTCTGCTCAAAGCCGTCGAGGACGAGCTGTTAGGCATGAAGCCGGGCGAGAAGAAAACCTTCGAGATAACGCCCGACAAGGCCTTCGGGCCGAGAGACCCGGCGAAGGTGAGGACTATACCACTTCGGAGGTTCAAGGATGCGGAGGGCTCGTTGAGAGTCGGCAGCGTCGTCAACGTCGAGGGCAGGGAGGGAGTCGTCAGAGCAATCGGCTCCGGCAGGGTTCAGGTCGACTTCAACCACTACTTGGCGGGCAAGACTCTGGTCTGCAGCGTTGAGGTCAAGTCCATACTACACGACGAGCTGGAGAAAGCGAAGAGCTTGATTCACAGCAGGATACCCGACATCCCCGTCGACAAGTTTGAGATCACGCTGGCTCCTCCAGAGGCAAGGATAAAAATACCCGAGGAAGCTTTCCTCATTCCAGGCCTTCAGGTAAGTAAGAGAGGCTTGGCCAGAGAGTTGAAGGAAGCCGTCAAAGGTCTCGAGAAAGTTGTCTTCGTCGAAGAATATGTCTGATGAATAGGAAGATGTAAAGCATTTGCAGAACGCTGCCGGCCACAAACAAGGCCGACTCCCAGACTCTTCCAGCCATTACGAACTGTAAGTGTGCAGGAGCTGGAACGGAGACGAGGAGGACGACAACCGCCAGAGCCAATCCAAGCCAGTAGCCGGCAGGCCTTCCGGCGAACACCATAAGAGTGGCGGCTGCAAAACCAGCCAGCCCCACGCACAAGGCAGTGAACAACCAAGACGGCACAACACCCAAAACCGTGTAAACAAGCACAGACCCAAGCAACGTGCTAGCTAGGAGAAGAAACCGCAACAGGATCAACCCACAGCATAATCGACGATTCAGATATTTATAGTCGAGTCAGATTCAGATATCGTAGTAACGCAATAACGCAGTTAGGAGCCTGTGGGCCAGCGTCTCTGCGTATGCTGCTTTGAGCACGTCGTCCTCGAAGGCTTTGGCGTCAACCATGTAGACCCTGTGGCCGTTGCTCCGCAGCACCCTGACACCCTGCCTAAGCCTTCTGAGAACCACGTGGAGCTCGGAGGTCTTCCCTAAATGGATGTAGAAGGCGGCCTCAACACCTTCAGCGGCTCCTCGGCCGGTCAAAACATCGTCAAGCCTTGGCAGCGACACCGTCTCTCGATACAGCAAGCCGTGGAAAAAGTGTTTCTCCCACGCCAATACGATTAAATGGAGGCATGAGAAGGGCTCAAGAAGACGCACGCATACTGAACATAATAGGGTGTATGCTAGGCAAGCCTGACTGAACATGCTATTTCTGAAAAGACATATTATGAAGAGGGGAAAATAGGGGAGGTTTGGCTGGAGGCCAACCAGCAAGAACAACACCAGAGAAACCCATGAAAGGCCGGCTGTTAAATATCTGGTCAAATGCGGGGACATCGCCCGCATAGTAATATGGATTGTCATACCGGCCTCATGGGTTTTTTCTATGTTGTAAAAATAATTTTCGTCGGCTTGTTAAAGCCTCTTCCGGCGAAGACTGATAGGATGACCGAATAATCTCTATAAATTTGTTTTAGACTATATGAGCCGGCGTCTGAAAATCGCGGATATGTGTGCCGAGGCTGTTGTAAAAATAATTTTCGTCGGCCCTTTACGGACTGCTTTCGGCAGCAGGGAGCTGACCCTCGCTGCAAGGGAGGGGGAGTCCGTCCGCCAGCTGCTCGTGAGGGTTGCGAGCGGGGCTGGCGGCAGGGGGGTTGAATATCTTTTGGATGAAAACCCAGAGCAGCTCGTCGTCTCTGTCGACGGAGAAGTGGTTAGAGACTTGGACAGGAAGCTTAGAGGCGGAGAAACCATCATATTGACTCCTGCTCTGTCAGGCGGCTCAAGCTACTCGGTGAGATGCTTAAACTGCTCGGCTAGAATACCTGTCCAGCAAGGGGTTTCGGAAGCGACCTGTAATAGCTGCGGCACAAGCTACACCATCACCTGGATATCTCCAACACAGCCGAAGATAAGAAGGGTTGTGTAAACATGAAACCCGGCCAGCTCGTGGCATATGTAGACCTGAGCCGAAAAAAGACGTCTGTAGAGCCTGTGCCGGAGCATTGGAGAAAACATTTCTTAGGCGGCAGGGGCGTTAACACATACCTTCTCAGCACAATGATTGACGAACGCACAGACCCCCTAGGGCCGGAGAACCCGCTGATAGTAGGGGTGGGCTTGCTCACAGGGATTTCGGCGCTCGGCTCCGGTAGATGCAATATCTCAGCCCGTTCTCCGCTGACGGGCGCATTGGGCGACAGCAACATAGGCGGTCTCTTCGCAGCGACAATGCGTAGGACAGGTATAGACTTCTTAGTTGTGTCAGGCAGGGCTGAGAAACCAGTCAGAATACATCTTCACGATAGGAAGGTCATGATAGTTGACGGCAGAGACCTTTGGGGCTTAGACTCTTTCGAAGCACAGGAAGAGATTAGAAAGGCAGAGGGTGGAGCCGTCCAGTCTCTGGTCATAGGACAGGCAGGCGAAAACCTTGTCAGGTATGCATGTGTGAGAACTGGGAGGAAAAGCTCAGCCGGCAGAACCGGGATGGGCGCGGTTATGGGAAGCAAGAACCTTAAAGCCATCTCAGCCGTGGGAGACAGGCCGATAGAATGGTATGACACGGCGGCACTTCAAAGGTTTTGCAGAGAATTGATCGATAAAATCATGTCGACGAAATGGGCTAGGGCTCAATCGGTGCACGGGACAGCCGCCATATTCAACTATACATATCATACGGGGCTGCTTAGGGTTAGAAACTTCCAGACACAGGCGCTCCTCGACGTCGGAACGCTTGAGCCTGAGAACATCGAGCCATACAAAACAGGGATGTCTGGATGCTCCGCATGCAGCATCAAATGCAGACATGTCTATGAACTTGATGATGGGCCCTATCCTCACAAAGGTGAGGGTCCTGAGTACAGCCAGATAGGAAGCTTCGGAACAATGGTTGGAATAAACAGGATTGAAGCAGTGATGAACGCCTCATACCTCTGCAACAAATATGGGCTAGACACGATAGAGGTAGGCAACATGATCGCGTGGATTATGGAGCTTTACGAGAAAAACCTCATACCCAAAAACCTGCTCGGCGACTTGAAACCGGAGTGGGGTAGTGAGGAGGCGGTTTACAGACTTGTAGAAATGATAGCTCTGCGTCAGGGTTTGGGCGACATCCTCGCCGAGGGGATGAAAACAGCTATAACAATACTCGGCCAGGAAACAAGTCGCTACGCCCTCCACATAAAAGGCATGGGAATACTTCTCTCCGACGACAGGCCCGTACCCAGCTTCGCCCTCGGGCTTGCTACAGCCACAAGGGGGGCAGACCATTTAAGAAGCAGGCCAGCCGTGGACCTGTACGGGCTGCCTAAAGAGCTTCTCACCAGCCTCTACGAAGGTGAGGTATCAACAGATTACACAGAGTATGAGGGTAAGAGTAGGATGGTCTGGTGGCATGAGCTCCAGTATGCTGTGGGTGATTCGCTGGGGCTTTGCAGGTTTCAGATGAAGTTTATCTCAGTCCACGCGCCTTCGTATGATGAGTGGGTAGAGTTGATAAAATATGCGACTGGGATGGAAACCTCTAAACATGAGTTGATGATGACGGGCGAAAGGATACTGGCTGTTGAGAGGATGCTGAACAACAGGCTTGGCTTCAGCAGGAAAGACGACACACTTCCTGAACGCTACTACATTGAACCAACAGTGGCTGGGATGCCAAAAACCAGAGGTAGAAAGATAGATAGGCAGAAGTTCGAGCAAATGCTTGATGAATACTACAGTCTCCATGGCTGGGATGAAAACGGTGTTCCCAAAAGAGAGACGCTTGAAAGGCTCGGCCTCGTCGAACACCCTATCTATTCACAAGGTGTGTGAAAATGTCCGCAAAAGAGTATAAAGATATAGTCTACGACAGAAACTACCATACACATACTGCGCTTATTCAGATAAACAGGCCTGACGAATACAACTCCTACCTCCTCACTACTTTAAAGGAGATGATAGACGCTTTTGAAGACGCGATGTGGGATGATAACATACAGTTCATCGTTCTGTCAGGGGCTGGTGAGAAAGCCTTCTGCACGGGAGGCAACATCGGAGAGTACGCCGATATCTACAGCAAAAAGCCGTCAGACTGGTGGAAGTGGGGCGAGGTATACGGAAGGTTCCTAGACATAATTCTCCACTGCGGCAAACCTGTCATCGCAAGAGTTAACGGCATGGTGGCTGGCGGCGGTTTCGAGTTTGTAGCCGCCTCCGACCTCGCCATAGCAGCACAGCATGCGAAGTTTCTCTCACCCGGGCCAAGGGTTGGAATGACCTCTATAGGCGGTCTTTCCCAGTGGCTTCCGCTCCACATAGGTCTGAAGAGAACGGCTCAGCTCGTTATGACGAGCGAAGAGATAACGGCTCAAAAAGCTCTAGAATGGGGGATAGTGAACGACGTGGTGCCCCTCGAAAAGCTCGACGAAAGAGTTAAACAGCTTATAGACGTAATGCTCGACCTCTCCCCAACCAGCCTCCACTACTTCAAAGTACATCTAAACTGGTGGCGTGACCTTGTCTGGAAGCTCACATGGGAGCATGCTAAGGAATTCTTCTCACTGAACATCGGCGGCATCGAACCCGTGGAAGGGCTTCACGCCTTCAAAGAAAAGAGGAAGAGACGTTACAGAGAAGTGAGAGACGACCTGGCTAAAGGCGTGGATCCAAGATACCCGCACGGCCCCTACATGCTTACGTGTAAAACATGCAACGCCAGATACCTGCCCCTCAACTCTGTTTACTGTCTAAAATGCGGGAGCAGGCTTGGGTGAGAGCGTGTGAAAGCCGCGGTTTTCAGGGGGGCTGGGCAGTCTCTGGAAATAGCTGACGTAGAGGCTCCGAAGATTGGTTATGGAGAGGTTTTGGTGAAGGTGTCGGCGTGCGGCATCTGCGCCACAGACCTACATTATCTCCATGGGGTACCTACTTTCAAGAAACCCCCTCTAATACTTGGACATGAGATCTCTGGAACAGTGGCGGAGGTCGGAGAGGGCGTCAGAGGGTTCAGTGTTGGAGAACAGGTGCTCGTTCCACCGGTTATCTCATGTGGGCTGTGTCTAAGATGTCTTGAAGGCCGCGACAACATATGCGAGAACATGCAGATGGTCGGCAACCATATCGACGGCGGGTTCGCCGAATACGTCAAAGCACCTGCCAGAAACCTTGTCCGTCTGCCTGAAAGCCTGCCTTTAAGAGAGAGCTCAATAATCTCCGACGCCGTCTCAACACCCTACCATGCTGTGAAGAACAGAGGAGCTGTCCGGGGTGGAGAATGGGTGGCTGTCTTCGGATGCGGAGGGGTTGGGATAAACGCCGTCCAAATAGCATCTGCGTTAGGGGGGTTGGTGATAGCAGTCGACATAGACGACCGCAAGCTCCAGCTCGCCAAACAGCTGGGCGCAGTCGAGACCATAAACTCGAGGGAGTCGGATCCGGTAAAAAATATTCAAAAAATAGTCGGAGGCGGGGTTGACGTCGCCTTCGAGGTTGTTGGCAAGCCGACGACGCTTGAACAGGCTTTAAGCACGGTAAGGCCTGGCGGAAAGCTTGTCGTAGTGGGCTACAGCGCCGAAACATGGAGCATGAGGGTCAGCAGGCTCATGTTCAGAGAAATAACCGTGGTCGGCTCGCTTGGATGCAGGCTAGCCGAATACCCTGCTCTTTTGAACATGGTGAAGACGGGGAAGATAAAACTTGAGCCGGTGATATCAGACAGGCTGAGGCTGGAGGAGGTTAATGAGGCTCTTAAACGGCTGGAGGAGGGAAAGACCGTCGGACGGCAGATAATCGTCGTCAGCTGAGGGGCTGCATCGCCATGACACAATCCTTCAAAACAATAACCATAGACTTTAAGGATAGAGTGTCGACAATCACCCTCACCAGCCCACCCCTCAACATCATCAACATCCAGATGATGGACGAGCTTTCCGAAGCCCTTGGAAAACTTGCAACAAACACTGAGCTGGCAGCACTAGTAGTCAAATCAGGTGTAGACGGCGTTTTCAGCGCCGGAGCAGACGTTAGAGAACATCTTCCCGAGAAGGCTGAGCAGCTGATAAGAAAGTTCGAAAACCTCATTATGAAGCTGTTCAGCTTCCCAGCCCCAACCATATGCGTTGTTGATGGAAGATGCCTCGGCGGTGGAATGGAGCTGGCTATGGTGTGCGACTTTGTGGTCGCGTCGGAGGCAGCTGAGTTTGGACAGCCTGAGATTAAGGTCGGAGTCTTCCCCCCGGTCGCGGCCGCACTCTATCCAAGGCTGACAAGCCTCAAAAACGTACAAACACTGATACTGTTGGGAAAGACAGTAAAGGCGGCCGAGGCAAAACAGCTGGGTCTTGTGAACGAGGTTGTTGAAAAACAGCGGCTTGAAGAGGTTCTGAAATCTTTCACGGACCAGCTGCTGGCAAACAGCAGCGCTGTTATGAGATATGCAAAGAGAGCGGTCCTCAGCTCGCTGGAGCTGTCTTTTGAACAAGCCTTGGCAAAAGCTTCCGACCTTTATCTGAACGAGTTGATGAAGACAGAAGACGCTGTAGAAGGTCTCAAAGCATTTCTCGAGAAACGGAGACCTCTCTGGAGACATAGATAAAGGTCTGTTCCGTTATCCGGCTCGGTTTTTAGACAATATGATTCTCATGGTTTTTGGAAACGATTTCTGGAGAAATAAATAAAACCCCATACTTTCATTTACTATGAAGCAGAAAGTAACTACTTTGAAACAGGCTGTTGAGACGTTTATCCAAGACGGATGCTCACTGGCCCTATGTCTGAGCTTAGAGCACGCCATCCCCTTCGCCGCCGTCCATGAAATAATAAGGCAGGGAAAGCGCAACCTCACCCTGATAGGCCCGATCTCTGACGCCGCCTTCGACCAGTTGGTTGGCGCAGGATGTGCTTCGAAGGTGATGGCTGCATGGGTAGGCAACGTATCCTACGGCATTGGCTACTGCTTCAGCAGAGCATATGAGAAGGGGCGTGTAAAAATGATAGACTACTCCAACCTCAGCATCGCTTCAGCCATCTTGGCCGCCGCCCTTGGAATCCCGTTTATACCGACGAAAACGTTGATAGGCTCAGACATTCTTGAAGGGCTTGTGGCCGAAGGCTTGGCCAAGCTGTCTGAATGCCCCTTCACCGGTGAGGTGGTTGTTCTTCTCAAAGCCGTCAAGCCTGACGTCGCGGTGGTCCACGTCCAGAGATGCGACGATAAAGGATATGCGCAAATGTGGGGGAACCTCGGGATAGTTAGGGAGGCATGTCAGGCAGCCGATAAAGTGATGGTGACAACTGAGGAGGTGGTCGACCATGAAACCATAACCCTCGACCCGAACTCCGTCATATGCCCGCCGTACAAAGTAGCTGCAGTCTGTCAGGTTAGATACGGAGCCCATCCATCCCCTCTGGCAGGATATTACAACAGAGACCACAACTTTTTCAGAGAATACTACGAGATGAGCAAGACGCCGGAAGGTTTTAGGAAATGGCTGGAGAAATGGGTTCTGTCTGTCGGGAGCAGGGATGAATACCTGAAGAATGTCGAGCTTGACAGAATCAGGGTTGCTAAACCTTTAGAGGCTGGGGCGAGGCTGTATGGCTACTGACAGCTTCACAGCACGTGAGATGATGGTGGTCTCGGCAGCCCGCATGATCAAGAACCGGGACATCGTTTTCGTCGGCATGCGTCTACCCTTGCTTGCCTTCAGTCTAGCCAAAAACCTATGGGCCGCTGAAGCAGTGGCACTGTATGAGGCTGGTATAATGCGGGAAAAACATTGCGGCGAATATGTTCACACAATGTGCGACCTACCTCTCCAGACGCAGGCTTCATGGCTTACGGGGCTTGTAGAAGTAATGTCCTGCCTTCAACGGGGTGAGGTGGATGTTGGAATAATAGGCGGAGCTCAGATAGACGTATGTGGAAACATCAACAGCACCTTAGTGAAGACGGCAAGCGGTGTCAGAAGGTTGCCTGGAAGCGGAGGCGCATGCGACATCGCTGTTTTCGTAAAAAAACTAATCGTGATGATGCCGCTGGAGTCTAGGAGACTGGCCTCGAAGGTCGACTACATAACATCCCCCTCTGTCTGCGGTAGAAATGGACGGAAACAGTTCAAGGACATCTACTTGGTCACGGACAAAACGGTGCTTTCGGTGGATGGCTCAAAATTTACAGTCGTCGCGCGTTATCGTGGGGTTAGCATAGAAGACATCATGGACCATGTGGGCGGACTAGTTACAGAACTGGCTGAAGCCCCTATTCAGCAGCCACCTACAGAAGAAGAGCTTAAAACGTTAAGAGCATTGGACAGAGAAGGATTTTGGACACGTTAATCAAATAGCGGCAGACGGGCAGCTGGCAACCATCGCGTCATCCCTTAAAGAGAAGGTTCAGAGCTTCCAGCGGAGAAGTGGAGAGGGAGGTGGGGATAGCGGAGGTTGAGCTCATGGGCAGGAGAGGGGGACTGACACTGAGCTTTGGAGAGAAAGAGAGAGAAACAGCATTCTAACTGAAAGATAGGACAAAGAGGCTGGAAAAACATAGCAGCTGGATAACGCTAATACACAACACGTCAATAAAGTTAACAGTAACGACGTGTTCAACGAACATTGGACGACCCGTCCAGCGTTTAAAGCCTTTTTCGGCGAAGATGGATAGGATGACCGAATAATTTCTATAAATTTGTCGCCATAACTGGAGGGTTGAACATCTTTCGGATGAAAACCCAGAGCAGCCCAGACGGTCGTATTCCAGACACTATCTTCATGTTGTTTAACCACTTGTCAATCGAACATAATCGATTCAGCGAATGTTTCAAGCATTGTTCTCACATGTTCAAAGCTTGATGTAGACTCCTCGTATTCGAGATGCAGGTAGGGGATGTTGTGTTCGTCTAAAACGGTCTTGTATATCATGTAGTCGTAGAGCGCTGGCTCGCAGAACTTGGGAGTTATGAAGACGACGCCTTCAGCCTTAGTTGCTTTAACAAGCTTAAGAATGTAGCTATGTTTGTCGACTGAGGGGTTGTATCTGACGGTTAATGGCTCCTGTTGTTTGACATAGGCTTGAGCTAAAGTTCTTAAGGGGTTTTCACCATCTTTTACCTCTATCTCGCCTATCCACCGAGCTCCTATCAAAACCTCGTCCGAGACGATGTAGCATCCCGCGTCCTCGATTGTCTTCATGAACATTAAAGGAGGTTGTTCGCAGAAGTCGCCCATAACGATAACTCTCACTCTGTCCGCGGGCCTTACCTCTCTTGAACGAACTTCGTCCAAAAACCTCTCTAAGAGCGGGAGGTATTTTTCGACGGGCATGAACTGGCCGGCTCTCACCGCCAAATAGTATTCATGATAGGGTAGGAGCCAAGGTTTTTCGCGTCTCAGCTCGTTAAGGATGTTAAGCATCCTTCTCTTCTTGTTGTAGAGCTTGATCGCCTCCACCAGCTTCTCTTGCTCGAACTTTTTCCCCGAAACTCTTTCAAGACCTTCGACGATCCTTCTATAGTCTTGCTCAAGATAAGTTATCGCGCTCTCGGAAACGTTGTTGATGGGGTAGTGGATGTAATCCATGTGGATTTTGTCGCCGAAGTTGCGCATCATTATGCCGGAAAGGTTTCGTGCAACGTCGCATATATTGGAGAATATCAGGGCGTCAAAGACGTTGAGCAGCCCTTGGGCAGCTAGCTGGAAAACGCTTTTTGTTATGCTGCAGACAAATGACTGGGTGTGGGCTGTCGCTATGTCGAGGGGGAGTCTACCAGAAGCTCCTAAGAGGTTGATGGGGATCATGTTAAGAACATGGGCAAGCTCCTCTGGAAAGTAGACGGGGAAATAGCCAAGGGCTTTCCAGCCTAGCCTTCGCCTCCACTCCCTTACATGGTTAAACGTTGTGTAGGAATCTTCTACGACTTCCTCGAAGGTTTGGATTGTTTCTTGCTTGGCTTCTGTCAACCTGCTTGATACCCCCTTTTCTTCATCAGCCTTCTAAAGCCTAGCACAGCAGCTCCTACTGCGCCTGCGTAAAAGAGCTGGGGTGAAACATTTGGCTTAAGGTTTAGTTTTTCTTCCAACACCTTGGGTATCGCTGGGTTTAGAACGAGCCCGCCTGTTATGGTTAGCTCAGGCTCCACCCCGATCTGTTTCAATGTGACCAGCACTCTTCCAGCCACGGATAGGTGGGCCCCCATCAAAATATCTTCCAATGGAACCTCCTGCGTCATCAGGTTTATCACCTCTGACTCGGCGAAGACCGAGCACACGGTTGATATCGGGACAGGGTTTTTGGATGAGAGGGCGATGACACCTATATCGGCTACGTCGAACCCAGTATAGTATGCGATTTTCTCTAGGAAGCCTCCACCTCCCGCCGCACATTTCTCAGTAGACCTGAACTTGACGACCTTCCCCTTCTCATCTACCTTAGCGGCTCTAGAGTTTCCAGCGCCTATGTCCAAGACTGATTTTGTTCCGGGGTAGAAGAACTTTGCACCCCTACTGTTTGCAGTTATGTCCGTCACGTTTATGTCTCTAAAGTCCACCCTGTATCTTCCAAAGCCTGTGGCCACAATGTATTCGACGTCTCCGCTTCTAAGGCCTAACTCGTTGAGCGAGGCGTTGAAGAGCTGCTTGGCCGTGTTGTTGAAGTCGAAGGATGTTTTAGCAGTTTTCGTCAAAAGAATTTTCCCACCGTCCTCTATGAAAGCTATCTTGGTGTTTCTTGTTCCAACATCTATTCCAACGGTGATCATTTCACCATCCTCCGACGGATACCAGCTGGCTTGCCTTAACCTTCTCCAGACCGAATAATGCGGCACCTATCGCTCCACAGTACACTGTTAGGCTTGAGGTGTTTATCTCCATGTTAAGCTGTTCCTTCAAACATTTGACCATCCCGATGTTCTGCGAAACCCCTCCCGTGAACGTTAGCTCAGGCTCTATCCCAACTCTACGCAGCAATCCTATAGACCTTATCGCCATGGAGGTGTGGACACCGTATAGAACGTCTTCGATGCTGTTCCCCCACGCAAGCTGCTCCATCGTCTCGGTTTCGGCGAAGACAGCGCATGTGCTTGATATTTTGACAGGTTTCCTACCCTTGAGCGAAAGCTCTCCTACCTCACTCAGGGTTAGGCCGAGAGCTTTCGCAGCGCCTTCAATGAACCTTCCCGTTCCCGCGGCGCATTTATCGTTCATGCAGAAGTCAACCACCTCCCCTCTGTCGTTTATCCTGATTGCTTTCGTGTCCTGACCGCCCATGTCGAGGACTGTTCTTGTTTTTGGAAACAGGTAGTGTGCGCCTCTGGCGTGACAGCTTATCTCTGTTACCTGCATGTTGCCAAACGTTATGTTATATCTTCCGTAGCCGGTGCCGACTAGGATGGAGACCTCTTCCTCAGATATGCCGGCTTTCTTAAGGACCTCGCTGAACGCTTTTTTCGCCGCCTCGTTTATCCTAATGCCTGTCATCAGTATCGAGGTGGCTACGAGCCTTCCGCTCTCATCAATTATTGCGGCTTTGGTGTATGTAGAGCCTGCATCAACCCCGGCTGAATAGATCTTCGCCATTTCTACATCCCTTTCCTGACGGATAGGCTTTCGAAGAATGCGTCAACCCTGTTTTTAAGCTGGGCCTCGCTGTAGTACCTTGGGTCAACGTGGTCTGACTCGATGTGAAGAGCTGGGACGTCTAACTGTTTTATCAAGTATTCCCTTATGTCGCCGTGTCCCATGGAGAATGAGCGGCAGCTCTTAATCGAGTGAATGACAACCCCGTCAGCGCTGTATTCTTGTACATATCTACGGATAAGGTCTTTCCGCATAACCATGTTCCAGTTACAGTATGCGTGAATCATGTATTCTGCGAGTGATTCTAAAGGCTTGTCGGGGTTGAGTCTGAAAACGTCAACGTCGGCCATCCCCGCCACCTTCGGATATGTTGAGGCAACGCATCTAGAGTTCCAAGCCTTGAACAGGTTCCAGAAGCGTTTGAAGAATGGATAGTTGGGAACCCCCTCGAAAACAAGTCTGAATCTCTCTTCAGGCGTAGGGCCTAACCCTTTCTCATAACGTTCCTGAAGCTCTTTTAAAAGGTAGGCGTAGAAATCAACGCATTCCCTGCTCCCTCTTAACAGTGTTATCGCTGACATGTAGTAGATTGCTTCGAAGTAGGCGTCGAGCGGCGACGGCTTCAGCTTACCCATGTGGAGGCATTTCTTCCAAAGCTCCCATGCTTCAGCAGACAACCTAACATACTCTTTCAGCTTCTCCTCATCATACCTGACTCCCGTGAACTGCTCCAGCTTTGGAATGAGCTCCTCAAGCTGGGATGAAACATAGTTTATGTCGTGTTTGGGAACGCTGCCGTTGTAGTTTCTGACGTAGGGGACGTCTACGGTGAAGACAGGTGTCTTCGTGATGTACTGGTACTGCTCCCACCAGTGTATGTAGATCTGGCAACCTGAGTATGTCAGCATAGCCATGTCCGGCGTCGGTATGTACCCTATCGGGGTTTGCCCTTTGTTGAGGACTGTAGCCACCCCCATCTTGACATATCCACAGCAGTCCGTTGAGTAGCCGAACTCCTCGGACAAGCCGATGAGGGAAGGGGCGCTGCCTTTGTAGGAGATTTGCAGCGATGTTATCTCGGGGTAGACTGGGGCTATGTTGAAGACTCTTAGAAGCTCTATGGGGTTTGCCATGACGAAGCAGTAGGCTACCTTCCCCCCGCCCGCCTTTACATCCCTAACCCAGCTGTAGTATTGTTTCACAAGTTCCCCTTGGAGCTGTTTCGCCCTGTCGAGCCCGGCCTCCTCGGCCGTGGGGCGGGTTGGTGACGTTGACAGGGTCGTCATCGATGTCTATGCCGGCGTTTCAATTATATACTTTCGGACTAATTTCTATAAATTATCAACGCCTACGCATCAGAAAACCCATGTATCCCTGCACACTTATTCTTAAAAGCCTGTTCAGCAGGATGTCTCTGACATAGCTGTCTAGCCCGTTCAAGCCAACCCCGTGTCTCTCAAGAAGTTTTTTACGCAGTCTTTCAGCTATGGCGTTTGCTCCCAGCCCCTCGTCGAGCATACGTCCTATCTCGTCCCGCCACGTCGTTATAGACGCTCTCTCTTCTTCAAACAGTTGGCTGTCAACTTGTTTGATGCCGAAGTGAGGCGTGTAGAGTGTCGTGGGTTTTAAGCTTCTTATCTTGTCAAGGCTCTGTAGCGCTGAGTCGACGTCGTAGAATGGCGGGCTGGCGGGCGGCAGGGGGAATGGCAGGGCTGGATGTCTGACGCACATGGCGTCGCCCGTGAAGACCGAGCCCTCTTCCTCCAAGTAAAGTGAGATGTGGCCTGGCGCATGCCCCGGCGTGAACAGCACCTCCAGCCTGACGTCGCCCAGCTCGTAGCTTTCTTCCTTAACAGGCTCGATTCTCTCGGGCTGTATCGGCTGCAGGCCTCCGATGTAGTGTGCTATGTCTTCTCCGAAAGCTGCCAGCGCTGCGTCAACAAGCCTCGACGGATCGATCAACGTTCTCACAGCAGCTTCATGCACCATAAGCTGAGCGTTAGGCATGTTCTGCAGCGCTGTGTGAGAGCCGCCGGCGTGGTCTAGGTGGAAATGGGTTAGAAAAACATACTTCACGTCGCTGAGTTTGACGCCGAGCTCACGTAAACCGTTCAATACAAAGCTCCATGAAGTCGAGTATCCGACGTCGACCAGAGCAGCTCCATCGCCTCCTCTAACCACGTAAGAGGCCACAGCACCCTTTGAGCCGTACCCGTGTGTGTCGATGACTGCTACATGCCTGCTGGCCCAGCTGCCCGACATTCCAAAAACAGCTGCCGCCGACCAGGTTATTTAGCTGTCAAACGTAATTATAGAAGTATAGCTGGCCAGTTTCCTGTCTAGGTTTATGTCTCGCATGCACCATCTATTTATATAAATAGGCATCTAACGAATATTATCAATCGTTTTTGTTTAGAACTAGGTTTTTGGATGAGGCTTAAAATAAGGTTTCACGGAAGGGGCGGGCAGGGGATAAAAACAGCGGGAAGAATAGTTGGGACCGCCGCCTTCCTCGAAGGGTATGCTGTTCAGGATTCGCCGATGTACGGTCCCGAGCGGAGGGGGGCTCACGTCATCTCGTTTGTGAGGATATCTGAAGACGGGGTTGGGGGAAGAGGCTACATCTTTGACCCTGACGCGGTTGTTGTAGCTGACACGTCGCTGCTAAGCCTTCAGCCCAGCCCTCTTCAAGGCTTGAAGGAAAGCGGCGTAGTTGTTCTAAACTCTCAGCGGAATGTTCCCCTAGTCCATGGATACGTTTCTGTAGTCTACGACGTTACGTCTTCGGCGTCTAGGCTACTGGGGATGAGGAGCGCCATAAGCTCCGGCGTGGCTGCGTTGGCATGCAAAGCCCTGGGAATAGCGCGATGGAGCTCTGTTGAAGAAGCTGTTAAAGAGGAGGTGGCTGAGCTCGGGCTTAGGGATGAGCTGGTTGAGGCCAACATCAAGCTTGCTGAAGAATGCTACATGAACCCGCCTACTGTCAAGCCGTCGATGGAAAACCATCGGCTACAGCCTACGGAAAGCAGAGTTGTTGAATTACCTTACGTTAGCCCAACCCTGTCGACAGCCATGATACTCAACCTCGGCAACACTGCTTTGAAAAAGACTGGTGCCTGGAGGGGTGCGACACCCGTCATCGACTATGTTAAATGCACCCGCTGCATGGTGTGTTTCGTATACTGCCCGGATTCATGCATATCGCTTGAGGATGACCTGACGCCGAAGATAGACTACGATAACTGCAAAGGCTGTCTGGTCTGCTTCACAGAATGCCCCATCAAAGCGATAAAGCTCGTTGAAGGAGGAAGCATCGCTTGAGGAAGATGCTGACTGGAAACTCAGCCGCAGCATGGGGTGCAAGGGTTTCGGACGTCGACTACGTAGCAGCATACCCTATAACCCCACAATCCGAGATAGTCGAGACGTTGTCTAAGTGGGTTGCGGAAGGCGTTATGAAAGCCAGGTTTGTGAACTTTGAGTCGGAGCATTCGATGATCACGGCGGCGGGCGCAGCATCCCTCACCGGTGCCCGATCGTTTACAGCGACTTCGAGCCAAGGCTTGTTTTACGCTTTTGAAGCGCTTTACACGGTTTCCGGATGGCGTGCCCCGATCGTGCTGGTCAACGTAGCTAGGGGAGTCGGCATGCCGATGGTTCTGCAGGTGGAGCACGGTGATGTTTTGGCGGCTAGGGACAGCGGCTTCATCCAACTTCACGCCGAAAACTGCCAAGAGGTGCTGGACTTCATACTTCTGGGCTACAGAGTTGGTGAAGACCATGAAGTTCTTCTGCCCGTGATAGTTAACATGGATGGCTTTGTCTTGTCGTTTGCACGAGAGCCTGTGGAAATACCTGAGAAGGAGTTGGTGGAGCAGTTTCTCCCCCAGTTCACGTATCCAAGGCCTCTGGGAGGAGATGAAGGCAGCATGGTTGCCTATGCGCCCACAGTAACTGAGGGAGCGCCTTACACGTTCTTCAAATACCAGCTACACACTGCAGCGCTTAGGGCTAGGGATGTTTTCAAAGAGGCTGCGAAGGATTTTCGGAAAACATTCGGCAGACAACACGACGTTGTTGAGAGGTTTATGATGGATGACGCCGAGTGCGCCCTAGTTTGTTCAAACTCATACAGCTCGATAATCAGGTCCGGCGTGGAAAGGTTAAGGAAAATGGGTTTGAAGGTTGGAATGGTTAGGCTGAAGATGGTAAGGCCTTTCCCGAGCGAGGAGCTGAGAGAAACGTTGTCGCCCGTGCATGCCGTGGCTGTCTTCGAGCAGAACATATCACCCGGTAAGGGAGGTGCCCTTTACCCTGAGATTGTCGAAGCCCTCTACCATTCGCAGCAAAAGCCATCCGCCATCGTATCCTTCATAGGAGGGCTTGGAGGAGCAAACATAGGCGAAGAAGAAGTCAGCTACATGGTCAAGTTTGCGATGGATGCTGCGAAGAAAGGCAAGACACCGAAAGGACCTGTCCTAGTGTTCAGGGAAGATGATTGGATGAGGCTTAGAGAGTATCTCAGGACAGCGGGCATACCACCGGAGATGATCGAGGCGATGCATCGTGTCTGAGCCGTCGGCTTTCAGAACGTTGAAAGACACGCCGCGAGCCGACTTTCTAACGCCCGGCTCCCCGCTTTGCGCAGGCTGTGGCGGAGAGCTTTTGCTAAGGCTGGCGTTGAAGGTTTTAGGGCCTAAAACTATTGTAGTCAGCGTACCAGGCTGCCTCGCCTTGCTGGAGCTCTATCCATACGTCTCTATAAGAAACCCGATGCTGTTCGCACCGTTCGGAGCGGGGCCGGCGGCTGCCCAAGGCTTGGTTGACGGAATACTGGCTAAGGTTGAGAAGGGAAAGAGACGCGACACGGATGCAAAAGTGCTGCTGTTAACAGGCGACGGAGCTGCCTATGACATAGGGTTGCAGGCGACGTCGGGAGCCATACACAGAGGGCTTGACTTCTACTACCTTGTCTACGACAACGAAGCCTACGGTAACACGGGCTTCCAGTTCTCGAGCGCCACACTGCCATACTCCTGGACTTCGACAACCCCTGATGGAAACCTAAGCAGCAAAAAGGATTTGTTCGAGATATGGAGGGCCCACAGGCCGCCCTACATCGCTACGGTGGCGGCTTCAAGGCCTGTTGACCTGCTGAAAAAGTTTGAGAAAGCCACGAAGATTAAAGGCCCGAAGCTTTTCATAGGTCTTGGCGTATGCCCCACAGGATGGGGTGCTGACCCAAGCATAATGATAAGGCTGGACAAGCTGGCCGTTGAGACGGGAGTTTTCCCGCTTAAAGAAGCCGTCGACGGAGTGGTCAGACACACCTACATACCGAAGAACAGGAAGCCGGTGGAGGAGTACCTTAAGTTGCAGAAAAGGTTTGAACACCTGTTTAAGCCGGTGAAGCGCGACGATATAATCCAGCAGATACAGCGTCAAGTCGACAGCTACTGGATGAACGTCAAAGAGTAGGGCCCACAGGCATCATGTGAGAGAGTTGTGCCTGACGTAGCAGGCTCCGTGAAAAAGTTCAGACATTCTCCGAGGAGCTATGAGTTAAGCATGGGCTGGAGAAATGACGGCCGGCATGCGCCAGCCTCCAACTCAACCCGACGAGGACCGGTGGACTGCGAAGAATCGGCAGTTTAACGTAAGCCACCGCCTACCTGTTCAGGAAACGGTTGCGACCGTAATTTGACAGAGGTCACGGCTCCAGAGGAGGTAATACGGGCAGCTTGTAGGACATACGGATGATAACCACGTACTTGAAGAGGCTGGAGCTTAGGAGAAGCATGGCTCCCGCTAGAAGCATGGAAGTGGGAGACGATGCGACAGCAACGGCCGCGGCAGCCATTGAAAACAACAGGTAAACCAAGTTGCCTTCAGCCTTAAGCGATTGTTTAAAGTATTTCGTGGCTCCGGGCCACGTCGCGTAAGAGGCGCCAAGGACAATCGTCGACAAGCCGAGCAAGATAGGTGCTGTGGGGTTTTGGATTTTGTTGAGAACCGCTGCTATTCCTAAGCCTGCTGAGAGGCTTAAAACAACGAACAACGGAGGCGTGGCAGGCGTGTTCCAGCTGGGTATCTTCTTGGCCGCAGCCAGCATAAACCCTTGGCTGACGACGTAGGCGGCTGAACAAAACCAAGCCAACGTCTTGAACAACACGCTGGGCCGCAGAACATCTAGGACAGAAAACAAAACGAACCCCGTCGCGAAAACAGCCTCCCTCGACATCCACGAGTGTCTGAAGTTGCGGAACACGTGGAAAGCTTTCGTCGGATTTCCAGCCTCAAGACCCACGAATGCAAGTCCCGCTGCAATAAGGCCGGCCGACGCCAGAGTCAGAGGAAGATCGGTTAAGCCTGTTAGGAAGGCTACAGCATACAGACCGCCACCGGCCCCGCCTACTAGAAAGTTTCCTAGAGCCAGCCACTCCCACACACGCTGCTTCTCGAGGGGGTAGGAAGCCATGCGGTTCACCAGACGTAATAGACGGATGGCTCGGTGTCCATGTCGGTCAAAAGCCTGAATGCTCTTTTCCGCCGTATCATGGTGGAGACCTCGCTCTCCGGGTCGTCTAAGTCGCCGAAGAACAAGGCCCTCGCTATGCAGGAGTTGACGCAGACAGGTGTTGCGTCTGGGTCTCTGCCTGGGACAAGGTTGTTGGCAAGCCCGTAGTCTATCCTATCCATGCAGAAATCGCACTTGGTGCAGACACCTACCTTATCAGCTAAAGGGCTCAGCTTCTCAGGCTGTGTTGTTTCATCAAAGTATTCTTTCCTACCTTTCAACAACCACCTAGCCTCGTATGGGCATGCCAGTATGCAGTATCCGCAGCCGATGCATTTGTTGTAGTCTATGTATACTATTCCATCGCCACGTCTTTGGGTTGCTGTTGTCGGGCATACGGTTAAGCACGGCGGTTTCTCGCAGTGCATGCAGTGGAGAGGTAGGAAAATCCTTGTGGCGTTAGGGTAGGCTCCAAGCTCAACATCTCTAACAAACCTCCAGAAGATGCCGGGCGGGGTTCCGTTGTCTAGCTTGCAGGCGATGGTGCATGTCTGACAGCCAACGCATTTACGCAGGTCTATGACCATCCCCCACCTAGCCATCATCGCCCCACCTTCTCAACTCTCACTTTCACGAGGTCTGCTCCGCTGCCAGTGCCGTCGGTGGTCTCTAAAGCTATCGGAACAAGCCTGTTCATGTTGGGCGCGTCTATGTTTTTTGGGACGGGGGTCACCCAGTGTCCGAACTGCTGCACCGCAACCAGTGTATCAGGTCTTATGCCTTTTCTCAACAAAACCCTGCCTCTAACCCTGCCTATGGGCGACTCTATTAAGACCTCGTCCCCTGTCTTCAGCCCGAGCCTTCTGCCAGCCTCCTCGTTCATCATCACAGCATTATGGCCCATGACGTGTTTTGAAACATCGGCGAGGACCGGTATGGCCACGTTAGCACCCCAAGCATATTGCATGCTCCTGCTTGTTACAAGCCAGAACGGATAGTCCTCGGGCCTCTTGCCGTAAAGCTTCGGCAGGTTCTCAAAGATTTCTGGAAAATCCTCCCACCCGGGCATGGCTTCGTACTCCTCCAGCTGCTTATCCCACCATCTTATCCCACGCTCGTGAAGACGTCTTTTAAGCTCCTGCCCAACCCGCATAACCCTTTCTTGGTAGGGAAGCTCGTACCTAAGCTTCTTGGCTACCATTACTGGATGTAGGTACCAGTTGACGCGTCTGAAGGGTATCAGGTAAGCGCCGTTTTTCCTAAACCATTCAAGCCCGTGCTCATGCCGGCCGTTGCTCAAAGTCATCGTGGCCGCCCTGCACAGCCTGTCCCATATCTCGTAAGACTTGTACTTCCTTTCTGGGTCTAGGCTGTAGTCGTATAAAGGCGTCCTAAGCCTGAAGCCCAGCACGCCGTTGTTTATCGCCTCGTTATACTCTCTCAGAAGACCTGTTCTGTCAGCCAGCTCCGTAGCTATGTCGGTGAGGTCCATCGTGTTGTATGGAGGTTCGGCTACGGGCTGTCGGACGGCGACGCCCGTGTATTCCCAGAACTGCTCCTGATAGCTCGTCCCCCCGACTCTGAACAGCTGATAGCTTTCGAGGTCGACGTTGTCTGGGAGAAGGACGTCCGCAAACCAGTTTGTCTCGTCATACGTGTAGGCGAAGGCGGCTATGAATGGAAAATCCTCTAAACACTTGGCCACGAGCTCCGGCTCCCAGCTGGATATGAGTGGGTTCGTCCTGTATATCATCCAAACATCGGGAGGAGTTGGCCTAGGCCAGTTCTCCGGAGCCTGCTTCATGAAAAGCCAGGGTAGATGAGCCGGCCCCAACGCTTGGCTCCAGGACGAGTCGAGCACCAAAGGGCTTAGGGTTTTGTAGGCGTTCCTGACGCGTGGGGTGGCCTCCCAGTGCTCTCTGTCGGTCGGGTTCAAGCTCTGGGCCATGAACCCGTCCTCGCCTATCCTAACGCTCTCAAGCCTGTCGAACACAGGCCTGTTGAGCCTTATGGTGACGCCTAAGATGGAGCCAGGTACCTCGACGGCTCCGACCAGAGACTGTAAAACTGTTCTCGCCCACACCGCTTGGTAGGCTCCCCAGCCGTTAGACACCGTTTTTCCAAGCAGTATGGCCACAGGCCTTAAAGGCATCTTCAAGCCGTCTACCGTCACAGTCGCGCCAACCATTGCGTTGTCTACAAACTCTTTCGCAAGCCTCCGGATGGTTGACGGGCTTACGTCGCAGATTTCGCCAGCCCATTCGGGCGTGTAGCTCTTCACATGCTCCACAAGCTTCGTAAAAGCTGTTTTGCCGACTACATCTGTATGTTCTATAACTTCCTTGTCAGGCCCTACTTCAACAGCTTTCTTAACGGTGAACTCGCCGTAAAGCGCGGGGCTGTGGATTGTTTTGTCGTCGAAGGTTTTTGCAGAGCTGCTCACCGTATCCCATATGAAAGGCCTGTGTGTAGACGGGTCGCGTAAGTAGTATCCGTTAGGACCTATGAGATATGGGCTGCTGGTCCTGTTCTTGAGAAAATCTAGGTCGCATACCTTCTCCCATCCCAGCTCATGCAGAACCGTGTACAGCATGGCGTAGAGGAATGCCGCATCAGTCTTCGGCTTTATCGGAATCCACTCGTCCGCCGTGGCTCCGGTGACCGAGAGATGCGGCTCAACCTGAACCCATTTCATGCCCGCAGCCCTAGCCTCAGCGTTGCGCCAAACACCTGTGACGCCGCCTGCAGCGTTGTCGTTATGGCCGAAGGAGATAACAAGCCTTGTGTAAGGTGTGTCGTGGGCGACGATGAACGACCTATGCCAGTACTCGCCGAAAAGATGTTCTGTGTGGTAGCATTTAACTCCCTGACCGCTTCCGAGGCTGAAGTCTATCGGCCCCCAAGCCGCGAAGAAGGCGTTGAGCGTGCCGAAGTAGGCTTGAGGGGTGCCGGCGCCGCCGAGGGTTACCGCGAACCTTGGATAGCCAGCGCCATCCACCAACCCCTTCATCCTTATTTCGGAAAGCTTCTCGGCGACGATGTCGAGGGCTTCATTCCACGAAACCGGAGTCCAGTGAGGGTTTTCGCCTAGACCTTTCCGACTGTTCCCCCTCACCATAGGCTGCTTGACGCGTTTAGGGTTGTACATCTTCTGAACAAGCCCGTAGGCTTTAACACAGACCCTGCCCCCTGCGGGATGTTTGTCGGCGAAGTCAAAGTTGGGCTCCACCCCCACCGGAACACCATCCTTGACAACAACTTTTAGGAGGTCGGGGCCGCATACGCATTGGTAGCAGTATGTCGGCACCTTGGTTATAGTAACCATGTCAAGGCACTATATGTTTGATGATAGCTTATATTATTTTAATTCTATTTATATAGATTCCAAACTCAAAACAGTCCCCAACGGCTGAGTCCTCAACGGGCTGAGTATCCTGTTGGCGGCCGCGTCGGCTATGGCGATGCTGTAGCCAGCTATCCTCCTTATGTCTCTAAGTATGAAGAGAAGGGTCATCGCCTGCTCGATGTCTTTCACACTGTGTATTATGTCTAGGCTGAGCCTCTCCTCGTAGAATTTCACGTCCTGTATAAGGTTGCTGACCCTCATGACGCTGTTGAAGTCTTTGTCTATGAAGGCTTCAATCGCACGCTGCTGCATGAACTGAACCATTTCAGACAAAGGGACTATCTGAGGAAGCATCTTCAAGACAGTTATCCTACGGCCAAGCCTGATGAGATTCTTCGATATGTAGAGGGCGTGGTAGAATATTCTATGCAGGTCTCTGGCCAGCAGCACATACGTTATCAGCTCGTTGCTGTCCCTAATCCCGCAACAGTAAGCTATCTCGGGGTTCATGCTGCTCAACGACAGATGCCTAATCAGCTTACGGTAGATCCTCAGCATGTCCGGCTCACGGTTCGTAACCTCCAGCGCAAGCCTTAGGTTGTTTTCAGTAAGAGCGCGGATAGAATCCCTGTGGGTGTGGAGCGCCATGTCATGTATAGTTAGCACAATGTCGTCGATTTTCTCCTTCACAACGTCTGTGATAACGCTGTAAACAACTTTGTTGGAGTCTTCATGGCTTATCTCTACACCCGGCATCTCAAGCCTCATCTCCCTGAGCTTCTTCTTTTTGTCCGACGACATCGGACGGGACGATTTCACGATGAGCGTGTAGGCGCCCTGCATGTAGTATGTTAGAAGACAGTATCTAACCGACCGCGTGTCGTCAAACCTGTCCAAATCTATTTCAACAGTCTTCTTCATCTTAGGCGAATCTTTGAAGGACAAACGGAGGGAGTAGCCGTCCTCCACCGTGAACAGCCTCGCACCCTTTTCAACCTCATACTTGTCCACCCACCACTTGGGTAGAGTTACTGTATAGCTGCCTCCCCTGATCAGCTGTAGGACGCGGAGGCCAGGTCTGTGGGGAACAACCCTGCCCATTGTTCATTGTTCGCGCCGACAACATTATTATAATTTGCGGATTTTTTCCGATTTTTGCCGAACTAATGCGGGGAAAAAACAAAGGTTTATCGAAAAAGTGAAAAGTTATGTAAAAGTGTTGCGTCAATTATATTATTTGATTTAATTGTTTAAAATACAGTGATAAACTTCAATGTTTGCGCAGCAAAATGGTGGGAAGAACACAGTACTGGGAGCCTAACTTAGAGACCGCCGGGCGGAATGAAATAAGGGAGCTTCAGCTGAAACGCCTGAGGTTCATCCTCCGATACGTGTACGAGCACAGCCCGTTCTATAGACGTAGGTTTAACGAGGCAGGTGTAAAGCCGGAAGACGTGAAGAACCTAGACGACGTCAGAAAACTCCCCTTCACAACGAAAGACGACCTACGACTCTATAGCTACCCCTACGGCGGCGATTTTCTATGCGTGCCGAGGGAGGAGCTCATCTGCTGGCACATGACTTCGGGGACGACGGGCAAGCCTACTGTAGGCCCATACACATTAAAAGACTATGAGACATGGATGAACCTGATGGCTAGGTGTTTGGTGGCATGCGGTGTGCGGAAAGGGGACATAATGCTAAACATTTACGGCTACGGTCTGTTTACAGGCGGGCTTGGCTTCCACCAGTCAGCACATCTCGTGGGTGCAGCCGTCATCCCATGGAGTGTCGGAAGAACAGAGGCATTGATACAGACGTTGAAGGATTTCCAGCCAACTGTTATGACAGGCACGCCGTCATACAACCTCTACATAGCTGAGCAGATGCGTAAGCAAGGCGTGAAGCCGAACGACATATCGCTGAGGATAACCATCAACGGAGCCGAGATGTGGACGGAGGAGACTAGGAAGAGAATAGAGGAAGGGTTTGGGCTCAGGGAAAGAGGCGGAGGAGCGATGAACATTTACGGCGCAACCGAGGTTTTCGGCCCGGGCAGCGGGGTGGAATGCGAGCAGCAGCAGGGCTTTCACTTCTGGATAGACCATTTCATCCTAGAGCTTGTAGACCCGGAGACGCTTGAGCCTGTGCAGCCCGGCGAGAGAGGGGAGATGGTTGTGACTACGTTGACAAAGGAGGGAATGCCATTAATCAGATACAGGATGAGGGACGTAACCGTATTAGACGACAGCGGATGCGAATGCGGCAGAGACGCCTTCCCGAGATGCAAATGGATCACGGGCAGGGTTGACGACGTAATCCACTACAAGGGTGCTAAAATATGGCCGAGCACCATTCAGGAAACCCTACTAGGGTTTCCGGAAGTGCTGGAATACCAGGTCCTAGTTGATAAATCACCTGCCTCAGGACAGTTCACCATACGGGTTGAGTTAGACAAAGAGAAAGATGGTATGGAAAAAAGAGAGAAAATAGTTTCCGAGCTACGTAAAAACCTGTTCTTCATAAACCCGCACATAGAGTTCGTGCCCGAGGGAACACTTCCACGCTACGAAGGCAAGTCGAAGAGGATAATTGTAAAAGAGGTGATGTAGCATGTCTTCGCATGATGCGTTAAGCGAGAAACTGGAGCTGATTCTGAAAGAGTTCAAGGAGATGAAGATGCTGGCCAGGTCTATGGGGGTCTACAGCGTTGAAAGAAACGTTGAACACATCATCAGCCACATCCAAACCATGCTGGAGTCTCTTAAAAAAACAGAAGCGGGGTACTCGCTGTGAACAGATAAAGTTGAGCTACAAGCATACTTGGCTGTAGCAAAAATATATAATTTGCCTAAAAAGTTTATCAAACTTTAGACCGATAAACCGTCTCGTGGCTGAAAAAGAAAAAACCGGTGTTGACAGACGTTCCTTCCTCAAATATGCTGCCACAGCTGGAATCGCCGCCGTAGTCGCAGGAGCTGCGGGATACTTCTCCGCATCCACGCAAACCGAGGTAATAACCAAGACAATCCCAGCTGGAGAGGTGACGAGAACAGTCACCGTCGGCGGACAGACGGTTACCGTCGGCGGCGCAACCGTCACGCAGACCCGAACAGTAACTGTTACAGCAACACCTACCCCGCCGGCTCCGAGACCGCCTCCTGGAAAGACCGAGGTTAGGATTGGGGTGCTGGCCCCGCTGGCAGCTCGTGAGGGAAAGGTTCAGGAGAACGCCGCCCGCCTAGCAATCGAAGAAATCAACGCTAAAGGTGGGATACTTGGTCTCCCGGTAAAACTCGTGGTAGCCGACGACAAGCTCAGCGCCGACACCGCTGTAGCAGAGTTTAGACGATTGGTGACGGCTGAGAAAGTCGACGTGATGATAGGCGGTTACTCAAGCGGCGTGATGACAGCCACTATGGAGCCTATGGCGGAGTTAAAGACCATATTCCTAGCGGACGCTTCATCACCGGCTCACGCCAGAAAAGTTGGAGCCAACTATGACAAATACAAGTATTGGTTTAGGATAACCCAGAACAACGGCATAACCTTCGCCCTCGACGGAATCACGCAGATCGAATACCTTGCTGCAAACGGCGTCAAAATCGAAAAGCTGTACATAATAAGAGACGAGCATATATGGGTTGATGAATGGGAGCCCATGCTTACGGATCTGCTGAAGCAGAAGAACATCGAAGTAGTCAAGAGTGTTAAGATACCGCGAGGATACACGGAGTACGAGCCTCTTCTTATAGAGGCAAATAGGCTCGGTGCTCAAGCAGTATTCAACATGCTGGCTATCTCTGGGACAGGCGACGTGCTGGCAAAGCAGTGGGGCACGCTCAAGCTTCCGCTGCTTCTGATGGGCCATGACTTGGCCGCCATAGACCTTGGGTTCTGGGAGAAGACGGGAGGTGCTTGCGAGTACGAGATTTTCATGGCTGACGGAGGAGTTGTCCAGACAGCACCTCCAACTCAGATGTGCAGACAATTCATAGAGAACTATACAAAGAAGTATGGGTATCCGCCTGAGGCCCATCAAGGCTACGGAGCATATGATGCAGTCTACCTGTACAAAAAGGTGGTTGAGGAGGCTGCTGCCGCAGGTGAGAGCAACCCGTTTGATTCAGACACACTGGTTAAATACCTCGAGAGGTACACGCTCGGAAACGCTATTGAGCTGACGAGGAAGGTGGCGTTCTATCCTAAGGGCGCGTGGGGGGCTGACGGGACGAGATGGGACCACGACCTAGTCTGGGGGGATGAATACGTGAAGAACTGGGTGTCGCAATGGCAGGCTGGAAAACAATATTTGCTTGCGCCGTCTTGGCTCAAAAACGCAGACCTAAAACTACCGCCATGGTTCAAATAAGCTCCTAATTTTTTTAACAATAGCATACGCTGTTGACGGTGCGGTAGATGATAGGTATTGAAAACTTCATCGTCCTACTTGTTTACGGCGCGACCCTGAGCGGTGTATGGGCCCTGATGTCGTCTGGGTTTACGTTGATTTTCGGAGTCTGCAGACTTCTCAACCTTGCCCACGGAGGCCTGTTCATAGCAGGCGCCTACATCGGCCTATCGCTTGTCAGAAGCCTGGGACTCGACCCGTTAAGCTCCACGGTTTTGAGCATGCTGGCTGTTGGTGTTATTGGGGCAGGTGTTTACATAGGCTTGCTTGCAAAAGTTAAGGAGCATGAGGTAACAGTAGTGATCATAACTCTTGCCCTAGCCCTCATAATAGAGCAGGTCATTCTGATCATGTTTGGAGAGCATGGGATAAACTTCCCACCCATATTGGCTGGCGTGGTGTACTTGGGTGATGTACCGCTTCCAGCCATCAGGATTTTCGGGTTGGCTGTGGCCTTAGCTGCTCTTCTTCTTCTAGGGCTGTTTGTCTCCAGAACAAGGATAGGAAAAGAGATTACGGCTGCGTCGCAGGACATAGAAGCAGCTACCTTCATCGGATTAGACGTGCATAGACTGTTTATCATAACGATGTTCATATCATCCATTCTAGCAGGTTTGGGCGGTGTTCTATACTCTCAGATATACGCGGCTAACCCGTTTCTGGTTGTGAAAGCGCTGATATTCGCGTTTGCCATCGTGATTTTGGGAGGTCTTGGAAGCGTCAAAGGAAGCATCGTAGCCTCGTTCATCATAGGATACATAATGACAGCTGTCATCATGTTTCTGGGGGCGAGATGGTCGGAGCTTTTCGCCCTGCTGATAATCATAGCCGTTCTGATAATACGGCCTTCAGGGCTTTTCGGTGTAAAGGAATGATGAGAAACAGGTTTGTTGGAGACGCTGTCGGCGTAGCTGTCTTGGCTGGCCTGTTGGCGTCAGCACCTCTGTACATCCCTGAAGCCTTGATCTGGATATTGGGTATGTCATTTCTCTTCATAGTCATAGCTCTGAGCTGGGACTTGGCGACAGGCTACGCTGGTCAGATTAACCTTGGGTTGACCAGCTTCGTCGGCTTAGGGGCCTACACCTCAGCACTGCTTCAGGTAACGAGCAGGCTTAGAGGAACACCTTTCGAGTTTCTAGCAGGCCAGCCGACCGTTCCAGTAGAGTTGACGCTGCCAGCCGGCGGCGTAGCTTCGGCGTTGGTTGGCGCTGCGATAGGAGGTGTGACACTCAGGCTTAAAGGATGGTACCTAGCTTTGGTTACCGCTATTCTCCCAATAGCTTTCGTCCAAAGCACGTATGTGTGGAAAGATGTTTTCGGGGGCGAGGAAGGCTTCACACTGCCAACCGGTCTCGCCCCAACACCCATAGGCAAATACTACATAGCTCTAGTGATCATGTTGCTGTCGCTGGCCACGATGCTTTTGATAACTAGGAGCAGGCTTTCTCTGAGGCTGAGGGCTTTGAGGGATGAACCTGAGCTGGCGGAATCCATAGGACTTGATACGGTGAAGCTGAAGGTCCTCGCCTTCACAGTAAGCTCTTTCTTCTCAGGCATAGCCGGAGCGGCCATAGTTAACTACAGGCAGGTGGCCAACAACGACCTATACGACGTGCCTTTGATGCTTTTGGTAATACTTGCGGTTGTCATAGGCGGTGCTGGGACGATGTGGGGCCCGGTCGTCGGCGGCTTCCTAGTTTATACTATGAAGTTCTGGTGGCTGAAGGGTGTTGTATACGAGCTGGCCAGCTCTACAGGGCTGCCCATCAACGACGACGTAATACTATACACAGTACTCATAGTGTTAGCGATATTGGCGCCAAAAGGTTTATGGGCTGTGCTAGGCGAAAATATTTCAAAGAAGCTGAGACGTTAGGTCATATCTTTTCGAGATAATAGTTTTCGAGACCTCTGATGTTGGAGGCGGGCCCGCTCTCAACTATCTCGCCCTTAATCAGAAGGCTCACTTCATCAGCCAGCTCCAAAGCTAAGCGGATGTTCTGTTCAACGAGGAGGATAGATGTGTCTGAGCTGTTTTGGATTGTTTTTATGGCATCCCTTATCCTCATAAGCACTATAGGAGCTATGCCGTGAGAGGGCTCGTCCAACATCAGGAGCTTTGGCTTGCTCATCAAAGCCCTGCCTATAGCCGTCATCTGCTGCTCGCCGCCGCTGGTCAGCCTAGACAAGGTGTTTCTCCTCCTTTTGATCTCGGGAAACAGGCTGTAGACAAGCTCAAGCTGGTCGTCGCAGTCTTTCGACACCGCTCCCAGCTTAAGGTTTTCTTCAACAGTCATGTATGGGAAAAGCTTACGCCCCTCAGGGCATATCGAAATCCCCATACGTATCCTCTGGTGCGGCTTGTACTTTGACAGGTCCTCGTTTTCAAAGGATATTTTCCCCGTCGTGTGAACTGTTCCCACCACTGCTTTAAGCAAAGTTGTTTTCCCAGCTCCGTTTGGCCCAAGAACCGCGACGGTTTCGCCGTTTCCTACTTTCATGTTTATGTTTCTTAAAACCTCCGCTTTGTCGTAGTACGCCCTTAAGTTCTTGATCTCAAGAACCGTCATAGCCAACACCTAGGTATGCTTCAACAACCTTTCTGTCTTCAACAACCTCTTGAGGGCTGCCCTCGCAGATAAGCCGGCCGTAGTTAAGAACTAGAACGCGGCTCACATGGTTAAAAAGCTCCCGCAGCTTGTGCTCGACGATCACCATCGTAAGACCGTTCCTCCTGAGCTTTTCTATGACTAGCCCCAGCTCAACACCCTCTCTTGGGCTCAGCCCTGAGAAAGGCTCGTCCAACAGAAGAAGCTTTGGCCTCGCCGCCAAAGCCATTGCAATGCTCAGTCTCCTAAGGTCTCCCTGCGGCAAATCTCTAACGGAAAAGTTTTTTCTATCTGACAGCCCTATCTCTTCAACCAGCCAGTCTACGTTGTCGTTCACAACCGACAGGCTTTCCAACACCGTCATGGTTTTAAAGGTCTTTATGACTTGGAAGGTCCTTGCTATGCCACGTTTAACCAGCTCGTGGGGAGGCTTTCCCGTCACGTCCACGCCCATAAACTCCACCCTTCCCGCGTTAGGCTTCATAAAACCTGATATGATGTTGAACAGTGTTGTTTTCCCAGCGCCGTTAGGCCCTATTATTCCCACGCACTCTCCCTGCCTGACTTCAAAGCTGACGCCGCTCAACGCTGTTAGCTCGCCGAACTTTTTCGTGACGTTAACGACCCGCAGCATACAACAACCTTCTTAAATACGTCGGTGGATAATATAATATATTACCGTGAATTTATAGAGAAAACCTAACTATGGGGTTGTTGAGAAGAAATGTCAAGCGATGTTTTAGGGCCTAAAGTCCTGTTGGCAGCTATGTCAGCCATCGCAACAGCGTATCCAGCAACCCTCCTAAGCTCCCTACCAATCATCATGGCTATGACCGCTTTGCCCGTCTCCCTCACGGTTTGAAGAACATGCATGTTTAACTCTTCATCCAACTGCCTAACCTTCTCCATACTCTTAACAACTGAGAAAATCTTATTCATGTCTTTTTCAAGAAAAGCGTCAACAGCCTGTCTGCTCATCTGGTGAGCTGCATCCGACATCTGCTGGATGATTTCCAGAAGTTGCTTGTCATCCAAAGGCCTGCCGTATCTCGTGAAATGTCTGGCGACGTAGAGGCTGTGGTAAACAGACCTGTTCAAATCTCTTGCCAAAACAGCGTATGTTATCAGCTCTCTGCTGTTGCTTATCCCGCTCTTGTAAGCTGTTTCAGGGTTCATGCTGCATAGAGCTATCTGTCTTATGACACGGCGGTAAATCCTCAGAAGCTCCGGCTCACGGCCAACCACCTCAGAGGCCATCTCAACATCGCCGTTCAAAACAGATTTGACAGCGTCTTGCTGGATGGCTAATGCCGTGCTATGCATCGACCTTATGACCGAGTCGAGCGGGACGTCGTCAAACTCCCCTGCCACAACATATGTTATAGAGCGTTCATCCTCTTTCGCTATGTCTATACCCTGCAAATCCATCCTAAGCTCACGGAGTCTGCGTTTTTTCTCCAAAGTTATGGGGCTGGAGGACTTCACCGTAATCTCGTCAGCCCCCTGCATGTAGTATGTCCAGACCGTGTAGATCGCATGCTGGGGATCCTCCATCTGGTCAAGGTCTATCACCGCGGTTTTCTTCGCACGCAAAGCCGCCGTCGATGTTATCTTCAGCGATTGGCCGTCTTCAGCTAGGATTAGCTTGGAGCCTTTTTTGAGGCGTTGTTTATCAACCCACCATCTAGGAATGGTAAGCGTGAAGCTGCCGCCTTTAATAAGCTGCAGGCTCCTTACATTCAGCCTCCGCGAATCATATTTCAACATAGGGCCAGCAATAAGACGGAACACGAACATCTAAACCTTTTTATAAAGCATGCAAACACCGTTCCCTTAAAAGAAAACAAAAAGGATAAACCACTCCCCAACATGTTTCAAACATGGCTTCCAGCCTTTCGCACAGCGGCTCAAGACACGGGCTGGCGCAGAGGCCGGCGCCAGAGGTTGACCTGCGATGTTGGAGGCAGTTTTAGAGCTCCGCATCCCCTACTACTGTTTCATGGCCGCCTCCAAGGATATTGACGGTGAAATATCCGTAGACGCGATACTTTACAGGGATGGATGTGTTCAGCATCTTCTGAGTATAAGGTGTAGAAAGGTTTTAGATAGAAAATCAGCCATACTCAACGTTCTTAGGAAATATCCTGCCAGCTTCTTCCATCTCACGAAGATCAGTAGCAAAAGCTTCATAGCGGTCGCTGAAACCCATGCCTGTATGCTGTGCTCCAGCGCAATCGAGAACGGTTGTTTCATAGAGAGGGAGCAAAGCGATCGAAACAATTCGTTCATGACATGGCGTGTCCTCTCACCTTCCCGTAAAAACCTCAACAACCTTGTGAGAGACCTTAAGACCTTCGGAGCGAATCCTAGCATACTTTACGTTGGTAAGCCGCGGCAGGGTAAGAACACGCTGACAGCTAAACAGGCACGTGCTCTCGAGACGGCTGCGAAACACGGCTTTTTTGAAACTCCCAGACGTGTGTCAACCATTTCGTTGGCAGAGTTATTGAAAGTATCGCCGTCAACGTTCTCGGAAACGCTGAGAAGAGCCCTCAACAAAATAGTCAACAACTACATCAGCACAACACACGCCGTCGTATAGCAACGCCTTCAAAACGTCGACCGGGTTCTTGTAGCGGCCCGGTGCAGCCATCCAAACCGGCTAAAACCCTAAAAACTCCAGACAAAAGAGGCAACAGAGAATAAGGTTAGTGTTCCTCCATCTGTTCTCGGTAGCGGATGTCGTAGAGATTACAGGAACATGGACACAGATGTCTAGGACATGGTATAAAGCTAAGGAAAACTCGCGGGAAAAAGGGAGGACAGGAAACGAGTTTAACAGACTATGGAGATGGCGGATGTGATGACAGCCGACAACACGGCAGACGACAACACTTTCCTACGTGGATTCTTTGATAGTGAAGGATGTGCAAGAAAGGAGAGATGGTTGTCGACAACGCCGACCTAAGATTGATTAGATACGTCAAACAACTACTGTCTTTCCTAGGGATAGAGACGAACGGGCCACAGCCTAAAACGAAACATGGAACACCTTTCGTAGACCCGAGGAACGGAAAAACATACCCATGCAAAGAAGGATGTCTACCGTCTCTACGTCCCCGCTGACCATCGTCATCAATACTACAGATACGTTAGCTTAACAATCAGAAGAAAACAGCGGAGGCTGGAGCAATACCCTACCAGAAGAGGACTGCTGACGCCACCAGCCAAACACCCCCCTCACTAATCATGCTATTCATATTGTGGACCGGGAGGGATTTGAACCCTCGACCTACCGAGTGCAAGTCGGTCGTTCTTCCAGGCTGAACTACCGGCCCTCTCGAAAACCATTATCTGTGTCGTATATTTAGGTTCTCGCGTGTTGACGATGCTTTCAACCGTGTTGTAGAACCTCCACCTCCGCTCCCTCGTCGTAGCCCTTAACCTCCTCGGGTACGACAGGCAGTCCGTTGGCGTTGGTGAGGGTTGAGAGGAGACCCGACCCAGTAAAAGGCTCCACGAGGACTCCGTCCTGCGTCCACGCAAGCCTTACACGCATGAAAAGCCTCGCCGCTGTATGGTTGACAACACGACTCGTGAGCTTGCCTCGGACCCTGCAGGGGCCGGGGCTGTTGTGGCCGTACTTAACGAAGAGTTGGAAACCGGTCAAGGCGGGTACGGGGTATCCTGAAAGCATGAAGACAGGCTTCCCGTCAACGACCCCGGCTACCACATCCTGACTCCTCCCCGGGTCGACTGGGCTTTACACAGCACGCACATCAGGTGTCTCAATAACCTTGGTTTTCACCGTAAGCATGCTTGCATGGACAGCAGCCTGTCTGACCACGGTCGTCATTTTATTCAACCGGCAGGACTTCTAATACTCCTTACGGCCGGCCAGCGTATGGCGGCCACTGAGACCCTAGCAAGCACGTGGTTCGTAATCCAAAAATGATTTAAGGAGGTTTTGCCAAATGTTTAGTCAGTGACAAACGACGGCATATCCACCGTTGTCAGAGGCGTCAGATACGATGGAGAAGTCGTCGAGGACCACGTCGCTTTAGAGTTCCCTGTAAACATATACATCAACGACAAACATTTTGTCACGGTTTTTGCAACTCCTCACGAGCTTAGAGAAATGGTCATAGGCCATCTCCTCGGACACGGCATCGTCGACAGGCTGGAGCAGATCGTGGACTTGGCTGTAGACGGCCTCGACATACTAACCTACGTCAATGTCGATGAACGTGAGCTGGGTAGAAGGCTCGAAAAACATAAAGAGTTCAAGCTCATCCTCACATCATGCGGCTCTGTTGAAGACTATATCAGGGCTTTCGACAACCTCCACAAGCCGAGGGTTTATTCAGATTTCAGGATTTCGTCGGAACGGCTTCGCTCCATCGTGACAGAGTTTGGAAGACTGTCCAAGCACACGGTCTCGGTCCACTCAGCCGCGGTCTACTCGGACGTTGAGGGAAAAATCCTCGGCCTTTCAGAGGACGTCAGCAGACACGTCGCCGTTGACAAGATAGTAGGTAAGATGGTGTTGAAGAACGTTGACTTCTCAAAATGTGTTCTCCTGACTACAGGCAGGCAGGCCTCCGACATGGTTTTGAGGGCTGCACGCGTGGGAATACCGGTGACCGCCTCCCTCAGGGGGCCTATTTTCTCCGGGCTGTACGCGGCTTTGAAAAGCGGGATCACGATGGTTAGCATGGTTAGGGGAAAAGGTCTGACGATATACTCCTACCCAGAGAGAATAATTCATAATAGTGTGGAGGAGCAGCTGGTTAGCTAGCATGTCGGAGCAGACACGCTCAGCTCTGAAGGTCTTCGGCATAAACGTGACAAAGCTGGAGGAAGCAGTCGAGAGGCTTGAGAGAGAACCGGACAAACACTCGGCGGAAAACTACGTCGAAGCCTCAAAACAGGTGAACGACAGCTTGGCCGAGTTGATGAGGCTTATTCTCCAGCTACATGAGAGGGGTGTTTCAGCGCTCACGAAGGCTTTGTCTGAAAAATCCTAAACCCTGTGAAACACTTAAATCAGCCGACGGTGTTTAACCCGTTTAGAACGATCTTATGAGCAGTAGGAAAATGTCCGGCTTCCCCACTCTAGCCAGCGTGGAGGAGGCTTTTTCAATACTTGTTAACAAGCTCGCGGTAAAAAACCCAGCCGTAGAGTATGTCCCGCTGGAAGAATGTCTGGGCAGGTTCTGTGGACAGGATGTTTTTTCACCAGCCAACGTTCCGCCGTTCGACAGGAGCGCCGTCGACGGCTACGCTGTCAAAGCATCGGACACCTTCGGAGCCTCCCCCACAAACCCTGTGGCGATGAAGCTGGTCGGCGTATCACACGCAGGGTTGAGGAAGGATCTGACTCCTAAAATATCGTCGGGGCAGGCTGTCGAAATATACACTGGGGCGCCGGTTCCTGAAGGGGCTGACGCTGTCGTCATGGCTGAGTACTGTAAAAAATCCGGAGAGGGATACGTGGAAGTTTTCCGCCAAGCCCATCCATTCCAGAACATTTCACGGACGGGTGAGGATTTCAGGATGAGTGAGCTGGTGGTCGGCAGAGGCACAAGATTAAAGTCTTGGCACATAGGAGCTTTAGCATCCCTTAACATCGTAAAAATCCCCGTCTACCAAAGGCTCCGCGTCTCAGTCCTCAGCACGGGGAGCGAGCTTGTAGAACCAGGCCAGACACCTCGGGAAGACCAGATAATAAACAGCTCCAAACCCATGCTCAAGTCGCTGATTGTAGAGAACGGATGCGTCCCCGTAGACCTAGGCACGGTCGAGGACGACGTCCAGCTTGTAGCGTCGAAGATAGCCGAAGGTGTGAACGTCTCCGACATCGTAATAGTCACCGGAGGCACAAGCATAGGAGAAAGAGACATAGTTCCCGACGCTGTGAACAAGGCTGGGAAGCCGGGAGTCATATTCCACGGGGTCAGGATAAGGCCTGCCAAGCCTACCGGAGCTGGAATAGTCGACGGAAAACCCGTCTTCATGCTCTCAGGGTTCCCTGTCTCGGCGTTGATCGGCTTCCAGCTGTTCGTGAAACCAGTCATAGACATGATGTATTGTCGCAGAAGCTCCGGAGCCTGTTTGGTTAGGGGTAGGCTGACCAGACGTGTGGCAAACCATACTGCGTCGAGGCTTTTCGTCCGCGTCAGGGTTGAAAAAACAGAGAGCGGGGTTGTCGTGGAGCCGTTGATGCTAACGGGCTCGGGTCTTCTTTCAACGCTGACGAAGGCGAACGGGCTGCTGGTCGTGCCCGAGGAAGTGGAAGGATACGACGAAGGCGAGGAAGTGGAGGTGCAGCTTCTAGAACATGACTGAAAACAGGTGAAACCCGGTGGCGACCGTCTTCCACAACCTAGTCAGCGTCGAAGAAGCTTTGGAGATGATAGATGCCGCGCTAGGCGGGGTCAGGCCTCTTGGTGTAGAGAGGGTGAAAGTGAGCGAGGCTTTAGGCCGAACGCTTGCCGAAGACGTTGTTGCCGCGGCTGCTGCACCGCCTTTCGACAGGTCTACCGTAGACGGCTACGCTGTAGTAGCTTCAGACACATACGCAGCAACCGAGGAGAAGCCTATCACGCTGGAGGTTGTTGGGAAAGCCGAGGTCGGCCGCGTATACGAAGGCTTTTTAGAGAAAGGAAAATGCGCCGAGATATCGACTGGCGCAGCCATACCGCGGGGAGCCAACGCTGTGGTGATGGTCGAGTTCACCAAGAAGACCTCAGAAAACACCGTGCAAGTCTTCAAGCCAGTCTCTCCGAACGAGAATATAGCTCAAGCCGGGTCAGACATCTCCGTCGGCGACATAATCCTCAGAAAAGGCAGCCTGATAACTCCCCGGGAGATAGCTGTGTTAACTTCTGTGGGGCTTGAGGAAGTTCCTGTCTACAGAAAGGCTAGGGTCGCGGTCTTCTCCACCGGAAACGAGGTCGTTGAGGTCGGCAAACCTCTTGACCTAGGAAAAATCTACGACGTCAACGGCCCAACGTTGACCGCCATGCTCGCCGAGGCCGGAGCCGATGCAGATTTTCTCGGAATAATCCCCGACGACCACGACTTGATGCTGAAGCGTATAAGCCAAGCTCTCGAGGCCGGCTACGACATGATCGTCACTTCAGGAAGTACTTCAGCAGGCTTCGGAGACATGATATACAAAGTTTTCAGAGAGTTGAGCGGCGGCAAAGTCCTCGCTCACGGGCTGAAGGTCAGACCCGGCAAACCAACCGCCGTCGCCGTGGCTGGAGGAAAGCTGCTGATAGGGCTGCCGGGATTCCCTCTGTCGGCGATGATGGTTTTCATGAAGCTCGTCAAACCAGTCATCCAGCGCATGTGCGGTACAAACACCTCGGCGTCGAAAACAGTGAGGGCCAAAATCCCATTCAAGGTAGACGCTGGAAAAGGCAAGCTGGAGATGTTGCCCGTCCAGATAGTGTCGACAGGAAGCGAGAACGTTGCATATCCCTTGCTCGGGCATTCAGGGTCTACGTATGTTTTATCGGTCGCCGACGGCGTGGTAGAGGTGGCTGAGAACAAGGAGTTTCTCGACGAAGGTGAGGAAGTTGAAGTCAGCCTTCTCTCAGACAGGATAAAACCCGCCGAGCTCTTCATAATCGGAAGCCACTGCCCTGGAATCGACATACTTTTAGAGGAGGCTGGTTTACTTGAGACAAAAGTTGTGAACGTTGGCTCGGTTGCTGGATGGTATGCGGTTAAGCGTGGAGAAGCCGACTTGGCTGGAACGCATTTGCTGGATGAAAGGACGGGCGAATACAACCGTCACATGCTGGAAAGGCTTAGCCTGAAAGACAAGGCTGTTCTTGTCAGAGGGTACGCGAGGAGGATTGGCTTCGCGACAAAGAAAGGAAACCCGCTCAGAATCAAGTCCTTCGAAGACCTTCTGAGAAAAGACATAATGTTTGTCAACAGGGTTAGAGGCTCTGGGATAAGAGCTCTCCTCGACATAAGGTTCGCCGAGCTCGGCGTGCAAGAACCTTTAAAACAGGTCAAGGGATACGACTACGAGGTTAGAACGCATACAGGTGTTGCGGCAGCAGTAGCTCAGGGAAGAGCCGACGTGGGAATAACGCTCGAAGCCGTAGCCAAACACTATGGATTAGACTTCATCCCAATAGGTGATGAAATGTTTGATTTTGCTGTCTCCAAACAGAGGATGGACAAGAAACAGGTTAAAAAATTTATAGAAACACTGTCCTCAAAAAAGTTCGGCGAAAAGCTGCAGAAAACACTGCCGGGATACCGTGTAGTAAATGAGACGGGAAAAGTCCTCGAAATCAAATGAAAAACATACAGGCATTTTCCTCTGCCACCGATCCATCGTAAAAGCTAAATCAACTATGAACGTCTCAGCCGCGATGCATCATGTTACCTAATTGCGGCAACACACTTTAACATGTCGCCAAACTTTAGGTAAAGCATAAGATATTAGGAGGGTGTTTTGAAACAGTTGGTAGGCCGTTGCATGGATTAAAGCCTGACATAATCAGCCCGGAAAGACTGTTGGACAACCTTGATGATTACATCCTGATCGATGTGAGAAGGTTTATCGAATACAAGACAGGGCATATCCCGAACGCGCTCCCCTGCTCCTTCACACATTTCATAAAGATATGGGGTGTGTCTCTCCTACCAGCTGACAGCGAAGAACTTGTCCGAAACCTTTCCAGGCTGGGTGTCGACATGGACAGGACGATAGTTGTTTATGACAATTTCTACGGAAGGCATGCGGCTCGAGCTGTCTACACGCTCGAGCTTCTCGGCTTCAGCAAGCTTGCGCTGCTCGACAGAACTTTCGAAGAATACGTGGCTGGTGGATACCCTGTGACAGACGAGAAGCCGGTCTACAAGCCGTCGGAGCTTCCGAGACTCCAATACGATGAAAGCCGTCTCCTGACAAGAGAGAAGATCGCAAGCCTCATCCAAGAGTGGGATGGCTCGGCTGCGATAGTGGATTCCCGGGACGCAGCCGACTACGGGTTTGGCCACATACCTCACGCGATAAACATTCCATGGCACAACATCTACGCTTCCAAGGGATTGTTTAACATCGAGGCTGTCAGAAAAGCTGTGGAAGCCAACGGCCTCTCAGGGTTTAAAACCGTCATCTGCTACTGCGAGGAGGGGACGAGCTCTTCTCTCGCGATGTACGCTTTCAGGCACGCGGGCCTGCTCAGTACGCATACATACCTAGCCTCATACCCCGACTGGGTCGGCACACTCCAAACCCCGGTCGAGAAACAAACCCGGTAAACGCCTTCAGCCAGCGAAGATGGATAGGATGACCGAATAATCTCTATACACCGGCGCATCCCTCATGTAAATCATCCATCTCCATAAACATCAAAAAAGCCTTTAACATTGAATAGCTTTAAATTGGTTCAGCGCCATCCCTATTACATGAAAGTCTTCAGTCTTCTAACGATGGTTCTTCTGACAACGGGGTTGATTGTTGCTTCTTCAGGGGTTGAAGCAGGCGCTGGGTCGTTCTTCAGCTACACCTACGCACTGTCCTTAGAGTCGGGCAGGAGTGTGTCGGGGTCGATTTCCTCAACTGTTGTTGAAGTTTTGGGCGATGGACGTATCAGGCTTAGGCTTGAATCTTCCTTCAACGACGGGCTGGCGACGCTGGAGAAGAACATGCCCGGCGAAGCGTTCAAGCCTTTCATCCTCGACCTTGGAGGAATGGAAGGCAGGTACAGCCTACGCAGAGAAAACTTCAGCATGACAGTCTCGGTGGTTAACGCCGGCGAGGGAAGCGTAGTGGTTGGAGGAAGAACCTACGGAACCGAGAAATACATTGTTTCAGCGCTCGTCGAAAGGCTTGGCAGAACCGTCTCGGTCGAAGCTGAAGCCGAGGTCGTCAAAGGCTCGGCGGTTGTCTACAGGCTTACAGCCAGCTTCTCAGAGGACGGTCGACGCAGCGGCGCGTTCACGCTACAGCTCACAGACACAAACACCGACCTAACAGCCTTCACGCATCACGGAAGCAGCGCTGCACAACTCTCCCAACTAGCATCCCTAGCCCTCTCCTCAGGAGCGCTGGACCGAGCAGACATACCCACAGCACTCCTCCAACAACCACTCAACACAAGCCCTACTCAAAGCACAGCCAACGAAGGCGGGACCGAGAGAATAGCTCTGTTCGGTCTGGCGGGAGTATCGGCTCTAGCTGCAACGGGCCTGCTGGGTTTCAGAGCTCGAAAAACACCGTCCACAACGTATGAAAGAAAGCCCCACTATGTTTGAGGAGAACATGGTTGGACACGGTTGTGTCGGTCGAGGCGTTGGTCAAGGTCTACGGCGACAAAGGCAGGGTCGGGCCCATCTCGCTGAGCATGCAGAAGGGTGAGGTCTACGGCCTCGTTGGACCCAACGGCTCAGGCAAGACAACCACTCTGAGAGCCATCCTCGGCCTCCTGAAGCCGACGACCGGCAAAGTATCTGTCTTCGGCTTAGACCCATTCAACGAGCCCGAGAAAGTCAACCAGCTAGTCGGATACTCGGCCGAGATACCTGTCTTCCCGCCCTTCTTCACAGCCCGAAAACTCCTTGAACTAACCTGCCGTATCAAGGGGACCTCGCCCGTCAAAGACGAAGTCAACAGAATACTCGACTTGACCGGGCTTGTAAACCACGCCGACAGAAAAATAGGAAACTTCTCGAAAGGAATGGTGCAGCGTCTCTCAATAGGCCAGGCCCTCGTCGGAGACCCTGATCTCCTGATCTTGGATGAGCCGATGCTGGGAGTAGACCCCGTGGGTAGAGCCCACATAAGAGAAGTTCTGCAGCATCTCCGACGTCGGGGAAAGACTATTCTTTTCTCGTCGCACGAGCTGTACGAGGTTGAGAGGCTTGCGGACAGAGTCGGCATGGTCTACCTAGGCAAAACCGTGATGGAGGGGTCTCTAGACCAGCTCCTGTCCCGCAACGGCTTCCGCCGAGCCGTCCACGTCGTAGCTAAAAAGCAGGCCGACATGAAGCTGGTCTCGGCAATCAGAAGGATTGAGGGCGTTAAAGAAGTCCAAGCCGATGGAACGGTCTTAACGATTGAGCTGGACGGGGTGAACGACCCGAGGGACAGGATAGCGGAGACGGTGGTGGGTTCAGGATACGGCCTCGTCGAGATGAAGACTTCAGGGTCTTCGCTCGAGCAGGTGTTCATCGAGATGGTGAGAAATGACACGGCTAGCTAGCAAGCTCAAGCTACTCGTGGAATACGAGCTTAGGAGAAGCCTAGCACGCAAAAGAATAATCATGCTTGTCGCAGCTACTTTCCTTCTGCAGGTCGGCGTCTACCTCGTCTTCACAAGACTACCTCCCAGCCTAGTCTCCCCGATCACCCCATACACATGGATGATAGGAGTCCTAGCTCCCTCAACCGCGCTCATACACATCCTCGCACTAACAATAGGAGCATCGACGTCGGCGGAGGAGTACGAGTTAGGGACAGCCGACTACTGGTTCACACGACCCCTCGCAAGACACGAGTACTTCCTCGGAAAAATACTCGGCGGCTTCGTGCTAATCAGCCTCCTCATCACCACTTACAGCCTACTCGCCCTCGCCCTCTCATCGTACGTCTTCGGCCCCCAGAGCCGGCTAGACGTGTTTACCCTAGCCGTGGCCGCCTCCGTAGCTTCCTCCCTCCCTTTCTACTCGATGGGGCTTGCCGTCGGAGAGATTGTAAGGCGCAGCATGGTCTCCACAATCATCGCAGGAACTGTTTTCTTCGCATCCTTCCTCACAGAAAGCTACGCCAACGTCGCCGCAGTCCTAGGAGGAGACAGAAGCCTGCTAGAAGCCGTGAAGCTTCTGCCGACGTGGGGATCGGTCGGGCTGACGTCAGCCATCGTCCTCGATAACCTCAGCCTACCAACTGCGGCCCTCCTCAGCCTCTTCAACCGCATAAACCAGCAGGACATACCAACAGCACTCCTAAACCTCTTCGTCTACACAGCTGCAGCAACAACCCTGGCGTGGCTAAAATTCAGGTACAGCGATGTCTCGAGAAGGGCGCTGTAAAAATCCACGGAGACCACGTAAAGACCTAGCGGGGGGTGGACTCGAACCACCGATCTCCGGGTTATGAGCCCGGCGGGTTAACCTGGCTACCCTACCCCGCTGCCGCTCCACTCAGTTTCTAGCTATTGGCCTTAATTATACCTTTGCGTTGCAAATCCGGCACACCAACCCATCAACCATCCCGCCCAAACTTCAGGCAAACCCTATCTCGCAGCCTCCCCATCAAAACAGCAGCTTCGCCGACTGGTTCATGGAAAACAGCCCCCTCCCATACTTTGACAACACCGCCTCAGCCCAACAACCTCGCACAAAGCAGGTCCCCGGAGAAAAAGCCTATTTCCAATACCTCGCCGTTCCTCGGCACCAGCCCATCCCAGCAGCAGCATCGGGAAAACCAAGCTCTCCAACCATGACCTTAACATGTACAGCCGCATGATTCTCGACGCCGGGAGCTGAACCTAGCTCCGCAAACCCGGCTGAAACCCGCTTACCCAACCTGAGAGCCAAGAACGCCCGTCGGAGGGTAGAATCCTCGGAGAAAGGCTGACGACCGTGGAGGCAGGTGTGAGATCTTTATAAAAGTTGGTTCGGCGTGTGTTTTTAAGCATGTTTAACAGCGTATTCGGCGGTGTCGTGTCATGGCTTTGTTCTTCGGCGCTGTGCTTCCCCGCTACGACGTCGAGTTCAGGAAAGTAGTTGACTTGGCGGTTGAGTTCGAGGATCTGGGTTTTTCATCCCTCTGGATGACTGACCATCTGCAGCCCCGCAGGGCGTCTACTGTGTTTGAGACGTGGACTTTGCTTTCGGCGCTAGCTCCGTTGACCGACGTTAGGCTCGGGACCGTGGTTCTGTGCTCTTGCTATCGCCATCCCTCGGTTCTCGCTAAGATGGCGGCTACGCTTGATGTTGTAAGCGGTGGAAGGCTTGAGCTTGGACTGGGTACTGGCTCGGAGTCGCAGGGGGAGGAGCTTGAGGCGCTCGGCATGGAGATGTGGCGTGGCTTGGATAGATTTGAAAGGTTCAGGGAGTATGTCGAGGTAGTGCGTCTCTTGATGAAGGACGGCGGGTCGGTAGATTACAGCGGCAAGTTTTACAGGCTTTCAAAAGCAGCGTGCAACACTCCGTGCATACAGAAGCCTGCTCCACCCATATGGGTTGGCGGTAGAAGGAGTAGAATGGTGTCGATGGCTGCTGAGGCCGGTGATGGTTGGAACTTTTACGGCGAGACGCTGGAGGAGTATGAGAGAATGGTGAAGTTGTTTGACGATAAATGTAGGCAGCTCGGCCGGAGGGTTGTCAAGTCTGTTTTCACGAACGTCGTGATTTATTCGTCCGACTCTGAGAAGAGTGAGAGGATGGGTAGGCTGGGGGTTTTCAGCACGGATGAGGAGGCGCTGAGAAGGACGTTCACGCTTCTTCACGGCAAGCCAGACGAGGTTGTCGAACAGCTGGAGCGGCTGCAGAGCCTTGGCGTTGGGCTTGTGATAGTTAGGGACATGCACGTCGAGGCGTCAAGCATCCGGGTCTTCGCAAAGGAAGTGATGCCTTCTTTCACCTGACTTCACGCAGGCCCAGAGTGTTGATGGTGTTCCCGGTAGAATGTTGTCTTCGAGGCTTATCCCGAGTCTTCCAAGCAGGTAGATTCCAAGCTCCACGGTGAATGTCATGCCCGGTTTCAAAGCTGTCTGGTTTCCCTCCCTGACGTATGGTTCTTCATGGACCTCGACGCCGAGGACGTCGATAAAAGAGCTGAACCTCAGCTGAACAGACTGGGTCATAGTCGCGAACCACGTGTCAGCTTTGGGCGACTACAGGGCTGCATCCGCCATGCTGAGGAACGCTCTCGGAATCCCGAATTAGTCGTAGCGCTTGGTTTGCGCGGGAGTTCAAATATTAATGCAGGCGATTCCGACTAGTGGTGTGAAGGCCTACACGGAGACTATCAGCCTAAACACTAGGTCTAGGGTTGAGTTGAACGACGTGACAAGCTTGGTTGAGAGGGTTGTCGCTGCTTCGGGTGTTAAGAACGGAGTCGTCAACGTATTCTCTCTTCACACGACGCTGGGTCTTTATCTCAACGAAAACGAGCCGAACCTGAAGCAGGATGTTCTCGAGTTTCTGGAAAGGCTCGCTCCCCAAACCTCAGGCTACCACCACGACACCATCGACCCCACCGCAAACACCTTCTCACACCTCCGCTCCCTGCTGCTCGCGCCCGTGATAACGCTCGCCGTCCAAAACGGAAAACCCGTACGCGGGACGTGGCAGTCGATCATAGCTGCTGAGTTTGACGGGCCGCGGTCGAGAAAACTCTTGGTCCAAGTGCTAGGCGAGTAGTCGCGCTATTCGACGTACTCCCTTCCGATGACTTCCCGGGCGACTATCAGGCGTAGAATGTTTTCCGCTCCCTCAGCCCCGACCACGTAGCTGAAGGCCGCCAGCCACGCCCTGTAGATTGGAGTCTCCTTGAAGTAAGCCGCTCCGCCGTGAATCTTCATCACCTCCTCGCCCAGGTCAACAGCGAGCGATGCACACTTCAGCTTGGCCATCGCCCCGACCCGGGCCACGTCAGCCAACGTCCCCTGACCATCACGGTAATACCTGTCAGCGGTCCAAGCAGCCTTGTAGCTCAGAAGCCTAGCGGCCTCGAGTTCAGTCGCAAAATCAGCGAGCTTGAAGCTCACTCCCTGGTAGGAGGCTATCGGCTTTCCGAAGACTTTTCGAGCCCTGACCCATTCTAAGGCTCTGTCCATCAGCCAGCGGGCGCATCCTACGCAGATGGCTCCGATCATGGTGCGGGCGAGGTTGAAGCCTTCCATGGCTATCTTGAACCCGCCGTTTACGGGGCCGACCCTGTAGACGTCGTCGACGACTGCGTTGTCGATGGTCAACACGGAGGTGTCAAGCCCTTTCCTCGCAAACTCCGTCCACGGCTTGTAGGAGATTCCCTCCAAACGCACACCGTTCCTCTTCATCAAGAGTATGAAGTCCGTGATCGTGCGGTGTCGCAGGCCGGGGTCTCCAGTCCTAGCTATGAGAAACCAGCCGCCGCCCCACGGCATGTTCTCAATTACTGACGGAAGGGAGACCATCGATTTTTCCCCACTTATTCTCCAGCTCCTGTCGTCAACCTTATCCGCCCTAACCTTGACAGAGGAAACGTCGCTTCCCCCATGCGCCTCCGTGCTGGCAATACCTATCGCAGCCTCGCCTGCCGCGATGCGTCGGAGAAACTCGTGCTTAGCCTCGTCAGACCCGTAGAGCGCGACCATGTATCCCCATGAACACTGGAGAAGATACATCACGGCGAGTGAGAGGGCGGGGCCGTGGTAGGCCAGCTCCTCGCCCGCTATGGCTGCTTCGAGAAACGAGCCCTCCTGACCACCGTACTCGGATGGGATCGTCATTCCGAACAACCCCACCTCAGCCATCTTCTCGACAACATCCCTAGTTATTTCGCCTCTCTCATCTATCTCGAGCCAGCGGGGTTCGATTACTCTTCTGCAGAACTCGGAGATCTTGTCGCGGAGAAGAGACTGCTCAGCGTTTAGGCGGAAATCCATGCGCAGAGGTGAGAAGAGCTGGTATATGTGTCTAACTTAGGGCTGCTCGACGACGACCTTCATGTAGCTTATTCTTCTAAGCCTTCCGTTCATCTCAAAGTCTTCGCTCCAGATACTTATGTCCTTGATGCGGAGGTCTCTCCTGAAAGAGTTCCGCAGAAGCTCGACGGTGTCCACGCAGAGGGGAATGTTCCGGCCTCTAGCCACCAGCTCTATCTCCTTACAGCCTCTGTTGAGCAGCGTGATTGAAGCGGTCACGTAGCGGAACACGGGTTTTTTCCCGATGATCACCAGCCTTGTCCTCGGAGGGGCTGAGGCCATTTATGGGTTAGGGAGTTTGAGAGGCTTATAAGGGTTGTAGACGCCCATCCGGGGGACAAAGGCTTCAATCGTGTCGCGGCGAAGTTGATTATAGCTCTCATCCATGTCCGTCTGTCAAAAAGGCTCTAGACCTGCTTCTATGCTGTGTATTTTTCGACGACCAACCCCAAGCCCGACTGGAACGCAACATAAAGGCCTAGGCCCTCGGTGTCAGCCGCAGCAACCGCCTACCTGATGTACGCCATGACCATGGAGCCTTCCACAGCCGGCGAAGAGAGGATAACGGTCTACATGGGGGAGTACACGCCCAACGAGGTTCACGTCAGGAGGAACGTGCGGACGTTGGTCTTCTCCGTCAACGGCGGAGCCTACCCTCACAACGCCTACTTGAAAGAGGATATTGGTGCCTGTGATGTATCCCGGAAACTCGACGTCCGTGGAGCTTGTGTTCGGGCGGGCGGGTGTTTACAGTATCCTGTGCACGGTTGCTCATCCGGCTCCTGTGAGTCATTACGAGCTGGGAACGGTGGCTGGGCTGGTTGTTAGGTGAAGGCTTATATCGTGGCGGGCCGGCGCATATCGAACTAAATGGTTGAAGAAAAGCGGCTGACCAAGAAGGGATGGGTCAGCCAGACGCCTGAGGGGGAGCTTCTCTTGGTGAACGAGAACGGGGATGCATACAGGGTTAACGAGGCTGTTGTAGCTGTGTGGAATCTTTTCGAGGACAGAACGGTTGCAGACGTTGTAGCGGAGATCGCTAGCCAGATCAGTCGTGAACCCGCCGAGATAAGGGATTCGATAGAGCAGCTGGCTGTGAAGCTGATGGACGCAGGGTTGATAGGTTAGGTGTGATGAGCGTTAAACCAGCAGGGCTGTGGCAGCGGCTAGCGTGAAGGCGGCCAAGCCTGCGAGACCGTATGCTTTTACGCCGAAGGAGACGCTGTTCTCCACGGTTTCAAGAAAATCAGAGAAGACTGGCACGTCCTTAAACACGACCGACTTGAACGCTGTAGATGCTTTGGTCAGGGTCTCCACAGCTCTTCTGTGAACTTCGTCCAGCAGCGAGTTGAGGGTGGAGCGGTCGACGGCTTCTCCGAGCGGACGGTATCCCCGGCCTCCCAGCATCACAGCGTTAACCATGTGCGTGTCGGTTGTACACAGCTCTGCGTCCTCACACCCATATTTTCTCCCCGTCTCCTGAACAGCCTCCCGAACCCATGGCTCGGCGTTGTTGGAGTCAGCAACTACGACGGACATCCTCCTAGATCCGTCGTCGAAAACTATGCATGAAAGACCTCCAGACCCCATGCCTTCAGCCAGCCCTATCTGAGACGGCACCAGCCTCGCAAACCCTACCAATGCCTCACCGACGACAGGTCTTTCCCCGCCCAGCTTCGACAGAACCTCCCTAGTTTTCTCAATCATGTCGTTGTCCAAAGCTTCAAAGCCGTCGTTGAAACAGTTGTGGGCGTCTACAACCACCATGTCGCTTGCGATTCCAGCTGGAACGACTTCGGGAGGCAGGTCCTCCATGGGGTGTGGGTGGAGCGTTAGTATGGCCACTCTCCTGCCCGCCATAACCCAGCTGAGAGAGCTGACGCCGTTAAGTGTTTGCCTGACGGGAAAGCTGAGGGATTGTGAGAATACGGATGATTTCAGCAAGGCTTCAGCCTCCTCCGCTATGCTTTCAGCAATTCTCTCCGACACCTCGTAGCTCGCGAGGTTCTTCTCGTGGCTGGAAAGGCCCTTGAACACAACGGCTTCGAAGCCTCTCGCAGCTAGCTTCTGCTGTATCAGGCTGGGGAACATGCTCGACCCGACGACACGGAACGGCCCCGGATGAACCTCGGAGACGACGATGGCTAGAGGAGGATGGCCGTCTCTCTTGACGGTGAACAACTCACATCTAACGTCCTCAAGCCTGCCAAGCCTCGAGATCATGCTCTCAAGCATCCTAGACTCTCCCGACAGAAGGCTGGCTAGGAAAGCCTGCAACAGGTTGAAGGGCTTCATCCCCTTGATTCGCCCACGAACGTCTATCAAGTACCTCGAAGACTCCATCAGGACTACTCCGATAACGTAGGATGCGAATGCGGTCTGCAGGGCTTTCAGCAAGCTGTCGAGATATATTTGAAGCGGGATGATTGACGCAACCATCGGAGGCGTGGACAGGAGCGAAGTAAGTAAGGGATGAACTCTGTAGCCTATGGCTCTCCTAACAGAGTAGCCGATGAACACCGAGGCAGTTATGAACGGAGCTATCACGTACTTCGCACCACCGGGGTGAACCAGCTGCGCGAGGAGAGAGGTGGGCAACGCCGTCAAGACCATGAACATCTCGACGATCGACAGGGAGTTGAGCCGTCTAGCGGTGTAGTTTAAGCAACGCCTGCCCAGAGTCCTTCCGACCAAGTTGTTCACAAGCAGGGTTGAGGACAGGATGACCGTGATGCAGGCTAAAACGAGAAGCAGGCTGCCGGAGATGAGGTACACGAAGAAGCCGAAGGCTAGAGATAAAGCCGACAGGATCGCCAGCAGCTGCCGGCTCCCGCCGTGGAAACCCTTGATCAGCCTATACCTGCCGGCTATCGCTCCAGCCGAGGTGTTAGCCATATAAAGCACCACATGCTCGCAGAGTTAAGCTAATTTAACTCTATTTCCACGCCGCAGAAAACGACTATATACATGCTTCGCAAGGATTGATGGATTGCCCAGCATTACCTTCAACGGCGGCGTGAGGATTGCTCATCTCGGCCGGACAGTCTTCTTCGACTCAGCCAGCAGCACAACGCCCGGCCACCTACGTCTGATATCACACGCCCACTCCGACCACGTAGCCAACACTGGCAGAATACTCGCCACGTCTCCCACTGTTGGCTTGATGAAGTCGGTCTGGGAGATGAGGGGGAAGACCACTTCAGTTCAGTACCATGAGTTGATGAAGCTGGAGAACGGGCTCGCAGTCAAGCCGCTCAACTCGGGTCACGTCCTAGGCTCCGCGGCCTTCAACATACAGGGCGACGGCCTCAGCCTAACCTACACAGGAGACATAAACACCGTCGAAACCCTAACCACTCAGCCGGCTGAAACATGTCACTCGGAGTTCCTGGTCATGGAGTCTACCTACGGGCATCCAAGCTTCGTCTTCCCACCCCGCCACCAAACATATGCGAGAATACTCCGATGGACGCTGGAATGTCTGTCGGACGGTGTGCTGCCCGCCTTCAAAGCATACTCGATAGGAAAGTCTCAAGAGCTGATAAAGCTGTTCAACACCTACACAACCCTGCCGGTAGTAGCTGGACCGACGGTCTCCAAAGCATCCAAGGTTTACGTAGATTTCGGGGAAAAGCTCGACTACATGCCGTACAACGACGCCGACGCAGTCAAGCTGCTTGCCTCAGGCGGCTGCGTCTACGTCGACAGCCAAGTAAGACGTATGATTACGCACAGGAGGATGAGATGGGCTTATGTCTCCGGCTGGGCTCTCCAGTACAGGTTCGAAGACATGGACGCAGCTTTTCCGCTGAGCAGCCACGCAGACTACAACGGGCTTCTGAAGTATGTTGAGGAGACAGAGCCTAGGAAAGTATACGTCTTCCACGGGTTCAGCGGCTACTTTGCGAGAACGCTGAGGAGGCTTGGGTTTGACGCCGAGCCTCTCGGCGGGCGTTAGCGACACGTATATTAGACGGCGGCTTAGAAGCAGGTGTGGATGAGCACTAAAAGGAGAAAGGAGGCGCCCATGCCTGCGAGCGGGGCTGGGCTGCTTCGGTTCTTCGAGGAAGAGTCGAAGGGCATCAAAGTAAGGCCCGAGATAGTGATAGGAGCCTCGGCTGCACTCATAGTATTAATCTACATCCTCAGAGCGGTAGCACCCCTCTAGGCAAGCGATTCCTCGAGAGAAGCCTGCCCCGCGCCAGTAAGTTTCCAGTGGAACCTCCTCCCAACCCTCTTCCTCTCCACGACGCCGTCAACCAGCATGTTGCGCAGATGATATCTTATGCGTCTCCGGGGGATTCCAGCCAGCCTGCTTATCTCCCCCACCGTCAGCTGTCCACGAGAAAGAACCTCCACTATCCTCGTCCTTGTTTCAAGCCCCCTCCTAACGTTCTTCACACTCCTCAGGTAGGCTTTCGGGCTTATCATGACATATACGACTCGAGACGCGTCTGCTTCAACTCCCTAGGCTTGTTCGATGAAGACTTGAACAGGTCGACGACCGTCTCAACGGCTGCAACCGTGTTCTCTCTGAGGTAGGAGCTGCGCAGTCTCTTCTCAGCCATCTGCTCCGCCAGTTCTATGTATTTTTCGACGGCTCCTCTGAACACGGTCAGGCTGAGGTCGACCTGGCAGTAGGGGCATTTACCTGTAAGCGGTATGCGTCGGTATTTTTTGTTGCATTTCTTGCATCGGAAGCTCTGCACCATGAAGGCTTTGACGTTCCCGATTATGTCGGGTAAGATGTGGGAGGAGACTATGCTGTCGACGAGGGCTGCGTCCTTAACGCCTGCCAGCTGGTCCATCAGCTCAAGCTGCACGGATATCTTGTCCATCATCGTCTCGAGGGTTTTGTAGGCCGAGACTATTCCTGGAACGGTGAGAGTTGACTGGGGATGTGTGAAGGACGTGCCAACAGCCTCCGTCCCAGCCTCAAGGTCGTCTTCAACAGTCCTCACCAGCCCACGGGCCTCAGATATCTTCTTTCTCTCCGACGCCAGCCTGTAAAACTCGGCTGGAATTCTAGGCCACACGTCGACGTTGTGAGCCTGCTCATCAACCTCCTCCGGGTACACTATCCTCGTTATCAGCAGAGGCGTGTCCATCTTTCCTCCAATCCTATCAGGGATGTACAGACGTGAGAAATTCATCAACACGTCAGCCAGCAGCATCACACTATCCTCGTCGCCATCGCAGTCCCTTCTCTTCGCAGCATGGAAAACCGGGTGAGCGAAGTTAACCTCAGCGTCGACAAAGCCCACAACCCTGCCGACCACGGCGACGTAGGTGTGCGGTGAAAGGCCTACAACCAAGTGCCCCAGAAGGTCGTCGGCTTTTTCAATCCCGTACAGTCTCTCCAACCCAGCTTGGTACTGGAGGAGGTCGTCGACGTATTTTGAGACTTTGACGAGGTAGGCTGCTGCTTTCTTCGACAGCACGATGTCTTGGAGCTTGAGCTCGCATACTTGGTGAGGCGAGGTCAGCGGGTTTCCGTGGATGTCGTGAGTGTAGCCGAGGTTTCTGAGACGCTCGACGCTTACTCCAACCATGGCTGGGGTGAAGTGCGTCATGGGGGCGTTTGTGGCGTCGAAACGCACCGTTCCATCCTTGTAGACTGTTAGCCCGTGCTTAGCTCTGAGCACTCCCTTCAGAAAGTTCTCGGGGGTCTTCGTCAAACTCGTGAGACCCTTGACACCGCTCAGCCGTGAAGGCGGCGGCTCGCCGATCTTCTGGAGAGCTTCGGAAAGTTCCTTCCTCACGTCGACTCTCTGCATGGCTGTGTACCTTACCGGGCCTCCGCATTTGACGCAAGCCTCAACAACTACGCCTAGGTGAGAGTGTTTACATCGTGTGCAGACGCCGAAAACTTCTGCTGCCGCCCTGCAGCTTCCACAGACCTCAGCCCAGCCGACGGAGCCGCATTTACTACACTTCCTAACCACAAGCTCCGCAGCAACAACGCCTCCCTCCGCGTAGACGTTCATCACATCCCTCGTCTGGCCTCCAGCAAGACCGAGAGGGAAGAGAAAATGCACTGCTGGAGTCATGCGGCGTGGACCAGCCTTCTCAGGACGGCCCATCTTGGCCGTGATGCTCGACCCTCTCTTGTCCATCACGACTATGCCCGAGATCTTCTGAAGTATCTTCAGAGTGTCGCCCTCGTCTTCAACATAAACTTCTTCACCGGGCTTCAGAAGGGTCTTCAAAACGACGTAGTCTGTTTTGCTCAGGACTAAGTGGTCTCTGTCGACCCTGTGCTCGACGAGGATGGCTTCAAGCACCTGCTTTATCTCCGGGTCGTTGACAAGGCGGGCCTCGGATTCTGTTTCATGTAGGACGGCTGATAACCATTTCCTCAGGAGGTGTAGTTTTTCAGGCGTGATGTTGGTCCAGAAATGCAGGTATCGGGGATGGAGAGGTATGCCTAGTTCGAGGCTCAGCCTTAACGCTTCGTCGACTGTTGGAATGATGCGTAGAGGGTTCTCCAAGAAAGAGGCCAGTCGGTTTACGTGTATGCCGGTCTTCTCCGAGGCTTCAAGCAGGCTTTTCTCGGAGACTTTAGCCATGAGGTCGTTGCTCCACCATTCCTCGCAGTAGCCTGCAGGCCTCAGCTCGACGTTGTTCTCAACACAGTCTCCCACGGATACGAGTATGTCTCCTAGGAAGAGAACCTGCTCCAAACGGTCTGCTATTTGTTTGAAAACCTCCTCCGACTCGACTCTCACGACGCTTCCGTCCACGGTCTTGACCACGGGAGGCTCAAGCACGTCCACCGGAGCCACGACTCCCCCCTTTCCCGGAAAGTCAGCCTTCAGCTGGGTGCCTGCCACGATGTAGCCCTTGAGAACCCTCATGGTTATTGGGTGCAGTCCGTAGGCAGCCATGCCGGTTGTGAAGGCCCTGCCGTATCTTATTCTGAAGCCGCCGAAGGTGTTTGCGAGCGAGATCACCGGCCGCCCACCTATTACCTCAATCTCCTGCTCGTCCTCCTCCCCCTTGCTGAGCTGGGCTCTGGCAAGCTCCTCAATCCAGTCCCACCCCGACATACCCATCGACCTAACAACCTTCAGCACCTTCTTAGCCCGGCCTACGATTCCGTCGTTGACGACCCTCAAAGCACCACCCCTGAGATAGTTTGTCTCTATCCTCTCGAGATTACGGTAGGAGGGGGTGAGTATGTTGTCTGTAGCCACTCCGCTTATCTCGACAGGCGTCATCTTATAGGCGTAGGCTATCAGCTTGTCGGGGACGTTGTACTGAAACCTGCCCACCCGCCTTACGTAGGTGCGCAGCTCCTCTACAAACCTCTTGACCTCCTCCTCCCTTGCCTTGAAACGGTCCAGCCCGAACAACCTTCTAACATAGTCAGCCAGCACGACGACCGTTGCCAGCTCCGTGCCTCCGGCAGCCCTTATCGGGCCTGCGAAGTAAACGGCTAGGTACTTGCTTCCGTCATCGTTCTGCTTTATCCTGACGTGGGATATTCCCTCAGAGGGAGCGGCGGTTATGCAGGGAGGGGTAAGAACAGCGAGAGCCGTGCAAATGGCTTGCTTGACTACCTCCTCCTCGGGAGACACGCCCATGCTCGAGTAGACAATCTCCTCGCACAGCTTGAACGCCAGCTCGATGCCCGACAGCCGGCCCTTGTATTTTCGTATTGTTTCAGACACGCCCTTAGGGCCTACGAGCAGCTCAACCCTCTCCTCCATTCTGTCGGCGAAAACAGTTTCTACGAAGGGCAGTGGGCTGTTGGTCCTCCTCCTAAACTCTGACGCGACAGCGTAAACCTTCTCCACTTCACGGAGAAGCGACGACCGATACTCCTCGAGTTCCGGGTCCAAACCAGACATAGCTGTGGCAGACGGATAAAAAAGTATCTGCCTCGAAAAGCCTCTGGTCTTACCTCTCGGGGTTCGCTCCAACAGGTATGCTGAGCTTCCGGAGGTAGTCGTCGAAAGGCTCGTGGATGACGATCCCTCTCTCAGGCTCTATCGTGAAAACATACATCGTCGAGTCCATCGACGACCAACGCATCTTCCTGACAAAGATCGTCCGGACGAGTCTACCGCCTATCTGGCGCACGCCGAGAACGATAACCCCTGAAGCCAGGAACTCCTCCAGCATGAACCTGCTCATCCGCTTAGAGCCCGTCGGTATATCCGTCGTCATCAAAGTCGTCACCCCAAACCTTTCCTCAATCATCGTAATGATCTCACGCAGGTATTCACGGACGTAGAACTCGTCCTTCGCCCCCTGAGCAAGAGCTGAGACCGGGTCGAGGACCAAGCGTGAGAAGCGTTTTCCACGTGTGGCGTTGAAGATGGCGTCGACGAAGGCTCTGCTCTCCTTGCCGTATTTCCGGGCCTCCGCAGCGTAGAGTCGGAGCTCGAGCGGTATGAACCTACCTGACTCCATGAAGGCCCAGAAATTCCAGCCGAGCGACTCGGCTCCTCTCAAAACTCCCTCGACACGCTCGTCGATTGTTACGTAGACACATGTTTCTTTGGAGGTTAGGCCGTTGAGAAGGAACTGAAGCGAGAGGATTGTTTTGCCTACGCCCGTCTCGCCCGTGACGAGGTATGTGCGGCCCTTGATGAACCCTCCTCCCAGCATTCTGTCGAGCATGGGGTTGCCCGTGGAAAGCCGCTCGTCAGCCGTCTCAGCCATAGAATCAACACACAACAACAACGTATTAAGAGTGATGTTGGGATGTGTTGTTCGACAAAGGCCAAACAGAGCAAGCCTTATTACAGCACCACTGCGGAGAAGGTTCTGGATGGCTACGCTGGAGGAGATCGCTGAGGAGATAAAGAGGTGTAATCTATGCCCTCTGTGGCGTGGGAGGACGAACGCCGTCCCGGGCGAGGGAAGCCAGCGAGCTGAGTTAATGATTGTCGGCGAAGGCCCGGGGGAGGAGGAGGACTTGCAGGGGAGGCCTTTCGTCGGAAGGTCTGGAAGACTGCTGACAGAGGCATTGGAGAAAGCTGGGCTGAGACGTGAAGAGGTCTACATAACCAACGTAGTCAAGTGCAGGCCTCCGGAGAACAGGGAGCCCTCCCCCGAAGAGCGGAGCACGTGCGTCAGCAGGTATCTGTTCAGGCAGATGGACGCGGTCAAGCCGAGGATGGTTCTACTGCTCGGCTCCGTAGCTGTTCAGACACTTCTCGGAAAACCCTCGATAACAGCCGTGAGAGGGAGAGCTTTCGAGAAAGACGGCATAATCTATTTCTGCACCTACCATCCGGCGGCCGCGCTCTACAACCCAGCGAACAAAACAATTTTTTTCAAAGACCTCGAAAAAGCCAAGACGCTGCTTAACGACCTAAAGGCTTTCGCAAAGCAGAAAACCCTCGACGAAACCTAGGCCTTGATGGTGGATGGAGTGAGGCTGGACCGTGATTTCTACGACCGGGACACGGTAGAGCTGGCGAAGAGGCTTCTGGGCAAGGTGCTCGTGGTGAAGAACGACGCTGTTAAGCGTGTTAGAGTGGTTGAGGTTGAAGCCTACGTGAAGAACGACAGAGCAAACCACGCCTACAAAGGCATGACAAAACGCAACAAAAGCATGTTCGGCCCTCCGGGAACGCTGTATGTCTACATGGTTCACACACACAACTGCATGAACGTCGTCAGGGGAGGCGGTGAAGCGGTGCTGGTGAGATCAGCGGAGCCGCTTGCCGGGGTCGAGGCTAGAACAGACGGGCCCGGTAGACTCTGCAGAGCGCTCGGGATAGACAGGTCGTATGATGGACTCGACCTCTGCGTCTCCGATAAAGTATGGGTCGAGGACGATGGATACGTCTTCGACAAAATTGCCGTATCGAGACGGATAGGCGTGACGGCCAGCGTCAACCGCTTGCTTCGCTTCTACGTAGCAGACAGTCCATGGGTATCACGTAAAAACAGCCCTCCAGCTAGGGTTTTCGAGAAACCCCCGAGTTAGTCCGGCGAGTCACCGAGAGTCCTCGTTAAGCAGACGACCAGCCGCCGCAGCATGAGCCGTCAAACCCTCAGCCAACGCCAGCACAGCCGCATGCCTCCCCATCCTCCTCGCAGCACCCTTCTGAACACGCACCTCCACAACCAGCTTGACAAAGTCCAACACGCTCAACCCTCCACGCACACGAGCCTGCCCACCCGTCGGCAAGACATGATTCACGCCGACGACGTAATCACACAAAGCTGGCGAGGTAAATCTACCGGAGGATATCAAGCCGGCGTTGGTTGCGTGAGGAGCTATCCGCTCAGCCTTAGACGCTAGGAAAAGATGCTCGGGGGCAAGTTCTTGAATAAAGTCAACAACCGTTTTAAGCCCGTCGCATAAAGCAATAAACCCGTTGCTCTCGAGAGACTGCTCAACCGTCTTGCCGCGCTCCAGCCGTGCAGCTATCAGCTTCAAATACTTCAACACCTCATTAGCCAAGTCGTCGGAGGTAGTGATTAAACCGACCAACGTGTCGGCGCTGTGCTCAGCCTGCGCACACATATCCAGAGCTATGTCCTCAGCGTCCCTCACATCGTCGCCGAAAACAAGCAGCTCCGTCGGCCCCGCGAGCATGTCAACCGGAACATCAACACTAACAAGCTTCTTAGCAGCGGTGACGTAAGGCCCGCCAGGCCCGACTATCTTAAACACAGGCCTAACCGTCTCGGTTCCGTACGCCATCGCAGCCACAGCATGCGGCCCTCCCATCGCATACACCTCGTCCGCTCCCGCCATGTATAGAGCTGCGAGGACCACGTCGTCCACAACACCCTCCTCACTCGGCGGAGTGCAGACAACCACTCTAGACACACCAGCCACCTTGGCGGGCAGAACAGTCATCAACGCCGTGCTCGGATACCTAGCCAAGCCTCCGGGAACGTAGCAGCCCACTGCGGGCAGGGGAGCTGCACGCTGGAAAACCTTAACACCTTGGTCAACGGTTCGGGCAAAGCTCAGTCTCCCGAGCTGAGCCCTACAGAGCTTCGAGATGTTTTCAGCCGACTTCTTGAGAGCGTTCCTTGTCCGATGGTCCAGCTTGCTGTACGCCTTAGCCAAGCTAGTCTCAGCTATCCGTAAACCGTCCAAAGTTATTCTGGATGAGTCAAACCTGTTCACGTACTCGATCAACGCCTTATCCCCCCTCACCTTGACATCCTCAACAATCCCCCTAACGTAGTCCACGTAGAAGTCCAGCGGCTTTCTCGACGAAACGACCTCACCAACAACCTTCTGAACGTTCTGCCTGTCGACCCTGAAAAACCTCAAGCCCAACTAACGACAAAAACCCATCAATTAAACCCTGTCGACACAACCCGCAGGTCGTACACCTTCATCACAGACTTGGGCGAAACTTCCTTCACGACACGACCCCCCACAGGCCGAAGCTGGCTAAAACATTTCAAAACATATTCTAGAACAGAGCCCGGGCTGGTTCGCTCCTCAACGACGTAGAGATGAACGACTGCGTTGGGTGCTGCTTTCTGAACAGCTGTCGGCAAGTATCTCACCGATGAATGTGGGAGGTTCATGATAATCCGGTTGAACTCCGTGTCCAGTTTGGGGATAACTTCCGCTGAATCTCCCTGAAAGGGCTTGACACGACCCACAGCCTTGTTCAGCTCGATGTTGATGCAAAGATACTTGAACGCGTCGGGATTTTTCTCCACGGCGTATACAGTCGCCGACGCATTCCTACGAGCTATGACTATGGAGAACGGCCCCACGCCTGCGAACATGTCTAACACCTTCTCATTCTCACCCACCTGAGAAGCAACCCTGATACGCTCCCCAGAAAGACGAGGGCTGAAAAAGGTCTTAGCCACATCGAGCCTGAATAAACACCCAGATTCACGGTGAGTAGTCTCGGTACACGGATCGCCCAACAACAGACGGTAAGACGCAACCCTTTCCTCGCCTGAAACCTCTCCAGTCTTCTGCAGAACGGTCCGCACACGTGGATGCCGCCGAACTATGTCCTTCGCAAGCTCAACAGCCTCATCATAAGGCATGTCCATGTCGTTCACCACAGCCACCCAGCCGACAACGTCGAACGCCGCCCTCAGAAAAGGTGTTTTTAAACGCCTGCTGACAGGCAGATCAGCCTCAACAACCTCCAACCCATGTCCCGGCACAACACGCACAGGTATGAGTACCGTATCCCCCTCCCTCAAAATACTACGCGAACCGTCGAAAAGATTTTCCCTGACAAGCATACGCCGCACCTCTTCAGCCCTATTCTTCGGAACCCTAACCGCAAGCCTCTCCAACCCATCCACACCACGTCACCCCTGCTTAAGTGTTTACAAAAACATAAAAGATAAGCCGCGCAAACACAAGAAGAATGGCTAAAGACCCCGTGTGCGGAATGTACGTCGAGGAGTCGGAGGAAGCCCTCAAAGCAACCATCAGGGGCAGGGAGTACTTCTTCTGCTCCGAATCATGCTTAAAAACCTTTGTAGCGCCCGAAGCCGAGTTCCAGAAGCTCAAGCACCTAACACTGCTGAGCTTCAGCCTGGGAATTCCAGCCCTCATGCTCACGTGGCTGCCAATCCTTCCAACCGCTCTGAACGACTACGTGCTGTTCGCCCTAACCACTCCCGTCCAGTTCATCGCAGGCATGCGCTTCTACAAAGGCATGCTCCACGCCCTGAGGGCTGGAGCGGCTAACATGGACACGCTGATAGCAGTTGGCACATCAGCAGCATGGGGGTACAGCACGCTTGTAGCCTTCTTCCCGCACAGCTTCCCACACGGCACTTACTTCGAGGTATCAGCCTTGATAATCGCCTTCATCCTCCTAGGTAGAGTTCTGGAACACCGGGTCAGGCTGAGAGCCTCGGACGCCGTTAGAAAGCTGCTGGAGCTGAGGCCGTCGATGGCCAGAGTCTTGCGGAACGGGTCTGAGGTTTTGGTCCCCGTCGAAGATGTGCAAGTAGGCGATGTGATGGTCGTCCGTCCGGGTGAAAAAATACCAACCGACGGAGTGATACTCGAGGGACACGCATCGATTGACGAGAGAATGATCACCGGGGAAAGCACGCCTGTCGACAAGACTGTAGGCGAAGAAGTCATAGGCGGCACAATCAACAAAACAGGCTTCGTCAAAGTCAAAGCCACACGCATAGGCTCCGACACAGTATTAGCCAAGATCATCGAGCTCGTCGAGAGAGCACAGGCCGGGCGAGCACCTGTCGAACGACTAGCCGACAAAGTATCATCCTACTTCGTCCCCGCAGTAGTTGCAGTAGCCCTGCTCTCACTCGTAGCATGGACCTTGGTCAAGGGCACAGCCTTTCCAACAGGCTTCGTGGCCTTCGTCGCCGTGCTGATAGTCGCATGCCCCTGCGCCCTAGGGTTGGCAACCCCGGCAGCGCTGGTAGTCGGAGTCGGCAGAGGAGCTGAGAACGGCGTGTTGGTTAAAGGCGGAGAATACGTCGAGAAAGCAAGCAAAGTAGACACAGTGGTGTTCGACAAGACCGGAACCCTCACAGTTGGCGAGCCAGCCACGACCGACATAATTCCCGTCAAAGAGGTCGGGGAGCTCGATGTCCTACGTTTCGCCGCAGCCGCAGAGAAAGGTTCTGAACACCCGCTGGGAAAAGCCGTTGTCGAGCACGCGTTGAAGAAAGGGTTAGAGATTCCCGAGCCCAAAGAGTTCACCTACCTGCCCGGAATAGGTGTCAAAGCAGTCGTCGAACAACACACGATAGCGGTTGGAAAAATTAAGATGCTCGAGCTCGCAGCAGCCAAAACAGACCGCGTCGAGAAAGTCGTAGAAGACCTCCAAAACCAAGGAAAGACAGCTATCGTCGTCGTCGTAGACGGCGAGGCCGTGGGGGTGCTGGGACTCGCAGACACGCTCAAGCCCAACGCAGAAGAAACAATCAAGAAGCTGAAGACCATGGGGCTGAAGATCATGATGCTTACAGGAGACAACGAAAGAACAGCCAGAACAATAGCCAAGCAGGCAGGTATAGACGAAGTCGTAGCAGAGGTCCTGCCCGCGCAAAAAGCGGAAGCTATCAAGAAACTGATGGAGCAGGGACGTCGAGTGGCCATGGTCGGCGACGGAGTCAACGACGCACCAGCACTAGCAACAGCAGACATAGGAATAGCCCTAGGCAGCGGCACGGACGTAGCCGTAGAGTCAGCCGGCATAGTGTTGCTTAGCGACGACTTGAGGAAAGTAGCGACAGCCATAAGCCTCAGCAGGCACACCATGCGAAAGATCAAGCAGAACCTTTTCTGGGCCTTCATCTACAACACCGTCTTAATACCCGTCGCAGCGATAGGAATCCTCAACCCCATACTAGCTGCCGCAGCCATGGCTCTCAGCTCGGTCTCGGTCCTAACCAACTCACTAAGCCTAAAAACAATCAAGCTCTGGCCCCAAAACACTTAAAAACACACAACACCAACATGATGACAGAGCAAAAACATGGCAGTCCGCTTAAAAAAGACCCTCTTCAAACTACTCAAGGAAGATTACGAGTTCCGCTACGCGTTAGCAGGCTTCCTCGGAATGGATGAGGTGCTGAAACGGCTTGACCGACATGAAGCCGAGCTAGTAAAGCTGAGAGAAGACATGATAGCGGGGTTCAGAAGACACGATGAGGAGCTGGCGGCACTAAGAGCAGAAACCAACAAGCTTAGAGAAGACATGATAGCATGGTTCAGAAGACACGACGAAGAGCTTGCAGCGCTCAGAGCTGAAACTAACAAGCTTAGAGAAGACATGATGATGGGGTTCAGGAGGCATGATGAAGAGCTGACTGCGCTAAGAGCAGAAACTAACAAACTTAGAGAGGATATGATGATGGGGTTCAAAAGACACGACGAGGAGCTGGCTGCGCTAAGAGCTGAAACCAACAAGCTGCGAGAGGACATGATAGCGGGGTTCAGAAGACATGATGAGGAGCTGGCGGCACTCAGAGCAGAAACTAATAAGCTGAGAGAGGACATGATGATGGGGTTCAAGAGACACGATGAAGAGCTTGCAGCGCTCAGAGCAGAAACTAACAAGCTAAGAGAAGACATGATGATGGGGTTCAGGAGGCATGATGAAGAGCTGACTGCGCTGAGAGCAGAAACTAACAAGCTCAGAGAGGATATGATGATGGGGTTCAAGAGGCATGATGAGGAGCTTGTTCGGCTCCGTATGGACATGAACAGGGGATTTGAGTTGGTGAACCGTCGCTTGGATGCGCTGGGCGCTCGGTGGGGTGTTATGGCTGAGTCGGCTTTCCGTGAGGGGTTGAAGGGTGTTTTGGAGAAGGAAATAGGGCTGTCTGTCGAAAGGTGGACTGCTTTTGACGAGGAGGGGGTTGTGTATGGTTTTCCCAGCCCTGTAGAGATAGACTTGGCTGTTAGGGATGGGAAGACGGTTTTGGTTGAGGTTAAGTCTAGTGTTAGGTTGTCGGATGTCAGCGAGTTCAGCAGGAAGGTGGAGTTTTTCAGCGCTAAGACGGGGAGGAGGCCGGACAGGAAGGTGATGGTCGCGCCTTATGTCGATGAGGAGGCGTTGAAGGCGGCTGGAAAGCTGGGCATAGAGGTTTACACGAAGGTCTGAGCCGTTGCGTTAGTTTCTGCGGACCGTGGTTCCCGGTGTTTATAAGGACCGAGCCGGCGAAAGAGTAAATAGCAGTAAAAAGCTGTTTTTAGAGCATGAAGACGTACAGCGTCGCCATACTTGGAGCGACCGGGATGGTCGGCCAGCATTATATCAAGCTGCTTAACAACCATCCTTGGTTTAGGGTTAGGGCTCTGACGGGGAAGGAATCGGTTGGTAAGAAGTATGTTGAGGCGGTGCGTGGTGAAGCGCCTGAGCCTCCGAAGGATATTGCCGAGATGGAGGTTCTGCCCACGGACCCTAAGCACGTCGACGCCGATGTCGTCTTCTCATGCCTTCCGACCGAGGCTGCTAGGGAGGCTGAGCCGAGTTTCGCTGAGGCTGGATTCCCAGTTTTCAGCGATGCTGCGGCGTTCAGGATGGAGGAGGATGTCCCGTTGATAGTTCCCGAGATAAACCCGGAGCATTTGCGGATGGTTGAGGTGCAGAGGAAGAACCGTGGCTGGGACGGGTATATAGTTACGACACCTAACTGCACGACTGTGGGGCTTGTTCTACCGCTTCACCCGTTGAGCCGGGAGCTTGGAGTAAAGCGAGTCATAGCTACTACGATGCAGGCTGTCTCTGGGGCAGGGTATCCGGGTGTTGCTTCCCTGTCCATTCTTGGCAACGTGATTCCATACATTTCAGGGGAGGAGAGGAAGGTTGAGACCGAGACGTGTAAGATACTTGGGAGGTTTGTCGACGGCCGGATAGTTCACGAATATGTGGATGTTCTAGCAACTTGCACACGTGTTCCTACCTTGGACGGCCATATGGAGTCTGTTGTGGTCGAGACCGAGAAGCAGACGGATAAGGAGACGGTTGCCCGTCTTCTCTCCGAATACGTCTCGCTGCCTCAGGAGCTTGGCCTGCCTACAGCTCCACGACGGCCCATAATCGTAAGGCCTGAGGAGGACAGGCCTCAGACGAGGATAGATGTTGACGCTGGGTCTGTTCCCGGTATGAGCGTGACTGTTGGCAGGCTTAGGGTTGTCGGAAACAAGGTTCGGCTTGTCTCTCTCAGCCATAACTTGATACGTGGTGCGGCTGGTGGCACGATTCTCACGGCTGAGCTTGCGAAGCATTTTGGCCTGCTGGATGGTTGACTGGTGATGGTCTTCGGTAAACATGTAAGGATTAGCAGGCTGTTGGAGAACGGGCGTATGCTCTGCGTCCCCATGGACCACGGCACTTCCATAGGCCCTGTTCAAGGCCTCGAGCAGATCGAGAACACTATGTATCTTTTGGAGGAGGCGGGGGTGACGGCTCTGCTCGCCCACAAAGGAGTCTTCCGGTCTTTGAAGAGACCGTTGAAGGTGGGGTCTATAATGCACATGTCGGCTAGCACGCAGCTCAGCAGCCGGTACAACAGGAAGGTCGGTGTGGCCTCTGTTGAGGAAGCCATACGTCTCGGTGTTGACGCTGTCTCTGTCCACATTAATATCGGCGGTTCTGACGACGATGTTATGCTACAGCATCTGGGGGAGGCGGCTGATGCTTGCGACGAGTGGCAGGTTCCGCTTATAGCCATGATGTATCCTCGCGGTGAGAACATCAAGGACGCCAGCGACCCTTTCACCGTGAGCCACGTGGCTAGGGTTGGGGCGGAGCTTGGAGCGGACATAGTTAAGACTCCTCTGCCATCCTCGAACCCGAGGGATGTTGAGCGTGTGGTAAGGAGTTGCCCTGTTCCAGTTGTCGCAGCAGGCGGGCCTAAGATGGAGAGGGATGAGGATGTTCTGCGGCTTGCTTATGCTGCTGTGAAGGGCGGCTGCCTCGGCATAACGTTTGGCAGGAATGTCTTCCAGCACAGCTCTCCCGCGACCATGGTTAGGGCGCTTAGACGTGTGGTTATAGACGGTCTCACGGTTGAAGAAGCTCTGGCGGTTTTAAAGACATGAAGAAAGCCGTTGTGAACGTCTCGGGAGACGAGGAGCTTTTCAGGAAAGCGGTTAAGATGGGGTTCGACTCGTTTGTGCTGGACAAGCCCGTCGACACACCGCCGTCCATAACGGTTTACGTGCCAGACCCCGAGGGGTACAGTAGGCTTGGACAGAATCCAGCGAAGGTTCCTCGGGTGTTCATCAAATCTCCTCAGGATCTTGAGAAGGTTGTGCAGCTTGCCAGAAGCGGAGCTGACGAGGTGGTCATAGCCACCTCTGACTGGAAGATAATACCGGTTGAGAACCTCATAGCTATGATGTCTGGCCTGAGGTGCAGTATCTTGGCCGAGGTGGGCGGGGTTTCGGAGGCCGAGCTCTTTATCAACATTCTCGAAAGAGGCGTTGACGGGGTCGTCGTGAGGCCCGGCACGGAGAACGAGGTTAAGATGCTGCGCGACCTGGTAAGGAAACCAAGCAGCCTCGACCTGACGACCGCTGTGGTTGAGGAGGTTAGGGATGTCGGGGTCGGGGACAGGGCTTGTGTAGACACCGTGAGCATGCTTGAGCTGGGGGAGGGGATGATGGTCGGCAGCAGAGCCTACATGTTCTTCCTCATACACAACGAGTCCGTGGGCTCGAGCTTCACGTCGCCGAGACCTTTCAGAGTCAACGCCGGAGCGGTCCACAGCTATGTTCTGATGCCGGATGGATCGACACGGTACTTGTCCGAGCTCGAGGCGGGGGACAGAGTTCTCATCGTGGCTAGGGACGGCAGGACACGGATAACTTCGGTCGGGCGGGTCAAGATAGAGAGGAGGCCGTTGAGGCTTGTCAAGGCCTCTGCAGACGATGTTGTCGGCGTGGTCACTGTTCAGAACGCTGAGACGATAAGGTTTGTTTCGGAGGATGGACGGATTATTCCTGTGACGGAGCTGAAGAAGGGCGACAAGGTTCTGTGCCACGTTTCCAAGGTTAAGGGCAGGCATTTCGGCATGGCTGTCGAAGAGACAGTTGTCGAGAAATGAGGAGAACGCTGGTCTGCGTCTCTGTCTACGGAAGCGATGAGGACGAGCTGGGTAGAAGGGTTTCGTATGCGTTGACTAAGGGTGGAGACTTGGTTGAGACTAGGCTTGACCTTACAAGCGTGTCAAGCTGGGACAGGGTTTACACGGTCCTGAAGCCGTTCTCCGAAAAGCTCGTCCTCACTCTCAGGCCCGTCGACGAAGGCGGGAAGTCGACGCTCACTGATTCAGAGAGGCTATCGGTTCTCGCTCAGCTGTGCCGGATGCGGCCCGCTTACGTGGACGTCGAGCTTAAGACCGCTAGGAACAACGACCTAGAGGCGTTGAAGCAAGGCAGCAGGCTCATCGTGTCGTGGCACGGTGGCTCAACGCCCGAGACGGAGAAGCTGGTGGAGACCGCCCGAGAATGTCTGAGGTACGGCGACGTGGCGAAAATCGTGACCTTTTCAAGCGGTGTCGAAGATAACTTCAGAACAATCATGCTCTACACTCATGTACCTTCCGAGAAGCTGGTGGCCTTCTGCATGGGTGAGAAGGGATGGATTACGAGAATCGTCTCGATGGCTGCAGGAGCTCCGATAGCCTATGCATCGCTGGACGAGATGGCTACGGCGCCGGGCCAGCTCTCGCTGACCGAGATGGTCAAGGTTAGGGACAGGGTTTGGAGAGGTGGCGGAGTGTTTTGAGGCCCGGGCTTTTAGGGGTTATCGGCCACCCAGTAGCTCACAGCGTTTCACCCCAGATGGTCAACACAGCTCTTAAGCGTGCAGGAGTCGACAACATCCTCTACGTACCCGTGGAGGTTAAGCCAAGAGACTTGGAAGCGTTCTGTCGTTCAGCTCCCTTGATGAACTTTATCGGCTTCAACGTGACTATACCTCACAAGGTCTCGGTAATCAAGCATCTCAGCAGGCTGGACTCGTCGGCGAAGCAGGTTGGAGCCGTCAACGTCGTCAAGGTGGTTGGCGATAAGCTCGTAGGGTTCAACACAGACGTGCTGGGCGTTATGACGGCTATTCCGTCTGAAGCCGATGGGTCTGTGTTGGTGCTGGGAGTCGGCGGAGCCGCTAGGGCCGCGGCCGTGGCTTTGAAGAGAAAAGGGTTTGAGGACGTAGTGTTTGCAGGCAGGAGGCTGAAGACTGTTAAGGAGTTTAGAAAGTTCGCTGAGAGCAGGGGTATACGATGCAGGTTTGTGAAAATGGGCTCGGCCGCGATGGCTGAGGAGTTAAGGAGGTGCAGTATTCTCATAAACGCCACACCGGTGGGCATGTACCCCAAAGTCAACGAGACACCTGTGGAAACCAGCCTCCTGCATAGACGCATGACTGTGTTCGACATGGTCTACAACCCGCCGCAGACACGGCTCCTGAAAGCAGCTAGGGCTAAAGGGGCTAGGACGGTCGACGGCGTGAAGATGCTGGCTGCTCAGGGCGCTGAAGCTCTCAAGATATGGTTGGGTCTGGAGGCTGACAGAGAGGTCATGGAGAGGGCGGCTTTGAGGGCTTTGAAGGGTTTCAGGGGTTGAGGGGCGTCGGAGCAGCCTACGGAGCGATCTCTATCGTTAACGCCATCTCAACAGGGTACGGTGCTGCTCTAGGCATCAAGCTCAGGACGGAGGCTGTTGTAGAGACTGTTCCAGATGAGGGGTTCAGCCTGACGATAAACGGGGAGCCCGGAGACCCTTCATTAGCCGTCGAGGTCGTAAAAACGTTCGCAAACCATTTCGGCTTGGAGGTCGGCGGGTGCCGGGTTTCAACGACCTCCGACATACCTGTGGCGGTCGGGTTGAAGAGCTCTAGCTCCGCAGCCGTTGCCATAGCATCGGCCTTCCTCAACGCTTTCAAAAAAAGCTTGGAGGCTGAGGTTTTCCTCAGCTTGGTGGCTGATGCTTCGGTTAGGTCGGGGACGTCTATAACGGGAGCCATGGACGACGCTGCTGCATGCATGTTGGGTGGGATTGTAGCAACGGACAACCCAAGGCGGAGGATTCTGATGCGTGAAAAGGTCGCCGGAGAGTTGATGACCGTCATTCATGTTCCTCCGGGCAGGATGTTCACAAAAGACTTCCCACGACTTAGGCTTGACCCCGTGAAGGAGCTGGTTGCGACGGCTTTCAGCATGGTTTTGCGGGGCGAGTACTGGAAGGCCATGACGTTGAACGGGCTGCTGCACTCGGCGGCTCTGGGTCTGCCGACGGCTCCTGCGTTGGAGGCTCTTCGGGCTGGTGCGCTGGCTGCGGGGCTTTCCGGGACAGGGCCGGCTGTTGCTGCGGTCTGTACCGAGGAGTACGTGGACTTGGTTGAGGAGTCTTTTCAAAGGTTTGAGGGTAGGGTTATCAAATGCCCTGTGAACACAGGGTCGGGGGAAGACCCATGATTGTCTCGACGAAGTCCAGCAAGATAGAAGGAGTCGTCGAAGCCCCTCCCAGCAAAAGCTACACCCATAGAGCCGTGGCCCTCGCAAGCCTAGCGGACGGGAAAACAATTATCCGACGACCTCTCATTTCACGGGATACTAAAGCATCAATAAACGCTTCACGAATGCTCGGAGTAAGAATAGTTGAGCAGCAGGACCTGCTGATGGTTGAGCCGGGTGGAAGGCTCCGGTGTCCGGACGACGTTATAAACGTCGAGAACAGCGGGACGACTCTGAGGATTTACACGGGCTTGTCGGCGCTGGCTGAGGATGGGTATACGGTGTTGACGGGCGACGAAAGCATCAGGCGGAGGCCTGTCGGCCCGTTGCTAAAGTCGTTGAGAGACCTCGGCGTCGATTGTTGGAGCACGCGGGGGTCTGGCACAGCTCCCGTCGTAGTCAAGGGCGGTGGAGTCGCAGGCGGAGCCACGTCGATCAAGGGCTCGGAGTCCTCGCAGTACATCACCTCGCTGCTGCTGACGGGGCTGGCGGCTTCCAAGAGGGTGGACATAACTGTAGAGGGAGAGCTGGTGTCGAAGCCGTACGTCGAGGCGACCGTCAAAATGGTTGAGATGTTCGGCGGAAAGGTAGAGCGGGAGGGGTTTAACCGCTTCGCCGTCAACCCTCGAAAGCTTACCGGAGTTGACTTCACGGTGCCGGGCGACTTCAGCTCAGCGGCCTTCATCATAGCCGCGGCACACCTCACAAAGGGATACGTAAAGATAACCAACCTAGACACGTCGATGCCTCAAGCCGACTCGACGATACTGCGTGTGGTGGAGGTTTTCGGCTCGAGGGTTGTGCGTGGAGACAGGTGGGTGGAGGTTTTTGGAGACGCTGGCGATGTTGACGTCGAGCTCCAGCTCACGGACAGCCCCGACCTTCTACCCGTGGTTGCTGCGACGGCGGTGTTGAACAGGGGGACGACAAGGCTGTACGGGGTCGCGCACGCCCGTCTGAAGGAGAGCGACCGGATCTCAACGGTTGCGAGGGAGCTTAGGAAGCTGGGCGTAGAAGTTTTGGAGCAGCATGACGGGCTGGTTATAAAGGGGAGACGCGACGTCGACGGAGGGGTTGTGCTGGACAGCCACGGAGACCACCGCCTTTTCATGGCTTTCACGGTGCTGGGGCTGGCTGTCGGGAAAGGTCTGAAGGTTGTCGGAGCCGAGTCAGCCGACGTCTCCTATCCAACCTTCCTCCAAGACCTGAGGAGAGCCGGAGCATCGATAGAGTTTGAATGACAGATTTTTAAACAACATTCAAAAAGACCACATGGAATGAAGCTGACCAGCTCGAGGAAATTCATCTTGGAGTCGTTCCTTCTGGCTCTACTCATGACCTCGCTTCCCATCGGTCTTCTTGTCTTTCTGAACAACAACAGGCTGATAACTCCTTTTAACATGATCGCATGGCTTCTGGCGACGCTGGCGTGGACGGCTCTGGTCGTGGTCATCTACATGAAGAGAGGCTCGAAGGGAAAAGGATTCATCGTGAGGAGCTAGGCCGGCGAGCTGGACAAAAGTTTTTGTGCTGGACGGAGCAACATATGGCATGGGTCTGTCCTGCGCCCTAAGCTTCGAAGGCAGGCTTCGCAGGGATCGGATGGTCTTCATCCTCAAGCTCGAGATTCTGGTCATATTCTCGACAGCCCTCGCCCTTCTCTACCTTGCCGCGTACGACTTTCCGGTCATGATGTTCTTCACCGGCCTGACAGCCTTCGCCGTCTTCCTAGTTGTCAAGGACAGGGTTGAGAAGGCTGGACGGAGGTTGAGGAGGGCTGTCGTAAGGTCTGTAAAGCATAGAGGAAACGACTGGTTCTTTTTTCTGCCCATGACGCCCTCGATCACCTTCACAGTCAGCGGCTACGAGGTTGAAGCCGTGTCGGAGGACTTTACCGTGGTGCGGTTCTTCGACTGGAGGCCGTGGAAGACAGGCCAACGGCTCCTCGTGCTGTCCGACATCAAGGGCAAGGTTCTCGCCGTGCGGGATTTTGCGTCGCCGGTGAGGATAGACGTTGTACGGAGACTGCTGTGCAAACTTTGACTATAGAGTCTATATAGGAAAAGCCTTTACACAAGTAAACTATAGAGAAAGGAGATGCCGCTGAAAAAACCCCTCGAAATAGTCCTGATAGCAGTCAACGCTTCGCTGTACGCCGGCATAGGATACCTAACCTACCTCGGCATATTCGCGCCCGTCGTGGGAACTGTCCGGTTCTGGCCGGCGGTGGTCGTGCCGGCTGTCTTCTCCGTCGTCTACTCCCCCCGCATAGGGGCTCTCGGAGCAGGGCTCGGCATCTTCATCAGCGACATGCTCATCCACGGAGACCCCATCCTCAGCATCACCGTCGGCGTGACATCCAACACAGCGGGGTTCTACGTCTTGGGCAAGCTGGCCCAAGTCCTCGCAAGGGCGAGGCACGGCGCAGCGCTCTCAGTATCTCTCCAAGCCATACCTCTAGCAACCACGCTCATGGCCCTCTGGGCTAACATCTTCGGAGACCCTCTCACAGGCAACATCTTCCTCGGAGCAGCCGTCCTCTCCTTCGGAATAAGCGTGGTGTACAGCATATACAGGCCGGCCTACGCAGGCTTGATCGCGGCATCATCCATAGGCCTGCTGCTGGGCGCGACGATAATAGGGCTGGGCGTGTGGGCTTACAGCCAGTTTTTCTCGCTTCCAGCCGCGGCGGGCGGTGGTAGGAACCTGCCTCTTTTCACGGCGGCGATATGGTTTCTGTGGACCTACCTCACCGAGATGCCCTTCCTGATGACGCTGCTGCCTCCCCTCACGACGGCTGTCAGGAAAGCCGTTCCCGTGGCTGTAAGTGAGTAGGATGCGGGCGGCTAGGATAAAGACACCCACACCGCTCTCAAGCATCTTCTCGCCCAAGGTGGTGGAAAGCGGAAGGCTGAGGGATGACCCTGACAGGGTGGGGGCTAGGGGTGGAGGCTTCTCGTTCTTCCCCGGCGTCGACACAGACGTCGAGGTTGCTGAGGACGGTGATGGGGTTGTTGTGGAGGTCAACGGCGTGGCCGCTTCCTTCCCGCCCGCCGAGAGAGCCGTGGAGCTCGCTCGAAAAGCCTACGGATTACAGGGCCGTGTGATAGTCAGGCACAGGATTCACGTACCCATAGCAACCGGGTTCGGCACAAGCGCGGCTTCAGCCCTCAGCGTCGCCCTAGCCCTCTCCCACCTAGCGGGCAAGCCCATGACCCTGCGTCAAGCAATCAAGCTAGCCCACTACGTTGAGCTGGACTGCCGAACAGGCCTGAACAGCGAGGCCGGGTTCGGGAAAACAGGCTTGGTCTTGGTGCTGCGTGAAGGCGGGCCCGACTATTCGTTGACCGATGAGATACCGCTTCCGTCACGTTGCAAGCTGGTCGCGGTCGTGGCGGGCCAGATGCCAACTCCCGACGCATTCCCTTCAACGGAGAGGCTTGTCCAGCTAGAGATGGTTGGAGACATGTTCATCGACAAGATCGTCCAAAACCCAACGCCGGACAACTTCCTAACACAGTCAAAAGCCTTCGCAGAGAGAGCGGGATTAGTGAGTCGAGATGTTCACGAGGTTTTCACGGTGATGGAGAAGCTTCCCACGATAGGCTTCGCCCAGAACATGGTGGGCCGGGCTGTTCACGCACTAGTCTACGAAGAGGATGTGGAGAAGGTCGTCGCAACGCTGAGGAAACAGTTCCCGCACTACACCACGATCGTTGGAGACGTAGGCTCGTCGATAACCATCAATACCGTGAAAAAATATTAAAACACCCGCAACGCTTCAACCTTGTTGATAACGTACAGAAGGGCCCTTGACTTGGACGAGAGGGTTAGAAGCTTGGTTGAGAAGGCGGGCCTGCACCACATCGACCACAGCAGGGTTAAGTGTGTAAGGAGCTACGGCTCGTCTTCACGGACGATTGCGGCCCGCATACACTCGGTCTCGAAAGCCTTCCTAACAGCCTACGGCATGAAGCCGTCCTACGTCATCGAGTTCCTGTCGGAGGTCTTCGACAAACTGACCCCCGAGCAGCAGGACGAAGTAATCATACACGAGCTTCTTCACATCCCCAAGTCTTTCAGCGGCGGCCTGATCCCTCACGGAAGAATAGACTTCAGGAGAGAAACACGAGCTGTTAAGAATATTGTTAGGAACACTACCTCTTAGGCTTCTTGACCTCGCCGGTTACCAAAAGGTTTAGCGGGGCGTCGTTGACCATGGTGACCTTGTACCTCACTCCCGGCAGGTCTCCCATCGACTTGCCCATCGAGCCGCCGATCCCCTCGACCAAAACCTCGTCATGCTCGTCGACGACGTTCAACGCACCGTCCCCCGGCAGAAAAGCCGTCACAACCTTACTGTTCTTGATAAGCTGAACACGCACACACTTCCGAACAGCTGAGTTGGGCTGTCTCGACTCTATGCCGACCTTCTGGATCACTATGCCCCTAGCCATGGGAGCGCCCTCTAACGGGTCGGTCTTTTCCTTGAGACCCAGCCGTCTAATTCGATACTTCCTGATAGCCCATCGAAACTTGTTCCTAACCTTCTTCAGATGCCTAGCCGCGTGTTCTCCTCGTCCCAAGCCCGTCTCATTTTTTCGAGCGTCCAGCTATATTAGGGTTCATAGCTCGGAAGGGTTCCTCCTGAGAAGCCATTTCACGACGGCGTGCGAGAAAGCCCACGTACCCAGAACCATTACGGCCATCGAGTAGGCTGGAGGCAGGAGCGAAGCAGCTGTTTCGAACGAAAGAACTGTGATGGTCCTTGAGGCTATGAAGACGACGGTGTTGAACGAGACGAGGAGGAGGAAGGCGGCGGCAGCTAGACTTTTCCCGCCGGCGGCGGCGAGCAGAACCGCGAACGTCATCATGTTGAGGGCCCCCGCCAAAAGCACCGAATCACCCGCGGAAAAACCCAGCGAAGCAGAGACAGCTAACGCAACAGATCCAGCTGGAACACCGTAGGTCAGGCTCGCCCGCCCCTCTAACCCAGCGTCCCTCCTAGCCATCGACATCCTGCATAGAATCATCGCCAAAGCCGACAAGCCTACTAAATGTAGGACGGCTTGAACCAGCTCAGCCGACGTGTTGAGAAGCGGTTCTCCGACGAACAGGGCTAGAAGCTTTGCAGAAGCCTGAGGAAACGAGCCTCCAACAGCAACCACGCTTACGGCCAGAACAAGCAGGGCTGCTTCGAACGGTCTCGGAGCCGAGCTGTATCCGGCTGTCGAGAAGGCTAGGAAAACAGCGGGAAGTAGTAGGATGGACTCAAACTGGACGTCGATGGCTGGCGGTGGTTCTACGGGTGAAAACGGTGAAAGAAGAACAGCTACAGCGAGCAGGATGATAAGCGAGAGATGGACGGGTGTGAGGGCTTCTACGAGCTTCTCAAGCGTCCCATGGCTGAGCGTCCCAACCGCATACGTCGCCAGAATCAAGACGATCAACGTAATGTCTGGAGTGAAGACCGCTCTCGAGACCGTGAAGCTTGTCAAAAGGCTAGACAACGACAAGACTGACGAAGCAACTAACGCGGGAAACTTACCGAACCTGTTGACGACTGCAACGTAGCAGAAACCTGCTGCGACGAACCCCAACACGACAACGGGGCTCACCCCTGTTAGAACGAGGCTCTGGAAGACAGCCACAAACAGCATTATCAAGCTCGTCAGCTGCACGGCTGAAAACTCCAGCGACCTTGTGAAGCCCATCCTCTCAGCCCTAGACACCAGAGGCATCATCAACCCCGCCGCCCCAACAACCATTACGAGGAGGACAGGCCATGAGCTGGCCGAGGAGACGTGGGAGGCCGCTTGAGCAGCGAGGAAGAGGACAGGCAGGCTTCCGGCGAAGCCCTTCAACTCAAGCCTTCCACCGGAGGCCAGGTAGAACCCAGCCATCGAAGCGGTGAGACCGGTGAGCAGGATGACCAACGAATACAACGGCGGGTATTCGTCAGGTCATCCTCTTAAAAAGAGTTCTCTCCTAAGAAGCTGGATGGCCAGCGCTGGGTCAACTCCCTTCGGACATACTTGGCTGCAGGAAGCTGCGAAATGGCATCTCAGGAGAGAGTGTCCGTTGCCCAACGGCTGCAGCCTCTCGGCGCCCCCCTCATCCCTCGAGTCTGCCAGATACCGGTAGGCTTGTGCAAGAGCTTGAGGGCCTAGGAAACTCTTATCGGTTGCGACGACGGGGCAGGCTGCGTAGCAGAGGCCGCATTTTATACAGTAGGCGAACTGTAGGAATTTTTCCACCTCCTCCTCCGACTGTGTGTAGGATGTGTTCGACCGTTCCTGCTCGTGGGTGTCTATTCTTATGAGGTAAGGCTTGACCAGCCTGTGTTTGTTGAAGAACTCTTCGAAGTCTGCAACGAGGTCTTTGATTACGGGGAAGTTTCTGAGAGGTTCAACCACTATCGTCCGGCTCTTCAGCTCGTCTACTAATGTGTAGCATGCAAGCCTTGGAAGGCCGTTGATCATCATCCCGCACGAGCCGCAGGTCGCCATACGGCATGAGAACCTTATCGACAGAGTCTGGTCTAGCTTCTCCTTGATGTACAGTAAACCCTGCAGGACGGTCATCCCCCTAAAAACCGGAACCATGTACGTCTGGAAGGTTCTACGTCCGTCTCCTTCCGGGTTGAACCGGAATACCTTGAATTTAGCTTCCTTCAACAGCATCATCTCCTCAAAGTTGATGTGCTATCAGGATTGTTCTCGTCCCGTAAACCACCAACGCAGCAGCGACGACGAACACCATGATGTTCACAGCTGTTGTGTAGGTCTTTCCTTGATAAAGCTCCTGTAGAATTACCCGCAGGCCGTTGAAGCCGTGGAAGGCCACGAGAACCAGCAGGGCCTCCAGAGAAGACGCCAGCAAAACATTCCTGTACACGTTGAGAACTGCAAAGGGATGGTTGTCGAACTCCATGCTCTGATGGTACGGGCTCAGCAGGAATACCGTAGCCAGATGCACTCCTCCCGCTATGATTATTCCGAGGCCCGTGATGTAATGGATGAGCATTATGGTTTTTTCCTTCATAGCTGAAGCACCTTGAAGAAAACGTCTACAGCGTAGACCATGGCGACTACGGCTAGGATGACGCTCAGCCAGAAGAGAGCTCTCTGCGGCCTCGACATCGACGCAGCTCTGTACGGATACTCTGGCCGGCTGGGCTTGCCTAAAGTTATCCCGAAATGAGCTAGGAATAGCCTAACTCCGTTAACCGTGTGGAAGAAGATCATGAACGCCAACACTGCAAGCCCTGCGTCGAACAACGGGTTGGCGAGAAACGTCTTCGTCTCGTTCCAGACCCTCTCAGCGAACTCGTAGGGCGGAACGCTCCACACAGCCGCTCCCCCGACTACGTTGCCCGTCTCGACCACGTGCGCCACAAAGTAAAGAGTTATCGCCACGCCTGAAACACGCTGCAGCGTGTAGCTCCACCGCTCCACCCCGTAGCGTAAGGGGACGAGCCATGTCTTCAAGGCGTTGACAAGCAAGCTCATGGCTAATACTTCCTCTCAGTCGGAATGTACTCTGTTATGGTAGGACTAATATACTCTACTCTAGGACCGTCCGCCGAATAGTAGGCCAAAGTATGCTTGAGAAAGTTCACGTCATCCCTCTTCGGATAATCTATTCGTGCATGCGCTCCGCGCGACTCTCTCCGGTTGAGGGCGGAGACGAGTATTACCTCAGACACCTCCAGCATCATCTCAATCTCCAGAACGTTCATCAGGTTGGTGTTGTAGTACCTGCTGCTGTCGACGACTCCTCTAAACATACGCTGCTTTAGGCTTCTCAGGGCTGCGAGGCCTTCGAGCATCGTTTTCTCATCACGGTATATGTGGCATGTTCTCTCCATGGTCGACTGAAGCTCGTTCCTTATGTCGTACGGGTTTTCACGGGGAGCTTTGCCCAGCAACTCGTCGTAGATGTGCTTGCTCACCCGCTCGACTTCAGCCTTCGAGATCGTGCCGGTGTTGTGTTTCTCAGCCACGTATTCAGCGGCAGCCCTGCCGGTTATGGCTCCCCACACCAAGCACTCAGTCGTAGAGTTCGAGCCAAGCCTGTTGGCGCCGTTTATGGAGACGCAGGCCGCCTCCCCCGCAGCCCACAAACCCTTGATGACAGTAGCTCCCTCTAGGTTGGTGTCAACTCCACCCATGTAGTAGTGCGCCACCGGCCTCACCGGAATCGGTTCGTTGACAGGGTCTATGCCTGCAAGCCTCATGCATATTTCCCTTATCCCAGCCAGCCGTGTCTTGATCTTCTCCTCACCGACCGCACGGAGGTCGAGATAGAGATGCTTCATCCCGTTTGGGCCCTCGACTCCACGGCCCTCGGCTATCTCCGTATACATGGCTCTAGAGACTATATCACGTGGCGCAAGCTCCATCTTCTCGGGCGCATACCTCTTCATGAACCGCTCACCCTTAGCGTTGAGCAGTATTCCACCCTCTCCTCGAGAGGCTTCCGTGATCAGTATGCCTGAGGGGACGAGCCCCGTGGGATGGAACTGCACGAACTCCATGTCTTTCAAGGGGGCTCCAGCACGGTAGGTGATGTACAGCCCGTCGGGTGTCGAGGAGTAGCCGTAGGTTGCGAAAGTGTAGAGACGCCCAGCCCCGCCCGTGGCTATGATGCCCGCCTTAGCCTCGACCGTGTGAAGCTTACCGGTCTTCAGCTCGAGAGCCACCAACCCCTTAAACTTACCGGCTTCAACGAGAAGCGAGACCACAGCCCACTCCGGAAAGAACTGAATGTTGTCATGTTTCAAAGCCGTGTCGTACAGAGTGCTCATCTCGAAAAACCCCACCTTGTCCTCGGCGAAACAAGCCCTTGGATAGCTCTGGCCTCCGAAAGACCTCTGAGCAATCTTCCCGTCAGGCCGTCGAGACCAAGGCATGCCCCATCTATCAAGCTGAAGAATCTCCTCAGGAGCCTTCCTTACAAACAGCTCCACAGCATCTTGGTCTGCTAGAAAGTCCGACCCCTTCACAGTATCGTAAACATGCGACTGGAATGAATCGCCTTCCTCGGGATAGAGAACAGCCGCCGTACCGCCCTCAGCGGAGACAGAATGGGAACGCATTACCTGAGTCTTTGTGAAGACTCCAACAGCCAGCTTGTTCCTACTCGTCCTGCTGGCCTCGATGGCTGCACGCAGCCCCGCGAGCCCGGAGCCGACGACAGCAACATCGACGCTGATATCGGCAACCATTTCGTATAAAACTTCACCGTCCATAATTTAATGCTATTTGTCTTTCTTACTCCTCTTGACACGTGTAAGAACTATGCGTCCCTTCCCAGGTAATACGACCATCTTCAACCTCTCACCTTCGCGGAAGACGAACTGGCTGTCCGAGCTTATCTTGGACGGCACGTGAATGTAGAAATAGGTTTTGCCGCTCAAGTGTCTCTTCTTCCTTAGAAAAACCGTCGCCACCAACGGCATCTAGTCCTTTATAGTGGTGTTCAGTATCGTATATATGGATATCACACCCCCATCCGCATAATTCCTAAAATACACGGTTTACATCCTAAACCCGAAGTGCAGGCCGTTCTACAACAAACCATCTGCAGCCTCTGCAGAGACGGTAGAGCTGTCTACGCAAGAGTGTATTCAGGCGAGAAGCTTTGCAGAAAATGTTTCATCAAAACTTTCGAGAAAAGAGTTCTCCGGACAATAGCAAGGTACAGGCTTCTGAGGAGAGACGACCGCATAGCTGTGGCTGTTTCAGGAGGGAAGGACAGCTTGTCTCTCCTACAAGTGATGAAGAAGATAGAGTCGAGCTTTCCCACGGCTCAGCTATTCGCGGTGACGGTTGACGAGGGGATAGACGGGTACAGGGATGAGGCCCTTACGTTGGTCGAGCAGGCTGCCGTCAAGCTGGGCGTACCACTGGTCAGGACATCCTTCAAGGAGGTTTACGGCGTGTCGTTGTCCGAGATAATGTCCAGCACGGCTTTCCAGAGAAGCGGTCTCGCAGCGTGCAGCGTTTGCGGGCCTCTCCGCAGGAAAGCAATCAACGTTGCGGCGAAGAAGGCCGGAGCCACGGTCGTAGCCACAGCCCATACCTTGGATGACATAGTCCAGACATACATGCTGAAGGCTTTGAGAGGAGAGCTCGGAAGCTCCGAGGTCGGCCTCCGCTCCGACGGCCCCGCCCTGCCCAGAGTGGCGCCGTTCCGACTAACTCCTGAGAGGGAGGTGGTCTTCTACGCCTACTTGACCGGCGTACCGTTCCAGTCAATCGTGTGTCCTAACGCGTCCAACACCATGCGGAGCGCAGTCAGAAAATTCCTCACAGAGTTCGAGGAGAAACATCCCGGCTCGCTGTTCGCGGCGCTCAAAAGCTTCGAACGAGCGCATGCAGCAGGAGGCAAAAACCTCCAGCTCTGCAAAGTCTGCGGAGAGCCAACGAGCCGTGAAACATGCCGGGTCTGCGAACTCCTCAAAACTATAAAGCCCTAGCCTTGACCAGACGCCAGCCCTAGGAACGCCTCTAGTTGAAGATTAATCGGTAGGGGCTGGGCAGGGGTTCCGTGGCATTCTTGGCTGACACCCAGCCACTTACTCAGCTCTGCCTCAAGAGGTGTTTTCCCAAAACTCGTTCGCCGCTGGAGTTGTTTAACAACCATCTAGAGCATGCTTCTCCGCCGTCGCTGAATTTAACGAGCAAAACATGGAGATGGCTACCATGCTTGAAGCATGGGTATCGTCCAGATACACGCCACAAGGCTGCTGTGTTGAGGCTGGCGGGGATGCCGACAGCTACACGGAAGTGTTGATCTTGGCTGAGCCGGGTCTCTGGACAAGAAACTGAGCTAAAGATGGAGGTTGATGAGCTGAGGCCTTTCCAGACCTGTGCAGTGCCGCCGGATTTGTTCGAAGACCAGCATAGAGCGGTGCTTAGGTCTAGACCTAGTGGGGGGTCTTTGTGTCATATTTGGAAGAAGCCGAAGAAGCTGTAGGTCATGGCGATGTTTGATATGAGCAGGGTAATGCAGAGGACGGCGGCCGAGTTCGCTAGCGCGAACACTCTCTTCGGGTCTTTAACGTATTTCTCTAGCACGGCTTTCAGAACTATGCTTCCGTCGAGCATGTATATGGGGAGCATGTTGAAGACCGCCACGCCTATAGATACAAGCTGCAGCCAGAAAAGAGTTCTGTAGAGCATGTAGGCTGAAGTGGGAGGTATTCCCTGAAGCCTCGGCTGGAGGTATGTGTCCACCTGCGAAACTCCTAGCCCCCTTATCACGGAGCCCAGCGGAAGCTCCCTACCCCTCACCTCCGGGTTTGTCTCAAAAACGTACTCTCTCTCCAACGTCCTCACCTTCAGAACGTCGGTGATCGTTATGATTGACGCTCTAGCCGTGTAGCTGTTTACGGGAACGTCGTCGATGCTCACCAAAACCTCGTTGACGTTTATTCTCGAACCCTCCTCAACCTGAACAGCGATCAGACCAGCTTCCTGCGGCACAAAAAACAAGAACAAAGCCAAAACAGCCAGAAGACCGACGACCAAGTTGGCGAAAGAGCCGACGGCCGCCACACGTATCCTGACGCCGGGCGCAGAGGACTTGAAAGCCTGCTCATCAGGCTCCACGAACCCTCCGGGCACCACGAAGATGAAGAAAACACCGGCGGACCTGACTGGAAGCCCTTCACGTCGGGCGATTATGCCGTGCAGACCCTCGTGAGTTATCAATACGATGGCGAAGGCTATGAAGAGGTACGGCAGGTTTTCAAGCCTGATCGTGACGCCTATGATTAGCGGGATCACTATGTTCTGCCCACCGACCTGCTCGGGTCTGAAGAGATAGGTTGAGAGGTTTGTGCTTAGGATGTAGATGGCGAAAGCCATGAGGCCGAAGCCTGTTGCTACGGCCGCCCGTGAAACAGCATCCCAGAGACGGGGTGATTTCTCCATGATGACGTCCAGAGGCCTGGCTATCCGACGACTCCGGATGATGAGCAGAAGAGGGTAGAGTGAGACTGAAAGCTTCTCGTTAGTTTCGTCTCCGGCTGCAGGCTTCCTCCTGACGACCGTGTGTATGAGGTACGCCGCCACCCAAACCACTGCAAGGGCGGCGATTGCGATAACTAGATCCACTGTGTTGTTGTTTTCAGGGTTCCATATATATACTTGTGCGTGTAAGCAGTCTGAGAAGATAAGGATAAAGAGAGGGTTTAGGCTGAAAAGTTGACGTGGAAGACCGTGGCTCGCCTAGGACGGGTGTAAAACTCGTATCGTACATAGCCCTTTACGTAATCGCCTCAGCCCTCGTCCAGTGGCTTCTCTTATCTCTGCTGCCGGCCCTCGGCCTCAACCTAGCCGACTACCTTGTCTACGCCCAGATACTCTTGGCTCTCGCTTTCGGCTACTTGATAGTCAGCTCCTTGAGCGAGCTGTTTTACTGGACTACTAAAATCAAGTACGGCCGTCCCACGGCTATGGCGGTCAGAAACCTCGTAAGAATTGTGGGGCTCGGAGCTCTCGCCGCATCGATAGCTGGTGGCGCGGCAGGCGGGGGAGCCGGCGTGGCTTTGGGAGGATTCATAGGTATAGTCATAGGATTTGCTTCGCAGCAGGTGTTGGGTCAGGCGGTCTCGGGCCTGTTTCTGCTTATCTCGAGGCCTTTCAAGGTGGGCGACCAAGTTGTGCTGGGCGGCGACGAAGGAGTGGTGGAGGACGTGGCCACTTTGTTCACCGTAGTGCGGAAAAACGATGGAACGAAGGTCCTCATCCCCAACAACACGATAATAGGAGGCAAAATCTACATTAAATCCGGGCAGCAGCAGTAAAGCCAAGCTTGCCCCATTACGTCCGCTGCATGGAGGAGGAGACGTGGCTCACCGAGTCGAGGCCCATCACCACGTGGAGAGCTTTGGAGCAGCTTGCTAAACAGCTTCTGACTAACGACAGCCTTGTAAGGCTTCCCGTGAAGAGGAAGGTTTATTCACGCGACGAGGTCAAGGCGTGGACAGACTTCTTTTTCAAGGTGAGAGATTATAAGCCGGCGGTTAAGCTGGAGCTGTCGAAGTTCCACCTCGGGCACGGCGTGATGGATTTTGAAAGGCTTGCGGCTGAGATGGGTGTGGGGACTGAGGAGGCCGCTTTGTATGTGAAAACACTTGACAAGCCTTTGATGATGGCGGCGGCTGAGGAGATGCTGCAGGCCGTTATGCACAGCCACAAGTTCACCCACCACGTAGAGCTTGTCAAGGGAAGGGTTTAGACGGACTGCGCGGGTACTCATTGGCCTGTTCATAACTTAAATGCTCGTTAGCCGACTTTGCGGCATGGAGCCTATACGAATACAGCTCAGCAGAATATTCTCCGACCTTTATGAAGAAGACCGTGATGGTTATCCGGTCTTCGGCACGTTCATCAACGGAGTCTGGTCCATCTCCCCGGAACAACCCACGTTCAACGTCCACTCCCCTATAGACGGGTCTGTCCTGATGAGGGTTCAGAAATGCGGCGTGGCTGAGGTGGACAGAGCTGTTTCATCCGCTAGGGATAATCAGCATAAGATAAGGTCTCTTGCGGCTATCGACAGGATCGAGATAATGGATGAAGCTTCTAGGATAATCAAGCAGCATGCAGAGGATTTCGCCAGAGTCATCACGTATGAGATGGGGAGGCCGATCGTGGACTCCCCGGGAGAGGTCAACGCTCTCGTGGAGAGGCTGAGGCTCAGCATGGAGGACGCTCGCACGGTGAGCGGCGAATACATTCCCGGCGACTGGTCGCCTGACACCGTTGGAAAAATAGCCATAGTTTTGAGGGAGCCTGTGGGGGTTGTCGGCGCCATAGGCCCGTTCAACTACCCTTTGTTCATACCTGCGGCTAAGGTAATCCCGGCTCTATTAGGGGCAAACTCGGTCGTGGCGAAGCCTTCCAGCAGCGCACCCCTCTCCTTGATGATGCTGGCTAGAGTTCTGCAGATTGCAGGCTTGCCTGACGGAGTTCTCAACGTCTTATGCGGTCCGGGAGAGCTAGGTATAGCCATAGCAAGCCATCCAGACGTCGGAATGGTTTCCTTTACGGGAAGCACTGAGGCTGGGAGGGACGTGGCTAGAAACGCCGTCAACAAGCGACTACACCTCGAGCTCGGCGGCAAAGGCTACGCTCTCGTCTTGAGCGATGCAGACCTAGAGCTGGCTGCGAAAAAATGCGTCGAGGGAGCGTTGAAAAACGCAGGACAGCGCTGCGACGCCGTGAGCATGGTTTTGGTGGATAAATCGGTGGCAGAACAGTTCACCGACCTAGTGCTGCGGTTTGTTGAGGAGTGGAGGCTGGGCGACCCACGAGACCTGTCTACTAGGGTCGGCCCTCTTGTCAACGAGCAAGCCGCCAAGCGGGTGAACTCCATGGTCATGGACGCTGTTGAAAAAGGCGCTGAGCTGAAGTTCGGCGGGTCCTTCCACTCAGCATACCATCAGCCGACCGTGCTAACCCATGTTCCCGAGAACGCCGTCATAGTCTGGGAGGAGACTTTCGGCCCGGTGATCCCGATAATGGAGGTGGAGAGCGACAGCCACGCCCTATCTATCGCCACGAGGTCCAAGTACGGATTGGACGCAGCCGTCTTCACGAATGACTTCTACCGGATGTGGAAAGTAGTCAAAGCGTTGAGGGTGGGAGAGGTGACGATAAACGACTTCCCACGGCACGGAGTTGGTTTCTTCCCGTTCGGAGGAGTGAAGGAGTCAGGCATAGGCAGGGAGGGAATAGGGTACTCGATAGAGGAGATGATGGTTTTGAAGACTGTTGTGTTCAACCTCGAGCCGGCTGGTCTAGGTAAGCTTAGACGGCCTAAGATAGACTGAAAACCGCACCCTTAGCGACTGCTGAAAACAGGCGTTAAATCAACCAGCAAAATTACACCGTTCTCCGACGGAAAGGGAGAGCCACGGCCCAGCTCCTCTATCACGTCCTCCACACGTGCGGTAAGCTCGTCAAAGTCCATCCTCTCAACAGGAACTATCACCACGGCGAACCTAGGCTCCTTACTTATCTCCTTAAGGTCAGCTTCGGTCACCGGGAAAACAATCCAAGTGACACGACGAATTTCATGCATGGGTACGGCTATCACCCACAGGTCGTAGTCCTCGCTGACCAACGGAGTAAGGAGAATGAAGGACGCTGACCCTTTGAACCCGCTCCACAGCTGCTGGAAATAAGTGTCTTGGACGCCGACCAGCAGGATGTTCTTGCTTGGAAGCGTCTTGACCTCCTCAGGGTCTACCTCGCCGAGGGCTGTTATAGTCCCGGGGAGAACCCTGTTCTCGTATCCAGAGTAGGTTTTGAAGACATGCTGGTAGGACTCTATTCTAGCGAGCGACTCCAGAAGCTGTTTTTCCTCCGACGTTTTCAACTAATCATCTCCGGGTCTCACCGTTCTTCCCCAGCCCGTACTCGCTGTGTATGGTTTTGACGGCCTCCACTCCGTCGGATTCTTTAACCACGAAGCTGATGTTGAGCTCCGAACTTCCCTGAGCAATCATCCTGATGTTTATACCCTTAGAGGCCACGGCTCCGAAGACACGGCTCGCAACGCCGGGAGTCCCCTTCATACCCTCCCCCACCACAGCCACGACCACCACATCTTCCTCAGGCTCGACAGAGGCCACGATCCTAGTACCGAGAAGGGCTTTCTCAATCGATGTAACTGCTTTGTTGAGATGGCTCCGCTTGATGATTAGCGATATGCTGGATTCTGAGATGCTTTGAGAGATCATCATGACGCTCACGCCAGCCTTGTAGAGCGTGTCGAGTATCCGGGCCGCTGTGCCCGGCTCCCCCACCATGCTCGGGCCCTTGACGGTGAGCATCGCCGTGTTGTTGACCAGCAGAACGGCTTTGACAGGCTTGCTTGACTTCTCCGAGACGTCGGTTATCAAGGTGCCTTCAGCATCGGGGTTGAAAGTGTTCTTTATCTTGACAGGTATTTTGGCCAGCATCGCAGGCTCCAGAGCCCTCGGATGAAGGCCTTTGGCGCCGAACAAAGCCATCTCGATAGCTTCGTTGTAGGAGATCATTCTCAAAACCCTGCTGTCGGGAACAATCCTAGGGTTGGCGGTCATCAACCCGTCGACATCGGTCCAAAGCCAAACCTCGTCAGCTGGAAGACTGCTGGCGAGAATAGTAGCCGTGTAGTCCGACCCTCCCCTGCCCAAAGTAGTCGTCACACCCTCCTCGTTCGTCGCTATGAACCCTGTCACAACAGGTATGATTCCCTCGTCGAGCATCCTTCCCACCCTCCGCTTGACGTTGAGCCTCGTCACCTCCGTCAAAGGCGCTGCCTCACCGAAGTTGGAGTCCGTGACTATGCCCGCCTCACCCCCGTCTAGGTATTGTGCTTTGAGGCCCATCGAGTTTAGGGCTCCAGCCATAACAAGCGTCGAAAGCCTCTCCCCGAAGGAGAGAACATAGTCCGTGCTACGAGGCGTCGCCTCACGCAGGTAAAGTATTCCGAGCGTAGCTCTCCTCAGCTCCCGAAGCCACTGCTTCAGAGTTTCACCGGTCTCCTCCCTCACCCTGTCGTCCGCAACAGCGGCGAGAAGGTTTAGATGATGCTGCTCAAGCTGGGAGAGTCTCCGCTCAACATCCTCCGAACGACCTCGACGCGCCGTCTCGACGAGCGCCAGCAAGTCATCCGTAGTGTCGCCGGAGGCCGAGCAGACAACTATTATCTCATGCTCGGAGGCATGACCAGCGACTATTGACGCTGCTTTCCTTATCAAATCGGCTGAGGCGAGGGATGAGCCTCCGAACTTCATCACTATCTTCAAGCTTTTTCCCCGGCCTCCGTTCTCAGGATCTTGATCGAGACAAGGTCCCTGACGATTGCCGTGGCTGTTTCAACCCCTCCAGCGCCTTTGCCCGATATGACGTGGCTGCCTGAGAAGGTTGTTTTGAAACGTACGGCGTTCATGGCTAGCTTGACAGCTAACGGGTCTCTGGCGTCAAGCGTCCTAGGACCTACATCCAGCTTACCGCCGCCGGCCACTGCCACAAGCCTCACCACCTTTCCCGCCGACCGGGCTCTATTTACCTCTTCCACAGAAACCCCGTCAACACCTTCAACCCTGACGTCATGGACAGTAGCCCTCATCCCTAGAACCTCGTTGGCTAGGATCGTGATTTTACAGGCTGTGTCGAGGCCTTTCACGTCGAGCGTAGGGTCTGCCTCAGCATAGCCCAGCCTCTGAGCCTCGGCCAGCGCTCGGCGAAAGTCGAGCCCGTCCTCCTCCATGCGTGTGAGGATGTAGTTGGTTGTACCGTTTAAGATGCCTTCAATCGCCTCAACCCTGTCAGCCCTGCTGCACTCTCTTGCGAAAGCAAGGACCGGCATTCCTCCTCCGACCGTTCCGCTGAACTTCAAGTAGACGTCTCGGTGGGATGCGCTCTCCTTCAACGCAGGCATGTAAAGAGCCAGCGCCCCCTTACTCACCGTGACGACGTCCATCCTGTTCAAGACAGCGGCTCTAATCAAGCTGTAGCTGGGCTCTCCGTCAACGATGTTCGTCGGCGTCGCATCAACCAACACATCCACCTCAGCCTCCTCGAAAGCATCCAGCATGCTGCTGAAGAAGGCCGAGCCTGCCAGCGACCGTATCCCAGCCCTCCGCTTGGCTTCAAGAAGCTCGTCGGGGTTGATTCCAGAAGGCTTGTAGACAGCTCCAGACCGGTCGGCCGCGAGCACCAGACGTAGACCAAGGCCGTAGCGGCTCACAAGCTCGCTCCGGTTCCTCGAGATAAGCTCTAAAAAGCTCTGGCCGACCACGCCGAGACCAGCTAAAGCCACCCTCAAGCCACCGGCCTTCATCCAAGGAGGTTAAAATACTTCAGGAAACACCTTCTAGACGTGGAGGCTGTCTTTCTCAGACGCATGCTTGAAGCAAAAACGCTGCCTTCGGCAGCTGCATCTGCTTTCGCCGTCATCTACGTCCTCGCCGTAGGCATAGTCTTCCCCCTGCCCTACGACCTCCCGCCAACGTTCCCAACCCCGTCGGCCGACGTGGTGCTCGACGGCCCCCTAGGCCAAGCTCCATGGATCACAGTATACCTCAACAGCCGATGGGTTGTGTCGGTCAACCCAGAAGCCCTCACAGCCTTAGTTGTTTTGACAACGCTTGTCTGGCTCAACACAGCGGCATTAACCTACTTAAGCAGGCACGCCGCATGCAGGCCTGCGAAAAACATTCATCTGTCGTGGATGGCTGTTGTCCCGGCTTTCTTTTCCTTCTTCTCCTGCTGCGGAACCGGAGTGGTTTCCGGCCTTATCCTAGCTTCCGGCGCGAGCCTTTCGATGTTGGCCTTCCTCCAAGACTACGGAAGACTGTTCACTGCTCTTTCAGCCTTCACGCTGACGGCTAACCTCTACATGCTGTACAGAAAGACTCTGCTCATCAAAACCAGCAGGGTGGAGGCTTCTGGTCTAAAGCTTTCTCAACTGGTCGATGAGTAGAAACAGGCCTATGGCTGCGATGACCAATCCCGCTAGGCTGGCTATGGCTAGTGAGAACCCCGCCAAAGGCCACGAAACTACGGCCCATGGAAAACTGCCCATCAGGGCGAGGCCAACGACGAACAGCACAAGCCCCGCTATTAAGGGGCCGGCTTTCGACATGTCGAGCGAAGGCGACACGTACGACACTCCTCCTTTTCTAGGGACTAGTAGAGCTGCAAAAGTGTAGATTACGGTCATCGGAGTGGGTGCAAGCAGTAGGAGGATGACTCCGACAAGCCTGAGGAGGTTTGGGTCTACGTTGAGATACTCCCCTAAACCACCGAAAACACCTGCCAGAACTCTGTTTCGCTCCGACCTCTCCAAAACACGGGTGGACATTTCATTATTACCTTCACGCCGGGTAATAAATACGTGTTGACGCAGCGTTGTTCCATGCGTTTATGAAGCGCCAAGCTTCGTGCGTGGGGCGTCTTGCATGGAGCGTTCCGTCGAGATGACGGGCTGTGAACGATTGATTCTCTGCATTCCACCCTAAACGGATCCATACACGGTTTTTTATTTCGAGCCCGGCTGAGTTAAAACGATCCACAACCCCCAGCCGATACGCAGCACACTATGAGGTCATCCAAGGGCTTATCTTTTCACCTGTTTTTGCGAGTATTTCGAGAGGTTTTGTTTTGACGCCGCCCATGCCGGGCGAGCCGGGAGGCATTCCCGGAAGAGCTATGCCGTCTATTGCTGGTTTTTCGATGAAAAGCTTCTTGATTGCCTCCACAGGCACGTGGCCTTCTATGAAGTATTGAGCCGCCTGCGCAGTGTGGCAGCTTTGAAGCTCCGCCGGTATTTCGAGCTTCTTCCTGACTCTGTCCAGCTCAAAACTGTCCACCAGAACGGTGCGGAAAGCGACGCCCTGTCTTCGGAGGTATGTTTCGTATTCTTTGCAGCATGGGCACTGCTCTGTTCGGTAGATGGTTAACTCGGGTATGGTCTCGCCTGTTTCGGCTGTGTCCCTCGTCATGGAGCCCTGCAGCAGGACTACCATCGACGCTGCTGCTACTACCAGCAGAATGAAGAAAAGCATGTTTTTCGTCGTCTGCTGACGTTTCTTAGGATGGTTTCCACGTGAGCGCAAGGACCCCACCCAGTATGGCCAGCAGAGCACCTATTAAAAACCCACCCATTCCAAACAAGCTGACGGTTGAGGAGGCGAGTATTACTGCTCCCCATGTCTGGGCTTGGTTGGGACGGTTTTGAAGCATCAGTGCGCTGGCTATTACTATGAGTCCTGAGACGAGGCCTATCGTCGAGAAGGCTGACCACGCCCATGGCATCATCCAGCCCATCATCCACGGCCCCATTACACCACCCCATCCACCCATCATGCCGCCCCACATCATCCAAACAGCTACGCCGAGCAACCCTCCGGCCAGTATGAACACGCCTCCGACAAGGGATAGGATGATGGCGGCTGTCGGTTTTTCCCCTACCGTCAACTACTCATCCTCCAGTTCTATCTCCTGTATGAACCGGCCATGCCAGCCATGGTACCAGACCATGCCGTTGAACCCGTTTACGCTCAGCATCCCGTGAATACTTCCGTCGAGCCTGTAGTCTATCGTGTAGTAGCCGTAGAAACGGGTTGGATGCTCAACTTCCACGACACCGGTAAACCTGTTCCTGAGATAGTTTAACGCTATTTGCTCTGCTTGCTCGCTACTTATGGATAGGTCGGCGGTTGGTGCTGTGTAAGGTCCCGTCATGCGGTGGTGCATGCCGTACTTTGTGTTCCACATCATGTTGGGCCCGGGTTCTGGATGTATGGATCCTGTGTACGGGTCGACTAGGAGTTCGAAAGCCCCCACGCCTGTGTCTTGTTCTACTACTACGGCGTAAAAGTTGTACTGAAACTCCATCACCTCATGCAGCTTAGGGTTTCCTCCAAGCCGTGATACGTAGGTCTGCAGTAAATCGGTGGCCTGTTGTATGGTGAGTCTTTGTCCCGTGGGCGTCGAAGACCCTCCAATCCAGCTGAAGCATGGACACTGGTTCATCATCCATCCATGCATCCCCATCATGTTGGGGGAAAAGGAGGGCTGTTGAGGGAACATTCTCCAAGCCGTCTGAACACCCCACCAGTAAGGCTGCAGGAAGGCCGTAGCCAAACCAACGGCTAAGACGGCTGCCGTCAAGGCTAACAAAACAACAACCACCGTTGTTTTCACGTCTTCTCCTCACCGTTATAGCGGTGTTAGGTGATAATTAGGGTTTGTCGAAACGGTCGTGAAACAGTCCGGGTTTTTATTGTTCGACGATTATGCTGCCGTACATTCCCCGGTCTGCATGAGTCTTGGGGAAGGTCAGTTCGAGCTCGGCGCAGACATAGTGGTAGGTTCCGGGTTTGTCGAATTTTAGGGTGAAGGGTTTTGTCTCCCCGGGCTTTACGTTGACGTCGGCGACAGGTTTCCCGTTAACCGACAGCATGACCGCCGAGGAATGGTGATGTATCTCCTCGAGCTCTTCAGAGTTGATGATCGACCTTTCATCCATCCCCCTTGCCTGCAGCTCCTCCAGCTTGTCGTGGAACTCCTTCAGAAAAGCACTCCTATCCTTAACTACCATAAACTCGTGTTCAGCGCCTCCTTTATTCGTGAGCACTATCCTGAGGGGTTCGCCGGTCTTGATGCGTATCGTGGGCCCTCCAGACACACCGTTGAATCCGAACTCATACGCCTCCAGCTTAACCTCCTTCACACCCGTCGTCGTCATAAGAAAAGCCAACAGCACTCCCGCAACTCCTACGAATGCCGCGAAAATTAACAGGGATTTCAGCCGCCCAACCCCAGCAACACCGTTCCTGTCGCGTCTCATCAACCCCGACCTCGAGACAAACTATTTAAAAATTCGCTGAAACGGCTGTGAAACAAAACACGTGAACCGGTTCAGCGAACAGCGACAGCGGGAAACATATTAACTGAGCGCTCAACTATCGCTTACGGAAGATAAGTTTATCTTGGTTGATGAAAAAGCATAACCGTGGTGGAGTCTGGTTTTGGGCTCGCGCTGGTTTTAGGCGACTTGTGGATAGGTTCTAGCATGGTTTTGGCGTTCCTTTCCGTGATGCTGTTTGTAAGGAAGTTTGGGTCGAGGCTGGGATTTGGTTTTCTCAGATGGCTGGTTCTGGTTTGTTTGGCCGGCATATTCGCCAGCATGACCTCCAGCATTCTACTTTGGCTTGAACTTGTTGAACCGGGTGTTCCCTACCTGTATCTAAACCTTGTCTTCCGGATGTTCTTTTCAATATCCATCGCAGTACTAACTTCGTACATCGCTTACCAGTTCAACAAAGCCTCAATCAAAAACCTGAGACTGTATCTAATCGCTACCGCAGCTCTGCCGGCAATCACCGTACTATATCACCAGTTTAACCAGCACAAGGCCGTGGCACAACTGTTCACAGCGACGGAAATCCTATTGTTTGGGACCGTTTTCTGGCTCTTTTTATCATACGCATCAAGCCAAGTTTACTACATCGTAAAAGGTCTGGGCGACGGGTCTAAGTATTTTTTAGTTGCATCTTCTCTTTTCGCAGCCGTCGTAGCGCCATTTTTCAACTATGTGGTAGGAAATTATCTGTTCGGTGTTATTAGCTTTGAAGAGAATCTTGTTTGGCGTGCTGCCGTGCCGTTTGTCGGCTCTGTGAGCGCTGTCCTCCTGTTTATCGGGTCATGGTCGATGTGGCAGTTCATCAGACCAATCCACAAAAAATCAGAAACACGAATACTGACCGGTGTCGAAGGGCTTGACTCCGTTCTAGGCGGAGGAATACCGTACCCGGTTGCCATGCTAATTACAGGACCAGCTGGAGTCGGCAAAACAACTCTTGTAAACATTTTCGTCAAGACTAGGCTATCTGAGGGCGACACCGTCATAGTCATTTGCTATGACTGCGATGCCCAAACAGTAAGACAACATCTCAGCATTCAAGGTTTAAACATCCTAGAGTTGGAAAAGCAGGGCAAACTTGTTCTGGTCGAGACTTTTATACAGTTATCAGGTAAACAACCCACGGAACGATACTCTTCGTCGAGGGATTTGGGAGAACTAAGCTTGGTGATAACGAAGGTTCTCGAAGCCACGCCGACTGGTAGAAAATGGCTCGTAATGGATTCCCTGAACGGAATGGCTGAGAGCGGAGAGGAACGACTGCTGAAATTCGTTAGGATAACACTCGCAAAATGCAGAGCAGCCAACGCTGGAATAGTGGCGACGTTAAACAAGCAAGCTATTCAGCCAATATATGCAGCCATGCTGGAGGAATTGTTCGAGGGCATCATCGATGTTGAGATAAGGAGCGGAAGAAAAATTGAAAGAAGAGTTAGGGTTGTTAAGATGCCGTTTCAAGCCGATGTGCATCGATGGATTGATATATAGGCGGGTTGGCAAGGTTTAAATCACAAAACACGAACCGTTAAACAGACTTGACCTCTTACAGGTGGGCAGATTTACTGAAGCCCGTTCCACCCATAATAGGTGTGGTTTTACTCGCCACAGTCATCATCGCTTTCTGGCAGCATGAAGCTTCGATGGATGACGTGATGCGGCATATGAATGGGTGGTCGATGCTCACCATGATGTTGTGGATGTATTTGCCGGTTATCGTCGTGTCAATCGCTCTCATCGCCTTCCCGCTAATCCTCTACCTCTATCCAACGAGAGTTAGGGCCGAGGTGATGGGTTTGACCGAAGAGGAGAGGAAAGTGGTTGAGTTTCTCGTGGCTAGGGGAGGAGGAGCTGAGCAGAGGGAGATCGCCAAATCCCTCGGCCTATCCCGTCTCAAAACCCACCGCATAGTATCATCGCTCAAGAGACGTGAAGTCGTGGAGGTCAAGCCCCGAGGCAGGACAAACATCGTCACGTTGAAAAACATCAACTAGTCAAACAACCTCATTAAAGTGAGCGATTCATCGGAAGCATAGCTCCTCTGGAATAACCAGAAATACCCTCATACCCTTACAGAAATCATTAGATGTTTATAGCTTCTCATGGCCTGATATATAAGCTGGAAAGGGTTAGGTCGTTTAGACATGTCTATTGGTTAACGTTATATATAAATGAGGTGGAGACCGGCAAAACCTGAAGCAACACAGTCCAAATGTGTCAGAAAGCATTACCAATTTTCACATTATGAAGGGAAAAATAGGGGAGGGTTTGGCTGGAGGCCACCAGCAAGAACATCAGAGAACCCCTGAAGAGAGAGGCCGGTACGTTGAACACGGTGTCATATATGGTAGTGGTAGACTACCATTAGCCTACCATACACGTTATAAACCGTCATACTAGCTTGGGGTTTTTCCCTGCTGTCTAAGCCGGTATGACTTCCAGCCCCTCTCTTTCGATGGTTCTTTTGTTTTTTGGATTGTTTGTAGCTGGTCTTTGGCTGTTGTTTTTGTTACTCTTTTGGAGATGATGGTAAGCCTCTGGAGCGCTTTGTGCCGGTCTCCGCTGAATCCCGTTTCATGCTTTTTCCCCTCCTCTTGTCGACTTTATATAGTCCAAGATAGTCTTTGATTTTCCTCATTCCTTTGTTGAAATCTACGTATAGCATAATTTCTGTCAGAGCCTCTCTTGCAGACAGATAGTTCTGACACGCTGTAGGTAGCTCAGTCTCTCGAGGCTACGAAGAACCCTGCTCGACTGAGCGTTAGTCACGGTTCTGCCCAACTCGTCCATTGGACTCGTCCTGACCTCACTCCAGCTTTTACCACCGGTAGAGAAGCTTTTGAGGACGGCTACGTATAGCTTAGACATGGATTTCAGCTTGAGCAGCTCCTGCCTCACGGTTTCCACGGCTTCGTCGACGATTGTGTTCAAAACTTCCTCACTGATTCTGTTGACGCTTCTCGTTCTATCAGCTACCTCGGCGCCGTAGAATGTAAGCCAGCCCATCACCCCCGTCGAAAACCTCCAAAGCCTTGTCAACCACCCAACCACCGACAACGACACCTTCCTGCTTAAAGCCCTCCACGAGAAAGCCTCTTGCCAAATTGTGGGAGAATATCTCGAGCTGGATGACCTTCCTTTATCTTCCGTAGACGGATGAGCGCGCGTCGTCTAAGAATCATTTAAGCTTATTTTGTTCATGTAATAACTCTTGAATTTTTGTTAGATGAATTGAACCATATTTTTGCACAACTTCGTAAAACTGTAGCTCATGTTCGTCAAGGTAAGGTATAATGTTGTGGACTGCCTCTCTATATTTCCTACTTATGTTGTTTATGCTTTCTTCCAACGTGTTTAACAAAAGGTCAATAGCTCCTCGAATTTGCTCTTCGTTTATAGCAAGAATGCTGGCGATTTGTTCTGCGTGGGCTGTATTGTGAGGAATTATTGGTTCTAACTCGAATGGGTGGAAAGGCAAAGTGTTTAAATGTTGTGTTTCATATTCCATTCTCTCGATGATTTCTGTGGTGAGTTTCTTGCCGGGCAATTGCCATAATAGTGATATGGTTTGATAATAGCACAAAACTAGGTTTATGTAAGCTTCATATAATTGCCCAAGGGTCGTGTTTGATATGATATTTTGTGCTTGTCGTAATACGTGATAAATAAGTCTCAAATGGTCCCGCAAATAACGAGCGGCTTCAGATTTGACATACTGATTATAGATAATCTCGATTGAACGTTTAACTTCATTTATGTAATATTTGTCTGAGTTCCCTAAACGGTATTTTGGTCTCGGGTGTTGGCACTGAAATTCTTCATAGTTTCCAACCCTTAGAGCACTATGTGAAAGCCCCGCTGAAGTTAAATTGGTAGACCCATAATACTTCCCATAATGGAAAATTCTTTCCGATGAACAAGCATGGTAAAATATAACGAACTTAGCATGGTTAAGAAACTGCCCACGAGGGTCGAATGCAACCACATAACAGCTACTACGAAGAGAATTAAGGGCACGCTGTTGCAAGCCTCTTACATTGCCCGTAAAGTAGTTAGGCACGTTCGTTCTTATTAGGCATATTACATTACGGGGTGATAAATGAACAGTGTTTGTAAGTTGGTTTATCAAATTTGTATTGTTATGAACTATTGATGGTGAAATAATGAGACTCGATATATAGAAAATTGCAGTGAAATCATGTCTTTCGCTATGACATACATTTATTCTTGTTTCTGCTACATGAAGCATGTTCCATAAATTTTCCAAAGCGTTATTGCTTTGAGGCTGCTTGATGAGCATGATTGTGACTAACGGAGGAAAGTTATATATATAACACTTTCTATACGGATTAAACAGCAGTTTCCATGTCGTTTGTTTCCTAGGAGGCCGTGCCTCCAGCCACCTCATGTGTCTGTGGTGGGTTATGGAGTGTTTTGTTGGGGCTTCAGGCTGGTTTTATTCGTGGAACCCTGACGGTAGCCTCGACTGGTTTGTCAGAAACCCGGGGCTCAAAGCCGTCGAGCTTAACATGAGTTTCTACCGTTTTCCCTTCCCAAACATGCTTCGTTCGTGGGTTGTGAAGGTCGGTGGGCTGAGGTAGAGCATTAAGGTGGCCCGGCTGATAACCCACAACTACAAGTTCGGCGAGAAAGCTGAAAAGCTTTGGGAAAAAATTCAGAAAACTTTTCACACCACTGGTGCAGCAGATAGATTTTTATCTCTTTCAGCTCCCACCCACCATGACGCAAAAACACCTACCAGTCATCATAGCTTTCATCGAGAAAAAGGGCTAGGCCGCAGGTTCGCCCTCGGGCCGCGAAACATCAAATGGTTTGACAAAACCGTCGTCGAGAAAATCGCCATGCATCAGCCTTGAGCTGATAGACACTATCACCTTGGACAGGTGATAGTCGGCTGCAAACCTGAACTTCTGCAACTGCTGCAGAAGTGCTAAGACGCAACCCACGCCATCTCCTACCGTCAAGACTCCGTCATCAAACCGACAATCCTAAGCCAGTCGTCCTCGGTCAGAGTTCCGAACCTTTTCTCGTAAACAACCTCGCCATCCGTGTTTATGGCGATGATGGTCTCCTGCACGACTACACGAAGCGCAACTATCAGCTCAAGGCTGGGCTGTGAGACTATCCAGTCTCTCGGCGCGTTGTGTTGTTCGAGGAATCGCTGTATTTTAGCCGGTGTGTCGGCGGGGTCGAAGCCTGTGAGCAGAACCGTGGCCTTGCCGCGGAACCGAGGATACGCGTTGCCGAGTGTCGTGATGTTGCGGCTGCATGTAGGGCACCATGTTGCAAAGAAGACGAGTAGAACAGGCTTCCCCATCCCCAACACCTGCGACACCGATGTAGGCTTTCCGTCGAGAAGCTTCAGCTCGATGCTGAAAGCAGACGAGTACTCGTCAGCGTGTCTATGCACGTCCACTCTTTCGACGGGTTTCAAGAATGCTTCGACTGCTTTGTCCCATCCGAAAACCTCTCCTCCATGACTCTTCGCAAACTCGATAGCGGAAGTCATAGACTTGAAGGCGATGTAGCCATGCCTCATGGGTGTGTTTACGTCCGAGCCTTTGACAAACCATGCGGAGGATGCTTCAACAGCTTGGTCCACGTCGTAGCAGTTTACCAACACCTTCTCAACCCTCGCCGCAGGCCACGTACCCTTGACGGGTTCGATCCTCCCTGTGAAGGAAAGGTAGTGTATAAGCATGCAGCCGACGTCGTCGTAGAAAAGCTGTTTACCGTCCACGGTTAGTTGGGCCGCGAACTGTGTTCGCTCGATTTTCATGCCGCAGTAGCTGCATACACGAGCGTCAAGCCAAGGCGGCGTTCGTGGCAGCGATGTGTAGACGATGTAGGCGGCTCCTGCCGCTGCAGTGGCCAGCGCCGTGGATAGGAGGAGCCGTCTCTTCATGGCTGGACTAACCGTGTGGACCTACGCGTCTTCTTATAACCATTCCACCGCTCCACACCTCTTTACGACGGCTCTCTCCGGCTGAAAGACCACGCTCTGGTTTAGTGTCGTGGCCACCGATGTTGTTCCAACGGTTTTCTCGGAGCGTCGAGCTGGAAAGATGAAAAACTTAGGCGCTGAAGCCGCAACCGCTGGCAGGCCGGCGACAAGCTTTCTCAAGGCTATTCGAGGATAAACAGCCCTATCATGCCGGCGTCGGCGTGGCTGACGACGTGGCAGTGGAAGAGGTAGACTCCTGGCTGGTTGAGGACGTAGATTATGGTGTCGGCTGCGCCGGGAACGAGTGGAACTATTTGTGCGGGCCAGCTTCTTCCGCCGAGGACGTATTGGCTTCGGAGGTCTCCGACGTGAGCGTGGAAGCTGTGGTAGAGGTCTCCGATGTTTATGATGTGCAGCCTTATTCTTTCGCCTGCTTTCGCCTTGAAGACCGGCATGGATGTGTTGAACAGCTGCGACACGCCCTGCAGTCCTTTCAACTGTGGAAAGATCTTGCTCTGGCCTAGAAACACCAGCTCGAGCTCGTGCTCGCCGCCGGGAACACCCATGCCGTTCATGATGTAGAACGGCCGCTGGCCTGTACCTTCGATCGCACCCTTAACAGCAGGCGTCTCCGCCATAAAGATTACGAAGTTGCGGGACGGAGGCTCGTCGATTTCATCGACTATGATGGCGCCGTAAAGCCCCATCAGCATGTGGTCAACTATTCTCAAACCGCCGTCGGCTGAGTGGCAGTGGTAATACCATATTCCAGGTTTAGAGGCGGGCCATTCGTAGACCCATTCCCCGCCTGGCGGAATCATCGACCCGGCTCCGACGCCTGTGAGGATGTTGACCTGGCTGCCGTCGTGCTTAAGGTCGTAGTATGGGAGGTGTGGGTGGAGGCTGTGGGTCAGGTTGAGCTTGTTGATGGCCCTAATCCGGATGAGGTCGCCGACTTTGGCGTAGAGTGTAGGGCCTGGAATCGTTCCGTTATAAGTCCATGCGTTCCAGAAAACTCCCGGAGCTATCTCGATCCTCGCAGGCTCTATGAAGATCGTGTACTCGTGTACGTTGGCTTGCTGAGCTCTAGCTCCGAACAGGTTTGGGAAAACAGTCGGCGTCCAGAAAATAGCTGTGGCGTATCCTAGCAGGAATCCTGCGGATATCAGTCCAGCTAGAATGTAAGCGGTCTTCATGTAGAGAGGCGGGGTCTGGCTGGAATATTACCTTGAGCGTCCCGGCTAGACAAATTCATTAGAAACCCCTAACATATTAGGGATGTAATGCTGGAGGCTGTGCTTAAGGTCAGGATAACATGTCCCTGGATGTCAGAGTTGAGTAAACACGCGCCGTCCTTCAAAATTCTAAGCTGCAGGCCCTGCTTCAAGCAAGACGGTGCTAGCGCAGTCATCACTTTGAAAAGCAGCGAAGACCCAAAAACTCTCCAGTCCATAGTCAAGAGAGTGCCCAACGTCGTGGAGGCGTCTTTCAGCAAAGTCGGTAAAAGCCGTGGAGTCGGGTTCGTAAAATCCCTCCAGTGTCCGTGCAGCAAGCTAGGGATAAATTACAGCCATGTTCTGAAGATTTCAGTCGAAGACTGGGGAATGACGTTCCACCTACTCGTGCACAACAAGCAGGAACTCAACGAGTTCCTCACCAGAATCAAAAACACAGGCACAGCCTTCAGTCTTGTGAAAGTTAAGCAGTTCAGGCCGGACTATTCCCTCACACCACGTCAAGAACAGGCATTGCTTCATGCTTTCCTAAAAGGCTACTTCGAAAGCCCCCGGCCGGCGTCGGTCAACAAGTTCGCGGAAGACTTCGGAGTCTCAACCCCCACATACACAGAGCTCCTACGCAAGGCTTTGGCTAAGCTTGTCGTTGCCCACATGTGAGGATTGAGTTGGAGACGGTGGCGTGCGAAAACCTCGTCAAAACCTTCACCGCGTCGGAGAAGAAGGGGTTTTTCAAGGGCTCGAGAAGAACCGTGAAAGCTGTTGACGACGTCTCGCTGAGAATACAAAGGGGGGAGGTGTTCGGCCTAGTGGGGCCTAACGGCGCCGGCAAAACCACAACCATCAAGATCCTCTCAACCCTGCTCATACCCGACAGCGGGAGGGCTTGGGTCAACGGGTTCGATGTTTTGACCGAAGCGGACAAGGTCCGTGAAGTCCTAGGCTTGGTTTTATCGCCTGACAAAGGGTTCTACGCGCGGCTGACAGGTGTTGAGAACTTGTCCTACTACGGCAGGCTGTACGGCTTGGATAGAAAAAGCTCACTGGACAGAGCCAAGGAGCTTGTTGAACTAGTCGGCTTGGGTGAAGACGGTTTTAGAATGTATGACGAGTACAGCCTAGGGATGAAGGCGAAGCTGAGCATAGCCAAGTCGCTGATACACGACCCTCCGGTAATCTTTCTCGACGAGCCGACCATCGGCCTAGACCCTCTGTCAGCACGTAAGATAAGACAGTTGATAAGCACTCTAGCTAGGCGGGGAAAAACGATACTTCTCACATCGCATAACATGTGGGAAGTGGAGAGCCTCTCCTCCACCGTGGCTGTGATAAACAACGGCCGGGTGGCTGCAGTTGGAGCGCCCAACGAGCTTAAGCAAATTCTCGGACTCACGTACACGATCGAGGTGGAGGTTTTGGGCAACGCCGGGCTTGAATCGGAGTGGCGTGTCGAGATGGGTGAGAGGGGCTATCCTGTCGTAAGGGTGGAGAGCCAGAGACCCAGCGAGGACCTAGTGATGATCGTTGACAAAGTCCGTTCTCAAGGTCTTCAGGTCGGTTTTGTGAAAGTCCACGAACCGAGCATGGAGGAAGTGTTTACGAAAGTGGTCTCCGGATGAAGCTGCTTAACAAGTTTCTCGCAGTGCTTGAGGCCGAGCTGAAAGCCTACGTGCGAGAGGCAGGGCCTCTGGTGTTCATGTCTTCCTTCCCCTTCTTCTTCTCATCCATCACATTCAGCGTCGGCTCTGTTTTAAGCGAGGGGAAAGCGACACCGCAAGACTGGTTTTACCAGCTAATCGGGTTCTCTGTAATGACCATATCGATAACGATGACCAGCGCATCGGCTTGGTACTTCAGGCGAGGAGTTTTGACTGGAAGACTTGAATACCTCATGGCGGCGCCCGTAAACCCGATCAACACGGTGATGGCGGCTTCTCTCGCTCATGTAATCGTCGGGTTGCTAAGCTTCATGGTTGTAGGGTTCATAGGCGTAATCATGGTTTACGGAGCAGCGCGTCTGGTAAACCTAGCGGCAGCCCTCCTGCTGATCTTCCTAGCCTTGCTTCCCGTGGTCGGGATAAACTTAATCGTGGGAACACTTACGATAATCTTCAAGGAACCTGAACCTGTATCGGGTACGGTGAACGCGGTCGTAGCGGCCACGTCAGGCTTCGTTTACCCCATCACGCTTCTACCAGCCGTTCTACAGTTAATCGGGAAAACACTACCATACTTCCACGTGGTTGAAGCCGCAAGGTCCATGATAACACACCACGTTGAAGCAGCACAGCTAACCAACATACTCCTACTCCTGACCTACCTAGCTCTCGGTCTAGCCGTTTACAGGCTAGGTGAAAACCATTATGCTAGAAAAGTCGGCATACATCAGTAAGATAGCTGCAGAGGTTGAAAGAGGGCTGAAAACCTATGCAAGGTACGGTGCGTGGCTTGCATCAGACGTCATACAGTGGCCTTTCTGGACAGTTTTCTTCTTCCTATCGATTATGATGTATTCACCGGACCTGCTGTCGTCGAAACCGTTGATAAACATCCTTTCATGGAGCTTTTTCGCATTCGTGTTCGTCTCGTCGTTCCTGTGGGCTGCAAGCTCCGTCGTCATGGAAGTCCAGCAAGGTATAATTGAGCAGCTTATACTCGCGAAGACATCCCTGCGTCTCCACCTCGTGGGAAGAACCGTGATAACAGTCCTAGACATCCTCGTGGGCGGCGTCATTCTACTGCTGTTGTCATCCCTCATCTTCGGGGCGGAGCTAACGATAATTCATCCCACGCTCTTCATAGCTTCGACAGCCATAGCCTTCATCTTCTTTCTCTCATTCACCTCCGTTTTAACAGCCTTACTCATCGCAGTGAGGTCTCCTTGGATCGTCGTGTCCATCATGCAGTTCATAATCCCCTTCTCCAGCGGCGGAATCCCTGTACAGCTACTCCCACGGGAAGCCGCCAGAATAGTCCTACTCTCCCCCTTCTTCTACGTCATACATCCAATAGTAGCTTCAGCGACAAACTCCTTCTACATCCCGGCCGAGAACTTAATCGCTGCATCGGCGGTCCTCACAGCCATCATGTTCTTTGCAAGCATCTACATCGAAAGAACACTGATAAACAGAACCCTTAAAAAAGGAAAGTTCACAGTGTTCTGAATCTTTCGTTCAAGAGCTAAAAGCTTACATCAGGAATGATTGAGTAGGTCGAGCTTGAAGCCGCAGGAAAGCAGTCTGTTGAAAATAATTGCTCTTGAAGGTGGATGCTGGGATGCCGGTATGTCTGATAGGCGACCACGCTGCTCAACGGGTTCAACAAGCCCGACGAGGGCCGGATAAAGCTCAACTCCCTGCTGCTGAACAAAACACCGCCTTTCAAGAGAGCTAAACACATATGACGAGTTTTTCAGCTACTCTGCACGCATGACCGTCGCGGAAAACCTCATGGTCGTCGAGATGAACGAGGGCAAGGCCCGGGAACTGCTCGAACCCGTGCAGCTCAGCCACTTAATATGCCTCAACCTTTCGGGCGGGCAGCAAAAACTTCTTGAATTCGCCCGAAACCTGATGATGAGCCCTTAGATAGCCTTGATGGACGAAGGCGCCCAAGGATGCAAGAAAATCAGCTACGAAGTTGTTGAACAGCTTGGTTGGAGGACTGCATCATCCAGCTCACCGCCTACGGCGAGTGGCGAGGCATCAACGAATTCCATACGCTGGGTCTGGTTGAAAGCCTTCCCGTGATGGTTGCCGCAGAGCCTGAGGCGGGAGGGCCTCTTTACCGCTCGATGATGCAGCCTAGGGAAACCCTAGTAGGGACAGAGACCGAGAAATGTGTCGCTTTCTCGATAGCGGGAAGCATCACAGGCCCTCAGAGCTGTGAAGGCTTCTCGTCTCCGAGGAGTATGTTCTTCAGGCTCAGAGCCTCACCGCCACCTCGGGAGGAATACTGGCGGAAGCATCCTCAGCCGCAGGCGTCGCTGCCGTCAAGAAGCTCAGGGAGGAGGGAAGGACGACATCGTGGTGTGTGTTCTGACCTCGACGGGGCTGAAGGGCCTCGGAAACAGGAAACGACAGTTGGCTGAAATCCCGACCATAGAGCCTGTCTGGAGCGAGCTACAACGTGTCCTGAAACATACGTATGGAGGCTAGGGTTTATTCGACAACGTCCTTAAAAACCCATGAAAGGTCTGGCCTGCGCGCTCTTTCGCTGACCCTCTCGTTCAAAGCATGCACAAGCACGGGAAGAGCTATCGTGGCGTCGCAGAAACACTGAACAGCATATCCTTCGGATGACTCCTTACCCCAGCTCTTACCCTCCTCCAACGTAGCTCCAGACAACCCACCCCATTGAGGGCTGTCGGTCGTTATCTGGACAGCGAAACGGTGAGGCCTCGTCCTGAAGGCGTCGCCACTCTCGAGGATGTCCACAGCCACTGCGGACAGCTGTATAAAATCTTTAGGGACGCCGCCGCCTATGAAGACCGCAGCACTGTTCCTGAAAGCCTCCTTTATCCTAACCAGCTGCTCATAGTCCTTAAAATGGTCTAAAACCAGCCTGAAACTAGGCCTTCTATGCTTGTTGATTAAGTAAGCCACGCCGTATCCGCTGTCTTCTATCGCAGGGCTGAAGACCGGGACACGCGACCTGTAGGCCGCCTGCACTATGCCCTTGATGTTTCTGTCGTCAAGCCATTTGCCGAAGAGGTGGAGAAACTCCGCTGAAGACATAGGATCCCGACCGTCAAGCGTAAGCATAAAGTCGGCAATCAGTTCCTCCATCTTGATGTATTCTTTCTCCTTCACGAAAACGTCGTGAAACCTGTATATTCCGTTCCGACGCAGAAAGTCGTCGTCTATGAACTGCGTGCCCACGTAGTAGTTGAAACCCATGGCTGCGATAAGGTCCTCGGATATGTTGGCCCCGGTCGAGACAACCACGTCGACAAACCTGTTCTCGATAAGCCATTTCACAAGCTTCCACTGACCCGTCGTGCTGAGCGAGCCGGCGTAGCCGAGCATGATTACTGTGTCGTCAGTCTTCAGAGCAGCCTCCCACACATCGGCAGCGAGGCCGAGGTTGCGTCCTTGAAAACCAGTATCCCTCATATCCTTCAAAAGCTGTGAGATAGTTTTCTCACCGATCTCAACAGCCTTTAACGGGTCCTTCAGCAAGTTCTCAACACTTCTCTCCACAATCATGCTAGTTTTAGTTGATTAGATTCTTTATAATTGTATCTTTTTAGCGGCGGCGACGCTGCTTGGCAAGCATGATTGCTTTCTCAGCGGCTTCAGCAGGGTCTTCGACGTAGACTGCGGCGATGTGCTTCCGGTGGTCGAGGTATCCGTCGGGATGCGTCTGCTTGAGAAGGTCTGATGGATAACCCGTCCCCGTAAGGATTACTAAAGGTATACGATATACGTATGCCAGATGCGCTTCGACTATAGTGCCCGACCCTCCGCCGAGGACGACGAAGCTGTCGCTGCTTCTCACGAGCCCGATGCTCCGTGCTTGGAAGGTCTGACCGCTGCGGTAGACTATTGTGTTGTAAGGGTTGTAGCGCGGGTTCGACTCGTCTATCTGCTCGTCCTCGTATGGGATGACGCCGACGGTTATGCCGCCGCGTTTGAAAAACTCCTCGCATACAACACGCATCAAGCCGCCGTCTCCGCCCGTCAGCAAAACAACATCATCACGGTAGTCGGCGAGCCTGACAGCAAACCTCCTCGCCTTCTCAACGGCCTGAGTATGAGGGTTCTTGTCGCTCGAGCAGCCGACGCCTATCTGAAGCATGTAGGTTAAGCGTTAACCCGTTTATATAAGGGAGCGCCCTCCGAGCAACACGCCGGAACAACCTCAACGTTGTTCTCCACGAATTCTCGGCCTTGGGAGACTATTGACCGGCCTTCAAGCTTCGAGCATTCTCAGCCGCCTCAGCCATACATAAGAACAGAAACGGTTGAGACCGCTAAACGTCATTCGTAAACTATAATCTGCCAAAACTCGGGCTTAAGGCGAGAATACTGGGATGGCGCGGTTTTGCGGGAACGGTCAAACAAGTGGGATTCATAGATTTGGCGGGAATAAGCCTATTGGAAGACGTAAAAGCTGGAGTGATGGCGGGGCTCAACGACAGGTGCGAAAGGCATTCGAGTATGGCCGACGGGATGCTTTGGGATAGCATAATGTGCTTACGCTTGTTTTCAGCTCCACGGTTTGTTTTACACATGTTTTAATTGGTGCTAGGAGTGTGGTTCGGCGTGGTTTCTGTGTTCCTGGGCGTTGACTTGGCTGGCAGCCCTAAGAGGCCTTCTGGGATGGCTTTGCTGGATGAGGGGTTGGGTTGCAGGACGTGGGTTTGTTTCACTGACGACGAGATAGTCGCTGATGTTGATTCGGTGAAGCCTGTTGTGGTGGCTGTTGATGCTCCGCTCGGCCTTCCCCGTGGGAGGGAGAGTTTGGAGAAGCGGGGGCCGCCGCACTTCAGGGTGTGCGACATAGAGCTTCGACGCAGGGGGATAAAGTTCTTCCCGATAACCATCGGCCCCATGCGTATGCTGACAGCACGGGGGATGAAGCTTGCAGCAGCTTTGAGGCAGAAGGGGGTGAAGGTCTATGAATCGTATCCCGGCGGTGTGCAGGACGTTCTCAGGCTGCCGAGGAAGCAGCGGGGTGTCTCCAAGCTCGTGAAAGGCCTGAGGAGGCTTGGGGTGAAAGGCTTGTCCACAGACATCTCTGGCGATGAAGCGGACGCGGCGACGTGCGCTCTGGCAGCATATCTTTGGTGGAGAGGGGTGTGCGAGGAGCTTGGAGACCCGGACGAGGGTGTGATAATACTGCCGAAGCCTACGGTGGTTCGGGAGGTTCTGGCGCCTCGCTGTAAACGGGCGGCCAAGAAGAACTCTTCCTAGCATCCTGCTCCGCTATCCGTCTCTCAACCTCGTTTCTCACGGGTTCGAGCCAAGGCGGGAGGACAAGCCTGCTTCCAAGGGTTTCACGCGGCTCGTCGACATCGTATCCGGGCCCTACGGTGGCGACCTCCATCAAGTTTCCGAACGGGTCTCTGAAGTAGAGAGAGCGGAACCAAAACCTGTCAACTATGCCCGAGTTCCTGACGTGAGCCATGTTTAGCCTCCGCTGAATTGTTTTCTGCTCTTCCTCGGACATGACTGACAGGGCTATGTGATGAATTGAGCCACGGCCCACGTAGCCGTATTCGGCTGAAGAGTCTACAACATAGCGGAGGAAAACGTCATCATCGTTTTTCACCGTGAGCCAGACGCGTCCGTCAACATCCTTAACCACCTTCATCTCCCTCAGCTGAAGAAATTTCTCGAGAAACCTTTGTAAAACACCTGCGTCGATAGCCAGCGGAGTGCAGTGGTCAAACCACATAATCCTCATCTCTGCGTCAACCGCTCCAACCATGTCGGAATCACGGAAAACCTCTTCAACGTATTCCATGTCTAAGCCTTCGTCAACCGCTGTGAGCTCGAGCAGAGTGTTGTCAGGGTCGCGGAAGTATATCGAGACACGGCCGCCGTAAACGCGGGGTCCTATTGTTTTTACACCGTTCCCCCTAAGCCATCCAAACCATCTGGCAAGCGTTTCAACGGATTTAACCCGGTAAGCCAGATGATGCGGTGAACCCAGCCCCGGATAACCGTAGGGCGCGTCAGTCCATTCGAAAAAGGTTATCGCGCTTCCCGTAGGCTTGTCCGGGTTTGCGTAGAAAGCATGCCTATGATAGATGTCGTCTTGGTTGACGGAAAGCTTGACCTGCCTTAAGCCGAGAACCTCTGTGTAAAACCTGTAGTTTACATGGTAGTTGGAGGCGACTAGGGTGATGTGGTGAAGGCCTTGGACAAGACTCTCCATGCCCGAGGCCAGCTAACAGCTGTAATTTATGTCGTGCAGCCCTACAACAAGCCGTTTACCCCGATATTTTCCCCGCAGCCGGCTTAACAATCCGCTTCGCTAGCTGATGGATGGCCACCGACACAGCGACGGAGACTGCGAAAGACGGGATGGATGCCCCGGTTGATGGGGCCAGCTGGACTATGGCCACGTAGACAGCTATTCCTGAAACCCAAGCTATCATGCTTCCGGCTTTCAAGCCGCTTCTTCTGTAGAACTCCTCAATCGACGGCGGGTTGGCTCTCCTGTTTATGAAGAACTCGGAAGCCATGACGCCGAGAAGCGGGACGAAGAGGGAGCCGATTAACAGCAGGAACCACTCATACTGCATCAGCGGGACGGCGAGAGCTAGGACAGCTCCTGCAGCGGCTGTGAAAGCGGCGAAAACCCACTGAGGCGTCTTGGTGAAAATGTTCTGGAAGGAGACAGCCGATGAGTAGATGTCCGCGAAGCCGTTATCCGTCTCGTCAACCAGTATCAGCAGCAGGGCTGCGTTTCCGAGGAATAGAGCACCTACTGCCGAGATTATGTCGTTGATTCCCAGCACTGCTACGAGAGCTGCTCCGAGGAAGTAGAACCAAGTGTTTGATACGGTGTATCCTGTGAGCGTTCCGAGGAAGCTTCCCGACTGCTTCGCGGAGAACCTGTTGTAGTCTGAGACGAGAGGCCACCATGATATCGGCATGGCTACGACGAGGTCGAGGGCGAGTAGTATTGGGATTGCTTCGGGGCTACGTGCTGTAAACCATGCACCGAAGCCGGGCGAGCTGACCACCATGTATGTTATCCAGATGGATGAGGCGTAGACAAGCCATATAGCAACCTTTTCAAGCCATTTCCTCACGACGACGAGAGGCCCTCCAATGGCGAGAAACATACACCACAGGCTGAACAAAATCACCCAGATTGGGAAGCTGAGGCTGCCGAAAAGCCAGCCGGTCAAAACCGAGGCAGCCTGAGCCATGATCATTATCTCGAACCCAGTCCATCCAATCAGCTGGACTATGTTGAGAACGGTCGGGATGTAGCTTCCCCTCAACCCTAGCACAGGCCTTAGGCTGACCATGGTTGGGACGCCGTACCTGCTGCCTACGGCGCCGGCGACGGCCAGCATCAGGCTGCCGATGACAGAGCCTGCTACAGCCACGGCCAACACCTCAACCAAGCTGAGCGATGACAGGAAAGAACCCGCAACCATAACCAGTAATCCTACGCCAAGGCTTGACCATAGGACGAAATAGTCGACGAACCTGAGCTGACGCGCCTCCTGCGGAACAGGATCAGGGCCCCACTCGGGCGGAAGCCTTATCTTCATGAGACTGACGGTATCCGCATCCACAATATAAACCACTATATAACCAAGTTATATTCTCAGAAACAATACACCTGAAGAAAACCAAACCTCAACCATCTAGAAAGCCTAGGATGGATAAACTTGTCGTCAAGCAGGAAACAACCGCTTACCGAGCATGCGAGAGATTTTCTACTTCTCGACGGAGCTATCACCACGGCGGCGGACCTCCCGATTCTCTATCAAACGGGTAAAAAGTCGCGGGCTGTTTCTATGAGGCTACAGCACAACCCCATCCACCATAGAGGCTTGCCTTTTCCTGAAACAGGGTCTGGAAAGGATCTTAACGAGTTATGACTTTTTGTTCTCGTTTAAATTGATTACAGCGAGTCCTTTTTCAGTCAAGCTGTATTTATAGGGTTTGCCGGACCGGGATACGAGACCCATTTCGTAAAGATTCTTCATAACACGAGCTGAATGCTCCCGGCTCAGGTTCAGGCTTCGGCTGATATCACTTGATATCACACTCCCCTTCTCCCTTATAAGCCGCAGGGCCGCCAAAGCCGATTCGTGCAGCACCGGCATCTCGTCGCTTTTCCCAGTGTTGTCGGGGTTTGATGGAGGCGGCTGGGTTCGACGGGGTTGCTGTGATGCAGCGTGATTTTCTTTTCCATGTGTGATATCACGGTTTGCCACAGCCCGTCTGTAGAGGAAGATGAAAACCGCTGTCTGCGTCATGAAAAGAATGGTGAAAACAGCCGTTAAAGCCTCCAAACCACCCTTCAACCCTCCAGAGAGACTAGAAACTCCTTCACAGCTTCCCAGTCTCTGTCCTCGAAGGCTTCGCTGAGCCTGAAAAACCACTGGTATTCGGGGAGCTTGACAACTCCCAGATAGCTTAGGAGAATAAGCGTGAACAAGGCTTTTGAGACGTTGCGCAACGCCTGCTTCTTGGTCCTCACGAACGATCCTTTCGTGACGCCGCGTAGCGCGGCTCGCTGTTCGGCTGTTAGCATCACGCCATCACGTTGCGACATCACGTCGAATACAAGGGTTTCCGCCTGTTTCTTGGTTAGGCTGGATTTCTTAACTAGTTCTTGGAAGACCTTGTCTTCGGCTATTTTACGTATTGTCTCGGCGATTTTTTCGCCGTCGGGGATTTTCCTGTCCAACTCCTTCCACGGAATACAGTTTTGTAAACCGCGGTATATTTGCATCACGCCGCATCACGCCGGGAACACCTACAGCAGAGATCTCTAAGTAATACGCCAACTATTAATAACGAGCTGATCTCTTCCTGTGTCATGGCTGTGGTTAAAAACGCCAGCAGCGTGGGTTCACAAGAGGTTGAGAAGGCCAAGCTCGCGTTCATCCAGTGGCTTATTGACTCGCGCGACGGCTCCAGCAACATTTACCTGAGAAAGTTCACGGTCAAGCCCGGCGGGGAGATTCCTTCTCACAGCCATCCGGACATGGAGCACGTTCAGTATGTGTTGCGGGGCGAGTATGAGGTTTCTCTGGATGGCGTGGTTCACAGAGTTAAGGCGGGCGATGTTCTCTTCATCCCAGCCAACACCGTCCACAGCTACAGGAACACAGGCGGCGAGGATGCGGAGTTTCTCTGCATAATAACAAGCAAGCCATACAGCACGATTTGGGGAGAAAAACCAGCTCCACGCTGTTGAGCAGCCGCCGTCTACCGGCGCTAATTATAAAAACACGCAGTCAACAATTGACTCAAAATGGCTAGCGGAAAGGCCCTTTCAGCGACCATCATCTTTTTGCTGTTGATGTCGGTTCAAGCTCAGGAGACAGGTGTTCAGGTGGTTAGAGAGGCCTTGAGAAGCGACCTAGCTTACGCCCGAGGCCTCGTGGAAGACGACGGTAGGGTTTCTCGTGTCTTCGACCCCTCCGGTTCTCTGAGGGGGCACGTTCTTGTCGGCTCCATGGTTGCGATGATACACGTCGGCATGGGCGACCCCGAGTCTCTTGCCCTGCTCAACAGGCTGGCTGACAGCATTAACAGCAGAGTTGAGTCGGAGGACGGGTTGGACCTAGGTTTTGAAGCGGGGACTCTGCCGGACGCCGACAACTACCTCACTCATGTTCTGACGGCTGATTTTCTGTCGGCGCATTATGGCCTTACAAGGAATGCGAGGAGCAGGGAAAACATGCTTAAGGTTGCCGAAAGCCTAGAGCAGCGGTTTGGCTGGACGCCGGCGTTGTCTAAAGCCGCATACCTCACGCTGTCCTCACGCGTCTCTTATCTCTCCGGCAGCAAGCCGCAGGCTGCAGACATGGAGACCGCTCTAAACGAATTCTCTACACACTTTATGGACGTGATTAGTTTCTCGGCAAGAGGGTTCGAAGGTCTGACGACATCGCTTTACCAGCTCTCGCTGCTTTTGGATGCCGCTGCCAAGGCTGGGTTGACGGCTCCGGAGGAGCTTGCGGCGCTATGGGCTGTTCATGTAGACTATGTCGTCAACGCCTCCGAATCCGTTCCAATCACTCCTGAAAACTATCCGAGGCTTTTAGGGGCTTTGACCTCTTTGACGTATGCTTCGGAGGTCCGTGGATTTGCGAACTCGAGTCTTGCTGCGGAGCATGCTCTCCGGCTGGCCGGGCGTGTTTCGGCGATGTGGCGTTCAGGCGGTAGAATTCTTCTGTTGCCCGTGAATGTTTTCGATGTTTACCAGTTCGACCCTGTCGTGCCGGTGAGCGAGATGGTTGCCGAGGTTCAGAGGGGGGTTAGGCCTGTTATGGCTGACCTGAGGTTTCCGACGCTTCTGCTTGTTCTCGAAAGGTCTGCAGGGCTTACGTCTGAGCTTAAGGAGGTTGTGTCGTTGGCGGTCGGGAAAGTAGCTGTCGTGGACGGTTATTTTCCTCTGTTTGACAAGGGCGTGGTGAAGTCTGAGGAGTTCGTGAACAGGTGGTGGCGTGTCAGCCTGCTGTCGACTTACTTGGCTTTCATGCGCGCCCCAGCAGCCCTTCAACGAAACGCCACGGCGGAAATCTTCTTCGACTTACATCCCAGCTTCCTCGCCTTCCTGACCATACTGCTGGCAGCTGCCTTTCTCCGCAGAACGGGCATGCTGAGGTGGTAGGGGTGGCTGAGCCGTCGCCGAAAACAGGGGTCGCCGTCCTCTTCGCTGGAGCCTTGTTGTCCTCAGCTGGTTTTCTGATGGATTATGGTGCTTTGAGCGGCTGGTTCACGTTTCTCTCAGGCTGGTTCGCCAAGCTCGCCAACATTCTGCAGTTCGACATAGGGCCCGCCGCCATGGGTTTTGGTTTGGGCTGGCTTGTCAGCGGAATGAATCCCATGAGAAAATGGTATCTCTACGCTGTTGTTGCGGGTCTTCTGGTTTCCACCACTTCGTTCACGGCCTCGGTTTTTCTGCCTCTTGATGTTTACATCGTGTCCGCGTTGATTCTTTCCCTCACTTGGGCCGTGGGGCCCGCTCTCCTGACCTCAGGTGTTCTCGCCGCTATCGTTGTAAACAAACGCGTTTCGAAGCATGGTGTGAAGCCGTTGCCCAACCCGCATGAGGACCGGCTGGACGTAGTGGTCCTCCTCGGCCTCTACATCCCCCTGCTGCCCATAATGACTTCCCAAGCCTTCTACCTCAGATATCTCCTTCCAGCGGTTGTCGCGTGGGTTTTATGGCACTTCCTCGCAGACCGGTTGACGGTTTACCTTCTCGCCCGCCGGGCGAGGGGCAGCGTTCAGCTGGTCGCCGTAGAGCCTCCGTCGCCCGAGGAGACGACGCTCATGAACGTTGTTTCACGGTCATACTACCCCATGGCCTTCGGCATCGGAGTTACGACAACCGTCTCCAGCATCCTCGACCTCCTCAACATCCAGCTGTTCGGCGGAGACCCCTTCGCAGCAACAGCAGGAGCCGCGCTGGCCTCTATAGCAGCAATAGCCGCGGGCGCTCTCTACGTGGGCCCCGTCCTCTGGCTCTTCGAAGACCTCGGAATCAGAGAATTTGACAGAGCCAAGCGTGTAATGAAGCTTCCCGGAATCCACAGTCTGGCCGATGAGATGGTTGAGATATACACCTTCATCTTCTCGCCCATCGGGTTCACGTTCGCCGTGGCTGACGGAGACTTGCTTCTAGCCTTCGTCCTGCTCGGGCTTGTCTTCCACCTTCTCCTAACAATCTCCATGACAGCCACCTACCTCTACCTAAAGTTCTCAGCCAAATCTCATCTGCACAGCGTCTTGACTAGGCTGGCTGGTAAAGGCCTCATAAACACACCTCCTCCAAACGTGATGGGGGCTTGACGCAGCTTCTATTCGAGGGCTGCTACGTGGTTGACGCGTTCGGCGACATTTACGCCGTCAAGGGCCTCGTCCACCCGCCTGGAAGGGTTTACGGTATTCCGAGGATTGTTGAGGGGGTCAAGGTCAAGGATTTCAGCCGGGCGTTTGACTACGTTGTGCGGAAGAGGCCTGAGTATCTCTTCGACGACCCTTACACGGGAAGGGTTGTTGTGGCTGTTCCCGAAAGCATGATATCACGCAGGCTCCTTCCCTCGAGAACAATTAAGGGCCCTTCAAAGCATGTCGAGGCGGCGATGAAGCTGGCGGACCAGCTTGCCGGCTGCGGCGTCGAGTTCGGGTTCACAGGCTCCCTCCTGACAGGATACGTGGACGAAAAATCCGACGTCGACATGGTTGTTTACAGGGAGGGGAGAAAGGCCTACGAAGTGTTTAAGAAGCTGAGGTGTGAAGGTGCTACGAGGCCAGCGGCTGGCGAAAGCTTGGACAGGCTGCTGGAAAGCCGGAGGGACTCGGCGAGGGCTCTGGACATGATGGAGGCGGAGAGACGTAAAGTTTTGACAGGGGTGTTCGACGACCTCCTTTACACCGTTAAGATTGTTCCCGAAAGCTTCTGGGAGACATGGCAGGACACTAGGTGTGAACCGGTCCAGCAGTATGAATGCGTGGTTGAGGTTGTTGACGACTCGAATGCTTTCTATACGCCGGGCAGGTATGGAGTAAGGGTTGTTGACGGGGACGACGTCGGACGCGACGTAAGGGAGATGATTTTCTTCAGAAGCAGGTTCGCCGAAATGGCTGCAGCCGGCGACGTTTTAAAAGTCAGGGCTTTGCTCGAAAAAGTCTCAACAAACACAGGTTCTTATCTAAGGCTTAACGTCGGAGTCAACCGGGAGGACTACATTCTCAGGTGGCAGGTCTGAAGAAGCTGAGGGATGAGAGACACGTGTACAGGGACCATGACTTCGTCGAGACCGTTGACGGCTGGTTGTTTGGAGTGGTCTCCGACATACATCCACCCGGCCGCATTCTCTCCTACCTCAAATACGTACCGGGTGAAGGTGTGTGGTCCCGTGGAGGTGTTGCCTACAGGAGGGTTTTAACCAGCTACACAACCCGTGAGCTGGCTCAGGTTCTTGACATGGTTCGCCGAGCAAGGCCCCAGTACATCTACCACGACCCTATGACAGGAGAGGACTTCACCTACGTGCCGGCCGAACTGGTCAAAAAACACTACCGATGCGAGGAAAAGCTGCAGCAGATTCTACGCAGCCCGTCGACGACGCTCGAGGGGACGTGTGCAAAGCTGGTCGGGAAGCTTTCCGCGAGGTCGGGTGTTGAGACATGTTTCTTCGGTGTTTCAGGCTCTTTACTCCTCGGGCTGCACAACCCGGCAGCCGACATAGACTTGGTTGTTTACGGTGGACGGAACTTCAGAAGAGTTGTCGACGCCGCCCAACACACACAGACTGCTCAGCACGTAAGCGAGATGAGAAAAATGCTCGTGCGAAACTTCCTGAAAAAGTATCCGCTTGCTGTGGATGATGCGGAAAGGCTTGCGGCGAGATGTTTGACTCGCGGGTTTTTCGACGGAGTTCCTTTCTCCCTGCATGCGGTACGGCTTCTCGAAGAGATAACGTCGGGGTATGGCGCGCTTCGGTATAGCGATGCTGGAATCAGGAGGACAACCATGAGGGTTGTGAACGCTTCGGAGGGGGTTTTCACGCCAGCTGTTTACAGAGTTGAAGACTTGGGCGGCGTGGGGGTGGAGAGGCTTCTCTGCTACGACACGACTTTCGCAGGCCTCTTCATGGAGGGAGACTTGGTCGAGGCCGTAGGCAAGCTGGAGAAAGTCCAAGACATCGCCGGCGGAGTAGATTACTACAGCCTTCTCGTTGGGTCTGTCAAGACAGCCGGAGTCGAGTACGTCAGGCTCTTAAAAACAGCTTAACCCTGTCGCTGACCGCCTTCTGCACCCACGGAGGCGTCCAAAGCGCCATGGTCCGGACGTATCCGGGTTTGAGAGACCTCCTCACGGTCTCTAAGCTGCCTGCTCTAGCGTAGCCCTCCACGACGTCCGCCGCCAGCAAGCCTGCCTCCTCAGCGTCCAAGTAGTGGCCGGGGTAGAAGACGAGCTCCATTAAATCCCAAGCCGGGTCTCCGTCCGTGGAAGCCTGCTCGACATCCGTGACGAAAATCTCTCCCTCACTGGATTTTATGAACGACTCTGGCTTGCAGTCGCCCAGCCTCACGCCTCTGCCGTGGATCTGGGCGAGGGTTTCGCCGACCTGCCTTGCGAAGAACCTCCGGTCCGGGCTTTTGCTGAGCCAAGCCGCGATGAGGTTCTGGCCTTCTACGTATGAAGTGTATAGGATTTTGCCGTTCCAGTTGACGTGGATTATCTCGGGAGTTCTGAACCCTAGGTTGCGTAGGTGGTTGAGGTAGTAGATTTCCTTGGCCATGCGCGTGGAGGGGTTTATCGAGAAGTCTTTGACCCAGGCCGTCCAAAGCCTAGCGGCGACCCATTTCACGTCTGTCCAGCTCAGGTAGCGTTTGGCGAAGAGCTTGACGGAGTCGGCCTCTATGACGTAGGTGGAGTTGAAAAGTCCTCCAACCCGCCTAACCTTGGCCTCGACACCTCCATAAAACTCCCTCACAAAATCCAGCATGTCGAGCTGTTTCGACAGCGGCTGAAGCCCACGGGCCGTGGCTAGGTAGACGTACTGCTCAGGGTCGGGTAGGTGATGCGGATGTGCTGGAAGACCTACGTCGAAGACGAGGAACGAGAAAGCCTTCGAGAGTTTGAGTATGTTGATCTTCTTCAACTGCTCCAGCCCGGTCAGGATGGGGATGGTTCCGAAGTTTCGCACCGCATCCATGCTCAGCGCGTAGTATCCGTTCCTCCTAGCCAAAACGCCCTCGCCCACAAGCTTCTCAGCAGCCTCCTCAAACCCCCTAACAGCATCGGTGCAGTTTCCGAGGACTTCGACGAGCTCGGCTCTCATCAACGGAAACACTTCAACGAGCCTCCTGAGCTTCTCGTACAGGAAGTACCGGACGTCGATTAAAAAGTTGGCGGCAGCAAGCTTATGCTCAGAGACGAGGTCTTTCAGCAGCTGCGTGATGACCTCCTTCTTGTAGGTTATTTCGAGGCTTCGGAGGAAGCTCTCTCCCCGGATGGGCTGGTACGGGGTTAGGAGCCTGTGGGCCAGCGTCTCTGCGTACGCTGCTTTGAGCACGTCGTCCTCGAAGGCTTTGGCGTCAACCATGTAGACCCTGTGGCCGTTGCTCCGCAGCACCCTGACACCCTGCCTAAGCCTTCTGAGAACCACGTGGAGCTCGGAGGTCTTCCCTAAATGGATGTAGAAGGCGGCCTCAACACCTTCAGCGGCTCCTCGGCCGGTCAAAACATCGTCAAGCCTTGGCAGCGACACCGCCTCTCGATACAGCAAGCCGTGGAAAAAGTGTTTCTCCCACGCCAATACATTAAATTATCGCCCGTGAAATGTTGAAACAGTTTGAAGCCGGACGCCAGACTTCACACAAGGCTTGTTAGGCTTGCCCTGAGGCTAGGGGCTACGGACGCCGCCTTGTCGACTTACGAGACTTCCCGACAAATGATAAGGTTCGCGAACAACCGGATAACGGTTTCTAAGAGCGGGCTGGTCGAGACCGCTGAGATATACGTCAGCGTGAAAGGCAGGAGGGCGGTGCGTTCGACGACGGAGGTTTCGGAGAAGGCGTTGACGGAGATGGTTAAGCAGGCTGTCGCGACCGCTAAGGCTTCGCCCGAGCCTGATGTCTACGCACCTCTCCCCGAAGGGCCTTTCAAGTACGACAGGAGGCTTCTCAAGCCTTCGGCTGAGGCTCTGGCTCCCGAGAAGCTTGTCGAGTTTGTCGAGGCGGCTGTCAACGGTGGGCTTGAGAACGGCTGTCAACGGGTCGCCGGCAGCCTTGTCTACAGCCGCGGGAGAGTTAGGCTGACTACGAGCGGCGGGGTTGAGGCTGTGGCCTCGAGCACGGGACTGGAGGTTTCGGTGAGAGTTTTTGCAGCGGACGACGCCACGGGCCACTTCGTCTCGGTGGCGGCTGACAGCAGGGATTTCAAGCCGTACGAGGCGGGCTTGAGGGCGGGTGAGGTTGCGAAGATGGCTCTCAACCCGGTTGAAGGCGAGGCGGGTGTTTACGAGGGGCTGCTTGGCCCGATGACCTTCGCCCACATCCTCGAGCAGGTTGGCACGTGGGCCTCGGCGTTCTACGTAGACGGAGAGATGTCCTTCCTCACAGGCTTGCTGGGCCAGAAAGCTGCCTCAGACATTTTGAGCCTGTGGGACGACCCTACGCTCGCGGGCAGCTATGGAGCAACGCCCTTCGACGCCGAAGGAGTTCCGACGAAGCGGAACACCATAATCGAGGACGGTGTTCTCAAGACCTATCTGCACAACAGCACGACGGCGAAAAAGTTCAACACGTCAACCACCGCAAACGCAGGCCTCATAACCCCCCATCCGTTCAACCTCGTCTGCAAGACAGGAGACAAGCCGCTCGACAAACTCGTCTCATCAATCGACAACGGTATATGGATAACCAACGACTGGTACCTCAGGTATCAAAACTACAGGACTGGAGAGTTTTCGACGATACCGAGGGATGGGCTGTTCCTAGTCAGGAACGGGGGTGTTGAGGGGTCTTTGAAGGGCTTGAGGCTCAGCGACAACATCCTCAGCATCTTGAGAGGTGTTAGGGCCTTGGGGCGCGAAGGCTATTGGATTAAGTGGTGGGAGGTCGAGGTTCCTACATACTCTCCCGCAGCAGTGGTTGAGAAGCTCAACTTCACCAAGTCAGCGTTCTAAACCCCAATCCTCCCCACAGCCCTTCACGTTCTCTCTAGAAAACCCCACGTCGATGACGGCTGGCAAAAGCTAGCTGTCAACACCGACGTACACAATCATCTCATCGCGTCTAAAGCTGAAGACACCTATCTTCAAGACCTTTAGCCGTGTTTGCCTGTTCGAGAACAACCGAGGCCGTTGACTCCTTCAACCTCGCATGCAGAAGCGGTGTTTTCCCGACCCGCTTACCCTTAACTCGTCTGGATTCTAATTTTGTTGATTAGGTAGGTTGTTTTTTCCTCAGCGGCTTCTATGTACTGGTTTGTCGGGTCTTGGATGATGGATGGGTCTCTCCCCCGTTGCTTCAGTTGTTGACGGAGCCATTCGAGGCCTTTCTCCGCCGCTTCCGCAGCCAGTCTGTAGCCGTCCTCTACGCCGTGTTTTCGCAGCGTTAGCTGGATGGCTTCCAGCGATGCCTGCTTGTTTGCTTCTACTTCTTTCCTCATGGCTGCGGCGTCGACGTACAGCTCTTCAAGGCCTTTGTGTGTGTTTTTTACGCCGAGGAGGCTGAGAGCCAGCGCTGCTCCGTAGAACCTCTTTATTATCGAGTCGGAGAGGTCTCGGTGGAGTCTCGAGGACAGAAGCCTTGTGGACATGTAGTTTAGCATGGCCGTTGAGAGGTCGAGCGCTCCCTCAGCGTTCTCGAGCGTGAGCGGGTTTCTTTTCTGCGGCATGGTTGACGAATGTATTTGTTCGACGTGTTTGGAGAAGGCGAGGAGGCCTAGGCTTCCGAGCATCCAGAGGTCTCTGCAGAGGTTTGAGATTATCGAGCTCGTAAGCGCCACGGTGCCGAGTATCTCGGACATCCTCTCGTGAGGCAGTGTCTGTGTTGGGGCGGGGTTGTGTTCAAGGCCTAGGCTGTTGATGAATTCCTCCGAAAAACTCGTCCAGTCGACTTCCGGGTATGTGGTCTTCAAGGCTGAGAGGTCTCCGACAGCTCCGCCGAGCTTGGCCTGAGGTTTGAGGTTCTTGAGCTTTTTTGTCAGGGAGGCGAGCCTGTAGGCGTAGTTGGCCAAGTAGCTTCCGAAGGTTGTTGGAACGGCTGGCTGGCCGTGTGTTCTGGCGAGGAAGGGCGTCGACTTGTGTGTCTCCGCTAGGGTTGTTAGTTTCTCCACGAGCTTCAGCAGTTCTGGGATGTATGTTTGAGCGATGAAGCTGCCTACTGCGAGCGAGTATGCGATGTTGTTCACGTCTTCCGATGTTAGGCCGAAGTGTATGAACGGCTTCAACTCGGCAAGCCCAAGCTGTTCAAGCTTTTTCTCAAGGTATGCAGCAGCTGCCACAACGTCGTGGCCGAGCCTCTTCTCGAGATGCTTGACCTCCGCCGCCTCCTCCAACGATAGCCCCTGTACGTCATGCTCCAGCCGCTCCAGACCGGACAACACTCCTCTCCAACCCACCGCTTTGAGGAAAGACCGCAGATACCTCACCTCAACATACAGCCTGTTTCTGATGAGGGCGTATTCGCTGAAGTAGCTGCTGCACTCGCCTACAATCTCCCTGTAGCGTCCGTCTATCGGGGTTAACGCTTCAAGCGGGTCAAAACCCATCCATCTTCAACCCCTTACTACAACCATGCTGTTTTCCTCGCCAACCGATGCAAGGGATATCTTCACCGAAAGCGTCTTCTCCAGCCAGCCGAGGTATTCTCGGACGGGAGAAGGAAGCTCCTCCCATCCTTTCCTGACAGCCTCAACCCAGCCGTCTCTACCCACGCTCCAGCCCTTGAACTCGGCGTACACAGGCTCCACCCTGTTTAGAAGATGCTTGGACTCTGCGAAGCTCTCGCTCTCCACGCCGTCGACCCTGTATCCTACGCAGGCCTTGACCGTTGGAAGACCGTCTAGAACGTCCAGTTTGGTCACGGCTATTTCGGAGACGTCGTTCAGCATGCATGCATACTTGAGAGCCGGGATGTCGAGCCAGCCGACTCTGCGTGGCCTTCCAGTCGTCGTCCCGTACTCGCCGCCAGCCTCCCGTATCCACTCTGCCAGCTCGCCAATGATCTCGCTGGGGAACGGGCCTGCGCCAACCCTTGTCGTATAAGCCTTGATCACGCCTATTATCTTTCCGACTCTTGAGAGCGGGATTCCGGAGCTCACGCAGCCGGCTGCCGCAACCGTGTTCGAAGACGTGACATATGGGTAGGTGCCGTGGTCGATGTCGAGCAGCACTCCCTGAGCACCCTCAAGCACAACCCTTCCGCCTGAAGCGACGACTTCGTTGAGGTATGTCTCCGCGTCTCCCACGTAAGGCAATAGTCTTTCCCGTAGGCGTGCAGCATCAACCTCGACCTCAACTCTATGGAGTTGTTTGAGGAACTGGAGCTTGCGAGCCAGCAGCTCTTCATCCATCACGTCGCCGGCCCTAACCCCCACCCTCAGCATCTTGTCGGCGTAGGCCGGGCCTATGCCGCGGAGGGTTGTGCCGATGGCTGCGCCTCCCCTGTTTTCCTCCAAGCGTTTGTCGAGCTCTCTGTGGATGGGTAGGATGATTTGGCACGCCCGGCTGACCAGCGGCTTTGCGGAGTGGCCGAGCTGGTTGAGCAGCTTTGTCTCCCTCTCGAAGGCGTCTGGGTCGAGGACGCAGCCCGCCGATACGACGGGTTTAGCTCCAGCCAGACATCCTGCGGGAAGCATGTTGAACTTGTATCGCTGTCCTCCGACCACTACGGTGTGCCCGGCGTTCGCCCCTCCCTGAAACCTGACGACGGCGTCAGCCCCCTTCGATAAAATGTGCGAAACCTTTCCCTTGCCCTCGTCGCCCCACTGGAGGCCTATGATAATGTCCGCCCTGCCGGTCATATTGCTTCGACGTCGTGCGGCAGGCTTTCCCTGAGGCCTGCCTCGGTCATGCGGATGAAGACGGCGTTGCGTTGAAGCTCCTTGATGCTGTAGGCTCCTAGATAGCTTAGGCCTGACCTGAGGCCTGCGACGAGCTGGCGTATGACGTCTGAGGCGGACCCTTTGTAGGGAACGTAGGCTTCCACGCCTTCCGCCATGAAGCTGTAATCTGACGCGTCTTGAAGTATGTCGTCCTCTCCAGCACGGCTGTCTTTCGCAAGCATGGCGTAGAAAGAAGCCATCCCACGGTAAATCTTCATCTTCCGGCCGTTTCTGACAACCACCGCTCCCGGGCTCTCGTCCGTTCCAGCCAACAACCTCCCAATCATCACCGTAGAAGCCCCTGCAGCCAAAGCCTTCACCACGTCGGCGCTAGACCTAATTCCTCCGTCCGCTATCACGGGAACACCCATGGCTTCAGCGGCCTCGGCACAGTCCATCACAGCCGTGAGCTGCGGAACGCCGACCCCTGCGACGATGCGTGTAGTGCAGACCGAGCCGGGCCCGACCCCGACTTTCACCGCTGAAGCCCCTGCAGCCGCCAAGTCCTCAACTCCTTCAGCCGTGGCGACGTTGCCCGCAACCACCTCAACGTCACCGCCTAAGGACTGGTGGATTTTTCGGAGAGTTCGTATGACCATCTCGGTGTGGCCGTGGGCCACGTCTATAACCAGAACATCGGCTCCAGCCGCCGTGAGCGCTTCAGCCCTGTCCACAGCATCCTCCTTCACTCCGACGGCCGCGGCGACCATCAACCTTCCCTTCGAATCCCTTGACGCATGCGGGTACATCAGCTTCTTCACGATGTCGGCGCTCGTCACGAGGCCTTTGACATGGTTTTCGGAATCGACCAGTGGAAGCTTCTCAACCTTATGCCTCATGAAGATCTGCTTGGCTTCTTCGAGCGTTATGTCCGGCCTAGCTGTTACGACTCTGTCGGCGGGCGTCATGCATTCAGCCACCTTTGCTTCCCTAGGCCTGAACAGGAGGTCTCGCCTCGTCAGCATTCCAAGAAGCTTCCTCGACTGGTTGACGACTATCAAGCCGCTGACGTTCCTGAGCCTCATCAGCTCCTCGGCCTCGGCGACGGTTGCTTCAGGCCCTATCGTGTAGGGCTCTTCTATGGCTATGTTCTCGGCACGCTTGACGGCTTTGACCAGCTGAACCTGCTGCTCCACCGTGTTGAACCGGTGTAATACGCCTATCCCGCCCTCACGAGCCATCGCAATAGCCATCTCAGCCTCCGTCACCGTGTCCATCGCAGCCGAAACAACAGGAATCTCGAGCTCGATCCTCTTCGTGAAAAACGTCCTCGTAGAAACCTCTCTGCGGGAGCGTATCGCAGACCTTTTAGGGACGAGCAGAACATCGTCGAAGGTCAAACCCACACGGTCCAATACCTTGGGCAAAAAATCCCAATTGGTAATGAAGATTATTATTTCTTATTAAACATTTCGAGACAGGCTTGCGGCATGATAAAACTTAAAGCCCGAGCGCCGTCTTTATATTGCTGGGGTTAGCCGAGAATGTCTAAGGGGCCTTTCAAGTGTCCCTACTGCGATTCCGTCTTCAAGACCGAGGCGGAGCTTTCCAAGCACATAGACCGGATACACATAGGGAGCGGCTTGCTGGAAGGCGACAGGACGAAGTGGTGATCGGATGGAGAGGTACGTCGAGCTCTTCGATTACATCGAGAGGAATAAGTCTAAGTATCTTGACTGGGCCGCTCAGCTGATAAGCCATCCAAGCGTCTCAGCCCACCGGAGCGGGTTGAAGGAATGCGCTGAAGCCGTCGCCGGGCTCATGGATGATGCAGGGCTGAGGCCAAGCGTTCACGAGCTTGAGAACAGCGGCCCCGTCGTTCTCGGCACCCTGAACTCCGAAGCCCATGCAACGCTGCTTCTCTATAACCACTACGACGTCCAGCCGGCCGACCCTGTTGAAAAATGGACTACTCCACCTTTCTCCCCAACAGTCAGGAACGGTAAGCTGTACGGCCGCGGGTCCGCAGACAACAAGGGAAACATAGCTGCGAGGCTTGCGGCCGTCGACGCCTTGCTCGGCGTCTTGGGAGAAGTGCCCGTGAACCTGAAGATGCTTGTGGAGGGCGGTGAGGAGGTGGGGAGCCCGGGTCTCGAGGACTTTGTCGCTAGGGAGAGGGACAGGCTGTTCGCCGACGGCTGCGTCTGGGAGTACGGCTACAGGAACAAGAGAGGAGCTCCCGTCGTCTACTTAGGGGTGAAGGGTATGCTGTACGTCGAGCTGGAGGCTGCGGGAAGCGGTAAAGAGGTTCACTCGTCGTGGGGAGCTGTGGTGGAAAACCCTGCATGGAGGCTCGTCCAAGCACTAAACACGGTCAGGGCGCCCGACGGCACGGTGCTCATCGAAGGCTTCTACCAAGACGTCGACTACAGCGGCGAGGAGCTGCTAAACAACCTCAGCCTAGAAGACTTCGACCCACCCAGCAGCCTCCTCCAGCGGAAGGAGGGAAAGCTCTTGAAAACACTCCTCCTAGAGCCTACGGTCAACATAAACGGGCTGTCGTCAGGCTATCAGGGCCCTGGAAGCAAGACTATAATCCCCGCCACGGCGTCTGCGAAGCTCGACTTCAGGCTCGTTCCCAGGCAGGACCCGGTTGTGGTCAGCCGACGTCTCGTTGAACACTTGCGCAGGAACGGCTATGGAGACCTGAGGATAAAGGTGCTGCAGTCGTATCCAGCGGCTAGGACAAGCCCCGACAGCTTCATGGCTAGGCTCGTCGCAGACACGGCCCGTGATGCTTACGGCGTCGATCCCGTTGTGATACCTTCAGGCGCTGCGTCGGGCCCGATGTACGTCGTGACAGACGTCTTGGGCATACCTTGCGTGTCGACGGGAGTAGGGTACCACGGCTCGTCTGTCCACGGCCCCGACGAAAACATCCGAGTCGACGACTTTGTCGCAGGCGTCAAGCACATGGCGCTAGTGATGCTCAGCTTCCACCGCTACCTGCATCTAAGCGAGTAGAAGCTCCACAGCCCTTCTGTAAACCTGAGCGGCTTTGACGAGCTCCGAAACAGACACCTTCTCCCCGAAGGTGTGGGCCAGCGAAAGAGGGCCGGGCCCGAGGATTACTCCCTCAACCTTCCTAACCCGAGCCATTCTGTTCAAGTCGGCCACCGCTCTGAACCCCGTCAAAACCGGCTTGAACCCAGCCTCCCTCACGGCCTTCTTACAGGCTTCGACCACACGGCTCCGTTCGTCAACCACATACTCGGGGATGAAAGCCGTCAAGCTGGCTCGGGAGGGGTTCAGCCGTTTCTTGAAAAACTCCAGAACCCGGTCAGGCCGTTGCCCGACAGTCCTGACGTCTATTGTTATTTTCGCGGTTTCGGGTATCACGTTGGGCTTCAGCCCGCCCATGAACATGGTAGCCGCAGCCGTCGCCCTGCCGACATAACGGCGCACCGGCCCGAAGCCTTTCTCCATCTCAGCGACCTTCAACACAGCCCTCGCTGCTCTATCAACCGCGTTGACTCCTTTCTCGGGCAGGGCTGCATGAGAGGGCTTGCCGTGGAACTCGGCGGTTATCTCGACTCTTCCGCGGCTTGCCACGCATATCTCCATGGACGTCGGCTCCCCGACGACGACGTAGTCGACTTTCTCCAGCTCTTTCATCGTCGACAGGGTTCCGAGGCCGCCGACCTCCTCATCGGCCACAGCCATCAAAACAACACGACCCGACAGCCGCTCAGACCTCGTCAGAGAAGCCAAGGCGGCGAGCATCGAGGCCAAGCACCCCTTCGCGTCAACCGAGCCCCTGCCGCAGAGAAAACCATCCCTCACACCCGTCTCGAAAGGATGGAAAGGCCATCTCTCCGGAGAGCCTGCTGGAACCGTGTCGAGATGGGAGTTGAGGACGACGGTTGGGCCGTCGCCCCAGTCTGCTTCCACGACAGCAGAAGCTCTGGAGGATGAATGGACCACCAGCCGGGCCTTCAGACCCTGCTCCGCAGCCCTCTCAGCGAAAAAGCTGGCCGCCTCCCTCTCCCTCCCCGGAGGGTTCTCCGTGTTAATCGCCACTAGCTTGGCTCCAAGGCCTTCGATAAAGCCTCTGCACCAAGACTCGGCCACAAACACCGCGGCTGCAGGGGCTGTAATTAAACCTCTATCCTGACGTATCTGCTCGTGGCTGTCGGCTTCTTCTTCCTCGGGCTGTTCCTGAGGAGGATGCCGCAGTAGGGGCATCGGACTCCGTCGGTAAGGTGGTAGACCCTGCAGCGGGAGCAGTACTTGTAGCCGTTGGCGTAGCTTCTGCGAGCCGAAGTCTTCTGAACGACGAGGGTTTTCTGCACCATTTTCACCATTTTCCAACCTCCAGTTTTACATTTAATAGTTCCGTAAGTTGTTTATATATATTAAAGCTTGGACTTGGAATCATATATAAATTTTAGACAGTATTTGATAAACCATGCCCTACGCAAGAAGAGTACAGCGAGTAGGGTCCGGAACCCTAACAGTCTCACTCCCCCGACGATGGGTGGAGAAGACCGGCCTGAAGCCGGGCGACGTAGTCTCGATAGTCGAGCTCTCCGACAGCGTGCTCAAGCTGGAGACCAAGCCGACGAGGACGCCTCAACACACAGTCTTCACGCTTGACGTCAGCAAGATAAAGGACAGCAAGCTTCTCAGCAGGCTTTTGATAGGAGCCTATCTCCAAGGCTTCGAGGAGATGAACATCATAGGAGGAGACGGTATATCGGAGGAGATGCAGGCAGCGGTTTCGTCAACCGTAGACCTCCTGCCGGGCGTCGAGATAGTGGAGCAGTCGTTCAGGAAGATAGTAATCCAGTCGTTCCTAGACCCGAGCAAATTCCCAGTATCCGGCATAATCAAACGGATGCAGGTGATGCTCACGATAGGGATCAACAACTTGGCCGAGGCTTTGAAGGAGGGACGGCCGGAGGTTCTGGCGGAGGTGGAGAAGATGGAGACCAAGGTCGACGAGCTCTACTTCCTCTGCATCAGGCAGATATTCTTCAGCGTGAAGAGAGAGGTTTGGGGGGAGGAGGCTTCAGACCCCTACATAGGCGCGATAGGCGACAGGCTTGTCGTAAGGGCTTTGGAGGAGATAGCGGACTCGTTGAAGCTGGCTGCTGACGAGGTGAACACCCTCATCGCTAAGGAGCTTCCGAAATCAGGCGTCAACAAGCTTGTCAAGCTCCTCGAATCGATCCAAGTCGTTTTCGGCAAAACCATGAAAGCCTTCCTCTCACTCGACATCCAGCTCGCCAACGAGATAATCGAGATAACTACGCAGGAGTATGGTGAGGAGATGTCGTTGAACGAAGTGTTCCCGCAGAACATCCACAACGTCGACCAGATGATAAGCCTGAGGAACTTTGTCTACAACGTAGTAAACATCGCCAGGAACTGTAAGATAATCGCCGAGGTCACGCTCAACAGGTTTGTCAGAACGCCTTCAAAGCTGATAACGATGGAGAAGGTTTAGCGCTACTGCTAGGGCCACGGCTGCCGCGAGGGCTTGAAGCGTGATGGACATCCCGTAAGCGTCCAGCAAGAACCCGGCCAGAGGCGGGCCTACTATGAACGAGACTCCTATGAAGGTTTCGAAAACCCCGATGAGGAAGATGCTTCGGGGCCCGCCTCTCTTTGAAACGGCTTGAAGCGTCGCGATGTAGGATACTGAGACCGACAGCCCTAGGAAGACCAGAAAGAGCAGGTAGGCTGTGAAGCTGGCCGGGTGGATAGATGCGAGCAGGCATGAAACGCCTAGGATGACGCTCGACCCGATGAGAAGCTGCTTTGCGATTCCTGACCCGGCCTTACTCAAGAAGTAGGAGATGGACATCCTCGAAAGCATGTGGAAGAAAAACAGGACGCCTACTTCGAACTCTGTAAACCCGTTCAGCACGAGAAACCCCGGCAGCACCGAGTAAGCTGAGGAGAGCACGAAGTAGTAGGGTATGGCGAGCACTATGGGTTTTGCGAGAGTCTTGAGGCTGATGTTCTTCTCCTCCTCGAACGTGTTGTTGGCTATTTTCAACCTTGTGAAGACTAGGCTTGCCATGATTGAGACGACGACCATGGATGCGAACAAGAGCTTCAACCCAGCCAAGAACGCTACTATGCCGGCTAGGAGGCTGCCCAGAAGAAAACCGCCGGTGATTGCTGAAACAAAGACGCTGAAGGCCCTGAACCTGTGTGTTTTCTCGTACGAGGTTGCGATTATCGACTCGCCGCATGGGAAAAAGAAGAACATCGCCGCTCCCATGACGAGCTGTGCAGCCATAACCATCAGAAGGTTGTCGGCCAGCCACATGAGCGTGTGTGATACAGCCAACAGCACGGCTGAAAGCGGCAGGGGCTTGTTCCAGTTAATCCTCAAAATTATCACAGCGGTCATGGGTGAGAGGAAAACGTAGACGATGTTCCTAGCGAAGCCTGTTAGAAGACCTGTGTCTGTGTAGGAAGCCTGCAGCATTACAGCTTGGACGGGCGACATCTGCATCATGGCGGAGATCGAGGCGCCTGTCAGCAGCGTCCCAGCCAGAAGCACTTTTAGGTTCCGGTCCACCTACTCCACCAGCTGCATGTGCTGCATGGCCTTACATCCAAAGCCTGTGACGATTACCAAGACTTTCTCACCCGAGTAAAGTAGTTCGTCAATCCTGTTGCGTATGGCTGCGTAAGCGACTGCTGCTGAAGGCTCTGCGTAGACTCCCGACAGCCCCAGCTGCTTCAAAGCCTTCCGTATGTCTTCGTCCGACACGACGTCGACGTCGCCGCCCACGGCCTTGAGCTCTTCAACCATCTGGCGGAGCCTCGGAGGGTTTTCGAGCGTCAACGCATCGGCTATGGATGGTTTTTCACCCCGTTTGCCTAGCTTTACTCCCTTGAACGCTTCGTAGAGAGGTGGGCGGTAGGTTGTCTGGACAGCGGTCAGCTTAGGTATTCTGTCGATCAGGCCTGCTTCCAGCAGGTCCCTAAAACCCTTAACCAACCCCAGCAGCAGGGTTCCAGCAGACACGGGAAGATAAACCCTGTCAGGCAGATCCCATCTAGACTGTTCAGCTATCTCGTAGGCAACGGTCTTCATCCCCTCTATGAAGTAAGGGCTCCAAGCATGGCCGACGTAGACAAGCCCGCGCTCGACGGCATCCCTCTGAGCAGCCTCAGACACATCCTCCCTAGAGCCCTTGACGACGAAAAGCTCCGCGCCGTAAGCCCTTACTTGAAGAGCCTTCTCAACGGCTATGTTTTCGCCGCAGTAAACCCTGCAGACGAGTCCTGCGGCTGCGGAGTAGGCCGCTATCGATGCTCCTGCGTTGCCTGAAGAGTCTTCACAGACTCCTTTAACGTCTTTGACGAGGTTTCTGAGGCTTGTGAAAAGCGCCGCCGAGCCTCTGTCTTTGAAAGACCCTGTGGGGGCTTTATACTCGAGCTTCATGAGGATGTTGGGTGAGATGGTCCGGCACACGGGGGTGAGGCCCTCGCCCAGAGTTAGGATGCTGGACCTCATGCTGGGCGGCAGCATTTCCCGGTATCGCCACATGCTGTGGATGGTTTTCCTTATCTTGGACGGCTTGAACTCTGTCTCGTGGACGAGTTCTCCAGGTCCTCCGCAGCTGGGGCATCGCCATTCGACGAAGGGCTGCAGAAGCCTTCCGCAGAAGTAGCAGACTACCTCCTCCCTCAACGAAGCTCCACAACAACTGTCAACAGCTATTATTTTCCCTTTCTACCTGATACAACAACCAAACATATTAAATCGAGGGGTGGTGGTTGTTGTCGTGAAAAAGCCCTCGACGATACAGCTCGTGCTGGCGGCGGCGGTTGTTTCGTGGGGGTTGAGCGTCTACCTCCACCACCCCGGCGTGGAGGGAAACGTCTACAGCGACGTGGCTTCTTTTTGGTGGCGTGAATCATACCTCAGGGATGGCTTGATTCCGTGCATCCAGTACTTCTTCGAATATCCACCCGCATCCTGTTTCATACTCTACGCCGCTCGGCTGGCAGGCGGGCCTTCTCTAGAGTCATACTACATGGCTTTCTCGGCGCTCAGCCTTCCCGCCTACCTGCTGCTATCATGGGCTTTGACTCGTTTAGCAGGACGCGTCGGAGCCTTCTTCACCCTGATGCCCAGCATGGTTGTCTACGGTGTATACAACTTCGACCACTTCTTCACAGCGCTTCTGGCGGCATCGCTGGTCGTGTTCATGGAAGGCAGGCACAGGCTTGCCTACTTTCTGCTGGGAATGGCTTTCTCGGTAAAGCTCTTCACCGTCCTACTGCTTCCGGTCTATCTCATGGAGCGTGGAGGAAGGATGAGGAACTTCTTGGAGGGTTTAGGTTTCTTCGCCGTCGGAGCTTTGCCAGCCACGGCGCCGGTGCTGGCAACAAACCCTGCGTGGGTTGCTGAGTTCCTGAACTACCACATGAGTTGGGGGCTTGAGAACGCCTGGACTGTCTGGCTCTCCGCAGACCCGTTCTCGCCGTCGGCCAAAGTCGTGGGCTACATGACGGCAGCCATGCTTCTCCTCAGGTCCTACATCTCGCAAGCAGGCTTGACTATGAAGAGTTTCCTAGTCTTCTCGGCATGGCTGCTAGGCAGCCCAACCTTCACGCCTCAAATGGCTATCTGGCTTATACCCTTCGCAGCCGCAACCCCTAGGCTTTGGGTCTGGGTTCCGTTCTTCGAGACGGTCAACGCAGCGATCATCTACACATGGTTCACGACCAGCACGCCGACCTATCCATGGACCTTGCCGCAAACCATGTCGCTCCTCAGAGCCTCCGCGCTGGCCGCTATGTGGTTTACGGCCTACCGTAATCAGACAAGCCTACGTGCTTTTGCCGTGCTGGGTCGGGAAACATGAACAAAAAAGTTCTAGTCTACTTGTCGCTGCTGTCTGTGTTGCTGGCCGGCCATATGACAATCCCCCTCATAGGCCTTTATGCTGCAGTGGTTCTCGGCGCAGCACCATTCGTGATCGGATTCATCTACGGCGCGACCACGATAACGGCCTTCGCTTACAGGCTGCCCTCAGCATGGATTGCCGGCAAAATAGGCGTGCGTAGAACCATGGCTGTGGGAATTTTTTCAACCACGTTGGCGTGCGTCGTGTACGGATTTTCCACATCACCATTTCACATGCTGGTGGGCAGCTTTTTGAGAGGTGTTGGTTCAGCCTTATTCTTCCCCACAGCTCTCTCAACCGTTTACGAGGAGGCGGGCGGTGATGGCCGGGATGCCAAAAACCTAGGATACATGCTGACGGCTCCTGCGACGGGGATGACGTTGGGGCCGGTCGTGGGAGCGGCGGTCTTGTCGGTCTCAAACCATCAAACCACCTTCTTCACAGCAGCCGCAATCTCTTCGGCCGGTCTGGTCGGCATGCTGTCGGCAAGAGACTATGAACAGACGAGGGCAGGCATCAGGTCGTCATCCGTCTTGGAGAGAAAGTTCTTGCTCCTGCTGGCCTCGAGGTTCTTCATAAACTACATAACTGGAACTGTGGCGGCTTTCGCTCCCTTGATGGCTAACATGGTGCTGGGCTACGCCGAGCCGGTGGTCATGCTGCTTTTCACAGCCGGAGCCGTGGCAAACCTCTCTTCCCGCATACTCATGGGTGCTTTTTCCAGCAGGCTCGGGGCCCACAACTATCTGCTAGTTGGCTCGCTCACTCTGTCCGTGTCCGCCTTGATTCTCAGCCTTCTGAACGAAGGATTGACGTGGGTTGGTATGGTTGCCTACGGCTTCGGTATGGGCGGCTTTGTGCTGGGAAGCGTCTACATGACTGGAAGGCTGCTGCCGCCGGAGGCTAGGACGATGGGCTTCGCCATGCTTACGTTAGCGATCGACGTTGGAAGCTCAGCAGGCAACTTCTTCTCCGGAATGATCCTGACGCTGGCCGGGTTCAGGGAGGTCTTCTTGGTCGCAGCTCTCTCCGGGTTTACGGGTGCTGCGGTCGACTTGGCCAGCCGACGATGACCCTCGCCTTTAGAAAGACATGGTCAAGCATTCTCTGCGTAAGCCTCCCCGTGCTGGTGTTCTGCCGGGACGGGTGGTAGGATGCGATTAGGAAGGGCAGAGCCCTTCCATACAGAAGGCCTTCAAGCCTGTAAACAACTCCATGCCTGAAAAGCAGCCGTTTTTTAGGCTTAAAATTCTCCCGCCTCAGCAGCCGGAGATACGTCGTGAAGGCCAGCCGGCCCAGCGCAACGCAGACCTTGACGTTCTGCAGGAGCCTAAGCTCCTCAGCCAAGTACTGGATGCAGTTGTTTATCTCGGCTGCCGTGGGCTTGTTGCGTGGCGGGGCGCATCTAACTACTGCTGTGATGTAGGCGTCTTTCAACACAAGGCCGTCGTCTCGGCTCAGGCTCCGGTCCTTGTTCGCGAACCCGGCTCGGTAGAGCGACTTGATTAAAGTGTCGCCGCTGGAGTCGCCTGTGAACATCCTACCGGTCCTGTTCCCGCCGTGAGCCGCTGGAGCAAGCCCTACAACCAGAAGCCTAGCATTAACATCACCGAACCCGGGCAGAGGCCTAGCCCAGTATCTCTCCGACCTATATCTTGGGGGAGGGTTTTCAGCAACTCTCTCACGGTTCTCCACAAGCCTCGGGCAGAGCCTGCAGGAGATTATTCGGTTGTTCAGCTCCTCCAGAGTCATGTTCTCCGTAGAATTCCTCCCTCGCCGACGAACGGGTTGCTTCTCTTCTCCCAGCCCAGGGTTGTCGGAGGCCCGTGGCCGGGCAGGACTTGGACGTCGTCGGGTAGGGTGAAGAGCTTGTTGACGATGGAGTCGACTATCTTTGCTGTGTCTCCGCCGAAGGCGTCCGTCCTGCCTATCGAGCCTTGGAAGAGGGTGTCGCCGCTGAACAAGATGCCGTCCGTGTAGTAGCAGACGCTCCCCGGCGAGTGGCCCGGCGTGTGGATGACTTTCAGCCGGCATCCACCCACCTCGATAACCTGCCCTTCGACGACGTAGCCGTCAGGCTCCGCGGGCTCGGGTATATCAATCCCTAGAAAACCCCTCGTCAACTCCCTGCTCCTCGCCAACAACTCCCTGTCGTCTGGATGAATGTAGAAGGGAACGCCCAAGCTCTGCTTCAAGTCCTCCACAGCCATCACGTGGTCGAAGTGGCAGTGGGTTGCGTAGACCGCCACGGGGTTAAGCCTGTATGCGTGAATGGTTTCGAGGATCTTCCAAGCGTCGTCGCCTGCGTCTATTATCACAGCCTTTTTCGTGTCCTCGTCGTAGGCTATGTAGGAGTTGCTCCGCAGGAGGCCGACCTCGTTGACGAAGTACTTGAGCTTCAACCCGTTTCCCGTCCATCAACCGCTATATAGTTTTGAAAACACCTCTCTCGGTCAAGTAGAATGAGACGAGAGAGGCGGCCACTTTCTCGAAGACGGGGTTGAAGACCTCCACACCCGGCCCGGCGTCCAAGTCCTCCGGTGGCCCGTGCTCCTGCTCGAACTTGTCCGTTTTCTTCCAAGTGTCGCAAGCAACGTACACAGGCTTGTTCTGGTTTCTCGCAGCCAGAGCGAGCAGTCCAGCACCCAGCTTGCTCGAGAAAGAGCCGTCGGGGAACAACGCGTCAGCGCCCACGACAACCGCATCCGAAAGACCGGCTGCGAGGAAGGCGGCGGCGTCAACACAGACAACCACTTTCTTCAAATCTTTCAAACCCGCCGCCGTTATCAAGCCCTCCCGCAGAGGCCTCGACTCGAGCACAAACACCTTCTCAACCCCGGCTGCTTTTTTAAGAATCTGGAGAACTGTTCCGCTGTGGCTAATCGTGCACACCGTCTTGTGCTGCCCTAGTTCTGCAGCGGCTGTCTCAACAAGCCTCTCAGCAATCCCTCGGTAGGTTTTCTCAACCTCTTCACAAGCCTTCAGAAGCTCGCCGGCCTCGAAACGCTTGACCCTGTTCAAGACCTCTACGCTGAAGCGGCGCACCAGAGGCATGGACGGCCTAGCGTTCTCAACCTCCTCAGCCAGCTTCAAAGCATCCAAGCTCAAGTCGCTGCTCTCAACAGCCAGCGCCCTGTACGCTTCTAAAACCTTCCAAGCAAGAGCCGTAGACCCGAGACGTCTCTCACGTCTGATCTCGTCCACTATTCTGAAGGCCTTCAAGGCGTGAGGATTATTTTGCCGAAGAAGGCGTCGGACTCCATCAGCCTGTGGGCTTCGGCGGCGTCCTTCAGCGGGAGGGTTTTGTGGATTACGGGCTTGAGCAGGCCTTTCTCGAAGAGCTGGAGCACGTGCGGGATTTCATGCTTGTTCCAGCTGTATGAGCCTAGGAGGCTGACCTGTCTCCGGTATGTCTGGCGTATGTTGACGGCTGCGTTCTCGCCTGTCGTGGCTCCGAAAAACACCATCCTGCCTCCCGGGCTGAGACACTTCAAAGCCTCGTCCCATACCGCTTGACCCGCATGCTCCACGACGATGTCAACGCCCTGCCCCCGCGTTATCTCGTTTACGGCTTGGCTTACGCTCTGCCTCCTCCTGTTCACCACGTAGTCGGCTCCGAGCTGGAGTGCTTTATCAGCCTTCCAGTCATCCCCGACGGTAGCTATGACAGTCGACCCGAAAAGCTTGCAGAGCTGAACAGCAGCCACGCCCACGCCGCTTCCAGCCCCCACCACGAGCACGGTCGAGCCAGGCGTCAGGCCCGCTCTCGAGACCAACGCATGCCAGACAGTCATGTAGGCGACCATTATGCCGGCGGCCTCGTTCATGCTGAGTGTTTTGGGAACGGGGTGCAGGTTGGAGGCAGGGACGACTGTTTTCTCGGCGTACGTGCCGTCGGCTCCGAAGCCTAGGAGGCGGTGGCTTTCGCAGAGCGAGTCGTAGCCCTTCAGACAGAACCTGCACCTACCGCATGTGAGGGCGGGGTTTATGACCACGCGGTCGCCCTTCGCAACGTTCGAAACCTCCTCGCCGACCTCCTCCACGACTCCAGCGCCGTCCCCGCCTATGATGCGTGGCAGCTGAGGCTTGTAGACGCCGCTGCGTATCCAGATGTCTATCCTGTTCATCCCAGCTGCGTGAAGTCTTACAACAGCTTCTCCCCTGCCAGCCTGTCTATCGGGAACATCAACATACTTCAGAACTTCAGGAGGGCCGTGATGCTCCAGAACCACAGCCTTCATGAAGATTCATGGAAAACGCGTGGTTATAAGACTGTCTAGTGGTTTAGCATACACTATTATTTTACGCCGGGCATGCGTGTCGGTGTTGATGCGGCGGCCGCTGGTTTCTCTGGAGGATGTCGTGATGGTTTACAGGGTTAGGAGAGGGCTGCTCGGCTCGAGGATGGTTAGGGCTGTTGACGATGTCAGCCTTTCCGTCGACGAGGGGGAGGCTGTGGCGCTGGTGGGTGAGTCGGGGTGTGGGAAGACCACGGTCGGCAAGCTGAGCGTCAGGCTTCTCAAACCAACTTCCGGCCGCATATTCTACGACGGCGTCGACGTCTCCAACCTGCCTTCGGGAAAGCTGCAGAAGCTGAGGAGGGAGACGAGGATTATTTTCCAAGACCCCTACGCCAGCATCAACCCCTACATGACTGTGGGAGAAACCGTCGAGGAGCCGTTGACAACCCACGGAGTAAGAGACAAGCAGGAGAGGATGGAGCTTGTTCACAGGGCGCTTGAGGACGTCAGGCTTACTCCTCCGCAGGACTTTGCGGCCAAGTACCCCCACATGCTTTCCGGCGGCCAGCGCCAAAGAGTGGCGATCGCACGCGCGATCGTGCTCAAGCCCCGGTACATGGTGGCCGACGAGCCTGTGTCTATGGTCGACGCCTCCAGCAGGGCCGAGGTTCTGGAGGTTTTGAAAAGTCTCCAGACACGGCACCGTATAGCATTCCTCTACATCACCCACGACTTGGCTACGGCCCGCTACTTCTCCGACAGAATAGCCGTCATGTACCTCGGCAGGGTCGTGGAGATGGGCGGGGTTGAGGATGTTTTGGCGGATCCTCTTCACCCCTACACTCAAGCCCTCGTCGCATCTACCCCCGAGCCGGACCCGAGAAACAGGTTTGTCGAGAGGCCCGCGATAAAAGGCGAGCCTCCGTCGCCTCAGAACATTCCTTCAGGCTGCCGTTTTCATCCACGATGCCCGCAAGCCTTCAGCCGCTGCCCCCTAGAAGACCCTCTGCTCAGGGAGGTGGGCAGGGGCAGGTATGTGGCTTGTCATCTCTACTGATCATGGTCAGCCTGCGGCGTCGGACACGGGTTGCTGCGAGCCTTCGCCGGTCTTCTCCTGCTTTCTGGCTAGGTTTTTCAGAGCGTCTGACGTAGCGTACCCGGTGTAAAGTAGAGCCGCGCCCAGCACAGCCAAGCCTAGAGCAGTCCACGGAACCCGTTCAACCTCGACGACCCTAGCATCGACCACGGTAGCCAGCTTCTCGGACATAACCGTGTTCGTCTGGAAGTTGACGACGGTCTGGGTTTCGGTAATCCTCTGCGTGACCGTCGCAGTAACAGTCTGGGTGACGATTTTAGGCTTCAGAACCGACACGGTCAGTGTATAGGTTCCAGACTCGCCGAACCCACGAACCACGACGTAGTAGGGGCCTCTTTCAGCCGCAACATGCTCCACGGCGTCCGTAGCACCAGGCCCTCGACGGCTCTGTTCAGCCAGTTCTCTCAACGGGTTCAGCAAATACAGGTCGAAGTCTTGGTTGGCGGCCATCCTCAACATGACCACAACAACATCACCCGGCTCTAGAACCACCTTGAAGAAGTGGATTTCACCCCGACCTAGGTAGAACGAGTACGTGCCGGGGGACAGCTCGAGGGCTGAGCTGAAACCAACTCCCGGAACCACAGGCTGAGCCGAGACAGAGGCCACGGCCAGAAGAGCTACAGCGAGTGGAATGATCTTCATCTCGTCTTCTTCGTTTGAACGGCTTATAAGTTTTTAAACACGTGCGGCGAAGTATTTTTGGAAAAACTTATTTAGCCTATTCAAGCATTCAGACAGCATGAGGACTTTATCCATCCTGCTGCTGTCCATACTGATTGTCTCGTCTCTAACGGTTGTTGACGGGGCTGAGTGGGGCGAGGAGTTTGCGGAGAGGGGTCCTTCTGCGAAGCTCTTTCGTTCCTCCGAGTTTTTAGGCGAGCGTATTTCGGGCGGGGCTGCTTACCGTCTGGGAGCGGGGTTCAAGGAGCGCGAGTTTGAGGGTTTCCAGCCGCCAGCAGCCGAGGCGGCTAAGCCTCAGGGCCCGTTGATCAACATACCCTACAGGTCGCCGACAGCCAAGTTCAGCCGAAACGTCGTGATAACATACGACATAGGCAACAGGCCCTACCAGAACGAGCCACACATAGCCGTCAACCCCAGCAACCCCGACCACGTCGTCATGGTGTCCCACGACTTCGACGTCTCATGCGCAGTCTCCTACGTCAGCTTCGACGGCGGAGAGACTTGGCGAGGCCCCGGCATGCCTGCGCCCGGTCCAGAGGACAGCTTCTGCAGCGACCCTGTCGTGGCTTTCGGCAGGGATGGAACCGTTTACTACACGCTCCTGTCGATTGGAAGCAGGCCGCTGAGGATCGGCCGCCTGCTTTTTGAGACGGATGTTGCGAGCGTAGCTGTCTCGGTCTCCAAGGACGGTGGGTTGAGCTGGAGCTATCCCTACGTGGCTTCAAGAGGCCGTGTCCTGCCCGCAGCCGACAGGGCGGCCGTGCTTTTCCTCGACAAGCCGTGGATGGCTGTAGGGCCCGACAGAGCCGACCCAGCCAAGGACGCCATATACGTCACGTACACCGAGTTCAGGACAATCTACCCGTTCCTGGACTTCTACCCGTTCGTCGGAGAGCCGACCGTCGAGGTTTCGATAAAGCTGGTCAAGTCGACTGATGGAGGCGTGTCCTGGACGAGCCCCGTGGCTGTCAGCCCGGTGTTCAGCGGTCTGGCGGGAGACGAGGACGCCCGGCTTGTTCAGGGCAGCAACGTGCATGTCGCGAGGGATGGGACGGTCTACGTGGCTTACTACGACTCGCTCGACGACGGCCCGTTCAAAGGATTGTTTACACCCATGGTTACTGTCTCGAGGGACGGAGGCCGAACTTGGTCAAAACCCTCCCCCGTCGTCCCCGGAGGCACCTGGGAGCAGCCTTTCTTCCTCACCCCGACCTACTTCCGCTCATGGGCCTCTATGTTTCCCGTGATTGGAACAAACCCCCAGAACACCAACGAGGTCTACATCGTCTTCGGCGCCATGGGCAGAGACCCCGGAGACCTGTCCGACGTCTACTTCTCGAGGTCGACTGACGGCGGAACCACCTGGTCTAGACCGCGGAGAATCAACGACGACCTAACCCTCCGCAACCAGTTCTTCCCAACCATGACTGTATCACCCAACGGCACAATCCACGTCATATGGGGGGACATGCGGGACGACCCCGACAACTACCGCTATCACATCTACTACACGCGCTCCGGCAACAGGGGAGAGACCTTCATGGAGAACTCACGAGTGACCGACTACCCGTCCAACCCCGCATACGGTATAGCCAGCTTCGTCGGCGACTACTGGGGGATAACCGCCACGAACGACGACGTCTACATGGTTTGGACTGATTCGAGGGCCGGGTTCAGAGGAGCCCCCAACCAAGACATAGCGTTCGCCAGGCTGAGGCCCGTGAGGTCTCCCAGCATCTTCGTAAGCCCGCCGCAGGGCCCGGCCGGTCAGGTGATATCGATCGTCGGCGATGGTTTTGCAGCACGTCAGCACGAGGTTTTCATCGAGGTTGACGGTGTCGTGATTTCCTCGTTCCCAACCGATGGTGCTGGAAGGTTCACCGCAACGATCTTCGTGCCGGTTTCAGGCGAGGGAGCGCACACAATCAGGGCGATAGATGTTCTGGGCAACGTGGCTGAGTCCACCTACTACACGAGCTTCGGCTTCAACAACATCAGAGACCAGCTCAGCGCGGTCAACGAGCAGCTGAGCCGGCGAATAGACCAAGTCCAGCAGGCCATGCCCAAAGAGGTTGACGTCAACAAGTTAGCCGACCTCGTAGCTGAGCGGTTAAGGCCTTCGCTTGCCCAGAGCCAGTCGAGCCAGATGGCTGAGATAGCCCTAGGAATAGCCGTCGTCGCAGTCGCGGTAGCCGCGGGCGCTATCGTCCTGCCCAGCAGAAGGGTGAAGACCAAATGAGGAAAACCGTAGCCGCAGCCATAGCTCTCGTGTTCGCGCTCACGCTGTTCACCCCGTCCCAAGCCCAGCAATACACCCCGCCACACGACAAGCCCGGCCCCGCAGTCGAAACCGTGAGGGTGAAGGCTTACGCTGAGGAGATAGCTCCTCAGGCTCTCGAGAGGGGAGACATGGACATCTATCTCTACAGCATGCGGGTCTCTAGGCTGGCGGCTCTGGAGAGAAACCCCGACATAACGATGGTGAGGGCGCCTTCTCTACTGCTCTCTCTCATCCTGAACCCGGCACCGGACCGGAGAGGCTTAAACCCCTTCAGCCTGAAGGAAGTTAGGCAGGCCTTCCAATATCTAGTTGACAGGGATTTCGTCGTCAGAGAGCTCTACCGAGGGCTGGCCACCCCCATGACCTCCCACCTAACCCCCTACGACTACGACTACGCCCTCTTCTTCCAGCAGATCCTCGACGCGGGAATAAGGTACGACCCCGAGCGGGCCGACAGGCTGATCACCAACGCTCTGACGGGGGCTGGGGCTGTCAAGAGGGATGGGAAATGGTATTACGGAGACAAGCCGATAACCATCAAGTTCATCATAAGAACCGAGGACGAGCGGCGTGAGATAGGCGACCTAGTGGCTTCGGAGCTTGAGAAGACAGGGTTCACCGTCGAGCGGGTATACCTGCCTTTCGCTCAGGCAGTGGCGCGGGTATACACGACAGACCCTCAGGAGTTCCAGTGGCATGTTTACACCGAGGGATGGGGCAGGGGGGCTTTAGAGAAGTACGACACTTCGTCGGTCAACCAGTTCTGCGCCCCGTGGCTGGGCAACATGCCCGGCTGGCAGGAGCTCGGCTTCTGGCAGTACTCGAACCAGCTGCTCGACGACGTGGGCCAGAAGATCTTCAAGGGGCTGTACAGCGGCCGTGAGGAGAGGGACAGGCTGTACCTACAGGCCTTGCGGGAATGCATGTCGGAGTCTGTGAGGGTCTGGGTGGCCGTGGTCATGCAGAGCACTCCGCTGGCCAAGAACATGGCTGGAATTACAGAGGACTTGGCGGCTGGAGCCCGTGGGCTGTGGACGCTGAGGGAGGCGCACCTACCGGGTAAAGACGTGCTTAACGTGGGCCATCTATGGGTTTGGACGCCGCGCTCCGTCTGGAACCCTGTCGGAGGCTTCGGCGACGTCTACAGCGCCGACCTCTGGAGAGCTGTCTCAGACCCATCGATAGCAAGACATCCATTCACAGGCCTTCCAATCCCGTTCAGAGCACGGTACTCGGTCGAGACAGCCGGGCCGACAAGCACTCTCGCAGTTCCGGCGGATGCATTTACTTGGGATGCGGCGGCAAAAGCATGGAGGAACGTGCCCTCCGGGACACGGGCCGTGAGCAAGGTTGTCTTCGACTACTCCCTATACACCTCGTCAAAATGGCATCACGGCATCCCCATAACCATGGCCGACGTGCTCTACAGGATCTACCAGACCTACGACCTAGCCTACGACGACGTCAAATCAAGAATCGAGTTCGCCATCGCCTCCACCTCCAAACCCATCTTGGAGACATTCAAGGGCTTCAGAATACTCGACCAGAACAGGCTCGAGGTCTACGTCGACTACTGGAACTTCGAGCCGGACTACATAGCGGAGTACGCCGATGTCTTCGGCGGCGGGATGCCGTGGGAGCTCTTGGCTGTCTGCGACGACTTGGTGTTCAACCGAAGGCTGGCAACATACAGCGACACGGCTGCTGCAAGGTTCAGAGTAGACCAGCTCAACCTCGTGCTACGGGAGCATGTGAGCCTAGTAAGGCTGTCGCTCAACGACTTCATCTCGAAAACACAGTTCCCAGCCAACATATTCACGGTGAACGGAAAATCCTACGAAACACGGGAGGGCGCTCTGACGAGGTACAGGGCGCTGCTCAACTGGGTTAACACCAACAACCTAGCCGTCGTAAGCAACGGGCCCTACATCCTAGCAGTCTTCGACCCCGCCTCGCAGTACGCCGAGCTCAGAGCCTACAGAGACCCGTCTTACCCCTTCAAACCCGGCAAATGGTATTTCGGAACCGTCGACAAGCCAAGGCTGCAGAAAGTCGAGGGCTTCGTCGTCGTGGGCAGCGACTCCAAGATTAGGCTGAGCACGGCGGGACGTGGAACGCTAAGCGTCTCCTACGTTGTGAAGGACTTGGCCACCGGCTCGTTGGTTGACTCGGGTGGTGGAAGGGCTGCTGGAGGGGTTTTCGAGATAAATCTGCCGGCTTCGAAGACCTCTCAGCTGTCTCCCGGATTTCTGGAGCTCACAGTCGTTGTTTTCAGCGACGAGGTGGCGCAGGCCTTCAGCTCCACCGAGCGGGTTGAGGTCAGGAGGGCCGCAGCCACTGAGACGAGGCCGACGCCCGCCCAGACAACCGTGGTCCAGACACCTGCCGAGCAGCCTCAGCAGCTACCCCTCGGCTTGATAATAGCCGTGGCAGGCGTCTTAGCAGTAGCCGTAGCCGTGTTCATCCTGAGAAGACGCTAGTCCTCCAGAGCCCTAATCAGAGAGTCGATGTGGCCGATAACCACGAGCATAACCTCCTGCGCGAACTGTTCCGCAGCGTTGCCGTAGTTCTCGACGCCGGGCGGGGCGTTCAGCTGCCAGTCAACCCACAGCGGACACCAAGCTATTATCTCCTGCCTCGATAAGCCGGTCAACGGAGGGAAGCGGTCGAGCCAGTCGAAGTAGAGGTCGAGGTTCGCCAGCACTTCGTCGACGGTGTTGACTAGGTTTGGGCTGCTCTTCAAAGCCAGCGCCCTCGTCTCGTTCCAGTACTGTCTAGCGCCCTCCCTGTCTCCCGGCGGCCCTGACCTGAGCCAGCTGACCAGCACTCTGTCGTTTTCGAGAAGCGTGAGAACGTTCTTCACACGCTCAACCCTGCTGCGGAGCTGGCTGAGCTCGCCGCTCACAGAAGCCAGCTGCGAAGAGGTTTCTCCAGCCTGTCTCTCCATCGACGTAAGCCTATCGCTGAGCTGTCTAGCCCTGTTTTCAGCGTTCTCGAGCAGCGTCTGCAGGCTCCTGTAGTCCGACTCCAGCCTAGAGAGCCTGTTGCTCGCCTCCGTCAGACGGTTCTGCAGCTGGGTGTTTTGTTCTCTCAAATCCTTCACAAGGCTCTGATACCGTGCGTCAATATCAGCCAGCACCATGCTGTAGTACGTCGCCGCCGCAGCCGCCCCCAGAAACAAGGACAGGACAACGGCAACTGTCAGGACATACTTCATTTACGCATATCACAAACCCTCCTGCTTATAATCCTTCTGTCAAACCCTAACCCTGGGGTCGAGGACGACTATCAAGACCTCCACCACGAACCTAGCACCTATGTAGATGAGGGTGTACATGAATGTCAGAGCCACCACGAGACCCTCGTCGAAGGCTGAGACAGCTTCGTAGTATAGACGACCCATCCCAGGCCAGTTGAACACGGTCTCCGTGAGTATGGCTCCGCCTATCGACCCGGCTACTGCGAAGACGACGTTCGTGGCTATCGGAGGCGCTGCTGGCCTCAAGATGTACCGGCGGCGTATCAGGCTCTCGGGCAAGCCCTTGGCCTTCGCCACCTGAACAAAGTCTTCTTGAGCTATGTTGAGGACTATCGTCCTGGAAACGTAGGCCCATCCGCCCACCACCACGACCACGAGCGTCGCCACGGGGAGGAATGCATGCCACAGCAGGTCGAGGACCTTGGCCAACGGCTCGGCTGGAGGAGGTGCGCTGAAAAGCCCTCCTGCGGGGAAGATCCTCCAGTAGTAGTAAAAGACGAGGATCATCAAAATCCCCGTCCACCACGACGGGAGCGCGTAGGATGCGGCTGCGAGGTAGGCGAGCGACCTGTCGAACAAGCTTCCACGCCGATAGGCAGCCCTCATCCCTAAGTTGATTCCAACGGCTGCGCTAATGACCACCGCCGTCGTGACAAGCATAACCGTGTAGGGAACTCTCTCGAGTATGATGTCGGCGACTTTGCGGCTTCCAGCGAACGAGGTTATCGTCCTCGAGTACCCCAAGTCCAGCGTCAGGACACGGGCCACCATGGCGGGGATGCGTTCGAACCAAGGCCTGTTCAAGCCGTAGGACTCCTCCAGCTCCTTCCTGTACTGCAGCAGGGCGTTCTCCAGCTCGACTGGGTCTCGGATACGCTGTGAAAGCGTCTGTCTGACCGTCCTCAGCTCCTCGCTGACGTACGCCGACAACATCCTGTCGCTCACTCCCGTTGCGCCCAAAACAACCACGACCATCACCAGAACGCTGACCAAAACCAAGCCAAGCGTCAGCGCCTTGACGGCTAGGGAACGCCAGACGCCCATAACCACAGCATCCCGCGATTGTATATAACTTAAGCTATCTGCAACACCGCTGCGAATGATTGATGAAGCTCTTGGCCTGTGTTTCTAGCCGTAGGCGTTTATCCGGTGTATAGAGACCTCAGCTTCTTCAAGTCTGTTGCGTAGTCTCCGGCCTCGTCTTCAGGCGTTTCTATCACCATGGGCTTGTCTCTTACGGCTTTGTGGTTGATGAACGCTTTGAACCCTTGGTCGCCGATGTTTCCCTTGCCGATGTGCTCATGCCTGTCCAGCCCGCTGCCGAGACCGCCCTTCGAGTCGTTTAAATGAACAGCCTTAAGCCTCTCCAGCCCGACAACTTCATCAAACCTGGCCAACGTGGCGTCAACAGCTTCAACGCCGCGTATGTCGTAGCCGGCAGCCAGTAGGTGGCAGGTGTCGAGACAAACCCCAACCCTTTCTTGGTTCTCTACCTTGGAGAGGATCTTGGCTATGTCCTCAAACCTAGAGCCGCACGAGTTTTTCTGCCCAGCCATGTTCTCCAGGAGAACCAAGACCTTGTTGTCAACCTTGCCGAGCGCTGTGTTGACGGCGTCGGCCACAAGCTCAACGCCTTTTTCTATCCCGGCTCCGAGATGGCTGCCGATGTGAACAACTAGGAGCTGAACGCCGAGCAGGCCGCATCTTTCCAGCTCAGCCGTCAACGACTTCACCGACTTCTCGTAAATCATTTTCTTAGGCGACGCTATGTTTGGAAGGTAGGGCATGTGGGCCATCGCAACCCTGAAGCCGGACCGCTGGAACTTTTTGACAAACTCGTCGACGTCCTGCTGCTTCAGCCGGGTGTAGGTCCATCCCCGAGGGTTGCGTGTGAATATCTGGAAAGTCGTGCAGCCCAGCTCAACCGCCCTGTCCACCGCATAATGTATGGCGCCCGAGATAGAGACATGCGCTCCCAGAAGCATCGCCTTATCCAGCAGAGGTCACGCTTTAAAACTTTGCCCAAGCCACGCCTTAAACACCTCATCTTTAATAGCTGTCCACACGTCAGACATCCAGCTTGAGCCACAGATGCCCGTTGTGCGGCACGCCCGTCAGCTGGTCGGAGAGACAAGCCGGGCTGTACGCATGCCTTACCGTATGCGTGCCACTAGTCCCCTTCCCACGCCACCTAGTTGAGAAGCATCCCAGCTACTTGCAGGAGGCTAAAAGACTCGCCAGGCCTGTGATGTACACGGCCCTCTCGCTCGCCGCAGCCGCGGCGCTGCTTTTTGTCTCAGGCTTTTACGCGGCGTCAGCCCTAGCGGGGGCCGGGTGCGTCGTCTTGTTCATGGTTGGCTGGAATCGGAGGAGGAGGCTGATTCACCGCTTCCAGTCTTCTGCGACCGGTTTCTGACAGCGTCCCTGACGATCAGGAAGACGTTCAAAACTATCAGCAGAAGCACGATTATAGGGCCTGCCGGGAAAAACATTTCACCCCTCAAGAATAGGCTCAGGAAGCCGATGCCAGTCCACGAAGGTATGCTCAACCCCGTCCACCTCCCCAGAATGTGGTCTGGAGGAACAGGCCCCCAGTAGTCGGCCACGGCGTTGGCGTCGCCTTTCGTGATTATGCCTCCAGCCTCACGACCCACAGCCCTATGGACTATTATCGACGAGGACGAGCCTTTCTCGCCAGGCCTGTAGAACACTATCACGTCTCCGTTCCGTGGGTCGGCTTTAATCTCGGCAGGGTTTACGGGAGCGACGATGATGATGTCCCCGACCTCTATGACGGGCCTCATGCTTCCGCTCTTGACGACAAGCAGCGGGAAAGTTATCCCGAGGGCTGTGTGAAGCATCGACAGAACCACCAGTACCGTTGCAGCGGTAAAAACCACCCCGTAGGCTATGTTTCTTTTAGAGACCCGCATCCCTTCAAACTCGTGGTGGACGGCTTCTCTTAAGTGTTGCAGGCCTTCTCTCAGGCTCGGCTACCTGCCTTCTCTGAGGAGCGGCCCTCTGCCTTCCTCCCCCCGGTCTAAGGCGCCCCCATCTGATTAAGCCGAAGACGGATGAGAAAGACACCGCTGCAGTCGCGGCCAGAACTACTCCCTGTAGCTGAGGTCTTTCCTCGACATGAATGATGGACAAACCCTTGTCCTGCTTCGACGAATATGTGGAGGTGTAGGTGTACCCGCCTATCTTCATTGTCCAGGTATAATCTCCGTCAGCTACGTAGATGATGGTTCTTCCCTCCTCGTCAGTCAAGCCTCTCTCAACAAGCTTATCACCCCGGCTGAGAGAAACCTCGGCTCCCTGGACGGGAAATCCTTCAGGAGTCAAGATCCGTACGTCAACTCTGTAAACCTTAGTCCTGACGTTGAGGGTCGTGGACTGCGTTATGGAAAGGGACTGTGAATGGACAGCGGTGTCCTGGTAGACGACCTCCAGCGAGAAATCACCCCGGGGTAGCTTAAGCTCAGCCCTGCCAACGTTGTCTGTGAAGCTTTCGGAGATCTTTCTCGTGGACTGGGAGGCGGATACGTAGGCCGTTGGAAGCGGTGTTCCGTCAGACTTGACTACTGTAAGCCTGAGATAGTAGACGGCTACAGGTATTCGAACGGTTTCCTCGTCCACTGAGAAAGATGCTTGACGGTCGTAGACAGAGACTCCTTTGTACTGTGCGGACACACGGTAGGCTCCGGCAGGTATGTTGACAAACCTAGCCTTTCCATCCGACACCTCTCCCGAAAACCTTGCAGGCCCTATGCTCAACTGAACGCTTCCGCTCTCGACGGGTTTAGCTTCGTCGTCAACCACCTCAACCAGCACATCTATTATTCCACGGGCCTTGATGGTTATCTCCCTGCTTCCCTCGATCCGTAGACTCTCTTCATGGACGGGGAGGCTCAGGTAGTTTACGGCCAGCCTGTAGTTTCCATGTGGAATGTTTCTTAAAGACGCTCGGCCGGTGGAGTTGCTGATCATAGTCTCTGAGATCCCTTCAGCGGTCAACGACAACTCGGCGTTCTCTATGTTCGCTTCGCCGTCGAAGTCCTGCACCCTAAACACGACGTTGTAAACCCTTGTCCTCACAACCACCTCCAAGTTGTTTGCGTTGAGAAGGAACTCGAAGCCGTCGTTAACCACGACGTTGCGGAAGTTCACGACACCCCTGTACAGAACGGGTATAAGCCCGCTGACCGAGACCTCGCCGTTCTCGCCAGCGTTGTAAACACCCAGCACCACGTCGTCGTAAGTCCTAAGCTGCGCGGAGGCCGGGATTCCCTGGTTCACGTCGTTGGTTATTCTCAGCCTAACGGTATGGAGCGTGGGCCTGATGCTTATCCTAGCGTCGTCTGAGGTTACTTCCACTGTTCCGGAGCCAATTACGTATGGGCCTCGTGTTATCTCGTAAGTGTACCGGCCGGCGGGCATGTTATTCACGGAGGCAGCTGCGTTCATCGTGGTGCGTTCAACGCTGTAGCCCGGCATGCTGAGCCTTATGTTGACTGTCGACACCAGCCTCTCGCTAGGCGTTCCCACAGCATCCACTCTGAACGAGGCGTCGTAGAACCTTGCCCTGACACTGTTGTCCGCCGGAGCGTCGACCTCGCCCCTGAAAACCTCGTTGTCGCCCATTCTGACGACCAGCGTGTAAGCCCTAGACCTCACCAGGCCGAAGCCAAGCTCTCCGTTAGACGTGGTCGCAGGGTCTCCGTATTGAGTGTTCCCCCTGAAAAGCCTGCCTTCAAGGTTTATGCCTGTAATCAAGTCCACGCCGTCAGCGTCCAGCACCCTCACCCTGTATCTCACAAGGTCCGTTCTAGCAACATGGTCCACGACGCCGCTGCTAACCACGACGAACGTGGTTGTCTGGTAAACGGTTTCCCCACGGTAGACGACGTCCAGCGAATAGTCGCCTGCGGGTAGGCGGTCGATGAGGGCGCTGCCCGACGAGTCGGTGTCCGCCGATGCGAACCCTGTTGTGTTGCCTGTCGGCCTTATGCCGTGCCATACTTTTACAGTTGCTGACGGGACGGCGTTGCCTTCAAGGTCTTGAACTATCGCACGTATGGCGAACAGGTTGAGGGTTAGGGTTAGGGGTGAGCCGCCGTAGTTTCTGTTGAAAACACCAACGTCGTAGCCCCGGTAGGACGCGGATATTGTGTAGGTTGTGTTGGGCATCTGAGGAATAGCCGCCGACCCGTCGCCCCCCGTGACGGTCGTGTTCGTGTAGGAGCCGTATGAAACGCTGAGCCTTACGTTGGCCACCGGGTTGCCTAGCCCGGTTCTCACGTTAATCCGCATGGTCGTCGCGTTTACGTTCAGAGTGATCTGTGACGGGTTTGACGGGTTTCTTGCTGTGGCGTTGAAGCCGGGGATGTTGGCGACCGAAACCCCTCTGAATATTACTTGGAACGAGGTGCAGCTAGCCTTGCGGTTCAGAGTGTTGACCGATACTTGGCCGTTGGCGTCGGTAGGGGTAGGCCAGTCGGTTCCGTTTATCCTTAACACAGCCCATCTCAACGGCTGCGAGCCGTCAGCCGTCCTGATGGTGAACGTGACGCCTGTCTGGGCCTCTGCCTGAGGGAGGCTGGACAGGTAGAGGAAGCTTGACGCTAAGATTGCCACGGTTAACAGAACGGCCTTGACTGCGGCGTGGAAACTCATGCGTTTAACCTCCTCTTGCTCAAATATATGCTGTAATGCTTCGAATGTTCTCAAGCTTTTCGAGGTCTTACTTGTAGGATGACGCTATCGTGTCCAGCGTCCACTTAACCGAGTTAACTATCTCCCTGAGCCTCTGCTCATCCCGGTAGTTTTTAACTATGAGCTCCCGGGCTGTGTCGCCGTCATAAACCACCTCGTAGCTTAAGACGTCGGACTGTACTAGTTTCCCCTCACTCGCCTTCTGGAGGTCAGCCTCCCGCATGCTGTCCAGAACCTTCCGCAGCAGAAAAGACGAGAAGGGCCTCATGTCCTGAGTCACGCGTATCTCGGGGTTGAAGACTATCCGGGCCTCCCGCTCCTTCAGCGACATCGTGGCAAGCAGGCTTCCCGACCTGCTTCTAATCATGCGGAGCCCCGCAGCCTCTTTCTCCGCAGCCTCCGGCGGATGGGCTTTCTTGAAGCTCTTTGCAGCCAGCTCCCTGTCCACTATCTCCAGCAGCATCCTGAGGCTGTCTATCTCGTGCTCGAGGTCGGCCATCCTCTGCTCCAAGAAAGTCTTGAGCTCGGCCAGCTTCTTCACCTCAGCGTCCTCGGTCTGCAACCCGTCGCCATAAACGGCTAAAGCTGTAAATAAGCCTTAGTCTGCCGGAACGACGGCGCCCGAGAGACGGCATGATTAAATCGGCCTCTGCGGATATCTTGTGTGGAGCATGTCTGAAATCAACGTGGATGTTTTGGTTGTCGGAAGCGGGGCTGCCGGTCTTGTCGGCGCTCTTGCTGCGAGGCATGCAGGTCTCCGGACTCTGGTTGTTGAGAAGACGGAGCTGGTTGGAGGTTCCAGCGCTATGTCGGGTGGAGGGCTGTGGATACCCGACAACCCTGTCTCGAAGAAGGCTGGTGTCAGCGATTCGTTCGAAGAGGCTTGGACCTACCTCAGCAACGTAGTTCCCGAGGCGGGTGAGGCTACGGCGCCCGAAAGAATCCGGGCCTTTTTGACGCATGGGCCTGAGATGGTTAAGTTCCTCCAAGACATGGGGTTCAAGTGGAGGGCTTCGGTCGGGTATCCAGACTATTACCCCGAGGCTCCCGGCGGCTCCGTCAAAGGCAGGTGCATAGAGGGCGCTGTGTTCGACGGCAGGAAGCTGGGCGAGTGGAGGAGTAGGCTCCGACGGTATCCCGGAGCGCCTCCGATACCCATCCACACGAACGAGGCTCGTCGGCTGTACCTAGCCAGAAGCACGACAGGGGTGGCTGCCTTCATACGTCTCGGCTTACGGCTAATCAGCTACACCATCACCGGACGCCACCCGCTGACCATGGGCGGCTCCCTCGTCGGCCAGCTCCTCTACCTCTGCCTCAAGCATGGAGTCGATGTCTGGATTGAATCTCCTCTCCAAGAACTGACCATGCATGACGGGCGTGTGGCCGGGGCTGTGGTGGTTCACGAGGGAACGCCTGTGAAGGTCTCAGCCAGGGGAGGCGTGCTGCTGGCCAGCGGAGGGTTCGAGCACAACCAGCAGATGCGTGAAAAGTTTCTGCCAAGCCCCACCAGCAAGGACTGGGCCGTCGGCGCCGTGGGCAACACCGGCGACTCGATCCAAGCGGCTGCAAAACTGGGCGCTAAGCTTGCTTTGATGGACAAGGCATGGGGAGGCCCCGTAGCGATCACGCCCGACGGAAAGCCTTCCTTCATCCTGGCTGAACGGTCCCTACCCTTCAGCATCATCGTCGACTCTAACGGGGAGAGGTTTATGAACGAGTCAGCTTCCTACGTCGACTGCTGGCACAGCATCTACAGACATAGTCGAAAAGTTCAGGCAATCCCCTCGTGGCTGGTCATAGACCACAAGCACCGCTCACGCTACCTGTTCGGCACGCTGATGCCGGGCCGGACGCCTGAGAAAGCCACCGGTCCCCGCTACCTTGTAAGGGCTAAAACAATCGAGGAGCTTGCGGGAAAGATCGGAGTCGACGAGAAAGGGCTTCTCAGGACCGTCGAGCGTTTCAACGAGATGGCTCGGAAGGGCTGGGACGAGGATTTCCGCAGAGGTGAAAGCGCTTACGACAGGTATTACTCCGACCCCAGTGTAAAGCCCAACCCCAACCTCGGCCCGCTCGAAAAACCACCGTTCTACGCCACAGCAATATATCCGGGAGAGCTTGGGACGTGCGGCGGCCTTCTAGCCGACGAAAATGCGAGGGTAATGCATGTGGACGGGCATCCCATCCCAGGCCTCTACGCAGCGGGAAACACGGCGGCATCCATCTTCGGCGGAACATACCCGGGCCCTGGCTCGACGCTCGGGCCTGCATGCGTTTACGCATACATCGCAGCCAAACACATCGCTCAAACACTCAAACAACGCTAGCCTAGTTTTTCAGACCTTCAGCAAAGCCCGGAGGCCGCGGCTGCTGTAGAAAGACTGGGCGCTGTTAGCGCCGATAAAAACGGTGTCATACCGTCGCTCTCCATAAACCGCGCCTCCCAGCTTTCTAATCCTGTCAGGTGTTTTGAGCCAGCTCGACGTACGCGTGTCAAGAGCTACGAGCGTCTGAAGCCAGCGATACTGTTCCTCCGTCAGAACCTCGACACCCATCTCAGCAGCCATGTCAACAACATTACCCCTAGGACGGGCACCCTTACGAAGACGCATCGCATCCCCGTCGTAGCAAAGACCCCTACGTCCCGGAGGGCTTTCAGCCGCACAGTCCATGAAAACAAACATGTCTGAAGACTCGTCATACGCAACCAAGCAAGGGCCGCCGCCCGTCCTCTCCATTTCATAGAGCGAAAACAGCTTATCAGGACTGCCCCTCAAAGCAGCTTCCGCAAGGGCCCAGTCAACACCTGCAAGACGAGGAGCCCAGGCTTCGAAACGCCGCCGCAGCAACTTAAGAAAACCATCCACCTGAGCAGGGGTGAGCGCTTTCATGCCGCAACAGCCAAGCCCTTGTAGAAAAGCTTTCAAGACCATCAATGTGCGGCCCACGTATCCTTCCCCGCACATTATGTAATATACTCTTTGATGTTTTCGCTGTTTTCAGAAGTATGAGGGGAGTGTTTGGCTGGCGGCGTCAGCAGACCTCTCCTAGTAGGTATTGCTCCAGCCTCCGCTGTTTTCTTCTAATCGTGAAGACCACATGTTTATAGAATGTCAGCCGATAACTTGAGGGAACGTAGAGACAATAGGCATCCTTCTTTGTGTAGTAAGTTCTCCCGTTCCGCGGGTCTTTCAAAGGTGTTCCATGTTTCGTGTTAAGCCGTGGCCCGTTCGTCTCTATCCCCAGAGAAGACAGCAGACGTCTGACGTATCCAAGCAGTCTCAAATCGCTGTTGTAGACCTTTATCATTCCGTTTTCAGCTATGCTTGCTTCGCTGTCGAAGAAACCTCTCAGGAAGGCTGATTTACATTCTCCGGAGTGTTCTATGAGTTTTTGATTTTCGCCAGCACTGAAGGCTTCCTCAACAGTTCGGAAAGGACTTTATCTCAACTACGTGTCGACTCTGACCATCTAGGTTTCGGAGGCTCTCTCCTCAACACAACCCCAAGACATCTACTGAACTCTTCAGCGAACTCCATGTCAACCACATTAAAACCATTAAATACTTCGTGGTATTTTCGAGGCCGTTGTCTCCGCCATACGTATCCGTCTCCAGCAACCACGCCTATAACATACGCAGGCTCCTTAGACGGTTTCAGAAACCCTGAAGGTATCCTTACACCGTTGAGCGGGCTGTGAAGTCCGATAGTGTCCGGAGAACGTCTTAATAGTCTCCCAGCCGAGGAGGGTAGTTAGAAAGGATAGCGACATCTTCTCTTTTCAATACCTCCTTATCCGGACACTATCGTTAACACCGATGCAAAAGCTTTCAAGAGAAAATGTTGAAGAGACAGAACAAGCTAGCCCCTAAGCTGATTGAGTTCTTGGGGAAAGACCCTGTTCAAAAACCAACCAGAAGTCCAGCTAGCTGAGCTAGACATCGTCGAGGACTAATCCCTTCGGTAAGAGAAATATTATGCTTGATAAAATATGCTCCGCAGCCAGAGAATTTCGTGGTAGACCAATGCGAAGACTTCCCAAATACGAAATCTTAATATCTGTAGGGAGAGTTTTAGCGTGATGACGGTTCACGTATCCGGTTGGGCGGAGGATCTGCTGGAGAGATACTTTGGCCAGTGCGGCCTCCTAGAGGAGGCTAGGAAGCAGATAGAGGGGCTGCCGCGCGAGCTATCTGAGAGGCTGGGCAGGGATGTATCCTTCTGGGAGAATGTCCTCAGCAACCCCGGCTCAAATCTGCTCGAATGGGCTATTGAGAAGGTTGTCCGCCAAGCAGAGGAGAACGAGAGGCGATTTGGTAAGAGCCTGTGCCACTACTTGGTAGAGGCGCTTTACAACCACTCTATCGCCAACTGGATTGCCGGCTATGTCAGTTTCGTAATTGACCTGGCAGAGGAAGACCCAAGTAAAACTTAGCACCGGTATGTGGATAACTCATTGTGATAGATAAAAATAAACCAATGTGTTGGGTTTTTGACGGCGGTGTTTTGACATGAGCATTCCTTCTATGAGGAGTGTAGAATTGGGCGGTCGCATGATTCTTGAGGGGCCCTTCTTGGAGCAGGTAGTGGCTGCATACCTCTTGAAGAATGGTAGAGAGGTTGTTTCAAGAATTGAGACCGGCGGCGTATCACATGACGTCCTAGTTAAGACATATAACGGTCATATTTTGTATGAGTGTACGGGTCAAAGAGAGATAACCGAGGGTAAGATAGATAAGTTTCACAGGGATGTTTTAACTCTGCACGATGTTTTAAAAGGAGAGGGTGGAATAGTGGAAGCAGTCTTTGCCGCCTCTGTACATGATGATGCATGGACACCCAGCGCAAGAAACGCCTTAGAACTGGTTAGGGAGAGTCTGAAGAAGAGGATAAAAGCCGAGCTCAAGGTAATTTCAGGCCTTGAATTACTTAAAGAGCTGTTTAAGAGCGGAGTCCTTGGACTAAGACTTGTTAAAGGTAAATTACACTTCGCAGGGCCTGAAGATTACGCAATAAGATATGATGCAGACAGCAAACAATTCAAAATATCCTTTGCGCCCATAGAATTGTGGAGGTTTAGAGAACTACCCTATTCATTTCTACCCTCTTTTTATTGGGAACAGCATTACAGAACAATATATGAGGAATCAGCCAAAGGTAAGGAAGAGCCGTTCACCATATGGACATACTACTACGATGAAGGCGTTAATTGGAGCTCATCTGGAGATATTGTTGAAGCATATGCCAAATATCTGAACCTGTCTTCACATGCTTACGTAATGGAAAGGGGAGATGATTACATTATTGAAGAATATACATCTGCAAGAAGAAATCGGTCCTATAATGTGTACATGTTCAGTAATGCATCTAACGTTGATTCTTCAGAGGCAGGTAAACTTATAGGAAAAGCCATAAGACTTATAGACAAGATAAGAGTCGAGCGCAGTTATTTGATGGAGGAAAAATTTTCAGTATATATCTACTCGGCCACTGAAGATTGGAGCTTTAAAGCTTGGGGTGATTTGAAGAAAAATATCCCAGAACCGCTACGCGCTGACATAAGTGACATCAGACCAGTAAGGGGGAACGAGCTACTTTTAACACTACTCAATAGTGGTGTTCTAGGGTTGAGGTTTAAAACCAGAAATGAGGCAACACTTGTAGGGCCGGGAATAGATGCAGTAAGGATATCAAGGACAGACGCCGGAAGAGGGTTAACCATATCAAATGAGCCCTAGTGATGATATAATCGTTAATTTTTTCGGGCTGGCAATCTGTTTAGGGCTTTTTCAACCTCTTCTTCTCCCATCTCATCACATAATCGCCATAGCTTTTTTATCAAATCTTTCCGTTTAGCTGACCTCTCTTTATACTGTATGAGGGCTTCTTCCTTTAGGGGGCCTAAGGCTAGCTGTATCCCCTCCCCGTTTTCCTCAACCCTCATTAAATAGCTCTCTCCGAGGAAGGGCCCGACTGCAGTATCTACTTCGCTTACAGCGTCAACTATGAATGTGGATAGAAGCCCCAAGTCCAGCTCCATAGTATAGCCCAGCATCCTTAGTAGTAGGATGCCTCCAGTCACAAACCCTGAGCCTATCACCGCGTAGCCGGGGTTGTCATGCACCGGTTCCGCCAAACCCTTACTATCAAATGTGTAGATTGAAGCCCTTCCAGAAGGTTCTATGGTGGGGTCTAATCCACACAACACCATCTGAAAGCCCGGATCTAACCCCATGTTTCTAAGCTCGCTAAACCTCCTTGCAAACCTATACTCCATCTCCCTCACCGCTTTCCTAAAGGCTGTAAACCTTACCGGATACTCGTCCCTAGCGTACTTTAGCAGAATATCCTCAGCTACTTCAAACCCCCATTTCGCTAAAGACGGGTCGCCTGCACCTCCCGCTATAGCGACAGGCTTGTCCTCCATCAAAAAAATAGGATACACCTTCTTAACCTCATAAGATACGCCAATAGATGTTGTGGCTTTTGAGTCCGACGAGACCAAAACAGCTTCAGTTAATCCACCATCCTTTTTTTCAAAAGCCCATTTGAAAGCCAAGATTAGGGTCATACCGTCTAAAAATACCACCTTCACACAAATATCAGTCTATCGGGCCGAGCATATTAACTAAAATGTTGACCGTTCCAGCTCTGTTCACCACCGCTCCTCACCCATAGTTATCTGGGTTTCGCATAACCTTGAATATCAGAGTTCAGTTCTAGTAACCTCGATAAGTGAACAAGCAAACAGATTTCGCTTTGTCGCTCCTTTAAGCCCGTACGCTATCGATTACATCGAAAAAAGACCCAAACATAATGTTGAAGTTAGGGTCTCAACAAAATATATTGTATCAAATATATCCGCCTCTCATCTCCAAGAAATTCCAGTGTCTTCTCTTACACTACAGCTTAGGAGCGAGTAGTAGGCTTAAGCACAAGTTGACAGTATCAGAGGGTTTTGAAACAAACTTTAAGTGTAAGATTAAGCAAGCATTAACGGGCATGCGTAAGGGCCCCTCTTTTGAATCTGTATTGATGATTGTTCTGCTGCTAACTCAGACAGTTCTCACTTCCATAGATGCTCAGCAGATAACCCAGGTGTCAAGGAGTGGCTGGCTTGAAGTACAGCAGCAAGAGCAGTTTGACTTCAGGATCAGGGCTGAGCCGTCGTCAGCCACAGTCGGGTCTCAAGTGCTTATAAAGGGGAGGATATGTCCGACACCGTTGATAGACGAGGGCACCTATTTAAAAGCTGAGACAACAGTAACGAGGCCTGACGGCGGCTCAGATACTATGTTGGCGGGTCTGGGGAGGCCTCAGGACACATGTTCACAGGACCTGATAGTAGCACCTATAACGGCTAATATGGCGGGGACATGGTCCGTCTCTTCACGGGCCTACTGGCGGAGCGGCGGCAGCAGGATTGAAGTCACCAGCAACACCATAACATTCACTATTACGACAGTTGGCTTCACCATCTCATTGAGTGCGCTAGGGGTCGGCATCTACCAAGGAGAGTCAGGTCAGCTTACAGTGAACGTCGAATCCCCTTCACCCCAGCCATACGATGTAAGTCTGCTACTATCTGGCATACCGACGGGTGTATCAGCAACCCTCAACCCTCAGACTGGTAGGCCGCCGTTCAGTTCTACGCTAAGACTGACAGTCAGTCAGAGCGCCGCCCCAGGAACCTATAGAGTCACAGTCACCGGAAACGGGGGAGGGCATACATCAAGCGCTAGCTTCGACCTCTTCATACATCAGCGCGTCCAGCAAGATCCGGCTTTAACTGATGTTGGAATCTCTGGCGCCGATTATTCTGTTCCCCGGCAGCCGCCCACAACAGTATCTCCAGGCGGTAGGTTTAGAGCTTGGTACTGGGTTAACAACCCGAATAACCAGCGGGTCACGGTTGTCCTAGGCCTCAGCATAAGGGCGCCCAACGGTCAGGTATTCCACGACCCTTCGAATGACGTATCCTGCGAACTTGCTCCTCAGCAGGTGACTATATGCAACAGGTTCTTCACGGTGCCGTCCAACGCGCCTGCTGGAACATACGACGTCATCTACGGGCTATGGACCGCCGACAGGTCAAGACAGATAACCCAGGTGTCAAGGAGTGGCTGGCTTGTAGTACAGCAGGTTTCTTTCGATGTTCAGCCCAGGGTATGGAGTCCAACGGTGCAGGTTGGCTCCTCTGCAAGCCAGAGCTTCACGGTCTCAGCCAGCGGAGGAACCGTAACAGGGATAACAATCTCGAGGATATCCGGACCTAGCTGGATAACCATCAACCCGACCAGCTTAGGAGATATAGCAGCTGGACAGTCTAAGACGTTCACGTTAACTGTTTCACCTCCAAGTGGAGCCGGAGGGCAGCATCCTTACACCATAAGGATAAGCAGCACAAACGCAGGTAGCGTCGACATATCTGGAACAATAACAGTACAGCAGCAAGAGCAGTTTGACTTCAGGGTTAGGATCCCTGAGGCGACAAAGTACGTAGTGGCCGGCTCTGGAACTATTTACACTATTTGGGTTGACTTAGTAAGCGGGAGTGCTCAACAAGTAACTCTGAGTGTTTCAGGCCTGCCTTCTGGTGTTACCTATGCATTTGGCAGCTCTTCCGGAGGTCAGCTTTGGACGGGGGTGCCAGCCTTTAGTGTAGACCTATATATCAACACGCCCTCTTCCCTGCCCCCGGGTACCTACTCTTTCACCGTGACAGGGTCCGGAGGGGGGTTGACTAGGTCAGCCTCCGCATCTCTCGTAGTACAGGCCGGTACGCTTGATGGCAGAATAGTGAGTGTTAGTCCTACAAGCGTGACAGCTAATCCGGGTCAATCGGTCTCCTTTAACTTCGTGGTCGAAAACACGGGGAATGTGATCGCGGACTACCACGTATACTTCTCGGCCAGCAGTATCCTTGGATATGTTTCGGGTACCATAACCCTTAACCCGGGACAGCAGGGAACCATAACACTTACAGGTAACGTTCCTTCGGGAGCGGGGCCTGGCACGTATCAAGTTGATGTTTACTTCCAAATGGCCTACAGGGGGCAGGGATGGCAGAACGCTCAGCGGTGGGGAAGCGTGCAGATCACTGTGCAGGGACCGCAACCCGGCTACACCAAGGTAACGATTGTTAATAATGACGACGACCCCATAGATGTCCACCTCTACATAGATGGCCGGTGGAAGGGAAGCTATTTCGGACGTGCGCCAGGCTCCAGTACCACAACGGACCCAATACCTGTTGAAGGTAATTCAAACCATGAGGTAAAGATTATCTGGCGGGACCCTGACACCTCAAGCCAGTACGAAAAGGCACAAACGGTATACGTATCTGAGGGGCAGACGCTGCACCTAACACTCACCATAGATCCTCATGCCCCGCCGCCAGCCCGGAAGCCTGACCTGAGAATCACACGCGTGGATCTAAGTCCTTACAGGGAGGGCAATAGATACCTTCAGGGAGAAGCTTTATCCATATACCCCACGATAGTCAATGAGGGAAACGCCGACGCTAGCAACTTCAAGGTGAATTGGTACGTAGACGACGTTTTAATTCACAGCTGGCCCGGCTGGTCTCTCAGAGCAGGCGAAAGCGTCTCCTCGTTGGGTTTAAATTGGTCTGCCACACCCGGAACCCATGTTATACGCGTAGTCGTCGATCCTGACAACCTCATAGACGAGCTGGATGAAACGGATAATCAGATGAGTGTGACCATTCTTGTTGAACCGCAGCCGCAATGCGACTTCTCGATATCTGTCTCTCCAACTTCAGGAAGCGTCCAGCAAGGCCGGTCGATAACGTTTACGGTTACGGTTGGACTAGTGAGCGGCTCCTGCCAACCTGTAAGCCTGTCGCTAGCTGGACAGCACCCATCTATGACTTATTCCTTCGAACCAAGCATAGGCACGCCTGCCTTCATCTCTAGGCTTACCATCACAACGTCCTCATCAACGCCGCCTAATCAGTATACATTAAACGTGGTTGGAACATCAGGAGGTCTCACGAGGTCAGCAACCATCGGGTTAAGCGTTACAACCCCTGAGCCAAAACACAAACTTAGGATAGCATTCCCCACAATCCCCGCAACTATCCAGACAAACCTCTATGTGAACGGAGATTCTAGGAGGGTCTCAGGTGGAGAAACACTCGAACTTACGGTGAGAAAAGGTGAAAAGGTCACTCTACGGACAGACCCAGTTCCCGGGTATTATTCTGTTTCGTGGATATTTAAAGAACCCGACGACCTACCTCCATGGAATGGGGAAAAACCACTCGAGCTAATCGTAGATAAAGATTACACCATCGCCTTCATCTACTCGAGCGTTGCTGAGGTCGAAGAAATTAAACGGGTAACAAAGGACACTATCATAACCGCATTAGGCACCGCAGACTCTATAAGAAGGATCATCGAGTTCGTTAGAGACGCGGGACTGAAATATGGTGAAGGGCGTATATCGCAAGCTGCTCTCATGGAAATGCTGAAAAACTACAAGTTATCGCTAAGAGTACCATACATAGGTACTGCGGTAGCCGTAGGATTCGACCTTCTCATGATTTACGAGGTTTGGGAAAGAGACGACCTAACTGTAGAGGACAAAATTCTGCGTATAGAAGGCATTGTAGCGGGCAGGGTTGCCGCCATTTTATCCTCGGTAGGCTGCTTAATTGCAGTAGGGGCTGCTGCCGCAGCAGCAGGGGTTACCGTTGGTCCAGGTGCAATCGTAGTTTCCGTATTCGGGTCAGCAGCATGCTCCTACATTTCTGAGAAAGTCGCTGATATAATACGTGGGGCTTGGCCGAGTGTTATGCAAACTATTTCCGCCGCATTTGAGTATATCAAATCTTTAATTCATGGAAGCCTAGACACAGCTCATGAATGGCTGGCGCTGCTATACAGGAGGTTGGTGCGAGTCTCTGCGGGATCAGATGTAAGGATTCTAGTCATCGACCAGCTAGGACGCAGAACTGGCGCAGCATACGAACAAGGTGTATGGAGGGTATACGAGGAGATTCCTGGAGCGTACTATAGCGGTGTTGACTCACATCCGCAGACGATAATCCTAACACAGCTAGCCCAGACTCACCATCAATATGTGATCAAAGTGGTTGGCAATCAAGAAGGTGACTACAAACTCAACGTAACCGCGATAGGTATAGAGGCTAACCCATTCACATGGAGCAGTACTGGCAGTCTGAAGAGAGGAGAGCAAGACGTTTATACCATAAAGATCGCATTGGTTGAAGAAGCCAAAGAAGCAACCATCACAGAAACTCAAACAACCTCCACAGTCAATATGACATTAACAAAGATGACTGTAGTAAAGTCCATGCCGGCAACGACGGAAACCACTCAGCCACTTACTACTCAAGTCATCACAACAATTGACGTTGGAACGTTGTTATACATCATCGGGCTCTCAATGGCCGTAACAGTGGTCCTAGCTATCCTCGGAAGAAGACGCGCGAGACGTAAGCCACAACTTATTAGAGTGCTTCCACCCTAGCATGCTCAGGAGATATATCCTAGGAGAAAAGGGTCGAGGAGAAAACAACGAGCCTAACACCTTTTCTGGATAGAGTCTGCTAAACTGGGTGATAAACGCTACCTGCTACGCCGGATGTTTGAGCTGCAGTGAAAGCCACTACCTCATACTCGGGACTAATATGTCGGAGAAAATATCGCCGAAGACACGCTTCTACAGGCTATACCATGTGTTGTTGAAGCGTTTGGGCCTTCGATGCGAAGACTCCAGACGGCTCAATTGGGCAAGTTGGCAGTCTCACAGTTCCCCCTACAAAAGCTCAAGTGGAAGTTGCAGCGCATATCTTTTATAATGGCAAATAGTAAGAGGGCCGTCATCTCCATTCTACTTCTCAAAACGATTACCCTATCCTTTTATTCGCAAGTCGCGTTGGGACAAACGTCCCCAAGGCCACTTTCTGATGTTGCGAAAGTTTTCGCCCTACGAGGTGAGTCGACTAGCGTGATAGGTATAGCCGAGGCCCCTGACATGACATTCACTATAGTGATGGTGGGTAAACTGCCTTTACCTGTCGGGGCGGATAATAGTGTTCGAGGTAAAGATACAGTCTATGAAGTGGGTTTTTAGCTGTTAATGTTAGAGAATTCTTAGATGCGAAATTTTATGTGATACAGGAAAATTGTATGAAGTATCTACTATTTTAACAGGGATAGCTGGCTCCCTTTACAAACGGGTAAACCCGGCTGTTTCCTTTCTCGAGTGGTGCAAAAAATAGCTGTTTGATTGAAACATACTTTATTGACTCCACGGCTGCTGCGAGCAGAGCAGCTTCAGCAGGTATTTCTCGCCGTCCCGCGTCAGGAGACACTTACCGGCCCTCCCCTCTCTCTGGAGAGTTGAGAGGCTGTACGGCTCTATTAAATCCGTCTCACCGTAGACGGCGCCGAAGACGTCGCGAATCCCGACATTCTCAACCATTGCTTCAAACACAAGCTCAAGCTCATGACCGTTGGGTTTAACCACGCCCTTCACGTCTGAATGGGGTGCGTTGTTGGATTTAACCGGATGAGGCCTGACCTCATCACGGCCTTAACAGCTTAAAGCCTTCGGTTTCATGAAAGCATGTGTATGAGCTACAGGAAGGGTAGGAGGCTCGAGTATGCTGTGAGAGACATTTTCAGGAGGAGGGGCTGGCTTGTTGTGAGGGCTGCCGCCTCCAAGCCCGTGGACCTTGTATGCATGAAGAAAGGCCGCACCGTTCTCGTGGAGTGCAAGTACAACCGGAGGTATGCTACGTGGCGGGAGGTCGAGCCGTTGGTCTCTCTCGCTAGGAAGGCGGGAGCCGAGCCCGTTGTCGCACTGGCGGTGAAGAGGGGGGAGCCGTCGCTCAGGTCTCTCGAAAGCTGGGATGTCTTCAAACCATAAATGCGGCGGATGACTGCTTTGTACGGGATGCCGGTCTCATGGACGGTTCCCAGCCAGTCAAACCCGGCAATCAAATACACCGTGGTGTTTGACGGGGAGAAGTTCACGTGCACGTGTCCAGACTATACGTTCAGGAGGAAGGATTGTAAGCATATCTATGCCGTCAAGCTCTCGGAGGGGTTGTTAAACACCGACATCCGGCCAGTCAAGCCTGCCAGAAAGTATGTCGAGCATCCCATGGTCAGGGAAGGCGCTGTTGAGGACAGGGATTACCAGAGGGCTATTGTGAGAGAGGCTTTGGAGGGCAACACGCTTGTCGTGCTGCCGACGGCTCTGGGGAAAACCGTCGTGGCCGAGCTTGTTGCAGCAGAGCTTCTGCACAGACATCCCGGCTCGAGGATAATGGTCATGGCTCCCACCAAGCCTCTCGCCCTCCAGCATAGAGACAGCTTCCTCAAACACCTCAAGCTTTCAGAGGATGAGGTGGCTGTTGCGACGGGTGAGACGAGGGACAGGGAGGCGCTGTGGAGAAGCCCTAGGGTAAGGGTTTTTCTCGCAACACCTCAGACGGTGTGGAACGATGTCAGGAATGGTCTGGTAGCGCTTGAGGAATACTCTCTGCTGGTCTTCGACGAGTGCCACAGGAGCAGGAGCAGGTACGCCTACACAAGGCTGGCGTCCGAATACGTCAGGAAGTGTCCGTGGCCGGTTATTCTAGCCCTGACAGCCAGCCCCGGAAGCGAGGAGGACAAGGTGATGGAGGTATGCAGAAACCTGCTGATAGAGAAGGTTGTATGGATGGGTGAGGAGGATGAGGAGGTTGCCGGATACATCCCCGGCGTCTCCGTCTCGTGGGAGAGGGTTGACCTGCCGCCCGAGTACGAGAAGGTCAGAAGTGCTGTGAAGAACATGATAGACGGCTTCGTCAAACAGCTCTACGGCTCGGGGATGTTCAAAACCCCCGCCGAAGCGGTCAACAGGAAGACTGTTGTACAGTTCATGGGCAGGCTGAGGGCTGAGATAGACTCCGGCGTGAAAGGACGGAACATGCACTACATGGCGTTATGCTCGACCATCCTAAGCCTCTTCCACGCTCAGGAGCTCGTGGAAAGCCAGCACATACACTCCCTCAGAAAATACCTCGAGGAGGTTTCAAGGTCGCCGCTCAGAAGCCACAGAATGCTGTCCGGAACCCCTGAGTTCGCGGAGCTGGTGAGGCTTGCGGCCGGCGTGGAGGCCGACCATCCCAAGCTCGACAGGCTTGTCGAACTCACCGTCAAACATTTGACGGAGAAGCCGGGGGACAGGGTCATGGTTTTCGCAAACATAAGACACACGGCTGAAGTAATAGTGGCTAGGCTGAGGGAGAACGGCGTCGCCGCCGAGCTGTTCGTGGGAAAGGCCGAGGGCAAGGAAGGCCCCCGGATGACTCAGGAGGAGCAGAGAAGCATTCTTCAGAGGTTCAGAGAAGGCGGGATAAACGTTCTCGTCGCAACCTCCATCGGCGAGGAGGGCCTAGACATACCTGAATGCGGCTACGTAATCTTCTACGAGCCCGCCGTCTCAGGCATAAGATACGTTCAGAGACGCGGGAGGACGGGGAGAAAGCTTCCCGGAAAGGTGACAATCCTGCTGACCAGAAACACCGTGGACGAATACTACTTCAGAGAGGGTTATAGAAGAGCGAGGAGGATGTCTCAGATACTGGAGAAGGTCTCGGCGAGGCTTGACGAGTTCAGGCTTTCCAGAAAAGGCCCCCGGCCTGAGCCGGGGCAGCCGTGGCCTTGGAGAAGAGCCGACACCCTCGAGATAGAGGTTCCCGAAACAGCTGCAAAGCCTGCTGCAGGCTACGCTGGAGTAGACGTGCCTGAGGTCAGGCCTGTGAAGAAAGGGCCGAGCAGCAGAGAGGTGTACCACTATGCGAGATACCTTTACAGGAAGCTTCTTGAGAAAGGTTTGGACGGGCTGTCCGAGGCTGAGGTCATGGCAGACCCGGACCAGATGCCCGACACGATTAGAGCAGCCGTGAAACACCTAGAGCGAGACGGGCTGATAACCCGCGTCAACGGCAGGATAGTCGCCAGAGCCGTTGTCAGAAGCATCTCCGGACAAAGCATGGGAGAGATACACACAATCAGGGTTGAGAAGATATATCCCGGGTTCGCCGTGGTATGGGTTGACGACAGGTTTAAAGCACGTCTAGAGCCGGCAGCCTACAACGGACCGAGAGAGCTGATGAGAAAAGGCAGCCAGTTCAAGGCCAGAGTCCTGTTCAGAAGAGTGGACGGAGCGCTGAACATCTCTGTGCAGGACGTTGTCTCGGTCTAAACCGCCCGCCCCGTCCACCACGGCGAAGACCCTGCCATCCCCGCCCGTCGGGAGATACAGCGGGAGAACGTTATAGACTCTGGCTGTTTCCTTCTCTTCCACACTCCATACGGCGTGAGTGTTTTTACACAACTGATTGACGGCGGCGTCGTCGAAGAATTTAGGCCTGTATTTGATGAACCGCTCCACATCCGTGGATATGATGCACGTGGATAAAACGGGATATGGCCTTTTTACCGAGCTGGAGAAAGCCCTTAGGAATGGCCACAACCGACTATATTCAGCCAGAGATGTGGATGAGCCATGAGAGGTTTCGAGAGTTTTGTGAATGAAGCAGGGCGGGAAACCACGGTGGAAGAGGGCGACAGGACGCAGAAGGAGGCCGAGCCATACCTAGCCGCAACTCTTTCCGCAGACCTGTGGAAAACCCTTCTGAATGTTCTCAAGCAGACCGATAATGCGTTGTTTATCCGACGAGCTGGATTCCACACCTACTTGTCCAAGCGGTTTTAGACAGTATCCGCGGAGAGGGGATTTTTCAGAGGGCATGCTTTTCGTCAGGGAAATGTATGATTTCCTGAAAAGCCTCGGCAACAACACACCCGTCAAATACGTTTACTCGTTAAGCCCGCATGGAGAAGGCTGTGATATATCTATCTCTGCCCAAGGAGATCTGTTGGGACACATTACTTTCTGCAGAGAGCTTGATAAGTCAGAGCCCCTGCCTATTCCTCAAGCAGAGGCTTCAACCAGCGTCAAGACGCTTAAACAGCTCCTGTCATCTTTCAGCGGAGCGATGGACGGGGTGAAGATAATCATGGGCGACGGCAGGCTGGGCCTGAAGGCGAAGACGGACGAGGGGATAAGGGAGATGAGCATGCAGGGCGCCTGCGTGGGAAGCGACAGGGGCTACTTCAACGGTGGTTTGCTGGCCCTTCTCGTCAGACATCAGACACCAGCCCTCTAGGTAAAACCAGCTGAGGCCTTTCAGTTTCGAAGCCTGTGCTGACCAGCGCCGACGACTCCACAACGTTGCTAAGACTGCGTGTCTCTATCCTTATCCTTACTCTCACCGCAGCCTTTCTTCACCATTGTGAATATGTGGCCTATCTTCTTTCGCCTGATGAAGATGTGTCCAACCCTGCCTGTCAAAAGACGTACCCCACATATGTTTGTCTGAGCCTTCTTTAAAGCTGTTTCCACAAAAGCTGGCGGATGGATTCCGAGCCACGGCGGCGAGGTCGAAGCTTTCCGGGAAAATGGTGAGGCCGTGTTTGCTGATGCTTTGTTATTTAGAGTCTAAACCCCCAGACCGGCAGTATTTCCGGAAGCTTTCTTTCAAACTCTTCTCTCGTGCCCGAGAACTTGTTCTGGCCGAGCTCAATCATGTAAACATAGTCGGCGACGGACAAGGCTTTGGTCACGTTCTGTTCAACCAGAAGTATAGTCTTACCCTCGTCCCTCAGCAGCTTTATGGTTTTGAAGACCTGTTCGAGAATCTTAGGCGAAAGCCCTGCGGAAGGCTCGTCCATTAGGACGAGGCTCGGGTTCGTTAGAAGTGTTTTCGCTATCTGCAGCAGCTTTTGCTGGCCTCCGCTTAGGTTTCCGGCCTTTTCGTTCTTTTTCTGCTCTAAACCCGGGAAACGGGAGTAGGTTTCTCTAATCCTTTCCCTAACAAGGTTCTTGTTTCTTCTGAAAAGCCAAAGCCCTGCCATCAGGTTTTCATCTACGGTCAAGTGTGGAAAAACTCCGCTGTTTTGAGATACGTAGGAGACCCCTCTGCGCAGCATGTCGTGAGGTTTTAACCCTGTCACATCCACTCCTTCATGGATTATCCGGCCGTGGAACGGTTTAAGATAGCCGAAAATCGTTTTGAGAAGCGTTGACTTACCAGACCCGTTGGGCCCCACTACACATGTGACCGAACTCCTGTAGACACTCATCGAGACTTTTCTCAGAACGTTAACATCCCTGAAGTAGCCGGAGTAGAGGTCTCTGACCGCCAGCGCTACGTCAGACGCCGAGGTAAAGCCTTATCACCTCCCTGTCTGCCTGTATCTCCTCCGGCTTGCCTTCAGCTATCTTCTTACCTGCGTTCATGACTATCAGCCTGTCGCTGATCCATGATATGGTGTGGATGTCATGGCTCACTATCAGGAAAGTCTTCCCCTCCCTTTTCATCTTCATGATAAGCTCGGCAAGCCTTGACACTATGGATGGGTGGACGCCTGCGAAAGGCTCGTCCAGAAGCAGAATCTTAGGCTCGAGCATCAAAGCTCTGGCAAACTCGAGAAGCTTTTGCTGGCCGCTTGACAGAGTTCCAGCCTTTTCAAATAGTTTGTCGGAAAGATTTACGAGATGCAGCAGTTCGATAGCCTTGTTGTAAAGGTCAGTATTGCTTGAAGCGTTGCGGCTGATTGGAGCAAGCATGTTTTCTACGACGCTGAGGTCTTTGAAGACCTTAGTTATCTGGAACGTTCTACCAACCCCCATCACGGCTATCTGATGTGGTTTTAGCAGGTGGATGGGGTTGTTGTCGAGCGTTATGCTGCCTGTGTCTGGTTTGGTTACGCCGTTTATCAGGTTGAGGAGTGTTGTCTTCCCAGACCCGTTAGGCCCAATTATCCCCAGAACCTCTGCTCTACCAACTTTAAGGCTTAATCCATCCACAGCCGTGATACCGCTAAACCTTTTCGAAACCTGCTCAACCACGAGCAATTGGATCGCTCGCCTCCTCCGCCGCCGGCTTCCGCCTCGGAATCAGCAGTTTTGAAAAGGTTCCATATAGACCCGACGGCATGAATCTTATGAAGAGCATCATGACGATGCCTAGCAGGATTATCCTGTATTCTTCTATGAACCGTAGATATTCAGCGGTAAGTGTGACGACGTAAGCGCCTATCACGGGCCCTACGATAGACCCGCCGCCACCTATCCCCCACATAAGCACCAACCTCAGGAGATGGTCTAGGAAAAAGATGCTTGCTCCAACGCTCGTCATGTATGTTGTGAAAAACCCTCCCGCAAGGCCGGCAAACATTGATCCTACGACGTTAGCAAGCAGCTTGTGCTTCACTGTGTCGATGCCTATTGTCTCAGCAGCTGTTTCATCCTCTTTCAGGGCTTTCATCCGCAGCCCCGTCCTAGAGCTTCCCAAGAGAAGCAATACGGCCACCGTTGCAAGCATGAACGATAACGTTATGTAGAAGTTTGTTACCGGGCTTTTAGAGATCGGTGCTATTCCGTGAAGTCCTAGCTCGCCTCCTGTTATTTCGTGGAACTGTCTGGCTAGCGCGTAAGAGAGCACGAGAAACGCGAAGGTTACAAGGGTTAGCAGCAGGTATCTGAACCTCAGGCACAGTATTCCGACCATGAAGCCTAGCGCAGCGCCTGCCAAGCCGCCTGCGAATACCGCTGCCAACGGAGGAAGGTTAAGCCACAGGATGAGCCATGCCGTGACAAACGCGCCCCATCCAAAAACAGCTGTGTGTCCTGCTGTCAACTGTCCTGTGTAGCCTACTATGATGTCCAAGCTGGCTGCAAGCACTGCAAAAACATGTATGATTATAAAAACTCTGAGAAGGTAGCTGTCGCCGGTGAACAACGGATGCGCTGCGTAAACGCCTACCAAGACCATGGCTGGAATCAGCCGTCTGCCTCTCATGCTACCCTCTCCCTAGCTCCGAAGATTCCCTGCGGCCTGAGCAGCAGCACTATGATTATCGCAACGGCGAGGTTAACGAACCTGAACCAGCCTCCGATGTATACTGCTCCGAACACATCCGACAAAGCAAGTATGAATGCTGCTGGGACTATGCCCCAAAGGCTTCCTAAGCCAGCCAGCAGTGAAACAGCTATAGCCACCATATTCATCTGGCTCATTAGTATGGGTGAGAGGAAAAGCGTCGAAGCTATGCTGACGCCGGTCAAGATCGTCACCACGGATGAAAAAAACACCCCCAGCATTATCATACGCTCTGGATTCATGCCTGATGCGGCCGCGGCTTCAATATTGTCTATCGTAGCCCTTAACCCAAGCCCTACCCAAGTCCTGTTCATCAGCAGCCACAGCACAGCTATGGCCGAAAGAGTCAGCATTGCGACACCTATCTTTTGAAAGCTCACCGACAGCGCACCAACCTCCACCGTCCCGGGCAAAAACGTTGGGAACGGCAAACCCCAAGGCCCGTACACCACAACCGTCAACCTTTCAAGAACAATCAAAAGAGCGAGCGTCGAGAGAGTGCTTGGGATGTGGTGATGCCTTATGGGATGGAGGAAGTATCTGTAGAAGAGTGTGTTGCAAACGCTTAGGACCGCGACGCTTACTATGACTGATGCCGCGAGAGGGAGGCCTAGGTAGGCGAGCGTAGTGTATGTCAGGTACCCGCCGAGCATCAGCAACGCTCCATGGGCAAAGTTGAAGATTCCCGTCGACATATAATACAGTGAGAGGCTTATACCTGCTGCTGCGAAAATGGAACCAAGCAACAGGCTGTCGAGAAGTTGGGGGAGAACCATGTCGAACGGCTGAAAAATATGTTTGGATGATTTACGTTTCTCACCCACCAGTCCTCGGAACCTTCACCCATGGTGCTGGCTTCCAGCTGTCGGGCTTGCCGACAGGCGGCGGCCAGACAACCACCACTTCAGGCTGTCCGTCGACAATCTGCCACTGTGCCACAGGTCCTCCCAGAGGAGAATCTATCTTATACGGCGGCCCAAGCCAAGACATGTGCTGATGGTATTTCGTGAACTTCACCTTCCCCCTCAAGGTCTGAAACTCGTTTTCCTCCATCGCTTTGACGAGCTTGTCAGGATTAGTGGTACCCGCTATCTTTATGGCTTGGAATATTACTTGAAGAGCTTCGTAGGTGTCTGCGGCTTGGTTAAGTGCTTCCGGGCCGTATTTGGCGACGTATTTCTCGGTCCATGGAACTAGCTCTGGCGTCACAGCCAGCTTTATGACAGGAGCTGCGAAGGCTGTTGTCTCATACTGGGCTCTGCCTTCTGTCTTAGCCCACGCCTCAGGGCTTGCGATAGGGTTGTTCACACCTATCAAGAAGGCGTTTATCTTCTGCTCGGCGTAAAGCCTGGTGACCAAGTAGCCGTTGTCAGAGGAGAAGACCGGGAAGATGACGTCTGCACCCCAGCTTTCTATGGCCTTCAATTCCGGTATGTCTGTCACACCCAAGGGGACAACCCACGTCTTGACCGTGAAGCCTTTCGCCTCGAGCCTAGGCGTCTCAGCAGCCACCAACCCTCTGGCCCAAAGAACATCCTCCTGAAGGAAGGCAATCTTCTTCACACCATACTTCGGAGACAGATAGTTCATGATGAAGTCTGTGAGCATGTTTCCCAGAGATGTCGCGTTCGTCGTGGACCTGAAGACATACTTGTATCTTTCATAGTTGTCGATGACAAGCTTTGTTAACGCGGGTGTCTGCGCCGTCCCGACCACTAGCGGAACTTTATGGTCAGCCGCCAGCTCCGCCACAACCATAGCCACCTCGCTCCTGAATATCCCAGCCAAGGCTACAACCTTGTCCTGGAGAATAGCCCTCTCCGCCACAAGCTTGCCTGTGTCGGGCTTGTCCTCGTAGTCATAAACGATGACGTCAACCTTCCTGCCTAACAGACCTCCGGCAGCGTTTATATCTGCCTCAGCAAGCTCGGCTGCGTTGCTCATAGCTTTCCCAGCTCTGGCTGGAGGGCCTGTCAGCGGAGCGAGAACTCCTATCTTTATCGGCTCAGCAGACGCCGTCGTTAAACCTCCGAGAACGATGTAGAGCCCTACGCCGACGGCCAGTATAACCAAAACAACAGCGACAGACGCCGTCTTGGACAGAGCGGTTCTGTTTCCCATAACCTCCCCCATTTCCCTCCACACTTTATATATATGCATTCCATTACATTTATATATTTTTATCTTTTTGTCGCCGCCAACCACGTCGGTTCGCTTGCCAACACAGGTTATGTGTTTCCTGCAACTAAACCAAATCCATGTTGGAGGCCCGGCCGGCTAGAACAGCATCAGAGAAACCTATGAAAGGCCGGCTGTTATGTGATTTGTCATGCAGGCCTTACGGGTTTTTTCTCTGATAGTGTCCGGATAACGCCTTAAATAGTCTCGTCTCTCAGTCAAGGAGGGTAGTTAGAAAGTTTAGCGCCTTATATAATACCAGCCCTAAACCAAGCAAACCCGTAGAACAATTCGGTCTTTAGCAAGGGTTTTGGAAGAGGACTGTAGCACGCTATTGAAGATGTCGGCCAGAACAGGTCAGCTGAATGAGCTTCTCTGAAACCTTTCAACATATTCTTTTAAGGCGACGGCGTTGTTGTGCTCAACATTCTTAGCAGAAAAGAGAAGCGTCACACTACCGTATGTTCTCTCTTTTTCCAGTATTTTTTCCACGAGATACCTTTTTGTTTCAAGCTCTTTGAAGTAACGCTGTTTGAACCCCTCCCATTTTTCGGGATCATGTCCAAACCATTTCCTCAACGATGTGCTGGGCGCCACATCCCTCATCCACAGTCCTATGCTGGCTTTATCCCGTCTCAGCCCACGGGGCCACAGCCTGTCAACTAAAATTCTGAACCCGTCGTCAGGTAGGGGGTTATCATATACACGTTTAACTCGAATCAACTGGTTGTAAGAGTCTGTAGCCATTTATAAAGATGCAAGCCAACTCCCTAAACGAATGCGTTCAAACTGTATTTTCAAAACGGTATCTTTCAGACGGCGGTTCCAGCTTTATCTTTGGAGAAGGCTCGGCGAAGAACTCGCCTGAGGCGAAAGCAGCTCTACCATCCCCCATATCCAAGTAACAGTATCCGCGACCGTCGAACACCACTATATCGGCTGCCCCTAAAACCTCGGCAGCTATGTTTCGTGCAACAACCACTCCCTGAGACTCGGCGAACACTCCTGCCTTCGGTAGAAACATTCCATTCTTAAGCTTCACAGCAGCCACATCACCTACGGCGAAAACGTTTTCAAACTCTGTCTTCAAAGTATAGAGGTCTACGGGCACCCATCCCGTCGAGCCCGTCAACCCTGCCTCCCTCACGACTTGGCGCGGTGTGGCAGAATACCGACAAGCACATCGTAAGATGCTTCGCCTCTCTCAAATACTATTTTTCTTGAGACCCCATCAATGCTTACAACCCTTTGCTGTCTATAGAACGTTGTCGAAGCATCTCCTCGTTTATGGCCTGTTGTAGCTGGTGAAGCCTCTCTGTCGTAGATGGGTTGAAGGTTTGTTTTTGGGGTTGTCGTGTAGGTAATGGGGTCTTTATGGGTTGAGGGTGGAAGGCTATACTTCAGCTATAAAGAGGATGAGGAGAGTTTTTCATTCCCAGCGGCCGCTTCCCACGCTATAAGATGGGGGATGGATACTGTAGCAGATGCAGGAAGACATACCCGAACGGCGACAGATGTCCAGAATGCAGCAGAACACTGAGAAAAACCCGAGCAAGAAAAAAGCAGACAGATGAGCATTATAGCATTATGCGGGGGAGGGGATTTGAACCCCTGAACCCCTTCGGGAGCAGGTTTCTCAACTGATCTTAAGCCTGCCGCATCCACGGCCTCTCTGAAGGCCTCTTTGACCAGGCTTGGCTACCCCCGCCCCATGCCTTACGAGTCGAGAGTGTTTTTATGTGTTAAGCCATAACCAGCCTATCATCTGCTGTCGTCGTTCGATATTCTGCGGAGAAGCGAGCGAAAGTCAAAGCTTCTTAGGTTTGATCCAGTTGTAGCTCCGCCACCTCGGCGACGGAAAACCGCAGTAGGCACAGCGTCTCCTAGCCCTGTGGAACGAGCGGCGGCCGCATCTCCGGCAGCGTATGTGCTGCGGCTTGTTGAACTTCCCCATCGAAGGCGTGCCCTTGACCATAATCTATCCGCCCTCAAGCCTTCATGAGCGATAATTAAAGTGTTCTCAGCCATGTCGCCGCATCCTAACCATCAGTTCAAACTGACCGGGTCAGTTCTCCCGTCCGATGCGGCCTCTGTCCTTCAAGACCCTGACAATCCTGAGCTTATGCTCCGGCAGAACACGGGCGTAAACGTTTACATCCGGGTGTCGAAGCACTTGCCATGCGAAAAAGCTATGATTGCTGCAGATATCAGAACATAGATGATCGGGTTTTTGAACTGTCTGACGAAAACATGAAAATATGTTTCTTTTTGACGGTTTCGTTGTAGCCGTAGGTGAGTCTCTCCTCGGCTTCTTTGCTTTCCAGCCCGGCTCTGCTTGTCTTGAGGAGGTCGGGCACTTCCTCCACTGTTTTGGCGTGCCGGTCCGGCGTTTATTCCAGTTGTTCAGACGCCGTTCTACGTAAAATAGTTTGAAGGCTAGGAAGGAGAGATCATTATTATGCTGTCTCCACGGATGACGATCGTTCCGAGTTTGTTTTGAGTGTTTTCGTCGACGACTTCATCGGTGTCTTCGAGAACGATGTTCATGTGCTGGTCGTAGCCTTTGAGAAGGCCTCGGAGGATTTTGCCGTTGCGTAGTCTGACTAGGACTTTGGAGCCGACGCTTTTCGAGAGAACTTTGAGCGATACGTCTGACGACAACTCAGCTTATGGATTGATTGAAGCGGCTTATATGTGTATCCTGCTACGATACCGGTGAGATTGTTTCTAGGTTGTGGGGTGTGAAGATCGTGGCGGGGGTGGTTCTTGCGAGGGCTTCGGCGAGGCTGTCGACCGCCTCCTCCTCTCCATGGACTAGGATGATGTTTCGGGGCTTGGGGTTTATCCTCCTAACGTAGTTGATGAGCTGCTGCCGGCTGGAATGGCCTGAGAAGCCGTCTACTTTCTCAACCTGCATCTTGACGTTGAGCGGTTCAGCACGCCCTTCCTCGTTCCGCAGCGTGACCTCTCTAACACCCTTCAGGAGTGTTCTGCCCAGCGTCCCCTCCACCTGATAGCTGACAAACACAAGCAAGTTGTTCTCGTCGCCGGCGAAGCCCTTCAAATACTTCAGAACAGGCCCTCCCTCAAGCATGCCTGAAGTCGAAACAATCACCGTCGGCCCCTTCATCTCAAGGATTTCTTCACGCTGCTGCTCGCTCTTGACGGGTGTGAAGTATTCGGAGAGGAAGATGTTCTCACCCTCTCTGAGCCTCTGCTGCAGCTCAGCCGTGAAGTAGTCGGGGAAGGCTGTGTGTATCGCCGTAGCCTCAACGACGAGGCCGTCCAAGAAGACCGGGGTTTCGGCAAGCCTGCCTTCGGCCAGCAGCTTGTTCAGCACGAGAAGTATCTCCTGCGCCCTTCCGATGGCTGGAACAGGTATGATCACCTTGCCTCCCCTGTTGACGGTCGAGGTTATCTTCTCAGCTAGGATGGCTTCGCTCTGCTCGAGCGTGTAAGGCACTGGAGTAGCTCCGTACGTGCTCTCCATGATCAACGTCTCGAGCCTCGGAAACTTCGACGCACAAGGGTCCAGCGCCGTCGACCTCTCGTACTTGAAGTCCCCCGTGTAGACGATGTTGTGCAGCCCTTCGCCTACGTGGATGTGGACTGCGGCGCTGCCTAGAATGTGCCCAGCGTTGTAGAACATTATACGAATGTCTGGAGTGATGTTGTTCACCACGCCGTAGCGGAGCGGGAAACATCTCTGAAGGGCCAGCCTTATCTCTGTCTCTGTGTAGGGCGGGAAGCTCCCCTCCTTGCCTGCGACAGAAACAAAGTCCAGCTGCTCCAGCGCCATCAAGGGGATTGACGGCTCGACTGCGTAGACAGGTCCTCTGTAGCCGTATTTGTAGAGATACGGCACTAGGCCGACGTGGTCGAGGTGGGCGTGGGAGACGACTACGGCGTCGAGGCTTTCGACTAGGTTGGGGACTAGGTCTAGGCGTGGGAAGAAGCTTGTTGGGGAGGAGGCTCCGGCTGAGAGGCCGCAGTCGAGGAGAACCGTGCTCTCGCTCGTTTGGAGGAGAATGCAGGACCTACCCACTTGCCTGCCTGCGCCTAGGATAGTTATCCGCACCTCTCTCGACTCAAAGACCTGAGTCCTGAATACTCTCTCACCGATCTCCTGAAGAGTCTTGAGCTTTTCCTCAGTATCCCAGAAAGTATACCGCTTTATCCGTTCAATTGTCTTGGACGGCATCAAGGGTTCTCGGAGGATGCGTATGACCCATCCTGTTTCCTCAATCAGTTTATTCAGCGTCTCAGTTCGGTCTATGTTGGTTATGCGTGGGTCATTCGACTCGAGCACCACTTCACCGAGCGGCTCGTCGAAGATTAACCTATACCCGTTCCCGAGAGCCTGCCTGATTATCTCCTCCACGTCCTCCCTCGGCCTGCGTATACTCTCGTCCGGCCTTATGACGAACCGTTTCTTGATCAACGTAACAAGGTCTCTGGCTATCCTGTCCCTGTCTCTGAAGACTTCACGGCTCTTGGTGTAGATGGCTATCCTCGGCCCTTCATACTCTATCCGAGACACCGCAGGCTCGGCTGTGTCAAGAGACGAGAAGTACTTTAGCAGCTCCGTCTGGAGCCTCTCAACCGAATTCAACCAGTATTTCACCGATTAAGTTGGAAGGTAGTTGAAGTACTTCCTGTAGAGTGGGGCTTTTTCATCCAGCGAGAGCTCGCCGTAGCCTTTTTCTCTCAACACGTAGGCCACGTCGACGCTGTCCCCGCTGCCCGCATCCCTCCTGATGGCGGCGGAAACAGCTTGGAATGCAAGCTCGACAGCCTGCTCGAAACCCAAGTCCTCCCTATAGTTTGGTTCAAGCACTCCGTAGGCTACGGGGCTTCCCGAGCCTGTTGCGATGAGTTTTTCCTCGGTTACGGAGCCGAAGGGGTCGAGGTTGAACAGGTGCGGGCCCTCGTTGTCCACGCCTGCCAGGATTAGCTGGGCGTAGTAGGGGAAGTACCTTGAGCTGAACATTATGTTCGAGGTCAGCCTTGCGACCGCGTTTATCGGCATGGGCATTTCACGGATGATTTGGTAGTAGTTTATGTTGGCCTTGAGGATGTCGATGAGGGACTGGGCGTCGGCCACCCGGCCGGCGATGGTGATGGCTGCGTGCTGGGCTAGCGGAAACACCTTTTTACCTCTGCGATGCGCCACGAAAAACCCTGCAGTGACCCTTGTGTCGGTAGCTACCACTACAGCGTCTTTAACGACCATGCCGACCGTGGTCGTCCCCGTCGACAACACATTCGGGTTCCGAGGCTGATACAAGTCATACACCTTGATAATTGCAGGCCTTTTACAGGCGGTTTAAAATGTCTTCTGGCAGAATAAAAACTTTAACCGTTTCTAAACAGCAGGCTCAGCCCCACAGCTATGAACGCACCAGCTATCACCGCCCGGAGCGTGCGATCCCTCATCCGCCTGTTGACCGCCACTCCCACCTGACCGCCGGCAACGCCTGAAAATGCCATCAGCAGCACCGTCGTTAGGGCGGGGTGGTTGCTGGAGGAATGGCTGAGGAGAGCGAAAGACGACGAGAACATGGTGACGAACATGCTCATGGCTGTTGCTGTGTGCGTCGGCACGGCTAGGTATATGAGTGTGGGAACCATCAGTAAACCGCCTCCGATTCCGAAAAGGCTTGCAAGCATGCCCACCGCCGGCGCTAGTAAATAGGCTTTGACGAGGTCTGGCTCAACCGAAGAAGCTTCTTCATGCTTTTCTTTGGAAAAGATCGCTTTGAAGAGCAAGTAGGTTGAGGCGGTCAAGATGAACAGGCTGAAGAAAAGCCTAAACATTAACAGGTTGAGCGAGGAGAAGATGAGGTAGCCGGCTACCGCTCCCGGCAGCGTTCCAACCCCCAGCAGCAGGGTCTTCCCCACGTTCAGCCTTCCAAGCCTATAGTGTGAGAGAGAAGCTGAAAGCGAGTTGAAGAAAACCATCAGCAGGCTTGTTGACACAGCTTCCTTCGGAGGATAGCCCATGAGGATGAGGAGCGGGGACAAGACGAATCCTCCGCCAGCGCCTACTAAAGCTCCAACCACAGATGCGAAGAACGCCAAAACAATCAGGAGGGGTGCCGACAGTAAGTCCAAAACATCCATCACTTGATTATTCCTTTATCCTTCGCACGCTTCATCATGTTCTTCACCACATCCAAGGCGGATAGAAGAGTCTTCCGCTCGTCGTCCGTCAGCAGCTCCATCTGCTGGATGAGCGGGAAGTCAAGCAAAAGCTTTAGGTTTATCATGGCGTTGCCTATGCTCGACTTCACGACCTCGTACTTCTGCTCCTCAGACCATTTCCCAGACCTTATCATTCAACAATAGTGGTTGGCTGCAGGCTATTAGCGTTATATGAGGAGGAAGGGCAGGTAGATTACAGAGGTGAACGCAACCACGGGCAGGCCTATCTTCAGGAACCTCCAGAACGAGACCGTCTGCCTGTAGCGTTTCTCCAAAACTTCTAGGACGATTATGTTGGATGCAGCGCCCAGCAGGGTTAGGTTCCCGGCCAGCGTAGAGTATGTAGCGAGAGTCAGCCAGACCTGTTCATCGGCCCCCGAAACCCCGGCGTCTTTGAGATATTCTATGAAGAGTTTTGCGAAAGGCACGTTGCTGATTATTTGGCTGAAGGCCAGCGATGAAACAGCTGTGAGGAGGAAGATGTCGCCTGCGTCGCTGGTCGGGAAGAGAGCGAGTATTGTCTGGAGCAGGCCTGACCTCCATATTCCCTCCATGGTTATGAACATGCTTATGAAGAAGAGGACTGTGCCGAAGTCAACTTTCGACAGCAGTTCGCGGGGGCTTGAGACGAACGGCCAGACGGCCGCTGCGACGATGAAGGGGATTAAGCCTCTGCTAGCAACGTGGCTTTGACCAGTCGCCGCCAGCACGTCGTTTATGAAGAGGGCTAGCACGGTTATCGATATTCCTCCAGCCGCTATGTAGGCATCTCTCCTCGATGACAGGGCTTCAGCCGGTACGACTACGGTAGCAGTAATCTTCCCATCGATTTTGTAGGTTTTCAAGATGTAGAGGCCGAGAAGCGTGAGCGAGATCAGCGTCGGCGGAGTAAGCCTTGTTAGGAAGGCTATGAAGGGGGCGGTCATCCCAGACTGGACGGCTATCAACATGTTTTGAGGATTGCCCAGAGGCGTCATGACCGACCCGATGGTTATGGAGTAGCAGAGAAGCAGGAAAGAAGCTTCGTATTTTTCGCCTATGGCTCTCGCAATCAGAATCGCTATTGGAGGGCCCATCAACGCGACTGTGTCGTTGACGAAGAAGGCTGCAAGCAGCCCGAGGACGAGGGAGGCGCCCACGACCATCGTGCGGGTGTTTTTGAATAACGACAAAGCGTAGGAGGAAAGATAGTTGAGCAGGCCAGAGGACTCGGCCAGCCCGACCAAGGCGAACATTCCGACCAGAAAGAAGACGACGTCGAAGTCTATTGTCGCAACCGCTTCGTCCACGCCTACAAGCCCAAGCATGAGCGTGAGGAACATGGACCCCATCATGATAGACCAGACGGGGAGGTGCGGATACCTGCCTCTCACCAGCAGCCCTGCAAGAAGCAGTCCAGCCACAACCAAGCCGCTCAGCCACGTCGTCAAAACACTTCAGTCAGTTTGCTTCAGCATGATTAAAACTTCATCGCCCCGCGTTGTGAAATAACTTTATCTATTGTTCGCTCCGCTCACTGGACATGGTTGAGACGCCCTTCGTCGTAGACCTGTATATCAACGGTGATAGCCTGCCTTGGGGAGGTTTTAAGATGTCGGGCATAGGCCGGAACAACACAGTCCTCGCCGTGGAACACTACCTAGAGCTTAAAGGCATGTTCATCGACGCTCAGCATGGGCCTACGAGACCCTACTACCGCGTGGTGCTCGGTGGATGAACATAGCTGAATTCCTCGGAAAAACCAGCGTTGGCGGGCGGGTGCTCTTCGTAGGCAAGCCGGAGAACGCACTAGCATTAGCTGAGAAACTAGGCCTGTCCGAAATCCACCTAGCCGACGACGACCCCGATGCATTGGCTAAAGCCGTTGAGTCCAGCGGCGGCGTGAAGATCACCCCTGTCTACACACGTGTGGTCGAGAGGTTCGTTGAACTCCCATCGTCAAGCTTTGACGCCGTTGTCGCGCTGCATGTGCTGGAGAGGGCTTTGAACAAACGAGCTTTCATGACGGAGGCTAGACGCGTTCTTAGAATGGGTGGGAAACTCATAATCGTCGAAAGGCTGAGAACTATCTTCAGGCGTAGAGGCGTGCGTAAAAACGATTTGGAGAAATTGCTGGAGACTGCGGGCTTCAAGACGGAGTTCAGAAAGCTCGGCGGCGGAGTGTCGGTAGTCTACCTAATCAAGACCGGGACGGGTTAACCATCCCTGAAACAACGTACTGTATTCGCCACGGCGTCGTTTTCACCCATGACGGCCAGTATTACGTCGACAGAACAACGGCGTGGACAGATGCTAGCGGGAAGGGAATCCCCGGATAGTTTATCGTGAAGACGATGGTGTTATTGCGCCGGGGCCCGCGATAAGCGGGAAGTGTTTTCGTATGCTGTGTCAAGGCGGCGTAGTCTCCTTCTCCATGTTTGCGGAGGACTAGAAGCTATGCCTGAGCGTGGACGGCTTGTGGTTGTGCTGTTTTTTCCATCTGAGACTTGACGATGAAGTAGGCCACTGTTCCGACGGCCAGCGCTATTCCTTGGCTGATGAACGCTGTGATGAAGGCGTCTCCCCGGCCTGTGGCGACGGAGGCTATGAAGCCTGTCCAGAGAGATGTTATGATGAAGTAGGCGACCACGCCGGGGAAGATTGAGCGTTTAGCCAGAAAACGCAGAGCCAGAAGACCTGCTAAAGCTACTGCGGGAGATATCAGGTCGAGGGGCCCTAGGGGTGAGGCCATGTTTGCGATAAACATTCCGAAGACGATGCCGAGCATGGAGGCAAGCCCGAACAAAGCCACGAGAGGCACGGCGACCTCGCCGGGCTTTATCTGAACATCGCCCAACGGTAGACGGCCCAGCGCAAGCGTTCCAGCGGCGTAAATGGCTGCGAAGATTACGAAGAAACCGAAATGAGACGAGGTTAGCCGCATCATCTTCCTCACCTTAGTGATGCGTCCAGAGGAGAGCTCCCTCGTATATGAAGGCGAACAGCAGCAGCCAGACAAGGTGTACGAAGTGCCAGTAGATGCTTACGCCTTCCAGAAAACCATAGCTCTGGGAGCTGAACTGCTGCATCTTTGCTCTCCAAGCTACAACCGTCAGCGCAACGACGCCCCCGAAGACGTGCGCTCCATGCGCTCCGAGCAGTAAGTAGAACATCGATGCGTAGATCCCTGTGTCGGGCGTGAACCCGAGGTCGAATATCAGGTGAGGCCATTCGAATCCCAGCTTGAGGACTAAGAACCCTGTTCCGAACAAGGCCGTGGCCACGACGCCGCCGAACACGGCTCCCAGCTTGTTGCGTTTGACCGAGTATATAGCGTACTCGATGGCAAGGCTGCTGAACAGAAGCATGAAGGTCTGGAGACGGGGTATGAAGTCGTCTAGGTGGGGTGCGCCGGGTGGAGGCCATACGGGGAACGAGGATCTTATCAGGAAGTAGCTTCCGAACCCTGCGCCGAACAACGCAACCTCCGTGAACAGGAATATAGCGGTCGGCACGCCTACTCCAGACACTCTTTCAGGCTCCGAGGGGATGGCTGTGCCCTTCAGCCTGGCGAAGAAAGACGCGATCACGTAGGGCCATGACTTCACCTCCCTGCTGACGAACAAGCCGAGCGTGGCTACAAACACGAGTATGAGCCCAAGCCCAAGCAAAACGCTGATACCCTTCAACAGAAGCACAACGCCCGCAACCAGCACCAAAACGTTTATCCCGATCACAGCAGGCCAGACGCTGCCCTCGTGCTCCTGATGCTCTTCATGCGACATGGCTTAGCTATCGTTTTTGAGACGTCTATATAATGTCTTCTCTAGAGGGCAGGCAGCCGAGTTAGGTTAAATAACGCCGTTAACTCTACTGGTGAAAGAGGTTGACGACGCTAGAGGTTCCTCTCAGCTATCAGGAGATTAAGCGGTACGGCCGCCACCTAATCATTCCGGAGGTCGGGATGGCGGGGCAGAAGAAGCTCAAGTCCTCGAAGGTCTTGGTTGTCGGAGCCGGAGGCTTGGGCTCGCCGATATCCCTCTACCTCGCGGCCGCAGGCGTAGGCCGGATAGGGCTCGTGGACTTCGACGTCGTCGACGAAAGCAACCTTCAGAGACAGATCATCTACACGACCAAGGACGTGAAGAGGCCTAAGCTGGAGGTGGCTAAGGAGAGGCTTACGGCGATGAACCCGCACATCGAGGTCGAGACCTATGAGACGAGGCTGACGTCGGAGAACGCTCTTGAGATCATGAAGGACTACGACGTGATTGTGGACGGCACGGACAACTTCCCCACGCGCTATCTCGTCAACGACGCCTGCGTCCTGCTGGGCAAGCCCAACGTATACGGCAGCATCTTCAGGTTCGACGGCCAGGTCTCAGTCTTCTACGCAAAGAAGGGCCCGTGCTACCGATGCCTGTACCCTGAGCCGCCTCCTCCAGGCCTTGTTCCAAGCTGCGCCGAGGGCGGTGTGCTGGGGGTCTTGCCCGGGGTTGTAGGGGCCCTCCAAGCCATGGAGACCATCAAGCTCATCGTCGGCATAGGAGAACCGTTGATAGGCAGGCTGCTGCTGTTCGACGGCCTTCACATGTCCTTCACCGAGCTCAAGCTCAGGAAAGACCCCAACTGCAAGGTATGCGGCCCCAACCCGACTGTCAGAGAGCTGATAGACTACGAGGCTTTCTGCGGCGTCTCGCCCACGCCCTCAGACAGCTCCCTGCACATCACTCCAGAAGAGCTGCATAGAAGGCTTGAGAGAGGAGAGAAAATCATCCTGCTCGACGTCAGGGAGGAGGTTGAATACGAGATCTGCCATCTCGACAAAGCCCTGCTGATTCCTCTTTCGAAGCTGCCTGAACGGGTTAACGAGCTCAGCCTCACCGACGACATAGTGGCCTACTGCCACACGGGCGTCAGGAGCGGGATGGCTGTCAAGCTGCTTCGAGACCTAGGGTTTAGGCGTGTGAAGAACCTAGCGGGAGGAATAGACGCCTGGGCTGAGCGGATTGACCCAAACATGCCCCGGTACTGAAAGCGTTTAAGGTGTTTTTTCAGGCGGCGGGGGAGGCGGCGGAGGCAGGGCTTGGAGTTGAGAGCGGTTCTCACGTACCCTGCGTGAGACAAACATCGAAGCCAGCGCAGTAGCCACCACAACCAGCACAAACGCCTGAACGTAGGCTAGGTTTCTGTGGAGAGAGTTCTCACCGGTCAGCACAGCGTACTGAAGCTGAATGTCTCGGAGGGAAGCCCGGGCTGCCTCCAGCTCCGACTGCAGATAGCCTATCTGCTGCCTAGCCCCCTCGTGTCTTTCGGACAAGCTGTTGTACATAGCTTGGAGCTGCGTGAACGAGGCTTGGAGGGCTGTGAAATCACGCGTAAGGTTGCGGTAGTCGCTGAGGAGGCTTCGGTAGTTCTCGTTCAGGATTGTGTTCTCCTTCAACAGAGACTCGTAAAGCGTCTGGAGGGCCCTCAGGTCTCCCAGGACGTTGGTGTATCTTTCGTTCAGGGCCCTGTATTCGTTGGAAAGCGCTTCATACCTCGCTTCAAGCCTTCCATACTCCTTCCGGGCCTCGTCGAGGCTTGTCGAGAGACGGGCGTTCTCCCTCAGCAAATCCTCCAGACGAGACCTCAGCGACGAAACCTGGCTCTTGAGCTCCTCGACCATGCGGCTCAACGACGCCAGGCTTCTCTCAGCGTTAGCCAGATCGTTCACCAACTCCGGGTACGTCCTGTCCCTGACGACCGCGAGCATCCACTCATGCGCCAAAGGCTCAAACACCATGCCACGGCTGTAGTTGACGAAGACCACCGCCGAAACAAGCGGGTCTCTCCTGACAGCAGACGGCACGCATACCGAGTAGGTCCTAGAAACCACGTCTCCCGAGCTGAACGACGTGAGGGCGTTGATTATCGTGTCGCTGAGGAGCGTGGTGCTCCCCGCCTCGCTTACGTAGACAACCGTTAGCCTCAGCCTCTGAACGCTTACCGAGCTGAGGAACGTTGCCTGGAGGACGAGGGAGAAGCACGAGCCTGTCTTCACTTCAGCCGGGTAGGAGAGCGATATCTTTATCCGGCTGTTGTCGACTATCGAGGAGTAGCCGTCTGCATGAACGGTTGAGGGAATGAGCAGGACCGCCGCTAGGAGAATGGCTGCGGAAAGCTTCTTCATGGGAAGTAATCGTTTTTCCGGTGTATATAAGCAATAAATAATTAGACGGCTTCAAACAAATTACGCATGCTCAGCGTCAGAACAATCCTCGACGAAATGCTGAAGCTGGACTACGGCCGGACCGCTGAAAGGGTGGAGCGTTTTATTTCGTCTGTCGTGGAGTCGTCCGGAGCTTCTGGAGTTGTTGTCGGCTTGAGCGGAGGGGTTGACTCGTCGGCTGTAGCGGTTCTCTGCACTAGGGCCCTCTCCGAGAAGAGGGTGTTGGGGCTAATCATGCCTGCGGAGTTCACCCCCGCCCAAGACGTTGAGGACGCTGAGCTGCTTGCGGAGAAGCTCGGCATAAACACAGCAACCATTCCGATATCATCCATAGTCAACAGCTTCAAGACGCAGCTGGGCGTTTACGCCTCCGACCCTTTTAAAATGCCTCTGGCCAACCTCAGAGCACGCATACGCATGGCTGTCCTCTACTTCTACGCCAACAAGCAAAACCTCCTCGTCGCTGGAACCGGGGACCGGAGCGAGCTACTCCTCGGCTACTACACCAAGTACGGCGACGCTGGAGTTGATTTCATGCCCGTCGCAGGAATTTACAAGACACAGCTCCGCCACCTTTCAAAGCATCTCGGCGTCCCGGAACACATAGCCTTCAAGCCCAGCAGCCCCCAGCTCTACCCGGGCCATAGAGCGGTCGACGAGCTTCCCGCCGACTACGACGTTCTAGACCCTATCCTCTACGCCCTATTCGACAAGTCTCTCACGGCGGAGCAGGTCGCTACGCTCGGGTTTGACGCAGGGTTGGTTCAGGAGGTGCTGTCTAGGTTTGAGAGGAGTAGGCATAAAAGGGAGGCTCCGCCCGTAGGACCCAGGCCTGTCCCGCTCGTGTAAACATATTAGCATGGCCAGCCCTCTGTAGACGATGTCTTCCGACGACGACTACATCAAACGCATGTCCGACGCCCTCCGCTCGGGAGCCAAGATGCTCTCCGAGATCTGCCCCGTCTGCAACAGCCCCCTCTTCGAGGTTAGGAACGAACTCCGATGCATCCGCTGCGACAAACCCGTGGTGAGAGTTCACGAAGATTCAGAGGTGTTGGCCGCGTCGACTCCGCTGGCTCTGTCTAGGCTTGAGAACGCCTTGTCGTCGAAGATCGACCTGCTCACCACCCTCCTAATGCGGGCTTCAGACCCGGAGGAGATACGCATCCTCTCCGAGTCCCTGTCAAGCCTTTTGAAGCTGTTTCACGAAAGCCGCCGGCTTGCGGAGACGCTTCGGAGAGAGTAGGACTCGAGGCACTACTTCAGGATTTTTTCCATACGCTTCACAGTATTACTTGAAGATGGATGTGGGTGTTTTTGTGAAGCTTGTGAAGGGGTTTTTGGCCTTCTACACTACTCATTCCTTGATAATCATAGGAACTAGGATATGATAGTTTCTAACTTTTAAGCGTACAATCTATCAACGCCACGTAAGAACCCAATCTAGGCTGACGGTTTTTCCCGCTTCACACGCTACACACATGCCTGATTGTTCCCATCTCGTCACGCGCCGGGTTTGCGGTTTCCACAGGAAACGAAGGGGTTGTGTGGCTGACCGACAGGCGAAGAAACTACAGCAAGCTTTTTCAGGCCGAATGGGATGGGGAAGCTGAATTTCTGTCTTTACCGCTCCTACTGGGTTTCACGCCTGTGAAGGGGGGAATCGTTTGGCTGGGCTTGGCTGGAAACCCTCACCCCTTCGTTTCCGCTGGAGAACGCCTTTCAACAGAAGAGGAGGCATGCAGCAGTTTCTCTCAACAAAAACCTTGAAAATTGTTTACTTTTTTGTAGTTTACTCTCTTTATAGCCTAGCCGTAGAGACCTTACGGGGAATAACGGTGGTTGAAACAACAAAAACATTCACTAAAAGGAATGAACATTCTGTTCAGCTGAAACCGAGGGGTGTGGGTGAAGACCCTCTTGCTGACATCTTGGAGCGGTATGGCGGACAAAGCAGCCCCATAATCATCGACCACAGCCTTCTACGCTCCGACTACGTTCCAAAATCTCTTCCCCACAGGGTTAACCAAATCAGAGCCGTTGGCCATGTCTTGGCCTCTGTTCTAAGGTCTATCAAGCCCTCCAACCTCTTTCTTTACGGCAAAACCGGTACGGGTAAGACCGCTGTCTGCAAGTATGTGGTTAACAGGCTTGAGGCCGAGGTTTCGGAGAGGAAGGTCAACACCCGGTTTGTTTACGTCAACTGTAGGCTGGCTGGAACGGAGTACAGGGTTTTGGCCGACCTCTGCACCGCCGCAGGAATTTCCGTGCCTTTCACAGGCTTGTCCAAGGGCGAGCTGTTCAGAAGGTTTCAAACAGCATCAGCCCAGCTTAACTACTCCTTCGTGGTTGTTCTGGACGAAGTCGACGTGCTTGTAAAGGATTTTGGAGATGACTTGCTGTACGAGCTTACACGCTCAACCTCGGGACCGGGATGGGTTTCGCTGGTAGGCATCTCGAACGACCTTATGTTCAAGGAGCAGCTTGACCCGAGGGTTTTGAGCAGCCTGAGCGAGGAGGAGATAGTTTTCCAGCCTTACACAGCTACGGAGCTGGCTGACATTCTCTCCGAGAGGGCTGAGCTAGCGTTGAGGCCGGGCAGCGTGGGAAGCGACGTTATTGGGTTGTGCGCGGCCATGGCTGCGGCTGAGCACGGGGATGCGAGGAGGGCCCTCGACCTCCTTAGGGTTTCCGCTGAGGTGGCTGAGAGAGAAGGAGCTGAGAGGGTTGAGGAGCATCATGTCAGGAAGGCTCAGCTACTCATCGAGAGAGGCCGGGTGAAGGAGGTTGTCTCCTCCCTACCACTGCACAGCCGTCTCGTGCTCCTAGCTGTCTATCTCTCCTCCCGGAAAGGCTTGGAGACGACCTCTGGAACGGTTTACGGCATGTATCGTGAGTTCTGCGGGTCTTTGGGGTTGGAGCCGTTGACCGACCGGCGTGTGAGCACGCTGGTGTCGGAGCTGGACATGCTGGGAATAGTTGCCTGCGAGCTGGTGAGCTATGGCCGGCACGGTAGAACGAGGAAGCTGAAGCCGACCATTTCATTCAACGAGGTCGCTGAAATACTGCGCAACGACGAGGCTCTAGCTGCTTTCCTCGAGGACTTCTCTTGAAAGCCTGTCCGCTATCCTCAAAGGCTCAGGATACGTGTCGCCGAAAAGCTCTGAAACACGCAGCAAGTCGTTGAACGAGACGCCGAACCCCTGACTGTAGTATGCAGGGCCCCTACGCAAGCCTAACACCTCTCCCGCTTCAACGATCTTCGAATAGTTTTCATCCGGCTGCAGCTCGCCGACTAGAAGAGACTTCGCAACACCTATCGATGGAACTCCTGCCACGAACCCTAGCAGCGTGGCCAGCCCGCACCTGCGTGGATGAGCCCTGCCGTGCCCGTCAACAAGCAAAACATCAAAACCCACCCCGACTGATGACAGAAGGTCTAGCAGGGACGGGCCTTCACGCAGAAACAGAAACCCGGGAATGTAGGGAGCAGGCTGTTCTGCGTAGGTTTTCACAACCCGCTCGACAACTTTAGAGTCTTTCAAGCTGTAAACAACAGCCGCCGCCCCGCATCTCTCCCCAGAGTAGGCCAAGTCCACGCCGCATACTCTCTCGACGCTAACGAGCCTGTCCTCGCTTGGATAGGCTATCCGAGCCACGGCTGTCTGGAGCGCTGCGAAGAACTGGAGGCTTGTTTTGGAGAACGACGAGCTGGTCAACCGTTTCCTCCGTCTCACAGACTTCCGTCTCCAGTCTAGGGCTTAAGCGTTTATGCTGAGTGATGACGACGAATCGAGTGCTTACACGAAGAGCCTCGTCTAGGAAACGCCGCGCGTCGAGATGATGTATGACCGTGAAGGAGTAGACATGCGTGAAGATGCTTTCTCTGAACGGGAGATGGTTGGCGTCGGCCATGACTAGGTGCGACAGCGTGTCCAGCTTTTCAACAGCCTTCCGCAGCATACCCTGAGAAATATCAACGCCGACGTATTCGCAGAAGCAACCACAATCTCTCAGATAACGTAGGAAGAGGCCCGTTCCGCATCCAGCATCCAGAACCCTCGAAGCCTCGTCAGGCCTCACTCTATCAACAGCCGCCCGATACTTGCTTCTCTGCTCCCCGCCGTACAGCTCGTCATAACATTCGCTGAGGACGTCGTAGTCCAGAAACGCCACGTCGAGACTTTTGATTACAAGTTAAAAAGCATGGCGGTGCTTGTGTTTACGGAGGACTTTGCGAGATGTTGTCTACTCGGAGTCTCGCTGGAGGTTGTTGAAAACTCTCCGTGCACGGGCCTTGAGTGTAATGACTCACTTGGAGCGCCATGGTTTTCACGGGCTTGTCTACGGGAGTGTGGCGAGGGGCGACGTAAGCCCGTCCAGCGACGTCGAGGTGTTTATCCCGCAGGTGGTGCCGCTGCAGCTTCTCGAATACACGGTCTCGCTGCTGCAAAGGGTTGAGCGGAGGGTTCTGGTCCAAGCCACGCCGTACTACGCCGCCAAGGCTTACCTATACTTAAACGAAAGGGACACGGTCTCGGCGCCGATGGTTCCGCTCAACAGGGACGAGGAGGGGTTCTACGTCTTGGCTGGAAGCCTCACGCTCGACGAGCTTAGGAGAGACGTTAGGAAACCCGGCATCAACAAGGCCTTAAACCTAATCATTCCAACCGACGAAGGCCACGTCGAAAAGCCTCTGATGGAGAACTTCCACGAAGCTGTTAAGGTGCTGAACGTTAGCCCGGACATCCTGACGAGCCGTGTGAAAGTGCTTCTGCGGAGGAGGGAGAAGGGGAGGACGGGTGTTTTTCAGAGCGTTGAGCTGGGCGAGGACTTGAGCTTCGAGGAGGCCTTCCGGATGCTTCTAGCCAAGAGCGCCAGGCTTAGGAAGCGGGCTAGAGCTTGAGCTGGGAAACCGCCTCCCTCAGAACCTTAACGCTTTCCCTGAACTTCTTCAGCTCGTCCTCGGACAAAGCCAGCTCGATTATCTTCTCGACGCCGCCGGCTCCCAGCACACATGGAACGACAGCGTAGATGTCCCGCTCGCCATACTGGCCTTCGAGATAGGCTGACGTAGGTATAACGGCTTTCTCGTCCTTTACAATAGCCGAGACCATCAGAGCTACTCCGGCGCCAGGGGCGTGATGTGCCGACCAGCCCTTGAGCTTGATGACTTCGGCGCCCGCCTTACGCGTCGCCTCGATGCTGTCCGCTATCGTCTTCTCGTCCATGAACCTGTTGAGAGGCTCGACCCCTACGTAGGTGCGGCTGGGCAGTAGAACCATGCTGTCGCCGTGTTCTCCGAGGACCATGCTGCGGATAGACTTGTAGCTGACCCCGAGCCTGCTGCGTAGAATATACCTGAACCTGCCGACGTCCAGCAAACCGCTGAACCCCATTACTCGACGGCTTTCAAAACCTGTAGCCCTGTAAGCCAGGTACGTCATGACGTCCAGCGGGTTCGTCACGACTATGACTTTGGATTTAGGAGCATACTCCCTGACCTGTTTGGAGATCCCTGAGATGATCTCGGAGTTTTTGTGCAGCAGGTCGAGCCTTGTCATGTCGGGCTTGCGGACGAGGCCGGCCGTGATGACCACCACGTCCGACCCAGCCATGTCCCTGTAGTCGTTCGACCCCTTGACGTCGACGTCCAAGTCGAGGATTGAGCATGCGTGGTTGAGGTCCAGCGCCTCGCCCTGAGGAAGGCCTTGAACGATGTCGATCAGCACGATGTCCCCGACCTCTTTCATGGCTATTTGCAGGGCGGCGGATGTTCCTACTCTCCCGGAGCCGACCACCGTGATTAATGTCATGGTTTACTGCGGTGCTGGGTTCATAAATAGATGAGCCTGTCAGGCTGTCGGTCCCCTTAAATAGCCGACCAACCCCATCGACGACATCTTCACCAGGTTCCGCACGTAGACCGGCAGAGGCCCTCCATACTCCCGCTCCAGCCTCTCCTCGAACGTCTGCACAAGCCTCGGAAGCCCTCCGCCGCTCCTCAATACATCCCTAGCCGTCTCAACCCACTCAGCCACGGTTTCAACCAGCCGCTCAACCCAGTCCTCGCCCGCCGGCGTTGCTCCGAAATGAGGCGTCAGGAAGGTTTTGGCGCCCGTTTTACCTATGCGCCTGAGGCTCTGGACATACTGGTCGTAGTCGAAGCTGGGTGGAGGAGTAGTGGGTATGATGTAGGGTTTGTCGGGATACTTGGCTGGAACTGCGTCTGCCGTGATGAGGCTGCCGTCGCTGACTAGGACAGACATCTGGTGAGGGGCGTGGCCCGGCGTGTAGATGAACACTAGGTCGACGTCTCCGAGGCTGAGGGCCTCGCCGTCGCCCGCCTTGAAGACACGGGTCTCGTCTATCGGCTTGACCTCGCCGAAAAGCTTCACGAACTCCTCTCCGTAAAACTCCCTAACGCTGTTCATCAGGCGTGAGGGGTCGACGAGGTGTTTGACCGCTTTTTCCTGAGCCAATACCACGGCATCTGGAAACTTCTCGGCCAGCTTCCAAGCGGCTCCGGCGTGGTCGAGATGGACGTGTGTCGGTATGATGTAGTCCAGCCTCTTAACGCCTAGCTGCTTGAGCGTGTTGATTACTTTTTCACCGCTGGATGAGTAGCCCGTGTCTACGATCGCTGTCCTCCCAGCCTTGACCAAGTAGCATGCGACTATCTTGTCGAAACCCAGCGCCCCCGTGTCTATGGTGTAGACAGTCAACTCATCACCCTAAGCTGATTATCTCCACATCCCCGCCCACTAGTAGGGCTGCCTTGGGAGGGACCGAGTAGAAGCGGCATGAGAATATGGTTAAAAGCCTACGGTTAAACATGTACCTGTATCCTTGCGGCATGGGCTCGTGAGACCTCACCACCAGCGTCAAACGGTTTCTGTCGATGAACTCTGAAAAAACATCCTCTCCAAAATACCGCGCTCTTCCGCCTCTTGCGCTCTCGGCGAAGCCTCTCAACCCCTCCCTCGGGTCGTTCCACAGCAGCTGCATCGTCAGCGGGTCTTCAGGGTCGTCCATCCCGCGTGGAAGCCCCTCCAGCTGGCTGACGTCCTTCAACCCCTCAGGCAAGCCTCCGTGAAAACCCAGCACCCGTCCTCCATGAAATAAAGCGTAGGGCATCATCGTAAACGCTTTGAGGAAGGCTCTGTACGTCTTCATCCCGTATCTCTTGACGACGGTTTCGAGGAAGCCGTAATAGGTGTTCATAGTAAGGGTTTCATGGTTGCCTCTCAGCAGTATGCATGTGGAGGGGCTCGCGACCTTCCTCTCGAACAAGAGAGTTATGTTCTCTGTCTGGTAGGGTCCTCTGTCAACATAGTCGCCGAGGAAAGCCACCGCAGCGCCCAGCCTGTCAGCCTGCTTCAACGCTTTCTCAGAAGACTCCACGTCGCCGTGAGTGTCGCCGACCACCAGTAGAGAACTATGCTGGGATTTGATGAGCGGGGGTTCTCTACGGAAAACCTCCTCAGCCTCCTCCGCTAGCGAGACATACTTGTCCAAGACCTACACCGTTCTCAACAACCTCACCACCTCGCTGGGCGTCGACGCAACAGGAACACCCGCCTTCTCGAGAGCCCTGATCTTGCTCTCCGGGTCGCCGGCGCCCAGCGATATTATCGCCCCAGCGTGCCCCATCCTCTTCTCAGGCGGGGCGGTTCTCCCAGCTATGTAGGCGACGACAGGCTTAGGGTAGCTAGTCTCCCTGATGTACTCAGAGGCCCTCTCCTCCAAGTCTCCCCCAATCTCCCCGATCAGCACAACAGACTCCGTCTCGGGGTCTCGGCGAAACATCTCCAGAACGTCTATGAAGTTAAGCCCAACGACAGGGTCTCCGCCTATTCCGACGCAGGTTGACTGGCCCATGCCTGCCGCGGTGATGGCGTAGGCGATCTCGTAGGTGAGCGTACCGCTCCTCGATACGATGCCGACTCTCCCTCGTTTGAAGATGTGGCCTGGCATTATCCCTACTTTCGCTGCTTCTGGCGTTATGACTCCGGGGCAGTTGGGGCCGATGATGTACGCGTTCCTGTAGGATGCGTATCTGATGAACTTCATGGCGTCGTGCACGGGCACGTGCTCCGTTATCACCACGACAAGCTTGACCCCCGCCTCGAGGGATTCTATGACGGCGTCTGCTGCGAAGGCCGCTGGAACCATCACCAGAGAAGTGTTTATCTGACGATGCATGTCGACAGCTTCTTCAACGCTGTCGTAGACAGGCACGCCCTCGACAACCTGACCGCCCTTGCCCGGAGTGACTCCCGCCACGACTTTCGTGCCGTATTTAATCATCGCCCGTGTGTGAAACAACCCCTGCCTGCCGGTGACGCCCTGCACAAGCACGTGCGTGTTCTCGTCTACCAGTATGGCCAAATATATCACCCCGCAAGCTTCGCCGCTGTCTCCGCAGCCTCCTCCATGCTGTCGTAGGGAAGTATGTTGTTATCCCGCAGTATCCTCTTCCCCTCCTCCTCGTTGGTGCCCATCATTCTCACGACGATCTTCTTGTCCATGCCTGAAGACCTGTAGGCCGAGACAACTCCCCTAGCAACCTCGTCGCACCGTGTTATGCCTCCGAGTATGTTGACGAACAGAACCTTAACCCTTGGATGCGTAAGCAGCAGGCGGGAAGCCTTCTCCACCACATCCTCCGAAGCCCCGCCGCCCACGTCTAGGAAGTTGGCTGGCCTCCCGCCCTTCAGCTTGACCAAGTCCATAGTAGCCATCGTCAAGCCCGCTCCGTTGCCTATTATCCCGATGTCCCCGTCCAGCTCAACCGCCGTGAAGCCGAGCTTGCGGGCCTCCTCCTCGAGGCCTGACCCCTCCACACGCCTAGCAAACTCTCTATGCCTGTAGAGCGCGTTTTCGTCGATTATGACCTTCGAGTCGACGGCAAGAAGACGGTTGTCGGGCGTGGCCGCCAAGGGGTTTATCTCAGCCAGCTCACAATCCATTTCGACGAAGAGCTTGTAAAGGCTGCGAAGTATCCGCCCAGCTTCTTCGGCCAGCCCTCCGCCCAGCTTCATGAACATCACGGCTTTCCTTACCTGGTAGTCTGTAAGGCCTAATAGCGGGTTAACCTCGATCCTGAGCACTTGCTCAGGACTTTTCCTGGCAAGCTCCTCGATCTCAACTCCTCCCTCGCCCGAGACGATGACCATCGGCGCTTTTTTGAACCGGTCGACTATTATTCCGAGATAAAGCTCTCTCGCTATCTCTGTGTAGTCGGTGATCAGAACCCTGTCCACTCTCTCACCCTTAATCTCAGACCCCAGCATTCTGGAGGCAAGCTCAGCTGCTTGAGAAGGGGTTTCAGCAACCTTGACCCCGCCCGCCTTACCCCTCCCCGCCACAAGCACCTGCGCCTTGACAACGGTTTTGCCGGGGAAGGCTTCCGCAGCCCTGCGGGCTTGCTCGGCGCTGTCCACCACTTCAAAGCCCGGAACAGGTATTCCATAGCGTCTGAAGAGCTGCCGTCCTTCAAACTCGTACAGCTTCACAGTTGAAGCCTTTCAAGGCCATAATTTAACTCCGAGGCGGCAGCTGTTTTTATTCCACCGCGTCGTTGTTGAGCAGGGGTTGGTGTGAGGCTCGCGGCTCTGTTCTCTGGAGGGAAGGACTCAACGTACTCAATCATGCTGGCTGAGAGGATGGGGCACAGAGTCGAAGTCCTGCTTACTTTCCTGCCCAAGGCTGTGGACAGCTACCTTTTCCACTACCCCAACCTCCACATAACCCCGCTCCAAGCCGAAGCCATGGGGAAGAAACAGTTGTTGATACCGGTGGAGGGGCGGAGCGAGGAGGAGACGCTGGACAAGGGGTTGGAGGAGGTTGCTGGAGGAGTCGAGGGGGTTCTGGCAGGGGCCCTCGAGAGCAGCTATCAGCGAGACCGTATGGCCAAAGCCGCTCAACGGCATGGGCTGGAGATAGTGGCTCCTCTCTGGGGTGTCGAGCCGGAGTCTCTTCTGCGGAGGATCCTAGCTGAAGGGTTCGAGGTGATGGTTGTGGCTGTGGCTGCCGCTGGGCTTGGCGAGGAGTGGCTCGGCAAGATCCTCGACGAGAAAGCTGTGGACGAGCTGTCGATTCTGAGGGAGAGGTACGGCGTTCATCCAGCTGGAGAGGGAGGCGAGATGGAGACGCTGGTTCTGGACTGTCCAATCTTCGGGAAAAGGCTTAGGCTGGGCCGTGTTGAGAAGGTCTGGAAACAACACCACGGCTACCTGGTCGTCCACGAAGCCAGCCTAGAGCCAAAAACCAGCTGAAACAAGTCGCCGCTCAATAACCTTATATAGGGAGAACGAAGCTAGCAGTCACGGGTGGTTGAATCGATTACGTTGAAGTCTTGGACACCACTCTCCGGGACGGCGCCCAGACCAGAGGAGTGACTTTCACACTCCACGACAAGCTCCGCATAGCTGAACGCCTCGACGAGATAGGCGTTGACATCATAGAGGGTGGTTGGCCCGGCTCAAACCCCAAGGACGAGGAGTTCTTCAAAGCCGTTAAGAAGCTCTCCCTTTCCAACAGCAGGGTCGGAGCCTTCGGAAGCACACGCAGAGTAGGGATAAGGCCTGATCAGGACGACTCTCTCAAAGCCATCCTCGACTCCGACGTCGACGTGGCCATCATCTTCGGCAAGTCGTGGACGCTACACGTCAACGAGGTTCTCCGCTGCAGCCTCGAGGAAAACCTGAACATGGTCGTGGACACGGTTGAATATCTCCGGGAGCATGGGATGGATGTTGTCTTCGACGCCGAGCATTTCTTCGACGGCTACAACGAATCGCCGGAGTATGCTCTCGAGGTCTTGAAGCATGCGGCTGAGGCTGGTGCTTCTAGGATCGTGCTCTGCGACACGAACGGGGGGACGCTGCCTCACAGGCTGTCGGAGGTTGTTAGGGTGGTTAGGCAAAGGATTGCAGGTCTACTGGGGATTCACGCGCACAACGACTGCGGGCTGGCTGTGGCCAACAGCTTGGCCGCCGTAGTTGAGGGGGTTAGGCATGTTCAGGGAACCATGATAGGCTTGGGCGAGAGATGCGGCAACGCCGACCTCACCCAGATAATCCCAAACCTAGCTTTGAAGATGGGCTTCAAGGTCTTGAAGTCGGAGAACGGGTTGAAGAAGCTGAAGGACATGGCTTACTACGTCGCCGAGGTGGCTGGAATACCTCTCAGCCCCGGATACCCCTTCTTCGGAGCCAACGCCTTCGCCCACAAAGGAGGAGTCCATATCGACGCCATAATCAAGAACCCGCGAACCTACGAGCACGTCAACCCCGAGCTGCTGGGCATGGAAAGGTCTCTATCGGTTTCGGAGCTTGCTGGAAGGTCTGCTCTCGTGAACCACGCCGCCAAGCTCGGGTTGACGCTCTCGAAGCAGCAGGCGTCAAAGATCTTGGAAGAAGTCAAGAGGCTGGAGGCTCAGGGCTATCATTTCGAGCCGGCTGACGCAACCCTCTCGCTGCTCATTCTCAGAAATGTCGGGGTCAACGTCGAACGGCTGCGTGTGAGAACATGGTGGGTTGAGGTTCTTGAGGCAGGGCAGCTGACCTCTCGAGCGGTTGTCTCGATGGACATCGACGGCGAAGCGGTGTCAACCACGGCTGAAGGCGTAGGTCCAGTTCACGCCCTCGACGCCGCTATCAGGACAGCAGTCCTCAAGAAGTATCCAAGCCTCGAAGCGACGCAGCTGACCAATTACAAGGTATCTGTCATAGACGCCCGGGACGCAACAGCGGCCTCCGTCCGCGTGTTCATCGAGTTCGCCGACAACGGCCACAGATGGTCTACGACAGGAGTCTCACGGAACATAGTGGAGGCCAGCCTGAAAGCCATCATAGACGGCTACTCCTACAAGCTTCTCGTGATAGACGAGGGAAGGCTTACTTCACGTTGACGAGCAGGTATCTGTTCATTATGCTCCAGTACTCCACAGCGACTCCGGGCTCGATCTTCGCCCTCAACGCCTCATCCTTAGGCATCGGAACCTCGACGATCTGCAGGCTCTCGTTGTCCATCACCGAGACCGAGTCAGAGCCCACCGCAACAACCTGACCACTCCGCTTGTCCACTATCGGGACCTCGACACGATTGTCCGCGGGCCCCACCATGCTTCTCTTCACCTCGTCGAAGATTCCTATAGCGACAAGCCTCACCTTAGCCGAGCCATGCTTACCCGGCTTGCTCTTCTCAACCTCCACGATCCTGCAAGGCTCTCCGTCAATCACTATGTTGTGGCCCTCCTTCAAAGAACCCAAGTCAACAGGCTTGCTCAAGCCATTCTCAAGCCGTAAAGCCTGCTTTTAAACTGATTCTACGCAGCAGCTTCCTCAACAACCACCTCGGCGTAAATCATCAAAACACGTCTACTCCCCCGGGCTGACAAACATTAATACATGAACCCCTCCGTCTAGCCATGCAAAAGCCGGCCATCAGGGGCGGAGAGCCTGTGAGGAAGAAGCCTTTCCCAAGCTGGCCATTCTCCGGCGACGACGAGGTTAGGGAGGTTTTGGAGGTTTTGCGGGAGGGGCCTTGGTCTGCCGGCTCTCCGAAGATTAAGCTGTTCGAGGAGGAGTTCGCCTCTTTCCATCACGCAAAGTACGGCGTCGCCTGCGCAAGCGGCTCGACGGCTCTCTTCGTATCGCTCAAGGCTCTGGGCATAGGCTTTGGGGACGAGGTCATAGTTCCCTCCTACACATTCCTAGCCACGGCGACAGCTGTCATAGATGCTGGAGCCACGCCCGTCATCGTGGACGTCGACCCAGATACGTATAACATCTCGCCCGAAGCCGTGGGAAGAGCGATAACCAGCAAGACTAGATGCGTTATCCCCGTTCATCTAGCCGGCTGCCCAGCCGACATGGATGGGGTGATGGAGCATGCTAGGGCCCACGGGTTGAGGGTGTTGGAGGACGCGGCGCAGGCGCATGGAGCTGAGTGGGGTGGCCGGCGTGTCGGCTCGATAGGAGACCTAGGTGCTTTCAGCTTCTACCAGAGCAAGAACATGACCGCGGGCGAGGGAGGCATCATAACGAGCAACGACGAGGAGCTTGCTCTACTGGCCCGCTCGCTCGTCAACGTTGGCCGGGACGTGAGGAAGGGATGGTATGAGCACGTCCGGTATGGCTGGAACTTCAGGATGACCGCCCTCCAAGCAGCCGTGCTGAGGGCGCAGCTGCGAAAACTCCCCGAGCTCAACAGGAGAAGAATGGAATCCGCAGCCTACCTCGACAAACACTTGTCCGAGATAGACGGCGTAAGACCTCTATCAAGGCCTTCCAAGGCAACCGCCCACAGCTACCATCTATACATAACACGCGTCGACGTCAAGAGGTTCGGGTTCAGCACGAAGGAGGAGTTTGTAAAGGCTTTGAACGCTGAGGGGATTCCATGCAACGCAGGCTACAGAACCCTCCAGTCGTACCCGTTCATAGCTGAAAAATCACGCATACCCGCCTCGACGCCTCACGCTGATAAGGCCAGCCGGGAGGAGGCAGTGTGGATACCGCAGTACGTCCTGCTGGGCAGCAGAGAAGACTTGGAAGACGTCGTCGAAGCCTTCGAGAAGCTGAGGATGGGCAGCGCTGGCTAAATCTCCCACTTCCACGCTATCCTCTTCTCTAAACGTGCCGTACTCCTAGATATCACCGCCGGGTCAACGCACCTGTTCTCGTGAATTACCTCAGAAACCTCAATCGACTTCACCACTCCCCCAAGCTCCTCCAGCTCACGCTTGATGACGGGCAGGAGGCTTGAGACCTCCTCAACAGTCTTAGGAATCTTTACGCGGTTTCTCTCAACCGAGGTGAACAACCCATAGCATTTAACCCCGTTCTCGGACAGCATCTGAACAACTTCACCAGCTCCATGGCTTTTCAACACTTTCTCAACCTCCGGAAAACCAAGCCCCTCAACAGCGACGTCGAGTCGGGGTGTTTTCTCGAGAACTATGAAGAACCCGAGGTATATCTGCAGCGCTCCCTCGAACTCGGGGTTCATCCGGCTCATCCCCACGATGGTGTATTCCTGCCCCTCGCGGATGAGAAACCTCTGAGAAAGCTCGGGGGGTATGGTTGCTATGAGGCTGTTGCCGCTCCGCCTTATCACCCCCCTGAAACTAACCATGTCCTCAACCCACGACAAGACAGACCCAGCCATGGATAAACATCAACGCCTATAATACTTTTTAGAAAGACCTTCGTGAGCAGTCGAGCCGTCTCCAGAGGTCTAACTTAATATACTCTCTCTGAGTTTTCTCCATGGATTCTGCGGGGCTGTTGGGGTTGATAGACTTGGATGAGTTCTCGGGCCAGCCTCCGAAAATGTCCGACGAGGAGCTTCTGTGGCTGGTGAGACACAAGGTCAGGCGGTCTATCGTGCTCGCTGTTGGTGAGCACGGCAGGATTGGAGCCACTGCTTTGAAGCAGAAGCTTGGCATAAGCACGGGCTCGCTGTACTACAACCTGAGGCAGATGAGCCAGCTTATAACGCAGGACGAGAAGAAGACTTACCGTCTCACCGAAGACGGTCTCAGGATATACAAAGCCTTGACAGCTCAGGCCGACGCAGGCCAGAACATCCCGAAGCCTTCAAGAACCTCCGAACTCCTTTCTTCGTTGTTTTTCCCCATGTGGCTTTTCTCACCCATCTACGAGAGCAGGGTTGTCGCCTCCGTCCTAGGCCCGCTCTCGCTGTTCGTCATCGTGTTCGTATTATTAGCAGGCAGGCACGAGCTCTTCCTGCTCAACGTCTACCCATCCTCACCCCTCAACAACCCGCTCTTCGTAGTCAAGCTAGGAGCAACATACCTCACGGGCTACGTGGTGCTCTCGTCCCTAGGCTACTTATTCTCCGGAAAATTCAGGTCCGCATCCTCCGCCATCAAGAGCCTGAAAAACACCAGCCCCAGAGAGGTTCTAACCGAGTCTGGAAAACTATTGTCTGCGTTCTCGGTCGCTCTGCTCCCCACAGGGCTTGTCCCGGGGCTGGCGGTCGTCGACAGAGTTGCTCAGACATCCATCCTCAGCAACATACTGGTGAGAGACAGCTTGGTCGTGTTTTCGCAAACCCTTTCAATATTCCTGATAAGCGCCGCAGTCGCGTATGCTAAAAAAATGAGATGGCAGTCCTCTTTAGGCGTCGGGCTGGCTTTCTTCTACCTCTCACACTTGATTAACTACGTCACGATGCCCCAAGGATGAAGAACGCTACGACGATGCCGTATATCGCGAGAGCCTCGGCGAAAGCTGATATGATGATGGCGGTAGTCCTTATCTCAGGCCTTTCAGCGGCCGCGGCTAGACCCGCTGAGCCAGCCCTAGCTATTCCAAACCCTGACGACGCAACGGCTACGGCGAAAGCTATGGCTGCGGCGAAGGTTTTTGAGCCTAGGTCCGTTAGCCCTGCTCCTGCTTCAACTGCGGAGACGGGGCTGATGGCTGCGATGATGCCGAGAAGGGCCAGCGATGATATGGAGAGGACTTGCTTCATCATGTTTTCTTCGTTTTGCGGTGTTAGGTCCATTATTTAAAGACGAATTTTTAAGCCCCGCGTCGGCCGGCTTTCTCTCGAGGGTTGTGAGTAAGGATATAGATTTATTAGAAGTACTGTCTCTCAGCCTTCAAGATGGCCTTAACTCATGAAATCTTGTTCGCCTCCTCCTTAGCGGCTCCTTTCCTCGCTTCAGCGGTCTCGCCCCTGGCGGGGAGGGTTAGGGAGAGAGCCGCTGCTTTTTCGGGGGTGTTGGCGGCCGTCGTCTCCTTCATCTTGGTCAATTATTTCTGGCTGGTTCACGGCGAGACTGTTTTGGTCGTTGATTGGATTCCGTCGGCTGGTGTTCGGTTCATTCTTCTTCTCGATGCACTCGCATACCTGTTCGCTGTTTTGATAACTGGCATCGGTGCTGTGATTCTGCTCTACTCGCATTATTAC
>JAVZZH010000003.1:0-192431 GCA_038885755.1 Candidatus Caldarchaeum sp.
GCTGTCTCGCAGTGGGGGCAGACGGGCACTACTCGGTGGCTTTCGACGAGGTCTCCGCTTTCGTAGGCTTTCTTGAGCAGGTGCCAGACGTGCTCCATGTATTCCTCCCTACGGGTTTCGTAGGCGTTGTCGTAGTCGAGCCAGAGCCCGAGCCTCTCGCTGGCTCTCCGCCAGTGATAAAGGTAGTGGTCGACGACTTTGTTGGCTTCCTCCACGAAGCGCTCAAGCCCGATCTTTTCGATGTCCCGCTTGCTCGTTATCCCCAGCCGTTTCTCAACCTCTATCTCCGTCGGCAGCCCCTGACAGTCCCATCCAGCCCTCCGCCAGACGTTGAAGCCCTGCATGGTTTTATACCGTAGGACGATGTCCTTGTAAACCCTGCCCCTCGTATGCCCGATGTGCATGTACCCGTTCACGGTCGGAGGCCCCTCCAGAAAAGAGAAGAGAGGCCCGTTCTTGTTCAGCTCCTCCACCTTCCTGAGGATGTCGAGCTTCTTCCACCTCTCCATCACAGCTTGCTCGACCGCTTGCGGTGAATATCTGCGTCCCAGCTCAATCATCCGTTCCTGAGGAAACTGGAGTTAGTTTGCGCTCTTTAAATGTTTGTCAACCTATTTGGGGAGAAAACGTTTTAGCTTTCGTCGACATACCTACGATCATGACCCGGGTGCTCGACGACCTGCCGGTTTTCCCGAGACCGAAAGACCACGGCCATGTCCATCGACTACGTATAACAGGCTGTGTGGAGAAGCCTCTGGAGCTGACGGTCGACGACGTTCTAAACCTGCCTCCAGACCGTGTGTCGTTTGACTTCGCGTGCTTGGAGGGCTGGGTCGTCCCCGACACGGACTGGGTTGGAGTAAAGGTTGAAACTCTGCTGAAACTCGCCGGGGTTCTGCCTGAAGCCAACTACGCGGTCTTCAAGTCGGGAGACTTCACCGAGTGCTTCTCCTTGGCTGAAACCCATGACATGCTGGTTGCGTACATGCATCGTGGACAACGCCTTACACCAGAGCATGGCGGACCGTTCCGCCTAGTTTTTCCACGGCAGAAATGCTACCAGAGCATAAAATGGCTCGAGGAGATAGAGTTGACCAGCAGCAGCGTCGAGGGGACGGCGTACAGGACGGCGCTGGCTAGGATTAAATGAGTTTCTCTATCTCTTTGACCATTTCTTCAGCCGGCATCTCCGGGGTTAAAATCTTCCGGAGGACCAAGCTCCTGTCGCCTACGTAGATCACCGCCGAATGGATCGCGTAAGAGCCTTCGCCGGCCTGCTCCAACGGCCTTGCATGGTATTTCTGCCAGACGCTTGCTAACTCTTCCCATGTCCCCGTTAGAGCCACGATGCTCGGGCTGAAGCCTGCAACATATTTTTCCAGAGTCTTGGGATCGTCTCTCTGGGGGTCGGTTGTTATGAAAATCATCACAACCTCGTAGGCCCTGCTGCCCAGAAGCCTCTCAATCTCGGCGTACTTCTTCAAAGCCATCGGACATACGTCTGGACAGCTTGTGTAGCCGAAGAAGACCAGCACCACTTTCCCACGGAAAGAATCAAGGCTCACAACTTCCCCACGGGTGTTTTTGAGGCTGAAGCTAGGTAGAGGCCGGCCGCTGGCTATGTAGTCTCTACCATCCTCCCCTATGCTGTCTCCGCCCCTTGGGTAGAAAAAGAAAAATAATGATGCGAGTATTATGGCGAACAGCGGAGCGGCGAGAAGTTTCTTATCTTTCATTCTTTTTCGACGACCTTTCGCCTACGAAAATGAGAAGCGACAGCGCACCCAGTCCTCCGACGAAAACAACCAAGGCTGTTAGGTCAACCGTGAAACCCAGCCCCCCGCCTCCGGCAGAGATGCCTGCTGCCTGATAAGCCACGATGACCCCCTTCATGTATGGATGTACGCCGCAGATATACTGGTATTCTCCCTCCTTCTCGATCTTGAAGCTGAACTGCTCCGCGTTTTTCAACAACTGCGAGGCGAAAGAGACTGGGCCCTGAACGACTGCGACGTTGTGCTGGCCCGTGATCTCCCCCGCGCCTATGCTCAGCACGTCTTCGTTGACCCAGACGACTGTCGACCCAACGGGAACTCTCGATATCTTAGGGTAGAAGCTGTTTCCAACCATCTGTATCACGACTCTCTCGCCTGGGAAGAATGTTCGGGGTTCGTCCTGCGAGGTCGGCTCGAAAGGTGCTACGACACGCCTTACTTTCCCATCGGGTGTTTGTGAAGGGCCTTGAGGCAGGACCGTAGGTGTACGTGTTGCGTTGACTGATGACGCTATTAACCCGACAGCTCCCTTGATGGCTTGCGTGCCGAAGGCGTGAGACACTATGAGGAAGTTGCCTTCAGCGGGCACACGCCACTCGATGACGTACGAGTCCGTCGGGCCGACAGTCACGGTCTGCAGGCCCACCACCACGTTGTTGGGGTTGCCTCCCTGGTAGGAATATTCCCAGATCCCTCCGACGGCGTGGAAGCTGGACGTCAGGCTTGGCCCTACGTTGAGGAAGTAGAACCTGACGTAGTCTCCTGGCCGGGCTTGTATGGGCTCGCCCACGTAGCGAAACACTTTACCGTTGAACATCACGTAGGCTGCTTTGCCGTCGAAGAAGTCTCGACCGTTCAGGTAAACTTCGTGCTGGACGAGGTAGATTTTTATGTCAGGCTCCCGGCCCAGCTGACGTTCAAGAAGATAACTGCCACTCTTAGGCTCCACCACAACCATGCCGTACATCCCGGCAAGAGTGTGTGTGAGAATCCCATGCCCTCCCGGGGCGCAGTGGTACATGTAAACTCCAGGGAAATCAGCCTTGAAAACCAGCCTACCCTCTCCGCCGGGAGCGATGTTGCCGACAAACTTGGATGTCTGCGTGTTCGCAGCATGTATCGAAAGACCGTGGGTATACTTGCCTTGATTCTTAACAATTATTTCAACAACATCTCCTTCCTGGACTAAGATCAACGGCCCGGGAGACGTTCCGTTGAAAACGAAAGCCCTGAACACTATGCCTTCGTCGATCACTACGTCGGCTTCATCCGCAATCAGCACGAAGGTTTTGTCTGGCTTGGCGTTGGGAGGCGGGTTGCCCGGCACGCCCGGAGCATACTCAAAAGCCGAGGCCGACGTCAGAGCCAACAATACTGCGATGACGAACAAGACACGAACAGGCTTCATGGATATAATAGCTGATGCGTGTTTTAAAAATCACTTATGCAACAGTGTTGCATCATGCCTCAGCATGATTTAAATGTTCTGAGTGATTTTTTGCATGTTCATGATTTAAGGTGGTGCTTCTGTCTCAAAATCATGGTTTTAACCCGCCAAATCCTTAGACTGCTGGACAGCTTGAGAGCCTCGCCGAACCAGCTCGCGGTGGTGGTCAAGAACAGCAATTGCAAGGTTGTCCAGATGCTTCTGTCCAAGAATTTAGAAGGTACCTTCAGAAACATCAGGGTGGGCGAGAATACATCGAGCCACCTCATACATCTCTCCAAACCAGTCGACGTAAGAGATGTTTATACACCGGACACGTCGGTTTACACGATGGGCCGCAGCTTTCTGTGGATAGACGGGCCGAGCTGCACGGCCTGCAAGACTCTGTCTAAGAACTCCGCTATCCCTACCAACGTGATGTTCATAAAAGGTGTCGGCGTGATATTCTCGTTCCTGACACCCGGACCCATGGTTTCGAAGAAGATTGTTGAAAGCATGAAGGCTGAGGGGCTTGAGGTTGATGTTCTCAGAAGGTCTTCACTGAACTTACGGCAAGTTTTGACAGAGAAACAAAGCGATGTGCTTTTCACAGCCATCTCGATGGGTTATTTCTCGCCACAGAGAGAGGCCAGTCTGACGGACATCGCTGAGAAGCTGGGGCTTTCGAAGTCCACCGTCTCGAGGCATCTGAGGGCGGCGGTCAGGAAGCTGGCGCTGTCCATTCCTGCTAAAACCCTATAGGCGTGCCCATCCTGCCGTGGAAAACGAGGGACTCGACAGGCTGTCTGTTTTTACGGCCTAGAACTTTCCTCCTGGGGTAGCCGAACCCGACCACGCACGCTATGTGGTAGTCGGACGGTATGCCGAACTTCATCCTCATAGCTTTCTCGTCGTATCCAGTGTAGATCCGGGAGCCGACTCCACGGTTCCAAGCGGCCAGCTGCATGTATGTTATTACTCGGCCTGCGTCGAGGAGATGCCATGGATACTTTGGCGATGTCAAGACTATGACGGCGAATGAGCAGCCCGAGACCCATTTGCCGGACAGGCTTATCTCCGCGAGAGTCTTCAAGTCTTCTGGCGCGTCTACGTATATGAACCTCCAGTGCTGGCTGTTGAGCCCGCTCGGGGACAGCCTCGCCGCCTCGAATATCTCTTTCACAACCTCCTTCGGAACAGCCCTAGCGTCGTACTCCTTCAGCTCAAGCTTGGTCCTGATAGCTTCGAGGACATCCATGAGGATAGTCGGCGGCGAGGGTATAAAAAGTCTATCTACATCTCAGCCATGAACCGCCACAGCTCGTCCTGAACATGCCCCTTAAGCTTCTGCTCGCCGTCCTCGCTGAAGATTCGCATGCCTTTTCTCCGCTCCACAATCCTGCCGATGACGCTTGCTCCCGTCTTTTGAACGACTCGCCTCCTGAGCTTGCGTGCCGTGGCCAGCAACGTCCCCGAGCTGATGAGCTTGAGCGGGTCGATATCCAGCGCCTTGGTTATCCGAGCAACCAGAGGGTCTATCAAAACCTTCGACCTGTCTACGTAGAAGCCGACGGACGAAGCCTGAGCCATCTCGTACAGCCCTCCCAGCAGCCCTCCCTCAGTCGGGTCGTGCATGGCTGAGACGCCTGCTCTTGCAAAAGCCAAAGCCTCCTCGACCACGCTGGTCTTTCTTATCAGGCCCGCAGCCCGCCTGATAGACTCTGGGTCTAGTTTCTTCTTCCTCAGGAGCGTCGGATAGTCTGAGGCTATGATGGAGACCCCCTCGAGCCCCACTGACTTTACCATCAGTATGTAGTCGCCGGGACGCGCCCCGCTGCTGGTTATCAGCCTGCCGGCGGCGAGCCTACCTATCATGTGTCCAACTACTGTGGGAGATGCGACGAACGGAGCTATCTCGGAGTGGCCGGTCACTACCGCTGTTTTTAGGCGGCGGCACGCCGAGCTGATTTGTCTGACGATTCTGGAGAGGTCTCCAGTCCCGCTTCTCTCCGGCAGCAGTATTGTTGAAGAGAACCAGAGAGGCCTAGCTCCTGAAACAGCTACGTCGTTGGCTGACGCGTGGACAGCCAGCCATCCTACAAACTGCTTCGAACCCGTGATCGGGTCTGTCGACAGGACGTAGACGTCTTTAGATGCTTTAACGGCCCCCGCGTCTTCGCCGAACCCCGGCCACAGAACAACGTCCCCACGCATATATCCCCTGTGCCTGAGAACGTATCTTTTCAGGACATGCTCCGGCAGCTTTCCCACCGGCAGAGGCCTTGTCATCGTTTCATCCTTCAAGGGCCTGCATTATCTGGCTGGCCTTCCTTGCGTCGGAGGCGTTTTGAACCCGGGTCAAGAACCTCAGCTTGTCGTCGAAGACCCGGAAGCTCTGGGCAGAGATGTAAAGGACGTTGTTGACGCGTTTGACAAGGTCTGCGATATGCATGTCGGGGTTCTCCTTCATGGCTTTGAGGAACGGCTCCACCCTGTAGGATGCGGGCATGAACTCGGGCTTGTCGAAGAAAGGGCGCGGAATCCCCGCCGAGAACCTCGAGACGATGCTGCGGAGAAAGCTCGTTATGTCTTTGTTGATGAAGGGGGTGTCGCACGGCAGCACCAACACCCCCTGAGCTCCGGCCTTGTTGAAGACAGGCTCCAGCTGAAAACGCATGTCAAGTTTTTCATCAACAGCCTCCTCCAGCTCGGCGCTGTACTCGTCGGCCAAGACACGGTAGTCCTCCATGCTATCTCTGCTCGACAGTATGAATATGGACTTGGAGTCGTCTGGAACCGAGTCGAGAACATATTCTATCATCGGCCTGTTGTTTATCTTCAGCAAGCCCCTCCTGCCAGAGGGCCCCATGTTGGCGAAAACAGCGGTGATGTAGTCCATGACTATTTTCCCAGCTTCTCCCTCAGCTTCTGGTTCAGGAGTGGGAGTATTTTGTAGAGGTCTCCGACGAACAGGTAGTCGGATTCGGCGGCTATTGGTGCGTTGGGGTCTGTGTTGACCGCTATGACAGTCCTCGAGTCCCTCATACCGACTAAATGCTGCACCTGCCCTGAAATGCCTAGAGCTAGGTAGAGCTTAGGCCTCACCCTCTTGCCCGAAAGACCTATGTGCCTTTCCTCGCTCAGCCACTTAAGGTCTCCTGAGATAGGCCTGCTGCATCCCACCTCAGCACCTAGAAGTCGGGCGAGTTCCTCAGCCATGGCTAGGTCCTCCTTCTTCTTGAACCCTCTTCCGACTGCGACAATCACGTCAGCCTTCTCCAGCTCCACGTGAGAGGTCTCAGGCTTGATGAACTCGACGAACTCCAGCGCAGGTGTTGAGACAGACACGTCAAGCTTCTCCACAACTGGTTCAGCCCTCACTTCTTCACCTAGTTCGGCTGATGCTTTGAGGCTCACGACACACGGGCTCTGCTTGAGCAGCATCTTAGACGCATACCCCCCGCCCAGCACAAGCCTCCTAGCCACAAGCCCTCCGGAACTCATCTCCAGCGAGAAACATTCGGGGGCGTACGGAGCTCCAAGCCGTTGAGCAGCCCGCGCAGCTAACTCATTACCTGTTTTGGAGGCCCATACTGCGAGGACGTCGGAGGATGTTTTCACGACCAGCTCCGCCAAAGCGGCTGAGGCGGAGGGCTCTCCAGCCGTCCAAACACTGCTGGGGAGAAGCCACACCCGCTCAACCCCGGCTCTTCCCAGCAATTCAGCCTCTTTAGGCGAAAGCTCGTTGAACGACGCAGCTGACACATCCACTCCCGGCAGGCTTTTCTTCAAGTAGGCCGCCGCCCCGGCAGCCTGTTCCGCTTTCTCCGAGAAGACCACAGCCTTCATCTCTTCAAAACCCCCAGCCCGAGTATAGTTTCAGCAAGCCTCTCGGCGAGCTCCTCCGGCTTACCATCATAGACCTGCCTACGCCTCTCCGTCTTCAAAGCCCTAACCTCAAGGATTTCAGTCTTCGGGGCGAGCATGTCGTCTGTGAGCCCCAGCTCGTCTCGTTTCACCTCGACGAGCGGCTTCTTCTGAGAAGCTCTGATCATCAGTAGGCTCGGGAGACGTGGAGTGTTGATCTCGAGCCCCACCGTTGCGACAGCCGGGGTCTTGCAGGAAACGACTTTCACACCATCCTCCAGAGACTTCCAAGCCTTGACCGCTCCGCCGAGCCATTCGAGCTTGTTGACGTAAGAGACATGGGGTACGTTGAAGATCTCCGCCAGCCTAGGCCCTGTCTGGTAAGCGTTTTCATCGAGAGACGCTTCTCCACACAGGATGAGGTCCCAATTCCCAACACGCCTCTCTATAATCCTAGACAGGACCAGAGCGGTCACGTATCCGTCGGCCTTCATCATGGCTGGGTCGGAGAAAACATAGGCTTCGTCAGCCCCCATCGCCAGACATTCTCTGACGAGCATGGGCTTGACATCGGCCCCCGCCGTCGCCACTACAACCCTGCCGCCGTGCTTCTCCTTAATCCTCACGGCTTCCTCGAGCGCGTTGAGGTCAAAGTCGCTGTTCTTAGCTTGGGCCTGAGTCGTTAAAGGAGCCTGAGTCTCGGGATGCGGTTTGAGCTGGTAGACGTCGACGGTCTGCTTCACGCACACAACTATGTCAGGCATGGCTCAAACCAGAGTGTCAGCGGCGACTAAAATACTGTATCCGAATCGCTTGTCTAACACGTTTACCGGCTTTCCGTGAGCGGTTCATCGGAAGGCTTCCCTCAGCTCCTCCCTAGCTTTTTTAAGACATGTTTTCTTGAAGCGTATGGCTGTGAACAAAGCATTTCAGAAAAAGCTCTGACCCTAACACTCACCTCCACCGTAAGGGTCTGATGAAACACCGTAGAGGGCTGAAGCAGGAGTTGTTATTCTGCATCAAAAACTGAATATGGTTAGAAAAAGGTTCGGGCGTGCAGTCTTTAGATAGATTCAGCCACGACCTCTGCGATGTCCTTGACCCTAATTTTATCCTCCACATTCATCACTCTGGCTGCGTCGCCGAACATCTGCATGCAGTAGGGGCATTCGACGGCCAGTACGTCGGCCTTGGTCTCCAACGCTTCCTTCAACCGGATGATGCTCTCACGGTCATTCCGCTTAACCTCATACCAGTAGGTGCTTCCACCGGCTCCGCAGCAGAAGCTTTTAACCCCTCTCCTCCCCATCTCCACAAAGTTCCCAGAGCCTGCGACCTGAGTGAGGGCGTACCTCGGCTCTTCAAAGACGCCGTTGACTCTACCGATATAGCAGGAGTCGTGGAGCGTAAGCTTTTCCCTCAAAGGTTTGGAGGGCTTTAACCTGCCGGACTTGAGGAGCTCGCCGATTACCTGGGTGTGATGGAAAACTTCGAGCTTCAGGCCGAATTCAGGATATTCTTTCTTGAAGGTGTTGTAGCAGTGGGGGCAGTGGACGATCATTTTCCGGACGCTCAGCTTCTTGAGCACCTCTGCGTTAGCCATGGCCATTTCCTGAAACCGTCCCTCCTCCCCTACACGCCTAGCCGGGTCGCCGTTGCAAGACTCGTCCATGCCCAGCACTGCGAATGACACTCCTGCTTTGAGCAGTATCTGTGCCATGCTCTTCACTATCGACCGGCTTCGAGCGTCGTAGGTTGACGCACAGCCGATCCAGTAGAGGTACTCGGCTTCAGGGTTCTCATGGATCGTTTTGACACCCATCGACGCCAACTCCTCCAGCAGCCGCTGCTTCTCGGACGGGTCTATGCCGTAGGGGTTTCCGTACCGCGCGAGGTTTGTGAGCATCGTCGTCTTCCTCTTGTCCAGCCTCCCCTCAAGCGTGAGCGCACGCCTCATCTCGAGAATGTAGTCCATGGGTCTTATCAGAACGGGGCAAGCCTCGACGCAGGCGTGGCAAGTAGTGCAAGCCCACACCTCATCCTCTTCTACGACGCCCGAGCTGAAGACATCCTTCTCCAACCCGTCCTCAGACCACATCAAACCCTTCAGCTTCTGCACGACGTTCCTAGGAGATAACGGCGTGCCAGCCCAGAATGCCGGGCATGCGGCCTCACATCTTCCGCAGTCGGTGCAGGCGTCCAGAGCGAGTCGCTGCGTCCAGCTTACCTCCTTGAGGGTTCTGAAGCCGAGCTTGAGCTCTGCTGACGGGTCTAGCTCGTCTATCTTGAAGGGTGTCGTCATCTTTCCAAGCGGCTGCTGGAGTGGTGCGTTGACAGCGATGTTGAGCAGGGTTGAGAACATGTGCCCTAGCGATGAGTAGGGTATGAGGGCCACCATGGCGAAAGCTACGAATGCATGGCTCCACCAGACACCGACGTACAGGGTTCTTACAGCTTCTTCCGTCAAAGAATCCTCGAAAACAGAGGACACCGCTTTCCCGACGAAGCTCCATCCACCCCAAGGCCGAGGCTCAACGGCCAGCCTCAACCCCTCCAACAGATAACCCGACACTCCTATGAAAAGCAGGCCAGCCAGAGTCATCAGGTATTCTGTCTTGAAGCGTAAACGCTTGTCAGGAGCCACCAGCCTACGGTACATCAGAATGCATAGACCGGCGAGCAAGGCCAGCCCCATAAAGTCTAGCGATAACTCATAGAACAGGTAAAAATCCCCCCTCAGGAGTCTCAGCTCAAAGAACCTCAGTATGTCGTAGTCTAGGAAGACCAGCGAAGTACCTATGAACAACGCTATGATGCCCGAGTAGATTAGGACGTGCATCAATCCAGCCAGCCTTTCTAAGACGACTTTACGCTGCAGAAGACCGTACTTGACGAGCGGTGTTAATCCATTCAACACAAGCCTGAAATCGGCTGGGCTGCGAAATCCTATTCTCCGCAGCCTGTAAGCTACGCCGTAGATGAAGACGGCTGCGAAAGGCAGCAACACCAGATACATCACGACGTCTGTGCCGGGGGGCATCATCGCGTAGGTTTCTCGAACAGGCTCCAAAAGCTGCACACCCTCAGACTATCTTAACTCGTGGAATTTAATAGTTGCATCACAAATCAAATTATGTTTATCAATACCCACTTAGTCTAAGCATCATGACTGAGGGGGATAAGCTGGGGGAGGTTGCTGTCAAAGCAGCCCCCTTCTACGGCGGTAAGCTGGAGGTCGTCCCCAAGATCCCCGTCAGGTCTTTGAAGGACTTCGCCGTGTGGTATACTCCGGGAGTTGCCGCTGTCTGCAAAGCCATAGCAAGCAGCCCCGGCGTGAGCTTCGACTACACATGGCGGTGGAACGCCATAGCAGTCGTAACCAACGGCACGAGAGTCCTCGGCCTCGGCGACATAGGGCCCGAAGCAGCTCTTCCGGTGATGGAGGGAAAAGCCCTGATCTTCAAGTTTCTCGGCGGAGTAGACGCGTTCCCAATCTGCCTAAACACACGAGACCGGAACAAATTCGTAGAAGTCGTCAAGACACTCGAGCCGGGCCTCGGTGGAGTAAACCTCGAAGACATATCTTCGCCCGACTGCTTCTACATCTTGGACAGGCTGCGTCAGGAGATGTCTATACCTGTCTGGCACGACGACCAGCTCGGCACTGCGGGAGCTACTCTCGCAGGTCTCTACAACGCTCTGAAGATCACTGACAGGAAGCTTTCAAAATCTGTCGTTGTTCTTTTCGGCGCTGGAGCTGCGAACATAGCTACCGCCAGGCTGTTGGAGAAGGCGGGGGCTGACATGTCGAAGATGATGCTTGTGGACAGCATGGGAATACTTCACGCCGAGAGGGAGGACATGGATGAGCTGATGCTCAAAAACCCGTGGAAGTACGAGCTCGCCCTCAAGACTAACAGGAGCAAGGTTTCGGGCCAGCTTGCCGACGCTCTCGAGGGGGCTGACGTGCTGATCGCGGCCGCAACTCCCGGCCCTGGTTTGATTAAGAAGGAATGGGTTAGAAGGATGGCGGATAGGCCTGTCGTCTTCCTCCTAGCTAACCCTGTTCCGGAGATGTGGCCCTGGGAGGCTAAGGAGGCTGGAGCCGCCGTAGTGGCTACGGGGAGAAGCGACTTCCCAAACCAAGTAAACAACAGCCTTGTGTTTCCGTCGGTTTTCAGAGGCTCTCTCGACGTCAGAGCGAGGACGATCACGGACGGCATGGTGTTGAAGGCTGCGGAGGCCTTGGCTGGCTTCATCCCAGACGATAGACTCTCCCCCGACAACATACTTCCGACGATGGAAGACTGGGAGGTCTACGTCCACGTAGCTGCTTCGGTGGCGGAGCAGGCGTCGGCCGAGAACGTAGCCAGAAGGCCCTTGAGCTACGACGAGGAGTTCGCTAGGGCGAGGAGGACGATAGAAAGGTCTAGAAAGGTATTAATGTCGCTGATGGAGATGCGGTTCATCAAACCTCTGCCGCAGGTCGATTAGCATGGGTGGAGTTGTCTTCAGGAAAGCTGAGAAAAGAGACCTCCCCAAGCTGGTGGAGCTGAACATAAGGCTCAAACGCTTGAACGAAGAGTTTGACCCCCTGCTGCGTGTGAGAAGCGACATAGCGGAGACATCCCGCACGTATTTCGAGCAAGCCATCGACGCCCCAGACTCTCTCGTGATAGTCGCCGAGGACGAGGGGAAAGTAGTGGGCTTCATCAAAGCGGACATTAAGGAGAGAAGGTTCTACGACCCTCCCATGGAGGGAAACATAGTCGAGTTCTACCTACTCCCCGAGTACAGGAGGAAAGGCGTCGGAGCTCTGCTGCTGGACCATGCGATTAAAGCTTTAAAGGAAAAGGCTGACATAATAACCGCCGAGTTTCCTGCACTGAACGAGATAGCGGTGGAGTTCTATGCACGTCTCGGTTTCAGAGGGATAGTGAGCATTTACGCCCGTGAAAGCACTTGAGAAAGCGTCGACAAACAGCTTAACGAATTAGGAAAAAATTTAATGGGCTCTGTTTCGGATAAAGTTCTCCGATGTCTCTCGGCGGAGTCGTTCAAACACTGATTATCGCCTGCAGCGTGTTTTCGCTGGTCTACCTTATCAACTACGTCTACCTTGCGTTCATCTCGGCAGTCATCCATAACAAGCCAAGACAGGCAACACCCCTCACATGGCCTTCAGTATCAATCCACATCCCCGTCTACAACGAGAGATACGTCGTGCAGAGAATAATAAAGGCTGTTTCGGAGCTCGATTATCCGGAGGAGAGGCTTCAAATAGTTGTCATCGACGACTCCGACGACGACACCCCTGAGCTCGTCAAGGAGGCTGCTGAAAAGTTCCTGAAACCCGGTGTTGAGTTTCTCCATCTCAGGAGAGATTCTAGGCAGGGATTTAAGGGAGGGGCTCTTCAGGAAGCGCTCAGCCGAACTGAGGCCGGGTTCATCGCCGTTTTCGACGCAGACTTCATCCCTCCCAAAGATTTCCTGAAAAAGGCCTTGAGCTGCCTGCTCGCCGACGACAGAATAGGAGCGGTGCAGGCACGGTGGGAACACATAAACAGAGCCGACTCTGCGCTAACTAGGGGACAGGCTCTGAACCTCGACCTTCACTTCGAGGTCGAGCAGCAGGCAAGGTCTTCCATGGCGTATTTTCTGAATTTCAACGGCACAGCTTGTCTCGATGCCAGCAGCAGAATGGGCTGGATGATGGTTAGGATGAGGCAGCTTACTGCGTAGGGTGGGCAGAGGAACGGGCAGCTCACCGAGTTGAAGCTCGATATGGGTTTTAGACCGAAAAGGTAAGCCGCGAACTCAGACGGCTGTATGCCTATCGAGGGCCCTGTCAAAAGCGAAAGAACAAGTAGTGAAGCGACCGCAGCTAAGCTGTCCCGCTTGAGGAGCCCGCAACAGCATCCATCCTAAGACGACACGAAGACATTGTACCGAGGCGAATCCATGAAGGGTTTGGATGTTTAGTCGGATGATGTTGGCCGGTTTTCTTGCTCCTCGTATTCTTCTTCGAGGGTTTTGATTATTTCCTTGAGTCTTTCGTCTTTCTCGACGAGGTTGTTTACCTTGCTGGTGAAGATTGTTGCTTCTACGTAGAGGCGGCTAAGGTTGAACGGTGTTTCGATTATCGAAGATAGTTTTTCGAGGACGGCGAGGACGACTCTAGGGTTTGCGATGTTTAGATAGCTGGGCACATGTCCCCAGACCGACAAAGCCTCGTATCCACGGTCGCCGCTGTTCTTGATGATGTAGCTGTGCATGGAGGCTGGCCCGGTGTAGTTGGATGGTCTCAGGCCTTCATGCATGCATTTGGCGTAAAACCGCTCGCTGGTTGTGAGGAAGGTTATCCGGACTGGTTTTGTGTGGGGCGTGTTGTCGACGAGGCCTCCGATTGTGACGACAGTTTTTGCGCCAAACCCATCCATCAGCTCGAACAATGCTTCGACGAACTCACTCCATCCACGGCTCAGCTCGTAGCCGCTCACAAGAATCAAGTCCCTCTCGCCTTTTACGGCGTAGTATACCTCGAAGGAGGGCATCTCAAGATGCTTGATGAAGCCGCCCTCGATGACCACGTATGGCCTGTGCTGCGTGTGGTCCAGAAGGTCGCCGACGTCAACATAACCGAGACGAGCCGAGTTCTCAGCATCCCGGAGATACAGCAGGGACAAGGTTGAGACATTTCCGGCGTCAGCCCATCCACCGAACCCGACAACCACCACAGGCCGCTTGAGCGATGGCCATTCAACCAACCGCAACCTACTCAAACCAACCACTAACATCACCGCGAAGCTTTAAACACATTCCTGAACATCAAACCCTAGTTTTAACAAAGGTTCGGTGGAAACAAGTTTAAAAACAGCGTCACCTGCTTAGTGCTGTAATTTTCTTTAATAGTTGAGCTGCCCGTCTAATCTCGTCAGGGTTGGGTAGGTCGCTTACAAAAACTTTGTGAAAGCCTCCGCGGTGAAACGCCGCAGCTAAATTGTCCACAATAAGCAAAGGCCTCAAAAACCCCAAACTCCTCCTGTACAAACCTATTCCATTAGAGATGTCCACAACCTTCCCGTACAAAGCATCTACCACGTTTGAGACTTCCTCATGACTAATCCGTGAAGGTGGTTTAGACGACAAGATCGTTGAAAGCCCGTGTTTATCGATGACATCAGTGAAGGCATCTATGAAATCTTCAGATATCGACGCGGTTTGAGGAGCGTTGAATTTCCTCCAGCTTTTGAAGTCAACCATGAAGTTTGGCCCCCGCATGGCCATGTGGTGCCAGAGTATTGCGGTCATGCACTCGGTTTTCCAGCAGACGTCTCTAATGGATAAGCTGGCTGCTGCTGCGGAGTAATATTCATGCTTTGGGAATGAAAGTTTTGCTTGATACTCGTCCGCTGCTTTACCATAGTCATGGAAAGCAACTGTAGCTTTCAAACCCAGTGATACCTCCTCTTCAGTGGTTCCGAAGAGGGTGGCTAAGTTTTTAGCAACACCCGCTTTAATGAAATGGTCGTCGAGCAAATCCAGACATAGGTTTATGTGGTCTATGAGTGTCTCATGCTCGGACGCCATAGGCATCAAGTAGGTAATCCTCCTCCGGGATGACAAATCCATACACCGAGTCGCAGAGAAGCCTCAACCCCGGCCGACTCATATACGCGTATTCTTTAGCCGTCTTGTCAACTATTTTAACATCACCGTTATCGTCCATTTTAATTGCTCTGGCGTTAGGATGCCTCTTGACAAGCCGGCTTAACTCCGTAGTGTAATGGTTTTCAGCGCTTAGGTCGTTCACGTCTGCGGCAACGTAAACCATAACCATGTCGTCTTCGATGAAATCCGAGGCTTGAGAAGGAACAGCCAAAGGATTGATTATTTGATTCACCAATAGGTTGTTCGGCGGCGGCAGCGGGTCGACGTGAACAGAGTCAACGAGAGCACTGTACCCAGTTCCTTTATCTGCATGTGGTAAACGCCACTCGACACTGCCTTCTTCCAAAGCCTTCTCCAGCTTTTCCACCGTCGACTGAACCATGTCCTTGGAATATGGCCCAAAACTGTCGTCCTTCACTATCACTATCTCCCCCTCATCATCCTCATCCCTTCTCGCGACTCTCCCAGCCCTCTGCACCAAAGAGCTGGCTGGGGCAGCCTCTGTGATCAACAGCTGGGCCGAGAGGTTCACACCGGCTTCAACGACCTGCGTAGCAACTAGAAGCCATCGTTCAGTCCTCAGCTTTTCAAGAGTCTGCAGACGATCCCTCCTCGTCATTCGACCGTGTAGAAGACAAGTGTTTTCCGAACCGATTAGAGAGTAAACTTTCTTGGCGTTTTCGACTGTGTTTACAACAATTAAGACACGGTTCCATCTACATTCCTTCAACTTTTCTCTAACAAAGTCTGCCATCGGCTGCTTGACAATGGAGGTATTGATTTTCTTGTTTCTGACGATGTTCTCGTAATCCTTGTCGATCAGGTTTTCTCCGTAAACGAATTCTTTGTATGGAATTTTAGATTCGCTAGCCGCATGTCTAGCTGCCTCCCTTAGTTTCTTAGACATGGTTGCGGTTATGAGCATTACGGGGATCTTGAGCTTGGTCAAACCATGAAGCACTGACGGAAACCGTAAGAGATAGCTGGAGTCCAAGTCTTTTCTCTCAATCAAAAGCTGCGGCTCATCTATGAAAACAAAGGACTCGAAAACAGCTCCCCGGCCTATCTCGAAGTGTCCATAGGTTTTCCATCCCGATGAGCGGCTGTAGAGAGATGGGCATAGAATCTTTTCCATTTCCGCTGGTGGAATTTTAATAAGATGAAGCAGGAAAGTCTCGAAAGTGACAAACACGAGTTTTTTGTTTAGGAAAGGAGAACCAGCGACACCCATCATTTGGGCAGCTACGTAGTTTTGTGCTCTTTCAAAACCGAGTTTTTTGAGGTTTTTCAGCGTAGTTTGGTGGGCATCTTCGATAATGCTCCTCAAAGGTAGAACGTGGAGTGAGCGTAGATAATTGTCTGTGTTCAACAAAGACGCCAAGCCGCAGACTACGGGGAAAGCAGTCTTGCCGTAGCCCGTGGGAAGCTGCACAACATTCAAACCATATTCAAGCTCATTTAGAACATACTCTATTAACGGTCTCGACCTTGTGTAAAAACCGGTCTTCAATAGACCAATGTAAACCTCTGACTCAATACGAGGTGAGTGCGTCATAGACAGCTGTTAGAAATCTTTCTTCTCTCAAAGGACTGTTCTCTGGACTCGAGCGAGCCATCATGTAAACCACTTCTGAGGCAGACCGGGTTTTGACGGCGGCGTCGTACAACGCCTTGCTGAGCCTGTTGCACAAACTGAAGTCGCCGAACCTTTCGGAACAATACCTGTTGTTACTGCTAAGCTGAGTCAGTGTGCATTTGAGGAACTGAATTAATACAGACTCGGCATGCTCCGATAACGATATCCTCTCAACGAAAGGAGCTAGGATCGAGACATTAATCGGTGTTTTCTCGAGAAGTGAAAAGTTCCTCCCCGTAAACTGGACTCTGTTAAAAATGACGGGAGGAGCCTCGAGTAGGGAAAGCCCCGACTGTTTAGTTTGCTGCTTAAGGTATAGTGCGAGAAGCATGGAGTATGCATGGTGAAGGTCGGGTCGTATCCGTAGGTCGTAAGCAACGTTGAGATATTTTTGTATGACGGTCGCTCCCCTGATGTTCTTGGTCAGCGCCGCGACGTAGTTTAGCCAGTTAAGGTCGGTTGCGGCCCTAAGAATTACCTCTTCAGGAACGGTGGAAAAAATCATCTCCCCTTCGGAATAAATTGAATAGGAGATAAGAAAACCGGCCATCACTAACGCAACCCATCGCTCATCCATCTTAATGTCCTGCTGAGCCCTTAAATCATCGAACTGTTTACCATACTTGTACTTCTCAATTTTTAACGGCTGAAAACCTGAAAACGCTGACTCTGCGTCGCCAAAAATTATTGAGTTGGGTGAATGATTTACTTGGCCGAGGCTCTGTTCCCACTGAGCTTGATTTTTTAACAGGTCTCTCATGGCCCAATCACTCAAAGCAACGCCGTAGTCGACGTACGTGTCGTTGCAACTAAGACCGAGTTTCTTCTTTATTTTGCCCATTACCTGCATGTCGTTGTAATGTGGCCTTATCTTCGGAAGCTGGTTCTTGTCCTGAACAGAAGCTTGGGCAGCAGCAAATACGTTATATAGGGAAGACACGCCTCCAGCCACGACCGCTTCAGCCTCTCTGACCTCAAGCGTTCCTCCCCCCGAGCTTGTTGCGAAGGCCAAGGGAGTTAGAGCTGTTAACAAGAGCTCTCGTCCCAAAGTCCCGTGAGGAAAGAGTTTCAAAATTATTTGACTGCCTACCATGGGACCAAAACCTCTTCACCAGCCTTGTAGACAAAACCTCCCACTGGTTTAACCCTCACAACGGATACCCTCCTATTCATTATGTCGTAGGGCACGACAACCTGAACTGTAGGCTTGCCTATGTATCTCCCGATGGAGCTTGCTCTCCAGTCTACAACGTTGGCGACTGTGTATACGCCGTCTAATGGTTTACCGTTTGAAAGAGGAAAGTAATATCTAGTTTCTGCGACGTCTGTTTCTATTTTTTCAACATCTCCAAACTCCACGTTTCTAACGGAGACAATACTCTCTCTCGCTCCAACCCGTGATATCGCCCATGCAGAGGTTAGGAGGTCAGCCGTCCAGCCATTACCTAAAACACCACGGGCAGTATCCTCATCCACCAAAAACACTATGTTTAGCTCACTGACTCCATCATCAACTGGTCCGCAGTAGATTTTGCCAACCGCAGCCGCATCCGCCAGAATCTGTTTCTCATCAACGTCGAAGGAGAAGATTTTACTGAGATCACTGTATTCGGACAGAGAGATATTCTGTGATACAAAAACTCCTTTGAAAATGGGTCTGATTATGTCTGCGGAGCTTTTATCGTCAACGGTCTCGGGCCAATTTTTCATCAGTGCAAGAGGTAGGGCTACAGCCCCTATGACGGTGGTCGGCGGGACAACCCTCAGAGCTGGACGGCTTTTGGTGAATGCATGGTAGTTTAGGAGAAGCCCCCAGTGCGTTTCGGCGTCAATTCTCAAGTATTTCATGGCTTCTGTGAAAGCACGTGCTCAGCCACTCTGTCCATTAGTTCTTCGAAGGATTGAGTGCTGACGACACCGTTCGGCAGTGGCTTTTCCTTGCTAAAGCCAAAAATCGCTACATCCTCGGCGGCGTTAAAATTTTCAAGCATCTTCAGCATCGCGTCTTTCCTTTTAACCGTGTCGTCTACAAAGGTTGCATAATGCGGTGGGCTGACTACAAACGGCCTGAATTTCGAAACGGCTGCAACGACAGTGAGAATATCTTCAACGGGTAAGTACCTGCTTCTTTTAGCGCCGAATCCGCCTCCTGTGAAAAGCCTCGAGATAGCAATCAAACTAATCTTCACTCTCGACAGTCTGTCGTCTACAGCGTCCTCAATTTTTATTGTGCTCGTCCGCCCTATTTTGTCAAGGTTCAGGTTGAATGTTAATCCGTAAACAGCTGAGGCCAGCTCGACGTAGTATATCATTTGACCCGCTCGCTCAGCCGCCGATGGCTCGCTTCCTTGACTTTGGCCCTTACCGGCCTGGCTTTCCTTCGACTCACTGATCATATGCCTCACGTGGAACTGGCTCTCGATGGCTGTCGCCTCCAACCCGTCGAAGACCGGAACGGCGTATCCTACCTGAAAACAGGAAGTCCTTTTGACTGGAACCCCCTCCGCTATCAGGAACCCGCCTACGTCCGCGATTAGGCTGCTCCGTACTACCTCTTTCTCGATCTCGTGCTTGATGTCGGATGTGTCTTTCTGTTTTTTAGATTCCTTCGCTTGGCTGATTAATTCTTTCAGCGTTTCGGTCATGTGCTTCATGTCGGCGAATTTGATGAATTCACCGCGACGAGACCATTCGTCTAGAGGTGCTTTGTCGCCGTAGAGGTTCAATGCTTCCTCCACCAAGGCTTGCTGGTATCCGTGTCCAATGCTTTCTCCACTTATCGCCGGCACGTATAGAAGCCTGAACCCGGAGCTTGACGGTATAACTATGGGAGCTTTTCTGTGTTTGGATACGTTTCCGATGCTTTCAACCATGTTAAGGGCTTCGACGTTGCAGAGGAACCTCAGCCCCAGAGAAATATGCATCTATTCCTCACTTCCGCTCTTGTGGGGATATGCGAGCGAGAGCCCGGCCAGAACTTTCGCGGCGCTGAGGTCTCTGTGGAAAAGGTCCACCACCTCTCTGACCACAGACTCTGAGGGTAGATGCACTTTCTCCCCTGAGTCTGCGGCGCTGCGAGCCTCCCTCATCGCCTCTTGCAGAGCTGTTTCTGCAATGAAGTTGTTGAAGGCGTTGGCAAGCCTGTCTACGTATCCATACCTGCTCTCCATCACGAAATAGCGGAGTGTTCGAGCCACATCCATCAAACAGCTCCATTCTCTTTCTGTGAACCTTGAACCCTGTTTTGTGGACGTAGGGTCCATGCTTTTAATGCGTTAGGTCTGGTAATAAGCGTTTCTATGTTATTGGAAAGTTTCCAATCCGCCGGAAACTATAAAGACAGCTTGGAAACAAATACAGAATCGTGGGAAAGACCATTTTGGTGACGCTCGGCTACACTGAATGGCCGGTGGTTTCTTCGCTTCTCAAACACGGGCTGGAGCACGGCGATAAAGTAGCCACGGTCATCCCATCGAGAAGCGATCCAAGGTCCCAAGCGACGCTTTCAGAGATAAGAAGCTTTCTTTCAAAATTTGTCGTGGATGTTGAGCTTGAATCTGTTCCTGTCGACGTCCATGATTTCGAAAAGTCCGTAATCACTCTGGTTGGGTATCTAAGGAAGGAAGCGGCGAGCGGCAGGAGGCTTGTGGTGAACTTGAGCGGCGGCATGAAGATTCTAGTCCTCGAGGTCTTCACAGCCCTGTTTCTCTCCCATGTCGAGAATGTTCAGGCTGAGATAATCACCGAGGACAAGGTTGAGGTATCCCTGCCGGCTTTGTGGAGGACGGGGTCTGTGGCCATGCTGCGAGACACGGACCTTAGGATTCTTGAGCTATGCATGCGGAGTCAAAACGTTGTTTCCATCGCTAAAGGTTTGAAAAAGCCTGTCTCGACGACTTATCGATGGGTGAGAAGGCTGGAGAGAGCTGGCTTCGTCCAGACGATCAAGAGGGACAGAGGGCGTTTTGTCCAGATCACCGGGTTGGGGAGAATCGTTTTTGAGGCCTCTAGGGCGGGTTGAAGTTTTTGAAAAAGTTTTTCCCCCTCTCTACATCGCTTTGAGTGGGGCGGATGGTTGTAAGTTATTGTTTGAAAATGGTCAGCCTGCGCCCGTTGGAGGTTAGGTTTTTCTCTGGATACGCTGTCCGGGGAGTCTTTTTTCACGCCCTCAAGTCTGTCGACCCTGAGTTTGCGACAAAAGTTCACGAGCAGAGGCTTCTGAGCCCCTACAGCGTATCACCGATAGAAACCGTGAGGGGGAGAAGTTTTTTCTACGGCGTGATCAATCCAGGTGTCCCGTTCCAGTTCAGGATTAATGCGTTGGATGATAAGGTTGCGGATGTTTTCGGCAGGTTTCTGCTTTCGGGCGAGGTCCCTAGGATAGTGGTCGGCGGTGTTGAAGTTTCGTTGAACGAGGTTTCTGTTGTTAACTGGGCTCGCGATACGCATGATAGGGATGAGGAATCGTCAAGGTTTGAGGTTGTGTTCCAGTCGCCGACTTTCTTCCGCAGTACTCAGAAAGGGGTTGGGTTTTTCAGGTCGCTGTTGCCCAGGCGCTTACGCCCCAAGGTCAGGCCGGTCTACCGCTACGTGATCGTGCCGGACCCTTACCTGTTCTTCCGCAACCTTGCAAGGCTGTACAGGCAGTTTGGCTATGGGAATTTCCGCTACAAGTCTTTCTCCGAATGGCTTCTGGAAGGTGGCGTGGCTTTGGAAACATACAGCAGGCTGCGCGCTTACAAGGTCTACGAAAGTAATGGCAGGTGGTCTCGCGGGTTTGTTGGAAGAGCTGTTTTCAGCATTCCGTCAGACCTGTATGACGGGAAGATGGCGAGGATTTCCTCTTCACTTCTGCGGTTTTCGTTTTTTAGCAACGTTGGCGGCAACCGGACGGCGGGGTTCGGAGTGGTTAGCCATCGTTTTCTGAACGATCGAGGAGGTGCGGGGAGTGAGTGAGCTGGTTATCGACAAGCCGGGTTCTTATCTAGGGGTTAGGAAGGGGTTGTTCTATTTGAAGTCTCGCGATGGTTCGAGGGTTGAGTTGCCGCCGGTGAGTCTTTCGCATATTTCGATAAGATGCCGTGGTGTTGGTGTTTCGGCTGATGCTTTGAAGCTTGCTGCGAGGTTTGGTGTCGAGTTGACTGTTTATCACCGCGGCAGGCCTGTCAGCAGGGTTTTGCATGCTTTGAAGGGCGGGGGTGTGTTGACGAGGCTTGCGCAGATTGAGGCTGTTCGGGATGGAAGGGGGCTTGAGGTTGCGAGGGAGATTGTTTCAGCGAAGCTTCACAACCAGCGTTTGGTAATCTATCAAAGGGCTCAGTATTTTCTGGCGAGGAACATGCCTGTCGGTAAAGAGCTTATGGTTTTTGCGGACCGGATTGCTGAGGCAGGTCGTTCTTTGTTGAGCGCTTCTTCTCTTGACAGCGTAAGGGCTTATGAGGCTCAGGGTGCTTTGAGTTATTGGTCTGGTTTTTCCCTTGTTTTGCCTAGGGAGCTTGGCTTCGTGGGGCGTATTGCGTGGTCTCCGGATGATGTGTTCAACAAGGCTTTGAACATCGGGTACGGAGTTTTGCGGAGCAGGGTTTGGAGCGCGGTTCTTTCCGCGAATCTGGATCCGTTTGTCGGGTTTCTTCATCAGCCTCGTGGCAGGCATATGTGTCTGGTTAGTGATTTGATGGAGGAGTTCCGCCCGGGTGTGGTCGATAGGACTATCATGATGATGGCTGTTGAGAAAATTGAGGCCTTGCTGGATGAGAGGTTGTTTGAAAGGAATGTTGTTTCGGCGGTTGTTCAGACCCTTCAGCGTAGAGACCGGTTTTTTGAGAGGGCGGTTGTGGAGCAGGCTAGGCGTTTGGCTTCTTTTTTGAGAGGTGAAGTGGAGAGGTATGTGGGTTTCAGGATGAGGTGGTGATGGTTGTCGACTCAGCCTGCTTTTATTCTTGTGATTTATGATGTTTCGGATGATTCGAGGCGGTGTGAGCTGGCTGCTGCTTTGAAGAGGCTTGGGCTTACACGTGTTCAGCGGAGCGCCTTCATCGGCCCGTGTAGCTCTGCCTTGATAAGCGATGTCAAGAATGTTTCGAGGAAGATTATCGATTACGAGACTGATAATGTTCAGATCTATCCTTTGACGCCTGCTTCTTATCGTTTGAGAGTTGTTGTTGGGAGGGAGTTGCGTGGCGAGGATGATGTGGCTGGTGGTTTTTTGGTTTGAGCGAGGATGATGAGCTTCTTCCTGTTGGGTTTGTGAAGAATTTCTATTTCTGTGAGCAGATTCCCTACATTAATTTGGTTCTGCGTGTTTTTGAGCCTGAAACGGATAGCATGGTTTTTGGTCGTGAGCGCCATCTCCGTTTTCATTCGCAGTATCTGCCTCGCGGCATCGGGGTTGTTAACGTTGAGACGGATGTTAAACTTTTTAGCAGGAGGCTTGGGTTGTCGGGTGTTTTGGATGCTTTGGTTCATGCCGTTCATGGTGAGCTTGTTCCTTGCGAGTTTAAGCATTCGGGGCTGGTGAGGGGGAGGCCTCAGCTGAAGGATGTTGTTCAGCTCGCTGCTTACGCCATGCTTGTTGAGGATGTTTATGGCCGTGTCGTGAAAAGAGGTGTGTTGTTTTACAGCGAAGGCGGGAGTAAGCATGTTGTTTATGTTGACGAGTCTTTGCGTAGGCTTGTGAAGAGGGCTGTTGATGCGATGCGTGTGATGATGGCTTCGGAGAGACCGCCTAGGAGTAGGAGCTTGGATAAGTGTGGTGTTTGTTGGTATAGTAGGGTGTGCTGGGGTGGGCCTGTTGATAAGTTTTTCGGTAGACGTAGGTAAATAGTTAAATAGTACCAGTTAACATTTCATAACTGAAAACGGCGCAAGCCAGAACGCCGTAAAACCCCGAAAAACAGCAAAAACAGACTCGGTGATCCCGCAAGAGGGAATTGAAAGTTTCTTTACAGCTAGTGAATCAACGCCATGCAATAGCGGTGATCCCGCAAGAGGGAATTGAAAGGCGGTGCTCTCGCCAGTCATCAAAATAATGTAGTCGAACAAGTGATCCCGCAAGAGGGAATTGAAAGCGTTTTTGTTGGCTGGCTAGGCTAGGTGGCTTTATTCTGCTTCTTTGTGATCCCGCAAGAGGGAATTGAAAGGCCTACTCCCCATTCCTCCCCCACCCCTGATCACGCAGCCAAGTGATCCCGCAAGAGGGAATTGAAAGTCACAAGCATATTCACAATACTTCATCGCCCATCACCTCACCAGTGATCCCGCAAGAGGGAATTGAAAGACACGACATAACGACTAGCTCAAGACACAATAAGTGATCCCGCAAGAGGGAATTGAAAGTTCGGCCATGTCTGGAGTTAGCACTTTTGGCGCGTGTTGTGATCCCGCAAGAGGGAATTGAAAGTCAGTTATTCGGTCCACCACCCACTGGATGCCAGCCTGTATGTGATCCCGCAAGAGGGAATTGAAAGTAAAAATCTAACCCCGCCAAACCCCCCGGCATGTAGTCGCCCCAGTGATCCCGCAAGAGGGAATTGAAAGTTCACTTATGATGGTTAGGCTGGTTTCTTCATCACATTTAGTGATCCCGCAAGAGGGAATTGAAAGTTTAACCTCCTGCTCCAAGTCCTCCGGCAGCTGCTCAGACATGTGATCCCGCAAGAGGGAATTGAAAGCGAGACGACGCAGGCCGATGCACGAGGTTTGGAGGAGAAAAGTGATCCCGCAAGAGGGAATTGAAAGGATAGATACTCTGACTTTCAGCGAGGCTGGATAATGTGCTCGCCGTGATCCCGCAAGAGGGAATTGAAAGTGTCCTCGTTTCCACTCCTCAAGGTGGGTAAAGATCCAGTAGTGATCCCGCAAGAGGGAATTGAAAGATAACGTTGCATACGAAAAACAGTTGCGATTGCCATTCTTCAGTGATCCCGCAAGAGGGAATTGAAAGATTATCCCGAGGCCTATCCTCCTGTGTCGGAGGTTTTCTCTGTGATCCCGCAAGAGGGAATTGAAAGTGTGACCCTGACCCTCCAGCCGCAGGGGTTGACGTTCGAGGGGGTGATCCCGCAAGAGGGAATTGAAAGACCACTAGGATGATTAGGGCCAGTATCGGTGCGCTCAGTCCCTGTGAACCCGCGAGAAGGAATTGAAAGGCAGGCCTAGCCGGCCCCCTGCCCAGCCCTAATCCTCTCCATCCTCTCGTCCGACAACTTCTCAAACAACGGCTTCGGCCTGCCGACACGCTTACCCGGCGCCAGACGCCACGGCCTGTCGCCCAGCCACGACACGCCCTCCAACGGCTCCGACAACATGTTGAGGATGCGCTCGGCTGTGCTGGGGGTGAACGGGTGGAGAAGGAGAGCGAGAGCCTTGACAGCCTGCGCCGCCACGTAAACCACCGCCGAAGCCTCCTGCCTTCCTGTCTTGACCAGCCTCCACGGCTCCCTCCTGTTGAGGTAGACGTTCCCCTCGCGAGCCAGCTGCGTCACGGCCTCGAGAGCCTGCCTCAGCCTGACCTCCGACAGCAAAGCCCCCACCTCCGCGAACATCTTCTCGACAACTTCAAGCATAGCCCTGTCCTCGTCGGCCAGCACACCCGGCTCAGGAATAACGCCGTCGAAGAAACTCACCACAAACGTCAGAACACGGTGGACGAAGTTGCCCAAACTATCGTTGAGGTCAGCGTTCACAACGGCCTGCAGCCCGTCGTAGCTGAAGCTCGAATCACCCATCTCGGGCCTTATCTTCACCAAGTAGTACCGCCACACATCCGGCTCAAGCATCTTGACAGCTTGGTCGAGCCAAATACCCACGCCCTGACTCTTGGAAAACTTCCTACCCTCAAACGTCAGGTACTCTGTGGCGGAGACGATGTGGGGCAGGACGTAGGGCTCGTGGGTTGCCATTAGGAGGGCGGGCAGGATGACCGTGTGGAACGGGATGTTGTCCTTCCCGATGAAGTAGGCCGTGCGGGTTGAGCTGTCGAGCCAGAAGCTCTTCCACAGCTCCGGCGTCCCACGCCTGTAAGCCCACTCAACAGTAGCAGAAACATACCCGAGCACAGCCTCAAACCAGACATAGATCGTCTTGTTCCCGGCGTTGGGGAAAGGAGCTGGAATCCCCCACAAATTATCCCTAGTCACAGCCCGTGGCTTCAACCCCTCCCTAATCCAGCTGAGGCTGAAGTTCCTAACCTTGTCAGGCAAGGCCGTGTTAGACACAAGCCAGCTCCTCAGCCTGTCGGAAAACCTCGGCAAGTCAAAGAACCAGTGAACGCTGCTCTCGACGACGGGTTTTTCGCCGCAGATGCTGCAGCGCGGCTCCACGAGGTCGGGAGGGTCCAGCACCCTGCCGCACGCCTCGCACTGGTCGCCGCGGGCTCTCAGGTAGCCGCACGAGGGGCAGGTGCCTGTGACGAACCTGTCGGGCAGGAACCTGCCGCAGTTCCGGCAGTAGAGCTGGCTCGTCTCCTGCTCGTAGATGTAGCCGTTGTCGTAGACCTTCATGAAGAGGTCTCTGCAGAAGTTGATGTGGATGGGGTTGTGGGTGCGGGTGTAGTTGTCGAAGGAGATGCTGAATTTGCTGAAAAGCTCGACGACGAGGGCGTGGTTCCGGTCGGTTATCTCGCGCGGGCTGACGCCTTTCTTAGCCGCCTCGACTTCGATGGGCGTGCCGTGCTCGTCGGATCCGCTGACGAAGACGACTTCATGCCCCGCCAGCCTAAGATATCTTGCGAAAACGTCCGCCGAGAGCTCAGACCCTATCAACGTCCCTAGATGGGGAACGGTGTTGATGTAAGGCCACGCACCGCAGACAACCCACTTGCCTAGCTCCGACCACCTAAGCATCACCAAGCGATAGGATGGTTAAAAACTTATGCAGCCGACAACATCCAAAACCTCCAGCAGCGAGGACACGGTGTAGTCGGGCCTTACTGGACAGGGCCTGCCACCCCTCCTGTCCACGAGCACGGCGGCAAGCCCAGCGGCCTTGGACCCAGCCACGTCGTTGACCGGGTCATCCCCCACCATCAAGCAGTCTCTCGGACGCAGGCCCAGAAGGCTAACGGCCTCGAGGAAAGGCCTTGGGCTCGGCTTGGCTTCAGGCGTGTCCTCGCCAGCCACGACGACCACGTCGAAGAAACGCTCCAGCCCCGACATGCCCAGCCTCCATCTCTTCATTCCGGGAAGGCCGTCGGTGTTGGTTATCAGGCCGAGGCGTTGATGCTTCTCCAGCTCAGCCAGTACCTTTACAGCGTCGGGGAAAGGCTTTCCGCTGCTGTACTCCTCCCAGTAGGCGAGCGTCCATGAACGCAGCACGCCTGCCTCAGGCCTTCCGTCGAACCCCAGCTCCCTCAGCACATGGATCCACACAACGTCCCTGTCGTAAACCCCCTGCATCTCCACAACCCTCTCGACACGCCTGACGACGCTGAAAACCTCCTCAGCATCCACGTCGCCGCCTAGAAAACCCGCAATCAACTCAGCAGCCCTCCTCTGAGCCTTCGGAAGAACGCTCAACGAGTCGACCAAAGTGTTGTCGAAGTCGAAGAAGACCGCCTTCAACCATCCACTCCAGCGAAAACGAGAATATTAACCGAAAACATCGTCGGCAACGCCTAACCACGGCAAACCAGAGATGCTCGAAGACGGAATCACTCATAGGCGTGGTCGGTGCTTCAAGCCCAAACCGGTTTGGGGAAGCGCTCTGGAACCACTTTCCGTAAGCCAAAACATGCGACGATACAGCTTCTCCTACATCACACCGCTCAGCCTAAGCCTCGCGTTCTCCCGGCCGTCGGCCGGTTTGCGGAAAATGTAGAGATGTTCGTGGACGATCTTATGGAAACCATACACATCAAACTTCTGCGCACGCCATCTTTCTCTCGTGGTCTTCATGTTGTGCTGCAGTTTGATGATGTCGTCTGCGAGCTTGAAGCCGGCTTCGAGAAATATGTTCATGACTCTCGCCGATATGGGAACGTAGTGTCTGTGCCTGCGTGTGTCGCCGACGAGGATGCCGCAGTACCTCCCCGGCTTGAGGACTCTGAAGCATTCCGACGCAACCTCTTTCATCTTCGAGAGATAGTCGTCCAGCTTCTTCATAGCCGACAAGTCTGCTTGGTGGAGTGTTTTCGTGTAGGGTATGATGTTCCAGTACGGCGGGTGTGTGGCTATGAGGTCGATGCTGTTGTCCGGTATCGCGTCTAAGTGAGCGGCGTCGCCGTGGTATACGTGGATTTCTACGGGTTTCTCCATGTCCTGAGGCCGGTAGCTAAAGTTGACCCTGTCCATGGATAGAATGCATGCATCGTAGCTGATGTCCACGCCGACGGCGTTGCGGCCCAATAGCTTGGCCTCCACCAACGTCGTGCCCGAACCGACCATTTGGTCGAGCACCCATTCCCCCGGCCTGCTGTACTTGATGATGAGGTTCCGCGGGATGTAGGGGCTCCAGTTTCCACGGTAGTCGCCCGAATGCGTCGCCCAGCCACCCCTGTCGGGAAAGCTCCACACAGTAGTGGTTTCAGGAACGTAATCCGGAGAGGGGCCGTAGGAGGTTATTCGGCGGGGTTTCCCAACCTCTATCCTAACGTCTTCAACCCGGACATAGCTGTTCTTCCGGACGTATTCACGGTACTCCTCCCATGTAATCAGCCGCATCGCGGAGGGCTTTCGGGCTGAACCACCGCCGTGGCCGGCATCCTCCACGTCCTGCACAAGCTTGACTAAGCTGTCTTGCTTAAGAATTCTCGCCGGGCGTCAAACACCCGTTCAACCAGCCAGCACGAAAGACTTCGTCGAAGGCGTCGGGCTGCCCGTGTTCAACAGGCCTCCGCGCAGGTATGGGTTTTTGCCTTGTTGTCTCGGTTTATGAGCCACTTGAGCCCCCAGCTTCTCAGCCCCTCGAGGATGGGTTTGAGTTCCTCCGCCATCGGTGTGAGGGAGTAGGAGACGGCGAACGGCTGGAGGCTGACGACATTTCTCTGGACGAGGCCACGGGCCTGAAGATTCTTCAAAGTCCGGGACAAGGTCTTCGAATTAAGCATCGGCACCAGACGCAGCAGCTCGTTGAACCCCTTAGGCGACGACGCGAGATAACTGATGACAACCAGCGACCATATGCTGCCGATGACCCTGGCCGCAGCGGCCATCGGACAGACATTCTCGACATCAGGCTTCTGCTCAGTCATCTAGTTACCTCGACACCGCATACTGATTAAAATACTTGCCATCCCCTGCTTGATGGCGAGGTGCAGGAAGCATGGCTCTGCTCGACTTCATGGCTGCATATCTGGATGCAGGCCTGCTGGTTTTGAGAGTGTTTCTAGGATTCATCATGCTGGTTCACGGGATGCCGAAGCTGGCGGGGCAGGCGAGGCCGCAGATGAGGAACGCCATGGCTCAGCTAGGGGTTCCGGGGCCCTTGTTCGACATGGTCGGCCTGCTCGAAGTCGTCGGCGGAATCGCCCTCCTCGTCGGAGGCTTGACACGCGTTGCCGCTCTGCTCTTCTCCCTGATGATGGTGGGCACGATCATCCTCTACTTGACGAAGCTGGGCAGGACTGTTCCACCGCCCGAGATGCTGGTTCAGATGGTCGCGGGCTCTCGTCGGGTAATGCGCGGGTTCGTCTCCGGGGTCGGTGGATGGGAATTCGACCTCCTAATCCTCGGCTCGGCGGTTCTGCTGTTCATCACGGGGGCGGGAGCCTACTCCGTCGACGCCCTGCTCCGCATCTAAACCACCCTCTTCAACAAAACCAAGGCCCGCCAGTTTCATGGAGAAGAATAAGCCGGGGAGGGGATTTGCACCCCTGTAGAGCGGCTCTGCAGGCCGCCGCCTAGCTGCTCGGCCACCCCGGCCCGCTCGAACAACTCCACGCCTGTTTATGACGTTATCGTCCAGTGGAGAAAGGCATTCCCCGGCCTGTGTTCAGGCTTTGCTGTGTTTTGGTGGTTTTGTCGTAGCCATGACGTATCCGACGAATCCCGCTACGAGCAGAAGTCCGAGCGAGACTATCAGGGCGGCGAGCCTGACGGCGTCATCCGGGTTGAGGAAGGGGATCAAGCCCGCCCACCAAGCCGTGTAGAAACCAGATCCAGCCGCCGACAGAAGCATCAGCAGGAAGCCGAGCAGCCTAGCCGTGTTCACGTCCTGAACACGGTGTAAGCCATAATTTAGAGGCGGATTCCCCGGCTGCTGGGAGGCATGTTTTTAAGCTCATCCGACATGTTTCTCCGGGTTGTCTTCTGACAGGAGGCGTGTCGAGGCTGAGCTGCGCGGCAGGAGTTTGGACGTCTTCCTGTACGTGATGAGGGCTGGCAGGCCTGTGGGTGTTCGGGATGTGCAGAGAGGGCTGGGGCTTTCAAGCCCGAGCGTGGCGTATCATCATCTTGAAAAGCTTCACTCTCTAGGCGTGCTGCAGAAGGATGAGAAAGGGTCGTACACAGCGGTCGAGAAAGTGGACGTCTCCGTGCTGAATTCGTTCATCTTGGTCGGCAGATGGCTGCTGCCCAGAATGTCGTTCTACGCGGCTCTGTTCACAACCTTTACCGCACTCTACCTAGCCACCCACCTCTCCTCGCCAGACCCCTACGCACTAACACTAGGCCTCGCGGCGTCAGCGGCCACTCTCTACGAAGCAGTCCGGACGTGGCGGAAGAAACCATGGTGAGAAGCTGTTCTAGTCCGTGGACTTATGAGGAGGCGTGTAGAAAGCCTTGTCGGTGAAGGCTTTCAGATCCATAGCCTTGGGTGTTTTCGCGGCACTGGCCCTATTCAGCGTCATATACCTCTCCGAGCCTGTGAACGTTGAAAAGGCTGAGGCCCTCGCAACTCCAGCCATACGCATCCAAGCCGGTGAGCAGGCCGACGAACCCATGCTCTACCTAACGGTAAGCTCGGCATCGCTGGCCACGGCCACAGCAATCTTCCTAGCCCTGTTTCTACGGATGCGGCGAACCTCCTAGCACCAATCTGCAGCATTCCATGAAGAACCTACGCCGAGGATTTGAATAGCCTAGGCTCCAATTCATGGCCGTTGAAGCTGGAGAACGTCAGCCTGCGAAAAAGCGGAGTGGTTTTTCTAGTTGGCGGCTGCGGCGGAGACCGGGAGGAAATGAGAAAGGGTTGTTCACAGATTTCTACGCGGGAATTTTCATGGTTTTGTAATGTTGTCTGAGCTTGTTGAAGTCCGTTCCTTTTGTTTTGATGCTTGTGTAGGTTTTTGCTTTGTCGATGGCTCTTTCGTATTCCCTGCCGAGGTGTCTGAAGTATTTCTCGATCCTATCCACCCAGAACCTTGCTCCGGTGTTTAGGAGGGTTGTGGTTAGTATGCGGAAGAGGAAGTTGTCTTTGGCGATTTTGAAGGCGATGGCTTCGGCCATTCTTTTTGTGTTTCGCCAGCAGACGTAGATTAGTGCGGCTTGGGCGGGTGTGAGGTTGGCGTAGACGTCTGTGAGCACGTTCGTCCCCCGCAGGCTGCCGAGGTTGACGAGCGCCATGGGGGTGACGGTGAAGTAGAGGTTGAGGGACGCCATGTAGTTGATGAGGCCTATTGTGTCCCAGCTGTCCTCGTCGGTTTCCCCCTCCTGACCTAGGATGATCGTGTAGGCGGGGATCCAGTAGGCGGCGTTGTAGACCTTCTGCGCCTCGACGACTATCTCCGCCCAAGTGCCGTCGACGCCGACCTTCAGAGGCTTGGCCTTGTTGACCATGTGTCTGAGGACAAGCCTGTCGCTCCCCGTCTCCAGCCCGATCTGGACGCCGATGTGCTTGTCGGGCCCCGCCCTAACTATCTTCGAGACGCCGAACGCCGCTTCAGGGTCCGCGGCGACGGGTGCTAGCGTCGCATGCATGGGGTTGGCCTTGACGACGTAAGGCATGATCGTGCGGTAGAGGGTGAAGATGGCTTCTTTGTTGGGCCAGAACTGCGGGTCTCGGACCATGTAAGCCCACTGGTTGTCGGTCACTAACCATGCGTTGTCTATGCCTGCTCGGAGGTTTACTTTCACTTCCTCCAGAACTTTTTCCGGTGGATAGTAGCGGAGAGGCCTCGTCGTGACCTCGCAGAAGTCGCAGTCGATCCCGCATCCCCGCATGATTTCGGCCTGCCCGCTGATGGCTGGGTTGACTATGGTGGGTATGTCGTCGATTTTGGGGAGTCTGTAGCGGGATGCGGGGTTTCGGCAGATGAACCTGCCTTCAGGGTCTCGGACGTAGCGGATGAAGGGCCTGCCGTGGGCGTCGAAGGTGGTTGTTTTGTGGCCGTGCATGAAAATGGTGTTGTCTAGGCTGTCTTCGGCGAGCTGCTCGAACAGGAGGTGGATTACATCGTCCATCTCTCCTTGGACGACGTGGTCTATGCCAAGCCTTCCAAGCTCCTCCTTACGGTGCTCGAACTCCCACTCGCCCGACCCGCCGACGACAACCTTCGCCCTGCTGCCCGTGTTCTTCTTCGCCACCGCTATCCTTCTCATCAAGTCCTCGAACTCCTTCGCAACCCACGACTTCTCACGACCGGCGTTGTTGAACATCAGCGTCAACGGCCCCAGCCCGAGAGGGTCCATCGTGTTCACACCTATGACCTTCGTGTCGGAGCCGATGAACCTTGAGACGAACCTTGGATGCGCGACAACGGTCTTGAGCTTCGACCTCTTAACGAGACAGGCCTCGACCTTCCTTATGGCGTAAGGTGCTAGGAGAGCTCTTCCAGCCTCGTCGTAGGGAGCGTCTGGTAGAGCGAGGTAGTGGTAGACCGGGGAAGGCACGAATTTGACGGGTGCGCACGGGAGGAAGCTGAGGAGGGGGAAGTCGTGAAACCGGTGGCCCAGCGAAGGGTCGAAGGTAAGGACTACCTGGACCATCTCTAGTCCTAACGAAAGCAACCGGTATATAAGGCGTTTGAAGCCTTCACGCTAACGTTTTAAAGCCTGTTTAGAGCGGTTTCAAGCGACAGGCTTGAAAACTTTGACCGCCGGCTACGCCTTGTCAGCCGTCAACTCGTTTGTCTTCACAGCTCCGACCGTGATGGTCTACCCTGCTCTGGTCCTCTACCCTGTCTCGATAATCCTACGGGGACTTGGGTGGTGGAGGCTTAGAAGACGCGTCGGATCGGTCGGCGGCCTCGGCGTCGTTGTCTGGGCTCTGGGGTTGACGTGCTTCGGGTTCGTCGTAGCAGGGTTTCTGGAGGTCTTCGGGCAGGCCCTGTTCATAGCGCTGGCCGTCTGGGTTGTTTACTCGGTGGTCGAAGCCGTGGTCTACGTTGCTGCTGCACGCATCCTAAACACGAGGCTGCTCTACTTCTCTCCCGTGAGCTTGGTCGGCGTTGCTTCGCTAAGCTTGACCGTGATGTCTCTAGGACAGGGCCCCGACCTGCTGTCAACAATCATCGCACCCACGCTGTACATCACGACCGCCGCCCTGTTCACGTCAGCAGCCTTAAGCGCGGCAGCGCTAGCCCGTGTATCAACCGAGGTAGAAAGCCCTCAACCACGTCCGCTGCCAAGCTCATGGAGTGCCACGACTTACACAACGCCGCAGACGCCTCGCGCGGTCGAGGTCGCGCTGCAGACAGTAAGGGCGGGAACCGCGCTAAGATGCCCTCGATGCAAGTCCACCGCCCCGCTGACGGCCTCCAGATGCAGCTCATGCGGCTATGCTTTTGAGAGATCAAGCCGTGGGCTTCGCTGCCCCACCTGCTCCGCCCCGTTCTCCAAGGCCATGAAGCTCCCGACTCAGGGCTTCTTCATCTGCACTTACTGCTCCACGGTGATGAAGGTGCCTGTGAGAAAACAAACCTAGCCTTCACGACAGCCATCTCTTTATTACTTCAGGCCCGACCTCAGCCAAGTTGTATCTTACGTAGACCTCGCCGTCTCCAAGCTTCACGATTTCGGTGATGTCTTTGAGGAAGCCGCTGTGAGCTATGAAGTTCCTCTCCATGTTGGATGAGCCGTGGACGCCGAAAACCTCTTTAAGAAGTTTGAAATCCCCCGCCGGAATACTCTCCGCAGCCTTTTTTATCTGCTCAACCTCGAACTCCAGCCTCCTCGCATTAGGCTTGAACCACTCTAGGCTTCCGTAAACCTTTTTGACGAAGAATTCCTGCAGGTCGTCGAGCTTAACTCCCTTCTCGGTCATGTTCTTCCTAGCCTCCTCAACTATCTTCATCAAAGACCCTGTCAAAGCTAGGGCGTTGAGCACGTCCCTCAAAAGCCGTGGGTCAAACCTTCTTCTAAAAACCTTGACGAAACGGTCATGACTTATCTCTGGCTGGATGTAGCTCGAAACCGAGTCGCAGACCTGCTTCTCTAACTCACGTATTTCGCTGGGTTTGAAAAACTTGACGATTTCGTCGTAGTAGACGGGGAGCGGCGTGTTGTATACAAGGCAGTTGAACAGCCGTCGCCCGGTCATCAGAACGTGTTTCAGATTTTTCTTTGAGCTTGTGTCCGTCAAGCCGATCTCCTCGGGCCTGTTAATACCTTGGATCTGCTGCTCCGTCAGCGGGTACTGGTTGAGGATGCGTGTTCTGACCTCTGAGAGCTCGACCTTCACCTCCTCTCCCTCCTGCTTAGGCTGCGGGAAGAAAGCTATCGAATGACTGGGTTCTCCGCTTGAAGCTTCTCCTGCGTAGTAGTTTGACAGTTTTTGGTACGTGAGGACGTTGTACAGCACTCTGACCGCTATGGCTCCGTAGATGTTGAGCCCGCTCGAGACGTCTAAAAGAAGCTCGTGTCCTTCTCTGACGACCTCCAGCATGATGAGGAACAAAGCCGTCTCTATGTGTGTAAACTCGCCCTCGAACACGAAGCTGCAGCCATGTTCGTGAAACCTGCCCACGCTAGGCAGAACCCTGAGCGACAAGCATTCAACGTCCTCGCCCAACTTCTCAACCTCTTTCCGAACCCTCTCAGACAACATCTGCCCGTCCTCAATCATCTTCAGAGCCTCCTCCTTGGAGGATGACAGCGTTGTCGCAAGGCTTTCAGGGATGAGAAGCAGCGGCCTGCCCTGTAGAATTTTAGAGAGGGCGATGCTCGAGATCTTCGAGGTTTCTTTCTTACCGTCCAAGCTGAAGCATACCCCTCTATATTTCCCAGGGACGCCCAATATCTGCAGAATAACCTTCAAGCCGCTGTAGATGGTTGATGATCCACCGGATAAAAGGCTTTAAAGGGGCTGGGCCTCAGTTTCCCGTGCTCCGCTGCCTAGCCACGATGGGCACAAGCCCTCCAGTCGTCTCCGAGTTTGTCGACTACGTCATGAAGACGGAGAGGCTTGATGAGATAGAGATCTTGGCTACGTCTGAGCAGTCAGTCGTCGAGTAGGCTGTGTTTGCGGAGGCTGCGTTGAGGGATAGGTATCCAAGGCTCCGTGTGTCGACGACTGTTCTGGGTTTTACAGACATCCTAGACGAGTCGGGTAATCTCGAGTTCATGGAGGCTGCTGCGAAGGCGTTGGCTAGGCTGAGGAGGGATGGGGGAAGGGTTTATGTCTGCTTGGCTGGTGGGCGGAAGGAAATGGTTGCGTCGCTCGTCCTGCTGGCTCAGCTTACGGACGTGGAAGCTTTGTACCACGTCGTGGCGCCCGACATAAAGTCCATCAACGTCACGCTGGAGCAGATAAGAAGCCACATCTCAAACCTAGCCCGGAGCAGCAACCCGGTCGAATACTACAGGCAGAACAAGGACGTTCTAGAGCCTGTGATGTACCCGCCGGCCCAGAGCTACAGCGTCGTAAGAGTCCCGGTCCTGCCGTATCCCAGCGCTTACCTCAACCTGCTGAAGCATATGTTTTCGCGGGAATATGTGGACGGGCGTCAGCTGAGGGTTGACGAAGCGTTCCTGAAGCGTCTGCGGGGGGCTGGGTTTGTGAGGATTGCGGGAAACAGGGTTGTAGTAACAGATGAGGGCCGGCTTTTCTACACACATGTGCTGAAGCATCTGTGAGAAAAGGATTCGGTGAATGTATCTAGCTTGACTTTCTACGATAGTAGTCTATGACTCTTCGGAGGCCTTCCTCAAGGCTTACTCTGGGAGCGTAGCCTATTGTTTGGCTGATCTTTTCTATCGACGGTATGCTTTTCATGGGTTTTGACTCGGCTGGCGTTCTAGGGGGTAGTGTCTGGAGCTCGGACGACGAGCCTGTCATCTGCTTGATCTTCTCCGCCAGCTGCCTCACCGACAGGGCTCCCCCCGTGCCTACGTTGAAGGCTTCGCCTACTGCTTTCTCGTTGGTCAGGCAGAGTTGGACTGCGTGGCAGAGGTTGTCGACGTGGTAAGGGTCTGTTATGTCCGCTCCGCCGTTGTAGAGCGGGATGGGCTTGTTCTCGAGGCATGAGGTTATGAAGCGTGGAACCATCTTGACCACGGGCTCGTATTCGCCGAATGCTTTCCAAGGCCGTAGGACCACCGCCGGAACTCCGTGGTTTCTATGGTAGCTCCAGACAGCTTGCTCGAGGGCCACTTTAGAAAAGTCGTACACCGTTCTGGGGGCTGGAGGGTCTGTCTCGACGACGGGTGTTTTCTCCGGAGCTCCATAGTAGTTGGCTGACGAGAAGACGACGACACGCGCCAGACCACTTCTCCTCGCCGCCTCCAAGACGTTCAGAGTGCCGACGCAGTTGACGGAGAAACATCTGTAAGGGTTTTTCAAAGACTCGGCTATGTCGGCGACGGCGGCTAGGTGGACGCATGCTTCGGGCTTGATTTCTTCAAACACCTTGAGGACGGAGTCGTGATCCGTCACGTCCAAGCGTAGGTCAGACCCGTCGGCTACGTCGGCTCCGACTACTTCGAACCCCCTGCCTCTCAGGTACTCGGTTAGGTGGCGTCCTACGAAGCCTCTAGCTCCCGTGACGAGAACCCTCAACCCGCACCATCCTCTCCGTGCTTGGGCGTGGATGTCTTTTAAAAACCCTTGCAGGCACGAGCCTTAAAATACCCGTCGGGGATTGTTATCGGAGAGCATGTCGGCTTTCTCTTCGCTGGGGAAGACGTTGAAGGAGGCTTTTCAGAGGTTTCTCGCCTCGCCTTCAGCTGACAGGAATGCTGTTGAGGAGCTTGTGCGAGGTGTTCAGCGCTCGTTGTTGATGGCTGACGTCAAGGTGGAGCTGGTCAGCAGGCTCTCGGAGAGGATTAAGGAGAGGGCGTTGGCTGAAAAACTTCCTCCGGGCGTGAGCAGGAAGGACCACGTCGCTAAGATCGTTTACGAGGAGCTTACGTCGCTGCTGGGCAGAAAGCCGGTGAAACCCTTCCCCGACGGCAAAAAACCCTACGTCGTCATGCTGCTCGGAATTCAGGGGACGGGGAAGACGACCACTGCGGCCAAGCTGGCCAACTACCTCAAGGCAAGCGGCCACAAGGTTGGCGTTGTCTGCGCCGACACTTACAGGCCCGCCGCCTACGTCCAGCTGCAGCAGCTGCTGAAGCCGAGAGGAGTTGAGGTTTACGGGGAGCCGGGCGTCAGCGACCCCGTCGAAATAGCGCGCAGAGGGGTTGAGTTCTTCAGGACCATGGGCGTGGACTTCATCATAGTGGACACAGCAGGTAGGCACAGGAGTCAGGAGGAGTTGATGGATGAGATGAGGAGGCTGGGGAAGGCTATTCAGCCCGATGAGAACATCCTCGTCATAGACGGGACGATCGGGCAGCAGGCGGGTGTTCACGCAGCTGCTTTCCACGAAGCGGCTCCCGTAGGCTCGATCATCGTCACGAAGCTGGATACTTCTGCGAAGGGCGGTGGCGCGCTTTCGGCTGTCGCCGAAACAGGTGCTGTCGTGAAGTTCATAGGAGTGGGTGAGGCGGTGGAGGACTTTGAGCCGTTCAACCCGGGCGGCTATGTGGCCTCCCTGCTTGGAATGCCTGACATCGAGAGCCTTGTCGAGAGGGTGAGGACAGCCGAGGTTGAGATGGATGAGGAGCGTATGAAAACAATTCTGACGGGAAGGTTCACGCTGGAGGACATGGTCAACCAGCTGAGCAGCCTGACCAAGCTAGGGCCTCTCAAGAAAATACTCGGCAAGCTCTCGCTGCCCGGCGTGGACGCCTTGTCCGACACCGAGTTCGAGAAGGCGGAGGAGAGGATCAAGAAGTGGACGGCGGTAGTCAAGTCGATGACGGCGGAGGAGAAGCAGGAGCCGGCCATCATAGACAGCTCGAGAATCAGGAGGATCGCCCGCGGAGCCGGCGTCTCGGAGAGAGATGTCCGGGAGCTTCTCAAAAGCTACCAAGCTTCCCGTAAGATGATGAAGGACAGGAAGATTCGTCAAATCCTCCGGCAGGGTAGGGGGCTAGCCTAGTTGAAATCCATCGCCCAGCTGGCCGTCGAGCTGCTCAAGTCAGGGGCTCTCTGCGACTATTGTCTAGGCCGTCAGTTCGCAAGGCTGGGCTACGGTCTTTCGAACAGGGAGAAGGGTAGGGCGCTTAAGGTGGCGTTGTTGATGGAGGCGGTCAAGAACAGGGATGAAGGGCTTGTCAAGCTGCTGGCCGAGAACGGGGGAGTGGAGGAGGCTGCTCTCCAGCTGGGGCTGAGCAAGCCTGAAGGGTTTGTCTGCAGCGTCTGCGGCGGCTCTCTGTCCGAGAAGAACCTGCGCGAAATCGCTGATATGGTTGTGAAGATGCTGGAAGGCTACGAGTTTACGACATTCTTGGTGGGGGCCTCGGTCCCCTCCGAGGTGAGGGAGAGGGAGGACAGCCTGCGGGCGGCGCTCGGGCTTTCCGAAGCCGAGGACATCAAGAACGACGCGACGAGAGAGGTTGGAAAGCTGCTGGCAGCCATCACGGGGAAGAAAGCAGACCACGCTCATCCAGACATAACCATCGTCGTCGACATCTTCTCAAAGACCTGCAGAATAATCTCAAACCCTCTGTTCCTCAAGGGCAGGTACCTGAAACACAGCCGGCAGCTGCCGCAGTCGCCGTGGTCCTGCAGGAGATGCTGGGGGAAGGGATGCCATTCATGCGGGTTTACGGGGCGCGAGTATCCCACGAGCGTGGCCGAGCTTGTGGGAGAGCCTGCGAGGAGGCTTTTCCAAGCCGAGAGGTACAAGTTCCACGCAGCTGGGCGAGAGGATGTCGACGCCCTTGTCAAGCATGAAGGCCGGCCGTTCGTGCTTGAGCTGAGCAGGCCGAGGGTGAGGTCTGTACCGTTCAAAGTTGTCGAAGAAACCATCAACGAAGAGGCTCGCGGACTGGTCGAGGTTAGAATAGAGTCGCTGGCCAGCAGGAAGGAGGTGAGAACGCTTAAGTCAACCTCTGCGTTGACGAGCAAAACCTACGAGGTGAGAGCTTTCTTCGAGGACGAGCTGGACGCTGAGCGGGTCAGGAGGCTGGAGGAGTTTTTCAGGAACCGAGTGGTTGAGCAGAGAACACCTACCCGTGTTCTCGGACGCAGGAGCGACAGGCTGCGGCGTAAGATGGTCTACTGGGTTGAGGCGACCTTGGTAGAGGGCAGGGAGGCGGTGTTCAAGATACGCTGTCAGGGCGGCCTGTACGTCAAGGAGCTTGTGACCGGAGATTCCGGCCGAACAGTTCCGAGCTTCGCCGAGCTGCTGCAAGCCGTCCCCACACGCCTAGAGCTCACCGTCCTGGCGGTCGAGACTCAGCCGTAAATGCTTTTATCATAGTAGATAAGTAGTTTCTGCGGTAAGCGGGAATGGCCACCTCCAGAGGCTTCAGGAGAAAGTCTAGAGGATATCTTCTAAGGCCCAGAGGGTCTAGGAGCGGGCCTACTCCCGACATCTACCTAAGGGAGTACAGCGTCGGAGACAGGGTTTACATCACGATAAACCCCAGCGTGCAGAAAGGCTCGCCGCACAGGAGATACCACGGAAGGGTGGGGGAGGTGGTGGAGAAGCGTGGAAGGGGATACATCGTCGCCGTCAAAGTCGGGAACAAGGAGAAAAAGCTCTCTCTCCTGCCCGACCACATCAGCGGAGTAGTGGTTTAACGGATGGCTAGACGAATAGTCTCCAGAACAGAGGTCCCTATCGCATACGTCGCAGACCTTCTAGAGAAGCAGCAGCCCAACCTCACCACGCTGCAGGCTCGTGTGCTGCAGTACTGCAGGAAATACACGAAGCTGCAGGCGGACCAGGCTGAGAAACTCGTCGAAAAACTTGTCAACGAGGTTGGTTTGACGAGGAGGGAGGCTGTGCAAGTGGCTGATATTTGTCCGACGACGGTTGACGAGCTGCGGGCTGTGCTGAGCGGATACAAGAGGCTAGTCTCGTTTCTTCTCTTCTCCGAGGAGAAGATGAAGACAGTTATCAGCCTCGTCGAAGACGCTCTCAACAACCGGCTAAAGTGAGAGCAGAGAAAACCATGCAGCGTCAAAAACGTTACGAAGATTATGGATATGTTTTAGACGTCTTCCCAGCCGCTCAACACCGTAGGGGCGGGCAGAGGTTCGTCCACGACAAGAACGAATACGTGGTGCAGCTTCTCGGCGAGGACTTCTTCACCCTGCTCGAGGTAGCTGTCAACGAGAAGTTCAAGCCTAAGCTGGGGACACGTATCTACATAGGCCGTGATGTTCCAAGGGAGATTATGAGGATCTTGAGACGCATTGGTTTTGACGAGTTGACCGAGACGGCGGTGTCCAACCTCGAGCCGGCGATACGAAAAGTGGTAGAGGAGAACCCGCAGCGGTTCATCGACTTCATAAACAACAGCGGCCTTCTAACGCCGAGGCTGCACGCGCTGGAGCTGATACCTGGAGTGGGGAAGAAGATGCTCCAAAAGTTTTTACAGGAACGCGACGCAGCGAGGTTCCAGAGCTTCGAGGATGTCAAGAACCGTACAGGCCACCCCAACCCAGTTGAAGCCTTCTGCAAGCGGATACTTCAGGAGCTTAAAGATAAGGAGGAAAAATACAGGATGTTTGTCAGAGAGCCTTCGAGGGAGGAGTTTTAACGTCCCTTGAACTGCGGCTCTCTCTTCTCGTAGAACCTCGCGCGAATACCCTCCTTCAGGTCCTCTGTATGAAACATGAGTATCGATTCTTTCAGCTGGTACTCCATCCCCTCGTCAACCGGCATCTCGCCGCCCAGGTTCACGCAGGCCTTCGTAGCGCCCACAGCAAGCGGAGCGTTCTTGTTTATGCGCCTCGCCAAGGCCAGCGCCTCCTCCATCAGCTTCTCGTGTGGGACGACTTTGTTGACGAAGCCGAGACGATACCCCTCCTCAGCTGAAACCCATTCACCGGTGAACAGGAAGTATTTGGCCCAGTATTTGCTGAGGAAGCGTGGAAGCCGAACTGTTATGCCTGCGCCCGGGCTAACCCCTATCGAGACCTCCGGGAGGCCGAACTTAGCGTTCTGACTAGCTACGACGAGGTCGACGGCTTGGATTACCTCTATGTTGCAGAACCCGTTGACGGCTGCTATGATGGGCTTCCTCATCTTCTCCATGAAACGCCAGACATCGAGGTTGAACCTGTTGAACTTCTCTATCTCAGGTATTTTGCCGGCTTCGACGTTCGCCAGAAATTCCTTGGCGTCGCCGCCCGAGCAGAAGGCTTTGTCCCCCGCCCCCGTTATGATGATTGACCAGACCTCTGGGTCTTCGGCAGCCTTGTGCAGGGCGTCGTTGAACTCGGTCAGCATGGCAACGCTCATCGCGTTCCGGGCTTCGGGCCTGTTGAAAGTTATGACGGCCACCTTGTCCTCGGGACGCTTCTCATAGATTATGTTCTTGTACTCGATCACGGAATCAGTGTTCCACTGGATGTTTTAAACCTTTATACGGGCTTTTTCCTGCGTCTGGATGTGGAAGCGTTGCTTGGATTGTCTCCAAGAAGTTCGGCGGGATCACGGCTCTGAACATCCCCCTGTTCGTCTCAGCTACAGCCGTCAACACGGAGAAGAGCTGTACACCAGCAGGTTCGTTGAGAGAACCGGCGGCTATACCCATGTATGCTGAAAACCTATTAGCTGTTGTTTTTCATGGCTGAATGTGTTGGAGCCGCTCAAGGGTGTAAAGGTTGTTGAAGTAGGCACGGCTATAGCCGCGCCGCTCTGCACGTTGCTTCTCTCGGAGATGGGTGCCGAGGTTGTCAAGGTTGAGAACACGAGCAGAGGCGATGACGCGAGGTTTATGGGTAAGCTTGTGAACGGCGAGAGCCTTTACTTCTTCCACTACAACAAGAACAAGAGAAGCTTGGCCGTCGACCTTAAGACGGAGAAGGGCCGTGAAATCCTCGCCAAGCTCGTCGAGGGCTCGGACGTGTTCGTCGAGAACTTCAGGCCGGGGGTGATGAAGAGGCTGGGATTGTCGTACGAGGACTTGAGGAAAATCAACAAACGGCTGGTTTACTGCTCCGTCTCGGGCTTCGGCCAGACAGGGCCCTACTCGGAGCTGGCGGGCTACGACATAGTTGTACAGGCTATGTCGGGATTGATGTCGGTGACAGGCTTTCCGGATGGGGAGCCTCTCCGCGCAGGCATACCCGTCGCAGACATTCTGGCCGCCGTCAACGCGGCTATGGCTGTCTGCGCAGCTCTCTTCCAGAGGGAGAGGACGGGTGAGGGAACGTATATCGATGTTTCGCTTTTCGAGGCAGGGGTTGCGGCGATGGGCCAGTGGATAAGCACCTACGTGGGAAGCGGCGAGCTTCCGACGAGGTACGGCAACAAGTATCCGGCGATAGCTCCCTACGAGGTGTTCAAGGCCTCTGACGGCTGGCTGGTTGTAGGAGTAGGCAACGAGAAGCACTGGCGGCAGCTGTGCTCTGTGCTGGGCAGGATGGACCTGCTGGAGGACCCGAGGTTCAGAGACAACCAGAGCAGGATAAAACCCTCGAACAGGGAGGCTTTGGAGGAGGAGTTGAACAGGATTTTCCCCGTCCGGACCGTGAAGGAGTGGGTTGAGCTACTCCAGCGCTCCGGAGTACCGTCGGGGCCCGTCAACACAGTCAAAGACCTTCTAGAAGACCCTCACGTCAAGGCCCGCGGCGTTCTGGCGAAGGTTGAACATCCACGGCTGGGCGTGATGACCGCCGTTAGGTCTGCGCCTTTCCAAGCCTGTGGACAAGCTTTCTACAGGCCGTCTCCTCTCCACGGCCAGCACACGGAGGAGGTGTTGAAACAGCTGGGGTACAGCAGCGCGGAGGTTGAGGAGCTTGAGAGGCTGGGCGTCGTGAAGCTGTTCAGGCCGTCGGATAAACAATATATTAACCCGCAGGGATGAGTCGGCGTGAACACCGTGGAGGATGTTATTCAGGCTCTTCTGTCGGCTAAGGTTTACGACCTCGGCCAGCCCTACTTCAACGGCATGCCCGTCCACCCCGAAGACCCGCCCTACTCGATGGTGATATACAGGTATCATCAGTTCACCAAGCAGTTGTTCGAGAAGGTTGCGCCCGGTTTCTCGGACTCGATGGAGCTTGTGATAACCAGCATGCATTCAGGAACTCACATAGATGCGAAATGCCACATGGCTCGGGACGGGCTTCTCCACCAAGGAGTCAAGGCGAACGAGATAGTCAAGCACACGGGCTACACTCGCTACGGAACCGAGGAGATACCGCTCTACGTGAAACGAGCCGTGCTGTTTGACGTGCCAGCTTCGAAGGGCCTCGACATCCTTCCTCCGCGATACGGGATAACCGCTGAAGACCTCGAGAAATGCCTCGAGCTCGAGGGCGTCAAGCTGAACGAGGGAGACGTGGCTCTGGTCAGGACAGGCTATTCACGCTTCTTCACGACAGACAAGGAGAAGTACCTCCACGACTTCGCAGGCATAACCGAGGACAGCGCTAGATGGCTCATCGACAGACGGATATCTCTGCTGGGCATAGACAACCTAGCCATGGCGGTGCCCAAACCCTTCAACGTCCACCTAATGTTCCTGGTCGACGCAGGCATACATGTGATGAAGAGCCTCTACCTCGAAGAGTTGGCGAGGGACAGGATGTATGTCTCGGCTGTTGTGGTTGCTCCTTTGAAGGTCGTGGGTGGTACGGGTTCCTTGGTGAGGCCTGTGGCTCTTGGTTTTAGGGAAAAAGTTAAGTGATGAAGCGTTTAGGATAGCTTGATTTGGTGGACAAACCGATAAGACGGCTGTTCTGGTGGCTGCTGCTCGGAACTAAGGGAGGGCCGACGAGGCTGTTGATACTCATGCTTTTGAGGAACGGGGCGGCCAACGCCAACAAAATAGCCTCCACTCTACAGCTAAACTACAAAACAGTCCAGCATCACCTAGAAGTCATGCTCGAGAACGGGTTCGTCGAGGCTGAAGGGCAGCGTTACGACATCAAGTACAGGCTAGCCCCCATAGTCCTCGAGAACATGGACGTCCTAGAATCAATCATTCAGGAAGCTCTGTCGTCGAAACAGGCCAAGGCGAACCTCGTATGGGACCGCTCTGGCTGACGAACATCATCATATCCATAATGATAATCCTCGCCCTAATGTACTCGCTGAGGAACTACCTGCTGACGAGAAGGCTTGCACGGACCAAGTTCACCAACGCCCTCGTAGCGCTCACAGCAATCTTCCTCATCCAGCACATGTACGCCGCCTACATGTTTTACATGCTTTCGTGGAGCGAGGGCACCGAGATAGCCTATCCGCTGCTGATGCTAAACTTGCTCGGCTTCGCAGGGTTCAGCATCTTCGTCTACTTGTCGAGGGCGTAGAGCCAGCACTTCACAGTAGACCTGCCAGCCTCGACGTCGGAGGGTTTTTCAACCACGCACCTGTCGAAGACCTGAGGGCAGCGTGGATGGAACCTACATCCAGTAGGAGGGTTGGACAGGTCTGGCGGAGCCCCTGAGATGTACTCGATCGTCCTCGGGCCTCTCAGCCTTGGAATGGACTTCAGAAGCTTCTGCGTGTAGGGGTGCAGCGGCGTGGCGAGAACGTCGTCAGAACTTCCGTACTCGACAACCTCCCCCGCATACATCACAGCCACCGAGTCAGCTATGTCGCTAACCAACGCCAAGTCATGCGTTATGAAGATCATCGAGAGACCCAGCTCTCTCTTCAGCTTCTTCAGAAGGTTCATGACCTGTGTTTGGATGGAGACGTCGAGGGCTGAGGTCGGCTCGTCGAGAATCACGAGCTGGGGGTTCATAACGAGGGCCATAGCTATCATGGCTCTCTGCTTCATGCCCCCGCTAAGCTCATGCGGATACCTGTCGGCAATCTCCTCAGACAGCCCGACCTGCTTGAAAAGCCTCCCGACGGTCTTCAAAGCCTCCTCAAGCTTGACCCCCTCCTTGAATACGAGAGGTTCGGCTACTTGAAGGCCTATCTTGAGCACGGGGTTGAAGCTGTTCATCGCTCCTTGGAAGACCATCGAGATTACTTTCCAACGTATTTCGCTGTCGAATTTCTTGGCGTCGAGGGAGAAGACGTCAACTCCGTGCAGGAAGGCTTTGCCCTCGAAGTGCGAAACGTTGCTCGGAAGCATCCTCATCAACGCCAGCCCCGTGCTCGTCTTCCCGCAGCCTGACTCGCCCACCAAGCCCAGAGCCTCAGCCTCTCCAACCCTGAACCCAACTCCGTCAACAGCCTTCACAACCCTGCCAGCCGACGAATAGTAGACCTTCAGCCCCTCGACACGAAGAACTTCAGCCAACCCTTCTCAGCCTCGGGTTTACAACGGGTTCGAGACCTAGAGATATCAGCACAAAGGTGAACGCGGTCAGGACGATCAGCAGGCCCGGCGGAAGAACCCACCACCAAAGCCCTAGGTTCATCCCACCGCTGCGGAAAGCATACTCGAGGATCTGGCCCCAGCTGGGCAGAGACGGGTCTCCCAGCCCGAGGAAGCTGAGCCCAGCCTCCGCTAGGATGGCTGAGGGTGTTGAGAATATCATCTGCGAGACGAGGAAGGGCGCTATCTGGGGTGTGATGTGTTTAAGAAGTATTCTCCTCCGGGGTACTCCAAGAGATTCAGCGGCTTCGACGTACTGCGCCGTCCTCGCCTGCAGGACTATTGACCTCACTATTACGGCTAGGCCTGACCAGCCGAAGGCCACGAGGATGAGGATTATGATCCATATGCTTGGCTTGAAGATGAACGTGAAGAAGATGAGGAGGGGGAGAAGGGGTATGTTGTTGAGGACGTCGCAGGCCCTCTGAATGGCTTCGTCAACCCTGCCGCCCAAGTAGCCGCTGACCATGCCGACGGACGAGCCTACGGCGGTCGTCAAAACCGCGGTCGCAACACCTATCAACAAGGCGACGGGAAAGCCGAACAACAACCCGGTCGCAAGGTCTCTGCCCAGCCTGTCGGTCCCGGCAAGCCCGTAGACCCTTCCGCCTGCGACAAACACCACACGCCCCACCACGTCGTCCGGACTGGCTCTCAAAACCCTCACCCTCAAAACATAGTCCCCCGGAAGCGGGGCGAACCCTCCTCCCGACGGAGTTCCAAACAAAGCCCTCTCAACCCCCTCTCTCAGAACAAGCTCCGGCGACACTTTCACGCCGTAAGCCCGCTCGAGCTGCTGGCTGAGCTGCTGGCTTGCCTGAACGTCTCCGCTGACGTAGGCCCTGAGAGGTGTTTCATAGTTCCGCCGGTAGGGAGGAGTTTCTCCAGAGGCTGGCGGTGATGGGGTGATGGTGTAGAACAGGACCAGGGTTCCGTCGGGCCTCTGCAGCTCGAAAAGTATCACGGGCGGGCGTTCGGCGTACTTTATGCTGGCTGCTGATACTGAAACGAAGCTGGGGAAGCTGTCGTAGCGGTAGCTGAAGACAGCTGAGGCCTCGTCTCCGACGTTCTCCAAGACTATGGACACGTGGCGTGGAAGGGGCTTGGCGGTGAAGAGGTTCACCCACTCGGGAGCTGATTCTTTGGGGTTGTCAGCCCAGTAGGCCGGGTTATTCCAGTACCTTGTTCCGAAGTCGAGGGGATAGGTTGAGACGACGTAGGCCGACGCAATCACCTGCAGAGTCAAGAGGAACACGCCCGCCTTGGAGGTCTTCGACATCCAGAAGACTGACCAGCCTCCCCGCTGGGCCAACGTAGGCTCAACCACCCCACGGTATTTGAGCGTGATCCGGCGTCAAGGCCTCCACCCGCTCAGAAGGAGCAGGGTGTAGGAGACAGCCAGCACGTCAGCCGTCGCAGCCGGCTTAAACCCAGCTCGGAGAACTCTACCAGCCATGTCCTCGAAAGCCCTCCTACCCCTGTCTGTGTGGAACCCTCCTTGGTCCAGAACCCTGCGGGCCATCCTTGACAGAGTTCTCGCCGCATGCCTGCCGAACATTCTAGAGACATGGCTGTCAGGTAGGTGGCTCATGATGTTGAGGAACGTGTTTACGCCGGCTGTGTTGAGGTCATGTTGAGCGAGCTGTTTCCTCAAGTGTTTGTATCCGTGTATGAAGCTGGCACGGTAAGACGTGGTGTACTCGGCCGCCACCACCTCCATGCTTCCGTAGGGCTTGAAAGCCTCCTGAACCCCAATCCTCCTCTCAGCGATCCTACGGTAGGTCTTCTCATCAAACACGTCCAAGTAAGCTACACGGCCCAAATGCCCGGGGTTCACCGTTCGGACAGCCTTGAAGATCATCAGAGTCTCAGCGGCGTTGATTTTCTTCAGAACTTCCCCAACCCTCTTCCGGAGGTTGCTGAAGTCTCTGCAAGACCCTGCGGCTTTCGCGACAGGCGTGAGGAGGAGGACTGCGCCCAGATGAGTGTTCCCACCCCTCTGCCACGAAAGCATGTCTCGGCAAGCATTCAGCACAACACCGCCGACAGACCGTCCTGCCGCAGCGTCGCGGAAGTGTTTGTAAAGGGCGGTGGCTGATGCTATGAATTGGGCGTATTGTTCGCCGTGTGAAGACCGGTCGACAAGCCCGGGTTTCGGCGTCGTAGCCAGCTCGAGCAACAGCCCGGCCGTGCAGCATCTCGCAACGTCATCGGGCGTGAGCGTCATCTTCAAAGAACGAAGTACACCGTGAAGCCGAAGAATAGAGCGGTGAGGATCGTAAGCGGAAGCCCGGGGAAGACCGGTCTCTGCCTAGCAAGCCTGAGCGTAGCAGCGTACCCGGTCAGCAAACCTGCGACCGCAGCCGCGGCGGGTACCGTGCCTAGGTTTGTCATGGCGAATGAGTAGAGAACCGTGTAGAAGAAAAGGTCGCCAAGACCTATCGCGACGCCTCTGAAGTCTACCACTAATCCCTTGAGGGTGCTGGTGTCAACCTCGCCCAACGTGCGTAGATGTCCTTTGAACACGACGAGCAAGTCGTAAACCGATATCGCCACAAGCATAACCAGCGAAGTCCAGAAAGGAATGGAGGACCCTATTATCACTCCCGAGGCTGATGCGACGTATGAGCAGGCTAGGAGACCCGCGGTCTCCGATTTGGAGACGACTGCTAGGGCGGCTGCTGCGGAGAACGCTGTGGAAAGGGCTAGCATCGCTTCCAAGCTGAGGTCGGTGAGCAGAATCATGTAAAACATACACGTGGTTAAGGCGACTAGGCTGAAGACCGTTATGACTAGGGTGCGGACAAGCCTCCTGAACCTTAGCAAGGCTATCAACGCAAAACTTCCGACGAACATCGCGGCAACAACCATGAGAGAGTTTATGTAGGGAGCGGGGGTCAAGAGCAGCGACGGCCCCTCCTCCACTTTCTCGGGGATTGGAGTGATGACGGGCTGGGGTAGGAAAACTCCTTCAACAACCATCTGGAAAAACAACGCCATCGATAGGGTGAGAGCTACGGGCGCCAGCCTCACAGCATACTCGCTCAAAGCCCCTAAACTCATCTCTTCCGCCCTGTAATCTCGACGATATAACTACTTATATACATCCATCCCCGTTGAGTCTCGTGGTCGAAAAAGCTCATCTGCGGTTCACGTCATCCGGCATAAACGGGCTCGACGTCCTGCTGGAGGGGAAAGGATTCCCGGCTGGTTCTAACATAGTGGTGATGGGGTCGCCGGGCTCCGGTAAGACAACCTTCGGCCTGCAGTTTCTGAGCTATGGATGCAGAAACGGTGAGAACGGTGTTTACGTCACCTTGGACGAAAGGCCCGATAACGTCATCAGGAACGCCCAACGGATAGGAATAGACTTGAGGCCCTTCATCGTGGAGAACGCTCTCGCAGTGGTTGACGCGTCACCCATCAGGACAATCCCGGGCCAAGTAAAGATAGGCAACATCTCGATCGGCAGGAAGGAGTTTTCCTTGACGGCTTTAGTGGCTGCTGTGGTTAACCATGCACGCGACATCGACGCCAAACGCATAGTCGTCGACTCGCTGACGTCGTTCTTCCTACAGTATCCACGGGGAGCTGAGAGGCGGATAGCCTTCATGGATTTCCTGGAGGGCATAGCTCCCCTCGAATGCACTTCGCTGTTCCTCACAGAGCTTAGGATGAGCGGCTTGGAAAGAGTATACCAGTTTGAGGAATTCCTCGCAGACGGCGTCATCATAATGAGGAAGTATGTGAAGAACTCATCAATAATCCGATCTATCCAGGTTGAGAAGATGAGGGGGGTGGACCACAACGTTGACGCTCATCCCTACCGGTTTGGGCCGGGAGGGATAGAGGTTTACCCGACTGAGAAGGTAATCTAGCTCGTTGAATCTATAGAAGCGTGGCTTTGAAACTGCATCTGTCGGCACCCATAGCCCTGCAGGTCATCTCGAAGCAGTCCACCTTAGTTTTCAAACACACCGAAAGCACTCCAATCACCACTGCGGAAACGAACTTGTCGCAGAACGGCGAGTCAGAACTCACGCCTTCACACAGGCGACAGTTCTTAACGTCGAAAACCCAGCTGTTCCTAGTCGAGTTTGTGAACGACACATCCAAACCCCATCCAGCTTTCAGGGTCAAGGCGACCAGCTTAGGCACGTGCTTCGCTTCAAACCTTCCAGCACTACTCCCCTCGAGACGTCTAACGTATTCTAGAGCCGTCTTCCTGGCGGACAGCTGGCCGAAATAGTAGGTCGCCGCACGTGCGTCGGCTAGAAAGTCGGGCCTCTTGGCTGAAGTGTATTCAATCACTCTCCTCATGGCCTCCAAGACCGCTAGATGAGCCTCAAGCGGAACCATCTGCACTTTCTTCCCGATAAAAATCCGCGGAATAAACGCAAGCCTCAACACAATTCTAGTCGGAATGAGCAGGAAAAACCTGCTCCGCAGCCTCAGCCCTGTCCTGGCTTTCCCAGAAGGCTCGGGGTCAACCTCCTTGACCTTCACGACCCCGCTGGCTATCCATCCAGCTAGCTTTTCCTCAATCTCAGGCCAGACATCGGGGTAAAGGCTCTTGAACGTCGAGAGCCTGCTGCCCTCAAGCCCCGTCAAAACCACGTAGTCGGAAAGAGGCATTACGTCCGGGCCCACGTCGCCCAGCGTGAAGACAAGCCTGTCCTCCTTACTCTCCAGCATCTTCTTGATCGACTCTAGGGAGACAGGGCCCGACGGCAGGTCTTCGAGGAGGACGCCGTTCCACTCTATCAGCAGTTTGTCATGAATAATCTCGTACCTTATGTTCTTGAGATGGAACTGGGGGTCGCACCCCCTTATCGGCATCATGTAGTAGACAAACTGGCTGTCGTTCCTAGCCACGGATAAGTCGATGACCGAGTCGACTATCGCCCTAGCCTTCTTCTCAAACTCTGTGAACGTGTTCTTTGGGATGAGGTAGAACTCCACAGTTTTGGACATGAAAACATCCTTCTGCCAGATCTCAAACAACTTCAGCACCTCGTCAGGGTTGTGTCTCACAAGCAGCTCGGGCAGGTATGTGTGGAGGAGGATCTTTCCCCTCTCCTGCCTCCTCCTCTGGTTGACGTGAATAGACAGGTCCTGCAACCCTTCCGTCGACACCACAGCCTGCCCGGAGCCTGATTGGTGATAACGTGCTGAGACGACTTCGACGACGCTATCCCACCGCTTCTTCAACAACGCCCTGAGAAAAGCACGAGCTTCGCTGAAAGTCTCGTCAGCAACCAACACAGTCATACCGGGCCTCAGCTTGACAATCTGGTCAAAAACCGAGTGGCCAGTCGTCGAGAGAAGCTCCGCGTCTTTCTTCACGCTAGCGCTATCCATCAGCCGCAGTATCTCCGGCCCGCCGGCTATTAACGCTTCCTAGGAGTGCTTCGCCCGGGACAGAGCTATCAAAGAACCGCCCATCATCCTCTCCTCAACCTCAACATGTCTGAAGAAGGTTTCTAGCAGAGACTTGAACTCGCTGTTCCTCGGAAGCTTGTCGTATGTTTTGTGGATGGAGTAGACTTTCAGCCCCGGCGGGCCAACCCTCAAGAAAGCCAGCAGAGGCGCCACGGTCCTCCAGTAGAGGGATATCGCGATGTTTTTGAGACGGTTGTCGGGCTTGCCTAGGTCCACGACGACCAGCTTGCCGTTGGAGGTCATGACACGCCTGACCTCGTCCAAGGCCTTTTTCATGTCCCGGGCGTCCCTCAGCGAGAAACCCATCAGAACGCTGTCGAAGACATCGTCCCTGAAAGGTGTTCTCTCAAAGTCGCCCAGAACAGGGTGAGTGTTCCAGCTCGAACCAGACCTTGACAGCATCTCCGGCAGTATGTCGAGCATCACCACATCCCGCACACCGGGCTGCTGCTCGAGCAGCACCGTCGTGAAGACCCCGTTGCCTGCGCCGGCGTCCAGCACCAGCTCGTCCAACCCCACACGCCCGCATACAGCCCTTACCCTCAGCCTCCTGTCCAAGCCGAGAGAAATCATTCTGTTGACTTTGTCGTAGAAGGGGGCGATGGTCTTGATGGACTGCATGACCTCGGGCCAGACACGCCCCAAGCCTAGAGACTTTTCCTCCATCGCCGCGTAATTCTCTGCTGCAGAGATTTAAACGACGTGTTGTGTGGATTTATTCGATGAGGGATAGGGCTGGCGAGGCTGTTGAGCTTCTGCAGAGCAGTTTGGGGCTGAACAGGTATCAGGCTAGGGCTTACTTGGCTGTGGTGATGGGGTGCAGGAAGGCGAAGGACGTGGCTGGTAGGGCGGGCATACCGATAACGAGAGTCTACGACACGCTTCAAAGCTTGGCTGAGATGGGGCTTGTCATGAAGACGGAGAAGGGATACAGGCCGCTGGAGCCGTCCCACGCCCTGACGAACCTTTTCCAGAGAGAGCAGAGAGCTTTGGAGAAACATCTTGAGGCTAGGAGGAGGGGTTTGGAGAGGCTTGTGGGGTTGATGTCTTTCTACATGAAAACGGAGGAGGATGAGGCTGACACAGCTCTGCTTAAAGGGCTTGAGCCTGTTGTGGTCAAGACGATGGAGGTCTGCGGGCGTGGGTCGACGCTCGTCTTCGCCGTCAGGAAAGCCGTCAAGCTCAAGCAGATATTCAGGGAAGCTGTTGAGAAGAACCGTTCGAAAAACATCGTCTTCATAGTTCATTCTTCAGTGACGTTAAACGGCGAGGACAGAGAGTTCTTCACCAAGCTCGGGGCGAGAGTCGTGCAGAGTCCAGCGGTCTTGGTCGACATGCTTGTGTCTGACGCTGGCGAGGCGTTGGTAGGGCTTCCGCTCGACGACGAGCCTGTAGTCGTCTGGGTGAGGCACCGGGGTTTCGCAGGATCCCTCCTGCAGGCTTTGCTGGAGAGTTTTTAGGGCGGAGGCGGAGGAGGTGGTGGGGAAGGAGCCCCTGCTCCGGGCTGTATCTGGAAGAAGGCCACGGCGAGCAGTATGTAGGCCACGAGAGCGACCAAAGCTCCGACCAGCACGATGGTGAGCAACGCACCGATAAACAGCAGGAGGCCGGCCGTCCTGAACATTTTTATGCCCAGCGTGTCGCCGACGAGGTTGAGTGATTTTCTCAGGAAGAAGCTTGACACGACTGCGAAGACCCAAACAACGGCTAGGCTGATTAAGATCGTTGTGAGCAGGAGGCCGAAGTTGGGGACCGACGGGCCAGCGCCTCCACCTAGGACGGCTAACAACCCTACACCTCCCGCGACAACCCCCGCAACGGCGCCCACTATGCCTACAACCGTGGCTATCAGGGCGTTCCTGAAGATCTCGCCTTGCTGCACGGCTTCCGAGATGTACTTCAGGGCTAGGAGGACTAGGATGAAGCCGACGATGCTCAGGACGAAACCGATGCTGGGAACGATCGAGAGGAAAAGCATGACGGAGCCGACTCCGCCGAGTAGCCGGGCTTGAGAGATATCAGCCATGCCTCTCACCTCTCCTAGTCTGTTATAAGCTTTTCTAAAGCTCCTCCACGACACCCTTCTCCTGCACGATGATAACCTTGTCGGCGAGGTCGACGAACAACCCCGTCTCCAAGACGCCCGGAATTCTTCTCAAGCCACTGTTAAGCCCAGCCGGGTCCTCAACCACGCCGAACGCAACATCCAAGATGTAGTTGCCGTTATCGGTCACGACCGGCCCGTTCTTACCCGTCGACGTGCGTAGAACCGGAACCGCGCCATCCTCCTTGAGAACCTTGACGACGTAGCCGACGGCGAAGGGAAGAACCTCCAGAGGAACGGGCTTGTCAAGCTTGCTGGAGAGCTTGTCATATGTTCCGGCGAATATCCTCTTCCTCGAAGCAGCGGCTAGAACCTTTTCACGCATCAACGCTGCTCCGCCGCCTTTAATCATGCTGCGGCTGCTGTCCACTTGGTCGAAGCTGTCGATGTAGAGGTCTGGATGTGGATGTCTGTCGAGCGACGTGATGGGGAGCCCTGCTTTGGCTGATTCGAGATAGGTTTGGGACGAGGCGGGTATGACTTCAACGGATTTACCTGAGTTCGCTATCTCGATTATCATCAGCGAGACCGTTGAGCCGCTGCCCAGCCCCACCACCATGCCGTCCTCAACGTAGGCAGCAGCAGCCTTGGCTGCCTCAAGCCTCAGCTCCGTCATCGTCCTCACCCTCGACAACCCTCAAAACCTTCTCCTCAAACATCCTCACCCTCTCCTCAGCCTCCAGAACAAGCTTCGAGAAACGGGTTTCAACCTGCTCCGGAAGGTCGGAGGGCTGCAGCACAACCACCTGCTTCACAGGCTGCGACGCCTCTGTTCTCCTCCTCGACACAGCGTAAGCCGCCCCTAATGCGGTGGAAGCCACGAATGCAGCCACGACTAAAGCCAAGTCCTCAAGCAATCCCGCCCAGACAGCCTCAACCCAGTCTATAAGCGTTAACAAACCTAGGACGGCTGGAAAATACCGTCGTGCTCGGCGCCGAAATACCTCAATATACCGGCCGTAGTCTTAGGATACGTGAAGGCTTTGGAGGTTGTCGGCCGCAAGAATTCCGGCAAAACAACCTTGGTGGAGTATTTTGTGGAGAGGTTTACACGGGACGGCTTCAGGGTTGCTGCTGTCAAGCACATACACCACAGCTTCACCATCGACACTGAGAACAAGGATACTTGGAGGATGGCTCGGAGCGGTGCGTGGCTTGTGGCCAGCGTTTCGCCCAACGAGACGGCTGTGATGTTCCACGACCCGAGCGAATGGGAGCAGAAGGTCGAACGGCTCATGAGGATAATGGATGAGGAGATGGTTGACGTAGCTGTCTTCGAAGGGTTCCACATGCTTCTAGGCGGGAGGGGGGACGTTCACAAAATCATCACCGTCAAAGAAAGCCAAGACCTAGAGTATTTTCTCAACACTCTGAAACCACCCGTGATAGCCGTGGTCGACATCTCTGGACGGCTCGCATGCAAAACAGACCTTCCATTCTTCACGCCACCTCTGTCGGAAGACCTCTACCAGCTGGCTAGGAGAGTGCTCGGGCTTGCGTAAGCCTGCGGGAGTTGTTCTCGCCGGAGGTGTTTCGAAGCGGTTTGGGGGAGATAAGGCGATGGCGTTAGTGGCTGGGGAGCCGATTGTCAGGAGGGTTTCCCGGACACTGCATGAAGCGGTTGGAGAGGTTTACCTGTCCGTCAAAACAACGGAAAGAGGAGCCGTGCTCATGGAGGCATCCCGCCCCTACGTGACGGGTTTTCTGGTTGACGAGTTCCAGCTCGGCCCCGTCAGCGGTATTTTGACGGCTGCCAAACAACTCGAAGCCGAGACTCTGCTGACCACATCCGTCGACGTCCCGCTGCTTAGGCCTGAAACGCTGAAAAACCTGCTGAACCACCTCCGAGACACGGGAGCCGAAGCCGCCTCCGTTGTATGGGCTGACGGAAACGTCGAAACCCTGATACAAGCAATAACCAGAAAAACCGTCATCCGGTATGCTGAAAGGTTTTTAGGAGCACGGGCCTCGTCCTGCAGGCCTTCAGACTTGCTCCGTGCAGCCACCGCTCTTCTGCTTGTCCACGTATCACGGTTAACAAAGGACCCGACCGAGTTCGCCAACATAAACACGCCCGAAGACCTTGAGAAGCCGAGGCCACGGGTCAGCTCGAAAAACCTCGTCCGGGATAACCTCGTCCTCCGCGAATGCAGCCCTTTATTCGTAAGGGCTGTGGAGCAGCAGGAACACGGCAGCCACTACGAAGCAGGCGTCAGCTACTTCACAGAAGCTTGTTCATACATGCGATACGGAGTATGCCGTCTCTCAGCCCACGCCTTCGACGACTCGGCGCAGATGTTCAAGCAGGCTGGGATGGTTGACTGGACGAGCCTCGCCGAGCAGCTGGCGGAGTTGATGGTTAAAAATTGATTTTAATTGTGGTGTTTAAGTGTATGGGTCATGGCTAAGGTGTTGATGGTTGTCCGAATTCTTCCAAGCGATTCTGACATGGACTTGGACAGCCTTCTCGAACGTGTGAAGAGTGGTCTTCCAGCCGAGGTGGTTGTTAGCGATAGCCGGAGGGAGGAGATTGGGTTCGGGCTTGAGGCTTTGGTTGTCGGGTTTCTTATGCCCGAGGTTTCCGGTTTGGGCGAGTCGCTGGAGAGGTACTTGGCGTCCGTGGACGGCGTAGGAGAGGTCGACGTAGTCGCGGCCACCCGTGTCTAGTGGTTCACCGGCCCGCTCTCCTCAACTTCCTGCATTAAGGCGGACAACCTACGCAGAGCAGCTACCTTCTCGCCGTCGCCTATCCTCGCCTTCATGACCGCATCCCTCAGCACATCCGCGGCCTCAACCATCGCCCTCCTGTCCACGTAGTAAGGCCTGCCGCTCTTCGTCCCGAACGCATAAGCGTACTTGACAGGGTCATGCCATGAAACGCTCGAGCCGTAAACCAAGCACGCAACGTAAGCAAGGCCGCGAACAGTAGCCGGCCCGATGCCGCTTATGGTCAAAAGCTCCTCAAACCCACGCACGTTCTTAGCCCTCCGTAAAGCCGTCTCCTCAAACCTCTTGGGCGGGAGAAGGGTCTCAGGCATCCTCTCAACGACAAACTTTACATCCTCGTCGAGAAGCGTCTGCTTCTTCATCAAAGCCTTCGCACGGTTCAAGTCCTCGTTCAGCCTGCTGGGAGGAGTGTCGGAGAGCATCTCCAAGACCGTTTTACGTGTCTCAGCAGACTTCCTGCTCGTCATGTCGAGCACAACTTCCTCCACCCTGTCGCTCACGATGCTGGCGTGCGGCTCCTCGACACCGACACGCCTCTCGCTCGACCAGTGGTACCTCCTAGCTGTTCGGGCTCTGGTGTTCATCCCCTGATTTACAACAGCCCACTTCCCAGTCTCCGAGACTATCGTGGAGTGGAAGTAGATGTCATGCGAGTCTTGGACGGCTGCGTCGTCAACGGAGCATGTAAGCTTGATGACTCGCCGTACCTCGCCGACGTCTCGCACGCCTATCTCGCTGAGCGTTTTAGCGGCTTCAAGCTGAGCCATCCTCATCTCGCTCCCCTTACCTCCCAGAACCCTCACAGGGATGTCTGTGCCCGCCAACCCCTGCTTGACAGCCCTCAGCGTAACAGTTGTCTGGCCGCTGGTGTCCCATTCGAAGCCCAAGACGCATGCGAGCGAAGTGAGCCAGAACGGGTCTGCAAACCTCTCGACAACCACGTCGGGGCCATGCTCGTTGGACAGGGCCCTCACAACCTCTCTGCCCAGCTCCACCATCTCCCTGAAGTGGGGGACGAACCCCTCAGCCAGCCACAGAGTAGCCGAGCCCGAGCGCCACATCCGTCCCAAAAACAACACGATGAAATTATTTATTGTTTAAAGCTCGTCCCGATGTATGCACTTATATAACCCGGACGCCAATAAATGCACAGTGAACCCCGACAACATCGTCTCGGTTCACATACTCTGCAGGCCTCGCGACTGCCGGGTTTAGAGGGATGCGGGCTCGGAGAAAATCACATTCAAGACCTTGAGCCACAAGACGCTGAAATGGATCGGAATGCTTACGATGAGGGGGGAGATGTTCCTGAAGGCAGGTCTGGAGAATGGGTTCTTCGACCATCCTAGGAAGACATTCGTCAGGAATCTAGAGTGAAGTTCCTCGAGCAACACCTAGGGAGCTGGGTTCGTCTGTTCAGCCAGCATGTGGAGAAGAACGCTGAAAAACCTGCCTACGTGCTTTGGTGCCGCATCCTCGTCGAGTATCTAGAGCTTGCAACGACGTGGGTTAATGTTTAAGAGGAGCCGTTAACAAGCCTGAGCAGGAGTGGTGAAGCTTGGAGTACATCTACGCAGCCCTTCTTCTCCACAAAGCAGGCAAGAAAGTAGACGAGGACAACCTCAAGAAAGTAGTTGAGGCAGCAGGCCTTTCCCCCGACATGTCCAAGATCAAGTCTCTGACAGCATCCCTGTCCGAGATAAACATAGACGAGGTCCTCAAGCAGGCTGCTGCAGCCCCCGTAGCTCCAGCCGCCCCGGCACCGGCTCCGGCTGCCCCGGCTGCCGCTCCAGCTGAAAAGCCTAAGGAAGAGAAGAAGGAGGAGGAGAAGGAGGAAGCTCTTTCGGGCTTGAGCGCTCTGTTCGGTTGACTTGGCGTGAGGCTTTAGGCCTGCCAAGGCTTAAGTTTAGGAGTCTCGATAGAGAAGGAAACAACCCGGGGTATGCGTCATGCCGTTCGACGAGGCTGAGTACAGGCTGGACTTCTTCCTGTCTAACTCGTTCGTCAGAAAACAGTGCAGGGTCTGCGGCGAGTTTTTCTGGACTCTCGACGCCGGGAGGGAGACGTGCGGTGAATCGCCGTGCGTCGAGTACAGTTTTCTCGAAAGGCCTTATTCGAAGGTAAGGCTGTCTGTGAGGGAGTCGAGGCGCAGGTTTATAGACTTCTTCGCCGAAAGAGGCCACCAGCCCGTAAAACCCTACCCCATCGTAGCGAGGTGGAGGACAGACCTCTTCCTCACAGACGCATCCATCGTCGACTTCCAGCCGTGGGTGACGGACGGCATAGCGCCTCCCCCGGCGAATCCTCTCGTCGTGAGCCAGCCGTGCGCAAGGCTCGTCGACTTGGACAAGATCGGGCTTACTTTCGGCCGCCACCTCACGGTCTTCGAGATGGGCGGTCATCACGCCTTCAACTACCCCGACAGGAAGGTTTACTGGAAGGATGAGACGACGGCTTACTGCCACGAGTTCATGACGGAGGTGTTGGGAGTCTCTCCGTCCGAGTTGGTCTACAAGGAATCGTGGTGGTCCGGCGGAGGGAACGAGGGGCCTTGTCTAGAGGTGGTGGCGGGCGGGCTTGAGGTCGCCACACTCGTCTTCATGCAGTTCAAAACTCTCGACGGCGGCAGAGTGGAGACGCCGATAAAAACCGTCGACACAGGCTACGGGATCGAGAGGCTGGCGTGGTTTACTCAGGGAACTCCCAGCGCCTTCGAGGCGATCTACGGAGACCTCGTCTGGAAGGTGGGTGATATGCTGGGAGTCAACAGGCCTCCAGCCAGTCTCTTGACCAAGTACGCTAGGCACACGGGCCACGTTGTTCCGAAGGCCGGTGTGTCTGTGGCTGAGCTCAGGAGGCGTGTCGCCGAGCTGGCTGGCGTAAGCCTCGACGACGTCATCTCCCACATTCAGCCTTACGAGAGGCTTTGCAGCAGCATAGACTACAGCAGGGCTATCGCCTTCATCGTTTCCGAGGGCGTTGTCCCCAGCAACGTCAAGACAGGCTACCTCGCAAGGCTTCTGATACGCAGGGCCTTCAGACTGCTCAAAACATTTCAGGCGGAGGACCGTCTCCTCGACCTCGTAAACCTCCAGATAGACTTCTGGAAAAGCGATTTCCCCCACTTGGAAGAGATGAGGGACGAAGTGCTTGAGATAGTCGGCCACGAGGTCAGCAAGTTCCGTGAAACGCTTTCGAGAGGAGTTGAGGCTATTTCGAAAGAGTTGAGAAGCCTCGGCAGAGAGCTGTCAGTCGACAAGCTGATCAAGTACTACGACGACAAAGGCATAACGCCTGACGTGGTTGCGGACATAGCTGCGAAGGCCGGGTTGACGGTTTCCATACCTGAGAACTTCTACGAGCTCGTGGCAGCCCGACACATCCGTGAAACACCTCAGGAGAAACCCGACGACCTGAAGATGGATGTGAGCAAGTATCCTCCGACCGTTAAGCTCTACTACGAGCAGCCTTGGAGCTTCACGTTCAAAGCCCGTGTGCTGGGCGTTGAAAACAGCTACGTCATCCTCGACGCCACTCTCTTCTACCCTGAGGGAGGAGGGGCTGTGGGAGACAGAGGCTTCTTGGTGTTCAGCGGCAGACAAGCCGCCGTGGTTGACACAAAAAGCATCGGCGACGTGGTTGTTCACAAGCTCGATGGCCCTCTTCCGGAGGCCGGGGAGGAGGTTGAGGGCTTTGTCGACGCCGAGCACAGGCTGGGAGTCGTCCGCCACCACACCGCAACCCACATACTTCTAGGGGCTGTGAGGAGGGTTCTGGGCAGGCATGCTTGGCAGGCTGGGGCTCGGAAGGAGGCTGACAAAGGCCGGCTGGATGTCTACCATCACAAGAGGATTACGCCGGAGCAGGTTCGTGAGATAGAGAACCTAGCCAACAAGGTCGTCGCCAGACGTATCCCGGTGCTGATAAAGTGGCAGGAGAGGAACAAGGCTGAGGAGGCTTACGGGTTCACGCTCTACCAAGGCGGTGAGGTGCCGCTGGGAAACATCAGAGTGGTCGAGATAGTCGGCTGGGATGTGGAGGCGTGCGGAGGGCTTCACTGCGAAAACACAGAGGACGTCGGGCTCATAAAGGTCGTGTCGACGGGACGCATACAGGACGGCGTTGAACGCCTAATCTTCACGGCGGGGCCCGTGTCCCTAGCCAGATACCAGCAGCTAGAGGAAGACCTCCAGAGGGTTGCTGAAACCATCCAGAGCCCCGTCGAAGACGTTGTGAAGAAGGTTGAGGAGCTCAGCGACCAGCACAAAGCCTTGAGGAAAACCTTCAAAAAGCTGATGGACAGCTACGTTGTTCTGAAAGCAGCTGAGCTCCGCAGCATAGCGATACCTGTTGAGAAAGCTTTGCTGTACATTTCGGAGGAGGAGTTCGACGACGAAGAATACTTGACGAAGCTGGCGGCTGAGGTTGTGAAGACTGATAAGCCGTCGCTGGCCCTAGTCTACGCGGGCTCTCCCACGTCCAAGATAGCGTGTGTTGTCAACGAGCAAGCTGTCGAGAAAGGCTACCGTGCTGGGACAATAGCCCGGCTTGTCTGCGAGGCCGCTGGCGGCAAGGGAGGCGGTACGGATACGCTGGGCCGTGGAGCCGCTCCGAGAGAGCCGCTCACGACAGTAATCTCGGACATAACCAAGCTCGTCAAGCCGAGCCCGTAGCTTTAGCCAACGCCGTCGCCTGCGACACAGCCCTAGCGATCATCAACGGCACCGTCTCGCTGCTGTAGTACCCGGCCTCGACAGCCAGAGCAGCTGCTTCACGGCTTGCCTTGACTAGCAGGGTCGGCAGTGTTTCAGGCGAGACGTAGGCTGTGTTGATGGCCAGCAGCAGCGCTTGGCTGAAGGCGTTAACCAGCTCCTTCGACACCTTGTCGAGGTCGATGAGCAGGTCGGGGCCCTCTATGATGACGCCGTCCTCGTAAGCCCGTGTGATGGTGATTCCACGCAGCACGGACTTTATGTCGAGCTTGACCAGAAGGCTCGCTAGGAGCTGGGAGATTTCATCACCCTTCTTAGCCACGAGGGTGTCCTTGGCTATCCAGACCTGACCGCCCTCGATCCTCGTAGGGATCCGCAGTTTGCCGAAGTCGCTGAGTATCGGGCCGGGAGGTAGACCCGTGTTCGTCTCGGGAACCCATACATCGAAGTCAGCCTTCTCACCTGCCTTTGCATACATCGGCACCTTGCTCTTCTCAAGCATCAAAGCCAGCTTGAAGCTGTTAACGTTGCTGAACAGGAAGCCTATGGGGCCCTTCGCATCCGCAACAAGCCTCTCCAAGTCAGGCTTGCCGGCCAGCCTGCAAGCCTTGAGGAACAGCGTCTTCTTCAGCACACGGCCATCGCAGACACCCCTCAGCTTCTTCCTCATCTCATGCACCGTGTTAGCCCTCACCCCGGTCAGGTCGAAGACAGCCACGACCCGGTATTTCTTGATGAGCTCCGCAGCCTCCTCGACCAGCTTAGCCTTCTTGACCAGCGCAGGCCTCGCAACCGTCTTCACAGCCATGACCAGACCTCTCCAGCCTGATATCTTGGCAAAACCCTAGTTAATAACTCCTACAGCTCGACTTTTACGGGCTTTCCACGGGTGGCTTTGAGGTAAACGCTTTTGACGCTTCTCTGCCTCTTCTCCAGCTTCTCGACAACCCTGTTGAACACGGCTTCGGCGTTTTCAGCTATCTTCTCGTCGCTGTCCTCCTCGAGACCTACGAGGCACGCAACCTGCTGGTTTTTTCTCAGCTGAACCTGCACGCTGTTGGCAAATCGTTTCACCAACCTTTGAAAATCTGACCCGGGAGGGATGGGTATCGGTGTTTTACCGCGTGAGCCAAGAGCAGCTCCCAAAGCTCTCGCAGCAAGCCCCATCAAAGCCGGCTCAACCAGCACAAAGTCGTACTGGGAGGCGATCTTCTTAGCCTCCTTCTTCTTCCCAACAAGCGGCTCCAGCTCCTCCCTGCTTAAAACCTTCGACACACCCTCTGTCCGGCCGGCTTCGAGAGCTAGGTTGCCCGAAGCAACCACGAGTATCTTCCTCTTCTTACGCCCCAAGTCGTTGGGCAGCTCAACGACTTCTGTGAAACGGTTCTGAGGCTTCGACAGGTCTACCCCCGTGATGTTAACGATCATCTCGATCGATTGCTTGAACTTGGAAGGCATCATCCTCTCCCTAACCTGCTTGACGGCGTTGACAAACTTCGAACTGACGGCACGCATCAATTCTTATCACCTAGGTAGCTGTCATACTTGCCGTTCTCAACCTGCTTGACAACCTCCTTAGCGGGCATTCCATCAACCTTGACCCCCATGCTCACGCAGGTGCCGAGGATCTCCTTGACAGCAGCCTTCAACGTCTTAGACCTCATGTCTGGCAGTTTCTTGCTAGCGATACTGACGATGTCGGAGAACTTGACGTCGGCCACGAAATCCTTGCCCGCGGTGCCGGAGCCCTTAGATATGCCGGCCGTGCTCGCTATGAGCGCAGCCGTGCTCGGCGTGCCGACCCTGACCGTGAACCTCTTCGTGTCGGTGTCGACGACTATCTCGACAGGAACACGCATCCCCATGTATTCGCCCGTCTGCTTGTTGACCTCTTCAGCCACTGCCAGAACATTCAACCCCAGCGGTCCCAGCGCAGGCCCTAGAGGAGGGCCGGCAGTGACCTTACCGCCTTCCACGAGAAACCTGAAGGTTTTTTCACCCATCCTATCCAACTGCTGCCAACGGCTTACTCATAAATGCTACGTCTTCGACACAGGCCTTACGGCGTCTATGGAGATTGATATGGGTAGCTGGAAAGCAGCCTCACGCAGTTCCAGCGTGACCTCCCTCTTCGCCTTCTCCACCCTGATGACCTTGCCTGTGATGCCCTTGAGAGGCCCTGAGACTATTTCCACTACTTGGCCCGTCTCTATCAAGTCTATCAAGGGTTTTTCGACTAGGTGGGGGGCTATCGTCTCGAGGCTGACAGTCATCGGCGGCCTTGCTTTGACGTTCCGTATGTTCTGAAGGACGTCGGCCACCACCTCACGCCGTGTCGTCTCCACGAAGACGTATCCCTTCAGAGCTGGAAGAATGAGGACGGATGCGACGGGAACCTTCTCGAACAGCTTGAACAACGGTACGAACTCTTCCCTTCTACGCCCGCCTCCAGAGTAAACCCAAGCCTCCATCTCCTCGTTTCCGTCATAGGAGTAGAACCAGTTGTAGCCCCCCTCCTCCTTCTGCGTCTTCAGCAACACCAGAGCATACCTGCCCCCCCGTTTAAGCTCCACCGGCGTCGGAAAGTTGAGGTCAGCCCAGCCCTCCACCCTGAGAAGCAGAGGGTCATAACGCGCCTCTCCCAGCCACTGCTCCGACAGCTCCCCCTCCTCTCCAACCGAATGAATCCTAGCACGGAGAGGCTCCGACGGCTCGCCCGACTTGCTGATGTAAACCGAGACTCTCTCGACGGCGGTGGTCTTGGGCGATGTGAAGAAAACCGCCAGATGCTCCTCGTCAGACACTCGTGCAGCGCCCTTAGCCTCCTTGACGAAGTCTAGGAAGACTCCGTGGAACCTAGACTCGAGAATGCCGGCTACCGACCTCTCCTGCCCGACCGTGGTCTTTACCGCGAAATACTTCATCTCGGCCTTAACCAACCCGGGATAACTTTTTCTCAGTCCATTATAAAGTATAGGGGTTCAGCCTACTTGGAAAGCAATGGCTATGAAACGGATTAGGAAGGCTATCAAGCCGATTATGCTGAGGCCGAGGAGCGTCATGCGCAGAGTTATGGAGTATTCTTTCCAGGTTGGTTTTTTCGCCATCTTGAAAAGCGTGACGACCGACTTTATGAAGCTCACCAGCCCCATCCAGCTAAGGCTTTAAACCAGCTGGCTTTATAGTTTATCCTCTACCGCCTCCAAGCAAGAAGTAGAGCAGAGAAGCCTCCGTGTGCATCCTGTTCTCAGCCTGGTCGTATATTACTGATTGAGGGCCGTAGGCTACTTCAGGGGTGACCTCCTCGTTCAAACGCATCGGCATGCAGTGCATGAACTTGGCGGACGGCTTGGCTAGCGCCATCAACTCCCTGTTCACTTGGTAGTTAGGCATGAAGGCCTCAAGCTTCCTCGCCCGCTCCTCGTCTTGGCCCATCGAGACGAAGACGTCGGTGTATACAAAGTCGGCATCGGCCACTGCTTCACGCGGGTCGTCGGTCAGAACAACCTCGCCCCCAGACCTTCCAGCCGCGCGGACCGCCTTCTCAACCTCCTCCGGGGCCGGCCTGTACTGAGGTGGAGTGGCGACCCATATCCTCATCCCCAACAGGGCTGACGCCTGCATCAGAGAAACGCAGACGTTGTTGCCGTCTCCGACGAAGGCTATCTTCGACTTGAAAGGCGTCTTGGAGAACTCTAAGACAGTCATAACGTCTGCAAGAGCTTGGCAGGGATGATGCCTGTCGCTCAGCGCATTTATCACGGGTATTCTACCGTTGCCGCTCAACTTCACCAAGTCTTGATGGCTGAACACACGAGCCACTAAGGCGTCTACGTACCTGCCCATCACCTTGCCCGTGTCCTCCACGGTCTCGCCTCTGCCAAGCTGCAGGTCTCCCCAGCCGAGGTAGAAGGAGTCGCCTCCCAACTTCGACACAGCCGACTGGAACGACACTCTTGTCCGTGTGGAAGGCTTCTGGAAGATCAAAGCAACCTGCCTGCCCGCCAGTGGTCGTGAGCGTGGATATCCTGATTTCTTCCACCGGAGCGCGAGTTTGACGAGATACTTCATCTCAGAAGACCTGAGATCCATCACCTCCAAGTAGTGGCGAACCTTGGGCATGGAAAATCGTTGAAGCGGGCCTGTATTATGTTTATTCCTCCGATAAGCCAATATTCAGGCTGGGCTTGGGTTTAAGAGATGGCTGAGCACGAAGCAGAGCATTTACTTTTCAAATCGCTGGCTTCTCCGGTGAGGCTCAGCATTCTCCAACTGTTGGACAAGCAGCCGCTTGGCTACACCGAGTTGATGAAGAACGTCGGCTTGGGTGGGAAAGCGGCTTCTGGCAGGTTCGCCCATCACCTAAGGGTCCTAACCTCCAGCGGGTTGATAAGGTCTAATGAGAAGACGAAGCTGTACGAGCTCACTCCGAAGGGATGCAGGGTTGTCAAGTCGTTGGAGACGCTGCGTTCATCAATCTCCCGACATGCCGGGCTGGTGGTCAGGAAGTCCGGGCTTTTCATAGAGAGGTTTGACCGGAACAAGATTGCGCAGGTCTTGGTTGATGAGGCAGGCGTTCCCCCCAAGATTGCGGACAAGCTGGCACGTCTCGCCGAGGAGAAGCTCGAGGGTTTGAGAGTAGAGTACCTCACAGCCCCGCTAATCAGGGAGTTGGTGAACGCTCTGCTGATAGACCAAGGGTTGGAGCAGTACCGGCACAGGCTAACCCGGCTGGGGATGCCCGTCCACGACGTCGAGAAACTACTCGACCAAGCAGCTGAGGAAAAGACGTTTCACTCCCTAGTGAGGAATGCATCCAACGCTGTTTACAGGGAGTTCGTACTCCAGACGATGCTGCCGCGTGAAGCAGTCGACGCCTACTTGTCCGGAGACGTCGACTTTGAAGGCGTAGACACGTGGGCTTTCAGCATCCATTCAAAGATCTACGAAGCATGCATGGATGGGTTTTCGACAGCGTTGGCTGAGGCTGAGGGCGTCGAGAAGGAGATAGTGCTGAAGACGGTTGAGGAGAGCGACGACCAGCAGGCGGCTCTTTTCTTCAAGACGCCTGTGCTGAAACACTTGACGATTGCAGTCTACAGCGAGCAATACGGTGGCTTTGCTAGTAGTTTGTTGGGGCTTGGATGCCCCGTTCTTGTGCCGGCTGAGACGTTCGGTTTGAAGAGATTGTCAAAGGTTGATCTCGTGTTTTCTCAGAGGCCGGCTTCGAGCGAAGGCCATTCTTTCCCTCCGTCGGGGATGGTTGAGGGGAAGGCTGCGGTGAACCTAGTCGGCCTTTACCTGAAGACGGGAGGCGATGAGAAGAGTTTCTGGAACGCTGTCGGCTCGGTCGTCGGCATCGTTGCGTCCTCGTTCAAGCGGAAGAAGGAGATGGTTTCAAGGTTTTGGAACGGTCTTCAGGGGGTATTCGTGCTTTCTTTCGTCGGAGTCGAGCAGATTGCAGCTGTCTACGGCGCGAACCAGATGGAGGTCGTGAGGAGGCTCTGGCGGAGGTGCAGGGACGTCTCTCAGGAGGGCGTGGTTGTTCTACCGTGCGGCCAAGCGTCGAGGAAATCAGCTGAGCGGTTCAGGCAACTGGATGTTCTGAGGTTCGGGGGAAGGCAGGTGGCTCAGGCAGCTCCCTCTGACAGCTATTCCTCCGGGCTTGGTCTGGTGAAAGTCGACGAGGTTTTCGAGCTGGTCAAGTATCTTCCCGGCGGGTTCAGAGTATCCTTGAAAGCTGACGAGGCAGCTGAAGTCCTAGACCTCAAACCTCTGGTGCTACTGTCTTCTCGACCTAAGCCCTAGGATGGCTTTGGCGAGGTCTCCCCCAGCCTCGACCAAAGCTTTTCGAGCCTCCTCGTCTGAGACGCCTGTCTGGGAGGCGACGAGCATAACGTCCTCTTCCGAGGGAGTGTAAGCCTGTTTCTCAACGGCCTCGGCCTCCGCGAGCTCACCGCCGACGACCTGTATCACGGTCTCACCCCCCGTCTTCAGAGCGTAGACGGATGGGCCTTTTATCGTCATCGTCTTGTTGGGCAGCTTGACGACAACCTCCTCGGCGACGCCGAGCTCCTCCACGGCTAGCCCCATGTTCTTCAGCAGCCTCTCCTGAGCCCTCCTCACCTCCCTTGGCGAAAGCCTCTTCAACTTAATTCCCTTTCCGTCGATGAAGGTTTAAACCTTATGCCGGACCTTGACCGCCGTTCCTCGTTTAAAATACTTCATCTCCTCACCCGACAAGACCGCCCTGCCGACGCCCAGCAGTTCTCCAGACTTGTTGAAGACCAGCGTCTCCTCCCCGGCCGTTATCGACTCGTCTGCTGCTATGATGTTGGCAGGGGAGACGTCGAACCCGTTCCTGAGTCTTTCCTCACCCTTGTCGTCCACCACGACGCTTTTCCTCCCGTCCTTCAACAGGCTTGCAAGCCGGATCCCTCCCTCAAGGGTTAGGGAAACCCGTCCGTCTGAAGGCCTCACCGTGGCCAATACTTTTCCCCCGACCCACAGCCTTCTTATCTTACCTGTTGAGGGGGAGACCTCGACCACGCAGTCGTCGGGCAGATAGGCTTTTCCGTCGACGTTGAAGAGGAAGGATATGAGCTGTCTGGCGTGTCTGAGTCTTAGTTTATTGGACGACATGGAACTCCGCTGCTGCGTTCCTTATCTTTTCAGCAAGCTCCACGGGGGCTTCGACGTCAACCTCGACCGAGTCTACCCGGTACTCGATCTTCAGGACGTTGCACAGGTTGTTGATCTCGTCGATCAGCTTGGCGGTCGACCCCTCGTTGGCCAGGGAAGCTCTCAGCCTAACATAGCCGCCCATCAGATTGGCGACTTTCTCACGGAGCGCGTCTAGGTTGATGTTCCTAGCTGCTGAGATGGCGACGTATTCATGGTCGGGGCTGAGCTTCTCAATTTTAGAGCCGTAGTCAGTGCAGAGGTCTATTTTGTTGAAGACAAGCAGTATGGGGACATTCTTGACGCCGACCTCGTCCAGCACGTTGAGGCATGTGTCGAGCTTGAGCCTTATGTCGTCAACGCTCTCGCTCACGTCGACAACGAGCAGGAGGAGGTCTGCGTATATGAACTCGCTCAGGGTTGAGTGGAAGGACTCGACTAAGAGGTGTGGAAGGTTGCGTATGAACCCGACCGTGTCGGATAGGTAGGCTTTCCTTCCGTTGAAGCTGACGATTCTGGAGGTTGTCGAGAGCGTGGTGAAGAGCTGAGGCCCTGCGGGAGAGTTCTCGCCTGCGAGCAGGTTGAACAAGGTTGTTTTGCCGGCGTTGGTGTAGCCGGTCAAAGCCACGGACGGTATGCCTGTCTCGCTCCTTCTCTTCCTCGTAATCGTCTTCCTCATCCTTAAAGCCTTGAGCTTCTCCTTGATCACCGAGATACGGCGGAAAACCTCGTTGTAGTAAACATCAGCCTCGTAGGCGCCCAAGCCGTGAAACCCGGGCTGCTCACCTCGCTTAGCCAGCCTCACCTTCTCCTTAGCCCTCGAGAGCTCGTACCGCAGCTCGGCCAGCTTTATCTGGAGCTTCGCCTCGCTTGAAGCCGCTCTTCGGGCGAATGTCTCGAGAATCAGCTGGGTTCTGGAGACGACCGGAACGGAGAGAGCCTTAGCAAGGTTGTATTCCTGAACGGGCTTAAGGTCGTTCTCGAAGACCACCTTCTCAACCTCGAGGCGTTCGACGGCTTTCCTCAGCTCCTCAACCTTACCGGGCCCGATCTGGTACTTGGGGTGAGGAGGTCTTCTTTGGACAAGGCTGTAGACAGGCTCGTATCCAACCGACCTGCACAGCTCTTTAAGCTCGTCGATGTTGTATTCGCCCCACTCATCTAAACGCTGGACAACCGCCACTCTCAACCTTTTGCCTTCAACAAACCAGCTGACAGCCATCATATTTACGTATCTCTCAGGGCAACGCTCAAACATTCCATAGTCGCTGGGGGAAGCGGCGTCGTTCCCGACTGACTGCGTGGTCGTCGTATCGTGCAGCGAGAAGACCCTTATTCCGAAGCCCGAACCAACCAGTTAGAGCATCCAGTCTTTTCTCAGACCGAGCAGCCTCACAAATTGCACGTAGCCGTAAACCCATTTACCGAACACGTAGCTGAACGGGTTCATCCTATGGATGACTGTTTAGGGCAAAATAAAGAAAAACTACGAGCGTTTCTAGAGCTTGGCTAGGAAGTCCTCCCAAGTCTGCTCGTCTTCGACCTCATCCTCCAAGAGTTCTTCGAAGACCTCGTGGGTGACCACGTCTGTTAGCCTGTATTTCTCCACCATGCTGCTGTAGAATTTGATAGCGCATTCTTCTGCGTGTATGATGTCTTTGATGAGTTTGGCGTAGTCGGTCGGGTCTTCGGGCGGCGGGATGTAGCCGCATCCACTGGTTGTCAGGAGTTTGGAGAAGTCTAGGATGGGCTTGCCTCCAAGCTGGATGATTCTTTTGGCGAGCTTCTCGGCGTGCTTGAGCTCGTGCTGAGACATCTCCAGCAGCACCTGTCTGAAAGTGTCTGCGTCAACCCCCTTCAGCCATACGGCGGCAACCCAGTACTGGTAGTGGGCTAGCCACTCATCGGCGTAGGCTTTCAGCAGGTCTGAGATTACCTCGTTGACGTTTGTCCGCACTATTTCACGTCCTGTTTTTCCCATGCCAAGTCCGTGCAGCCGACCCTATTATATCTTCTGCTCGTGGAATTACCTTGCCCGGGTTCATGATGTTGTTAGGGTCCAGCGCCTTCTTTATCTCCGCCAGAGTCCTAACACCCTCGACTCCAAGCTCTCCAGCCATGTATTCAGCCAGCTTGACCCCTACTCCGTGGCAGTACTCCATCGACCCGCCCAGCCTGTGCGACAGAATCACCATCTCGTCGAACGCCGACGACAGCTGCTTCAACCCCTTCTCAGGGTCATCTCCCCGCTCCATGACAAAGGCTATGGAGAAGTTTCCAGGCCTGTTCCAGACCCCTCTGTCCAGAACCATAAGCCCGTACCTCTTCATTACCGCCGCCGTTTCCCGCTTGTACTGTAAAACCTTCGATGCGGGCAGGCTTACGTGGATGAAGTCGAAAAACACGTCCCCCCAGACAGGGTGGTGGCTTGTGTTGCCCACGTGTTCGACGTAGAAGTCTGCTACGTCGTGTCGGTGGCTCCAAAACTCCTCGGCCCTCGAGTCCTCCAGCCTGACACCGGAGTGTTTCTGGATGACTTCTTCAGCCAGCGCTGCCTTGGCGTCGACGAGCTTATGAGGGCCCTCGAACATGAGGAAAAGCTCGCTTTCAGGTTCTGATGTTGGTTCTGAAGGATGGTTGAAAACCTCGCCGTACTCGACCATGGAGGGGTTGATGCCTGAAGAGCATACTTCCACGACCGCTTTAAAACCCTTGTCGAAGGATTCGAACCGGTAGGCCTGTAGACGCCTCTCCTCCGGTGTTGGATGAAGCTTGAGGACGGCTTTGGTGATTATGCCTAGCGTCCCCTCGCTGCCGACGAAAAGCTGTGTTAGGCTGGGGCCTGTTGACTGGTCTTCGACGGCCCGTGTCCTCAACAACCTTCCGGTGGGGAGCACCACCTCCAGCCCGAGTACTTGTCTTCGCATCGAGCCGTAGGCCGCTGCGGTGTAGCCCATGCCGTTGGTGGCTATGCATCCTCCAACCGTTGCGTATTTCTTCGTCCAAGGGTCGTGGCCGACCGTAAGCCCAGCCGATTGAACCGTTCTGTCAAGCTCGTCCAGCGTTATCCCCGCCTCACACTCCACGAGCAAGTCCTCCCTGCTCACGTGGAGGACTTTCTTCATCTCACGCATGTCTACGACCACGCAGTCGGTTATCGGCATCGCTCCACCCATCAACCCGGTCAAACCACCGGCGGGAACCAGCGGCACACCCAGCTTGTTGGCGGCTTCAACAACCTCGACAACTTCCTCCGTGCTTCTCGGCAAAACCACCGCGATCCTGTCGACCACGTATCCTCCCCTGAACCCACGGAACTCGCGAAGCCCGTCCACCCCATACCGTCTTAAAACATCATCACCAGCCAAAACTCTAGCCGAGACCACGCCAACCAGCCTGTCGACGGCAGACATCTCCGCATCCATTCGGCCGGGCTGTAGAATATCTACGTTTAGGCATCTGCATGGTGATAGTTTAATAAAGGGGACGTGTCTGCGGTATTCCGTTGAGGGTTCTGGAGCTGCACGTCGACTACGTCGAGTACAGGCCCGTTAGGCGTGAGGCTTCCGTGGCTGAGCATTCCTCCGGCGAACCTCAGCGTGTTGAGGAGGCTCTGCTGATGCTGGCTTCTGTGGAGCCCGACGACGATGAGAAAGTGGCTGAAGCAGCTGTAGCCGACGCTCTAGAGTTCATGCGGAGGCTCAAAGTCGGCAGGCTCGTCATCTACCCGTTCGCCCACCTCAGCAAGGAGCTGGCCAAGCCTGAGCACGCTCTCGAGGTCTTGAAAACCATGGAGAACATAGCGGTCAGGGAAGGCGTCGAGGTCCACCGGTCGCCGTTCGGCTGGAACAAGGCCCTAGCCCTCAGCGTCAAAGGCCACCCGCTCGCAGAGAGGTCCAGAGTCTTCACACGGGCCCTAGTCCAGCAGACCAAGCAGCCGGCCGCCGAGAAAACCTACATGATCCTCACCCCCGACGGAGGCCTGTTCAAGCCGGAAGAGGTTTACGGGCTTGGCGTCGACGACGGCTTCAAGCGTCTGGTCGAGAAGGAGGCTTTGGGGAAGGCGGCTGAAGAGGTTGAGGAACCGCCGCATCACAAGGTCTTGAGGAGGCTTGGAATAGACTGGGAGGAGTTGTCCGACAGCGGCCACATGCGGTACGGCCCGGAGGGAGCTCTGGTTTACGACCTCATCTCCGACTACGCTTCCCAGATCGTCAAGGAGCTCGGCTTCCCCGTCTACTTCGTCAAGGGAACCAACATGTTCAGCCTCGAGAGCAAGCCGATCAAGGAGCATGCAAGCTTGTTCGGGCAGCGGATGTACAGGGTGGAGGTTGACGGCAGCCCCTACGTCATGAGGTACGCGGCCTGCTTCCAGCAGTTCGCCCTCGCTAGGAAGTGGGTGATAAGCTACCGGAGCCTACCGTTCGGCATGTTCGAGGTAGCTGACAGCTACAGGCTTGAACAGAGGGGCGAGCTACTGCTGGGTTTCAGGCTGAGGAAGATGTCGATGCCCGACCTCCACGTCTTCTGCAGAGACATCAACCAAGCTCTTGCTATGGTCGAGAGGATACACGATAGGATTTACAGCGAGATGGAGAAGATGGGAAGAGATTACTTCTCGCTCTACAACCTCACCTCCCGCAGCTTCTTCGAGTCCAACCTCGAGTTCTTCCAGAGACTCGTCAGGAGGGAGCGTAAACCAGCCCTCCTGTCGTTCTACCCAGAGGACAGCAGCTACTACTGGGTTCTCAACATAGAGTACCATATAATCGACGGCCTCGGCAGGCCTAGGGAGATAGGCACGGTCCAGGTGGACGTGGGGAACGCCGAACGCTTCGGCATAACGTTCGTGGACGCCGACGGAGTCAAGAAACACCCCGTCATACTTCATTCTGCTGTCATCGGAACTGTCGAGAGATACCTTTACTCGGTCGTCGACACGGCGCTAAACAAGACACCTCCCTCCCTGCCCACATGGCTCAGCCCAACCCAGCTAAGAATACTGCCGCTGAACGAGAAATACGTGGATAAGGCTTTGAAGCTGGCCGCGAGGATATCGCGCGAAGGAATCAGGGTTGACGTTGACGAAAGACCCGAAAGCCTTGGTAAGAGAGTCTACGAGGCTGAGACTAATTGGATACCGTACATCGCCACGCTTGGTTCAAAGGAAGCCCGGTCGGGAAAACTGTCGGTGAGAATAAGAGGAGAGAGGAGGATAAAACAGATGACTGTCCTGAGCCTTGTGAAGCGAATCAGGAAAGAGAACGAAGGATATCCTTTCAGGCCTTTGCCCCTCCCCGCAGAGGTGTCGAAAAGACCGGTCTTCTCCGCATAGATGATTCAAATGTTTCGCTTACACGGATTATCCAAGAAAAACGTCGGGACGATGTCAGGTAAAACTGGTGTAAAAACACTGGGCTGTTTTCTGCAGATGTTCGGTGAACTGGAAAGACAGGCCTCTCAATGTAATTAGCTTCCTGCATTAAAAGCGGCGTGAACGTCTTCGAAACACCTACGGCTAAACATCCTTCCGGTGGTGTTATAATGCTCTGGTTGGAAGGAGCCTACCCGCTTGAGAGCTGTTTCCGGCAAAGCCCCCGGGGGCTGGCGTGGGTCGGGCGAGGCCCGCCGGGCAGAATCTGGTTGAAGAAAGCTTCCTTTTATATACGGCCAAGCAGCAGTGAAGCCATGGCTGCTGCTCTTCCCATCGACCCCTACAAGGTCAGGGAAGATTTTCCGATATTCAAGCAAGGCAGGCCGCTTGTGTATCTGGACAGCACTGCGACGAGCCAAAAGCCTCGGCAGGTATTGGAGGCTATCGAGCGGTTTTACAGGACTCAAAACGCTAACGTCCACAGGGGGGTTTATGGGTTGAGTGCGGAGGCTACTGAGGAATATGAGAGGGCGCGTAGGAAAGTGGCCGAGTTCATTAATGCACGTAGCTCCCGTGAGATAGTGTTTGTGCGGAACACCACTGAAGCCCTCAACTTGGTGGCTTACAGCTTGGGGCTGAACAGCATAAAATCCGGCGGCAAAGTCGTGCTGACGATGATGGAGCACCACAGCAACATCGTCCCGTGGCAGCTCGTGGCCAGGCACAAAAGCCTCAAGCTCGACTACATCCCGCTGACCAGAGACGGATACCTAGACCTCAGCAACCTAGACAACCAGCTCAAGGGCTCAAGCGTCTTCAGCTTCGTCCACGCATCCAACGTCCTCGGCACGATCAACGACGCAAAATACTTGACGAAAGCCGCGCACGAGCACGGGGCCCTGGCCGTCGTCGACGCAGCTCAGTCAGTTCCCCACATGCCTGTTGACGTTCAGGACATTGGCTGCGATTTCATGGCTTTCAGCGGTCATAAGATGCTGGGGCCGACGGGTGTGGGGGTGTTGTACGGCAGGCGTGAGCTGCTGGAGGAGCTGGAGCCTTTCATGGGCGGTGGTGAGATGATTAAGGAGGTTTACTTGGACAGGAGTGTGTGGAACGAGGTGCCTTGGAAGTTTGAGGCGGGCACGCCGAACGTCGCTGGAGCTGTTGGGCTTGGAGCTGCAGTCGACTACCTCAAATCCATAGGGTTGGAGAAGGTGAGGGAGTACGAGCATATCCTCACCGCCAAAGCCTTGGAGACGCTGTCGGAGCTAAAGCATGTGAAGATCTACGGGCCCGAGAACCCGCGACACCGATGCGGGCTGGTTGCCTTCAACCTCGGAGACATCCACCCCCACGACCTAGCCTCCTACTTAGACGGCTTCGGAATATGCGTTAGGGCCGGTCATCACTGCGCCATGCCCACACACACCTATCTGGGTTTAACAGCCACTACGAGAGCAAGCTTCTACCTCTACAACCTGCCCGACGAGGTTGATGTTCTGGCTGAAGCCCTCAAAAAAGCCTCGAGCTTCTTCAAGCTAACCTAAGGCTTAATCCTCGACCTCTTCCAGTGCCTCCTCCGCCTAGACGTTCTTACATTCCGCCGGGTCCTGGCGACAACCCATGCAGGCGTGGCCCAAGCCCTCCTCATCTCCCTCGACAGCCGTTTCTTGACCGCCAGCGTCTTAACCATGCACGCTGAACCTCTTAAGCATCTTATCAACCTAATGCTTAAGACGTCGCTGGATGTTGTCGATGCCGCGGGTTGGCGTACGAAAGGCTTGTACGGAAGCTTACGCATGAAAACCTCTGGCTCTACGTCCTCACCCTGCTGAGCAGGAAACCTCTCTACGGCTACGAGGTCCGGAGCATGGTCGAGAAGGAGTTCGGGTTCAAGCCGGGGGAGGTGACGTCTTACGTCGTGCTTTACAGGCTTGAGAGGAGCGGCCTTATCAAGGTTGTGAACATGGCCAAGGGCAGCCGGGGACCGTCTAGGAAGTACTACACCATCACGCCCAAGGGTGTCAAGACGCTCATGGAGGCGAAGAGGTTCCTCGCCGGGCTGGCGAGCCGGCTGGGATGAAGCTATTTTACAACCATAAAGTATTTAGCCATGCAAAACACTCGATAAACATGCCCAAGGTAAAAGTAGCCATAATAGGAGTAGGCAACTGCGCCTCAGCCCTCGTCCAAGGAGTCTATTTCTACAAGGACGTGGACGACGATGCTCTTGTTCCGGGACTCATGCATACGAGGCTGGGAGGCTATCATGTAGGCGACATAGAGTTCGTAGCCGCGTTCGACGTCGACAGAAACAAGGTGGGCCTCGACCTTTCCAAGGCCATCTTCCAGAAGCCGAACTGCACGCTGAAGTTCGCCGACGTGCCGCATCTAGGTGTGGAAGTCATGCGCGGGATGACTCATGACAGCATCGGCAAGTATTTGAAGGATGTAGTTGTAAAGCATGATTCCCCCACGGTTGACGTGGCCGATGTTCTAAAAAGCTCTGGCGCCGACGTTGTAGTGAATTTCCTCCCCGTGGGAAGCGAGTCGGCTACGAAATGGTATGTCGAGCAGGCGTTGATGGCCGGAACAGGCTTCGTCAACGGCATCCCGGTCTTCATAGCACGTGAGAAGAGATGGCAGGAAGTCTTCGCAAAACGCAACATCCCGCTGATAGGCGACGACGTCAAGTCCCAAGTCGGTGCGACGATACTCCACAGAGTGCTTACCAAGCTCTTCGTCGACAGAGGCGTGAAGATCGAGAGAAGTTATCAGCTGAACTTCGGCGGCAACACAGACTTCTTGAACATGCTCGAGAGGGAGAGGCTGCAGTCCAAGAAGATCTCCAAGACGCAGGCAGTCACGTCGCTCATTCCTTACGAGCTCAGCCCCGACAGAATCCACATAGGGCCGAGCGACTACGTTCCTTGGCTGGAGGACCGTAAGTGGGCCTACATACGGGTCGAGGGGTCTTCATTCGGCAACGCTCCGCTGAACGTGGAGGTCAAGCTGGAGGTCTGGGACAGCCCCAACTCGGCTGGCGTGGTGATAGACGCCGTCAGATGCATCAAGATAGCGCGGGACAGAGGCGTTGGAGGAGTGCTTGAGGGCCCCTCTGCATACTTCATGAAATCACCGCCCAAACAATATCCAGACGACGTTGCTAGGAGTATGGTCGAGGACTTTATAGCTGGGAGGGCTTAGCCGGAGACGGCCTCGACATCCCGTGAGCCGAAAACCTCCCCCAGCCTCCTCAATCCATGCCTCTTGAACTCAGGCGACAGCCTAGACGCCTTCAAAGCATCGACGACCTGCTGAAACCTCCACAGGAAATGGTCTTCGCTGTACCTCTTCACAGCCTCAAGAGGCTCGAGAGCCGGGTCGGTGAGGCTCGGCATGATGCCGTACTGGACGTAGACGCTGAACGCCAGCAGCCTAATAATCCCCCTCCCAACCTTTTTAACGGCCAGCAACTGCTCATAATCCTTCGGAGTGTTATTCTCCAGTTCGTGCAGAACGGACCAGTTTATCTTCTCGCTGGGCCGTAGAAAATCAGCCACCTGCTTCCCTTCATCGCTCAGAGTCGTCTGGTTAGACAACCTGCCGAAAGCGTACAACCTCTGCAGCTTCGAAACACTCTGGGACAAGACCTCGAGAGACGCCCTCCTCGAGCTTCTGCTCGCTTCAGCGGTCATGTCCAAGACCCTTGGCCTTTTCTCGGCGGAGATGATCCCGGTGTGAGGCTCCTCGACGAAGCTCCGCAGATATCCCGAGAACCAGTGATAACGCCTAACCGACTGTGAGTAGGGGTTGAGGCTCTGCTGGATGACGGACCACATCCCGCTGTGGGAGAGGACCATCATGTGGAAGTAGAGGTCGTAGCCGTCCTGAAGAGCTACGCTGTCCGTTTTAGCCACCATCCTGCTGCAGTACAGCAGGTGCTCCACCTGTCTCTCCGTGAAGCCGAACAGTTCGCCGACCTGCGGCAGCTCTTGGGGGATTTTGAAACGGTTTGCGAACCGACCGCCCAGAGCAACCACCCCGTTCCTGACATTCAAGCACTCCTTCAAAATGGACCCCATCACGAGGGTCGAGTCGCCCCACGTCTCGTCAAGGTCGCTGACAACTATTATGAAGTCTGTGAAGAAGGGCTCGGCGAACCCCTCGACCAGTTCATCGGGACCGTGAAGGCTGATGAATGAGTGGACGACCTCGCTGAGCAGCTGCCTCGACCTGTTGTAGTTGAAGCGGGCGGTTTTACCACCCCATCCACGAAGGTCTTTTACGCCTCCACGATACATAACTGTATGAGGCTTTTCACGCCTGCTTTTATTATTGTTTATCTCGTGAACTAAACACAATACCACAGACTTCTGTACTTAATACGCTCGCCTTCTCTGAAAAACCTTGAAAACGAACACGGCGACAGAAAGAAGAAGTGGCAGGTAAATTGAGAAGAATGAAAAAACGGGTGTCAGCTGGAAGCCCGCCAGCTGCAGGGCCGAGGAGAAGGCGGCGACGGCCGCCAGAAGAATGGACGCATCCCTCCACGCCCTCGTGTCGTCGCTCAGCCCAATCACCTGCTTTCCCTGACCAGGTCTCTCAGCGGGATGTCGACGTAGCTCCCGTCAGACCGCTTCCTTCTTATGATGATGGGCAGGACGCCGCGTTCAAACTCTCTCCGCGCTATGTCTATGTGTGTGTCCCCGGGCCTTACCTCGACCAAAGGGAAAGCACCTAGGGAAATTTGGAGGGCCCGTCCGCCGATAATCCTTGCTTTCTCGTATTTTGTAAGGCGGTTGGGGGCGGGCTTGAATTCAGTCTTCTGACTCGCCAACTCCGCCTTCTTCCTTTCCTTCTCCCTTCTTGCTCGGTGAAGGGGTCTCCAACCTTGACGCAGCTATGATGTCGTCGATCTTCAACACCATGGCCGCAGCTTCGACGGCAGACTTGATAGTCTGCTTCTTCACCAGCAGCGGGTCTATAACCTCGAGCTTCTGCATGTCCGCTATCTCGCCTTTGAAGACGTTTATGCCGTACGTCAGACCGCCCTCCTTGTGCTTAGACGTAAGGCTGACGATGGCCTCGATCGGGTCCATGCCGCTGCTTTCAGCCAGCTGCGACGGAATAGCCTCAAGTGCTTCGGCGAACTTGTTCACAGCCAGCTGCTCCTTCCCCGGAAGAGTTTTTGCATAATCCCTCAGCCTGAGCGCTGTCTCGATCTCACCCGCTCCGCCGCCTGCGATTACCTTCCCCTCAACGATAACGTCCTTGACAACGTTGATGGCGTCCTTCAACGACCTCTCAGCCTCGTCGACAATCCTCTGAGTGCCGCCTCGTATGAGGATGGTTAAGGACCTTGGGTTGTCGCAGCCCTCCACGAACACCATCTTGTCCTCCCCCACACGCCTCTCCTCGACCAAGGCAGCCTTGCCAAGGTCAGCAGGCGTTAGGTCGTCGATCCGTGATATTACACGGCCGTTCGTGGCTTTAGCCAGCTTGTCCATGTCGCTCTTCTTTATCCGCCTTACAGCCATTATGCCTTTCTTGGCTAGGAAGTACTGGGCGAGGTCGTCTATGCCCTTCTGGCAGAGGACGACGTTCGCGCCTGTGGAGGCTATCTTCTCAACCATCTGCTTCAGCATGTCCTCCTCCTGCTTCATGAAAGCCCTCATCTGCTCCGGCGACTCGATGTTCAGCTTGGCGTCAAACTCCGTCTTCTCAATCTCCAGCGCCGCATCGAGTAGAGCGATCTTCGCGTTCCTGACGAGCTTAGGCATGTCTGCGTGGACAACCTCCTTGTCGAGGACGATTCCCTCAACCAGCGACGTATCCCTCAGCGACTGACCCTCCTTCTTCTCCAGCTTGACGTCGTCCAAGTCAACTTTCCACTTATCACCGACTTTCTCAGCCACCCGTGTCACGGCCTCGACCACTACGTCGGCCAAGTAGTCCGCCTCCTCGCTCACAAGCTTGCTTATCATGGCTGTCTTGGCGACTTTCTTCAGCAACGCCTTGTCAGTCGGGCTGGCCTTTATGCCGATCTCGTCGAGAATCTCCAGAGCTTTGACAGCCGCCTTCCTGTATCCCTCGATGACTATCGTCGGATGGACTTCTTTCTCGATGAGCTCCTCGGCCTTGGCCAGCAGCTCGCCGGCTAGGACAACAGTTGACGTCGTCCCGTCTCCCACCTCCTCGTCCTGAGCCTTCGAAACCTCCACCAGCATCTTGGCCACAGGATGCTCGACGTCCATCTCCTTCAGGATAGTGGCTCCGTCGTTGGTGATGACTATGTCGCCGAAGCTGTCGACCAGCATCTTGTCCATCCCCCTCGGGCCGAGCGAAGACTTCATGGTCTCGGCGATGATCTTCGCCACCATGATGTTGGCGCTCTGCACCTCCCTTCCACGCATCCTCTTCGCTCCTTCCTTCAAAATTATAACAGGCTGCGTAGGCGTACCTACTGTTGCTGCCATACTACATCACTCCTAGCTATGGACGGGTTAAGGCTTTTTATAGACCTTTCTCACCCATGGCTTGGGCCAAGCTTTAATACAGCTGGAGGTATTACGGTAAGCTTGGTATGAAGCTGATATCGGTCAAAATGCCTGAGGCTTTGATAGACGGGATGGACGAGCTCATCAAGAAAGGAGTTTACCCGAGCCGGAGCGCTCTCATGAGGACCGCTGTCAGAGACCTGCTGCGGAAGGAGCTGTGGAAGGCTTAGAGCCTGAACGGGAAGCTTTCGACGAAGACGAGACGGCCGTAGACGTAGCGTGCGTCGGAGACGGAGTCTGTGAAGTGGATGGAGCCGCCGCCTGAGACAGGTTTGTAGGCTATGAAGGGGGCTGTGGGCTTGGCCTCAAGCTCTGTGAAGTAGACTAGAGGGAGGGCAGCCGAGTCGTAGTACTCGAACAGAGGATATATGACGCCGGCCAAGTATCGACCGCCCTTTTTGAAGCACCAGAGAGGCGGGTTTGAGGCTTCGTCCGTCATGGCTGAGACAAGCCGCATCAGCGAGTCGAGGGATTTCACGTGGACGGATTCGAGTCCGGGAATTTTTCTCGCAACCGTGGTTGTTAAAGCTTTCCCGACAAGCTCCGGCACAGGCTCCACCTCCACGACCGGGAAGGATACAAACCTCCCTGTTTCGGGGATGTCTGAGAAACGGGCCATCTCATGCTCTAGAGGCGTGTATACGACGTACTGCAGGGGCTTTGCCGCCGTTTCGACGTAAACCAGCAGAGGTATGCTGTATTTTCTGAAGGGTAGGGTGAAGAGGTGGGCTAAGACGTGCTTCGAGCCTATCTTGAAGTAGTGCAGTGGAGGGATGTAGTCCGCCCGTGAGGCTACGACCCGCACGAGGCTGGGCAGGTCCTCGACCTTCATCGGAACCGGGGCCTTGTCTCGCCTGCTCATTACCTGGTCTGACGCCGTCTACTACCTTCAGCCCGCTAGGTTAAAAACCTGCGCCAAATCATCTACACGCTTCTTCAAGGCTCGGTGTGGGCTCTAGGGTAGGAGCCTAAAACCTTGACAAAGGTCGTGAGAGACGCGAGCTCCACCAACGCTCTCCTGACCTTATCATCCTCCTGATGCCCCTCAAAATCCACGAAGAAGTAATACTCCCAAGGCCTCTGCCTAGTAGGCCTGGATTCTATCTTCGTCAGGTTGATGTTGTTTCGGGCGAAGGCGCCTAGGGCGTTGTAGAGTGCGCCGGGTTTGTGCGTGGTCGAGAATATTATCGACGTCTTACTGTCGGGCTGACTAGGGGCGTCCTTCGTCGAAACCACTAGAAACCTTGTGTAGTTGTGGCCATAGTCCTCTATTCCTCTGGCCAGAACTTTCAAGCCGTAAAGCTTCGCAGCCCGTTCGCTAGCCACCGCAGCAGCCTCCCTCAACCCCTTCTCCCCAATCATCTTTACGCTTCCGGCTGTGTCGTACGTGACCACGGTCTCGGCGCCCAGCGAGGTGAGGAAACCACGGCACTGGGCGAGGGCTTGTGGATGAGAATAGACGACCCTGACCTCGTTGAGGCTCGTTTCAGGCAGAGCTATCAGGCAGTGTCTTATCCTGAGGATTATCTCTCCGACGACTTTGACGCTGGAGTTGAGGAACATGTCGTAGGTCTCTGCCACGCTGCCCTCGATGCTGTTCTCAACCGGCACCACACCGTAGTCGACCACACGCGCCTCAGTATACTTGAAGACGTCTCGGATGGTTTTGCATGGAACTGTCTCGACCTCCTCCCCGAAGAAAGACACTATCGCCTCCTCGCTGTAAGCTCCACGCTCGCCCTGGAATGCCACCGATGTCTTCACACGCTGTTCGACGGTTTTAAGCGTCGTACGTATTTAAATTAATGCAAGCCATGCTTAAATACCCTCATGCTGATCTTCGTGCTGTGAGGCCGCAGCGGGCGGCTGGGAAGCTGGGCGGCGACATCAAGCAGTGTCTCGAGGTTCAGATAGGTAAAACGGGTGAAATAAACACGGAGTACGGAGGCTTTGAGATCACGGTCAACGAGCCCGCTTACTTTCCGTGGCATGACTGTCTGGCTACTCTTTTGAACCACGGGTATGGGGTGTGGGTTTCGAAGAAGAAGGACAGGATTGTTATAATAGCCAAGCCTGAGGAGGACTAAACCATCAGCGGGACCTGCAGTAGCAGTAGAAGTAAGGCGATGAGAACTGTTGGGAACGTTGTGGCGGAGCCGGCCAAAATCCACTGCCTGAGCGTCATGTGTATGCGTTTACGTCTCTCAAGCAGGCCTACAGCAACTATGTTTGCTGTGCTGCCTATGATGGTTAAGTTGCCCCAGAAGGTTCCTGCGAACAGCATGGTCCACCAGAGCGGGAAGGCGTTTATTCCGAATTCTCCAAGTGTTTTGATTACAGGTATCCATGTAGCTACGGCCAGCACGTTGTCCATGAAGGCGGACATCAGCCCCGCGAGAACAGTTAGCAGCAGCATGATTACCGGGATATCCACCCCCACCTCCAGAATCATCCCAGCGAAAACCTTCGTTGCCCCGGTGTGAACGAGTGTCCCGACGCTTGCGAAGAAGGTCATGAAGAAAAGCAGCGTCCACCAGTCTATCCTCCTCTCGACAAGCTCTCTCGCTCTATCCCGTTCGAGTAGGAGCACGAATCCGGCGAAGAACAGCGGGACTCCGAGGAGCATGACGTTTTTCTCCAGCCCCAACAACTTCTCCATCTCGGCGTGCAGAACGAGGGCAGCTATCATCAACAGGAAGACGACGGCGGGCAGTCTTACGTCGGGCTTGTCATCCGCCTCAACGAGAACAACCTGCCTGCTTTCCGCCTTCATGGCAGCGCCCAACTGTGAAATATCTTGCCGGAATAAGTAGAGGTTAATGGCGATGCACAGAAGCAGAGCAATTGCGGAGATTGGTGTGCTCCACCTCAGGAAGTCTAGAAAACCTAGGTCGGCCTGAAACGCTATCAATATTCCCACGGGGTTTCCGATGACTGTTGAGGCGCTTCCGATGTTTGTGGCGAATATAGACATCATGATGAAGTTGACTGGGTTGAGGTTATACCTCGTGGTGAAGTCCAGCAGTATGGCCACCATGATTAGTATCGAGGTGACTTCATCCACCAATGCGGCTAAGACACCCGACATGACCGTGAAGAAGAAGACAAGGACCCTAGGCCTGTTTCCCAATACAGGCAGCAGTTTATCGATCGTGAATTCGAAGAACCGTGCGTCCTCAAGGTATCCAACAACGATCATCATGGATGCTAGGAACAGTATGGTGTCCAGATGCGCGTATTCGATGAGTAGCCCGACATCGATGAGGTTGGCTGCCAGCATGAAGGTTAGCGCGAAGAAGGCGAAAACAAGCCTAAACCTCCAGAACATCAAGGTGGCTCCAATCAACCCACCTAGAACAATCAGAGAGAGTGTTTGAGCCGTGTTGAGCTTAAGCATGATGGAGAGGACGTATACGCCGGCCAGAACTAGGACGTATCTTATTACTTTGTTCAACAACTGCGTAGCAACTGGTGGTTTGGAGGATTTATTTTTTCTATGCGTGAGAGGAACGTATTGTTTCGAGGATGCTTATCGCCATCCAGAGCTGGGTTCTCGTGAAGGACGGCATGTTGGGGTCGTTGATTATCTCCTCGATAAGCTCGATTGAGTTGGCCGCTCTAACAGCCGGGTTGTATTTTTCGTTGAAAAGCTCGTCGGAAGCCTGTTTAGCTATCCTTCTTATGTTCCGAGGGGTCTCAGTGTCGTTTATTATGGTCTCCAGCAGCTGGACTACCTGCTGGCGTTTTTCCTCCCACTCTTGGCCGGGCAGCGGCAAAGCCGAAGCACCTCGTCAAAACGCTGTCCATACAGTCGAATAACGTGCTTAAAACCCTTTTCAGCTGCAGACGGCGCCTTTGCTCGCCGACCCGACCAGCTTGGCGTACTTCGCCAAGACGCCTGAGGAGTAGCGGGGCTTGGGAGGAGTCCACGCCTGCAGTCGTTTCGCGATCTCGGCTTCGTCAAGCTCTACGTCGAGCCTGCGCCGGGGTACGTCGATGACGATGGTGTCGCCGTTTCGGACAGCAGCCAGAGGCCCGCCCACCGCTGCCTCCGGCGAGACGTGGCCAACCATGAGGCCGTGGGTCGCTCCTGAGAACCTTCCGTCGGTTATCAACGCTACCTTCTCCTTCAACCCCTGTCCTACCACGAGCGCCGTGACGGCCAGCATCTCTCTCATCCCCGGCCCTCCCTTGGGGCCTTCGTACCTTATGACGACGACGTCGCCCGCGACTATCTCACGGCGCAGGAGCGCTCTGTAAGCCTCTTCCTCGGAGTCGTAGACTTTCGCAGGCCCTCTGAAAGTCTCAACTGTGGATGCTGTGGACTTTACCACCGCTCCCTCGGGCGCTAGGTTGCCTTTCAGGATGGCTATGCCGCCAGTTGGATGTATTGGGTTGGTGATGGGTCTCACAACCTCTCCGCCTTCCCCGGGCTTGAACTCCCGCAGGTTCTCGGCGAGAGTTTTACCCGTGACCGTCAGGGTGTCGCCGTGGAGCAGGCCTGCATCGAGAAGCTTCTTCAAGACAACGGGGACGCCGCCCACCCTGTCCAAGTCAACCATCACGAAACGGCCGCCCGGCCTCATGTCGGCGATGTGTGGAGTTCTCCGGCTTATCCTGTCGAAGACCTCGATGTCGAATTTTACACCCGCCTCGTGGGCGATGGCTGGCAGGTGAAGGACTGCGTTGGTCGAGCCGCCCATGGCGCTGACAACGGTCGCAGCGTTCTCGAAAGCCTCGTAGGTTAGTATGTCCCGTGGCTTTATGCCGTTCTCCAGAAGCTTCATCACTTGGACGCCCGACCTGTAAGCCGCGTCGTAAATGCGCTGGTCCACTGCTGGAATGGATGCCGTGCCCGGGAGGGACATTCCCATGGCCTCTATTGCCGATGCCATGGTGTTGGCTGTGTACAGGCCTGCGCACGAGCCCTCAGTCGGGCATGCAACCTTCTCCAGCTCGATGAGCTGCTGGAGCGTCATCTGGCCAGTGCTGTAAGCGCCCACAGCCTCGTAGACATCCTGTATCGTGACATCCCTGCCCATGTACTTGCCGGGGAGGATTGTGCCGCCGTACAGGAAGACCGAGGGAATGTTGAGCCTTGCCATGGCCATCACGGTTCCTGGAAGGCTTTTGTCGCAGCCCGCTATGCCGACCAAGCCGTCAAACCTCTGGGCGAAGCACGTCAATTCGATAGAGTCGGCTATGACCTCCCTGCTCACCAGCGAAGCTTTCATCCCCTCCGTGTTCATCGAGATTCCATCGCTTACTGCGATGGTGGTGAACTGGATGCCGACGCCCATGCTGTCCCGCACACCGTCCTTCGCCCTCTCAGCCAAACCGTTGAGGTGAAGGTTGCAAGGAGTCACCTCGTTGCCCGTGCTCGCCACGCCTATGAACGGCTTGGCGAAATCCTCATCCCTCAACCCCACAGCCCTGAGCATAGACCTGTGAGGCGCTCTCTCAGGGCCCTCGGTAACATCCTTGCTGAAAATCTTACCTGCCATGAGGCTTTAGCCACGAATCCGGATTTAAATCTTCCTCGGCGTGAATAAGCCTGTTGAGGAGAGGGCTTTATGTTGCGGTTGAGGGAATAGACGGGGCGGGTAAGACGACTCATGCACGGCTTCTCGCAGACAGGCTGAGGAAGGAAGGCTTCAGGGTTGTGATGGTTCACGAGCCGTCAGAGAGCGAGGTCGGAAGGGTTTTGAGGAAGGCTTTGAGGACCAAGCGCCTGCCCGAGGATGCTCTGGCTCTCCTGTTTGCAGCCGACAGGCTGGTTCTCAGGGAAGTGGTGGTTGATGCTTTGGCGAAGGGCTGCGTAGTTGTGTCGGACAGGAGCGTTCTCTCCTCGCTTGCCTACCAAACCGCTGCGACGGGAAAGAGGAAATGGGTGGAGGAGGTCAACCGGTATGCTCTGAAGCCCGACGTTGTTGTTTTCATCGACATCCCGCCTGAGAAAGCCCTTAGAAGGCTTGGGAGGTCTCGTCAGAGGTATGAGACGGCTGCATTCCTCAGAAAAGTCCGGAGAGAGTATCTAAGGACCCTGCGAAGGTTCCGCAGGGTTGTCGCAGTCAGCGACGACAAGCCGGTTGACGAGGTTAGCCGTGAGGTATACGAAGGGGTTAAGCCTTTTTTGAGAAGACTTCATCGGCGGCGGCCCTGACCGAGTCAACCTTCTGAACATCCCGGTCGACATACACTCGGACGAGCTTGAGGGGTTTGGATAGCTGCTGCAGTATCCACGACTCGGTTTCGACGGGTGGGTGGATTTTGATTTCGCCGGGCCCGTACTTGGTCAACGGCGGTGCGTACGAGAAGTCGACGAACACCTTGACCGGGTCCAGGCCTGCTTCGTCGGCCACCGTCTTCTCGACCTCCTCCCTGTCCTTCAAGTCCAGCCGAGGCCCGTCCCCGCCGAAGAACTGTCTCTCGAACACGCTTCTTGGCAGAACACGCCTCTCAAGCCTCCTGATGACCCAGCGTGTCTCCTCTCTGCTCCTCAGCAAACACCAAGTAGTGAAGTCGTCGTGCTCAAGGTACTCGTCGACAGTCATTCCGCCGAAGTCTAGATCGTCGCTGAGGATGATCGCTCCACGCAGCAGCAGAAGCTGAGCCGCCCTGACTGCGTGGTGAAAGTAGATGTTGATGAACGAGTGGTATCTAGCCATGGCCAGCTCCTCGACGGCCCCAATCACCCGGCTGTCGACCGCAGGCCCGTCATCGAGCAGCTTCGTCAGTCTTATTATCCTCTTGACGTCGACGACGCCGTAGGTCGCTCCTGAGAAGTACGAGTCTCTGACGAGGAAGTCTAAACGGTCTACGTCTAAAGGTCCCGAGATTAAGCCGCTCAGCTTGCTCCGGCCTCTGAGCATGTCGACGACGTCGTCCACACTTACGCCCATTTGTCTCAATTCTTTCGACACCTCCCCGTCCTGCTGTATGATTCTAATGCTCATGTCCTCGTGGCTTAGGCCTTTCACGACTAGGAGCTCTTCAAGAAGATGGGAGAAGGGGGTGTGGCCCGCGTCGTGCAGTAGGGCTGCGACCCTCACCAAGGTTTTCTCCGACTCGTCTAGACGCAGGTGGTCGGCGAACTCTCCCGCCAGATGCATGCATCCGAGCGAGTGGTCAAACCTGCTGTGCCGTGCTCCGGGGTAGACTAGGTGGACTAGCGGCAGCTGGCTTATTCGTCTGAGCCTCTGGACGGTTCTCGAGTCGACTAGGCCCAGCTCTTGCTCCGTAAGGGTGATGTAGCCGTGTACTGGGTCCTTGACCAGCTTCAAACCATTTTCTCTGATGGGCCGCCTCCAATAAGGTTTAACGGCTGAGCTTTACGTTTCTAACCCAGACCACGGCGCCCTGCGGATGCCTATACTTCAGAGGCTTCTTGAACCGTTTGACAACCTTCAAGACCCAGCCGTACCTGTATCTGGTGCTTGCCCCCAAATGATAGCGTCTAAGCCTGAAAATCTCGCTCCTGCTCAGAGGCCCTCGAACACCAACAATCCTGACCACTCCCAAGGCGTATCCTCCGGACAGCAGGTAGATGTTCTTGCCGAGCTTGCCGGCCGGCGCAGGCCACCGCCTCATCTCCCACTTCTTCCGCCCCGAAATTATCAGTCCAGCGTAGGGCTGCTTTACTACCAGCCCGTCCAAGCTCATTCCTCGAACTCTCGAGAATCCATCTTAAGCCCGAGGTATGTGTAGGCAGCTGTCTTGACCGCCTTGAGAGGTAGGAGGGCGCACTTGACTCTCACGGGCCCTACTTCTATCCCCAGCATGTCGAAGACGTGCTGCTTGTCGAGAGCTTTTATATCGTCAAGCTTCTTGCCCTGAATAGACTCGATGAGCATCGAAGTTGAGGCTTGGCTGATGGCGCATCCATGCCCACGGAAGCTGGCTTTTTCAACCACGCCGTCGGCGTTTATCTTGAGGTAAACCTCCACAACATCTCCGCACAGCGGGTTCGAGTCCTTCACCTTGACCGAGGCATCCTTCAGCTCTCCGTAGTTGCGTGGGTTGCGGTAGTGGTCGAGAATAACCTCGAACTGAGACTCGCTCAAACTCGTCTATCCAACCAACAGCCCGAATTTAATGTTTCAAAAACACCAAAGCCGCGAAACGACGTTAAAAACCTTATAAACGCTGCAGAACCAGTGAAAAACGTGTCTCTACGTGAGTTGATAGATTTAGTTGAGACGTTGAAAAGCCGTATCAAAAAACATCACGACGAGCTGCAAAAGAACGAGACACTAACCAGATATGTCTTGGTCGACCCGTTGCTCAGGGCTTTGGGATGGGACACGGAAAACCCGGAGCTGCTCGTCCCAGAGATGACCACGCAGTCAGGTAGGCCCGACTATACGCTGCTGCATAACGGACAGAAAATTGCTTTCGTCGGAGTAAAAGCACTCGGCAAGCCGGAAGACCTGATTAAGCAACTTTCTTACTGTGTAGCGGAAGGCGTTAGATATTTCATCGCAACAGATGGAGCAAAGTGGGAAGTTTATGACACACGGATTCAGAAACCTCTGGCGGAGAAACGCATAGCCGAGTGGGACATGGAATCCATGGATGCGGGCGAGGTGGTTAGACGCGCTTTCTCCATAATGCGGCATGCAGGCGTGGGCATGCCTCCGCAAATCATCGAGTTTCCCAAACCTGAAGGAACTCCTCTATCACGGATAACTCCTAAACATCACGAAAAACTCAAGTTCACAAAAATAGTTTTTCCCGATGGGAAGAGCTTCGACCTCGAATATTGGAGAGACTTGTTGGTGGCTACGGTTGAATGGCTGTCCTCAACAGATAAACTCAAACCACCAGTCAAACTACCTCGCGGCTCTACCTACTTAGTGAACACCGAGCCAAAACACGCCGACGGCAGACGATTTTTAAGCATTAGACAGGTTGGAAACCTATTTGTCGAAACAAATTTCAACAACAAGGATATCGTGAAGCACACCAAATACCTGCTCCAACAACACGGAGTGGACGCCAACCACGTATTTCTGCACACCCAGAGTGAGTAGCTCGGAAGGCCCCGCATCCCCACTATATAGAGTCTTCCCTGACGGAATACCAGCCTCTATTTCCCCAGCCTGCGTATGTCGTAGACTCTGAGGATGTCCCTGAACACGTCTGGGACCGAAGTCCTATCGCCACTAGGGCCGCCACGTCTCCGGCTGTTCGCCGCGGTATCTGGACTGGGTCTAGGTAGGCAGCATGGACGCCTTTTCCGATAGCAAGCCATGACGTGAAAGCCATAAAATCTGTCTCAGACAAACTGGTAGCCATGAGCAGCGGGATAAAATCGCTGAAGGCGTTCACAGCAAGGTAATTATTTCAGCAGAGGTTATGAATCGTATTTGGGTGTTGGTGGTAGAAATTCTGATTGCGAGCTATATAAAAGGCGTGCCAGTTTTAGATAATGTAAACTCATAGGTAAACGGTATTGCTGCTGTTTACCTATGTTTAACGCGTTCTTTTGGGCTGGATACGCCATCGTGGTGAATGTTCCCGTCTGTAGAGGAGAAACTCCCGCTCAACCTGCATGACCTGCGTAGCAAAATTGTTTTTGTATGTTTTGTGCCTGGCTATAACTATGCCGACATCATTCCGGTCTGATGCTTCTCTTGTTTCTAAAATCTCTGTCACTACGTGTAACGTGTCGCCGTCGAATACGGGGGCGAGCATTTTTAGGTCTCTAACCTCTATCTCCCGCGCAACATTCATAAAATCTTCGGAAGCGATGCCGTAAGTTATCCCAAGAACCATCGTCACGACAAGAAGCGGTTGTTTGAACTCTGTAAACTGCATGCATTCTCTGTCAAAATGGATGCTGGCTGTATTAAGTAATGTGTGGGAAAAAAATAAGTTATCCTGGAAGGTGACTGTTCTGCCTAGGCGATGAACTATGGTCTGCCCTGGCTTGACATCTTCGAAAAACAACCCAGCATAACCTGAAAACGCTTTCAAAGTTATGTCCCACGCACCTTCTTAAGATACTCCCGCCATGGAGAGCTGGACCGCTTGAAGACGAGGTTCGTCCTTTTTATCTCGCCAACCAACTCGTTATTCTGATTGTAGCCACGATGCAGCCAAGTGACTATGCCCGCGTTGGGACGTGACCTTGATTCGCGGACGTCGATGACCTCTGTCTCAACATACAGCGTGTCGCCGGGATATAGCTGCCTATGGATTCTCATGTAATCAGCCTGCAGGAAAGCCATTGTGTTCATGCTGCTGTCCTTAACACTCATAGCTAGCAGCGCGTTCAAAACGACCAGAGGATGTATGATGATTCTACCAGATTCCGCAACCTTCGCATATTCTTTATCGATGTACAGCGGTGTGCAGTCTCCCGTGAACGAAAGCCAGCTATAGTTGTCGTATTCCGTGAAAGTTCGGCCCGGCCATGAGATGATCTTCATACCGACTTTGAAGTCTTCGAAGTATGGCCCTTCGCCGTCCCATGGCGGAGCCTGCATCTCCTCCCCTGTCATGTTTCTATACCTCTCCGTAAGACCTCGGCATCCCCAGAATGTTTGTGGCGACGAAGTTTAACACCATGTGAGGCGATATCTGTGCAAAGACAAGGAACTCGCTTCCACGCCACAGCCTCTCCACATCCATGTCGACTGAATATCCATACCCTCCAAGCGTCAGAACAGCTTCCCTACATGCAAGCGCACACGCCTCGGCTGCAGCATATTTTGCAGCATTTGAATAATAGCCGACCTGCTTAGGTTCTCCTCCGTTGTCGATGAGCTCTAATGCCTTCCACTTCAGGGCATCAGCGGCCTCTAGCCTTATCCATGCATCGGCTAGGGGAAACTGAATGCCTTGATACTTAGCTATTGGGTCGGGAGGAAATACAACCCTTTGCATGGCGTATTCCACAGCTTTTTTGACAGCATACCTGCCCATGGAGACGCATTGTCCAGCAATGAGTGTACGCTCGACGTTAGCTCCTTCAAGCAGGTGGTAAAAGCCTCTCACCTCGTCGCCCAGCAAATGGTCAGCAGGCACTGCAAGCTCATCGATATACATCATGTTGGTGTCGATGGGGCGTCTAACGTTATTAGGTATTTCCTCCACTTTAATCTCCTTCCCCAGGGAATTTCTGAGATCTACTAGGAACAGGGCTATTCCCTCAGTTTTCTTTTTCGCCTCCTCGTAGGGTATCACTCTGGCAGCTATAATTCCCAAATGCGAGTATCGAACTCTGGAGATGAAAGCTTTCTGACCGTTGATGATGTAGTAGTCTCCCTCGCGTCTGGCTATAGTCTTCATACATAGCGTGTTAAACCCGGTTTGAGGTTCTGTGACCGCAAAGACTTGGAACCTCAGCCGGCCTTTCGCCACCTCAGGCAAATACTTGTGCTTAACCTCATCCTTTCCATACTTCACTAACATGTGGTTGTTGAAGAAACCTCCATGAATACTGTTCGAAGCCACTACACCTCCGGGGGAGGCAGCTATCTCCTCCAAGGTTATGTCAATCTCTGTCACACCGTAGCCAGAGCCCCCGTATTCCTCAGGGATGTTAACACCCATCAGCCCGTGTTTTTCGACTTCCTGGACGAATTCTAAGGGGAACCTCCTCTCTTCATCCATTTTCATCCAGTATCTAGAGCCATAGTTATTCATTATGGACTTGACGGTGTTCTTTGCAAGTTCTATAAACTCTTTTCTCTGCTTGTTGAGCCACCACACGGTCTTCACTAGACATAGGGTTGGTAATATAGATTTTCGGACGCTGAGAAGGCACCGTCATTCAAGATGGTTGTTTAGCGTCTGCAAAGACCCGCCAGCCCCTCTACGTCCTAGTAGCCATCGACGCCTTTGACGAATGCCGGCTCCTTTATAGCCGCGAGCTGGGGTTCGGGAGGTTTATAGTGGTTTATGGGGCCGTAGGGTAATAATGTCTGGTTGGATATTGGTGTGGATTCTTGAGAGCTTTTGGCTCTGGAGGCGTCCCTTAGAAAGAGCTGTTTGAAAGCTATCAGGTTTCTGAAGAGTCCTTAAACAAACCTAGAGGGGCTGGACTGGATTGTGAGCTTCAGGGGTTTGCTATGAGGAACGGTGTTGAGATGTTCTTCAGATACCTGAAGGAGAGCACTACAAGCCTAGCGCCAAAAACTATATACAGAGGATAACAAACCTCAACCAATTCCTCAAACTCTTCGAACTCTACAACCAAACCATCTGAGACGGAGATGGCTAACCATGCTCATCCCGACAATACTCCTAACGCCTAAAGAAAAGCTCGAATAAGGTTGAAAGCGCTCGACGATGAAAGAGAATGTTCAGTCGTTCCAAAAGGTTCTCAGCCGTCCATTGCTTTTGTTTGAAGGAATCGTGCAAATGCATCCAAATCTACTGGTGCATGTCCTCCTCGTCTCCTGACCGCGGCCAGGTATTTGTACAGCTCGTCCCTGAAGTCTGGGTGGGCGCATCTTTCGATTATAAGGCTCGCCCTGCTCAATGGCGACAGGCCCCGTAAGTCTGCCCATCCCTGTTCAGTTATAACGACGTCAACATCGTGGTCTGACACGTCGGTGTGAAGTGTGAAGGGCACTATCCTCGAAACCCTTCCGCTGGCTGCTGTTGATGGTAGGGCTACAATAGTCAGGTATGCTGCGCGTGTAAAGTCGCCGGAACCACCCACACCGTTATGTATTTTCCCGTCTATGTGAGACACGTTTGTGTTGCCGTATAGATCGACTTCAAGAGCCTGTTGCACGCAGATGACTTGAAGCCTCGATATAACCTCCAAAGAGTTAGTTATCTCGTATGGTCTCACCACAATGTATGTGGAAAGTTTATCAAAGCTTTCGTAAAACTCGTTCCTAAACTTTTCCTCACCCTTCAAAGTGTATAAGCAGGCCGTGCTCATGCCGTTGACCTTTTCCGGAATAGTTAACGCCCACTTCACTGGAGCCACCTCGGTCCATACAGAGACATGCTTTTGCGGAAGCTCGTCAACAAACCTGCTTGCGAGGGGCCCTACCCCAGCCTGGATCACCATGTTCTCCCCCATTTCTGCAGAGCATTCTAGAAACTCTATTATATTGCGTGCGATTTTTTCCTCAATCTTTGAAGGGGGCTGGTAAGCAGCTGCATACTCCTCCTCGGCCTCGCTGACCACTATAGATGCTATCTTCGACCTGGGAATCCTGAGGTGAGGTAGGCCTACACGGTCTCTCACATCCCGTATAGGGATCGGTGTACGTGGTTCTGGAACGTATATGTCGTGAACTCCGTGGAAAACTGGTTTCCGAACGTTTACCTCAACTATAACCATCTTAGCTGTGGTGACGATGGAGGGGATGCAGTCCAGCGAAAGCGAGGGTGTGATGTTGCCGTTTTCATCGATGTATGTAGCTTCTATAACCGCTATGTCTAAACCTCCACTAGGAATAACAGAACGTCTCACGAGCCGGCTGTACTCGGACAGCCAGCAGTCGGAAAATTCTATAATCCCCTGGTTAACCCTCTCCCTCATAACACCGCTTCCGGCTATGAGGTATCTTGTTCCTACGTTGGCCGCCGACATACACTCCTCAAAGCTGTTCGTGGTTGTCCCCGACACAAGAAGCGCTTTTATCTTAAGCCCTTCACCCTTTTCCTCAGATATCTCAGCTATGGCTTTAGGTATCTCTTTCGGCACAGCTGTTCCAGCCATTCCGGAGAACGCAACGCTTACACCGTCGTTGAAAAATTCTCTGACAGTGGTATACGCGTCCTTCACTTTGTTCCTCAACTCTCTTTCTCTAATCCTGTCAAAAACCATGGAACATTCTTGGTGGTGTTTTCTCCCATTTAAATAGGTTTTTACACATTACGATGGGCCTGTCAACCAAGCTTTCTTTCAGGTTTAAGAGGGGTGCTGTCAAACCAGTAGTATACGCCCTTCCGTTTGGGTTATAGGTAGTATGTTGAGGGCTATTGGTGGTTATCTCTTCTATGCTCTAGAAGCATGGGTTAAGTAGTGCCTTTCACTAGGGTTCAAACAAGCAACGTTAAACCCTCTTAAAAGGACCATAGTTACGGGGTCTGAAGAGACAGTCCACGGTCCCAAGCTGCTTAAGCGTAATAGATTAAGGGCGGAAGGTTAAGAACCCCAACCTACTCACATTAAACAACCAGACGATAAAGAGCAGGAAGTGGTTAAACATGCTTATCTGGACATCCTCGTTGTTAAGAGGGAAATGCTCTTTCGCAGCCCTTTCACAACAGCCCTTGCTACCCTTAGTCAGCTCTGAACTTGGGCTGACTGCCGGCGGAGCAGGCCTGCTAATGTTTATGCTTTATCTAACTACGGCAGTAGCAGCACCCCCATCCGGATTTCTAACCGATAGAGTCAGGATGAAGTTTCTCGTGCCATTTTCAACCTGCATGCTTTCGTTAGTTTAGTGCTGCTGGCTTTCGTAAAAGATTTCCCTACCGCGGTTGCCGCCGTGTTAATCATGGGCATCGGTTATTCTATTTCCGGGCCTCTCAGCACTAAGATGGTTGCAATAAATTTTAAAAATAAGGAGAGAGCAACAGCTATAGGGTTTAAGCAGAGGGGGACGTCAAGCGGTAGCACTCTAGCAGCTCTAACTCTGCCGTCCATAGCTGTCGTTGCACAAAGTAGCTCAGCATTCATAGCGGTGATTGCTGCAGCAGCTATGCCGTTTATTCTTGTGAACTACGTACGTGCCAACAACCACGGGAGAGCTGAAGGTGAAAGTTATATGCTCAGAGCCGTGTTTGAATAAAGGAATATTTTCTTCCTGCTGAGCTCGTTTGGTTTAGGCTTTTCCATGTTCGTTATGTTGACACACTTACCTCTCTTTCTTACACATGATGTAGGTTTGAGCGTAGTCCAAACCGGATTCATGCTGGCCTTGGTTCAGTTTTTCAGCATTTTGGGTAGAATAGGTCTAGGTGTTTTAGCCGATAGGTTTTTCAGAAGAACACGCATAGTGGTTCTCTTGCTGGTAGGCTTTATTGCCGCAATAGCTTCAACTGTTTTTCTTTTTCTGTTAAGCCTGAGATATGGATGGCTGTGGCTACGATTGCCTTTCTCGGTTTCTTTCTCTTCAGAGCTATCGCTGTGGTGTTCACGGTTGGAGCAGAGCATGTCGGCACAACAAGCGGAATGACCTACTTTACCCTAGCTTTTGGGAATGCAGCCGACCCATTGGCATTCGGCCACGTTGCAGACATCGTAGGCCGCTGGGTTGCATGGCTGTTGTATGTGTTAGCGGTTTACCTCAGCTCCCTGGCCCTCTTTTTCGCATGGCTGTATCAGACAAAGCCTAGCATGCGATTTTCAACATAGCCTTAAAGCAGATATCTGGCTAATAGAGCGGGACCTCTGTTATCTCTTCAGCAGGCCACTTGCTTATAACTTCATAACCAGGTTTGGTGATTATTATCATGTCCTCTATTCTTACACCGTATCTGCCGTCAGAAGCGCAGCCGAGGGTTTCAAGGGCGATGGCCATGTTGGTCGGCCTCACTTGTCAGGACTATTTTGAACCCTTCACCCGTCGTATGGTTGACATGTTGTTCTATCAATTTTCTTACTTACTAGACATGTTTAGATATTTTTTCGTTCGCCAGCTTCCCGTAAGTGATCGCCACCGCCATTATATCAAAATCCCTCATACCCATATGAGCTGTAGCTGTGAAGAGGTCTTTTGCCAGCGAACCTAATGGTGTCGGCACCTCTACATCCCTAGCTACCTCCATGGCCAGCCTCAAATCTTTAACGGCGAGTTCTATGGTGGCGACTGGGCTCCATTCATCATCTATTATTTTCTGGGCCTTGTACTCCGTGACATAATTCTTGAAGACGGTGTTGTTGAATACTTCGGTGAGTGTTTTGGGGTTGACGCCGAGCCTCGATGCTAGCACCACACATTCGGAGAACCCGGCCATGTTTATCCATAGATGGAGGTTGAGTATCAGCTTGATGGCTGTTCCAGCGCCTATATCACCCACATGAAGAATCTTCTGGCTAGTGGTCTGGAGGATAGGTGAGACGGCTTCAACTGACTCCTTCCTACCTGCAGCCAGTATGGTGAGCTTGGCCTGTTCAGCGATGAAGGCCCCACCAACAACCGGAGCCTCGACAAAGTCGCCACCCTTGGATCTGACCTTCTCAGCTATCCTGCGGGCGACTAATGGATGATTGGTGCTCATATCCACAACGATCTTACCAGGTCCAACGCCGTCAAGAACAGATAGTCCCTTCATGTCTCCAGCCCCGGTCAACACGTTCTCAGTAACAGCGGGATCTGTCAGCATGCTTATCACGATAGGACATCTTTCCGCCACATCGCTCGGAGACTCAGCTACAACAGCACCAAACTTAGCGAGTTCCTCAGCTTTGGAACGTGTTCTATTCCACACTATCAGTGGAAACCCACCCTTCAATATATTCCGGGCTATGCGGCCGCCCATCCGGCCCAACCCTATAAAACCTACATCAGGCAAAACTGTTCAACCGGGTAGGCAGCTAGGTGTTTTTTAAACTTTCCACAACCATGTCCGGTAATGTCCGGATAAGCGTTTCCTGTTCTTAGTGTTTGGTGGTGTATAGTTTTCTCATCCCCTGTGCGTGGCTTGTGGCGCTGGGCTTGCCGTGGAGTACAGCCTTCCTCTCCTGAAGAGCCTCTCAACCCTGTTCCTAATACCGGGCCTCTGGTGTTCATACTCTATCCCAAGCCTCTGCAGAGCCCATGGATACCATGCACCCCTCCTACAGCCACCGTGAAACATATACCCAAGAACCGCTAAAACCTCAACCCCACGGCTTTTTCGCTAGGCTTAAAACAACCCGAAGCAACATCCACACAGATAACATCCCGCCTCTAAACACACCTCTTATCAGGACACTATCCTATGTCCAGCGCAAAAGGACCAATAAAACCAGCTTCATAGCTGCTTTTTGATGATGTGTTGGCCTCGCTCAAACAGCTTATTTATCAAGCCAACATGCTCAAAGTTCACAATACGTAGGTAAAGAACATGGGCCAGCATAGCTATTGTTACCATCAAACCCATCACGACATACCGAACTCCTATGCTTGCGACTAACACGGACATTATTCTGGCTATTGCGTCGGCGCCCAATATGAATGAGACCCCGCCGGATGTCTCAATATCTCTATTAAAATACTGGCCTACTGTGTTTCATGCAAGTCGCTCTGTGGCCGTGGTAGTTGCTTCAGCCGGAAACTCATGTAGGGGTTTGTATGGTCTGGCGGTTAAGACTGTTGGCTTGCCTTGGTGGGCTGCCACAGAATATGTAATGAGCGTTAAAAATAGGGAGGGGCTGGCTCGGAACACCAGAAGGATGATGTCAACGAAACCAGAGAGCAGCAGATGTGTATTGTAGTAGACAAGCAGATTATAGGATGGCAGTTATTCATCCATAACATCAAGTTATGCTGAACAGCTCTCCCTAGAATATATCATGTCTTAACTCCTCTGGCTCTTTTTCACATTAGTGTATGGAGGTCCTAGTAAGCGATGTGCCAACCCCCTGCTCTTCCCGGTGTAACCGCCAACACAATGTAATTCTGAGAACCGTCTCTACAAACTGCTTTTTGAGAGAATCCTTATTAAACAATTATTTCCCACCAAATGCAGTATTGCGATCGACTCCACAAAGATGTTGGCGTTTATAAAACAACTACATCAGCTAACACTTAAGTAGTCGCCGCCCCAGATGGCATCATGAACAGCTATCAGAAGCTCAGAGTAGGGTTCATAGGGCTAGGTAAGATGGGTGTACACATGGCCGAAAATATCAAGGCATCTGGATTCCCCCTAACAGTCTGGAATAGGACGCGGGAGAAAGCCCAGTCATTCAGCAGCAGGACAGGGGCATCCATCGCCGAGACGCCGAAGGATCTAGCAGCTGAGAACGACGTTGTGGTCAACATGCTTACAGAGCCATGGATAACCGAGGATGTGATACTGGGGACGGGTGAGATGAGGGGCAGGGCTGTCATCGATGGAATCAGTGAAGGAAAGGTGGTGATAGACATGAGTACAAATCATCCATCTTCTGTGAAAAGAATGGCCTCGGCGTTACGAGATGTAGGTGGAGCGTTCATCGATGCACCAGTTATGGGTGGACCTTTTGTGGCCTCCCAGAGAAAGCTCACGATTCTCGCAGCAGGCGATGAAAGGGTTTTAGAGAGGGTTCGTCCAGTACTTCTGAGTATGGGTCAGAAAGTTCTTCACGTCGGTGATGTGGGTGCTGGGATGACGGTTAAGCTGCTCCTCAATCTACATCTGTGGGTCATAATGGCTTCCTACGCGGAGTGTGTGGCTATCGGATCGAAACTCGGGATAAATCCCAGGAAACTCACAGAGATATTCAACAACACCGTCCTCAAGAACTATGTTACAGAGTTCAAGGCGAGAAAGCTTCTGGAGAATGACTGGAAGCCGGACGCCCACATTTCCATAGCCATGAAAGACCTACGCTTAGTCGCCGAAGTTGCCCTAGAGGCTGAAGCACCCATGCTGCTGGGCTCCATTACAAGAGACCTGTTCACGGCGACAATGCAGCAGGGATTCGAAGACTATGACGTGATGGCGATAGCCCTCATGTACTCCAAGATGGCTGGCGTAGATCTCTCAGCCAAGGACTAGGATAGGAGTTTAGCTGTCTCGAATATTCGCTGGGCTATTCTTATCGTGGCGTCATCAACCATTATACCATCAACTGAAACTGCTCCCAACCCCTCGGCCACAGCCCTTTCATAGGCTTCAACAATTTTCCTAGCCTTGTCAACCTCCTCCCTCGATGGTGTGTAAATCCTGTTGCAGGGTTCAATCTGGCTCGGATGTATGACCCACTTCCCTTCAAATCCGAGACTCTTTGAGAGCCTAGCCGACTTCTCAAACCCCTCTAAGTCGGTGTACAGTGCGTAAGGCCCGTCTATCGCCTGCAGACCCGCAGCAGCCGACGCGTTCCTAATTGTGAAAAGTGGGTAATGCCATATATGGCCTGGATATTCCTCCACATGTCCCCCTATCACCAGAGACGACATTCCTAAGCTGGCGGCATAGTCTCCCGGCCCGAAGATGAATGATTCAAGGCGCTGGCTGCTGAAGGCTATTTCACCACATCTTAGCAAGCCCTCAGCCGTCTCGATAATGGCTTCAAGCCCGATAGGCGACTCTATTCCATTCTCATCCTCAAGAACCTTCAGAGCCTTGTCGACAAGCACTATGTCAGCCGCCCTGTTGACCTTAGGTACTATAACGCAGTCTATCTTACTGCCAACCCCGCTGATTATGTATTTGAGGTCGTCATACCAGAACCTCGTGTCCACTGCGTTAATTCTGAAGGCGATAGTTTTCCCTCGGGGCTTCTCAACATCTTTGAGAACCTCGACAACGTTGCGGCGGGCCACATCCTTATGCGAGTCGGGGACTGATGCCTCAAGGTCGAAGAACACCTCATCAGCTGCGGTCTCCATCAAACCCTTCCTCATCATCTTGGGACTGACGGCGGGTGTTGCCAGCTCGGTTCTCCTTAGCCTGCGGCGGGGCATATCAGCGGTCAGAATTCAGAGGATTATTTATGGGTTCGCAGAATAGGCTATCCACCTCATTCGGGCTTAGACGTGGGAGTGAACCACCTCTGCACACTAAGGTCATCCAACAAGACGTTTACACAGTTTTATCCAAGCGCAAACGAAACACTCCCGCTAGGGTGTGAAGTTGATCCCGCAAGATAAAGACCAGCTGTGGGTGTCCGATAGTTTGAGAGCGGTGGATGGGACCTATTGATGCTCATCTGGTCTGGGATGTAGGCACCAAGGTGTACACTGCCCTCACCCATGCTGATGCTGTGTCAGAATGTGTCCAGAGTAGAGTATGATGTCTTAGCCAGTAACGAGGTCTTTGGATTTGGCGCATATTCAGACCAGACTCCCAGCAGATAGCCAACATATCTACCCTTCAACTCATCCCATACCCCTCCAGCGATTCGAAATGGTGCGCGGGGCGCCCAGAAGACCACACGCTGTCCCGCAGGAGCATATGAAGGGCCCAAAAACGTGTTGCATGTACTATTACCGGCCGGCTTCTCAGGGAGCTCCCCCTACTTCAGCTGTCTATGATTCGCTTCAAGCTTCCTCGAAACTTCAACCCCAAAGTAGATGTTGAAGGTCTGGTTGATGAGGGGCCCGGTATTACTAGATGACGTGTAGTTGGGCGGCTCCCTAAGAGTTAGACGTAGAACAAGCAGACTCCATTTTCACACCATAGCCTTCTGCACGATTTCACTGTCCCAGCTCTCCTCACCTGCCATCCGAACTGTCTGCGGAAAATCAAAAACACTCACCACTACCTTCCTATCCTCCACCACACTGCAGTCCGACAACACCCCTCCATAAGCCCCCGTCTTTGACGAAAATCCTATCTACATGCCGTCCAGTCCATAAACTCCCACCATTCTCCACGATCACTTTCTTGAAGGCTTTGGCAAGGTTTGTTGCCCCACCTTTAACGAGAAAGTGTGTTGATGAGAGCTTTGAGTCTTGTAAGGGCTCCGCCGGTCATCGGATCGTTGCCAGATTGGAAGCTATGTATTACCAGTTTGAGAAAAGTTCTAACCCTCTTATCTTCAAAATTCTCAGCCACAGCATTATACATAGTCATCGTGCTGAACATGATGAACTCCTCACCGAGGTCGCCTTTTATTGTCTTTCTAAGGTCATCTAGTTGGGTTGGAGGATTATAGGACAGGGATGCTATCGCACTCCCCCTCATCCGGCTGAACTTTTCGTAGAGAGCCCTGTATGTCCGCGCATCCTTTTCAGAGGGTCTTGCCAGCGAACGTACTGCGACGTCTATGTCCCCATGCAGGACAACGGCCGTTCCATCCTTGAGTGCGCCGCCAGTGTTGCAGTCAAGCATTATGGCTTGGACTCCATAGTGAGCCGGTTGGAGATCCCTGAATACCGGATTGTTGGTAAGGTTTACGAATAAGTTGGCGTGTGTGGCATGCTTGAACCCGGGAAGGGTTATCTCCTAAGTCCAAACGCCACCCAGCAGAAGATTATGGAGAGTAGATGTTACGTATTCAAGGGCGAAGCCAATCTCCAGACCGGATACGTATAGCCTTTGGGGGATTCAGGATGTCGCCTAGGTATTTGGGGGGAATAGTGTTGACTGTCCCACATCACTATTCTATCTATGAGGAGGACGCTCGACCGGGATCTGGCGAGATACGCTGCTGCCGTTGAACCATCAGGCCCCTCGCCTATAACAATAAAGTGGGTGCACAGCCCGCTGAGTAACTGACTTCGTTTTTTGAGTTGTGTAGTTTCATGTCTGAGCAAGGTTTATTATCATTTTAGCCGCTGTCGAAGCCATGCAAGAAATGCAGGTGATAGATATTTTCTGCCATATATTTCCAGCCGGCTTCATGCAGGAGCTTAAGAAAAGATGCCCGCATCTATCATTTAGGCAGGCTGGGGCTGGTAGTGCGTTGAATATTTTCAACGATCAGTCTGGTTACTGGGTGGCTTACGTAATCCCCGACTCGGCTTTTGATACTCCGGAGAAGCGTATAGAGGATATGGACAGGTATGGTGTCGACATACAGGTTTTGAGCGCCTCACTGCCCGGAGCTGAGCCATCATCTCTGTCGGCAACCCCTGAGGACCTGATCAAGATTGCTAGATTTGTCAACGACGCGATAGCAGGAGTTGTAAGCAGGTATCCCGACCGTTTTTTAGGCGTGGCCGAGATACCTGCGACGGAGGAAGAGAGCGCCTTGGAGGAGTTTGACCGCGCCGTCAATGAGCTGGGTATGAAGGCTGTTCAGCTATATACACAGATGGGTGGGATGCCTATAGATAACGAGAGGTTCTACCCGTTGTTTGAAAGGGCTGTAAAATATGATTTACCGATACTCCTGCATCCTTCAAACCCGCCCCCGGCCCAGTCCAGAAGCTATGAAAAAGACTACTCACTCATGCTATTGTTCGGATGGCCATATGAAACAACACTGGCGCTCTCTAGGCTTGTGATATCGGGAGTCCTTGAGAAGTTTCCAAGACTGAAGATAGTTTCACATCACATGGGTGGGATGATAGCCTATTTCGGGGGGCGGCTTCAGATCTATGAGAACCTAGCCGCCGTGCGTGGCGTCAAGTATCCCAAGCCACTTCTTGAATATTTCAAAGCATTCTACGCCGACACGGTTCTGGGTGGGCACCTTCCCGCGGCCAAATGCGGGTACGAGGTTTTCGGCCCTGATCATATTGTATTCGCAACAGACTATCCATTCGGTCCTGAGATTGGCCGAGCTTTCATAAGGCAGGCCATAAACACAGTCAGAGAACTCAACATACCGGAGGAGGAACAGGCCAAGATATTCCACAAGAACGCACGCGAGCTTCTCAACATACATTAGGTCATATCCTCATAGGCTTCTGACACTCGGCCGGATAGTCTATCAGCCCTCATAACGACGGGTTTTTTCCAAATCTATATCCGCCACCAATACCTCCTCCACATACCCCGCGTCCGCCAGAGTCTTCACAACCCCCACTCCCCCAGCGGTTTCCCTGACGGTTAGGATTGTGGAAAGGCCACCGTAGAGGTCCGGCAGGATAATGTTGGGAGCAACGAGCGGATCCTGTTCTCGAAGGCAGCGGACCTCAAGGTACCTTTTCCATGGAGCACAGCCATCCCTGACTATTCTAGATGGGTTGAAGGCTAGCTCAGCGCTCCTTAGGGCTAGGGTTCTCGCAGCCTCGGGATAGACTATATCATGGCATACCAGCCTTCACACCGTCCATATCAAAAACTTTGAATCGCTTACCATGTCTTAAGACCGTTTTCTCACCTCTGAAGAGATGAACCTTCTCCTGCAATCATGTCTCCATCAGGTGATATGATGGGGCAACCACACTTGGTCCGTCCCGCGAATACAACCCACCTACCACAGCCCACACCTTGTTATTCGCTGCTGACTCCGAGAGTCTTCCCCAGATGATCTCATAGCTGGAGAGCATGGCATCTATGTAGGCCAGAGGAGTATGGTGAAACCAAGCCTCCGGTAGACAGACGACTGACACGCCTCCATCCCCCTGCTCACTTAACCGCTTTCTCCAGACTCTCCGAAACCGTTGAAGGTGTTAGCGGTACAGCCGCCACCCTAATACTCCGCATGAAGTTAACCTCTAGCCAGCTTGGATAAGGATATGCAGGGAGCTTAGGAGGGAAGTTCCGGACAAGGATAAGATGGCGGGCAGCCAAGCGATCTTCCAGCTGGACATAGTATATGTGATAGCCAACCTACGGCTTGGTATACTAAACCCCTTCTAGGACAAGCACATACTCACGGTGCAGCACCACCAGCTACGCAGTGCTTGACTAACTCCCCCACGTCATCCAGCCTGTCAACATTCATGATTATGTCTATCAGCTCTTCGGCCACCTCATCGGTGACGACCAGCCGTGCATTGCTCCTAAACTTAGCCATTATGTCTATGAGAGCCGGGCTAGCTATATCGGATTTCTTGACGGTGTACCGGCTTCCGTCGACCATGACTATCTCAATAAGCTCCTTGTCCGGGCTATCAGCCCTCTGAAACCCTATCTTCCTAGATAGGAGGGCAACGTCTCTATCTACACCGCCTTCTACATCAAAATCTCGAATGTTGGCCGAGCCTTTCACAAGCACTGTGGCGACCCCATAGGGTAGGCTGAACATCGCATCGTATCTGGTCTTCGGGTTCAGCTTTCTATCCGCCGGCAGACATATTATGGGTATGGCTAGCTCGCTGACGAAGCAGGTTGCCTCCCTGATGTCACGGTGGCTTATGCGGTGTTTCTTCTTAATTGCTAGAGCGGCGTGCATAAACTCATGTATGAGATGACAGTTGGGAAAGAGCTTGAACGAGATGTTCATGGTCTCCCACTCCCTTCCAAGGCCAGCCACCACCTCCTCAAAGCTGGGCCTGAAACCCGCATATGCAGCATATACCCCCCTATCACCCTCGAGTATCCGCGCCGGACCCGATAGTCCTTGGCCCGCTAGGAGGGCCGCCATAATACCTGCGTGGGCAGCCCAACCCACGTGTAGTGGTTTCACCCATGAACCGTCGGATAAAAACTCCATTAGCCCTGAGCTCATACTTCCCGCGATCCCCATAGCGCCTGATAGCTGAGCCTTACTATGGTCAAGCAGTTTTCCAGCAGCGAGGGAGCAGCCTAGGACACCGCATACTGAAGTAGCGTGAAAGCCCTTCTCATGGAATTTGCCTCTGGAGGCCATGCCTATCCTAGAGTTCACCTCATATCCGGCGACTAGAGCCGTCATGACCTCAGCGCCTGAAGCGTGTATAGCTTCACCGAGGGATAGGACAGTAGATACCAGCGGTGAACTCAGGTGCATTATTGAGCCGAGGTGGGTGTCGTCATAGTCCAGCGCATGGGCCATGGAGCCGTTGGCCAGTGCGGCGATGGGGGCTGAGGCCCTGAAACCGTGCCACATAACGGTGCTTTCTCCGGAGCCGGCCGCCTTCTTCAGGGCTTCCGAGATGGATCGGGATCCAGGCTCCAGAGAACCTGCTGCAGAAACACCGATAGTATCCATTAGATGAAGCTTAGCCCTGGCAATCACCTCTTCTGGAATATCACTAAACCTTAGACCATCCACGAAGCATGCAAACTCCTCACTCATTGTGTGCAAATTAACACACAAGGCCACGTCTATATCACCCATTATTAAAATATAGCTATGTTAGGACGGCAAAACAATTGCTCGGGATGTTTCGCCGCTCCTTATAGTCGGCCATAGCCCGCTAGGTTATGTACGCCCAAGTTCAGACGGCTGAGCATATGATGATTAGGAAGGCTGTGAGTGAGCTAGCTTCCAAGTATCTTCCAACATACTTCTCCCTCATCAACACGTCTAACCAGAACTATACCGCCTCTCAAACTCATGGGAAACCTTGGGAAAAAGCCATGCCATGCTCGGACTTGTGGGAGCAGGTTTGTATCCTCTGCTGTGTATTTCTGAAGCTGAAAAGATTTAAGGTGGATGTGGAGGGTTGACAGCTATGGTGGAGAAGTCTGAAGAGATTCACAGATATGAATTATTCATAAATGGAGAGTGGACCGAGCCGAGCTCCGGTAATTATTTCAAGGTCATATACCCGTTCAACCAGAAGGTTGTTGCTGAAGTGGCTGAAGCCGCACCAGACGACGTGGAGAGGGCGATCAGAGCTGCGAGGGAAGCCTTCGATGACGGTCCCTGGCGTAGGATGGCGGCGTCTGAAAGGTCTAGACTTCTCTGGAGGCTGGCAGACCTCATCGAATCTGAGGCTGAGAGGCTGGCACGTTTAGAGACACTATGCAACGGAAAGCTATACAGGGAGATGCTGGGGCAGTTGAAAGTCATCCCCCACTATTACAGATACTTCGCAGGATGGGCTGACAAGATACTGGGTGATGCAAAATATCTACCTGACAAACCCAACGTGCTCAACTATACAATGCGTGAGCCATATGGTGTGGTCTCTATAATAGTACCTTGGAACTCGCCCATACTTCTTACTACCTTCTCTCTGGCACCCGCCCTAGCGTGTGGGAACACAGTCATAGTGAAACCGTCCAAAAACGCGCCGCTCGGGGTGCTTGCCCTTGGTGAGCTGTTCCAGCGAGCCGGTTTTCCGCATGGTGTTTTCAACATTGTAACCGGTCCAGGTTCCGTTGGGGAGATGCTGGCAGGCCACCACTCCGTGGATAAGGTGTGCTTCACAGGTGGAACAGATACTGGCATACATGTGGCTAGGATAACCTCCAGCAACCTAACCAGATACGTCTTGGAGCTGGGCGGGAAGTCGCCTCAGATAGTTTTTGAGGACTGTGATGTTGATACTGCAGTGAGTGGTGTGGTGTCGGGAATAGTTGCTGCCACTGGTCAGACATGTGTAGCCGGCTCAAGACTACTAGTCCAGAAGGGATTGTATGAGGAGTTTCTGGAGAGGCTGAGGGAGGTGTTCGGGAGGGTGAGGCTAGGAGATCCCATGGACCCGCAGACCCAGATGGGGCCTGTTGCTACACGGGACCAGCTTGAAAAAATACTGTATTACATCGAGTCCGCTAAGAAGGAGGGGGCTAGACTGGTCTATGGTGGCGAGAGGCCGAGTGATCCATCACTCTCGGATGGGTTCTTCATACTTCCCACGATCTTCGCCGACGTAACGCCTCGCATGACTATTTGGCGTGAGGAGATATTTGGCCCGGTTCTGGCTGCCACAAGCTTCGAGACTGAGGAGGAAGCTGTTAAGCTGGCTAACTCGGTTGATTATGGACTTGCTGCTGGGATATGGACCAGGGATATCTACAAGGCGCACCGTGTAGCGAGGAATGTTCAGGCTGGGACTGTATGGATCAACATGTATAGAAGCCTCTCATATGCATCCCCATTCGGCGGCTTCAAGAAGAGCGGGGTTGGTAGAGAGCTGAGCGTCGAGGCCATACGAGAGTTTACACAAGTAAAGAGCGTGTGGGTTGAGCTGTCGGGTCAAAGGCGCGACCCCTTTATACTCGGTTGAAGACTTTTAAAGCCCAGTGACAGCTTGCCTGCATGGTCGGGATATACAAGCTGATTCTCCCCCGCATCGACGTAGCTATGGAGTCTGGAAGGATTATTGAGTTGTTGAAGAAGGAGGGCGACAAGGTGTCCAAAGACGAGCTGGTGGCCGTAGTTGAGACTGAGAAGGCGGCTGTTGAGATCAGGTCCGAGGTTGATGGTGTGATAGTTAAGATACTCCATGCTGTTGGTGAGGAAGTTGGGGTAAGTGAGCCAATAGCTGAGATAAGAGTAGACTAGCGAAACGCTTATACGCCAAACAGCTGCTGCAAACGTATGTCCCGCGACTTCAGCTATGGTGTTGGGTTGCAGACATACACAGGCGGCATGTGGGACGGTGGCCAGCCCACATTGGAGGAGCTTGCCAGCTATGTGAAGCGGGCTGAGGAGCTGGGCTACAGTACAATATGGCATACGGATAGGCTGCTACCAACAGTTCCCCCAGGATACAGCACAGCATGGTATGAGCCCCTAATCACCCTATCCGTTATCATCCCGTACATCAAGAAGGCTGGAATAGGCACCTCGGCTGTGGTGCTTCCCATGAGAAATCCAATACTGCTGGCTAAGCAGCTGGCCACTATGGATGTTCTGTCTGCTGGTAGGCTGCGGGTTGGGATAGCCATGGGATGGTCGCAGCAGGAATATGCCGCCACAGCCACGGATTTCAAGCGCAGGTCCTCGGTTTATAGCGAATATGCTCAGGTCCTCAGCATGTTACTTACTGGTGAGAAAGTCAGCTTCCAAGGCAAGTATCTCAGCCTCTCGGATGTTGAGATAAGACCACGTCCACTCCAGAGGCCGAGACCGCCGATTTACATGGGTGGTGGCGGGCCGTGGGTTGGCGTTGACGATGCCACACGTGGGAGGCTTGAGCTGAGGGTTTTCAGCCGAATAGCCGATTATGCTGATGGGTGGATTGCCGGGGCCCGCATAGACCCAGACAGCGCCCAAAGATACATTCAATTATTGAGAAGACTTCTTTCTGAGAGGGGGAGAGACCCTGAGAAGTTCACGATACTTAATCAGAACTTCGTATACGTCTACGGGGTAAGCGGCTCCCCTGAAGAGTTGAAGGCCAAAATCAATAAGATCGTACCCACCCCATTCGATGCAGTCTCTAAGGTATGGATTATTGGTGAAAAAGCGGATGTGGCGGCTAAGGTAGATAGGATGGTTAAGGCTGGTGTCCAGCATTTCATAGTGTGGCCTGTTGGAAACCATACACCCACCATAGAGTTCCTAGCTGACGAAATATTCCCCAAATATATGAAGTGAGCTTTCCCGGTCAGAATTGTGAAGATTGCTGATGTCAGGAAGGGAATAGCTGGCAGGCTAGCCTAGTCTACACCAGTCTCCTTATGATTACCATCCAAGCGGAAAACATAATGAGCGCCTATCATAACATGAAGACCGTCTCTGGCCAGGCGGCTCCAAGCATGACTTCAATAATGGCCCAGATACGCTTTCAAACCCTCAGACGGCACGACTACAACGCTGTGGTAGAAGGGGACGAGGTGAGGATAAAGTCAACATAGCTGTAGCGGTTGACACTCCGCGTTGGCTCTTTGCGCAGGTTATACGTAAAGCCGATAAGCTGAAGCTTGGGGATGATTGAAGCCATGTTGAGAAGTGAGAGGGCTGTCTCGGGGAGGATAACCTAAGGAGATCTGACGGGACATACCTTCACCATCTCAAACCTTGGCCATGAAGGAGTGACATACTTCACGCCTGTGATAAACCTGAAGCATACTCGGGGTTGGAGCGGTGCAAAAGAGTAGTCAGGGTATGGTTGGCCTTCTTAGCATAGTCTTCGACCACAGGGCTGTTGACGGCGCCCCAGCCGCCAGCCCCCTAGCGTATGTAAGAAAAGCCGCCGAATCTTTCACTTCACCAGTCGAGTAGCTGCCTCCACAATCTTGTCAGCAGTGACCATATACTTCTTTTCAAGTTCATGCGACTGGGGGGCTGGCATGGTTGGAGAGTTCAGCCTGATGATGGGCGCCTCCAAGTAATCAAATGCATATTCACATACGTAGCTGGCCACTTCAGCCGATATACCGCATGTCTTCACACTATCCTCCGCAACTATTAGCCTGTTGGTCTTCCTCACCGATTCTAAGATTGTCTGATAATCCATCGGCACTATAGTCCTCAAGTCTATGACTTCGGCTTGGACCCCGTTCCCAGCCAGCTGTTCAGCTGCTGCCATAGCCTCGGAAACGACCCTGGAAACAGCTACGATTGTCAGGTCGTCGCCAGACTTCTTCACATCAGCCCTGCCTATGGGTGTCAGATACTCTTCCTCAGGCACAGGACCCTTATACCCATAGTATGTTCGGTTCACATATAGGGCTCCTGACTCCACGAATAGGACTGGGTCATCATCCCTTATCGAAGATTTTATCAGCCCCTTAGCATCTTTGGGAGTGGCGGGTGCCACAATCTTGAGGCCGGGAGCTTGCATGAAAGAAGCTGCTAGGAACTGGGTGTGTTGGCTACCGTACGCCCGGCCGAGGCTATACTGTGTCCTAACAACTAGGGGAAGCTTAACCTGACCTGCGCTCATGAAACGCATCTTAGAAGCATGTGTAACCAGCTGGTCGAAGGCGATACCTGCGAAGTCGAAGAACATCAGCTCCGCCACAGGTCGCAACCCGTTAAGAGCAGCTCCTATCGCAGCACCCACTATAGCTATCTCCGAAATGGGTGTGTCCAAGACCCTCTTGGGGCCAAACTCTTTGAGAAGGTCTTTGGTTACCTTGTAGACGCCTCCCGAGGCTGCCACCTCCTCGCCGAAGACTATCACCCTTTCATCCCGACGCATCTCTTCACGAAGCCCCTCATTCAGGGCCTCGACATATGTAAGCTCCCTCACAGCCAACCCTCTACTCACCTACACAGGAGTAGAGTAAACCAGTGAAGAGAGCTTCTCATATTCGTATACTGGTGAGTTGAGAACCTCATCCACTACAACATCTAGCTGACGGGCGACATCAGCCTCGATCGTCTTCTTCTCCTCGTCTTGGAGTAAACCAGCTGATTTCATCTTTTCAACCAACATGTCTATTGGGTCTCTTCGCAGCCATTCCTCAATCTCTTCCCTAGGCCTATATCCTGTCCCTAGGTCATAAGCCCCGTGTCCTTTGAATCGGTATGTCTTACATTCGATGAAAGCCGGGCCGGCGCCGGACCTTATCTTATCCAAGGCTTTAAGGGTTGTTTCATAGACTTCTATGACATCATTCCCAAAGGCGGTGTAGGCTGGCATACCATAGCAGGCAGCCCTCGCCATTATGCTTTCGCCTGCAAAGACGGATTTGAGTGGTGTGGTCATGGCATAGGTATTATTCTCACACACAAAGAGAACTGGGAGCTTCCAAGCAGCCGCTAGGTTAAGCGCCTCATGGAACGCTCCGGTATTGACTGCACCGTCTCCGAAGAAGGCGACAGCCACATTCTTACTCTCCCTGTATTTGAACGCCAATCCCACACCCACAGCGATAGGTATGCCGCTGCCAACTATAGCTGTCGCGAGCGGGATACCAAGCTCTGCAGAGATCGGGGCATGCATGGAGCCTCCCAAGCCCTTACACGTCCCCACAGCCTTACCCAAAATCTCTCCCAACATGGCTTTCATCGGTATGCCACGGGCTATTCCATGTCCATGGCCTCTATAAGTTGAGATAATCACATCATCCTTCTCGAGAGCCTCAATAACACCAACCGCCACACCCTCCTGCCCAATGTACAGGTGTGTTGGTCCCAGAATACGTCCCTCACGGTATAGCTTCTCCACACGCTCCTCGAACATCCTAATCTCGATCATCTTCCGCAACATGCCCAGGAGCTTGTCGCGGGAGATGAGAAGTTGCTGACGAGAACTCATTTGCGGTTGGCTGATTCTCTGAGACATATTTAAAAATTGCGGACCCTGCTCAGGAATGATCGCTAGCCGCCATGCTCAGTTTGATATGCCGGAATTCTAAGGCGTCTTTCCAACTAACAGGTTCATGCCCGCCGTCCATACATGCCTTCTCAAAATAGTCTGCTAAGGCATCCCTAATCCTATCGTGTAATCAGTTCGCTATCATTGCCCTAGCTCTCTAAAAGGATGACATACCTCTAAGGTCAGCCCACCCATTCTCAGCTACATGTCGATTGATAGAAACTATCCTAGAGAATTTCCCCTCTGAAGCGGTGGATGGAAGAGTGCTGCCAGAGGGCATGCTCTAGGTTGGGGGTATGGGAAGACCTTAGCTGCCACCCACCAGCAATCTAGCCAAGTATTTCCGTTTCACAGCCCGCAATGTTTAACTCAACAGACCCCACTCCACCATAGGCCCCCCGCACCGCTCAGGCTTGTCCGTAACTACAATAGCAGCTATCTTTTTCCAAGGGCATCTCGACACAGGTTCTCCCACCCTATCCAAGACGTTCTTTATCAGCACAGGCTCGTCATTCCTGATAAGATACGCATCATGCATCATCGGCTTGGAAACATTCACCTCAACCATGGCGGGCATTGCATCAATGGATAGGGAGGGTACGACGTCATTCTGGGCCACCCCGGTCTATGTTATGAAGAGCGTGTAAATCTTTTTAGCCTACGGTATCCCTCCACACCTTATCAGCCTGCTATACTCCGAGAGCCAGTAGCCGGCAACGCATAAGGCCCCGCTGTTGTCCATATCGCGGGATGTCTTTCCAGAGGCTACTGGATAGCGGCGGCCCACTTGTATGGATGAGAGCCCTTCCTCAAACAAAGAGGTTGTCGTTCCACCGCGAAGCAATTTGTGTTACCGATATTTGTTCAGTCATATCTTGGTGCTATCTCGTTAGCAACATACTCCAATACATCCAAATCCCTTGTGAGAGGTATGAGGTTAAAGTGGGTTAGACCCGCTGAAATCTGTTCATCTATGCGCTTAGCCAGTTCCACTTTATCACATATGAAATACTGTTTCCTAGCCTCCTCGAATGGCATAGCCAAAACCTGTGACACATCCTCTGCAGCTTTGTTCTCACGTCCGTCGAGTAGGTAGACGTATTTGTGGGACATCATTGGAAAGTTGCTGTCATCCTTCCTAAGAGACTTGAGATGTTTACGGAGTATCTCTATGCTTTTTCTGATATATTCCACCGGTACGTATGTCGCTGCATACCAGCCATCACCCAGTTCGGCAGCCCTTCTCAACAGCCTCTCAAACCGGCTTGGGTCGTTCAACGACCTGCCGCCGGCTCCAATTATTATTGGTGGGTGGGGTTTCTGGATTGGCTTCGGCTCTAGACGTATATCCTTGAACCTCCAGAATCTACCCTCCCAACTGGCTGACTCCTCAGTCCAGAGCAGCTTCATTATTTTTACGGCCTCCTCGAATCTCCTACCCCTCTCCTTCATACTAACTCCCACAAGCTCGTATTCCTTGTCGAGCCAGCCAATTGCTACACCTAAGATGAATCGGCCGTTGGAGATGACATCCAGGGTCGCAACCTCTTTAGCCAGGACTCCGGGGTTTCTCAAGGGAAGTATTACTATGGCTGTACCTATCTTCACCTTCTTGACAGCCGAGGATACGGCGGCCATAGTGACTAGGGGCTCGTACCAGCTTGTGGAGAGAAGCGGTGGGGCCATTACAAAATGTTCTGCATGCCAGATGGATGTGTATCCCAGCCTCTCAACCTCTCGACAGTAAGAGGCCAGCTCCTCACCCGACATGTATCCCCCCTTCCAAGTTCCGCCACAGTAGTCGGGCAAAACAACTCCGAAAGTTGCTCTATTCCTCACGAGCGGGTTGGCCGCCGGTTATTATTTAACTACTACTTTTAACCGCCTCCCCTGACTGTACGCCGACCCGGCACTCTGACACTCTCCAGCATCCGGTCTAGTAGCAAGCCATGCCACCACCCTGCATGGAGCAGCCTCACAGCCCACAATGGGTATCGGGAAGGCGGTAATCCACACCCTCCTCACCCCGTCCAGCGGTGTTAGATTCAAGTTCTCCAGGATCAATATATCATTAGATAGCAGTATCTTGTGGATTGGATAGTCAAATCCATCCTTCCTCATGTGATACGGTATTTCTGGTGTTAGGGTGTCAACACCTATCATACTCACCTTAGCATCACACAGCCACCACGCCACTTCCTCGGATATGAAGGGATGTAGATTGTATTCGGGCTGCCTGAAGAAGCCACCCCATCCAGTATTAAAGAATACCATAGAGTTTTCCCCGACAAGCTCTTCATATCCGCTGACATCACGGAGGGTGATGGGCTGGTTGCAGTTCTTCCTTACCTTGATTATGACACATTCTCCCGCAAACCTAGAGAGATCATACTCCTCTATCGTCTTCCCCCTCTCGAAAAACTGTCTAGGCGTATCTACATGTGTTCCTATGTGGGAGGGCATGTAGATATTTGTAATGTTGACGGAGTCAACCATCACGTTGCAGGCTGTCCTTATCTGGGGCGGGGTCAGTATCTTGGGAATATGGGGCATTCCATTGAATATTGGTTGGGATAGATCTACGATCAGGGGCCTGTTAAGCTTATTCCCCTTGGCTCTCGTGAGGGCGTCCACTCTTCTCCTCAACTCACGTACTGTGAGTGTCTCCTCAACCACCTGACGGAATAACCTATCCTGCAGCGCCCTATCACGCACCTTTAGTAATACCCTAGCATGTAGAAGCCCGAATCTATTGGTATCGATACTACCGCTCCGGACCGCTCTTATGATATTGGGGCTTAGCGACAGCAGCTGCACCCGGTTATAGACGTATTCTTTACGGACACCGACCAACCGCGCAATATCCTCATATGTTCTGCCAAACCTAGCTTTCCATGTCTCGAAAAGGTCTGCCTCCTCTAGAGGGTTCTTGTCCTTCCTAAACAGGTTTTCCACCGCATTCTGTATGAGAACATGCTCATCATCGAGCTCTTCCACAATCGTACTGATCTTGTTCAGCCCTGCAAGCATGGCTGCCTCGAGACGCCGCCTACCCCAGACTAGCTCGTAAAACCCGTCTGCCGTGGGTCTGACCTTTATAGGTACATCCACATCACCCCTCGCCTTAAGGGATTTTGCAAGCTCCACCACATCGCCCAAGTCCTTCCTCTCGGGCAGCCAGCTGATGAGACGTATCTTCTCGACCGGGATCTTCTTGATTTTAGAGGAGCTATTCATCACTTTTTGACGACCTAGGTATATATATAAGCAGTTGGTTTCGTGCCCCTGCTAGGGCTTTAAGTTGCCGGCTGTTAAACCCGTTATCCTAGTGTCCGGATAAGGACGGTATTTAATTACTGGATGGTTTCTCTCCTCTTGTATGGCTCTAGGCTGGCTGTCAAAAGCGTTATCCGGACACCACCATCCCAGTTTGCACAAGATTTATATGCCTTACAGCGGAGCCACAATCCATGAAGGAGAAAAACTGTGAAGCCGCTGGAGAGCAACGAATCACCAGACGGAGGGCCATCAGCAATGCTGTAGCCGCAGGCGTAGTGGTCGGTGTTGGGATAGTAGCCGGACTGGGGGGGTATTTCGCCGGAGCATCGTCAAGCGGTAGGGTTGAAACCGTTACACAGAAGGAGACAGTTGCAGTGGGCGGGCAGACAGTGACCGTGACAAACACAGTGACACAGACTACAACAGCCACAGTCACAGGAACCGCGGGATCTGACAAACCTGTGATCATTGGATACACACTACCCAAGACCGGTGGATTCGCTGCAAACGGTGTGGTACATGATATCGCTGATGAGGTGGCTATAAGGAAAATAAACGAGACTGGCGGATTCTTAGGAAGACCTGTCAGAAGGCTTGTCTATGACGACCGCTCCGACATTTCACAGATACCTCCTCTCTATGAACGGCTGATAACACAGGACAAGGTGGACCTCATCGTGGGTCCATACGCTACACCATTCATAGCAGCAGCCATGCCTGTGGCGGAGAAATATAGAAAGGTCTACATCTTTGACTCATACACACTTCCCAAACAGGCTACCTATGAATTCGCGTTCTCCAGCTGGGCCACAGGATACAACACTGACATCGAATGGCCGACTCTATTGTTTGAGGCTTTGCAGAACTCGGCAGGTAAGCTTCCCAAGCGTCTTGTCGTCGTGCATAGCACGCATCCCGGAGCAACATTCGTGGCCAGCGGTGTCCCCACTGTTGCAGAGAGATTCGGGATCGAGGTGCTTGATGTGATCAGATACGAGCTGGGTACCACAGACTTCCTACCGATAGCGACACGGCTGAAGGAGCTGAAGCCGGAGTTCCTCCTACAGGCTGGGCTCGTGCTCGATGAGAGTAACATGAGACAAGCTTTGGACAAAGTTGGCTTCATCCCGTATGGCCATTCAAGTCTCTGGCCTTCGGTGGGCGCATTGCTCGGCCTCGGTCCACTAGGAGATGGGTTGATAAGCCAGTCTGTCTTCGAGGCGCATATACCGTTTACGCAAGATGCAGAGGCCAGATATTTTGTTGAAAACTACCAGAAGCGGGCGAGAGAGGCTGGTCTAGCCTACTGGAAAGCTGATACACAGAGTGGCACGAGCTACGCCATGTTCCAGATATTGAGGGAGGCTGTCAGGGGGTCAGGCTCTCTCAACGATGAGGACATTGGTAAGTGGCTCAAGAAAAACAAGGTTGATACAATATTCGGAGAGCTCACTTTCGACGGCCCCAACAATTATGGACCCATGAAGACTTGGATAGCTCAGATTCAGAACGGCGAGCAGATAGTAGTGTGGCCACCAGACTACGCAAAGCCAAGGTCGAAGCTACAGTATCCATCACCACTAGCCAAGGGCTACTAGTAGGTCGGAACCCACACCAACAGCGGCTCAAGTGGATGGCATGGTATCGGTTGCGGGGGTAATCCAGAGCCTCCTGACAGGCACGCTAGTGGGAGGATTCTACGGCCTGTTTGCGCTCGGACTCTCAATGTCCTGGGGGGTCTTGTACATCATAAACATGTCCTACTTCCCATTCGCCGTCCTGTCCGCCTACATAACATATGCGGTTGTGACAACCCTCGGCTTCGACCCATTCATCTCCCTCATTTTTTCCATCCCCAGTTTCTTCATCATCGGCATCCTCATGCAACTCTTCTTCAACAGATTCAAGATAGACATATTCAGGTCGCTGATAATCACCTTCGCCCTATTCGTGGTGGTTGAGAATACACTGATTTATGTATGGACGGCTGATGTTCGGCGCGTACCAGTGGGACTACTTGGCAGCTCGTTCTTAATCGGCTCCATGTATGTTCCAATAGGCGAGCTCATAGCCTTCTTCATAGGGGTGGCCATAGTTTTTGCCAACATGTTTATACTGAAGAAGACGAGGTTGGGGCTGGCTCTTAGGGCAGTAGCTGAGAATAGGGAGGCATCAGCCATGTGGGGTGTGAACTATTCTAGAATAGCCCTAGTAGTCGGTGGCCTGTCAATGTGCTATGTTGCAATAGCTGGATTATTCATCGCAATATTCTTCCCCTTCACCCCAAGCCATGGAAGCCTCTTCATAGGGAGGATATTCGCAGTTACAATCTTTGGAGGTCTTGGAAGCGTCACAGGAGCCTTCATAGCTGGTATAATACTCGGAGTCGCCGAGTCTGTGGCCGCCATACTCTTCGCACCGTCATGGTCGCCTCTAGTAGTGTTCCTACTGCTTTTGATTATACTCGTAGTCAAGCCCAGCGGGCTGACGTGGCGATGAGGGCTAGAAGACAGACAGCCTATACGATTATCATGTTATCCTCATCATTCATAATACTGCTCGCATTACCCTACATGGGGATTTCAGCGTTCATGATATCCTTTCTGTTATCCGTATTCATTTGGGTTACGTTGGCGGTCAGCTGGAACATATTATCGGGCTACGTAGGCTACTTCAGCTTCGGACACACGGGGTTCTTCGGCTCGGGAGCATTCGCATCAGCCGTCACCGACTTCTTCTTCGAGATAGACTACTTCCTAACAATTCCCATAGCTGGTGCTGTTACAACGGCGATGGCCGCGGGGCTGGGGCTTGTCACATTCAGGCTCAGGAGGCTCCGTGGCGAGCTCTTTGCACTAACAACGCTGGTCCTAACCTCTGTCTCCTCAATAGTAGTGATAAACAACTGGGGGAGCGGCATTGTCATGCGCTCAGTTAAGGCCTTCTGGCCATTCATCAGCATACCGCATATTTTCTACACTCTAGCGCTAATATTGTGTTTTATCAGTATCTATATCTCGGTGGCGATATATCGGTCGAGGCTTGGTCTAAACTTCTTCGCAATAAGGGATGATGAGGAGGCTGCAGAGGCCATAGGTATCAACACCTTCAAGAGTAAGATGATAGCTTTTTGCATCAGCTCACTACTGGTAGGTGTGGCTGGAGCGGTCTTTGGCGGCTGGATAAAGTATGTCTGGCCCGAAACCGTATTCAGCTTAAACTATTCGTTGTATCCCATACTTATGACCATACTGGGAGGTATGGGAACCTGGATTGGGCCAATCGTTGGCGGTGTAATCCTCACCACAATCTTCCAAATTGTAGCTGGTGGAGAGGCCGTGCTTAACAACATCATCTTAGGCTCGCTACTGGTGGTCGTGATGATATTCCTACCACGTGGACTCTTCAACCTTGTACTATCCGGCTACAGGAGAGTCAGGAGTCCAAGGCATCTGTAGGCTTTGCCTGCTAAAACGTTTATAAGCACCATGGGAGCGGAGAGCGTGGATGTCCCTGCTGAAACTCTTGAATGTGAGCAAGTCATTCGGTGGACTAAAGGCGGTTAACAAGGTTTCGATGGATGTTCCTCCCAACGTAATTTTGGGTTTGATCGGGCCCAACGGCTCAGGCAAGACCACATTAGTCAATCTCATCACAGGGTTCTACAGGCCTGATTCGGGCGACATTTTCTTCAAGGGTGAGAAGATAACAGGACTCAAGCCCTACCATATCGCCAACAGAGGCATAGTCAGGACCTTCCAGCTGACAAGAGTGTTCAAACAACTGACAGTTATGCAGAATCTGCTGACAGCCTTAAACTCCCACAGGGATTACAACCAGCAGAAGATGTCAGAAATTCTAGCTATGATGGGGCTTCAGCGGAAGGAGCATGTGTTGGCGGCGAATCTGTCTTATGGTGAGCAGAAACTTCTCGAGATAGGTAGAGCTCTCATGAAGGACCCTGATCTACTTATTTTGGATGAACCTGTCAGCGGGATCAGCCCAACCATAATCGAAAGGCTAACCCAGCTGGTAAGGGATTTGAAGGGGTTGGGCAAGACAATCCTAGTCATAGAACACAACCTGAATGTAATTAGCACAATATGCGATAGAGTCGTCGTCCTTAATTATGGAGAGAAGATCGCTGAAGGTACCTTCAATGAGATCTCGCAAGACCAACGGGTTATAATGGCATACATAGGCGAGTGAGTTTCATGAGTTTGGAGATACGGGATCTAACGGCTGGATACGGGCATACTGAGGTCCTGCACGGTGTAGACATCACAGTTGTTGCCGGTGAGACAACAGCCATGATAGGGCCCAACGGGGCTGGTAAGACAACTCTCCTGAAGACTATAATGGGTCTTGTCAAAGCCCGTAGTGGAACTATCCTCTATAAGGTTGACGGCAGGATTGAAGACCTTAACCGCTCTGGCCCTCACACCCGTGTGAGGTCTGGGATATGTATGGTCCCCGAGAGCGGGAGAGTCTTCCAAAAGATGACCGTCCTGGAAAATCTTAGATTCGCTGCTTATACAATCAAGGATAAGGGGATCATTGCTGAGCGCATGAACAGGGTTTTTCAACTCTTCCCCATATTAAACAAGAGACGAAATCAGTTGGCCGGTACTCTAAGCGGTGGGGAGCAGGCGATGCTGGCTATCGGGAAGGCCTTGATGCTCAGCCCAAGACTAATCCTCTTGGACGAGCCCTCGATAGGGTTGGCGCCCAAGGTGGTGAGCGACGTCTACTCTAAGCTGAGGGAGATTAACGCATTAGGTGTAACCCTCTTCATAGTGGAGCAGAACGTTGATAAAGCTTTGAGCGTTGCGACGCATCTCTATGTGCTCAGCCAAGGCAAGATAGTTTACTCGGGAAGTCCTAGGGATGTTAAGAAGGAGGAGCTATTCGCCAGATACTATGCCGGCTATGGTGAGGTGACGCAAAAAAATAGATAGGATGCTGGATGGTGGAGAGTTTGGTGAGCAGTTGTAATGATAGGGGACTCTATACCGCCTGAGGAGAACCTCCGTCTAGTCACGGGGAGAGGGGTATACGCTGGAGACATGAATATTCGTGGAGCCCTATATCTAGGTGTTGTCAGAAGCCCCTATCCACGTGCAATGGTCAGGCGGGTTGATGCCTCCGACGCCTCAAAGGTGTCGAGACTGGTAATCTTGCGGTCTGACCTCGAAACCATCTTCAAGACCGTGCTTATGCCTGCGATGGGGTTCCCCGATGTAAAGATGGCTAGGATGCCGATCTTAGCGTCTGACAAGGTGAACTTTGTGGGTCAGCCTGTGGCGGCCGTCATCTGTGATGACCTTTACACCCTCCAGGACGCAGTAGAGCTTGTGTCAGTTGACTATGACCCACTGGAGCCTGTCGTTGACCCTAAGAGGGCTCTTGATGGCGGGTCTCCCATTATACATCCTGAGATCGGCTCCAACATATGTGTGTATAGGGAGCTGGGGGGAGACGTTACTGAAGCCTTCCGCAGAGCTGACGTCGTGTTGGAGGATGAATATGAGATTCATAGAGTAGCTCCCGCACCGATGGAGCCTAGGGCTGCTGTGGCCGTCTATGAAAATGGCAGACTCACCCTATATGTAGCGTCGCAGGGAGTCTTCATATTCAAGCAACTTCTGCTGGAAAACCTAGCACTCCAAGAAGATCATGTACGAATAGTTCAGGCTGATGTTGGCGGGGCGTTCGGAAGCAAGACACCACCCTATCCAGAGCATCTACTAGCCGTATATGCTTCCATGAAGCTCGGTAGGCCGGTAAAATGGGTTGAGACGCGTAGGGAGCATCTGACGGCTTCAAGCCATTCAAGGGATATTCGGGGAAGAATTTCACTGGCGGCCGGCAGGGAGGGGCGCATACTGGGGATAAGGGCGTCCATAACCGCGGACATCGGCGCATACGCCTTCTTCGTAAACCCCCTGTTCGGAGTCTTTACTGGACAGCAGATAACCGGACCTTATGACGTTAGGGCAGCCCATGTGGATGTGACCGCTGTCTACACAAACAAGACACCTACAGGGCCATACAGAGGGTTCAGCAGGCCCGAGGCAGCGTTCTTCTATGAGAGGGCGGTAGACATGCTGGCAGACGAGCTCGGCCTTGATCCGGCTGAAGTCAGGTTAAACAACCTAGTGAAGCTGGAGAGTATGCCATACAAGACACCTCTTGGGCTTGAGCTTGACCCAGAGGACTACCTTAACATCATGTCGCGAGCGTTAACGCTCTTCAACTATGATCGACTAAAGACGGAGCTGGAGGCTGAGAGAAGAAGTGGAAGGATGGTGGGAATGGGGCTGGCCAACTATTTCGAGCTAAACAGAGCCAGTTTTGGACGTGGTGAGTCAGGTCTAGCTAGGCTTGAGCGGGACGGTACAGTCTCCATAGCGACAGGAGCAGGCCCACACGGCCAAGGACTCGCAACAATACTTCGGCAGATGGCGGCTTGGGAGATGGGCGTAAGCGTTGAGAGGACAAGATTTCTAGGCCCAGACTCTGACCTTATGAAGACAGGGGTGGGCACCTTCGGAAGCCGCAGCACGGTAATCAGTGGCGAGGCAGTCATATCAGCTGCCAAAGCCTTGAAGCGACTCATACTGGAGCGTGCCTCGTCGCTCCTTGGCGTTCCCCTATCCCAGCTCTCATATTCGAATGGATACATAACAACTGCGGGCAACCCATCCACCACAGTTGACTTGAAATACATAGCTGAGAAGGCAGGACCGCTGGAGGCGCAGGTTTTCGTTGAGGGGAAGGATATATTCTCCTACGGTGTCCACATGGCTATTGTCGAGGTGGACGGAGAAAGCGGGGCAGTGAGGCTGCTCAGATACGCATGCGTGGATGATGCGGGCCGTGTAGTTAACCCACTATTAGCTGAGGCCCAGGTTGTAGGTGGTGTAGCTCAGGCCGTGGGGCAAGTATTCTATGAAGAGATATTCTATGACTCAGATGGCCAGCCCCAGAACCTAACAATATCAGATGCTGGGTTGCCAACAGCCCTCGAGATGGGCCCAGTAGAATCCATGCTCCTTGAATATCCGTCGCAGTACTCACACGGAGCTAGGGGCATCGGTGAGGCGGGAACAATTGCCGGTCTACCCACCCTGGTTAGGGCTGTCGAGAACGCGTTGGGCAGGCGGGTCAGGAGCACAAATCTCAAGACTGAAAGGATATGGCGTATGGCAAATTTGGGATGATGGATGTGTATGTCCAGAGGATAAACACTTGGAATGACGGTGACCCGAATCCGCCACGCAGGACTCACACTGAAAGACATCAAGAAACACATCGAATTCTTCCAGCAAGTCTTGGGCGCTGAGCTGATACATGTGGGGGAGAGCCGAGACCGGAGGAGGGCATACCTAAGTAGAGTTTTGAGACGAATACAAATGTGAGGGGGCACACCTGAGATACGCCTTGGCGATACACTATTCGAGCTAATATGCTACATCGACCCGCGGGGAAGGAACAAAACGTTAACAGTCACAATGATGTAGGAGCTCCACGTTATGCCTTCGAAGTCGATGACATGGACAAGGCTGTGAGAGAGCTTGAGGAGAGAGATGTAAAACTACACACAAAACCTTTCAACGTTGTCCGGAGAGAGATAGATGGGGTGTGAAGGGTTTCAAATTCGCCGTCTTCACAGGTCCGGATGGGGAGCTATATGAGGTCTTCCAAGAACTGAAGTAGCTATAAGCTGGGCTTGAACGGGGACCAGCCGGGAATCTCTCCCAGTAACATCTATGTATAGACTCTCGCTGGTCATGGGCTTGCCAGCAACTCTGTCATGGAGGAAGTCTGACAAGATGTGGAGCCAGTATACGTTGGGGAGCGCATGTATCTCTCCCTCTACGTCATCGTCTTCTTAAGCCCCGCAAGCTCTTCATAGAAGGCATACGCATCAGCTATTGGAGCTAGCTCATCATCCTCCCCCGCAATTATTAGGAAAGGTTTTGTGATCTTCTTCCCAAACCCCTTCAACGTCAACTTAGCGGCGAATGCGTCGAACGTCTCCTCATCGTATATGTCGGTCATGAACATGTACCGCATCTTGAACGATGGCGAAGCCGAGTTGAGCAGAGTCTTATGGCCGGGCTCAAAGCATGGCATGGCAACCGCCGTTGCCTTGACATACTCGTTGTTATACGAAGCTACTTGGGCAGCCCAGAATGAGCCCATGCTCACACCATAGACACAGATGTTATCCGGGTCGACATCCTTCCTACTTTATGCATGTTCGGCCAGCCCTTCCGAAGTTTTCTTCAGTCATTGGAATCTTGCGTCTCGGGTTAAGGGATTCTCCTATGCCAGGCCCATCTATTGAGGGGGCGCCCATCCCATCTGCTGGGGAGCCCATTGGCGGTGAGGGCGGCCGCAACTTATTTAAGCATTCTTTTTGCCCGGGCCGTTTTACACGTATACCTGTTTGTTCAAAAAATTTAAATGCCCTTATTCACATCGCTACAACATGTCCACCTACAACTTGGGGGAGCTGGGGTTTCCAGAGGATACACCGCTGGGAAGACTAGATTATGACAGAATGCTACGGGAGAAGATGGCTAGGGCTAGGGAGAAGATGCGTCAGTATGGTTTGGGCTCTATCGTATGCATGACCGATATCAATGTGGGATACTGCACAAATATTCCGCCCATATTTCCCGCAGCAGGAGCAATAGGGGGAAACAGGTATGCACTCTTCCCGATAGAGGGCGAGCCTGTGGCCTTCGAGGAGTGTAACACGGCTTTCGTGCTTAGACAGTGTCTCCCCAACATACGTGTGGAGTATGCGATACCTGGGTCAGGCGGACCGCACCTCGCCAGCGCCAAAGAAGCACAGGAATATCTCACTAGAGAGTGGGCTGAACAGATAGCATCCATCCTACGTGAGTATAAGCTTGATAAGGAGAGGGTAGGCGTAGACGTTAACTCGCCCCCGCTGATAGAAGCCCTCAAGAAGGCGGGTCTAGACGCGACACCTGAGGGTGGAAAAGCGCTACTCGAGGCACGTATGATAAAGACACCCGTGGAACTGCAGTGCATACGGGCCCTGGCAACAATCATAGACGGTGTTTTCGCCACACTGGCCAAGAACCTGAGAGCGGGCGTAACGGAGAAGGAGATCTACGCCAAATGTATTTCATATGCGATAGAGCAGGGCATAACACCCTACGGAGGCTTCATAGTCTCGGGTCAGCACACATGGCCTAAGGACAACTCTAGGCCGTTCAGCGGCAGGCGAATTAGGCCGGGAGAGGTTGTGTACGCCGACTTCTTCAACTTCAGCTTCAACGGTTACAAGTCGTGCTACTACAGGACATTCGTGGTGGGCAGAGCTTCCAAGGAACTCAGGGAGACAAATGAGAGGGTATACAACTGGTTAAAAGAGGCTGAGAAGAAGGTCAAGCCGGGAAACACCACGAAGGATGTCGTGGAGAGCTGGCCGGACGAGGGCTACCTCTGGTCTGAGAAACCTCCGTTCATAAGAACTGAGAGGGATAAGCTGGCCACCTTCTGGATGAACATGGGCCATGGAATAGGTCTAGGACTATATGAACCACCCTTCTTCTGGCGGCCGGTTGCTCTGAAATGGCCTCAGAAACTTGAGGCAAATATGGCCATCGCCCTTGAAACCCTCGACTGCACCCCGGACGCCAAGTCCGGTGTCAGGATAGAGGACATGATAATAGTGACCGAGAGCGGGCATGAAGTAATCAGCAAGTGGCCGGCCGAGGAGGTCACGGAAGCACCCCTCTTCTAGGCTAGATTACTGCAATCGCTTCAAGCTCCACCCGAGCTTCCCTGACCACTAGCGACCTAACCTCGACAGTGGTGGTTGTTGGAAGGTTATCGCCAAATATCTCCCACATAACCTCGTTCACCTGATCCTGCTCCTCAATCTTTGTAAGGTAGCGTCTCATGGAGACGATGTTCTCAAACCCTCCACCGGCGGCGTTTAGCACCAGCTTTATGTTGCTGAAAGCCCGTCTGGTCTGCTCCTTGATATCCTCAGGTATCTTCAGCTCCTCAGGGTCGTGTGGATGCTTGTGATATAGAGGTAGGGCTGTCATGCCTGCGATGAAAAGCAGCCTACCACCGGTCACCAAGATGCCTGGCACATATGGCATGCGATGCTGAGGTGGCTGTGGATGTATGGCCACCCTGTTCATGCCCATTCCTTATCTCGAGAAGGATTTAAACGTCCTCCACCTCGTATAGAGGTGTAAGCCTTATAGGGATGGTGGTCGGCAGGTAGCATTTGTGAGCAGCATAACATCGGACCCACTCTACCACAGGCTCGGGCGGGTTGTGGAAGAAACTAGACGTCTACTGGGAGAAGCTGCGGGTACGCCTGTGAGGATATCCGTCAAATCCAACCTAAAGATGATAGGTGTCCAGACCGGTGAGGCTGTGGTGGGTGGTAAGGTGGGCCCGTCTGAGGTCTCATTCACGTTGAGGTCTGATGAGAGGGAGTTTAGACAAACACCTTCGGAGGTTCTAGGTCCGTATCCTCTTGAATACTTCCTCAGCTCGCTTGGCTTCTGCGAGCTAACACAGTACGGCAGATATGCGGCTTACCTCGGACTTAAGCTGGATAACGTTTACATTACCGTCAGCGGTGTGTTTGACAAGAGAGGACTATATGGAATAGGCGATATCGACTCCGCATTTAGCGAGATATCGGTCACCACCAACATGGTGGGCGGCTTAACAGCTGAAGAGGCAGCTGAGCTGGTTAAATGGGTTAGACGATGCTGCGTGGTCTACAACACGTTGAAGAAGGCTGTGAAGATTGTGGAGACTATCAGCCTAAACGGAAAAACGTTGGACATCTATGTAAGCTGGCCCGGTCAAGACTCTATTGCACACAATCCATAGAAGCTACTCCACATCGGGGTTAAGCACTTTACTCTGAAGGTCCTCCCTCCGGGGAACGAGAACCTCGAATAGCATTAGGCCTTTCTCTCCTGAGAAAAGCCAATGCTCCTCATTAGAACCTATGTAATACATGTCGCCCTCCGCAAGGGGAAACTCGCCGTTCTCAGCCACATACCTACCGCTACCCCTCACTATCACACCGTAAGTCACATGTGGGTGTTTATGTTTGGGGAAGTTGGAGTTGGGGGCCAGCTCAACCAGAACAGCAGTGGCTTTGTCGTCTGCCGACGCATACCTACCCCTGAGAGCCTCTGTGACCTGCTTCCAAGCCTCGGGCTTGGGTCTCCAGATCTTCATATGCTTCCCAGAGGTCTGTGAGGCTTATAAACGTTGTCATCAACACTCACTGGATAATTTATTAGTTAACACATCAGGTCTGACTTACATGGCTGTGCAACAGCAGACGATAGGGTTCATCGGTCTAGGTAATATGGGGTATCCTATAGCGCTTAACCTTATCAAAGCAGGCTACAGACTCGTTGTATATGACGTTTTGTGGGAGAGGATGGAGAGACTGATTAAGGAGGGCGCCTCAGGGGCTGGCTCGCCCAAAGATTTGGCTGAATCAGTCAGCCTAGTCATGACATCCCTTCCAACACCCGAGTCCCTCGAACAGGTTGTGGCCGGAAGGGGCGGTATATTGGAAGGTGCCCGTGAGGGGTCGGTGATTGTGATGCTAGACACGATATCACCCGCTACAGCTAGGCGGCTGGCCTGTGAGGCTGGCAGGAAGGGTGTCAAGGTGTTGGATGCGCCTGTTAGCGGCGGCCCATACTTGGCGAGGGAGGGCGCCCTTACAATAATGGTGGGGGGTGAGAAGGATGTATTCGAGAGATGCAGGCCCATACTTGAGGAGATAGGCAAGCATATCTTCTACGTTGGTGAAAACGGGTCAGGTGCTGTGGTGAAGCTCGTCAACAACCTCCTCTCCCTTGGAAACGTGGTGCTGATGTGCGAGGCGATAGTCCTAGGGGTTTTGGCAGGCGTTGACGGGAAAATACTCTACGAAGTTGTGTCCAAGAGTACTGGGAGAAGTTTCGCACTAGAGTACAAGCTACCCAACATAATTGCTAAAAGACGTTTCGACGGTGGTTTCGCCATAGACCTTGCCTGTAAGGATTTGGGGATTATTTCAGACTTGGCAAAGGAGCTGGGATATCCCCTTTTCATGGGCTCAGTTGTTGACCAACTATACAGGCTTGCCAGAATGATGGGGCTGGGGCGGGAGGACCACACAGCGGTTGTAAAGATTTTCGAGCGGTGGGCTAATTTGACGCTTGATTTCTGACAACACTCTATATATATCGGACAACCCATCAGCAGACATGTCCACAAGGGATGAGGTTGTAGAGTATTTCAGGAGAGAGCTCGGGTGGGTTCCAGAGTTCGTGGAGCTTCTGGCCGAGTATACGCCGACGGCCCTTAAGGGGATGCTGGAGTTCAGACGTGGCTTTATGGCCGAGCCTCCCGCCGGCGCCCTCCCCAAGAAAGTGAAGGAGCTAATCTTCATCGTATTGGACACAGTCTCCAACAATGTTGAAGGTGGTAAGGCTCATGCCAGAGCAGCGGTAAAGGCGGGCGCCACCGTGGCTGAGATTGCTGAAGCCTTGGTTATTACCATGTATCTCAGGGGTGTTCCAACGATGGAGGTGGCTGGAAAAGAGATTCTAAAGGCCGCCATAGAGACGGCGGGGGCAGGTAGGTTAAAGTCAGGCTAGGGTCATCATAAGAAGAGCGAGCCTTAGAAGCACCATGTTAATCCTGAGACCCGTCTTTTCTGGAGTTTTGGCTGAATTCCATGCTCCGAGCCCCCAGATCCAAATTATCCTGCATCATCCGAAGCAGCTTCTTTCCCCTTAGGTTTGAAGTATATGTTGGCGTTGAGAAGTGCAGCCAGCGATGCCAGCCCACCCACTAGGATCATCGCCCCGTGCCTCGTGCTTATGACTGTTAGTTGAAGTAGCCCCATGTAGAGGACTAGGCCGACGCCGCTCAGCCTGATAGACCATAGCATGTATTCCATGGACTTTTGTCTCGAATTCCCTAGCGTCGCGGCTTCACCAGATATGTTATTCCGCTACCCTAAACCTCTGGTGGAGCTATTGGGAGGATGAGGTATGGTCTGTTGGTAGAAGGGGCAGCATCCAGCTCACGGTATGGGCAGCGTCTGACTCTGCGGCTTCCAACCCGACCCTCAACATATCGGGTTTCCCCCTAGGGGCCTTCTAAAGAGGTCAGGAATAGATGATATTCGCCGGCGTCCAATCTCCGTCATGTCCACCACACCCCCATCATCAACAATCCCTACACGAACACCAACACCGGTCACACGGAAGCGGACCGGCAGCAGCATCACACCAGCCAATGTTCAACGACCGTAAAGGATTTTTGAAGCTGACGCTTCCACTGACTCGAGAATCGGTTGGATAAGCAAACTTAAATTTAGGCCGAACCTAATTTAGGGCGTGCCTAAAAATAAACTTGAATCATATTAAGGCTAGGTATCTGTCTGAGATATACCGTATGTTGGAGAGGCGTGAGGTTGTTGCCGCAGGCGTGTTGGCTGAAATGTTTCGAGTTAAGCCATCCTCGTCGTGGACGTGGTGGAAAGGCTGCGGAGAAAGGGCTTAATCGAGAGGCCCGCTTGGGGTAGGATGATCCTCGCTAGAAAAGGGTTTGAAACAGCCTCGAAGATTATACATAATCACAGGGTTCTGGAACCTTATTTCAGGAACAAGCTTGACCTGCCACCTGAAGAAACTTGCAGTCAGCCCCTCCTTATTGACTATATGATCGGCGACCTTGTAGGTAATTAAAAAGATGTGTGAGAGGCTTAGCTGGAAGCCCCGAAAATGGCTGGTAAAGGGATGCAAGGATAGGTATGGCGACAAACCGTTTCACGAGGTTCTGGGCAGTATAAGGCTTAAGCTGTCCAAAACAGTATGGCAGGCTTTATACATACCAGACATAGTTTAAAGGAAGAAATGATGAGAGACCTTTCTTCCATCCCTGATATCCCCACGATATAAAATGGGGAAAGGATACTGTACCGTATGTGAAGAGACTTACGGGAACATGGATGGATGTCCAAACTGCCACAGAACCCTGAGAAAAAACCCAAGAAAAAAGCAGGCAGATGAATAAGGTATATCGCCGGGGGCCCGATTTGAACGGGCGACCGACGGGTTAACAGCCCGCCGCTCTACCAGGCTGAGCTACCCCGGCTGGTTTTTGGTTTCCGTTGTTTTTTATTAAGTGTTTATCATGGTGGTTGCGGCTGCGGCCAGCGCTATTCCGGCGGCTCGGCGTTTTCCGAGCTTTTCATGGAGGATTGTTTTTGCGAGCAGCACCGTTGAAACGGGGTAGAGGGATGAGAGCACGCCTGCTACGTCGAGCCTTCCTGCTTGGCGGGCGAGAAGGTAGAAGAAGCTTCCAGCCGTGTCGAAGACGCCGGCCGCAACTACGTAGGGCAGGGCCTTGGATAGGGGTGGTGTGCTCTTCACGGATCGTATGACGGCGAAAGCCAGCCCAACCGTCAAAAGCCTCGACACCATCAACGGGTAGAGGTAAGAGCCTTCAGACACCTGTCCTAGGAAGACTAGGAAGAGGCCGAAGCACAGCCCGGCGGCCGCCGGCAGTAAAGATACCGTCCGAGGCCTGAGATGGTCTGTCGAAAACCCGGCCACCAGCGCTATGCTTGCAAAAGCTAGGAAGAAGCCGAATGCTTGCTGCACCGAGGGACTCCCCTCCAGAAAAGAGCCCGCAGCCGCAGGCACGACAGCGGTCAAGACGCCTGTCGCAGGCGCTGCGTACCCCATGCTTCCCCTCGACAGGGCTGCGTAGTAGAAGGTCAGTCCGAGGCCGCTGAAGACTCCTCCCAGCATCGACCAAACCAAATCAGCCAAGCTCGGCGGCTGCTCGCCCGTCCACAACGCCAAGAATAGCAGCAGCGTGCATCCGATTGCCTGAGAATACGCAACCACGCCCGAGACACGAGCCTTCATCGAGGCGTAGCCGCCGAAGAAATCTCCAGCACCCCACGTAAAAGCTGAAGCGAGGCCGTACAGTGTTGCAACGGTTTCGGTCAAAACCAGCTACCTCGCATAACGGGGCCCGTAATAAACCGTGAGCCAAAAACTAAATGATGGATGACATGGTAAATGGTCGTGAATGCTGTCGAGGTCGATGGGCTCTGGCGTTTCTTCGGGCAAACACCTGTGTTGAGGAACGTGGAGCTGTCGGTCGAGGAGGGCGTGGTTTTCGGGGTGATAGGCCCGAACGGAGCTGGCAAGACAACGCTTTTCAGAATCCTAGCAACGCTTCTGAAGCCCAGCCGGGGACAAGCCAGAGTCTTCGGGAAGGACGTCCTGAAGGAGCCGGCTGAAGCGAGGAAGCTCGTCTCCTACCTGCCGGAAGAGGCTGGAGTTTACAGACACCTGACGGGAATAAGCTTCCTCAAGATGATGAAAACCCTCTACAACATGGACTCATCAGCTGTCGAGAGGGGTGCTGCAGTCTCAGGCCTGGGCGAAGCTCTGGGCAGGAAGATGGGCGAGTACAGCAAGGGAATGAAGCGGAGAATACTTCTCGCAAGCTGCTTAATGGTCAAGCCACGCTTGGCCATTCTCGACGAACCTACCGCAGGCCTGGACGTGGAGCACTCAGTCTACGTCAGACAGGTCGTCAAGCAGTACTCAGCCGAGGGCACGACCTTCCTCGTCTCAAGCCACAACATGCTCGAGGTCAGTTATCTCTGCGACGTCATCGCACTCATAAACAAGGGCATGGTCGTCGAATGCGGCAGGCCTCGACAGCTTCTAGAATCTCACGGCGTTGAAAACCTCGAGGAGCTTTTCGTCAAGAAGGCCGGTGGCTCGGCGTGAAGGTTTGGCCTCTTCTGGCTAAAGAGATTCGTGAGCTTTTCAACGAGAAAACAATCCTCGTCGGAGTGGTGCTGATGCCTTTGGTCGTCTTCCCCCTCCTCGGGGCAGTGTTCACCCTCGCGTCAGAAACAGGAGACGGGCCTCAAGCTCGTCAGCCCCTGCTCTTCATCGACATGGACGGAGGAAGATACGCCGCAGTCCTGCAACAAGCCTTGAGGACGGCTGGCTTCAACCTAACAGTGCTACACGGCTCCAGCTTTGAAGTGGTGGGTTCGATGAAGAGCCATCAAGCGAGAGCCGCCTTGGTTGTTGGGCAGGGGTTCACGCAGAGCTTGATCGACGGAAACAGGGCCGTGGCGGAGCTCTACGTATTGATAACCTCAACCTCGGTCTCCGAGGTTCAGCGTGTCTCATCCATCGAATCACTTGTCCTGAAAGCCATCGAAGCCGTCGGCGAGGCCATCGCAGCCGAGTCCAACGTCCCAGTCCAGCTATACAAGAAACCCATAGACTTGGCGGGCGGCCTCATCTACAGGGACAGGGTCATCACGGCCCAAGAAGCCCAGACGATGTTTCAGCAGTACATATCGACGACTCTGTTCTTTCCGATTGTTCTGCTGATTGTGGTGGCTACGTCTGGAACGGTGGCGGCCACGAGCGTGGGTCTCGAGAAGGAGGCGAAGACGCTCGAGATGCTGCTGACGCTTCCTATAAGTAGGATGAGCATCCTTGCTGCGAAGCTGATGGGCTCGACTCTAGTAGCTTTGCTGGGAACGGCCTCTATGATGGCTGGGCTGTACTTCTACTTCTCGAGGATCGCTCCGGCTGCGGGGAACGGTGTCGGCATCCAACTCAGCCCGCTCAGCTTCGTCTTCCTCGGCATGGTTCTTTTCGTGGCCATGACTGCGACGCTCGGCATAGGGATTCTCGCCGGAGTGCTGGCTGGCGATGTGCGGGGAGGACAGCAGCTCGCAAGCTTGATGCAGATGCCGCTCATCCTGCCCCCATTCCTAGCGTTGATACTTGCGGATATCTCATCCATACCGCAGCCCTTCTCAACACTGCTGCTTTTAGACCCATACACGCACATCATCATAGCCCTTCAGTATGTTTACGAAGAGGCTTACATGTCAGCGTTCATCCATGTTGCGGCGATGGTCGTGTTCACGCTAGGAGTTCTCATGCTGGCTGCAGTGCTGTTCAGAGGGGAGAGGCTGATCACCATGCGGATAACTCTGGGAAAAAGAAGAAGACCCGTCTAGACGAAGGCCTCGGCCGCCCTAACGTATCTGGCTCTCTCGGCAGCCGCTTTCACGAACCCCAGAAAAGCAGGCTCCGGCCTGTTCGGCCTAGACAGGTACTCTGGATGGAACTGCGTGGCTAGGAAGAACCTGTGGCGTGGATACTCGATTATCTCGACACGGTCTCCCTCAGGTGAAAAACCTGAAAAAACAAGCCCATGGTCGACAAGCTGGCTCCAGTACTTCTGGGATACTTCATAACGATGTCGATGGCGTTGACGAATCTCAGTAGCACCATAGAGAGTGTGTGCAAGCGTTCCCTCGACGATTCTGACGGCCGAGGCTCCCAGCCTCATCGTCCCGCCCAACCCCTTGACTCCACGCTGCTCAGGCATCAAGTCGATCACCGGATGTGGAGTAGACTGGTCAAGCTCCGTCGAGTTAGCTCCAGCTAGGCCCAGAACGTTCCTGGCGAACTCGACGACGGCGAGCTGTAATCCGAAGCAAAGCCCAAGAAAGGGGATGTTGTTCTCTCTAGTGTACCTTATGCATTCGATCATCCCCTCCGTGCCTCTTCTGCCGAACCCTCCCGGAACCAGCACGCCGCCGAACTGCTGAAGCTCCTCGACATTCCTGACTCCCCGCTCAAAATCCTCCGTGTTTATCCACTCGACGCTAACACGGTGGCCGATGTTTACCGCTGCATGGCTCAACGCCTCCTTGATGCTTACGTAGGAGTCGGCCAGCTTTGTGTACTTGCCGCAAACAGCTATCCTCAACTCGCTGGAGGCGTTCTCGTAAAGATTCATAACTCGACGCCATTCACTCCAGTCGGGAGACGAGCACTGCAGCCCAAGCCTCCTGACTATGAAATCCCCCATCCCCTGCTCCTCGAGAATCATGGGAACCTTGTAGATGAACTCGACGTCGTAGGACGAGAAGACAGCTTTCTCGGAGATCGTTCCGAAGAGAGCGATCTTGCGCCGAGCCTCCAAGTCGACTGGGGTCTCGCTCCTCGCCACTATGATGTCGGGCTGTATGCCCAGCGCCCTCAGCATGTTTACGCTGTGTTGAAGAGCTTTAGTCTTGAACTCGCCGGTGGCCTTCAACGTCAAAACCAAAGCCACGTGGATGAAGAGAGTGTTTTCAACACCTTCCTCCAGCCTCATCTGCCGAACAGCCTCGAGGAAAGGCTGGCCCTCGATGTCTCCCACAGTCCCGCCCACCTCGACGATCAACACGTCCACGTCTCTCGAAGCATCCCTAATCCGCCGCTTTATCTCGTCGGTGATGTGGGGAACTATCTGGACGCACTGGCCGAGGTAGTCGCCCCGCCTCTCCCTGCTGATGACCTCGGCGTAAACCTGCCCGGTGGTTATGTTGTTGAGCTTCGTCGTCCTGATGTCTAAAAACCGCTCGTACCATCCAAGGTCTAGGTCTGTCTCCCCGCCGTCGTCTGTCACGAAGACCTCGCCGTGTGAGAAAGGGTTGAGAGTTCCGGCGTCAACGTTGACGTAAGGGTCTATCTTGACGAAGCCTGTCTTGACTCCTCTGGTTTGGAGAATTTTACCGACGGAGGCGGCGACGGTGCCCTTGCCCACGCTGCTTACTACGCCGCCGGTTACGAAGACATACTTCTGCATAGGTAGGTTTGTTCGTGGGTAGATAAAGACCTTTCGAGCCTATACCTGTTTTGTGCTTGACAGTTTGACGTTGGGGATGAAGAGGTAGAGGACTAGGGTTGTCAAGGCTGCGGCTAGTGCGATTATCATGGAGTAGCTGAGGGCTGAGACGAACTGGGCTTTTTCGAGGGCCGTCAACACCACTTGAGCGTCTCCAACTCCTTCAACCCTTCTCACGACCGATGACAAAGGTATCCACATCACAGCCGCGGCTATGGCTCCTCCAATCAGACGCAGGAAGCTGAGAAGAGACGTGGCCACGCCTAGGACGCTGCGGGGTACGAGAGTCTGAGTGGTTATGAGGAACGTCGAGACCGTGAACCCCATTCCCAAACCTATCAGGGCCAGACCCGTGAGGGTGACTGGGAGGCCTAAGCCCAGCATGGTCAGCAAGGCTGCGCCGGCCACCAGTGCGATGCCGCTAACGTAGACGGGTGTTTTTACGCTGGATCTGACGACGACTCTGGCGGCCATGTTCGCCGCAGCAACCCATCCGAGAACCAGCGGCAGCAACAGCATCCCTGAGTTGGTTGCTGAGAAGCTTAGAGCCCACTGGAGGTAGAGCGGCATGTATGCTATGACTCCGAAGAAGATGAAGCCGGCGAGGAAGTTGCCCATGAAGCCCGTTCTGAGAACCTTTTCTTTGAAGAGCTGCAGAGGTATCAGAGGTGCCTCCGACCTTCGTTCGTTGTAGAGGAAGACCGTGAACGCCGCCCCCGACAGTAGAAGCATGAGCACGAGAGGACCGCTTGCTTGCACCTCGTTCAGATAAATCAGGAGCGTCGTCGCCGCCAACATGAACAGGACAGCTCCCTTCACATCGACCCTCGCCTTGTTGTCGACGGTGTTTTTCAACTGCTTCAGACCGATCAGCATGCAGACAACTCCTGCGGGAATGTTTATCAGGAATATCCACCGCCAGCCGACGGAGTCGACTATCAGACCTCCCAGCGGAGGGCCTACGATGCTGGCTGAAGCCCATACCGAGGAGGTGTACCCCGTCGCCCTAGCCCTCTCCTTAAGGCTGAAAAGCTCCCCGATCAACGTGAACGTGAGTATCAGCAGGGCCCCTCCTCCAAGCCCCTGAACCGCCCTGAAAACTATCAGCTGAAGCATGTCTGACGCCAAGCCGCAGAGAAGACTCCCAGCCAAGAACAACGCCAGCCCAACTAGGTACACTGTCTTCCTGCCATAAACATCGCTGAACCTGCCCCACAAAGGCCCTGAAACAGTCGAGGTGAGTATGTAAGCCGTGAACGCCCAGCTGTATATCTCCAAGCCACGCAGAGAGCTTACTATGCTGGGCATGGCGACGGCCACTACGGTCGAGTCGACGGCTGCTAGGAAGATTCCCAGCAACAGCCCAGCTAGCAGCAGTCGTTGACGGCTTTCAGCCATTAGTTTCATCGATGGAGCGCTTGGATTTAATTGTGTCATATGGGTTTGGATGTTTGTTTTCAGGAAAGGCTTTAAATCCCAGCGACAAAACCATGCATTAAAGTATGCCTAAGAAGAAGCGTGGCAGCGAGACATCTTTCAGAACCTACTTGGCGTTCGTGCCGGCGGGTTTACTGGTCGCTTTTATCGTGTACCTAGTGGCTGTTCCACCCTCTCCCAACATCTCGACAACCGGTGGCACGGTCCAGAACACGGTTGCTACAGGTTCTCAGGCTCCTGCCTTCAGCCTCAACCTCATAGATTCAAACGGTCTCAAGAACGAGGTCTTCGAGTTTAACCCGGCAAGCGGGAAACTCGTCTTCGTCGACTTTATTCACGAGTGGTGCGGCCACTGCCGCAACATGGCCCCAGTCATAGAAAGGCTGTACGAGAACTACAAGGACAAGGGGGTCGAGTTCATCACGGTTGCTGGGGGGCACAACACTGATGCGCAGAAGACGTCTGACTACTTGCGACAGTTCGGAGTTAGCTGGACGACGGTTTTCGACCAGCAGCTCAGCGTCTTCAACAAATACGGCGTTAGAGGAACGCCCACCTACTTCATCATAAGCCCCGGCGGCTCTATATTAGCCAAGTTTGAGGGGGAGCAGGCTTACGAGACGCTCGCCCGAGAGCTCGACAAGTATGTGGTCGTGAGGTAGGGTGCTCTCTCTCCATCTGGCTGCAGCCTTATCTCTGGCCGGCTTGGTTCTCTCGCTCTACCTGACTGTAGCTCCTGTTCCAGAGTTCTGCGAGATCACGTCATTCGTTTCATGCGACCGAGTTCTATCAAGCCCCTACGCCAAGCTTCTAGGAATCCCAACCGCCATGTACGGAGCCGCTTGGTTCGCAGCCGCCTCCTCTACCGCTCTTCTGGCCGTTGACAGGAGGCCGGCTCTGAAGCTGTTGGTTGCGTGGTCGGCTGCAGGCGCTGCTGGAGTCGCTGTGCTTGTCTACGTCGAGCTCTTCCTCATAAACGCTGTATGCCTGCTCTGCACGGCCGCCCACGTCTTGATACTGGCAGTTCTCGGGTTGTCGGTTTACGAGCTCCGCCGACAGCAGCTAACGTTCACGACGAAGCAGACAACACAAGCGTACTAGCCGATGCGGCTACGATGAAAAAAGAAAGCCCTAGATGTATCAGTGAGGCTGCTTCGACCTCTGCGAGTATGAACAACCCAGCGATGCCCTGAACGACGAAAAGAAGGGTGAGGAACGCCACATCGGCTGAGATGCGTAGTTTTTCACGCCTCGTGCTTCTCGTCAAGCCCATGAGGATGAGGAATGTGACTACTCCCAGACCTATGTGAGCGGGAGTTGCCACGGCTGGGTCGGCTAGGTTCATTCTCATGGCTATTCCCTGCGCGAGTTGGGCAGCGGCCAGGGCTAGGACGAGTGCCAAGGCTCGGATTATCATGGTTTGACGGATGTTTGAGGCTGTTTAAAAACCTAAAACACGGCGAATCGTTAAAAAGACGTGAATAAGCGTGTTTCGTTGTAAATTTGACGAACCAAACGAATAAATATCGGCTTATTACCATAGTTCTTCTTGTTGATGGGGCGGACGGAAACATGCAGGAAGCCATGCCTAAACAATGGTCGATGACTGTGGAGGATGTTTTCAAGGCTGTCGAGAAGAACGACATCAAGTTCATAGACCTTCAGCTCACCGACCTGCTGGGCAAGCTGCACCACATAACCATTTCAACACGCTACATGGATGAGAAGACTTTCACGGAGGGGGTTGCGAAGCTCGACGGCTCCTCAATCAGAGGGTTCGCCGAGATACACGAATCGGACATGCTGCTCAAGCCAGACCCGTCGACGTTCGCCGTGATTCCATGGAGCCTAGACGGAAAGAGAACAGCCCGTATGCTGTGCGACGTTTACAAGGGATACGGCGGCGGAAGGTTCAGCAGAGACCCGCGCTACGCAGCTCAGAAAGCCGAAGAATACCTCAAGACCCTCGGCTACGACACATCCTACTGGGGGCCCGAGATAGAGTTCTTCGTCTTCGACAGAGTCCAGTGGGATGCGACATCGCCCTACCAGGGAGTTAGCTACAAGATCGAATCACGGGAGGCTGCTTGGAACGGCGACGGAACATCCCTGCCCATCAGGTTCAAGGAAGGCTACTACCCTGCGCCGCCTCAGGACACGTTGATGGAGTACAGGAACGAGGTCTGCCGAGTTCTCACGGACTATTTTGGAGTGGAGATAGATGCTCACCATCACGAGGTTGCGACAGCTGGGCAGTGCGAGATAGACATGAGGTTCGACACACTGGTCAAGATGGCTGACAAGGCCCAGACCTACAAGTACGTCGTGAGAAACGTCGCAAGCCAGATGGGTATGGTGGCTACCTTCATGCCTAAGCCGATCTTCGGCGACAACGCTTCAGGCATGCATGTACACGTAAGCCTGTGGAACAAAGGCGTCAACCTATTCTACGACGAGAACGACGAATACGCCGAGCTCAGCCAGACGGGTAGGTACTTTGTGGGAGGGCTGCTGGAGCACAGCAGGGCCCTTACAGCCATAACAAACCCGACAACAAACTCTTACAGAAGGCTCGTCCCCGGCTACGAGGCTCCCGTGTTCATAGCTTGGAGCAGGTCCAACAGGTCCGCCAACATAAGAGTGCCAGTCTACTACCGCGGCCGTGGAGGAAGCAAGAGCAAGCGTATTGAGTTCAGGACTCCAGACACCTCCTCAAACCCCTACCTTTGCTTCGCGGCTATAGCTGCTGCCGGGGCCGACGGAATCAAGAAGAAGATCGACCCCGGGGATCCGGTCAACGAGGACATCTACAAGCTCAGTCCTGAGAGGCGTCGCCAGCTAGGCATACGAGAGCTTCCGGGGAACCTCAGGGAGGCTGTTGAGGAGCTGCTCAGCGACAACGAGTTCCTGAAACCCGTCATGTCCGATGACCTGCTGGAAGTGATGACCGAGCTACAGCTGAAATCCTTCATAGACGTCAGCACAAAGCCGCACCCCTACGAGTTCTACCTCTACTTCGACGTGTGAAGCCGTATGGTAAAGGCCTACGTTCTGGTCTCGACGAAGCCAGGGACGTCTGAGGAGGTTACCAACTATCTCAAGGAAGCGCGAAACATCAAAGGCGTTGTCTCAGCCGACTCCGTCTTCGGAAGATACGACGCGATAATAACGGTTGAGGTCGACGGCTTGGCTGAGCTCTCGCAGCTCATATACAAAGTGATCGAGAAAGTCCCCAACGTCGTGCGGACTGAGACGTGTATCGTTTTGTTCAGCGAGTCGGGAAGATGAATGACCAAGATAATGGCTTACGTGCTTGTTAAGACAGAGCCCGGAACCTCTCATGAGATAGTGGCTTCCCGCAGCCTACCCGGAGTCAAAATGGCTCACAGCGTTTTCGGACGATACGACGCCGTCCTCGTCGTGTCCGCCGACAACCTTTCAGACCTTTCGAACAAGGTTTACGAGGCTGTGGGCAAGCATCCCCGCGTGGTCAAGGTGGAGACGCTTGTATGCATGCCTACCGTCGTCGAAGAGCCTCCCAAAAAACGGGAGGAGCTTCGCCTCGTCACCTCCTTCCACTGCCCCAGCTGCCGGTCTTTGAACGAGGTCGGGTCGAAGGTCTGCTTTTTCTGCGGCTACAGTTTTGCTTGACACATGTTTATATTAACGTCTGTCGGGGTTTATTGGAGGAGTGCATGCCCATAGCTTTTCTCCTACTCAACGTTAAGCTCGGACACGAAGAGGATGTAATAAACTCCCTCAAGTCTGTCAAGGAGGTGAAGTATGCTCAGCGTGTTTACGGTGTTTACGACACGGTTGTGAAGGTGGAGGCTGATTCGATGGACGCCCTCAAGCAGGTTGTCAACATGAAGATTAAGAAGATCGAGAACATCACGTCGGTTGTTTCGTTGATCGTTATGGGTTGACGGAAGTGGGTTCGCCAGCCCTCTCAGAAGGGTAGTGAAGTATGTCTGCTGTACGGAGGTTTGCGATACCGAGGGGGGAGGTAAACAACATAGAGTTCAAGGAGCGTCTAGTCCCAGAGCTGCATCTGAGGGTTGAGAAGAGACAGAAGCTCGCCAGCCAGATGAAGCATCGCCTTGAGCTAGGCGACGGGACTGCGGTCTACATCCTCGGAGTGAGGAACGACGGCAGCTCGGCCGGGGTGTCGGAGATCGAGATGGAGGAAAGCCTCGGGGTGCTGAAGCAGATTGCGGCCGACTGCGGCGCCTCGGTCGTAAAGGTTGAGAGGTTTAGCGAAAACGGCGGCGTTATCGCTAAGGTGGTTTTGTCGTCCTCTGCCGAGCCCAGCAAGAACCATGTAGTGGTTTCGGTGGCGGGGCATGTGAACCACGGCAAATCCACTTTCCTAGCCTGCCTCATAACCGGTGAGAGGGACGACGGGAAGAAATGGCTGTATCTCGACACGCTGCCCCACGAGGTGGAGAGGAACTTGTCGGCAGACCTTCACTTCGCCGTCTTAGGGTTCAGGGGGAATCAGCCGCAGTTTTTGAAGAACCCGCTGGACCGGAACGAGAGGATCAGGGTCATCAGGGAGTCTGAGAGGATTGTCAGCTTCGTCGACACGGTGGGTCATGAGCCTTGGCTGCGGACGACGATAAGGGGGCTGCTGGGTCAGGAGATTGATTATGGTTTTTTGGTCGTTTCCGCGGACGACGGCCCGACACACATCACCAAGGAGCATCTCGGGATTATGCTGGCGATGGAGCTGCCTGTGGTTGTTTGCATAACCAAGACCGACAAAGTGAAGGCGGAGAGGGTTAAGGCTGTCGAGGAGGAGATAAGCGCCCTTCTCAAGCGAGTGGGCCGTGTACCGATATCCGTCAAGTCTGAGGACGACGTCAACCTCGTAGCCGACAAGCTTTCCGTGGTGGTTCCCGTGCTCAAGACTTCGGCGGTTTCGAGGGAGGGCTACGACTTGGTTTACTCGCTCCTCCGCTCCCTCCCCGTAAGGCCCAGAAGCCACGACCAGCCTTTCCTGCTGTACGTCGACAGAGTATACAACGTTGAGGGTGTTGGCGCTGTGGTGTCGGGCTCAGTCAAGCAGGGCAGGCTGAAGGCCGGTTCAGAGCTGTTGGTCGGGCCTACCGTTAAAGGCGAGTATGTGAAGGTTAGGGCTAGGAGCATAGAGATGCATTACACAAGGCTGACGGAGGCTCAGCCGGGATGCATCGTCGGCATAGCGGTTAAAGGTGTTCGAGAGGACTTGATAAGACGTGGAATGATTCTCTGCGACCCGTCGCTGGAGCCGGCCAGCGTCTGGAGCTTCGAGGCCGACGTCACTGTTCTGTCGCATCCTACGAGGATTGGAGACGGGTACGAGCCGATAATCCACGCCCACACGATAGCCTCGACGGCCCGCCTCAAGATGCTCGATAGACCATACCTCAAAGCCGGAGAATCGGGCAGGGTCGAGGTTAGATTCAAGTACAGGCCTTTCTTCATCCAGCAAGGCGACAGGTTTGTTTTCCGCGAGGGGAAAACTAAGGGGATTGGAGAGGTCGTTAAGCTGGTTGACGTTAACTAGCTCCTAGCTTTACCTTCAAAAAATCGGGTATGGCTCCACGTTTGGCTAGCTCGAGAGCTTGGTTGTGTGTGAACCTCCACCACACATCACCACGGCTCTCCTTCTGAAAATCCCATGGAGAGACAAGGACGAGGTCTCCTTCTTTAATCCATATACGTCGTTTCAACTGCCCCCTGATCCTACAGATCCGCTGCTTACCGTCGGCGCAGTCCACCAACAACCTGTCATAGCCATACATCTTGCTCACCACGCCGTAGACATCGCCCGGCCCCGGCTCAACCATCTTGTCAAGCTCATCCGGCTCCGAGACTATCTTCCGCTTACCCATCGAGTTGACACCGGAGATCAACACCATTCAGCGGTATTTAGGCTAATAATTCCTGAAGGCTGGTTGGGCGGGATGGCGAGGGTCTACGCCGCCTCCCGTCAAGTTTAAAACAACCCTCAACCTCTCAGCAAGCTTACAGGCCGCTACCGTCGGTCTCCATGTCTACGTCCGGCACCAGCGCTGAGCCTGTCTTTCAGCAGGCTGAAGGGCTTCTCGTCGCGAGTAGACCAGCGGGGTTGGCCGGAGGCTCCGCTCGTGATTTTTCTCGCCCTGTTAACCTCGTCTAGCGTAATCATGTATTCGCCGCTGACTTGTGGCGCCTCACCGCTTTGAAGAAAACCAGAAGGGCTACTGCCTGTACGGCCACTGCGTAAGCCAGCATGAATGAGACAGGCGTGTTCGTCTCTATCAGCGAGCCGTATGCTAGGCCTGCGGCTGCGCTGCCGAGACCTATTCCAAGCCCGTAAATGGCGTAGGCGTTTCCCAGCCCATCCTTTTCAGACAGCTGCGCGACAACCGCCCTGAACACAGACTCCTGAGCGCCGACGACCACGCCTACGAGCAGAGCGCAGACCATAAGCAGCGACACCGGCGAATAGATAAACAAAGGCGGCAGAACAGCGATGAGGAAAGCTGAGACAACCACCTTGACTCCATACTTGTCGAAGGACCTTCCCAGAACGAGGCCTGCCGCGGCGTCCACTATCATCGCAACGGTGTAGGCCGCTGGCACAAGCCATGAGGACGAGCCTGATGTGTAAGAGACCATGTAGAGAACTAGGGGCAGGGGCAGCAGGCCTGCGCAGTTCAACGCAACCGCCGCCGAATAGAGCAACACGGGCTTCGACGGTCTTAGTTTTGAAGCTTCTCTAGCTGGCTCGCTGTAGCTGGGGAGGATAGCCAAGGCTGCCACTAGGATTGCGTATGGTATTGCTAGGGATATGAAGACGAGGGGTGTCGAGGCGAAGAGCGTCAAAACAACTATGGCTAGCAGCGGCCCGGCGGTGGCGCCGACTTGGTCCATCAACTCGTGTATGCCGAAAGCCGTGCCCAGACCCACTTCTCCCCTCATCCTAACGAGCATAGCGTCTCTGGGAGGCACTCGGAGACCCCTAAACACTCTTTCGGCGAAGGCGAACAGCACAACCATGAACCATACGGGGATGAACCCCATCAACGGAATGACGAACAACCCTCCGTACCCCGCCTTCACGAGCGTCGAGTATTTTCCAGTCCTGTCAGCTATCAGGCCTCCGAGGGGTCTCGCAGCCCATCCCGCAAATTCAGCCAAGCCTAGAGAAGCTCCGACGATGAACGCATTCATGCCGAGCTGCCGCATGTAGTCGGGCAGGACAGCCCTACCGCCCTCGTAGACAAAATCCCCGAGAAGGCTAACTAAACCTATCAACAGCACAGCCCGCAGGCCTGAAGCCGTCTTAACCATTCTAGCTCTTCAACCTATGAAGTGTCCTAATAAGTTCTATCACCTCTTCGAGCTCATTTTCAGACAGCTTCTCAACCATGTCCAGTTTCTTCTTGATGACTTTCTTGACCTCCTCTGATGTTGATGAGCCTGTGTTGCCGGGCGTCGTGAGTATAGCTGAGGCGAGGGTCGAGATGAAGACGCCGACAATCGCGATTCCCGTGATCATCAACACGGAGCCAACAACCCTTCCCGCGGCGCTCACAGGCACAACGTCTCCGTAACCGACAGTGGTGACGGTGGCTAGGGCCCACCAGAAAGCATCGCTCCAATCCCTGATCCTAGATTCGGGAAGGTCTGACTCCAGCAGGTAGGCCGCCGAAGTCCCGATGAAGACAACAGCAGCAGCGAAAGAAGTCAGGTAAAGCAGGCTGCTTCGTCTCAGTATGTCGGAGTACCGTTTGAGAGTTCTTCCCGTCCTGATGACGACGAGGCCGAACCTGACTATCCTGAACAGCCGGAAGCTTCTCATCACGGCTCCGATGACTGTCTGGGTCTCGAGGGCGTAGAACAACGCCAGCGGGAGAAGAGCCAGAACCTCGTACCAGTTTTTGGCAAGGTATCTGGAAAGGCTCCCCGAAGCCCTTGCCCGTGAATAAAGGTCTGCGGCAAGAACCAACACTATCAGCCCGTCCGCAGCCATCAAACTCAGACCTTGTTCGAAAGTCAACTCCATCAAGTAGTCGAGTATTATCAGAACTATCGAGACGACGCTTAGAGAGCTGATCACTATTTCCTTCGAGGAGACCATGTTCTCGAGGGTTGCTACTTTGCGTAAAAAGTTTTTTTAACGATGACGCTGCCGGGGCCCGTCGCTATGAAGCAAGCCACGGCGACCACCGTCAACAAGCCTGAAAGACTCCACAGGCCGAGCTGGACTGTGTAGGCCGACGCAACCCGGGCGATGGTTGAAAGCTGGAGTAGTGTGAAAGGAATGTAGAGGATTGGGGTGTAGAAATGGCTTATCTTCATGATGGCTGGGAAGATGATGGGGGCGTGGGCGAAGACCATAGAGCCTACGAAGCCTAGGAATATCGAGTGAAGCATGGCGTCGGTCGAGGAGGACGTGGCCCAGATCAAAGCCGCTACGGCGAGCCAAGCGTAGGCGACGGTAAGGCCTAGGGCCAAGTATCTGCCAAACCCCCTCCGCCCGAGGAACTTTAGAGCGACGTCATGTTTCACCGCTGTGATGAGCAGCGTCGTGAAGGCTGCTGCGAAGAAAAGCTTCTCAGCAAGGGCAAGGCCCATGAACAGAAGGGGTATGCTGAGCGAGGCTATGAGGTAGGTATAACGGCTTGCCTTAGCTATCTTCAGCATGTCCATCCTCTCGCCTAATATGAAGGTTATGAAGAACCCTGCCCATGCAAAGACGTAGTAGGTAGTGGGATAGTCGAGGATGAAGAACGTGTTCCCGGTCAGCAGGAGGATGCTGGCCGCTGCGAAGAATAGGTTGGAGAAGTTTTTACGGAATTTGATCACCATCCACAGGGCCCACAGAGCGAATGACAACCCTCCTCCAAGCCATAGGACTGCTGTGAGGAAATCTGATGAAAAAACCAGCAATAGACCGCCGCAGCTGAAGAAACCGCTCGCCACTTGCATGAACACGTTGTTCAAGGCTATGGCTCGTTCAGCGGCTATGAGGGCTGCGAGAAAACCCACAACCAGCAGAGGGCCGTGGTAGAGAACTATCTGCTGGGAGGGTGGTTGGATAACTCCCATCCTTGAAAGGCCGCCGGCCAAGCTTAAAGCGAGGCAGATGAATGAGGGAGGAAGCAGAAGCCTTCCATGGCGGCTGTTCATTCTTACACGGAATAAGCTTAAAGCTTCTTAAGAAGGTTCTCTAAATCCTGAACCTCTCTAGCAACCCGCTTCTTCGAAAGCCTGTTCAGATGGTTTTCTATGGCCGTCTTTGACTTCTCAAGCAAGTCTTCCGCCGAGTCGGAGCTGATGACCTCTAGGTTGAAGGTTTTAGCCAGCTTGAGAAGCCTTTCATCAACTTGGCTGGTCGCCAGCAGAAGCGTGGCTCCTGCTTTCACGTCAAAGCTTTTGGTGAAAGACTCGTAGATTTTAGACTCGTTCGCCTCGGAGACTATGTCGGCGACAACGCCTGTGGACGGGTCTTCCTTGAACTTGTTGACGTACAGCGTGAATTCGTGTAGTATTCCAGACAACCCGGCTAGAGTTGCTGGGCTGGCTATGTAAATTTGCTTGGAGGCGAAGTAGCTGATCAGAGGCGAGAGGTCGATGTAGGCTCCGTAAAACTTAGACAGATTGTCGGGCAGAACAACATACCTGTAGATTCCCGTTAACGTCAGCTCCTCTTCGGCGCTGGCTCGGAAACACTTGTTGCAAACATACCTCTTGACAGTTATACCCGAAACACGTCCACACGCCAAACATTTGTAGAAAACACCTGCACGTCTGTAGTCCACGCCCAGTGCTTGAAGCTGTTTCTTGCATTTAGGACATTCAAAGGCTTTTTTGTAGAACTCTTGCTCAAAGTCGACGTGGCCGCATACGAGGTGTTCGACCACGTTGCCCCTCAGAAGCCTTCCTGAACCACACGTCGGGCATGCAGGCTTCAGCGAAAGGTAGATGTTGTTGCAGTCGGGGCAGGACATCACAGACTCGATGAGTATCTTGTCAAAAACCCCCTTCTCATGAAGTTGCTCCAGTATTTGGACGGCTTTTGAGCTGTCCACGTTAAGCTTCTTCTCGATGAGGATGTATCTGTAGCCTGTCTCGTCCAGCGTGGGCTCGATGCTCTCGATCTTGGAGTCGATTAAAAGCTTCGCGACTTGGCTCAACCACGACCCGTCAACCACCACTCTTGTCTCATAACTCATCTACTAGCCGCTCCTTCAGACTCCTCAGTTTCCTATGCAGTAGATCCTTTAGTAGTTTTCTCGAAAGGTCGTCTATTCCATGACCAAGCTTGGCGGAGGTTTCGAAGTAAGCTGTGTTCGTCTCTTCGCTTATCTTGGCGGCCTCTTGGTAGGCGACTTGCCTGCTAGACTCGTCGAGTTTATTACCGATTATGTAAACTAAAGCATCAGAGCCCGCCTCACGAACCCTTCTAATGTAGTGGACACTCTTGATGAAGGTGATGCGGCGCGTGAGGTCGAAGACGACGAGAGCAGCGTCAAAACCCCCCTCACCATCCACAAACCCCTTGGCAAGCTCCTTAAACCCGAGGTTGATTTCAAACCCGTCAAGCCTCACACTCTTCGCCAACTCCTGCGACGAACTCGGTCGTTCGCTTGCCCCAGCCAGTCTATTTATCAGAGTCGTCTTGCCGACTTCATCCTCCCCGACCACGATAACCGTGAAGCTGTAAACATACTTGGCTTGTACGGGCCGTTCCAAACCTGCGGGAGTAAGCGGCTCCCCGCAGCGCATGCAGTACTTTCCTGAAATCGTTCGAGAGCCGCATTTGCTGCAGACCACCCAAGACCATGCAGAGCTCATGTCCTCCTGAACTCTGCATTACCCCCTCTTTGATGCATAAAAATATATAGGTGCCCGGATTTCACCGGGTTCGTCGGCTCTTCTACTTCTTCGCTGTCTTAGGCTGCGACAAGATTATCTCTATGGTGCTGACGTTCCGCTGTCTGCCGTCGTTCCCCACTCTCCCCTCCTCTGTTCCTATGTTGACCTTCTCGACGACTGCGTTCTGGACAAACCGTCTACGCACGACCTCGACGACGTCAACCGCCTTGGCTATGGCTCGTCCACGGGCTTTCAGCACTACTCGTTTGCCTTCAGCGAGAGGTAGAGTGGTGGCCAGCACGTAGTTCATCGTTGGTTTCTTTCCTATCAGGACAACGGAGTCTTCGACCATTCGTGTCGCCTCTGGCGCTTTATAGCTATGATATGCGTCGATAAAAATGTTAACGCAGGCCGGTTAACAGGCTTTGAACAAGCTGCGACGAGGGCCGTGGCTCAGCGTCGTTTAAAACTTTTAACACGGTCTCGCCGTTCACCCGGATCGCTGGCTCTCGAAGGCTCTCGGCATGGTCTTGGCCGAGCAGGGAGACTACCGGGAACGGCTCGCCGCCGGGCTGGAGCCTGTAAGCAACATCTCTCTGGACGTGGGCGGTGAGCGGCTTGGATGATGAGGGTGGTTTGAACGAGTATAAATATGAGAGGCTTGTCCGGCCCCAGCTTACGGTTATCGAGACAGCTGAGTTGGGCCTTGCCTCGACCTTAACGAATCCGGAGGCCTTTTTTTCATCGACGCTGACGTGCTGATACAGCTTCAGGCCTTCCCATTCGACGGGGTTGCAGTCGATGGTTTCGTCGCTGTGTGCTGTGGGTTGTTTGTGGCTGAAGGTTATTTCGTTGTATGCAACGGCTTCCTCGAGAAGCGGAGTAGCCCTCGTCACGTGGAGAGTCGGGGTTTTGAATAACTGCCCGCCGAACGTGCAAGCGGTTATCTCGGCCTCTGAGTGGCGGCGCGGCTCAACTCCCAGCTCCGATATGAAGAACTCGGGGAGGAGGGCGAAGGGGAATAAGCCGAGACGTCTCCTAGGACAGACTAGCATGACGCGATAACCTTCCCTAGCAAGCCTCACCGCCTTGGCGACAGCGAATACCGACCCTCCAAGAACCAGCAAGAACTCGGCGGAAACACTTGACCGCATCGGCATAAAAGGTTGACGTAGGCCGTGTCATGTTTTTTAACATCTCCATCCAGCCTATTCACCGTGATTTCCCCGTACAGGGAAGCGTCCGAAGAGGACTTGGCCAAGGCGTGTCTTCCGAGACGGGTGTCGTCTAGGAAAGGCGAGAACGGCGTTGTACTCGTGGTTGGTGGGAGCTGGCTTTACCACGGAGCTCCATACCTTGCAGCCATCGCTGCCATGCGCACGGGCGTCGACCTCGTCTACGTAGCGGTCCCCGAGAAAATAGCCACAGCCATCCGCGCGATGTCGCCGTCCCTCATAGTTTTCCCGCTTCCCGACTCAAAGCTTACAGCCCGGAGCATAGACAGGTTGGGCAAAGCTCTGGACGACGCAACCGCTGCAGCTGTGGGTCCGGGGTTGGCGAGGGGCAGTGAGAAAGGGTTGCTGAAGCTCGTCGGACACCTGTCCGAGACCGGCATCCCCATGGTCCTCGACGCCACCGCACTATTCGCCGAAGTACTCCTGCGTGTTTCTGGAAGAAAGTGCGTGCTGACCCCTCACGCAGGCGAGTTCAGAAGGCTTTACGGCTCTGACCCCGGGTCGGAAGTGGAGCAGAGAGTTGACAGAGTGCTCGAGGTCAGCAGGCTGCACAAGGTGGTGACGATTCTGAAGGGCCCTGTGGATGTTGTTTCGGACGGTGTCGAAGCCGTCGTCAACCGGAAACCAGCCATAGCTGCAGCCATGACTGTCGGCGGGACCGGCGACGTATTGACAGGAATTGTCGCCGGCTTCTTGGCGAAGAAAGTTCCCGAGATGAACGCCGCAGTGGCGGGTGTTTACGCCAACGGCCTCGCAGGCGTTGCCGCTGCGCAGAGGAAAGGCCTCCACATAACTCCGGAGGATGTTTTGGAGGAGATTCCGCTTGTTTTGAAGAAATACGACCATGTTGTCTGACCTCTAGAACGTGCATAAAGTTTTTCACAGACTAAAACCTTCTGTAGACGTGCCGGGATGACCGTCCGAATAGGGTTAATCGGTAAAACCAACACGGGCAAGACCACTTTCTTCAACGCAGCCACCCTCCAGTACGCCGAAGTCTCCTCCTATCCTTTCACCACGAAACAGCCGAACTACGGAACAACCTACGCGATAACTCCCTGCGTCTGCAGAGAGTTCAACGTCAAAGACAACCCGCGCAACTCTCTGTGCGTAGAGGGGTACAGACACATCCCGGTCGAGCTCATCGACCTTCCCGGTCTGATCAAGGGCGCTTGGGCCGGTAAGGGGTTGGGCAACCAGTTTCTCTCGGTCGCGTCTCAAGCCGACGCCCTCATCCACGTCATAGATGCTTCGGGCAGCGTTGACGAAGAGGGCCGCATCACCAAGATGGGCGTGGGCAACCCGCTCGCCGACTTCTACGACATTCAGGAGGAGCTGGTGATGTGGTTGATGCGGCTCATCGACAGGCAGGAGGACAAGATTCTGCGGAGCCTGAAGTCTGGAAAGGCGCTTCCCGAAGCCATGGCGGACGTCCTCCACGGCATCAAGATAACCAGTGCTCACGTGTCCACGGCTCTGAAGAGCTCCGGACTCCAAGACAAGGATTTCGAAAGCTGGACGATGATCGAGGACAAGAAATTCGCCGAGAGATTGCTGGAGGTGTCCAAGCCGATGATAGTGCTTGCTAACAAGATGGACTTGGAGACCGCTTCATCGAACTTCGAGGTCCTGCGTGAAAGCCTCACGAACTACATGGTTATTCCGGCGAGCGCAGAGGCGGAGCTTGCCCTCCGCAGAGCCGTTCAGAAAGGCTTCATCAAGTACATCCCCGGGCAGGAGGATTTCGACATAGTAAAGCCTGAGATGCTGACAGACGAGCAGAAGAAGGCGCTTGAGTTCATAGAGTCTAGGGTTCTGGGCGAGTACATGCGGACGGGTGTACAGTTCGCCATAAACGTGGCGGTGTTCAAGCTTCTCGGCATGGGTGTGGTGTACCCTGTCTCCGACGCTGCCAAGCTCTCAGACAAGTCCGGCAACGTTCTTCCAGACGCCTACCTCATGCCTCCCAACTCAACGGTCAGAGACCTCGCCAGAAGCATCCACTCAGAGCTCGAGAAGGGCCTTCTCTACGCGGTAGACGTCAGAACCGGTCTTCGTCTGCCCGGAGACTACAGGCTGAAGGACCGCGACGTGCTGTCGATCGTTTCAGCTCTCCGCAGAGCTGGCTAGACGGGCTCGAGATAGTAGGTGAAGAATCCTTCCGGCTCTCTCCTTTTGACCACGAGCCTCACAGGCATGCCTATTTTCAGCGTCTTCACGTCTTCCACAGCCATCCAGCACAGCAGGTTGAAGCCTTCCTCCAGCCTCGCGATTGCCACCACGTAGTCGGGGTAGTGGAGGTAGCTGGCAGGCTTGACGTTGATCACGGTGTATGTTAATAGTTGGCCCTTCCCGGACAACTCAACCCATTCCAAGTTCTCGTCCATGCATGCGGGACAGTCGGCTTGAGGTGGGAAGTAGTAGACATTGTTGACCGGGCAGCGTGTTGCGTAGATTTTCCCCTCCCGCAGACCGTCGAAGAACCTCTTGATCCGTGCTATCGGCAGAAGATATTTGAGCCGGAGCTCTCTCACGTCAACCCATAGAGGGTCTCCTGTCTTCTCGTCAGGAACGACTGGAAGCCCTTCACTGCGTGTAATCTGCTCAACGGTCTCAAGCCACGCCTTAACCATCTGGTCGACCGCCTCCTTCGAAAGGCTCATCGAATCACCCGTTCTTCTTCAGCGAGAAGACGGAGACGTAGGCGTAATGTCCTGTTCCGCCGACGTTGTGGGCGAGACCAACACCGTTAACCACGTCCGCCTGCCTCGCCCCTCCAACCTGCTGGCGGAGCTGCTTGGTTATCTCAGCAGCCATGCTTATGCCCGTAGCTCCTATGGGATGGCCCTTCGCCTTGAGCCCGCCATCCAGATTAACGGCGATCAAACCGCCCTTGTAGGTCTCCCCCTCCCGTGCGAGAAGATAGCCTCCGCCGCGTTGGGCGAAGCCGAGGTCTTCGTAGGCAAGGATCTCCGCTATCGTGAAACAGTCATGCACCTCCGCGACGTCTATCTGCTTGTGAGGCCTGGAAGGGTCGATTCCCGATTTTTTGTAGGCTTGAGCTGCCGCGTCCCGGGCTGCTCTGAGGCCTAGGAAGTGGGGTCGTTTGCTCAGGTTGGAGGTGTCTGAACCATAGCCTATCCCCCTTATCCACACAGGTGTGTCTGTGAGCTTTCGAGCTGCTTCAGCCGATGCCAACACCACTGCAGCCGCCCCGTCCGTTATGGGGCTGCAGTCGTAAAGCTTCAACGGCCATGCAACATACTTGCTTTTCATCACATCCTCGACAGTTATCTTCTTCCTGAAAGAAGCTATCTCGTTGAATGAAGCGTAGTAGTGGTTTTTCACTGCCACGGCCGCCAAGTCCTCCTCCCTCGCCCCGTATTCGTTCATGTAAGCTGTTGCGTACAAGGCGTAGTATCCGGGGAACGTAAGGCCGAACTGGCTGAACTCCCAGAAGTAGTTTCCAGCCCTGCCTATCAACTCGACAGCCATCGGCGTGGGCACTTCGTTCATCTTCTCCACCCCCACGGCTAGGGCGATGTCTGCGTTCCCTGAGGCGACCATGCTGTGAGCCGTCGCAAGGGCCGCTGAGCCCGACGCGCATGCTGCCTCGATGCGGTACGTCCCGACGCCTGAAAGGCCTGAATACTCGTTTACAGCGATCGCCGGTAGGGGCTCGGCGCTCCATCCGCCGACGTTGGAGAACGAAACCATCTGAACGTCTTTCTGTGTTATGCCTGCGTCCTGCAGCGCCTTCTTGACCGCCTGCCACGCCAGCTCGGCGAGTGTCATGTCGGTGATGCGCCCGAACCTTGACTGGCCGACGCCGACTATCGCTACATCTCTCACAGCAGTACAAGTTTATCATGCACTTATTATGGATACTTATCGGTTGAGGGGTATACGATGGAATGGTGAGGAGTTCGGCGATTGTGGTATTCGACCTCGACGGAACTCTGACGGAGTTCAAGCTAGAATTAGCCACGGCACGTAGAAAAATAGCGGAGACGGCGAAAGGCTACGGCCTCGAGATGCGTGATAGAGAATCGATTCAGGAACTCCTCGAAAAAGCCAGCCAGACTCTCTCACCCGAACAGCTGGAAACGCTGAAGCAGCAAGTGATGAGCTTGATGGCTGAGAGCGAGATGAAAGCAGCTGGCGAGGCTGCGGCTAGGAGAGACATTCCCGAGGTGCTGGAGAAGCTGAGGAGAGCTGGGTTCAGGCTGGCTGTCGCAACTAACACAAACGAGAAGGCTGCCGCCGAGACGTTGGCAAGGACAGGCCTTGCAGAGTTCTTCGAAACAGTCGTCACAAGGAACGACGTTGAGAGGATGAAGCCACGGCCTGACGTCTTGCTTGAAGTTGCTAGGAGGATGCAGGTTCCTCCCTCCGAGCTTGTTTACGTCGGGGACAGCGTCAACGACTACAGGGCCGCCGTCGAGGCTGGGGCCCGTTTCATAGGACTTGACGGGGGCGTACACAGCAGTGAAGAGCTGAAGGCCGCCGGAGTCAGGGATGTGGCCTCCAACCCCGCCGAGCTTCTCAACCATCTAGGCGTAGAGAACAGACCGAAGCTTGTCGTCCCAGACACGTCGGTAATAATAAACGGGACGATAACCCAGCTTGTTGAAAAAGGCGAGCTCGACAACTCAGAGCTGGTTATCCCGGTCGCTGTCATAGACGAACTCCAAGCACAGGCCTCCCAGAAGAGGGAGCCGGGCTTCATCGGGTTGAACGAGCTGAAGAAGATTAGGGCTTCCGCAGAGCAGTACGGCTTGAGCATCAGGTTTTCAGGGGAGAGGCCTAGCTTGGACGACATCAGGCTCGCTAGGAAGGGGAGGATAGATGCTCTGATCAGGGAGGTGGCCGGTAAGGAGGGAGGTGTTCTCTACACTTCGGACTACGTCCAAGCCCTGGTGGCTGAAACCGAGGGCGTGGCCGTCCGCTACTTCCCGCCCAGCGAGCTGCCGTCCATCATGTCCTTTGAGCAGCACTTCACGGACGAAACTCTCAGCCTCCACTACAAGGAGGGGGCGCCGCTGATGGCCAAGAGAGGAAAGCCCGGCAACTTCCAGCTCGTCAGGCTTGGCGAAAAACCGCTCGACGCAGCTGAGCTCAACAACCTCATCAGAGAGATAACCGAGCACGCTAGGCTGAGGCCTGATGGAAGCATCGAGATAGTGAGGAGCGGGGCCTTCGTCGCACAGATAGGCAACTACCGGATCGCTGTGGCGAGGCCTCCTTTCAGCGACGGGCTGGAGGTCACGATCGTGAGGCCGATAGTCAAGCTGAGGCTCGACGACTACAGGCTTCCGCAGAAGCTGATGGAGAGGTTTGAGAAGAGCGCCGAAGGAATCTTAATCGCAGGACCGCCTGGGAGCGGGAAGTCGACCTTCGCCGCAAGCCTAGCCGAGTTCTACGGTTCGAGAGGCAAGATAGTCAAGACGCTCGAATCCCCCAGAGACCTCCAAGTAGGGCCTGAGATAACCCAGTACGGGCCTCTGGAGGGTGATTTTGAGAAGACGGCTGAAATACTGCTGCTCGTCAGGCCTGACTACACGGTTTATGACGAGATAAGGAAGAACAAGGATTTCATGATATTCAGCGACATGAGGCTGGCAGGGGTTGGAATGATTGGCGTGGTTCACTCGAGCAACGCCGTCGGCGCCATCCAGCGGTTCATAGGCAGGGTTGAGCTGGGGATGATACCCCACATAATCGACACGGTGGTGTTCCTCGAAGCCGGACGCGTGTCTAAGGTCTACACGCTTTCGCTCGTAGTTAGAGTTCCGACAGGCATGACGGAGTCCGACCTAGCGCGGCCGCTTGTCGAGGTGAGGGATTTTCTCAACGACAGACTGGAGTATGAAATATACACCTACGGAGAGGAAAACGTGATCATCCCCGTCGGAAAGGTTTCGGAGGATTTGAGGCAGGAATATCAGGAGCTGGAGCAGAGGATTAAGAAGGCGCTATCGAGGTTCGACGAAGAGGTTGAGGTGAGGATTGTCGGTAGGAACAAAGCCGTCGTGCGTGTTGACAGGGCTGTCATGCCGAAGCTGATTGGCCGTAAGGGTGAGAATATAAAAAGGCTGGAGGAGGAGCTGGGGGTCTCGCTCGACGTTGAGCCGAAGATAACAAGCTTGGGAAGCGAGCTGGCCTGCGAAGTGCGTGAGAGCGGCAACACCATACGGGTGGAGGTCGGCGAGGATAACGCAGGCAGAAAAGTCAACGTATACGCAGGAGACACATACCTCTTCTCAGCCACCGTCGGGAGGAAAGGCGTCATAGCTGTCAGAAAGAACTCCGAGAACGGCAGGTCGTTGGTGAAGGCGCTCCTAGCCGGCGAATCCATACGAGTGATTAAAACGGACTGAAAACCTCACTGCTTCAGCTTACAGTAAGGGCATATGCCTGCATCAGCAGGTATCATCTCGTAGCAGTACCAGCAGAATTTCTTACCTTTCTCAGGCTCAACAGAGGGTGGGGGAGCGATGAAGAACCCCAGCACGGTCATGATAAGCCCTGAGAATATGAAGATGTAGGAGAAAGGCAGGCCGGCTATTGCTAGGAAGACCCCGAACAAAAACACTATCCCGCCTGAGAAGAGGAGAGGCGAGCGTTTCAAGCTCTCATCCTTCTCTCCAGACCAGCGCAGTGGACGACTCCCCTAACTCTCCTGATGTGGCTTACGCAGACAAAGCAGCTGAGGAAAGGCACCTGAGCACCTGCCACCGGGCAGTCAACATACTCCTTCTTCATCCGGGCCAGCATCTTCCCCTTGACAACCCCCTTAACCGTTTCCAGAACATCCGCATCAGCCTTCAACGCCTTTTCAGCAGTCTTGACCTCGACGTAGAATTTGGTCTCCAAACCGTCAAAAGCTGGAGCAGGCCTAAATATAAGCCGGAGCTCGTCTGTTGAAAAACGGGTGATGTCTGTAGATTACCTGGCCGCTAAATTAAGGGACGGAGAGATAACCTGCAGAGAGGTCGTGGCATCCTGCTTGGAGATGCTGGCCGGGAGGAATGCTTCGCTGAATGCGTTCGTGAAAGTTCTTCACGAGGAGGCTCTGAGGGAGGCTTCCAAGGCCGACGAGGATCTGAGGGCGGGCAGGTACAGAGGGCCTTTGCACGGCATACCTGTCTCGGTCAAAGACGTCTTCCACGTCAGGAACGTGGCATGCACGGCTGGGTCGAGACTCCTAGCTGACAACATTCAGGCACGGGACTCGACGGTGGTAAGGAGGCTGAGGGAGGCTGGGGCGATAATCGTGGGGACGAACAACCTAGACGAGTTCTCGCTAGGGGTTGCGGGCCTGAACCCTTTCTACGGCCCCGTCAGGAACCCTTGGAACCCGGAATACTTGGCCGGAGGGTCGAGCGGCGGCTCGGCGGCTGCTGTGGCTGCGGGGCTTGTCGCCGTGGCTATCGGAACCGACGCGGACGGGTCTGTCAGAATTCCCTCGTCTTTCTGCGGAGCGGTCGGCTTCAAGCCGAGCTACGGTCGGGTAAGCATGAACGGCGTACTACCGGTTTGCCGAAGCCTCGAAGCGGTGGGGATAATCGCCTCCACCGTGAGAGACGTCGCCATCGTCCTCAAACATGTCGCTGGATACGACCCGGAGGACGATTCAACAGTCTACGCAGAGGTCGAAGACTACACCGCACTGCTCAGCCATGACGTGGATGGGGATAAACTGTGTATGCCTGAGGAGGTTGGTGGATGCAGCCGTGACGTCGTGGCCAAGTTCATGGACTTCGTCAGGGTTCTCGAGAAAGTCGGGGTCGTCGTGGAGGCTGTGAAGCTCAAGCATTCAGACTATTTCGATTTATTCAGCCCTTTGATGTTCGGAGAGGCTGCGGCCATACATGATGAATGGTTCACGGTCAACTCGGATAGGTACGGTGAATCGGCTAGGATGGCGGTGGAGTATGGTCGCCGTGTCTCGGCGGTTGAGTATCTGAAGGCATGGGATGGGGTTCGGAGTTTGAAGAGAGAGTTCCACAAACTACTGGAACAGTACCACGGCGTCGTCTGCCCAACCACTCCCACGCCGGCGGTCAAGCCGGCAGATCTGGAGACAAAAAGCCTCGACACCTACAGGAAGCTGGCATCCTACACGATTCTATACAACTTGACCGAGCTGCCGGTCATATCGATACCTGTCGGCCTGTCATCTCAGGGACTTCCCGTCGGAGTCCAGATAGCTGGCCGGTTTTTTGACGAATCTAGAGTTCTGAGGATAGCTCATCAAGCCATGAAGAGGGTCGGTTTTACTCCGAAAGCTAGCCCTGCTTCTTTCCCCGGTTGAAATTCATCAAGACGCCGAGGTTCTTGAAAACACCTCTCCAGCCCGACTCCCTCACAATCTTGAGGGCCAGCTCCCAGTCGACGCGCAGGAGTATCACCGTTATCACCGTCATGGCTGCTATGGCGAAGATGACGGAGATTAGGCTTGACTCGCCCAGAAAGATCGCTGTGTAGTGGAAGTAGGTTCTGCCGAGGTAGGCCACGGCTGTGGCGAGGAGGATCTTTCCAAGAGTGTTGGCTATCAGAAACCTTGCGAAGCTTAGCTTAATCATCCCCGCCGGTATGATGTAGACGTCGTCGGGCAGCGGAGTCAGAGCGAACACAAACACGCCCACGTCGCCGTACTTTCCGATGATCTCCCTCAACGCATCCATCCTGTTCTTGCTACCCTGTCCGAGGAACCGGTAGCCGAGCCTGCCCAGTGTGTAGGAGGTTATCTTGCCCAGAGAACCGCCCACGCCGGCGACCAACCCCAGTATCAACGGGTCGATGGTTTCGCTCAGCAAAACAACCACGAACAAGTAGGGGACTGGGAGAAAGGGTATCAGGCTTCCTAGAACAGAGACGGCGAAGACGCCGGCGGGGCCGTATGTGAGAGCCAGCTCGTTTAACCAGTTCAACCCGTCCCGAGGCATGAAATCTCCTCGGTTATTAAACGCTCCCCAAGCTTCCGCAGCTCCTCAAGCCTGCCGACCGTAGTAGCCTCGGCGCTCATCTTAACTTGGGGCATCGTGTTCGAGGCTCTTACGAGAATCCACCCGTCCTCGGCATACGCCTTCACCCCGTCCAGCCTGCTTGTTCTGAAGCCCATGCTTTCAAGCCGTGAACTAATCCTCTCGACTACCCTAAACTTGTGTTCGTCGGGGCAGTCGAAGACGATTATAGGGGTGGCTGGGTAGGAGGGGATTTCGTCGACGTGGGCTGAGAGAGGTTTTCGGCTCGTGTGTAGAAGCTCAGCCATCTTGAGGGCTGCGTAGACGGCGTCGTCGTCGCCGTCCAGCTCTCCGAAGTAGATGTGGTTGCTCTTCTCACCCCCAAGCACGGCTCCCAGCTCCTTGACCTTCCTCTGGATGAAAGCCCTGCCGACCTTCCACTCAACGGGAATGAACCCGAGCCTCTCAGCCACGTGTCTTAGAGCCGTTGAGGAGTTCACGTCGTAGACTACGTAGCCCTTGAGCCTCATCGTTTTTAGCAAAACGGCCACCGCCACGTCTCCTGCGAGAACCCTTCCAGCGTCGTCGACGAAAACAGCTCTGTCGGCGTCGCCGTCGAATGAGACCCCCATGTCGAAACCCTTGTCCACGACGAGTTTTCTCAGGGGTTCGATGTTCTTCTCAGTCGGCTCCGGCTCATGGCTTCTGAACAAGCCGTCCGGATTGTTGTTCAAAGCCACGTAATCTATTCCGAGGGCTTTTAGGATGTCTGGAAACACAAGCGCCGCTGCCCCGTCGCTCAGGTCAACCGCAACCCTGAGGCCGTCCATTCTCGGGAATGATTGAATCAAGTGGTCTGAGTAGATTTTTAGGAGGCCTACCCCTGTTATCGTTCCCTTCCTGTCCGAAGCCGGGCCGTAAGCCTCGTTCATCACCATGTCGCGTATTGCTTCCATCCCTGCTCCCTCTGAAATTGTCTCGCCGTTGCCGAGGAACATTTTGAAGCCGTTCCATTCCCGGGGATTGTGGCTGGCTGTTATCATCACTCCACCAAGCGTTTTGAAGTGGCGTGCTCCGAAGTAGCATGATGGCGTGGTGCACATGCCTGCGTCGAGGACGTCGACACCCGAGTCGGTCAACCCCTCGGTCAAAGCTCTAGCCAGCCTAGGCCCGCTGGTTCTTACGTCTCTGCCCACGATAGTCAACCCTCCAACCCTTTTACCGAAAGCCCTACCAACCTTGTAGGCGACATCCTCGTCGATGTCTCTGCCGTAAACGCCCCGTATGTCGTAGGCTCTGAAGATGTGCGGCGAAGGCCTCAAAACCCCCATTTCCTCCAAACAGCGTCGTCTCTTAAACCCGTCACTCTAAGCCCTGCATCGCTCAGCCCGTACCTTTTGTTGACGCCTATTAGGAAGCGGGTGAAAGCCTCCCCATACTTGGAGTTTTTCAAAGGCCCGCCGTCGACAGGCCGGAGACCCGAGATCTGGCGGAGCAGCCCGACGACCGTCCTCTTCTCATCGAACCCGTCCCCGAAGACAAACGTGTCGGAGTCAATAGGCCTGTCTAGGTCTTGGATGATCTGGGCGCTCACCGTATGGAGGGCGGCGACGACTTTGACTGATTTGGGCAGGCGTTCAGCTAAAAGCTCAGCGGCCGAACCGTTGACGCCGGCGGGCGGCACGATGCATGAGACTGCGATGCAGTCCTGCTCAAGGCCTGCGGCCACGTCGTCCACGATCGGGGCTAAAGCCTCGTATGGGATGGTGAAGAAGACGACCCTGCATCCCTTCACCGCATTTCTGTTCGAGGCCCCTGAAACCACGGCGCTCCCCAATATTTCAACCGCCCTCCTAGCGGCCTGCGATGCCCTCCCTTCATCCCTCGACCCGATCACAACCTCTACACCTGCTCTGGCGAGCCTGAGCACGAGCCCGAAACCGAGGTCGCCCGTCCCGCCTACTACACCGACCTTCATCAGCGGTTACGGCGATGAAAATTATTTAAACACATCAGGATGTTTAGTGGCCGGGCTGCTTGCTTTTGGATACAGTATAAAAGCTGGCTTTGCGATGTTTGAAACATGGACGACACAGTGCTGGCCGTCTCGATGATTTTGATCGTGATGGGTGTAGCTGGAATATTCATACCGTTCTCCGGAATCTCGGAGACTATGAGGCCGCTGGCCGAGTTCTCAGGCTTCATGCTGGCTCTGGGCGTCATCATGCTGCCCATAGGCTTGTTCAGGGGAGGGCTTCCGCAGCTGAGCAGCGGTAAAACATATGTTTTGACATCGCTGGGGATAGGGCTTGTTTCCTTCGTTCTTGTCTCCGCAGCTCTCCAAGTCGGTCCTTTCACCAAAATAGAGAAGTTAGAAGCCACAGGCCCTACGCCGTTCAACGTCACGGTTATCATCCTCCCCGGCTCGTTCGACCCGAGCGCTACGGAGACATACTCCCCGGCCAGCGTTAAGGTGCTCGCAGGATACAACAGCACCGTGATATGGATTAACGCCGAGAACGTCAACGTAGCCCACACAGTCACGTCCGACCAAGGGCTTTTCGACTCAGGGTTGTTCGGCTCGAACGAAAGGTGGGTGTTTACGTTCGCCAGAGCCGGAATATACCCGTACCACTGCACACCCCATCCGTGGATGGTTGGGACGGTGACGGTAGTCGAGGGGCCGATGCCGGAAGGGTGAATCCTAGCAGGCTTGGACGAGACGAGCCTTTAGATAGGTTTTCTCAGCTTCGACCACTTCGGCTTCAACAAACCTGCCCAGCAGGTTTTCCCTCGTGTTCAGGATTATCGGTCTGTAGGCGTGGTTCCTAGCGGCCATAAAGCCGTTCTTCCCAACCTCGTCCACGAGCACCTCTCCAGACCAGCCCACCCATCTCTCGTTGAGCTTCAGCTGAACCTCTTCAACCAGCTCTTTGACAGCGGCAACTCTACGGGCCACCACGCTGTGCGGCAGCGGCTTAAGCTTCTCGGCGGGGGTGTCGGGACGTGGAAAGTAGCGTGAAATGTTGACCACGTGAGGCTTGGCCCTCTCGAGGAGGCGCAGCGTCCGCTCAAAGTCGTCGTCATCCTCCGTCGGATACCCGACTATGATGTCCGTCGCAAGAGTTAGGTCTGGAATTTTTTCACGGAACCTCTCCACTATTTGGATGAACATGCTTGACGTGTGGCCGCGATTCATGTCTCGGAGCACTTTGTCCGAGCCGGACTGCACGGGCAGATGTATGAACTTGAAAACTTTCTCGCAGAGGTATGCCTCGACAAGCTGGGTCAGTATGGGGTTGAGGTATATGGGGTTCATCATCCCCACGCGGACGTAGAACCGGCCCTCCACAGCGTTGACGGCTTGCAGCAGCTGGGGAAGCAGGTTTTTTCCCGACTCAAGGCCGTAGCTGCCCATGTCTTGGCTGGTCAGCCAAACCTCCCTGCATCCCTCTGACACGCTGCGGCGCACCTCCTCCACGACCGCCCTGACCGGGTAGCTCTGGTAGCCGGGCCTTGTGTTGGGGACGATGCAGAAGCTGCACCTACTCCAGCGACAGCCCTCCGAGACAGGAACGATCGAAACAACAGGGTTGCGTCTAACCCTCGGCAATCCCGTCTTCAACACAGCAGGCTCGCCCGCATCCACGCCTCCAACCATCTCAGCGATGGCTGTGATTTTCTTGGGAGGTATCAGCAAGGCTTCCGGAGCTGCTCTCCTAACCCTCTCTCCCTCGCCCGAAACCATGCATCCAGCCACAACCAGCCTGCTGCCCATCTTAGCGAACCGCCTGACCCGGGAGACCATACGGTCGGCGGTGGGTTTCTTGACGGCGCAAGTCACCAAAACAACGTAGTCGGCTTCCTCCGGCTTCTCCACAACTTTGTACCCCCTACTCCTCAGCAGGCCTAGGGCTATCTCGCCGTCGGCTTGGTTGGCTGAGCAGCCGTAAACCTCTGCGTAAACCCTTCCAGCAGCACCCTGCAAGGCCCGCACCTAGAAGCCGGGTCTTTTTAATAAGTGCGTCGCAAGCATTCAATAAATGTAGCGGTTGACGCGGCCGGAATGGGGTGAAGGACCGCTTCAGGAAGTTATACCAAGAAAGATGAGACAAGCCTGAAGGCAATTACCATCTTTGCGTCTGCAGGATGCCTAGGAGCTGTCTGTGTTGTGGCTAGTCATTAAGTTCAACCCAAACATGATGATCGCTTGGATGTAATGCGGGTTGAGCTGTCCCTTCCTCTGGTGTCCATGCTGCCCGCCGAAGTAAGTGTGCATCCATGATGCTGTCAAGATATGGTGCAGAAATTTTTGACGGCCTCTACTATCTTTTCCTCTTCAAGCCTTGACAACGACGCCAGCTGCTTGACCGCTTCGTCCACCCCGTATTCTTCGACAAAAATCTTAGCAACCGCCTTCACCGTCTCCATCCTCTCCCATGGAAAAACAATCCATGCATCGGTTGACTCGACGACGTAGTCGGGGCGCATGCGGCTCCAAGGCTTTACAAGCAGGGTCGCGGTTCTAACAGCTTCTGGTTGACGGGGTTTCAAAACCATGTTTACCGCAGCATCTAGAGTTGCCCCTGTGTCGGCCACGTCGTCGACCAGCAGTATGTTCCTGCCTGTTAAATCTCTCAGCTCGAGGTCGTGGTAGATCTTAAGATCCTTCCTCTCGGTGTCTGAGTATGACTTGCATCCCACTACGTAGACCTCCCTGACTCCGAGAACGTCGGACAGAAGGTTGGCCACGACCATCCCGCCCCGCAGAACTCCTACGATTGTGTCGACGCAGTAGCCGTCCGATTCTATCAGTCGTTCAAGACGGTCCACAAACATCTCCACGTCCGTCCACGTAAGAACAAGGAATTTCCGCCGCCCGACGGCTTTCGTCTCCATGTTAACCTTATCCAGCCGGCTGAATTTTAGTTATCCTGCCCAGCTGCTCTAGCCGCTAATATCTATTTATGATGACTCTTCAAGCATAACTCTATGAGCAGCGGTAGTCTCTTTCTTAGAAACACGCTAGAATCAGTCCGTCAAGCTGTTGAACATCTAAACATAGACCCCGGTATTCAAGAGGTTCTCAGGACTCCAAAAAGAGTCGTGGTGGTGTCGTTGCCTGTGAAGATGGACGACGGCTCTATCAAAGTCTTCACCGGGGTGCGGGTTCAGCATTCTAACGCTAGAGGTCCTTACAAGGGTGGAGTTAGATACTACCCGACGTTGGATGTCGACGAGGTTACTGCTCTGGCCATGTTGATGACTTGGAAATGCGCTGTCGTCGACCTTCCTTACGGCGGTGCCAAGGGAGGTGTTGCATGCGACCCCAAGAACCTCAGCAAGTCAGAGCTTGAACGGATAACTCGGCGATACACGGCCATGATTTACGAGGTCATAGGCCCTTACGTCGACATCCCCGGCCCAGACGTCTACACCGATGCTCAAACCATGGCTTGGATGGTTGACACCTACAGCATGATGCGAGGTGTTTTCACTCCCGAGGTTGCGACCGGCAAGCCCGTAAGCCTTTACGGGAGCTTGGGGAGGTTGGAGGCAACCTCTAGAGGCTTGACGATCGCGATGAGGGAGCTGGCGAGGACCATGAACAAGCCCCTGAAGGATGCGAGGATAGTCGTCCAAGGGTTTGGAAACGTGGGGTACAACGCAGCAAGGATTCTCCACAACGAATACGGGGCCCGGATAATCGCTGTCAGCGACTCGAAAGGCGGCATATTCAGCGAGAGGGGTTTGAACCCTGAGGCTGTCAGCGAGCATAAGTCTAAGACAGGGTCTGTGGTTGGGTTCAAGGACTCTAAGCCTGTTTCGAACGAAGAGTTGTTGACGATTCCATGCGACTTTCTCATCCCGGCTGCCTTGGAGAACGTGATAACCAAGGAGGTGGCTGAGAAGATTGAGGCCCGTGCCGTGGTCGAAGGTGCCAACGGGCCAACCACCTCCGAGGGAGACAGAGTCTTGAACGAGCGCGGTATTCCCGTGGTTCCCGACATACTGGCGAACGCCGGCGGCGTGGCTGTCAGCTACCTCGAATGGGTTCAGAACCTTAAAAGGGAGAGCTGGAGCCTCGAGGAAGTCAACTCTAAATTGGAGGCCAAGATAGTCAAGGGCTTCAGAGACACGCTGGAAACGTCGAGGAAACACGGCGTCTCTATGAGGCTGGGCGCTATGGTCCTCGCGGTGGGGAAGGTCGCGGAAGCCATTAACTACTTGGGGATCTGGCCGTAGGCTGAGATGGAGCCGTGGAGCACGTTTATAACCGCATCAACACTTCTGTACGCCTCATACCTAGATGTCAGGAAGCGTGAAGTCGACGACTACGTGTGGGTAGTTCCGGCTATCCTAGGCTTGCTGCTGAACTCGCTAAACATCTACAACTCTGGTTTCGAAGAGCTTCTCCGCTACGTCGTCGCAGTCGTGGCCTCGGGTGCTGTAGGCTACGGTCTCTACTATGCAGGGCTGTACGGAGGCGCTGACGGGAAAGCTCTCCTAACGATCTCCCTAGTCCAGCCATACGTCTATGTATGGCCATACCTCCACGGCATCAACGCCCTAACTGTGTTGACCAACGGAATGCTCCTCTCCGCGTCGCTCCCATTATCCTTCGCAGTCTACAATCTATACATGCTGTTGAGAGGCAGAAAAATCTTTGAAGGGTTTGAGGCTGAGAGCAGCCTCCGGAAGATGGCAGCCTGCTTCATAGGGGTTCGTCTTTCTAAATCTGCGGGCAAGGTCTTCTGGAGCCCGGTGGAGAAGACTGTAAACGGGGTTAGACGGTTTGATTTTAAGCTGGCTATCGACGAGATCGACAGGGTTGAGGCGGATGACTTGTGGATCACTCCGGGCATCCCGTTGCTGGTTTTCTTCACCGCCGGATACTTCGTCAACCTTGTGTTGGGAGACTTGATGGGCTGGGTTCTGTACTCGCTAGCTAGGTAGGAATGTCTGGAAGAACTCGATGAGCAGCCACTCGATAACAGCGGCAACACCCAGCAAGACCACGACAACAACCAATACGTAGGGAACGACTCTCACCTCACTCCTGAACCTCCTCCTGACAACCGCGGAGGTAAGGAAGAAGCTTTCGGAAACAGCGAAGCCGTAGGCGAGCATTTCGACGAAGCCGTATAAAGTCAGGAACGGGATTAGCAGCGACAGCCCAACCGGTATGTTTGAAGTGATTGAGACAGCTCCGATGACGAGGCCTGTGTTGTAAACTATGAAGGCCGCCAGAGCCATGCCCAAAGCCGGTATAATCATCAACAGCGATGCGACAAGGTTGTTGAAGAATATGCCTGCAGGGCTGGCTGTTAGGCTTGCCACCAGTTCCTCGAAACCTTCAACCATGCTTTGGGCGTCTGGGACCGGGATGGGGGTTAAGGCTCCTGCGGCTAGCAGGATTATTAACACCGCCGTGGCTGCTAGAGCTGAAAGAAATCGTGAGACTGCGAACGGAGATAGCTCGGGCATGGGGCGTGACCTGTCGTACCGGGCTATTTGAGTTTGTCTAGGAACGGTGGCGGCGGCTCCCGGAGGTGGCTAGGACCCGACACCAGCCCCACGTGCTGCATGAGCTCTCGAACACGCTTCTGGATAGGCTGCGTCGCTGCATCTTAGTGCTGCTCCCTCCCGGGCCTGACACGGTTCGACGCATGAGGAGGTTTGGAGCCCCCCTACAGGGGCCTTGACCTCCTACGACGCCCCTACCCGGCGTGTTCTCATCGCCTCTGTGCAGCACGGCAGGCAGGCCGGCCGCAAGCGCCCCCACAGGTTGTCCGGCCCCCGCATGTAGCCCGTCTCGGGTGCAGGGAAGGGCTAGCTCCCCGGCCTTTCCCGCCGCCACCAACCCTACCTTCAGCATGAGTGTTTTTAAGGTTTCAACCCGTTGTTCCACTCGTGGGAAGGGTTCTGGTCGGGTGTTGCGGCTGGGCTGTCAAAGGAGGTAGGAGCGCTTATTTCAGCAGGTTTCCCATCATCGAGGTTCAGGAGACTTTCTACAGGCTTCCGAGATTAGAGACAGCGCGGCGTTGGAGGCAGGAGGCGCCGGAAGGCTTTGTGTTCTGCATGAAGGCTTGGCAGGCGGTCTCCCATCCCGTCTCAAGCCCTACTTGGCGTAGGGCTGGGCTGAAGCTCGTCAAGGAGAAGCAACACAGATACGGGTTTCTGAGACCTGTGAAAGAGAACTTTGAGGCCTGGGACATGTCGACCGACGTGGCCAAGGCTCTCGGAGCTAGGGTTGTCGTTGTCCAGACCCCGCCCACCATGCCCGCTGACGACCAGTCGGTTAGGAACGCCGTCGAGTTCTTCAGGTATGCTTCGTCTTCCGGGCTGGTCGTGGGCTGGGAGCCTAGGGGTAAGATCGCGGAGCTAAAGCACGTAGTCTCGGACGTATGCAGCAAAACAAACATCATACACATCACGGACCTGCTTCGGGCAAACCCTGCGGTGGAGTCGCCGATTCTCTACACAAGGCTCCATGGACTCGGGAGAAAAGAAGTCAACTACTCATACAAATACACCGACGAAGACCTGAGAAGGCTCGCCGAGAAGGTCAGCGAATCCGTCGTCGAGGATGCGTTCGTTCTTTTCAACAACGTTTCGATGGCTGATGATGCGGAGCGGTTCACCAAACTTCTGCAGCTAGAGTGGAAGTGTTAGACGGCCGAGGAACCTGCGTATGCCGTCGCTCTCCATCTTGGCGGCAAGGCTTTCCGCAAGCCTGCAAGGGATGGTGTTGGACATGGCTTTCACGTATCCGTCGCCGTCGCACAAAACCAGCAGACATAGGTTCTCATCCTTGTTGACCACCGCGTAATAGTTTTCACCGCCCACCGGAGCCCAGCCGCCGGGGGTTTCTTTCACAACCATCGCCGCCATAGCCATTCCGGTGTACTTCGCCAGAAGGCTCTGCGACCTTAAAGCCTCCGCCTCACCGAGCCTAACCGCTTGATAATACTGCATGAAGGCAGACCTTCACGGCTGAATTAAACTTCTGCGGCTAAAGCTTATCAACAGTCCTCAAGCTGTCTCAGTCATGATCATTCGTGTATGGACGTGTCGCTTGAAGACCGGGGCCGAGAAAGCTTTTCAAAAGTTCGCTCTGGAGGATGCGTTGCCGCTGTTGAGGAGGCAGGACGGCTGTTTGAACGGGTTTTTCGGCTTGGACGATTCTCAGCCAGCGAAGGCCGTGGTGGTCACGGTTTGGCGGGACCTCGAGGCCCTGAAGGGTTTCACGGGCGAGGACTGGAGGGAGCCCTTCATCCACCCCAACGAAGCAGGGCTTCTGGCTGAGAAGCCTACAGTCTCCTAGGCACTCTATGACTTCGTTTACACGGAGCGCCCTCCCGGAGAATAATAGTGCCCGGCGTATTAACCGGGCAATACCTTGATAATGCCAGCCTGCAGCGGAGAGAAAAGCCTTTAAAGCCTTTTCAAGCCCTTAACCACGACCGGAAATGGGTAAAGAACTGCTGGTTGTGGAGTCTAGAGTGAGAGAAGCCCTACCTGAGGGGATAAGGCTCAGCGCTGACGCGTTGGAGGGCCTCGACGCCGTTGTCAGGGAGCTGATTGCGAAAGCCGTCAAGAGATGTCAGGCTAACGGCAGGAAGACGCTTGTCAAGGAAGACTTTTGAACGCTGTCCCCCTGCGGTTTCGACGTAGGGCTCAGGCTATTTTTTAGAAGTTTTGACCTCCAGCGGCTTGAACCTAGGCTTCAGTTTCTCGATTATCTGAGGAAGCGTCGTGTACTCCATCTCCTCATGACCAAGCCTTGCCGGCTCGAACTCGCCCATGCTCCGCAGCATGATGGCTGTCTCAGCTGCCTTCGCTCTGACAAAATCCCAGAACGAGTCTTCAAACAGGTCGGAGGGCTCCAGCCCGTCAACACCCACCAGCCTTCCGTGAGAGACCTGCCAGCCCATCGCGATAACCCGGGGAGGCCCGTCGAAGTAGGAGACGACGTTCTGACCCCTGCGGAAGGACACGGGCGTGAGCGGCCCTCTGTGAGAGCCTCTCATCCAGCCTGAAACAATCGGAGGCTGTGCGAAAGCGCTCAGGATCTCGCCGACAGCCGGAAACCCTGCCTGAGCCCTGACAACCATCACAGGGTCGTCCTTGCCGACATACCTTCCAGCGATCAGGCTTAAACGGGTCGTGCTCGCAGCGGCTGCAGGCTCGTCGTCGGATGCTCTGTAAATCTTCGAAACAGCATACCTGCCGACAGTGCCTATCAAAGCAATCAAGTCGTAAACCTCCTCGGGTGTTTTGAGAAGCACGGACCATGATTCGATGAGGTCGAGGACTTCGAACTTGAACCCGTCGTGAAGCGTTGGGTCGATGACCAAGCCGGCAGTGTTGTCCGGCGATGCGAAAATCCTGTACAGGGGTAGGTTCCACGCTCCGGGCTCTGTCTTGTCCGCGGCGAAGACTATTACCGGGTCTGACCTCCGTTCATGGAACTCCAATTCAGCAACCCCCGGCCCCAGACCCTTGACGTTGCCGCTGAACGCGTCGGATAGCAGGTCCTGGCCTGCGCCGTAAAGCTTGAACGGCTTAGCCACCTTGTCCGCGACCTCTTTGAAAATGTTCCATGCAAGACCATGCACTTCAGGATTGTCCTCCCCCCGGAAGTGGGTCATGACGAGCACGATATCGTCTCCGCAGTGGGTGGCGTACCCGCTGTTGATTACCCCCGTCTCCTCAGCCTCCCTTAACTTGTAAGCAGCCATCTCTAGCATTTTTGAATGGGGTTTATGATGTCCAGCAACGCTTCCCACGTCAGCTTTTATGACAGATATAGTCGTCCTCATAAGCCATCACACTACCCGCTACGAGCTCGGTAAAAGGTCTTACGTATCCTAAACAGCCTGAAGGAAGCGTATCCAGCAAGCAGGGCCATGAACAGGGCCGAAACCCTCAGAGAAGCCAGGGCTTCAGCGTTCTCCAGAACCATGATGGTCAAAACTGTGTCCGAAGTAAGCGTGTAAGTGGCTGGGGCGAAGCTTTTAGGATCCAGAGCCCTGATGACGTAGTTCTCCGGCGGCAGCAGGTAGGGCCTTTCGCCCAAGTCTCTAAACGTCATGCCGTTGACCTCCACGACCCGTGTCCCGGGGTGGACAGAGCCGTTGGGGTAGACGAGCCGCAGAACGAGGCTATACAGCTTGAGGTCTATGGTCGTGGGCACGCCCGGGGTGAACTCGAAGTTGTTATACTCCACGGCACGGCCGTCGAACGCCAGAGTAAAGCTTGCGACTCTGGAGGGTTCTAGGTAAGTGTTGTTGTCGTAATCCTGTATGCTGAGAGAGTTGTAGAAGGCCAGCAGCGTTGTGTCCCCTGTTTTCAGGCTGCTGGAGTTTTCGAGGAAGAGCTGGTACCTGTCTATCCGCCGGCTGTGCGTCCTGTCGTAGACGTTGAAGACCGTGACAGGCAGCCTTAAATGCAGAACCCAGACATCACCCAGCTCGTTCCCGACTAAGAGTGTGAAATTCCTCGACATGGCTTGGTGAATGTCTACCCGGACGCTTCTCGACAGGCCGCCGAAGCCCCGGAAACGCTCCGGCACAACAGTAATCTCCCTCTCGGCAACAAGCCTGCTTTCCCCCGTGGCCACAAGCCTCGCCACGTACTGTCCATACCCCAACACCCTCAGCCCCTGCGGCCCTGAAGAATCCTTCGCAGGCATTTGGAGGGACACTGACCCTCCTCTAACTTGAACAAACTGAGACGCCACAACTTGGTCGAGCTCAACCGTGAACTGGATTTGATTGAGTTTTCCAGCATACCTGATGCGGTCGGCTTTCTTCAGCAAGTCAAACCTAACAACCTGCAGGTTCAACCCTCGAATCTCCATACTTACAGTAGACCTTGGAGTGTAGACGTCTTCGCCTCCACCATCCATGAACACTGCGAAGGCGTGCGGGCTTGTTGCGACCGTGGCGACGACCGTTGTGTTCTCTATCCAGACGTTTAGAAAGACTGGTGGCTTTAGTTCAGGCGCCTCGACCACGATCGTAAGTCTCGCTCCCTCGTCCGTCTCAACAACCCATTCTCCAACGTCGTCGACTGTAAACTTCTTCAAAACCGTAAGCAAGCCGTCCCGGATCAACTCCCTCCTAACCTCCCCCTGCGGTGAGATGACGCTCAACAAACCGTCCCTGCCCATCAACCGGACTGCAAGGCTCTCGCCGACTCTTGCCGTGAGCACCCCCCCATCCAGAAGCGGAAGCATCTCCTCTCCTCCCAAGCCGACGAGCCAAAAATGAGGAAGTGCTTGGTTTACGTAGAAGAGGCTGGTAAGAAGCATCGAGAGGACGAGCAGCACGCTAACCATGGGTGCCACGCATCGTCAAAGCCATCATCACAGCCAAGGAGGCGACGGTTGTCAACAGGATGATAGACGCGAGCGTTGGGAGGGAAGAGGAGGCTGCGGTGATTACAACCATTATGGCGATAGTTATGACGAGAGGCTTGAGAAAAACCGGCTTCAAACTCAGCTTGTCGGAAGCCCTTCTGAAGACTATCATGAGCATGAGGGCGAGAGTTGCCACGGACGTTGCTGAGGCCAGCAGGAACGAGGGCGGTGTCTCGGGCGGGATTACGTTCACATTTTCTTGGTTGATAAAGCCTGCGATGTTTCTAACAAGGTGTATGAAAAGGTATTCAGGCCTCGCGGGGCTGCCTTCGACACCGTAGATGAGCAGGGCTATGATGTATGCTGAGAAGTAGCCTGAAAGAATGCCGGAAGGGCTTCGGCTCGAGTAGGTGGATATCGATACCACCAGCGGCGACGCTAGTATGTAGCCGGCTGCAAGGCCTAGGAAGGGTGCTGCGCTGCCTGTGAGCAGCAGGCCCACTGTGTATATAGCTGGGATGTAGACGAGGCTTACAGCCATCCACTTGACTCTCTCGGTCATGGATATTAGGAGAAGCGAGACTATTCCCACGGCCACGTAGTAGTTGCTGAAGTCGAACTTAGCGAACGACATCACGGAGATTAACACAGGAGGAGCCAGCGCAGCCATCCTGACGAGCTTCAGCATCAAGCCACAGCCCTCAGCATTCTGTGGAGATGAGCTATGTACTGTGGTAGGTCGGCTGCATCTACCATTGAGACGGACACTGCGTGTGTTTTGAGGTTTTCGACTCTAAGCATCTCCAGCTGGTTGAGCGTCCGCATAAAGTCCCCCACATCCTCCAGCACCGGGATTATCGTGAAGAGCACCCCCTTCCTTCTTCTAACCTCGTCCTCAACCAGCTTGACCCCGTTTGCGTCGACCGAAGCCAATCGCCCTAACAGGAAAACAACGTCGAACTTGTCCAACCTCTTTACCTCCTCCAGCAAGTCAAACCCCAGCCCTGGCTTCAGCCTCGTCAGGAAAACAATCAGTCTCTCGAAATCCGCTGTGCTTGAGGCGTTGAACACGCCCGGCTCGGCCGCCCCTAGTGGTTTGACGACCACGGCGTCGCCTTTTTCAAGCATGGAGAAGGCGGTGGAGGCGACAGACGCCAAACAAGAGTCCATCAAGCTGGGCTTTCCGACGGCGTTGGAGACCGTGCAGTCGATCAGGAAAGCTATTCGCAGCCTGTTGAGCTTGTCGTACTTCCGCACGTAGATTTCCCCGTCCTCTCTAGCGGTCCTCCTCCAGTCTATGCTTTTCAAATTCTGCCCCTCCTCAGCCTTGCTTATCTCACGGAAGAGGTCGTCAGCCCCGAACCTCGTGGAAAAACCTGAACCCGTGATAAAGAGCGTCTGAGCCCTCCTCACGCTGTCTAGCAGCTTAGTTCTCTCCACCATCCTCGGCCTGACAAAAACCTTGGCCTCACGCTCCAGCGTGATATATCTGCAGCACAGCCCGTAATCATCGGCCACCCTGACGGTCAAAGGCCCCAGCGAGTAGACTCCCCGCCTCTCCGCCGCCACGGTGTACTGGACCTCTACTCCTTCACCATGCTTAACCTGTTTCTCAGCCACCATGCTTCCCCTCACTAGATTCAACCCCTCGAGGCCGTCGATAACCGTCAGGACAAGCTCTCGCCCCGATTTGTTGACCACCGAGACTTTCACCTCGATGAGTTCACCCGGCTTAGGGTCTTGGTTGTTTATCGTGCGGACGAACGTGAAGTCTGTGGGTTTTAACGATTTAAGGCTTCTAGTAGTCAACAGCATGTACACTATGCTGAAGATTGCTGCTGCGAATAGGGACAGCGTCAGTGGAGGATAAACGATGGCCGTCGAGGTTAGAGCCGTTAGAATGAAGGCTGTGAGGGCCAGTCCATAACCCTCACGTGTAAGCATCAGAGAGGCACCTCAACCGAATCTAGGTACTCTTTTAAAATCTTCGACAGAAAGCTGTAGTCCGGTGTCTTGGACAGGCCGGAGAACTCGGGCTTTGGCTGCAAGCGATGGTTTAGAACTCTGAAGAACACTTTCTTCACGTCGTCCGGGGTTGTGTACATTCTTCCGCTGAGAGCTGCATGAGCCTTCGCTGCGTACAGCAGCGCTATTTCTGCTCTAGTGCTCGCCCCCAGCGCAAGCCGGCTATCCCTACGACTCGTCGACACAACATCAACTATGTATTTAATCACTTCAGGCACAACAACCACGTTCCGCACCTCGTCCATGGCGGTCCTCACCGCTTCAAGGTCTACGACTGGAGAAATCGGCACCTCCTCGCCTAAGATGTTTTTCATCTCGAGTATCATTCGTTCCTCCTCGGCAGTAGGGTAGGGCACGATCACGCGCATCATGAACCTGTCAAGCTCAGCCTCGGGCAGGGGGAAAGTTCCCTCCAGCTCGACGGGGTTCTGGGTGGCCACCACGAGAAACGGGTCAGGCAGGCTGTGGGAAACACCTTCAACGGTTACCTGCCTCTCCTGCATGGCTTCAAGCAGCGCAGACTGGCTTCTCGGAGGCGCTCTGTTTATCTCGTCAATCAGCACTATGTTGGCGAAGATAGGGCCCGGCCTGAACTCCAGCTCCCCAGACCTTCTGTTGAACACCAGACCGCCTATGATGTCTGACGGCAGGATGTCTGAAGTGAACTGTATCCTCTTGAACTTAAGCCCCAGAGACATGGCGAAAGATTTCGCAAGAAGTGTCTTGGCCAGACCCGGAACCCCCTCCATGATTACATGACCGCCTGTAAGGAAAGCTATCAGAAGCGATTCGATCGGCTCACCCATACCCACTATGACCCTACCGACCTCTCGCTTAACATTCCTAGCTATTGCGGAGGCAACAGTGGTTTCATGCATTCCTTCTCACGACCGTCTCAAGCTTCTTGAGAACTGATTTCCTCTCGGCGTTGATGGTTTTTCCCGCGAGTCGTTTAATGGTCTTCAAAAGTTCTTTACGCCTACCGTGCACGTGAAGCATGTAGAGCAGAGCGTAGTCGTCAAGTCCTTCGATGTTTAGGTTCGTAGGTTTCTGCCTCCTGCTCCTTTCACGGGGGGTTAGAAGGATGGCCAGTGTTCCGGCTGCTGAGAGGAGAACGACCGCCGTCAGCTGAGGCTCCAGCATATCTAAACACTCTCCAGCAGCTTGGCTAGGCTTCTGCGGAAGACCTCTATTTCATCGTTGTTTGGCTGTTTAAGGCCGTACCTTACAGGCTCGTAGACAGCATACATCTCGGTCAAGGCCTGCCTGATGTGTTCAGGTAGTTTCCCGCCCTCAATGACCTCCATGGCCGTCGAAAACCTAGGGTCGACACCGTTCATCTCGCATACTTTCTTGAAGAGGCTTGCGAAGGTCTCCGACACGGCTTTAGAAAAATCTCCCTGCTGCACAAGCTCCTCGAACCGCTCTACGTACTCAACGAGGCTAGGCTTCTTCTCAACCCTCTCTACACGAACAGCCGACCGCTCCATCGAATACTTTATCAGAACAAGCCCTATCACGGCGATGGCTAGAAACAGGTTGACAACAACCCAGAAAGATACGTCGTAAAGGTAGGACGCCATCTTCAACTCAGCCTCAGAAGCTGGTTCTCAACCCTGTAAGCAGGTATGTAGCTGTATGGAGAAATGATCACTTGAATCAGGTCTTGGACCGTTGATTCTGAAACCAGAGAAGCCCCCTCCTCGGTGGGGATCATGATGTTGAAAGGCCCTCGATAACTATCCTCGATGTTTGGCGTGTAGGCTGTTATGCTGTCGCCGTTGAATATCTTGAAGTATTGCTCAAAATTGACGTAAACTAGGTAGGGAGACCCAACGTAGTAGGTTGTGTTGAACGGGATGGTGTAGAATGCTCTTACGTGGGAGGTCTGGGATACGCTATCGATAGAGACGCTGGCCGCCTCGATCCTGAACCTCTCCTCAATGTAGAGAACCCTAAGCTCTGTGATGTAGTCTTGAATGTCGACGTCCACGCTGTAGGTGGGTAGGATGAGCTGGGGCGAGCTGATGGTGATGACATGCTTTCCCGGAGTTGTGGCGAACGTGGCGTAGCCGTTGGAGTTGGTGACGCCGGTCTTGTCGTCGAGCCTAACGATCATTCTAGCGACGGGCGCGGTGGCGGTATAAAACTCATCAATCAGCCTTGTTTTCTCAACCCTAACCCTCAGTATGTAGGGCCTCGACGCTGACTCGCCGAAGGAAAAATCAATCACTAGGGAATTTCTCGAGAGGGGTGGAACGAGCTGGAATAGGTTAAACAGTATAATGAGCGCTGCGGCTACCAGAACAAGGCTTGCCTGCTTTCTGTCCAACCAGCTTAAACGACTGAGGCTTTGTTTTTAACTATTTCCATGATACGTGGTAGGGCTTAACGCATCACCGGGTTCATGTATTTATATGGTTCGTTGAGTTTTTGTCTGGTATTGAACGACGAGGAATCGGTCTCGGTTGCGGTAGCCAGCAGCCTGAAGCTGTTGGATGACGGGTCGGTGGTTTTCGTGGAGGGCGACCTGTCATGGTTCCAGGCTAGAGGGTACGGGGACAAGCGTCCGGACGGCGGCTGGGGGTTCAGCCCCGTCGAAACACTCTACTTGGTCGAGAACGGCAGGGCTGAGGTCTATCGGCTCAACACACGGCTGGGGTTCAACGACCTCCTAACTTTTTTCATTCAAAAAGATGCGAACGTCTGGAGGGATTACGTCATCTACATGGACCTGCGTAAGAGACGGTACGTTGTAAAGGAGGGGTTTGGGCCTAAGCTACGGTTCAGGGTCTTCGACAGGGGCGAGTATCTTGAAAAGCCTGCAAAGTACTTGGTGATACCTCTGTACGAAGGCGAGAGCATCTACGTTGAAGAGCTTCTCGACCTTCTCAGGTCCTGCAGAGCCATGAACAAGCAGGCTGTGGTGGCTGTCCTAGACAGACGCAACGAAGTCGTCTACTACAACGCAGCCCTAGCAGACCTTCAGAACAAGTAAGATGACCTGAGTTGAATCTGCCGGCTTTCATACGCATAACTAGGCCTCCGAACAGCTTGATGATGTTCTTCGCCGTAATCGTGGGAATGGTTGTCTCAGACTCATACCTCCCCTCCCTTGAAACAATCATCCTAACTCTAGCAACCTCTTACGGGCTCACGAGCTCCTCGATGATTCTGAACGACTACTTCGACAGGGAGGTTGACGCAGTCAACAACCCCTCAAGACCCATACCCTCCGGCTCGGTGTCGCCCAGCTCGGCGCTAACGCTTTCTTTCATCACAGCCGGCCTAGGCCTGTCGTCAGCCCTACTCACCAGCCTTCCATGCTTCACGCTGGCTTTGACGGCTTACGGCGTTGCTGCAGCCTACAACTGGCGTTTGAAGAAGACGGGTTTTCTGGGAAACATGGCTGTGAGCTTTACGGTGGTTGCTCCGTTTCTATACGGCTCGCTGGTAGCCGGAGGCCCGATTCTCGGTAGAGTGGCTGTCTTCGCTCTGCTGGCGTTCTTGGCTAACACAGGGAGGGAGGTTGTTAAGGGGATGTCGGACGTGGCCGGCGACGCAAAGAGAGACGTGAGGACTGTGGCGAGGGTTTATGGTGTTGAAAAAGCTGCTCAGGTCGGGTCAGCGCTTTACATGGCTGCCGTGGCCTTAAGCCCGCTTCCATATCTTCTGAACCTTGTGAGCCCGTTGTATCTTTTGGTGGTCGCTGCGTCGGATGCAGGCTTCATCTACTCCAGCATCAAGCTCATCAAAAGCCCGAGCCCGGAGCAAGGAAGGAGGCAGAAGAACCTCACGCTTTTGTGGATGTTCACGGCTTTGGTAGCTTTCCTAACATCCTCCGTAGCCTAGTCCCCTTCCTCAGGCCTCGCCCAGAACCGTGCACGGGGCGCTGTCAACCTCCTCAATCAGCAGAGGTGAAACAACCACCCTCCTGTACTTGGACGGCTTGTCCAGCAAGTCCATGTCCTCGATTATCAGGAAGCTCCGACCCCTCAACAGTATGCGGTGAGCCTCCCTCCCCTGCTCACGGTTGATGGGAGAGGAGATGGAGATCATGTCGACGCCGAGAGCCCTCAGACCGCTGAAGTTTCTCAAGAAGCTGGCCGCATCAGACGACAGGCAGGGCCCTCTCTTCATGAAGACCTCGGGCCTAGACTCTCTCAAAGCCTGGAACCCAGTCCGTATCAGCAGCAGGTCTGCAGAGGCTATCTCCCCGCCGTAGGGCCTCAGGTCGTTCTCGGTGATCAGCTCCCCCTCTTTCTTGGGCAGGTCGATTAGAAGAGGCCTGCTGAATAAAAGCTCCTCAGCGGTGTAAGATGCTATTCTCCGACCTGCTTCGTCGAAGTGGTGGGGCGCGTCTACATGCGTCCCCAAGTGGTTGAAAAGCTTCACCAAGTAGCTGTTGCTGCTGTCTCCTCTGGAGATCTGCTTGACGGGATAGAGTTCAAGCCTGGGCCCGTCGTCGTAGCAAGGCGTCATCGTGGATAACTTATGCGACAGCAAAACCCACACAAGCCGGACAACGAGAAACCACTATATCAAACTTTTATCATACATAATCATAAAAGCCCTCTACCATTCTGCTGCAAAAAATCTGAACGACCGTGTTCACGCAGTCGAGGCCGTCTTCCGCCGATTACCGCTCAGATCGGAGGTTGCTCATCTAAAGCTTACAGGGTAGGAAAGTAGACATGATCAAGAGGAAGGACGGCGAGCACGTATCTCCCTACGTGGTCATCACCGCTCTCGACCATATACAGGGCATACGCAAGTTCCGGGTTGTTCAAAAACCCGACTACACCGTCGTCGTCGTTTTGTCAAGCAGCTTTAGGGAGAACGAACTTGTTGAGAGCATCGAAAGATGTTTGGCCGACGTTTTGAAGGGGCTGCAGGTGCGCGTCAAGCCTGTTGACGCCATCGAGCCCGGGCCAGGTATCAAGCAAAAACTAGTCGAGTCCCGAGTTGTTTGAGGATGTTATCCTAGTATTACTCGTAATCCATCTTTAATATCAGCTGTTCGTAGGAGATCACGTGGCCCCGGAGAACGTGCTTAGGCTTGGCTACTGGGCCGGCATGGAGCAATACCCGCCTGAAAGGCTTCTGGCGCACGCCATACACGCGGAAGCGGTCGGCTTCGACATCATAGTCGCGAGCGACCACTTTCATCCCTGGAGCGACACGGGGGGTCAGGCGGGGTTTCCGTGGATTTTCTGCAGCGCCGTCGCTGAGAGGACGAGGAGAGTCGAGGTAGGCACAGCGGTCACTACGCCGATGTTCCGCTACCATCCAGCCATAGTAGCTCAAGCCTTCGCAACGCTCAACCACCTCTATCCGGGCAGAGTGTTCATCACCGTCGGCACGGGGCATGCTATGAACGAGACGCCGCTTGGCTTCGAATGGCCTGGGTTCAGGGAGAAGGTTCAGAGGCTTAGGGAGGCCATCGAGATCATGCACCTGCTCTGGGCCGGCGACTTCGTAAACTACGAGGGAAAATACTACCGGATAAGGACGGCCAAGCTCTACACGAGGCCCAAGACCAAGATACCGGTCTACGTCGCAACGTCCAACGCAGCCGTGGCTGAGATTGCGGGGGAGCTCTGCGACGGCATACTCACCAACCCACGTGGGTTGGAGAAATATCTCGAGATAATCGACGCATTGGAGAGGGGCGCTAGGAAGGCCGGTAAAGACCCTGCGAAGACGAGTAAATGTCTGGAGTTCAAGGTGTCCTACGACCATGACTATGAGAGGGCCTTCAGGTCGGCTCTTTTCTGGGCGCCCACAGCCATTCCGCGTGAGAAACGGGAGAAAGTCTCAGACCCAAGGGTTCTGGAAGCCATGGTGGGTGAGGCTGAGAAGCAGAAGATCAAGCAGACGTGGCTGATCACCACGGACGTCGATGACATCTTTAAGTCGCTGGCCGATTTCCTCAAGCTCGGGTTCGACAGGGTTTACATCCACAGCGCAAGCCCCAACGAGGAGCGGTTCCTAAACCTTCTCGGCAGGGACATACTTCCCTGGATGCGTGAGTTCTACGAGCAGCTCGGCCGGCCCATAAGGCCGGTGATGGAGTAGCTACGCCGTCACGCTCTGATGCCAGCGTAGGATGTATTCAGGCAGCCTGAACCCCTTGGTCTCGAGGCTCTCCACCAGAAGAATGGGCAGAGGGCTCAGGGCGAAGGCGGCGTAGATGTAAAACCTGCTGGGCCTGCCGGGCTCATGCTTCGTAGGTATCTCGAGGACGGAGTCAGCCATCGAGGCTATCGTGCTGTCGGCGTTGCCGACGACGGCGGCCAGCTGTCCTCCCATTCGTTTAAAGCTCTTACACCACGCGGCAACTATCTCGGTTTCGCCGCTGCTCGAGATGACGATCAGCAGGTCTCCATGCCTCGGGCCCGGCGTGCTGGATTCTCTAGCCACGTAGACCTGGTCTCCGAGAGCTCGTTTAATGTGGCCAACCCTTACAGCAGTCATCCTAGCGACTTCGTAGCTGCTTCCCAGGCCCGCGAAGAAGCATGTGCTCCGTGTTTCAAGCCTCCGGGTGACGAAACCGTAGAACTCGGAGTTGATGCTCTTGTCCACAACCTTGGCTGCTTCCAGACATACTTCTTTTGCGTACTCGAGGGCCTTGGAGGGGAGAGTTTTGTCGTGGAGGGCTTCCGCCACTGCGTGCAGGAGCGCTCCGCTTCCGAGTATGAAGGTGTCCTCCATTATGCCAACGTCCCGGAAGACCTTGGCCTCCTCGGCCTCGTGAACCTCCTCCCTGCCCATCAGCTCGAGGACGCTTCCGTACTTGGATGCTATCTTGGCCAGCGGGGAATCCACGTCGGAGGTGACCAGGTCTATCATGTAGTCTCTGTGGGCGCCGGTTTTTCCGATGTAGGACGCGAGGTTCTGAGCATCGACGAGGGGGGTCATAGACCTGCCGGATCCGGAGTTTATCAGTAGACAAACCCGGCCGAACCGCTGCTTGAGAACCGGTGCTGCGTCGCTTATCTCTCTTCCGGGGAACCCGACATCCCCACGGTCTACCACGATCTTGCCGTCCCGCATCTTAGCCATCTCGCTGGCAGCTATGCTCAAAGCCCCCTTCGACCTCCCCTCACCCAAAGGTATGATCACTCCAGCTGACTGAATGTCGTGGAGGAGGCGCTCCAGCTCGTCGAGGTTCACGTTGCTGACGTTGTGAAAAATGCGGTTAACATACCCCAGGCTGCATACCGTCTCGGTCAAATCCACCAAACCAGACCACGACGTCCGAGGATAAAAGCATATGCGCCACAGCGGAAATACATCCAACATCTCTCTCCCAGTACTAAGATATTTATTAACGGCTGAACAACAGACTCTGAAAAGCTCCGGTAGTATAGTCCGGTCAAGTATGGCGGCCTCTCGAGCCGCAGACCCGGGTTCAAATCCCGGCCGGAGCACCAAAAGAAGCCCGATTCGGGGCGGAAAACGAGACGGTCCTAGAACCGTCCCCGGGGCTGAAAGGTTTGAGCGTAAGGGACTAGGCTGAAGCGTATCGTGTGGCCGAGCGTGTAATTAGGGGCGAGACGGAAGCAGGTATTGTCTGGAATGCTGAGAAAAAGGAGAAATTCAAGCGGTGGCTCGAGGCTGAGGGTAAGAGCCATGGACTGATATCGTTACCTCAATAGGTATGTTACCACGGTAAACAGTCCTGAGGACGTCTTGGAGGTTTTCAAGCGTTGTGAAAGGGGTAAGCCGCATTTGGCAAAGGCGTTTAGGGCGCTTCTGAAATACTATGAGATTGTAGTCGGTTTCCCTGTGAACCGCCTAGAGCAGCTTAGAAAAGCCATTCCGAAAGTAAGGGCTGGCGTGGACTGCCGCGAGGTGGACGAGAGCGCCGTGCTTGAAACCTTTAAAACCTTTAAAGGGCTTTCTGGAAAGCTGGAGAAGTACCGCCTGATCTGGCTTCTCATCCTTGACTCAGGCGTCCGGCTTTCCCACGCTGTAGAAGCTGTGGAAAACTTCAAGCCTGAAATGCTTTGAAACTTATCTGAAAAGTGGCATATTAGCATAATAGGATTGAATTGACATTGAATGGGCAGAAGATTTACAGATGAATTTCAATAAGGGCTTTAACTGTCATTTTGCTTAGTTGTCTTAAACTTATAAACAACTTGTTAGAATTGGTTATTAGTGAAGTCGAAGTCGATGGACGATCAAGAGGTTCAGGCGACGCTTAAGAAAAAGGAAAGGCTGAATGAGCTAGACGGGAAAACATGGGAAAGATATTCCATTAGTATATGGGAGATTGTGAAGTCGAGAGAAGAAAGCAAACTTAAGCATCCTGCCATGTTTCCAGTGGAATTATGTCGGAGATTAATTGAAATATATACAAGGAAGGGCGATGTAGTTCTGGATCCTTTTATGGGTAGCGGCAGCGCAATAATTGCCGCTAGGGATTTGGAACGAAAGGGGATTGGTTTTGACATTAATCCGGATTTCGTCGAACTTGCGAAGAAGAGACTTTCTCAGCAGAAGCTCATACATCTTGGAGTTGAAGATCCCGATATTTTTTGTGAAGATGCTAAAAACCTTTTGAGGTATATTAAACCTAACTCTGTTGATTTAGTAATAACTTCTCCTCCATACTGGAATATCCATACAAGGAAAAGAACGGCGGACTACAAAGAGCCAAGACCGTATTCTTCCCTAGAAAGAGACCTTGGAAACATTTCAGATTTTAATAGATTCATGGACGAGTTAAAATCCATTTTTGAAAAGGTTCATACAGTTCTGAGAGGCGGTAAACGATGTATAGTTATTGTGATGGATATTCGCCAAGGCTCCCAGTTTATTCCATTTCATATGAATATAGTCACCATGATGACGGAAATAGGGTTTATTCTTGAAGACATAATCATTTGGGACAGGCGAAAAGAATATAGTAATTTGCGACCACTGGGTTATCCATACGTTTTCATAGTGAATAAGATCCATGAGTATGTCCTAATATTCAGGAAGAATAGGGTTGAAGAAGTTGAAGACGAAGAAACCCTCGCTTGACTACATTGATGAGGATGTAGCATATTTTATTGGATTAATAACCGCTCGAGGGGAAATATCTGACCAAGGAGGCGTAAAGCGAATTTCCATAGAGTTTCCTTTTAGAAACTTAGAGGTTGAGGGAATAAAAAAGAAGATCACCCAGAAAGATAAGATACTATTAAGCTTAGACAATGTTATAAACAGGGTTAATGAACTAGCAGATGTTAACGTCAGAAAAACTGAAAGCGAACGTTCAATATACCTAGTTCTTGAAACATTAAAGAACACAATGTTTCTGCGGAACGTGAAGATGCTCATGAAGGGACGAAGTTCCTATTACGAATTTGAAGTCCCAGATCAAATTTTCCAGTCAAGCGATTCCATAAAGAAGGAATTCGTTCGAGGATTTGCAGATGTAGCCGGATCCGCGAGGTGGGCAAACAGGAACAGATGGGGAAAATGCCGAGTTTACTTAGATGTTCTTAATAGTCCCTCTAATTGGCGTTTACCAGTTCAAATGTGCCATCTTTTGCAGGATCATTTGGGAATCCCCATAGATGTTATACAATGGGGACACCCTAACACTAGAGACCCAAGCCTAAAGGAATACCAAGCTGGAAGAAAAGATGCTTGGGCAAGAGAGCATCAAATAAAAATTTTTGCAGATGATTTTGAAAAAATAGGGTTCTACATGTCTCATAAGCAAGAAATACTTGAAGAACTCGCTGAATACAACAGAGAACAAGGGTTTACAAAGGCAAATTTTTGCAATCCTCCGAAAAGAAGAAAAACTAAGCCAAGACACCCCTCTGAGGCGTCAGAAAAATTGCCTCCAGAAATCCGTGGAAAACATTACGATTCCTACTGGCAGATTTGTGCCGATTTAGGCTGCTTTAGATACGCGAACTTTCTTGAAAGCCATAAACAGTTGACAAAATGGGTTAAATCTGAAGAGAGAGAAAAGAGGTGAGCATCGTGTATAAAAATGAGAAAGAAATGTATTCCTATGTGTGTTCATGGTTCAGGAAAATGTTGCAGAGCAAGTTTAAGGATGCCAAAATATGTGTTGAAGACACTTCTAAAAAGGTTTTGTCAAAATGGCTTCTAGAGAAAGGATTCCATACTTACTTTCCGGATTACCAAACATACGAAGTTGAGGTTGACGTAACCGGGGTCGTTGTGAAATCGGATAAAGAAGCACATTTAGGGTTTATAGAATGTAAGCTTGGTAGGATCAACCTTAGAGATTTTTCACAATTATTAGGGTATAGTAAAGTTGCCATACCCCTCTATTCTATAATACTCTCACCGAAAGGAATCTCCCAATCTCTAAATCTCCTTTTTAACATAGCCAGAAGAAACGACATACTCTACTATTCAGCGGATAAACACATTTTTATCACTAAATGGCTTGAGCGGAAAAAAGAAATAGACTTTTCAACGATAATCCCTAAGGGAGCAAGCATTCTATAAAATTGACAGTTTGTCTATTAAGATAAATTTGAGCTTAAAGAACGTTTGGCGTATTATGCTTATGCAAAATTTTCTTTTAACTGCAACTTTCAGAGGCTTCATAAAATCGGGTGGCGAAAGTTTTTTAGGGCGTGGCGGGGCGGAACTTCGGCTCAAACAGTGCAGCTGGTGGGTATGTATGCCTAAACAGGGTTATATGTCTGAGACGTTGAAGCGGGAGGTGGCTGAGCTTCTACGCGTCAGGGCTAGGCTTTCAGGCTTAGGCCTGAACGAGTTTCTTTTGTGTTGTTTGCGGGACGGTTCTCTCGAGTCGCAGACCCGGGTTCAAATCCCGGCCGGAGCATGGAATACTTATCTGTCTGCTTTTTTCTTTCTTGGGTTTTTCTCAGGGTTCTGCTGCATTTCGGGTATCTGTCGCCGTTCGGCTTGCTGCTGGTCCTGTTCTCCTCCAGCCATGCTAGTGTCGCCGTCTCCCTAGCCTTCTCCAGAACCCATCTGAGGTCTTCGGCAAGGTTGTTAAAGATTGTTGGCGGTATGAACCTCCTGAAGTCTGCGAAAGAATCTATTCTCTTCTCAAGGTCTTACAATGTCATGAGCTTGGCTATAACCCCTGCGTCGTTGGAGCAGGCTACAGCTCCGGCAGTACCCCGGTCCGCTGACGTTCTTCAACCATCCTCCGCACGTCGGGCAGAGATTCACCTTCTTCGAGACATGTACTCTATATCCAGCTAGAAGACCGAGGAATATCAGCAGACAGCCTTCAACCCTTTCCTGCTGGACCAGCGGCAAGCCGAAGTATATCAGCTGCCAAAGGTCAGACCTACTTAAGTCCACCAGCCTTGCGCAGGGCTGGCTAATCACCAGCGGGGTTGCTGGAGGGGGCGATGCCGTCTGTGACCAGTGGCTGAAACGCCACTATTGATGCGTCGGTGAGGAATAGTTCTGTCCTCCGTCTGGCCACTGGTGTATGGTCTGATGGCATGTGTCCCCTCTCCTGAAAGAATCGTATGAAGTCTCTCCTCGCATCCGCCACCGACAGGACGCGGGTTATGTATCTCCTCAGCATGAAACCGTAGTTGACACAGGGAGCCTCGTTGCAGACCGTCTTGGACTCGTCAACTGTCTAGGAGAAATCTCCGCAGACAGAACGTGCCCTACTTTGAAACCCGGTTCTCAAGAAAATACTCTAATCGGTATTCATCTGGTTCAAACCTCATGAATAGGACGCAGGGGTCATCCGAACAGGTGCCTAGTCCAGCCAGAGCCTCCTCCTTTCTCTCCTCTTCCTTGGTCGGCGCCGCCGGAGCTGCCGCCGCAACTGGTACCGGTGCGACAGGTGCAGCCGTAGCTTTCACTTCCGACGGGTTGCCGCTAGAGATTGACCCTCGCCTGGTCTGGCGTGGCTCCAGCCGCCTCCAGCACCCTAATTAGGCTAGCCTCGTCTATCTGCTTCCCCGATTTGTGGATTAGTAATGCGGCGTAGACTTATTCCAACATCTTTTGGGCTTGTGGTGGACTGGTTTAAGTGTTCCGGCCTGCCCTGTCAATGGGCCTCTCCTGAGAGTTTATCATAGAACTGGGCGATGGCTGCGAAGTCAAAGTCTCCCAAGCCCATTGAAGCGCATGACTTATAAAGCTCTCTCACCACACCTCCCAAGAATAGCGGGAATGCCAGCTCCTCAGCCAGCTCCGAAAGGATATGCAGGTCTTTAAGCGCCAAATCGACCGTGAAGGCTGCCTTCCAATCATTTTTTAAGATCTTGGGCCCCTTGGTCTCGGATATGTATGTCTTTTGGTTGGAGCTATTCCAGATCTCCAGTGTGAGACTTGGGTCAAGTCCAGCCCTCTTGGCCAGGGTGAAGGCCTCGGCAAACGCTGCTGTCATCAGCCATAGGTGGAGGTTGAATATTATTTTAAGGGACGAGGCCCGGCCCACATCACCCAGATACCAGACCCTCCTCCCCATAGACTCGAGGATGGGCCTCACTTTTTCAAACGTTGACGGGTTGCCTGAAGCCAGTATAGTCAGCGATGCCTCAGCAGCCGCCTGCACACTTCCCATCACCGGTGCGTCCAGAAGATCCACATTCCTAGAGGATAGCTCCACAGCCATTCTCCGCACCACAATAGGTGAGTTGGTGCTCATATCCACAACGACTTTACCCGGGGATAATCCATCCAACACGCCCACCCCCCTGTAGGGTCCACGGCCCAGAATCACGTCGGTAGTTGCCTCAGGTGTGGCTAGCATGCTGATTATCACTGTGCTTTTTCTGGCCAATTCTGCAGGTGAGCTGGCCGCAATCGCTCCCTTCGCAGACAGTTCCGCTGTCTTCGAAACTGTGCGGTTCCAGACAACTGTCTCGTATTTCTTCAAAAGGTTTTCGGCAAGCTTGGAGCCCATCCTACCAAGCCCGATGACTCCGACTACTTCCACGTAAGCGCCCTGTCCCACCGGCTATATGAGCGTTTCATCCACCGCGCAACTAAATTTAAATACATAGCTAGAGCCTCACAACCGTGCTCTTCGGAATCAATCTTCCCACATATGGAAACAAGATGTCAGCCTCTGGAATAGCTGAGGTAGCTTCCGAGGCTGAGAGACTGGGCTTCTCGGATGTCTGGACAGTAGACCACACCATCATGGCACGCCAATACGGCTATCCCTATGGCCGGATATTTGAGTCGCTCACGGTTTTATCATATGTGGCTGCCAAGACATCAAAAGTGAGGATAGGTACGTCAATCCTCTCACTCCCCCTCAGAAACCCCATTCTCGTAGCCAAACAAGTGGTGACACTCGACCACCTCTCAGGCGGACGATTCATCTTCGGGGTGGGGCTGGGGAAGGGTGAGGACGATATACCTGAGTTCAATTTCCTCGGAGCCGACTACCGCCGCAGGGGAGAATATGCCACTGAGGCGATCAAGATAATGAAGATTCTTTGGACCTCGGACAACCCCTCCTTCCACGGAAGATACTACAGCTTTGAAGACTGCGTCTTCGAGCCTAAACCTGTTCAGAAGCCCCACCCACCTATATGGTGGGCCGGCTCCTCGGAAAAGGCTCTCAGCAGGGTTGTAGAGTCGGGTGATGGATGGCAGCCCATAACCTATAAGGACAAACCCATAACGCCGCAGGACTACCACATGCTTAGGGACAGGCTTGAAGAAATGCTTGGTGGAAGAAAGATAACATACTCCCTCAGAATACATCTAGACCTCCACGTATTCAGTAAATACCGATACACAACATTGATTGATGAGCTCGGGCCGAGACTTTCAGCCTTCGAAAAGGCCGGCGTCGAGCATGTCGTGATTGATATGGGAGACCTAAGCGCCGATGAATACAAACAGCTAATGGCTCAATTCATGATGGAAATAGCGCCCACCATTTGAAAGCGGAGCTATGCCCTACCAGGAGAGGTCTGCTGACGCCGCCAGCCAAACACTCCCCTCATACCATCCTAAATCATTGTTTAAATGGTATATGGGGGCAACCACTCCAACATAATTTATATAAAGGTGTGGCGTTGTGGGTTGCTGTCTGTGCCACCGGCTTTTTCACCAGCATCTATATTATGTCGCTAGGTTCATGGTTTGATGATTCCCCCGCCCGAGTTCATGAGGCCTGAACGCATCCATGTTAGGAAAGTGGTTCCGGAGGGTCGGGGTGAATTTGTTCTGTATGTGATGGATGCGTGTCAGAGGAGTCTGGGCAACTTTGCCTTGGAATACGCTGTCTATCAAGCCGACCGTCTAGGTTATCCTCTTGTGGTGGTTGTTCCTGTCGACGAAAAGATGCCGCACGCCAACTTGAGGCGTTTCAAATTCATGCTCGAGGGACTGGCTAGGCTAGGAGAAGTGCTTGAGACGAGAAAGATTCGGCTTTTAGTCGAGAAAGCCGACCGCATCAAGCGGTTTCTGGCTGAATCGTGTTTCACTGTTTTGGATATGGCGTATCTTGGTTTTCAGAGGACTTTTCGCAGTAAAATCATCGAGTCGTCGCAGTGTTCTGTTGTCGAAGTTGAGGGAAACGTCGTGGTGCCGGTCGAGCTGGCGTCGAAAAAACCCGAGCCCTACGCACGGACAATCAGGCCCAAACTCATTAAACATCTAAACCAGTTCATAGAAGACCTACCCATCCAAACACCGAAACACTCCTCTACTCAACTCGACTTGGAGCAGGACGTTGAGAAACTGATGCAGTCCGTCAAAATAGACCGAACTGTTTCCCCGGTCGACTACTTTACCGGCGGGGAGGATAATGCCTTGAGCCGGCTCAAGGTTTTCACGGAGAAAAAGATTCAGAGATACGCTGAAGGCAGGTCAGACCCCGGTGAAGATTTTTCCTCCGAGCTCAGCCCCTACCTCAGGTTTGGTATGGTTTCACCTGTTCAAGTTGTCAGAGCGGCGCTGGAGGCCGTCGGCCCAAACGACGTCAACTTTAACAGCCTAGTGAACGAGCTCGTTGTTTGGCGTGAGCTGGCCCGCAACGCTGCATACTACAATCCGCTTTTCGGCAGCTATGACGGGCTGCCTGAATGGGCTAAACAGACTCTCGAGACACACAAAGCCGACCGACGGGAATACGTCTACGACCTGCAGACCTTGGAAAAAGCAGAGACACACGACATCTACTGGAACGCTGCACAACGCGAGCTCCTCTACACGGGAAAAATTCACAACTACATGCGGATGTATTGGTGTAAAAAGCTTATCGAATGGACGGACGACCCACGGACAGCTTTCGAATACGCTGTATATCTCAACGACCGGTATGGGTTGGACGGCGTCGACCCCAACAGCTACCTCGGCATCAGCTGGTGTTTCGGCGCGTTCGACCGACCGTTCTTCGAATCAAAAATCTACGGAAAGATAAGAAAAATGACCGAAGAAAGCTTGAAAAGAAAACCAGGAATCAGCCGTTACCTCAAAAAATACGAGGCCTGACGGCCGGAAATTCCTTGTGGACCGGCGGGGATTTGAACCCCGGACCTTCCGCGTGCGAGGCGGACGATCTTCCAGGCTGATCTACCGGCCCTGTTGTTTTCTGTGTTTTGCCGGTAAAAAGCTTATGCGTGCGCCGGGCTGAAAAACTATTAATTTCAACCGTGGATTTGACGGGTGGAGGCGGGGGTCGCCAAGCCTGGTCAAATTGGTCCAGCGTAAGCTGGACAAAGCCAGCGGCGCAGGGTTCAGGCCCCTGTCCCGAAGGGGTTCGTGGGTTCAAATCCCACCCCCCGCATAGAATATTGTGATGCCTAGGTTCATGCATCTTGGAAGACCTGCCATGATGTCGTAGCTGAGTGCAAGTGTTCCGTAGGTGAAGAGAAAAATCAACAAGCTCTGATAATAAGGTGATGAAAACAATTCCAGTGGGAATGTGGCACCATTCCCCATAGACCGGCTTGATGTTCATCACCGTCCTCGTCGTAAGTGTTTCGGATGATTCCAGCGCCAAGCCTCCGGCCAAGGAGCCGATCAACTTCCCCGCCCCACCCAAAACGAGGACAGTCAGAGCCTTGACCGTGCCGGGAATCCTGACCTCAGATAGGAGTTGGCTTCAGCCACTGCCGATAAGCCTGCAACCCTCATGTCGACTCAAGCTTAACTGCGCGCCTGTAAGCTCGTAGGCTAATCCTATCGTGTAATCGGTTATTTTTCGACCGACCCTACACCGTCCGGGTAAGCGTGGTGGCTGCCGGAGTCTGGGCTCCCATAGTCGCGTATTCTGTCGCTGCCTGACCTGCTCCCTACTGGGGCGTTATTCAAACATACCTAGTGCTTCTCGCAGAGTTGATGGGCTGTGTCTACGGGCTTGGGATGCGAGAGGGTTTTATGCAGCTATGCGGCGTCTGTGGTGGCTGTTTACATCGTTCCTTTCGTTGAGGGTGCGCTGGTTGTTCTTGGGTCGGGTTCGGCTGCATGCCTCAGCGCTACGGCCAGCGCCTTGAACCCTGCCTCTACCTTATGGTGGTCGTCCGCCCCATCCAATACTTTTACGTGAATGGTTGCGTTCATGCTGGTTGCAAGCGTTTCGAGGAAATGAACAACCTCGGAGACAGGTATGTCTTCGACAACGTCCGCCTTCGTCCTGAGGTCTATGACTGGCTTAGGCCTCCTGACCAGGTCCACGGCTGCGTATGCCACCGCCTCGTCCATGGGGATTAAGGCGTATCCAAACCTCCTGATGCTTTTCCTGTCGGCCAGGGCCTTCTCCAGAGCCGTGCCCAGCACAATCGCTGTGTCTTCGACGACATGATGCCGCAGGTCGCCCGAGGCTGATACCGAAATGTCGATCATGCTGTGTTTTGCTAGTGTTTCAACCATGTGGTCGAGAAACCTGTAGCCTGTTGAGACGCTGCAAACACCTGCGCCGTCGATGTTGACCTCGGCCTCCACCCTTGTCTCCCTTGTTTCTCTGAAGGCTCGCCCCGTCCTCAGGACTGGCCACCGCTCCGCTGAAGTATCTCCTCGAGCGGTAGGAGTAGGTTTGGCTCGTGAACGACAAGCCCTTGAGCAAGCCTTCTGAGCGTGGGCAGAATTTTGAGGAACTCTGTCTTGGAGACCACTGTGTTTATGGCGTACCATCCCTTTTCGGATAGCTGGCTTACCGTTGGGCTCTTCAAAGCAGGCAAGGCTTTGAGAAGGGTTTCAAGGTTGTCTTGACGCACGTTGGCGAAGATGTGCAGCTTCTTACTGCTCTCGACCACCCCTTTGAACAGCGTCATGATGTCGAGGATCTTCTCACGCTTGACCGGGTCTGCGTAGGACTGTTTGTTTGCGATAAGCATGGCGGTCGACTCGGAGATTACCTCCAACACCTTGAGGTTGTTCTGCTCAAGAGTAATCCCCGTCGCCGACGCGTCGACGATCAAGTCAGCTTCCTCGGGCGGCTTTGCCTCCGTCGCCCCAAAGCTGAGATAAATCTCCACCATCTCGTTCTCGCCCTTCCTCCACCAGGGAGTGACGATCAAGGGCCGTTTTCCCCCGTAGTATTTCCTGTAAGCCGGTGTCGAGGAAACATATTCAGCGGTTGTGTTCAGGTATTCTGTCGAGATCCTCAAAGGCTTCCGCTTCAAGGCATGCTCCTCGACGTATTCGTTCAGGGAAGAGAGGGTGGAGGTTTTCGGAGCTGCGGCGACAAGACGCACGTATCCATACTCTAGGTCCAGCAGGATGTTGACGTCGGCCTTCGTTTCGTTGATCCAGTCAACCCCAGTTATGCCTATGTCGTAGGCTCCGCCGCCCACCAGCAGAGGGATCTCCTGCGGCCTGAGGATCTTGACCTCTATCTCCCTGTCGTCGACCACCGGCCTGTATGTCCTCTCCACCCCTCTAAGCCTAAGCATCGCCTTGGACAGGAGTTCCTGCGTCCCAGCCTCCAACGAGCCCTTGGGTATGGCGAACTTTACAACAGCCAACTCGGTCCCTTACCCTGTCCCGCACAACCGCTTATTTAAACACAATACATGCTGAGAAACGGTAATATGGCCGCGTCGGGGTGTCGGGAGACGGGTTGAAGGCATTCGTCCTCCACTACGGCGTGGGCAACGTCTTCAGCGTCGAGAAGGCTTTCAAGGGGCTTGGGTTCGACGTCGAGGTTGGGAGGAAGCTCCACGGCGGAGTCGACTGCCTAGTCTTGCCGGGAGTGGGCAGCTTTCAAGCCGCCGCCGAAGACATCTCCTCCTACCGTGGCGAGCTCGTCGACTTGATAAGGTCCGGGCTTCCCGTCTTGGGAATATGCTTGGGCATGCAGATTTTGTTCGAGGAGAGTCAGGAGGGCCCCGGTAGGGGGCTTTCTCTGTTCAGGGGGCGTGTTGTCTCCCTGCCCGAGAATGTGAAGAGGCCTCACATGGGCTGGAACAGGATATGGAAGACAGGCTCGAGCATGCTTCTGGAAGGCGTCGGGCATGAGTGGGTTTACTTCAACCACACCTACTACCCGTCGCCCGAGGACTCTGGATTGGTGTTGGCTAGGACTTCCTACGGTGTGGAGTTTCCATCGGTGATCGGGTCGGGGAATGTTTACGGGACGCAGTTCCACCCCGAAAAGTCTTCGAAGACGGGGTTGAAGATTCTCCAAAACTTTCGGAGCATCGTCAGGGTTTGAGCGTGTTGTGGAAGCAGGTTTTCGCTCCCGTGTGGCATGCGGGGCCCCGGGGATGGACTAAGTAGAGGACGGCGTCCCCGTCGCAGTCAGCCCTCACCTCTACTACGTCTTGGTAGTTGCCCGACTCCTCGCCTTTCAGCCACAGCCTTTGCCGAGACCTGCTCCAAAAATGAGCTCTTCCCGTCTCCATCGTCAAACGCAGGGCTTGCTGGTTGGCGTAGGCGAGCATCAAAACCTCTCTCGTATCGACGTCCTGAACAACCACGGGCACAAGGCCTTGCTCGTCCTTAAACCTCAGCTCCTCAATCCTCAAAACCTCACCGCAACGCCTCTCTCAGCAAGATACCTTTTAACTTCTTCGATGCTGTATCTGCCGTAGTGGAAGATCCCGGCCGCGAGCGCTGCGTCAGCTCCTCCCTCGGTAAGCACGGCGTAGAAGTGCTCGGGGCCTCCGGCTCCACCGCTCGCTATCACCGGGACGTCCAGCGAACCAGCGACTAGCTTTGTGAGCTTGACGTCGTAGCCCTGCCGTGTTCCATCGTTGTCGATGGACGTCAGCAGTATCTCGCCAGCCCCCAGCTCCGCAGCCCTCACAGCCCAGTCGACGGCGTCCAACCCCGTCGCAGACCGGCCGCCGTAGACGTAGACCTCGTAGCCCGATGGCATCTCCGGGTTAGACTTGGCGTCTATCGCGACGACGACGCACTGGGATCCGTAGGTCTCAGCCAGCCGTTTTATCAGCTGCGGGTTGTTGACCGCGGAGGTGTTGACGGAGGTTTTGTCTGCGCCGTTTCTCAGGACTAGGTCGGCGTCCTCCAAGCTTCTTATGCCTCCGCCTACTGTGAACGGGATGTTGATGACGCTGGCAACGTCTCTGACGACCTTCACAAGTATCTCTCTCTTCTGGGCTGATGCGGTGATGTCGAGGAAGACAAGCTCGTCAGCCCCCTCCTCCGAGTACCTGGCAGCCAGCTCCGCCGGGTCTCCCGCATCCATGAGGTTAACGAACCTTCTTCCCTTGACCACTCTGCCCGCGTCGACGTCTAGGCATGGGATTATTCTCTTGGCCAGCACTTCGGGTAAACAGCGCGGGCGGGGTTTATTTAGTTTAGCGTCGGCTCGAGGGCGTTTCTGACTCTTTCGAGGCTGAGTGTTTCTTCGTAGAGGGCTTTGCCCAGTATGGCTCCCTCGTATCCGAGGCGGCGGAGAGTGAGGACGTCTTCGACGGAGGACACGCCGCCGGCGTATGTTATGTGGCTGCGGTGGCTCTCTTCAACCGCATGCACAAGCTTAGGGTTCACTCCTAGGAGCGTTCCGTCCCTCGACGTGTCGGTCAGAACGATGTGTCTGAAGCCGTCGGACAGAGCCGCCTCCACGGCCTCCGCCAGCCTCGTCTCCGTCTTCACGCTCCATCCACGAACCACAACAAAGCCGTCGCGGCAGTCCAGCGACAGGGCGAGGTGCTCGGCTCCAAGAATGTCAAGAATCTTCAGAGCCTCCTCCCTTCTCGTGAAGTAAAGGCTCGAGACGATGATTCTAGACGCTCCAGCATCTCTCAGGGCCGTGGCTCTCGCTAGGCTCCGGACTCCTCCGCCCACTTGGACGAATGCGTTGAGGCTTTTCACGAAGCTGGTTATGATTTCCGTGTTGTCGCCCAGCTCGAGGGCCGCGTTGAGGTCTACCACGTGTAGGGCATCCGCTCCCTCGCTCAGCCATCTTCTGGCGTAGTGGTACGGGCCGTAAGGGTAGTAGGTTGCCTTAGCCGGGTCTCCCTTCCAAAGCCTTGCCACACGGCCGTTGAAAAGGTCTATTCCCGCGTAGACCGTGAACACTCCGGGTTGAGGTCTCGGCTGTCAGGCATTAAACGTTGCGTAGAAAACATCTTAACTTACTCGTCGCATGGGTTTAGCCGGGCTTGGACACCGCTGGCTTGGTGGAGTTGGTGGTCTCCACGGATTATAACATGCGAGGAGTCGTCAAGCATCTACATCGAGCTGCACGGGAGAAGCTTGGAGGTTCGTTATGCTTGATGGCTGCCGAGAAGCTGGCTCGTTCCAGCAAGCCTCTGCTGGCCACGGGCTTCAGGATCCGACGGTTCAACGCAGCCTTGGAGACCGACGGCCCCGTCTCGGCGACGCTTCTAGCCACGTGCCTCGAGAAAATACTCGGCGTCGAGCCTGTAATAGCCACTGACACGGGGTTTGAGCGTGTATTGGAGAAGGGGTTGCAGGCCGCTGACGCCAAGCACGTCCGAGTCCTAGGGCTTCCGGTTGACCCGGAACTTTCGCGGCGTGTTTTTATGAACTACGTCGATGAGGAGTCCCCCGACATAGCCGTCGCTATCGAGAGGCCCGCCGCCAACAAGCTCAGCGTTTACCACAACGCGGCTGGCGAGGATGTGTCAGGCCTGCACGCCCCTCTCGACAAGCTTCTTGAATGGCTGCGGGGGAATAAAGCTCCGTTGGTTGCGTTCGGCGACGGAGGGAACGAGGTTGGTATGGGTCTAGTGATGGACGCTGTGCAGAAACACGTCGAGTACGGCGGTGTTTGCAGATGTAGTTGCGGAGGAGGAATAGCGTCGAACACAGGATGCGACGTCCTCGTCGTATCGTCTTTCTCCGACCTAGGTGTTTACGGCACGATGGCTTTGATGCAGGAGTCGATGCTCGACTTGGTCGTCGACAAGATCGGCGACGTGATGAAGGTTTTAGTGGATGCGGGGTGCGTTGACGCACGTAAAGGTCCTGGATACCTTGGTGTCGACGGTCTAAGCCTCGAAGGCATCAAGTCCATCGTTCATCTGCTGCGGAGCGTCAGCCGCAGTGATGCTCAACCGCTATGATGTATTTCTCGCCGTCGACTTCGATGACCGCCGATGCGTCGTAGAGTTCTCTTCCGGTCCTCTGCCTGATCAGCTGGTTGAGATGTTTCAGCTTCTCGGCGTCCACTACAGCCACCACCGGCGTCGGGTTTAGAGCCTCGAACTGCACGGGGTAGAACTCTGTCGAAGCCCTCCGCCTGCTTTCCGCAAGAGCCTCTAGCAAGCCTTCAACCTCGCTGTTCGACAAGACCACGTCAGGCCTAGCGTTCCTGACGTGAACCAGCTTGATCCTAACTCTTTCCGGAGCCGACCGCAGGTAGTTCTCCTCGAGCATCTAATACCCCCCTCTATGTCTGAGAAAGCCTGCGACACCTTTGAAGGCTTTCATGAACATTTCACCCTCCTCATGCTCCGACGACACAAGCTCAACCTTCACGTTCATCTTCTCAGCCTCCGCGATAAGCTTGTCGAGCATCAGCGTCGTCTGCTTGAGCGCAAGGCTCTGGTTCAAACATTTGGGGCATTTCTCCGCAAGCTTCTTGGGAACCTCCGACTGTATCTGGTCTTGGTCGAGTATGGTTGTTTCTTGATACCCACAGTTTTGGCACTGTATTAATACCTCTACTCTGTCGAGGTCTTCTGAGATTATGAGAAGGTCGAGCATGTTTTTACGGAGGGCTTCGAGAACCTGCTGCTCGCCGTAGACCGCAAGCCCTTCCGGCCTAGTGGCTTCATTCATCAGCTTCTGGATGAGCATCTGCTCTTCAACCAGCCTCAGCTCTCGGAGAAAGTCCGCCGACTTCGCCACAGCCTCGCGAACACCGCTCTCGCCTGAATACGAGGTGTCCACTACGTGGATTTTGTTGCGAAGCGTGTAGTGGAGATATTCGCCTTGAGCGAAGATGTCCTTGGTTGGCCCCGGCCCGGCTAGGATAACACCCTTCATCTCAGGGTACTGGAGGAAGAGCTCGTTGGCTTTCTCAGCCACTCGCTTGTAGAATTCGTTAAGCGTCATCTCCCTAAGCCTTTCAAACCTTCTCGCCGACTGGCCTCCTGCGTGATGCTTGCCGGGAACGCCCGAGGTGTAGGTTTTGAGCTGGGAGATGCTGCGGCCCTTGACAACGGCCACGGCCGCCTCCTCGTTGTCGATAACTAGGACGCCGTAAACAGCTTTCTCCTTCAGAAGGTCCTTCAATCCTTCGACGTGAAACCTGCTGTCGCAGCGGTAAAGGAAAGTGGTGATCGGCTCAGGCGGAATGATGTGGTACACCTCAATCTTGCTGGTGAGCCCGCCGTTCTGGGGAACGGCTCCGCTGAACACGACGAGGCCCGTAGGTCCGGGGTTGTCGAAGAGCTTAAGCCTCTGGATGGCGCTCTCTATGGCGTCTTGGACGTTTTTACGGGTCTGCTTCGACTTGATGTTCGAGGCTGTGGCGTACTCCTGACGTAGATAGTTTATGACCTCCGAGATCGACTTGTCTGGAGGTATGTAGAGGGTGACCAGCTCGGTCCCCCTGCCCTCGAGCTTCTCGATTGACTCGAGAAGGCGGCGGAACCTGTACAGAGAGACAGAATCCTTTTTCACCGAGTTCAACATAGAACACCCCGGGAAGGCAAACGCTAGCGGAGCTGGACATCGGTTGACAAGCTAGCCCATCGACCCCTCTACACAGTAGGTAAAATAGGTTTATCTAAGCCGGTGGGGGCGATATGTATTAATGACCGGTTAAAACCGCGTTTACAGACGACCGCCGATGTCAGAGCCTCGTCCCTGGCACGCCTTAACCGTTGAAGAAACCATCTCCCTGATGGCAACAGACCCTGTGCGAGGCCTTTCCTCCGAGGAAGCTCGCGCCCGTCTGTCGAAGTATGGCCTCAACCTGCTCGAGCCCATCCCAAGGCCCTCGGCGTTGAGAATCTTCCTCAAACAGTTCTCCAACATTCTTGTGGGGGTTCTGCTGGCTGCGCTGCTGATATCTGGTTTGCTGGGCGAGGTGGTGGACTCGGTCGTGATAGGGGTCATCGTCTTCTTCGTCGCCGTCGTCGGCTTCGTGCAGGAATACCGTGCTGAGAAAACCCTCGAAATCCTGAAGAAAATGCTCACGCCAACCACCTCCGTCGTCAGGGACGGTGTGGAAAAGGAGGTCGCTGTGAAGGAGGTTGTGCCGGGCGACGTGGTGGTCTTAGAAGCCGGGTCGAAGGTTCCAGCAGACCTCAGGCTCATAGAGGTCGTGAACCTCCAACTCGACGAATCTCCTCTCACAGGCGAGTCGACCCCCGTATCTAAAACAACCCGCCCCGTCCCAGAGGAGACAGCGGTGGGCGACCGCGTCAACATGGCCTTCGCCGGGACGACCGCAACCTACGGAAGAGGACGTGGCGTCGTAGTCGCTACAGGTAGTTCGACGGAGTTTGGAAAGATAGCAAAGGCTGCTGCAAGCGTTGAGGAGGAAAAAACCCCTCTCGAGGTCAGGATGAACGAGGTCGGGAAGAAGTTCGCCTTGTTGGCGGCCGTGATAATCGCAACCATAACAATCGCTGAGCTGGTTAGCGAATTATTGGCCGGCCATCTGTCTCTGGGTTTTTTGGTGGAGGTAATGTTGTTTGCTGTAGCTTTGGCGGTGGCGGTCGTGCCTGAGGCCTTGCCTGGAATAGTCACGGCAACGCTGGCCATAGGGATGGGCATCATGGCTAAGAGGAACGCCTTGGTCAGGAGGATGCCGGCTGTCGAGACGCTCGGGTCGACTCAGGTGATATGCTTCGACAAGACGGGTACGCTGACGATGAACCAGATGACTGTCAGGAAGATTTATGTGGATGGCGAGGTTTTCGACGTCAAGTCTTTC
>JAVZZH010000004.1:0-134711 GCA_038885755.1 Candidatus Caldarchaeum sp.
GATCAAAGGGGAACGTGAGCTGGGTTTAGACCGTCGTGAGACAGATCGGATTTTACCTGTTGGGAGTGCTGGCTGCCTGAGGGGAAGGTGCTCCCAGTACGAGAGGAACGGAGCGCCGGGGCCTACGGTTTACCGGTTGTCCTACAGGGCACTGCCGGGCAGCTGCGCCCCTGCGGATAAGGGCTGAAAGCATCTAAGCCCGAAGCCGCTCCCGAAACTAGGCAGCCAATCGCCGGGTTAGGGCCTGGCAACAGGCCTGTCTCGGCGACGAGAGCTCCCGTAGAAGACGGGTTTGATGGAGCGGGGGTGTACGGATGGAGGCTTCGGCCGGACATCCTCAGCCCGCCGCTACCAACCGCTCGAGTGGCCTAAGGAAAGCCGTCTAGGCGAAAACGCATCCTGCCCTGCTGGACGCGCGGTCAAGACATTTTTATGACTGGTTGTTGCTAGTTAGGGGTGTTTCTGGTCAGGGGCAGGTTTGTGGTTTCGATGGATGGTTCGTTGAGGGTTTTGAAGCATGGAGGCTTGGTGGTCGACGACGGCGTTATCGTGGACGTAGGGCCGGTCGACGTGTTGAGAAACAATTACAGGGGTGTTGACGTGGTTGGTGATGAGTGGAAGGTTGTCGCTCCCGGCTTTATCAACTGCCACTATCATTCGAGGGAGCAGCTGGCTCAGACGCTCTTTCCAGACGGGCTGGGCGAAGTAGAATGGTTCAGGAGGTTCTGCCTGCCGTACCATCAAACCCTCAGCCCGGATGATGAGAAGCTGGCTTTCACCCTAGCCCTCGCAAGCATGGCTCTCAACGGGGTGACGGCGTTCGCCGACGGCGGCCTAATCTACCCCTCGACGACGCTCGAAGCCCTTCAGACAATACCTCTTAGATGCTTCGCCTCAACATGGTGCTGGGACCTTCCCGAGACAATTCCGAGGACAGCTGAACAGGCTCTGGCCGAGTTGAAGAACCTTTACCAGTCGTTCATGGGACGGATGAACGGCCTGCTCCGGGTGTGCGCGGCACCCATAAGCGTTGAAACGTGCAGCCCGCAGCTGCTGGAGGAGGTTTTTCACTGGGCTCGTGAGAAGAAGCTGAAAACATACATCCACGTGGCTTCGTTCCGGGAGGAAAGGTCCGGCGGACCTACGGCGGTCGAGTATCTGTACAGCAAAAGCCTACTCGGCCGGGACACCAACCTACTTCACGCCATACACTTGACAGACAGGGACGTTAGGCTCGTCGCTGAAGCCGGGGCTGCGGCCGTCTGCTGCCCCATGTCCTCGCTGACCAAGGGCAAGGGGTTGACGGTCCGCGGGAAGTATCCCGAGATGCTCAAGCTCGGCGTGAGGGTGGGGCTGGGCGCGGACGGAGCTCCTTCGACCCATCACACAGACGTTCTGAGGCTGGCTTCGCTGTTCGCCGGCTTGTTCAGAGACTCGAGGATGGATGCTGGAGTAATTCCAGCGGTCGAGGCCTTGAAAGCAGCCACTTCGACAGCGGCCACGGTCCTAGGGCTGGAGGGCGAGGTTGGGTCGCTGGAGGTTGGAAAAAGGGCCGACATAGTTCTGCTGGACGTGCGGAGGCCGGCTTTCACCCCGTCTACGGACATCATGAGGTCTCTTGTGTTCTCGGCGACTGGAGACGCTGTTGACACCGTCATCGTCGACGGCCGCTTGGTTGTCTCAGGCGGCAGGGTGCTTGGGCTCGACTACGAGAGGCTCTACAGGGCCGTCGAGAAAACCGTCGAAAGAATCGGGTCTGAGTTTCAGAGACCTATGTAGCTTCTGCGCACAACCGGCGAGTTGAGCAGCTCGACACCTGTCCCGGTCAGACTTATCTGTCCTTGCTCGAGGACGTAAGCTCGGTCGGCGTACTGCAGCGCGAGAGAGGCATCCTGCTCGACGACAAGTATCGAGATGCCCTGCCTGTCCCTGATCTCCCTCACCTTGTCGAAAACGATCTTCCTAGCCAGGGGAGCGAGCCCGACGCTGGGCTCGTCCAGCAACAACACACGAGGCCTAGCCATCAAAGCCCTGGCGATGGCGACCATCTGCTGCTCGCCTCCGCTGAGCGTGCCCGCGAGCTGTTTTTTCCTCTGCTCGATTATTGGGAAGAGCTCCGACACCATCTTGTAGTCTTGTTTTATTCCGTCGCGGTCCTTCCTCCTGAATGCTCCAGCCATGACGTTCTCGTAGACAGACATGTCGGGGAAAAGGCGGCGTCTCTCCGGCGACAGGACAAGCCCTCTAACAACCCTCTCGTATCCCGGTACATTGGTCAAGTCCTCTCCCATGAGTATTATCCTGCCCTTCATGGTGTTGAGGATGCCCGCGATAGCGAGCATCAGAGTCGTTTTACCTGCGCCGTTAGGCCCTATGACCGCAACTATCTCGTTGCCGTCGACGTGGAGGGTCAAGTCCCTTACGACCGGGACCGAGCCGTACCCCGCCGTCAACCCCTCGACTCTGAGAACCTCACGCACCTTCCAACACCTTTGAACTGCCGAGGTAAGCCTTCACAACCTCCTCGCTCTTCGGCACGTCCGCTGGAGCACCCTCGAAAATCACCTTGCCCTGGTCCATGACTATGACTCGTTCAACGATCTTCATCAACTCACGCAACCTGTGCTCGATGATGACCAAAGAACCACGACGGTCGATGAATTCTCTCAAGACAGTCGAAACCTGCTCAATCTCGTTGACGGTCAAGCCTCCGAAAGGCTCGTCGAGAAGCAGAATCTCAGGGCTTGCCGCCAAACCCCTAGCCACCTCAAGCTTCTTCAGCTCGCCGTGTGTCAGGACGCTGGTCGGCTGGTCTCTCTTCTCATGCAGCCCGAGAGTCTTAAGCATGTTTTCTATCATACCGTGGTCTGGTTTTGTTCTCCGGACGGTAGTCGGAGCCATGACGTTCTGGTACACCGTGAGAGACTTGAAAGGCCTAACTATTTGAAAGGTTCTCACGAGCCCCTTCCTGCTCAGATGGTATGGCTTCATGCCCGTGACATCCTCGCCGTTTAAGTAGATGCGGCCGCTGTCGGGTTTCTCCATCCCGGATATCAGTGAGAACAAGGTTGTTTTCCCCGCACCGTTCGGCCCTATAATCCCGACAATTTCGCCTCTCTCAACACTCATGGAGACGTTGTTCACGGCTACGATTCCTCCGAACCTTTTGGTCAGGTTCTCAGCTCTAAGTATGGGCATACAGCCTCCTCCGGAGATATCCAACGATCCCGCTCGGGAAAAGCATGAAGATCGCTAGGGCTAGGGCGGAGTATATCAGGAGACGTGAGCGGATAAGTATCTCGATCTTCAGCGTCTCGGTTATTGTTTGCACGATGTAGGCTCCTACGACGGGCCCTAGGACGGTTGCTTTCCCGCCTAAGAGCGTCATCAACAGAGGTAGGCTCGCCTTCTCCAGCTCGTAAGTTGCGGGGCTTATCACTCCGTTCAGGAAGGCGTAGAACCCTCCCGCAAGACCCGCCAGAAATATGCTTATCGCCAGACAGTAGAGCTTGTACCTCGGGACGTCTATTCCGGCAGCCATCGAAGCAGCCTCGTCGTCCTTGATGCATGAAAAAATAACACCCAGCCGGCTTCTGACAACAGCGTACGTGGTCAGCACTCCGAGAAGAGTAAGCAGCAGGCTTGCCAAGTAGACAAGGTTTGCGTCTGTCGACATCGGCGGGATTCCGAATATGCCGTCGTGTCCTCCGAGCTGGGGTATGGCGTTGGTCACCTGATAAGCGATGATTGGGATCACAAGCGTCACGAGTGCGAAGAAATGACCTCTAAGCTTGAGGCTCGGAAGACCTATCAAGCACCCCAACCCGGTGACGAGTAGCGCACCCGCCAGCATAGCTAGGGGAGGGGGAAGACCCGTGTTGAGAGTGATGATGGCCGCGGCGTAGCCGCCGCCGGCGAAGAAGAACGAGTGGCCGAGGCTGAGAAGACCCATGTATCCTGAGAGAAGGTTCCAGCTGATGGCCAGCATGGCGAAGATGTTCGTCAAAGTGAGTATGAAGATGACGAACCGAAGGTTGAACGCTGTAGGAATAACGGCAAGAGCTATGAAAACACCTGTCAGCGTCGCTATGGTCAAGAGGTCTTTCCTATTCAATGTTCAACACTCCGGCCGAATATTCCACGTGGTCTGAGCCAGAGAGTTATGAGCACCGCAGCCAGGGATGCTGCTCCCGCGTAAAGCGGGCTGACGAGGTTCTGGACCGCTATCTCAACATAGCCTATCACGAAGGCTGCTATCAGCGTTCCTCGATAGTCTCCCAGACCGCCCAGCACAACTATTGCGAAAGCGAGAGTGAGCATGGGCCATCCCATCACAGGCGTTATCGTGCTTTGGGGTGTCACGAGGAGGCTCGCCAGCCCTGCCAGGGCTGTCGACAGGCCTAGGACGATGGCCATGGTGTTCTGAGGCTTTATCCCTACGCAGACAGCGGCTTCAAGGTCTTGAGCGACGCATCGAATAGCCAGCCCCATCTTCGAACGGTAGATGAGCATCCATAAACCCACCAGCAGCAACGAGGCGGCAACGGCTGCTGAAAGCTGCTGGTTGAAAACCGACACTCCGAAAACCATGGTGGACCCGGGAAAAACAGCCGGAGTCGACCATGGGAAGTTGGTGAAAAACAATACAATAAGGTTCTGTATCACGAGCGCTAAAAGGAAGGTGGTCATGATCATCTCGATGTGCTCCTTTATTCTTCTGAGAACGCTCCAGTAATACACGAATCCTGCGGCGAAAAGAGCTCCCACCGTAGCCACCACGGTAATCAAGACGGGCACGCCGTAGAAAGACACTAAAGCGTAAGCCATGTAGGCTGCGGCTGCGTACCAGAGTCCGTAGGCGGCGTCTATCATGCGGGCGACTCCAAAAATAAGGGAGAAGCCCTCTGCGTAGAGGGCGTACACGAGGCTCGTTATGAAGCCGTAGACGACGATCGTCGCAAGTGTTTCGACAGAGAACATCTTACGGAAGTATCATGTTGCGTACTTCCTGAGGCTGGTCGGGGCTCCAGACGGGGACTAGCTCACCGTTCTGCCACTGTCCAAAGTACCAGTAAAGGTTATGGTTGGCAAGGTTCAGCCCGTGAAGGTTTCGGGAGAACTGTATCCTGCCTATCACGCCTTCGTAGTCGGTCTGCTCGAGCGCTGGAACAAGCCTGTCAGCCTTCCAAGTGTTTGCCCTCTCAAGAGCAGCCTTGAGAACGTAGATGGCGTCGTAGGTGTCGAAAGCCGCTGTGTTGGGCGTCTCCCTGTACCGCTGAGCGAACTTCTCGATGAACGGAATAGTCTTAGGAGTTACGGGAACCTTCACAGTCGCAGGCCACCAGACGGTACCCTGCGCGGCTCCGCCGGTCTGGTCCCAGAACCAAGAGAAGCCTCCAAGCAACCCAGGGCCGAAGACGATGGGCTTCTTGCCGGGGGACCAGTCGTAGGCAGCCCACTGCTTCACGAAGGCTACTCCGGGCGGGCCTGAGAAAAGCAGAATGACCAGCCCGGCTCCGGACTGCTTGATCCGCGCGAGGTAGCTCGAGAAGTCTGACTGAGTCGTCGGGTACAGCTCTGCGAAGACAAGGTCAAAACCCTGCTGCTTCAGCCTTGCGAAGAACGTCGAGTTCCCGGCAGGCCTGCCGGCTAGACCGACGGTCCACAGAGCGTTCTCAGCCACCAGAGCTACCTTGGTTACGTCGGGGAAGTCGGGGTTCTTCTGCGCGGCGTTCCTCAAGGCTATCGGGATAGTGGCTATGTATGGTCCGGCGCTGGAGTTACGTCCTCCTGCGAAGAAGTGGAAGTAGTACTTGTAGTCATCGTAGTTGCTCTGGACAAGGTCCTCGACTATTCGCTGGTTTGATTCGACGTCTAGGAACACTATTTTATACTGGGACAGGAGCTGAGACTGGGCTACGACCACGTCGGTCCTTACGCCGCCGACGATTACGTGGGCGCCGTGAAGCTCTATTAGTCGTTTAAAGGCCGTCACTCCTTGGTCCACGGGTATGAGTGGGTCCATCTCGTTTGTGTCTTCAGAGACGAGGACCAGCTCGTACTTCGTGCCGTTCAGAACCACTCCGCCTGCAGAGTTTATCTCCTCAACAGCCATTTCAGCCGCATACTTGGCGTGGATGCCGACAGGGTTCGTCAGAGGCAGCGACAGACCAATCACGACCTGCCTCTTTTCCTGAACCGGTGTCAAGACGCCGGTGAGGAAAAGACCGCCCACCGCAGCAGCTGCGAGGACAACCACAACCACCGCCACCACAGCGACACGGCTTGCCGCCAAATCCTTTCTCTTCACGAGGGGAATTGGACGCGCGCAGATATATATATCTTATTAGAGGACATGTAGGTGGGGCGGTTGTCGTTGATTGTTGTAGACAGCAACGAGGCTGTTGAGAACTATAAGCTTGTGCAGTCTCTCGGAAAAGTGGTTGAGACCGCTGTCAAGCCTCTTCCCGCCGGCGACTACTTGATAATAGGCCGTGAGACGAACGCCTTGGTTGAGAGGAAGACTATCATGGATTTCCTGAACAGCTTGAAGGGTAGGCTCTGGGACCAGCTTGCTCTCATCAAGGAGTTCGAGGGGGAGAAGGTGATTATACTCGAAGGATATCTCGGGCTTTACAGGAAGAGGGGGTGGAGGGAGGTGTCTGTGCTGGCTTTGATGGACAGGATTGTGAACGATTGGGAAGTTCCCATCATCCCAACGCCCGACGTTCATGGCACGCTAACCTACCTCGTATGGAAGAACAAATCACTCGGAGAGGTCGATGAATTCCGAGAGTATCCGCTGAGGATCAAGAGGAAGGATATGTCGCCGGAAGACCAGGCTCTGTTCGTGTTGGAGGGGTTGTGCGGTCATGAAACAGCCAAGTCCCTGCTGAAACACTTCAAGACGCTCCGAAACGTCTTCACATCCCTAGACCCTAACAACGTTGAGGCCTTGGAGATGCTCAAGAAGGTCAAGGTAGGTGGAAGGAGAATACCCGAGAACACTTTGAAAAAAATGCTCTACGTAGCAAACTTAGAGTATGTGGACAAAAATGATAAAGGTGGAGGCGGCTAAGCGCCTAGAAACTGCTTCTCCACCTCAGGCAGCCAGCTCAGCTCCTGCTTCAGCTTCTCGATGGACTTCTTGACCTCGCTCTCGGGATAGTACCAAGGCGGCAGCTTGCCTTCGAAGAACTCCTCGTAGGCGTGCAGGTCGAAGGCGCCGTGTCCGCATAGGTTGAACAGGATCACTTTCTCCTCACCGGTCTGCTTGCATTTCAAAGCCTCGTTGATGACAAACCGTATAGTGTGAGACGGCTCGGGTCCTGGAAGGAAGCCTTCCGCTCTGGCAAACGTGGTGGCGGCCTCGAAGACGGAGACTTGGTCGTATGCGTAGGGCTCTATCCATCCCTCGTGGAGGAGCAGGCAGAGTGTTGGAGCGTCTCCGTGATACCTCAGCCCTCCCGCATGGATTGGAGGCGGGATGAAGTCCGACCCCAGCGTGTACATCGGCAGTAGAGGCGTCATTTTGGCTGTGTCTCCGAAGTCGTAGGTGTATATGCCCTTCGTCATCGTTGGACAAGCGGTCGGCTCGGTGGCCACGAACCTAACCTTCTTCGGAGCTTTCTTCGATACAACCTCGTAGTAGAAGGGCCAGAAAAGCCCTGAGAAGCTGCTTCCACCCCCGACGCATCCAGCGACTATGTCGGGATAGTCGTCAACCTGCTTCAGCTGCTCCAACGCTTCAAGCCCCTGAACGGTCTGGTGCATGAGCACGTGGTTGAGAACGCTGCCCAAGCTGTACTTGGTGTTGTCGTGGGTTACACAGTCCTCCAGCGCCTCGCTGATTGCGATGCCCAAGCTTCCCGGATGGTTCGGGTCCTTGCTGAGAAGAGACTTTCCGAAGTTCGTCTTGTCGCTTGGGCTTGGATAGACTTCAGCCCCCCATGAATGCATAAGCATCCTTCGTGCGGGTTTCTGCTGGTAGCTCGCACGCACCATGTAGACGGTGCACTTCATCCCGAACATGTTTGTTGCGAAAGACAGGGCGCTGCCCCACTGCCCTGCGCCGGTCTCTGTCGTAAGCCTCTCAACCCCCTCCTTCATGTTGTAGTAGGCCTGGGCCACGGCCGTGTTCGGCTTGTGCGAGCCCGGCGGCGAAACTCCCTCGTGCTTGTAGTATATTCGGGCCGGTGTTTTCAGAGCCTTCTCCAGCCCGTAGGCTCGGTACAGGGGAGTCGGCCTCCACAGCCTTAGAATTTCTCTGACCTCCTCCGGTATCGGTATCCAACGCTCCGGGCTCAGCTCCTGCTTTATCAACTCCTTTGGAAATATTCTCTCGAGCTTCTTCGGGTCGACTGGAGCCTTTGTGGACGGGTCTATCGGCGGCGGCAGAGGCTTCGGCAGGTCAGGCAGGATGTTGTACCAGTTTTTGGGAAAACTGTTTTCATCTAGGAGAATTTTTCGCTGCACAGCCCTGTATAGCGTATAAGATTAATATAAACTTTTTAAGGCATCGTCCTGCATGAGATAAACTAATTTTGAGAGGTTCAGTATTGGTTTGCATGGATTTTGACGAGAGCGAGGATTTGCAGATGCTCAGGAAGTCCGTTGCAGACTTCATGAGGAGGTTTCCGCCCGAGTACTGGCGGAGGGTGGATGCCGAGAGGATCTTTCCTCAAGAATACTGGGACGCAGCTGCCGCGCAGGGCCTTCTGGGGATAAACATCCCTGAAGAGTATGGCGGAATGGGTATGGGGCTTTACGAGGCTTCGACTGCGATGATGAGCGTTGCGGCTGAGGGCGGCGGTCTTCCCGCAGGAGACCTTCTGATGCGTACGCTCGTTTTCGGAGGTGTGATGATCGACCGATTCGGCAGGCCCGAGGTGAAGCAGAAGTATCTACCTCTTCTCGCGAGCGGTAAGCTGATATGCTCGTTCGCCCACACCGAGCCAAACGCGGGAGTTAACACCTTCGACATCCAAACGACGGCGGAGAGGGTTGAAGGAGGCTTCAGGCTGAACGGGCAGAAGATATGGATAACTTTAGCACACATGGCCGACATCATGGTCGTCGTGGCCCGCACAACACCCAAAGAAAAGGCTGGTAGAAAATCTGAAGGCCTCAGCATACTTCTGCTCGACGCCAAACAGCCCGGCGTTAAGACTTCGAAGATACCCGGCATGGCTTTAAGGCCCCTGACGAGCAACTTGGTGTATTTCGAGGATGCTTGGGTTCCAGAGTCTAACGTTCTCGGCGAGGTTGACAAGGGCTGGGAAGTGCTCACAGCTCTTCTTGCCGCGGAGAGGATATCAACGGCGTCGATATCGATTGGCTGCGGGGAATACGTGCTCAAAAGAGCCGTCGACTATGCGGTCAACAGGAATGTTTTCGGCAGGCCGATAGGAAGCAACCAAGCCATCCAGTTTCCTCTCGCAGAGGCGAAGGCCGAGCTTGAGGTCTCTAGGCTTATGACTCAGAAGGCGGCTTGGTTGTTCGACAAGGGGCGGGACTGCGTCTTCGAATCCAACGTTGCTGCTTTCGCAGCAGCGAGGGCGGCTTTCAAGGCGGCCGACAGAGCTGTCCAGACGTTCGGCGGCATGGGGTTCGCTCAAGAATACGACATCGAGAGGTTTTTCAGAGACATTAGGCTTTTCAGGACGGCGCCCGTGCCCGAGGAGATGGTGCTGAACTATATAGGAACGAGGATCCTCAACATGCCGAGAACCTTCTAAATCGAGTTCCAATCTTTATTAGTTCATCGAGCAACCAACAATACATGACCACGGCAGTAATCGGTAAACCACTCAAGACAAAGGAGGGGCAGCGCCACGTAAAGGGTCTCGGCAGGTTTGTGGGCGACATACAGCTTCCCCGAACAGCTTACGCTGTTCTGGTGAGGTCTCCCTATCCTCACGCATACATCAAGTCTGTGGACGTGTCCAAGGCCTTGAAGGCCGAAGGGGTTTACGGCGTCTTCACAGGCGCAGACATAGCCTCGGCCACTAAGCCGTTTCCACAGCTAACAGTTCCGCCTGCCTCCAAGGTGGTGGACTACTCGATGGCTGTTAAGAAGGTTAGGTATGTGGGAGAGCCTGTTGCCGCAGTCGTGGCGGACAGCGTTTACCACGCCAGGGACGCAGCAGACCTCGTGGAGATAGAGTATGAGCCTTTGAAGGCTGTCACCGACCCTTTGATGGTTTTGAACGGGGAGGGGCCTCTCATCCATGAGGAGGCAGGCACAAACATCGCGGCGGCGGTTGACTACGATTATGGAGACTACGACGAGGCCTTGAAGAACGCCGACAGAGTGATAACCGCAAAGCTTGTCTTCCACAGGTTCAGCTCAACCCCTCTCGAGCCAAACGCCGTCTTGGCGAGCTACGACGAGAACAAGGGCTACGTAATCTACTGCAACAACCAGATGCCGATGTTCCTGTCGCCGTCCATCCTACGTGCGTTAGACACCGACCTGACCCGTGTTAGGATAGTCACTCCCGACATAGGCGGAGGGTTCGGCGTGAAGATAATCAACTACACTTACATCGTGTTGGTCGCTGCTTTGTCGAAGCTCCTGAAGAGGCCCGTTAAGTGGGTTGAGACGAGGACGGAGCACATGATGGCTAGTTCTCACGGAGCCGACAGACATTTTGAGGTTGAGGCGGCTGTGAAGAACGACGGAACGCTGCTGGGGCTTAAATCAACCACCGTCGACGACATAGGCGCCTACGCAAGGCATGAGCCGGCTGGGTTAACTGTATGGGCTCAAGTCGCTTCGGGCTGCTGCAGATTCAAGCACCTCCGTCAGAGAATGTACGCCGTTTTCACGAACAAATGCCCCGCAGGCCCTAACAGAGGGTTCTCAAGAGCCCCCCACCAGTTCATGATCGAGAGAGTCTTGGACATAGTTGCGAGGCAGCTCGGTAAAGACCCTCTGGAGGTTAGGAGGATAAACTACGTTCGGCGGGATGAACAGCCTTACACGACGTTGAACGGCTGCGTCTACGACGGTGGTGATTATTTCGGAGCTCTGGAGAAAGCGGCTTCGCTCGTCGACTACTGGGGTTGGCGCAGCAGGCAGCGGGAGCTGAGGAGCAAGGGACGGTTGATAGGCGTGGGATTAGGGGTGACGATCGATTCTGGAGCGGCCAACTTCGGCCAGGTGCGGATGCTCAACCCACAGCTGCCGAACGTCGGAACCAGCGAGGCGGCCTCAGTTCAGCTGACTCCAGACGGCAAGGTGTTGGTCAAACTCGGCACCATCCCTCAAGGCCAGTCGCACGAAACCATCGCATCCCAGATAGTTGCAGAGGTGTTGAGAATATCCCCCGAGGACGTCGTCGTCGCCCCGGGGTTCGACTCGGAGTCCCATCCATACACCCTTCATTCAGGAACCTACGCCAGCAGGTTCGCTGGAACGGGGATGGTCGCAGTGTTCAACGCAGCTCATAAGCTTAGGGACATGATATCTTCTGTAGCCGCAAACATACTCGAGGCAAGGAAGGAGGACATCGTGGTCGAGGACCACTCGGCCTACGTTAGGGGAGCGCCGGAGAAGAGGCTGTCGTTCAAGAGAATAGCTAGGACCGCATACGCCAACCCGTTCGAGCTTCCAAAGGGAATGGAGCCGGGCCTCACAGCCACGGCGGTTTTCAGCCCGGATTTTAAGCCTCCTAACGAGAAGAAGATGGGCAACCTGACGCTCACATACTCCTACCAAGCTCACGCCGTCGTAGTTGAAATAGACAGGGAGACCGGTGCTGTGAAGGTTCTAGACTACGCCATCGTCGACGACTGCGGAACCGTGATAAACCCCTTGATAGTTGACGGGCAGGTTCACGGAGCTGCATACCATGGATTGGGAGCCGTGCTCTACGAGAAGTTCGAGTACGACGAGGAGGGCAACCTGCTAACATCTTCATTCATGGATTACCTAGCCCCTACGGCAGCAGAGACACCTAACTTCAAGACTGAGAGAATTTCGATCCCGTCGCCTTTCACTCCGCTGGGGGCTAAGGGTGTTGGAGAAGGCTGCGGAGCCCCTATTCCGGCCATAGTCGCCGCCGTAGAGGATGCCTTGACAGAATACAAAGCCGTCGTCCCTTCATCCCACATCAAGGCCGAGGACATCTTCCGCATCCTGGGCAAAAAAGGTCGCAACCAATAAATCCCGGCGAGAAGGTCGAGGCTGTGATGTTCAAGGTGTCTGTCTCGGCTTACGCAGAGACGCCTGTCAGCCGTGCACGGGTAGACAAGGGCGAGCAGAAGCTTACTCTCGAGGAATACTACGCATGGGCCCTCAGCCTTGTCTTGAAACAGTCCGGTCTCACGCTGAAAGACTTGAGGGGGCAGGGAGTAGGCGTGGCTGGTTCAGCCTATCCTCGGGCGGAGATCTGGTCGGCCGAGGTTGTTCAAAACCTAGGGCTTCAGCCGAAGCTTCTGACCCGTGCAGACCACGGGGGAGCTAATGGGGCTGCGCTGCTGGTTCTGGGGGCGCTGGCTATACATTCAGGCTATGTCGAGCACTTCCTGATACTCGGAGCCGACACGCCGATGAACATATCCGGAGAGGGCTCGGCGACTTGGAGGTATGAGCTGGACTACTTGATGCCCGTCGGCATGATGGGGCCCAACAGCATGGCAGCCATGATGATGCGTCGTCAGATGGACGTCTACGGCTACAAGCCCGAACACTACGGAAGGGTTTCGGTGGCTCAGAGGCTCAACGCGTCGAAAAACCCCAACGCCTACTTCAAGACGCCTCTCAAGCTGGACGAGTACCTAGCGTCTCCCATGATATCAGACCCGCTCCGAATGCTCGACATCTGTCCATTCGTCAACGGCGGGTTCGCGTTGCTGCTTTCGAGAAGCGACTTGGCGACCAAGCTGACGGATAAACCCGTACGGGTTGTAGGGGTCGGGGAGTGGCACAACTCCGACGCAGACAGCCGTCTACCAGACATCACAACCACAGGGCTGAAGAAAGCTTCCGACCAAGCCTACCGGATGAGCGGCCTCAAACCCTCGAGGATGAGCTTCGTCAACGTCTACGACGACTACACACCCGTAGTCCTCATGCAGCTTGAGGACGCTGGGTTCTGCGAAAAAGGTAAGGCCTCCAGCTTCCTTGAAGACAACGACATCACCTATGCGGGAAGCCTTCCAGTCAACACGGGTGGAGGACTTTTGTCGTATGGGCAGGCGGGGATGGCGGGCGGTCTTCATCATCTAGTCGAGGCTGTCAGGCAGCTGAGGGGTGAGGCTGGGGAGAGGCAGGTGAAAGACGCTAGGTATGGAATGGTCACGGCTCTCGGCGCCCTCGCTCACGGAGGCACGTTCGTCAACACCTACGCTGTAATCATGGAGGCTGGGTGAGAGATGAGCGAGTACAAGCGACCCCTACCTCAAGTCCACGACTATACACGCCCGTTCTGGGAGGCTGCTAAGAAAGGCGTGCTAAGCCTTCAGAGATGCAGGGTCTGCGGCGCATACAGGTGGTACCCGAGGCCCTCATGCGTGGAATGCGGCTCGTTGGAGTTCGACTGGACGCCGTCGAAGGGTGAAGGAACGATTTACTCGTTCACAGTAATCAGGAGGGTTGTGGCTAACTCGCCCGACTTCCAGAGAGACATACCTTTCACAGTCGCCGAGGTTGACTTGGATGAAGGCGTGAGGGTCTACGGCAGGGTTGAGGGTGTAAGCCCTGAAGAAGTTAGGACGGGTATGAGGGTCAAGGTAGTTTTCGAGCCCGCCACCAACGACATAACTCTCTACAAATTCACGCCTTTGAGATGACAGTCCACGTTGAAAGGTTCAGGGTGGGATTCCAGGACACAGACTCGACCACCCGAATCTACTTCCCCACCTACGTCAGATGGTTCGACATGGCTTTCATCGAGTTCCTCCGGAAAAACGGAGTGGTCTTCGATGCTTCCGGCAAGATCGTCTTCCAGAACCAAGTCCTCGACGAAACTCTGGTCATCGGCGAGTACGGATGCCGCATCCTCAAGCCTTCAAAGTACGACGACCTTCTGGAGGTCAGGGTCTCCATCACCGAGCTGAGGGATAAGGTGGTTAGGGCTGATTTCACCCTCACGAGCGTGGACACAGGCGGAGAGCTTTCCAGAGGATGGATAACTTACGTCTGCGTAGACACGGGCTCGGGCCGGTCCTCGCCGTTTCCAAACGAGCTGCGAAGAATGTTTGAGGCAAGTAGAAACAAATAACATAATATATCTTCTTTCCAGGCTTGTCAACCGATGGCATGACCCCGCTCGAGGTCGGCGCAGTCGTCTTCACCGTTCTCACGGCTTTGGTGGCGCTTTTTTCACTCGCCAGCATCAAGAAGCCTCCCACCACGCAGAGGGTTGAATGGCCCTATGCCGTGCTCGGTGTAGACCCGGGCGCCCCCATCAACCTCGTCAAAAAATCCTACCGCGAAATGGTTAAAAGGTATCATCCCGACAGGCTTCCATCCAACAGCTCACCCCAAGTAAAGAGGTTGTTCGAGGAACGGTTGATCCAGTTAAACTCGGCCTACAAGACGATCATGGCTCTGTACAACGAAAAGTCGCCGCAGCCTAAGGTCTCGGAGAACGACCTGAAGCTTGTCGACGAGATGGTCCAGAAGCTGGAGGAGATGATTGAGAAGATGAGCCAGCCGGCGGAGGTCGTTGAACAGGCTTACAGAACAGCTGAGGCCCTTGTGAAGCTGGTTCACGGCTCGGCTGGACTGGTTGGGCGGGGGGATAACTACTACGATATGCTTACAGACTTGATGATGAACGACCTGATTACGCTCGAGCAGTTTAACACCTTGGTAGACATACGGAAGCTTTGGAAAAAGACGGAGAAGACAAGCCTCAAGGACGCGGCGGCCGCGGCCCGCCGAGTCAAGTGGGTTTATCTAAAAATACGTGAGAGATACTTGTTGAACGCCGATGCCTGACGTCTGCGTAGTCATTCCGACTTACAACGAAGCTGAGAACATCGAGAACCTCGTAAACAAGGTGTTGACCGTCGCTGGCTCGAGCATAATCGTGGTTGACGACGGCAGCCCCGACGGAACCTCTAGAGTGGTTGAAAAGATTGCTCAGCGGGATCGGAGGGTGAGGCTGCTGAACAGGGGGAGGAAGATGGGGCTGGGTTCTGCCTACAGGGACGGGTTCAGGCTAGCTCTTGAATCTAAAGCTAGAGTTATAGTCTCGATGGACGCCGACGGCTCGCATCCCCCGGAGCTGATACCGATGCTGGTCAAAGCCGTTGAGGAGGAGGCCGACGTAGCGGTGGCGTCGCGCTACGTAGCCGGAGGAAGCTGGTCGGCTGGACGGGGCAGGATGGTTGTAAGCCGGGGAGCCAACCTGCTGGCTCGACTCTGCACGGGCGTCAGGCTTAAGGACATGACGTCAGGCTTCAGAGCCTACAGCTCGAAGGCGGTGGAAAGCCTCCTAGAGGAAGAATTTCCATCAGGCTACGTATTCCAAGTCGACGTTATATACAGACTCGTCAGACGCGGCTTCAAGGTGGTTGAAATCCCCTTCATATTCACGGAAAGAGTTTCAGGCAGGTCTAAGCTTTCGACGGCTGAAATAATCCGATTCATCGCCGCCTGCCTTAAAATCTTAGCATCACGAATAACAGGGGAAGACCGTCGATGAAGCTGGGCGACCTCGGAGAACGCTATCTCATCAACTACATCCTCGACAGGGCTTTAGCGGGGCAGGATATGATGCTGCCCAAAGGAGACGACGCCGCTGCCTTCTGGTTTAACGGGTTGATGGTTGCTTGCGTCGACATGCTTGTGTGGGAGACAGACGTGCCTCCCGGAATGACGTGGTTTCAAGCCGGGCGGAAGGCCGTGGTCGCAGCCGTAAGCGACGCCGCGTCGAAGGGAGCAAGGCCCAAGTTTCTCCTTGTTTCGCTGGGTCTAAGCCCTGAGATGGATTTCGAGGACTTCAAACAGCTCGTCGAAGGAATCAGCCAAGCGGCTGAAGGCTATGGAGCCATGGTTGTCGGCGGAGACTTGAACGAGCAGAGGTCGCCGAGTGTCTCTGTGGCGGTCATGGCTTCAGCCAAATCCCTGATGAGCAGGCGTGGAGCGAGGCCGGGCGACCTCGTCGCCGCGACAGGCTTTTTCGGCAAGACGTATGCAGGGCTTCACGCATCCATGCACCGACTCGAAGCCAGCCCCAGCCTGCTGAAAGCCATCCACGAGCCCGAGGCCAGAGTAGTTGAAGGGGTGGCCCTAGCAGAGTCAGGCGGCGTGTCAGCATGCATCGACTCCAGCGACGGCCTAGCGGAGTCTCTCTATCTATTGGCTGAGGCGAGCGGGGTGGGTATTGTCGTTGATAGCCTGCCTGTTGACGGCGAGGCCGAGGCTTATTGTGTGGAGCACGGTCTAAGCGTCTACGACGCTGTCTTCTACGGAGGCGAGGAGTATGAGCTTGTCTTCACGGTCAAGAGTGGCTGGGAGAAGGTTGTCGAGTACTGCTTGAAGAAACTCGGCAGAGATTTCAAGCCTTTTGGACGGGTGGTTTCGGAGCCGGGTGTTTACTACGTCGACGCGGGGGGGAGACGTCTGGTTGAGAGAAGAGGCTGGCAGCACTTCAACCTGTTCCGTAAACCTGTTTGAACAAGAGTAAGGACGCTATGGTCTTCGCATCACGTATCTTCCCCGACAAAACCATCTCGACAACCTCTCCCAAACCGGTCTCGAAAACACTTATCTGCTCATCCTCAGCTGTTCTGGCAGAAGTTCTCGTAAGCTTCCATGCAGTAAAGACGTGAAGCAGCTCGGTCGAGTATCCGGGTGCGAGGTAGAACTCGGCGAGCTTCTGAAGCTTGTCGGCTCTGTATCCAACCTCCTCCTCTAGCTCCCGACGGGCACATTCCTCGGGAGATTCGTCCTCGATCGTTCCTGCAGGAACCTCGACAAGCCACTCTCGAGCCGCATGCCTGTATTGACGAATCAACACGATACGGCCGTCGTCGAGCACCGGGACTATCGCCACCGCTCCGGGATGAACAACCAGTTCTCTGACAAAACTTCTCCTCCTTCCCTCCACCTCTTCACGCAGGACGTCGAACAAAATCCCGCGGTACACTGTCTCCGACTTGGTCGTTCTGAACACGTGTTTTCTTTGCAGGACTAGTTTATTAATTAGCTTTAAATTTAGGCACATCCTTATTTCGGTCATGCCTAAAATGGAGCTCAACTCGGTCGAAACAACATACCTGCAGGAGCTGTATAGAACGCATGAAGCCAAAACACCGGTCTCAACAGGATACCTAGCCAAAAAATTCATGGTCAGGCCTGCCTCAGCCTTCGACGTCATCGACAGGCTTGTGAGGAAGAAGCTGGTCGAGAGGACGGGCTGGGGGAAGTTTAGGCTCACCAGCCGTGGACACATGGTAGCCGCTAGAATAATCCACAACCACCGAATAATCGAAACCTACTTCAGCATACATCTCGGCCTCTCGCCTTCAGACGCATGCCAGCAGGCCTCACGGATCGACTACGCCATAGGCGACCTAGTCGTGAAGAAGATGTGCATGAGGCTCAACTATCCGTCTGTCTGCATCCACGGAAATGAGGTGAAGCATCAAAAATGCGCAGATTAGTTCTCCTGTCGGTGGTCGTAGTCCTTATATCGGCCGCGGCGTTTGCAGGCCTACTCCTAACTCCGACCACGCAAAACAAACAACAGCCCAGCGTAGCTGTAACTATTGGGCTTTTGGGGGAGCTGGCGAGCAGGCTGACGGAGGGCCAGGTGGATGTTTATCAAATCCTGCCACCGGGTGTTGAGCTTCACGACTGGGAGCCGACGCCCGACGTCTTCGAGAAGGCTGGAAGGGCTAGGGTTTTGGTCTGGCTTCTAGAGGACCTCGACGGATGGGGTGATAAAATAGCTAGGAACGCTAGAGTCGAGTCTTACAGGGCTGGAACAGGGCTTGAGTTGATAGCTCTGGACCACCATGCTTTTGACGTCCACGTCTGGCTTAACCCTAGAAACACAGCCAGAGTAGTTGAAAACATGGCGGCGATGCTTTCGGAAAAGTTTCCCGACCTCCGACCCGTGATACAGCGGAGCTCAGCCGCTCTGCTCGACGAGCTGAACCAGCTCGACCGTGAATTCTCGTCCAAGCTCTCGGCGCACCGTGGCAAGACCATCATCACGCAGCACGATGCCTTCAGGTATCTTGCAGACGCATACGGTTTGAAGGTTGTCGCAGTCCTCGGAGGACACGAGGAGGAGCCGTCGGCCGCACACATAAAGGAAATCTACGAAGTCATAGAAACCGAAAACATAAAAGTGATATTTGCGGAAGACGACTTCGTGAACCCCATTCTAGCGACCATCTCGAGGGACACCGGAGTCGAGGTCAGAATGCTTTACACCGGCGAGGGGTTGAATCATGACGATTATAGGAAGGGCAAAGGCTACGTAAACATTATGAGGTCCAACCTAGAGGCCTTGTTAGATGCGTTCGAGCGGTGAAGCGGTCGTCGAGTTTGAAAACGTCACGATCTCCTATAGTAGGGGATACCCCGTTCTTTCCGACGTGAGTCTTAAAATTTTCGAAGGAGAGAGAGTTTTCGTCCTAGGCCCGAACGGCGGAGGCAAGACCACGATGCTTAGGACCGTGATGGGCTTGCTGAAGCCGGACAAGGGTGTTGTAAGGCTTTTCGGAAAGGAGGTCTCGAGGTTCAGGGACTGGTGGAGGATTGGGTACGTCCCGCAGAACGTTGTCTCGCTATTCGAGAAGATTCCCGCAAGCGTTGAGGAGCTACTGTCCTCCGGCTCCGTCAGAGGAAGATGCATGAAGCCCGTTGAAGCCTTGGATTTGGCGGGTGTTGAGGAGCCGGAGAAAATTCTAGGAAAGAGGATTTCAGACCTTTCGGGTGGAAACCTCCAGAAGGTCATGCTAGCTCTTGCTTTAATCAACAACCCCGAACTCCTGCTGCTGGACGAGCCTACTGTCTACGTCGACCAACATGGGCTGAACGCATTCTACCAAGTTTTGAACAGGCTTTATCGAGAATGGGGGTTGACGATGGTCATAGCGACACACGACATAGCCGCTGTCTCAACACTGGCGTCTCGAGTCATCTGCATAAACAAGTCTGCTCTCTACGACGGCGACATATCCGACCTTCTCGCCTCGGAACAGCTGTGCAACGTCTACGGCTTCCACGTGTATAGTCTCCGGCATGGACATAGATGGAGTGAAAAATGATCGAAGCGCTGCAGCAGCCATTCATACAGCGTGCCCTCGCCGCGTCGGTCATAGCGGGGTTCCTGCTGCCCCTGATGGGCAGTTATCTCGTCCCCAAGAAGCTCTCCCTTCTAGGCGACGCCTCCTCCCACGTAGCCTTCGCAGCCTTAGCCATCACAACGCTTCTAGGCTTGTCCAACAGCCTTGTTCCCTACCTTGCGCCGGCTCTGGCAGTCTACGTAATCCTGACGATGATGAACAGGTTCAACATATCTGGAGACCAAGCCCTCGCCGTCTTCCTGGCGATGGGAGCGGCCACGGCATCCATAGCGATATCGTTCGGGGCACGGGTCAACCTCAACTCAATCCTCTTCGGAAGTGTTTTGCTGCTCTCGGACGAGGATGTTTTGGCGGCCGGGGTTGTGGCTGCCGTCGTCGGGCCTTTCGTCGCAATCAACTTCGGGAAGACCGTCATTTACACCATGAGCGAAGAGTTGGCCAGGATCCGCGGCGTCAACGTGAAGTTTTACCAAGTTTTCCTCGCGGTCGCAGCAGGCCTCGCAATAGTTTCGGGCATCAAGGTTGCGGGAGTTCTCCTCGTAACAGCCTTGCTGGCGATCCCCGCCGCAGCCGCTTCGCTGGTCGCGAGCTCGTTCAAGAAGTCCGTCATCCTCTCCGTCTCCATGGGGATAGTTTCAACGCTTACCGGCGTGGTTCTATCGTACTATACAGGAATAACACCCGGAGCTGCTTCCGTCCTCGTTCTTCTGTCGGCTTTAGCTGCTTCGGTTTTGATGTGGCGCCTCAGGTTAAGAATATAGCAGGCGTCTGCCTATACATGTACGTGGGCACAGTTCCTCTCCAATCCCCTCCCAAAGTGAAGGTTCTGGAGGCGTTGGGTGCGGTCGCAGGCGGAAGGGTTAGGCTTCTGTCGGACAAGCAGGCGGAGGTGGATGCCTCGGAGGGCCGGAGAACCTACCGGGTGTATGTCGACGTCGAAAACCACGTCGCAGAGAGCGACGACAACGGAACCGTCTTCAGGAACTACGTAGGCTACCCGATTATAGCCGTGTTGATGGCTGCGAAAATTCTCCCATACTATGAGGAGATAGCCAAGCCTCTCGCGGGCGTCAAATGGCGTAGCTTGAACGAGCGGTACAGGAGCTACAGGGTCGTGGAGTCGCTGGTCAAGAAGAAGCTGGCCGAGCACGGCATCGGCGGCGACAAGGTCGACGAGGCGATCACAGATGTGTTGAGCAGGCTTGAACAGCTGAAGCTTGCGAAGCCCTCTACTTGACTACGAGGACCGGGCAGTGGGCGTGGGAGACCACGCCGCTGGCCACGCTGCCGAGCAAAAGTTTCTTGAAGCTTCCCAGCCCCCGAGTCCCGGTGACTATCAGGTCGGCCTTCTCGTTCAACGCATAGTTTGTCAAGGCCTCGACAACGGATGGCGCTCTCTCGACCACCTCTCCACGGGCTTGGACGCCTGCTTCGGACGCCTTTCTCAACGCCTCGTTGACATAACGCCACCCCTCCTCCTTTGCGTCTTGATAATACTGCTGTAATGCGGCGGGCGATATCCCCGCGGCTGCGAACAGGTAGGGTGGCTGCTGGACGACGTGGACGACGACAAGCTCAGACCCCAGCTTCCTGCAAAGCTCCACCGCAACGTCGACGGCTCTCCGGCTGTTGTCGGACCCATCCACCGCGGCCAATATCTTGCTGAACATAATCCGCCGTAGAGGCGGTGAGGCAGGGTAAAACTGTTTCGGCTCGACCAACGGCGTTCCATAAACACTGTTTAATGGAAATCTTGTTTATAGAACGTGAGAGAACTAATCAGGATGGTCCAACACCCAGACGATAACTGCTCTTAAAGGTTTTGCCGGGCTTGCTGGCTCTGGACGGACGTTATGAAGGCATAGTATGCTCCCACAGAGGTCAAGGTGCTGCTAAAGCCTTAGTCCCAGTTATACCGAGATACTTCTAGCTCTCCGGCTCGACAAACACAAATATAAATGCCGATTTCAGGCGTTTTTGGGGATGGACTGGCTCGACATACTAACAGGTGTAGTTGGGTCGATCGTAAGGTTCGTCACGGCCAGCTTGTTAAACATGTTGTTGACAGCCGCCGCCGTCGGGGCGGTGGTTTCAGCTGTTTTTCTCGTCCTTCGCAGGAGGAGGACGGCGGAGGAGGTTGTGCTCGAGCAGGTTGAGGAGGAGAAGCCGCAGCCGGTTGTGCTGGAGGAGTACATGGTTGACAACCTGATAAACGTCAAAATCTTGTCATTCAACGGGCGGCATAAATACATCGTCGAAGAGCCCTCTTTAACCGAGGAGGAGAAAAATATTATTCAGAAGGTTGAACAGGCTTATGTCGTCAAGGGAGAGGACCCGTTCAAGATTCTTGAAAGGTTCAGGATCCCCGAAGACAGGCTGGAAAGCGTAAAATACTATGTGTTCAAGAACCTGAAGGGCGGGTGGAAGCTCGAGCCTCTGCTACGGGATGAAGGTCTTGAGGATATCACAGCGACGAAGCCTGGGCCTGTGTACGTCATCCACAGAAGACATCCTGACCTAGGTTGGATAGAGACGAACGTCGAGCTCTCCGACAAGGAGCTGGACAAGCAGGCTCTTCTGCTCGCTGAGAGGAACGGAGCGGAGCTGAACATAGCCAGGCCTGCGGCTGAGATAATGACGAGCGACGGCGACAGGATCGCCTTGACTTACGCCGGCGAGCTCACGCCCGGGACGAGCACCATCACCATCAGGAAGTTTCCCCGCAATCCCTACACCATCATCGACCTGATTAGGAAAGGAACTCTCAACACCATAACAGCGGCCTATCTGTGGACTTTTCTGGAGAACAAGAAGTTTGTGGTCATAGCGGGGCCCACCGGCAGCGGGAAGACAACGCTCTTGGCGGCGCTCCTCCAGCTCCTGCCGTCGAACGCAAAAATCTTAACCCTCGAAGACTACCATCCCGAGATCAACCTTACATGGCATAAGAACTGGCACCGGTTCGTCACGAGGCGCACGCTGGGCGAAACAGCCTACAGCTTGGCGGAGATACTGAGGCTCAGCCTACGGCACAGACCCGACTACACCGTCGTCGGCGAGGTGAGGGGGCAGGAAGCCAGAGTTATGTTCTCAGCTGCGGCGACGGGACACGGCATGGCCACTACTCTCCACGCCGAAAGCATCGAAGACGTTTACCAGAGGTTTACAGGGGCTTCTATGGGCGTGATGAGGGATGAACTCGTCTTCCTCAACGTCGTCGCTCTGATAAAGGGGACGCCTAAAGGACGTAGAGTTGTTGGGGTTTGGGAGGTTGAGAAGCCCGGCAAAGAACATCTCATAAGCTGGTATGACGAGGAGTCGGGTCGTTTCTTCCCCGAGACCAGCAGACAGCTCGTGGTCAACTCGTTCCATCTCGTCCGCAGCCCGTCCCTTAGACGGCAGTACGAAGCCAACCTGAAGATCCTCGAAGAGCTTGTGATGTCGGGTGAATCGATACCGGCCTCGGAGATATCTGTGAAGGTTGAAGAGATGCGAAAAGGTTTGAAGCTTGTCGTTAGCTGACTTCACGGGAGAGGAGTATCTTGTTCTCTCGTGGCTGCAGTCTATATCGGATAATCCAAAGAACTTTGTGAGGATAGTGGACATCGACATCAGGACGGGCGAGGTTGTTGTTCTCCACGACCCGCCGGCGGTGATGAGGCTTGAGAAGCTTTTCGAGATCTTGGACAAGCTCGAGAAGCGGGGGTTGGTTAAAAGCGGTTTTGAGAGGAAGCTCGCCAAGTGTGTTAAGTGTGGTAAGACGATCTTCCAGCCGCATTTGACATGCCCCGAATGCGGTGGGGAGGATGTTGAGAAGGTGGTTGTTTTCCTGCATTCATGCGGCGCCAACCTGTCCGAGCATATTCTGTCGGAGACCCGGAATTGTCCTAAATGCGGCGACCTTCTGGATTTAAGGGAGCTGACGAGCAGCAGGGTTAGGTTCGCCTGCAACAGCTGCGGCGCTGTCTTCGACAAGCCTGAGTTGAGGGCTGAATGTCTCTCGTGCGGCGACGTGCGGAGCGTCGTCGACCTTGTCTTCGAGGATTATCGTAAGTACATGATTACGGACGGCGGGCTTCTGTTCTTAGAGGCGAGGAACCCTCTAAGAGTGTTGGTGAAGAGGCTGCTGGAGGCGGGCTACCGTGTTTCGGAGAAGGTGGAGCTGCGTGGAATCAGCGGCACAACCCATCAGGTGGACCTGCTGGCCATCAGCTTGGAAGAAACCAGAGTCTACGACGTTCGGTACTTTGTCGACGCCGAGACCCTGCTGAGGTTTGCGGTTAAGAGGCTTGACGTCGAGAAGACACAGATACCGAATGCTTTGGGGAAGGTGAGGTGGATAATGGCTTCTGTCGAGGTCGCTGAAGCGGCCCTCAAGACGGCTGAAACCTTCGGGATCGAGGTTGAGGTGGTGCGGTATGGCTGAAAGCATGGCCGCTGGCCTTGTTGGGTTCATGCTATCCTACTGGCCCTATCTCTCCGTAGCCGGGCTTCTGCTGGTCGTTGTGGTTTTTTACAGGCGTTTCGTCGAGTCGGAGCGGAGCGCCGCGGCTGAGAGGGAGCAGACTCTTTTCCTGACGTTTCTGTATGTTCTCGTGAAGAGCGGTAAGACTGTTCTGCAGGCTTTCAGGGAGGCTGCTACGAAGAAGGAGTACATGAAGCATCTCTCGAGCGTCGCCTCATACCTTGTGAGGGACTCGGAGTCGAGGACTTTGTCTGAAAGCATGCGGAGATACGTTCATCCAAGCCGTGAGTTCACGTTGTTGGTAGGCTCGCTCGGCCAGGATTTGGAGAGCGGGTTCGGGGTTGTTGAGAAGCTTGAGAAGCTTATCGAGCAGGCTATTTCACGGGAGTCGGACAGGTGGAGGAGATACATCGACAGCGTCGAAACACTGGGGGAGGCGGTGGTAGCTGTGATTCTCCTGATCCCGCTCATCTACATCGTGGGAAGCCTTCTGGGAGGCTTTCCGCTTGTGTACACAGCGGTCATCGCCGTGGCTGCTGCAGCTGTCTTCTACGTCGTGTCTTCTGCGGCCGAGCCTCTCCATCTAGTGGACCTGCCCAAGCCTGTCGTGGTGAATTCGACGGTGTTGGCTGTCGGGCTTGGGGCTGTTCTGACCGCCGGATTCCTGAACATTTCGACGGTTTTGTTGGGGCTGGTGGTTGGGATGGTCTCCCTCGTTTGGGGGTTGTTCGTACATTTTAGATACGTGCGTAGGGCTGTTGCGGAGGGTGAGGGGGCTTTCCTGCTGCTTGACAGCGTGGCCGCCCGTCTAAGGGCCGGCTACCCCATCGGCAGGAGCTTGGAGGCCGTGGCCGACCCGAGGTTCAGCAAGTATGCGTTGTCTGTCGCCCGTGGGCTGAGCTTCAGCCCGTTGAACAGGTTTATGGCTGTGGCGATGGAGACGGTGAGGGTTGCTAGGCTCGGCGGGCTTGGAGCTGAGGCTCTCAGCCTTCTGGCGAGGCTGGCTCTTGCGGTTCATCTCAGCTTCACGGGTGCTCGTGCGAGGATGAAGCTCTACACAGGGCTTGCGGTGGGAAGCGGCGCTACAATCATCGCGGTCTCAGCCATAGTGGTTCTGCCTTTCACGACCCTGCCGCCTGAACTCAGCGCGGAGATTCTGAAGTTCATCGTGATACCGACGCTGCAGCCGGTCCTGCCGCTAGCGATGATGGTGAGCTACGTGCTAGGAATCGCCGTCGGCAAAGTCGAAGACCAGACGATATCCGCCACGTGGAGGGCAGGGGCTGGGGTAATCGCATGCATAATAGCTTACTCGGTAGTCACGGCTTTCATTCCAACTCCCTCCTAGGACAGGCGCTATCGTCTGGCTACGGTATTGCGAGGGTTAGGATTTTGTTGTTGATGGCGCGGCCTACGATGGTGAATCTCTGCTTCGGGTTTACAAGGCTGCCCGCGATTCTTGCATAATGTCCCGGCTGAATCGGCGTGCAGCTTAGGTTTGTGTAGAATGTGGGCCCCCCGCCAGCGATAGTTCTGTCAAGCATGTGGAGACTAGTCCGTTGTAATAGAAGACCAGCATGCTTGACACACGGTTAAACTCCACAAGTATGCGGATCTCACCCGTCTTCCTGACATCCACCGCCGACCACTCGAAAACGGTCTGCGTCAGATAGCCTACTATAACAAAGCAGCAGCCGCCGCCAGAGCCAATCCTAAGACTAGCAACAGGCCGATTATGTAGCATAGTCCCTTCACGGCGTTTCTCCAGCCCATTTACCCGTATTGGTGAGGTGGTTTTATAACCTAACTTAGCCGCAAACAACTCATTCTCTTATGGTGGATCAAAACCCCGGACGCGTTGACATGGAAAATAAAAAGGGTTGAAGTGGTTTTGGTTTACGCTACTGAAGCCGTTGCAGCAGTTGACAACACCTGTGTTGACCCATCTTGGAATGTCACGGTTATGATTATGCGGTAGGTCGTACCAAGATTACAACCTGTTGTTGCGGAGCCGGTTCCGTATGCGGTCGCGCCCGGATTAATGTTGGTAGTGGGGTTCCAAGTCCAAGAGGCTGCTGCTGGACTGCATCCATCGGGGAAGGTGGGGGGTGTACTAAAACCTGTGATTCGCACATCTCCTGTGTTTTTGATTACCACCGCCCACGTACCAGCTCCCCCAGGTGTTGCGACGAGCTTGACTTGGTCGATTATGGCTGTAGGCCTTCTGCCGGCTATGCTGCTGAGGTTGAAGAAAACGCCCGCAACGACGACCGCAGCTGCCACGGTTATAGCTATCAGCAGGATGACGGCGACCAACGGGCTCAAGCCTGATTTTCTATGCCTAACCATAGAAGCGGGCCAGTATTCCTATTTATATACATTAGCCGCCTGCAGCCGGAGTGCAATATAGACGTACGACCCTGGAAATGGTTCACCGACCCCTTTAGGCCGTCGAGGCTGCCGTCTTGACAACCAAGACCTGCTCAAAACCGTCTTCGAAAAAGACCGTCAACACAACTCCATACATGATTCCGGGAGCGCATCCATTAGCCGCGGCTCCAGAACCCGCCGCCGTCCCTCCCGGGCTCAACGGCACAGGACTGAAGCTTATGGTTGTGGCGCACGCGCCTCCATCAGGCCAGTCAACCTTTATCGCCGTTATGGACACGGTTCCCAAGTTCTTAACCACTATGGCCCATGTCCCTCCGCCCGACGGATAAGCCACCAGCCTCACATGGTCGACCATCGCTACGGTTCTCCGAGCAGCGACGTCGCTCACGTTCAAGAAAACACCGGCCACGACAACCGCGGCGAAGACAGTCACAGCAATCAACAAAACCTCAGCCACCAACGGAGTCGAGGAAGACGAATAACGAGGCATCAGAAAACCGTACAACCGAAAATCCTTAAAACCTTTACACCGAGCCGCACGTCCGGCAATACTCAGGTTTTACACCACGCATCATCTAACGAAGACCCTGAACGTCATCAGCTTGTTGCTGCCGGTGCGTAGAATAATCGTGTACTGGCCGGCTGGCCAGGGCGTTGCGTAGAGATCTATGCTGGCGTAGTCGTTCGGGATGACGTTAATGCACGGCGAGAAATTCACGTTAGTAGCCAGCTCGACCACGGATATGCCTGCGATGCAGACCGGGATTACGCCGTTGTTGTAGACTACAAGGTCGCCGGTGTTCCGGTGGGCTAGGAAGACGACGACGCTCTCCCCCGTCCTACGGACGTCCAGCGCATGAAGCCCCAACGCGGTCTGAGCCTGGAAGCCGACGATGCTGGAAAAAACAACCACGGTCGCCAACGTGATGGCTAAAACCAGCAGAACTCCGACGACGTAGCTTACACCCGCCCTCCGCACGTCAACCAACTCGAAAGAACCCTTTAAAAAGTTATCCACACGCTCAGCAAGGTGTTGCCAACGCCGTCACACCCCTGTGAACAACCACCAACGTAGCGGTCCTGTCCACGCCAAGCCCGTCGCTGAAGATGAGCGTCAAAGTATTCGTGGCGAAGGCGGCCGGTGCAGTCCAGACACGTTCAACATGCAGCCGGGCTACTGATCGTGCGGGTGGATGTATCGGGTTAGGGTCGGCCCAGAAGTTTAGAACAGGTGGAAGAGCAGCGGGCGCGACCGCTATATGCCCCGTGTATACGTTCAAGGTCGTCACGGTTATTGTGACGTGTCTGATGCATGCGGCCCTGTTCAGAGTCAATGTAGCCGGTAGGCCGAGGACGTTGAAATCAGAAATTATGACACGGACCGAGTAGTCTCGGGTGAAGCTCTGGGAAGACAGCCTTATCTTAAGGTAGTAGAACCCGATGGCTGATCCTGTTCCGGTGGTGGGAACGTTGATGTTGACCCCGACCGCCACAGTCGCCCCAGTCGGGACGTTCACGCTCGAGGAAGGCACGAAAGTAACATTCCAGACCGGGCAGGGCAGGTAAGAGGTTCCGTCAAAAATGTTTACGCAGGACACCGAGACAACGCCGCCGCCGAAGTCAGGGCCCGTGGTTAGCACGAAAGTGGTGAGCCTGCCGCTGAACCCCGGCCTAACGATCCTCTCTGCAGGAGTGAAGTAGAACAGCGTGTGAAGCTCCGTCGGAGCATCCGTCACCTCAAAAACCGAGCCCCGGGAAGACACAACTCTGTTAAACTGGTAGAGACCCGTCCTCGCCTCAAAGTTCTTCAAGTCCTTGAAAGTTCCCGGAGGAACCATGTAGTCAGGCGTAAGGTCGAAAACCTTGAAGCCCACGGCAGGGTCGTAGGTAACCCAGTGGTCGAGAACCACCGGAACGCTTGAATGGTTGTTGAACAGCCTCACATGAGTCTCGTTCAGCCAGTAGATCATGAAGAAAGACTCCATGGCCCTCTCCGCTTCACGCTTGATGGCTTCGGAGGCTGAGTTCTGCAGCGACAACATCATCGCCATGTAGGCGGAAACCAGCCCTAGGAAAACCACGGTAACAACTAGAGACGCGACAACGACGCTTACAGCCTTACGCCCGCCGTCCATACAACCCACCCAACCACCAACCCCTATAAAACCTGTTTTCCGGACGACGCTCGTGGGCCGGGGCGGACTTGAACCGCCGACCTCCACCGCGTCAGGGTGGCGTCATACCAGGCTAGACCACCGGCCCCGACGTCCCCATGTCTAGACGCCGGGTATTTAGGCGTTATCGGCGCCTCAAAACCACGACCTCCGCCTCAAGCTCCTGCCTCAGCGCGGCCGCCAACCCATTCACGAAACCCGGGTAGACATCCCTCCCCCAGTCGAGGATGACAATTTTCTTATACCTCGCCTGCTTCAGCCTGTGGATGATTTCGCCGACCATATCTCTCTCGAGATCACGCATCAAGCTGGGCGGAAACGTTGTCTGGGAATGCGGGAAGACGTTGACGAGCGAGAACGGAACAAGACCGTAAGGCGTTCCGTAGGTGAGGAGCTCGAAATCCTCGGACTGAACAAGCTCAGCCACCCTCTCCAGCAGCCTAGAATGGTTCTTCACAGCGGTCGCACGGTAGTTGAGCAGGACAGCGACGTCGCATCCGTCTGCTTCGAGCTTGAAGTTTTCGAGAGCCGCAAGAGCTCTCCTGACCTCGGGCCTCCGCATGCTCAGCCTGTCGTAAACAAACATCCCTCTCCTCTTGGAGACAGGGGTCTGCCTCGTCAGAGCTTCAGCCAGCCTCTCGTCCTCGCACACATGCCTGAAGGCCTCGTACAGAGCGGGATGGCTTCGGGCCCTCTTCTCCAGCAGCTCAAACAACCTCCCCTCCCAGACAGCCTGCCTGACCAAGCTAAGCTCCTCGAAGCACACGCTGAGGTTGTGGAGCGCAAGCATCCTAAACCTTTCCTGCGAGGGCATCTCCCTCAACTCCTTCGCCGTCGTCGACGAACAAACCCTGCAGCTGCACGGCAGAGCCGAAAGCTGTTCAAGCCTGAAAGTCCCGTCAGCCACGAGGTATCTATCCTCGAGGGCGAACAGAGCGTAGGAAGCCGAGTCGAACAAGTCGCATCCGAGGGCAACGATTAGCGAGAAAAGCATGGGATGGCCTGCTCCGAAGAGATGGAGGACCGGGCCCACGCCTAGCCTGAGACGGGTCGTCGTAATCATCCTGGCCAGAGGCTTGTAGTTGTAAGAAGTCATCAGGGGAGTGGGGCTGCCGAGGCAGTAGATGCTGAACCCCATCGACCTGTACTCGTCGATGCACCGCTCGATCAAATCAGCGTAGACCCCTCCCTGAACAGGCGCAACCCATGCACAGCGAGGGTTAGGGCCCAAAACCTGCATCGTGGCTCTGACGTTGGCCAGCGTCTCCTCCACGGTCTTCTCCGCCCTCCCCCTCCTGACGAGACCCGTGGGCCTGTCCAGAGGCACCGCTATGTCCGACCCAATCCCCTCCTCAAACAGAGCTATGTCGACCGGAGACGCGTCGACATCACCGTACTGAAGAACCTGATAGCCACCCGAGTCCGTCATCACGACGCCGTCAAAGCCTATCAAACGGTGGACGCCCTGCTCCAAAGCCTCCTGCCTAAGCCTCCTGTACAGGACGTAAGCGTTGGTGATGACTATGCCGCATCCGAAAAGCTCCTTCATCTCTTTGGCTGGAATCACCTGGCTGACCGGGTTTATCACCGGCACGAAGGCAGGCGTCTCGACGGTCTTGCCCCCAACCGTAAACCTGCCCACCCGCCCAAGAAGGTCTTTGTGCCTGACCTCGAAGAACACGTCCACGGCTGTTCGGCTCGAAGGCCCTTTTTTAAGGACTGTGGAAAAACCCTATTAACGCCCCGTCACAAATAGCCCCATGCTCGAAACCGAGATAAGGTACGAGGACGGGGCGAAAAAGCTGAGGCTTAAAGACGGCGTGCTCGTCGAAGGCCTTCCCGGCATAGGCCTAGTCGCCAAGGTGTCGGTCGCCTACGTCCTCAGGAACATGAAGGCAGAAAGAGTCTGCAGGCTTTTCTCCCCATTCTTCCCAGCCATAGGCTACGTCTCGGAGGGCAAGCTCGTCTTCAGCTTCGCAGACATCTACCACGTCGACCACGACCCTCCACTTCTCCTCCTGTACGGAAACGCCCAGCCGTCAACCAGCTACGGCCAGTACGACATGTGCCAGAAGGTCGTCTCAGTAGCGAAGGAACTGGGATGCGGAACAATACTCACCATCGGCGGCTACGGCAAAGACAGAGTCTCGGAGAGAAGAGACCTCTACTGCTCCTCAACCGACCAAGAATTCCTCGAAAAATGGCTCAAAGTAATCAACGGCGTCAAGTACACCGGCCAGATAGTCGGAGCCGCAGGCCTCCTCACGGTCCTGGCGGCCGAGGCCGGGCTGAAAAACTTCTCGATGCTCGTCGAGACCGCCGAGATGGCTCCCGACTTCTTCGCCGCCCAGAGAGCCGTCGAAGCCATGGTCAAGCTGCTCGGCCTGAAGCTCAAAACCCCTTCAGCCGAAGAGCTTTCGAAACACTACATGCTGAGCCTGATGGAGCTCGAGTCTTTTTAAAGCTATCAGGTTAAATACATCTGGTTGTTTATCCATTTTCAGGCGGATGTCGGGCGAGGACGAGGAGCTGGAGAGGTTGAGGCAGCAGAGGATGGCCGAGCTCCAAGCAAGGGCCGCTGAGGAGCAGGCTAGGAGGCAGAAGGAGATGGAGAGGGCTGCTCTGCTGAGGGCGATTCTAACACCAGAGGCTAGACAGAGGCTCAACAACCTCAAGCTGATCAGGCCAGAGATAGCGGAGAGGGTTGAGGCTTACCTGATTCAGGTCTCGCAGACGGGGAACGTGAAGCTGCCCATAGACGATGAAGGGCTCAAGCTCGTGCTAGACAGGATGATGCCCAGGAAGAAGGAGACAAAGATAGAATGGCGTTCGAAGGGGGTGGAGTGGTAGTATATGGTGTCCATAGACGAGAAGGTTCATCTCGAGAAGTTCAGACAGTTCATAATACTCAACACCTGCGCATCCTACATTCCCGCCACATACCTCCACGACACAACTATTTTCCCCGAGAGAGAATCGTCTCTGGGAACGATTTACGTCGAAGCCGTGTCTAAAATCCCTTTGAAGGAGATGAGGGACGTGAGGTTCGTCAAAGCCGTCGACGTCCTGGGCGTAATCTACAAGTCCAAGAGCGGGAACACCGACCTCAAGTGGAGGCAGTTAAAGGGAAGCTTCGGAAGGCTTACGGGTGAAGCGTCTCCCAACTCCCTAGTCAACCTGATAGAGTCAGGCATCATCAGGAAAGATTTCATCAAGAAAAAGCTGGAGGAGCTCTCCCAGAAGGAGCAGGAAGCAACCGAGCAGGATTATGCTTAAGAACAAGCCCTTATCAATACCTTATTCATGAAGGTAGCTCTAGCCTACAGCGGCGGTCTGGACACAACCGTCATGATAAAGTGGATAAGCAAGAATTACCGAGCTGAAGTAATCACGGTCACGGTTGACGTGGGGCAGGATGAGGACTTTGACGAGATAGCTGACAAGGCGTACAGAAGCGGAGCGGTCAAGCACTACAACGTGGACGCTAAAGCAAGGTTTGCCGACGAGTTTGTGAAACGAGCCATTAAGGCCAACGCCCTCTACGAAAGGAGCTACCCGTTGTCCGCCGCTCTCAGCAGGCCGTTGATAGCTGAGGAGGTCGCCCGCATCGCTTTGAAGGAGGGGTGCGACGCCGTTGCCCACGGCTGCACAGGCAAGGGGAACGACCAGCTGAGGTTCGACGCTACTTTCTCAGCCGTAGCTCCCGAGCTCAAGATTCTTGCGCCTGTCAGGGAGTGGAACATGAGCAGGGATGAGGAGATAGAGTTCGCCCTAGAGCACAACCTTCCTGTCAACCCCCAGAAGAGCAGGTTCAGCATCGACGAGAACCTCTGGGGCAGGTCTATAGAGGCTGCTGAGCTTGAGGACCCGTGGGCCGAGCCTCCGGAAGAGGCTTTCAAGCTGGTGAAGCCGCTCAGCATGACGCCTGACAAGCCTGAAGAGATAGTGATAGGGTTCGAGGACGGCGTTCCAGTATCTCTGGACGGCAGGAGGATGAACCTCGTCGACATAATCAAGACCCTAAACCAGATTGGAGGTAGTCATGGATACGGTGTTGTCGACCATGTTGAAGACAGAGTTGTTGGGCTGAAGTCAAGAGAGGTCTACGAGCTTCCAGCCGCCCTCATACTCATCAACGCTCACATCGACCTCGAGAAGATGTTCCTAGGCAGGAGGATGCAGGCATTCAAACAAGTCGTGGACGCGGCGTGGGCCGACATGGTCTACGGAGGGCTTTGGGCCGACCCTCTGAGGAAGGCTCTGGACGCCTTCATAGATAGTTCACAGCTGGGTGTTAACGGCGAGGTGAGGGTTAGGCTTTTCAAGGGAACGATGAGGATCACGGGTAGGAGGGGTGTGAAGCCGCTCTACTCTCGTGAGCAGATAACCTACGCCCGTGAAAGCGTCTTCGACCAGAAAGCTGGGGAAGGATTCTCAAAGCTGTGGAGTCTGGAGACCAGGCTCAACTCCCTGAGGGAGAAGCAGTAGGATGGAAACCGCCCCACACCGGAGAGGCATATTGGAGAAACAGATGGACAGGTCAGCGGCTTCATACACTTCCTCATCCTCCTTCGACACAGCCATAGCCGACTCGACGATATACGTCAACATAGCTCACATAAGGGCTTTGGAGAAGCTTGGAGTTGTGTCGAAGGATTCAGCAGAAAGAGCGGTAAGGTTTCTGTCTTCGCTCCTGAAGACTGGCGTGAAAATCCCCGGGGAGGCGGAGGACATACACATAGTCGTCGAGTCGGCTCTCTCGAACCACGTTCCCGAGGTTGGGGAGATGCTGGCTCTGGGCAAGAGCAGGAACGACGCCGTTGTCGCCGCAGTCAAGATAAAACTCAGGCAGAAGCTCTACGAGCTGGGCCTCAGCCTCCTCGAGACGACCGAAGCACTCCTGTCTAGGAGCTTAGCAGAGGCGGCCGCCGTCTTCCCCGTATACACCCATCTTCAACGAGCGGCCCCAGCCAGCTTCGGCTTCGTGCTCCAGTCCTACGCGGTTAGGCTCCTCAAAACCTACCCTTTACTGGAAACCGTTCTGGAGGAGTGTAAGGAGTCTCCCCTCGGCTCTGGACCGGTTGCAGGAACATCAGTCCCCCTCGACAGGCAGTATGTCGCAGACCTTCTGGGATTCAGCAGGCTTAGCTTAAACGCTTTGGAGGCGACCGCCTCGAGAGATTTCCTCCTACACACCCTAGCATTAAGCCTCGCCGTCGCAGTGGTCCTCTCGTCGTTCGCGGAGGAGATGGTTGTCTACTCGTCTGAGGAGTTCGGGCTTCTGAGGATGCCGGAGGAGCTTTCGGCAACGAGCAGCATAATGCCGCAGAAGAGAAACCCCGTGGTGGCGGAGGTGATGAGGACCAAGGCTGCGGAGGCTCTCGCCGGCCTGACGGCTGTGGCGGGTATTCTGGCGAGGCAGCCGAGCGGATACAACCTCGACCTCCAGCAGACAACTCCTAAGATGTGGATTGTTCTGGAGCAGGTCAGCGATAGCCTTGAGGTTGCCCGTAAACTCGTAAACACAGTCGAGGTAGATTACAGAAGGGCGTTCGACGCTTGCCGACCTCCCACGGCGGCGGTCGAGCTGGCCAACTACCTGACGCTAAGCCACGGCATAAGCTTCAGAAAAGCACACAGCGTTGCGGGCAAGATAAGCAGGCTCATAGCCCTGAACAACCTCAACCCCGACACTCTGGCCGAGGCGTTCGAGGGGCTTGGCCTGAATATGAGGGTGGATGAAATAATTGCCGTCATGGAGCCTTCCCGAGCTCTCGCCAGATACTCTGCTCTAGGCTCGGCGAACCCGGACCACGTCAGGGAGGTCTCGTCCAAGCTTCTGGAAGAAACAAGGAGAATGAAGCGAGAGTTGATGGATGAGAGAGACAGGTATGCTGAAACTCTCTCGAAGCTTCTAGCCTGAATCCATCTCCTTGACGAACTCGGAGTAGATTCTGGCCGCGGTCAGGAGGTCGTTTATGTCGATCGACTCGGCGTCTGTGTGGGCTAGCGTCGAGTCTCCGGGCCCGCATGCAGCTATGTCTTCGGTGACCGCGACTAGGGTGTTCATGTCGCTCGTCCCCGTCTTCTTCACTATCCGAGGCTTGAGGTTGAGCTTGAGCATGGCCCTCTGCAGAGCTCTTGCCGCTTTGTTGTTGACGCTCGCGACCACGGGCTCAGTTATGTCAACGATCTTGATTACGCAGCCGGTTGACTCGGCGAACTTGTCAAGCTTCGCCAGAATATCCTTGGAGTTGTAGGGGTGGGGGAACCTTATGTTTATGCTTCCCTCAGCTCTGTCGGGTATCCTGCTTATCCAGTCGCCGGCGTGTATCATGGTCAAAGCCGAGGTGACCTCCTCATACCTCTTACCGCCGAAATCCTGACTAACCATCCTCCACAGGTTTAGAATCTTCTCTACTGCCGACTCGGCTATGTAGGGTGCTGAGGCATGGCCTCCCTTGGCTGAAGCCATCACTCTGACGCTTATGCTCCCCCTGTAGGATACCGCTATGCCGTAAGTTCCGGTTGGCTCGCCTACGACTATGCTGTCAGCTTTGATCTTCTCCTCGACCAGCTTCTTGGCTCCAGCACCCATGCCCTCCTCGTCAACCAGCCCCGCCACCACCAGCCTAGAGTTTTTCAGCTTGTCCGACACCATGCTCCCAGCCATGAGCATCGCCGACAACGGGCCTTTAGCATCGACAGCGCCTCTTCCGTAAATTCTTCCTCCTGAAACCTTTACCCTGAGCTCACCGGGAACAGTGTCGACATGTCCGACGAGCATGGTGGTCTTCTCACCCTCCCCGACCATGGCGAAGTAGTTCCCCACCTCATCCCGCCATATCTTTGAGTAACCGAGGTCTCCGCAAACCCTGAACCAAGTCCTCTCCAGCCTTCTCTCCTCTCCCGGAGGCGTGTAGACCTCGAGGAGCTGGACGAGCGTCGCCACCGCCGTCTCCTTGCTTATCTCGCTTGACCTCAGCTCACCCAACTGTAGCCGGTTCTTCGTGCTGCTGTTCGATTATAAATGTTTGGATAACTTTTTACGCTCCGGGGAACCATCATCCTGCATGGAAAGAGTAAGAGTTTTGATAATGGGGGCGGCTGGACGTGACAGGGTTTAGGAGAAACCCCACGAGTTCCACAACTTCAACGTCTTCTTCAGAAACCGCCCCGAATACGAGGTTGTGGCTTTCACTGCCGCCCAGATACCGGGGATCGCCGGTAGAGTTTATCCTCCGTCGCTGGCCGGCGCTCTTTACCCGGACGGAATACCTGTGTACGACGAGGCCGACCTTCCTAAGCTGGTGGTTGACAAGAAGGTACAGTTGATCGTCTTTTCATACAGCGACGTGTCTCATCTGGAGGTCATGCACAAGGCGTCGTTGGCTGTCTCGCTTGGAGCCGACTTCATGCTTCTCGGCCCTCAGTCCACCATGCTAAAGAGCGTCAAGCCGGTCGTAGCTATCACCGGTGTCAAGACCGGAGTTGGCAAGAGCACCGTCTCTAGGTATGTGGTTAGGCTGCTCCGCCAAAGAGGATTGAGACCCGTGGTCATACGTCATCCCATGCCCTACGGCGAGCTCGACAGGCAGGAGGTCCAGAGGTTTGAAAAGCTAGAGGACCTCGACGTGCACCGATGCTCTGTCGAGGAGAGGGAGGAGTATATTCCTCATTTAAGGGAGGGGTCTGTTGTCTACGCCGGAGTTGACTACGAGAAGGTTTTGAGGAGGGCTGAGTTGGAGGCCGACGTGATTGTCTGGGATGGCGGGAACAACGACTTCCCGTTCATAGCTCCAGACCTTCACATCACCGTGGTGGATGCGACGCGGCCGGGTCTTGAGACGGAGACCTACCCCGGTGAGGTAAACCTTCTGATGGCCGACGTAGTCGTCGTGAACAAGGCGGACAAAACTGACCCCGAGAAGCTGGAAATGCTGGTTTCAAAGGTTTCAGCCGTCAACCCTCGGGCGTTTGTGGCGAAGACCGCCTCCCGACTGCGTGTTGGGGGGAAGGTTGAAGGGTTGAGAGTTTGCGTGGTCGAGGACGGGCCCTCCATCACCCACGGCGGGTTGAGCGTGGGCGCTGCCTACCATGCGGCGGTTTCGTCCGGGGCCGAGGTTGTGAACCCCAAGCCCTACGCCAAAGGCTTGCTCAAGAAAATATACGACGACTACCCTCACATAGGGCCCGTGGTTCCGGCGGTAGGCTACAACCAAGACCAGCTCAAGGACCTCAGGGCGACGCTGGAGTCGGTGGACTGCGATGCATTCGTCAGCTCCAGCCCAGCCGACATCTCGAACCTGCTCGGCCTCAGCAAACCTGTTGTCCAAGTTTGGTACGACGCCGAGGAGGTTGGCGGTGATGTTTTAGCCCATGCTCTCGGAAGGCTTCGACTTCGCTAGGTATTCGACGCAGCTGTCGCCTATGACTTGGACGGCCTTCTTTATGTCGTTCTCGGTTATGAGGTATGGCGGCAGTAGACGGAGAACGGTAAGCCCCGCCTTGAACGCTATCAACCCATTCCTCTGCAGCAGTTTTATGAAGCCGCTCGGCTGCATGCGCATCTCAAGCCCTATCATCAAGCCCGACCTCCTCAGCTGTCGGAAGACCTGACGGTTCTGCTCAACGAGCCCCGCCAGCATTTCACCCAGCACAGCCCCCTTCTCAGCAGCTTGGTCAGGCACATGCTCGTCGAGAAGAACATCCACAGCCGCCGAGACCGCTGCAAAGGCCAGCGGGTTTCCGCCGTAGGTTGACCCGTGGTCGGTCTCCTTCAGCCTCGAAGCAACCTCCTCCGTCGCAGCTACGAAGCTTGCCGGAAACCCTCCGCCGATGGCTTTAGCAGCTGTCATAAAGTCGGGCTTAACCCCCGCCTTCTGATGGGCCCAGACTAGACCGGTTCTGCCGAACCCTGACTGAACTTCGTCAACTATCAGCAGGGCCCCTACCTCTCTGCAACGTCTTTCGACGGCTTTCAGGAATTCATCGCTGGCTGGAACTATTCCACCCTCTCCCTGAACCGGCTCGACGATCACGGCGGCGAACTCCTCGTTGAGCTTCTCCTCGACAGCCGACGGGTCGTTGTAGGGTGTGAAAACCGTTTCGAACGGGAATGGTTCGAACCCCTCTCGATACTTCGGGTTCCACGTGGCTGAAAGCGCAGCCATCGTCCTTCCGTGGAAGCTGTTGATGAAAGCCAAGACCTTCCTCCTACCCGTTATCTTCCTAGCGGCTTTCAGAGCCAGCTCAACAGCCTCGGAGCCGCTGTTCATGAAGTAGACTCTCTCCAGATGATTTGGGAGGATTTTGCCGAGCTTCTCCAAACACTCTTGCTTGACTTCTGTGTCGAAGGACGGCGGAACTGTGATATACTTCTCCATCTGCTCCCGTAGAGCCTTCACTATCCTTGGGTGTCTATGGCCTAGGAAGGCGACGCCGTATCCTGTGTAGAAGTCAAGGTACTGCCTGCCCGTGTCGTCCCAGACATACTGCCCCTCCGCCCTGACGATTTTCAGTTCTCTCGGAGAGGCGAATGGAATAAGACGCACATTCATCTACGTACTACTCTCTCCGTCTCAGCAATTATCTTACCAGCTAGGTCGTAGCCTGTGGCGAGCACCGTGTTCCTGAACTCGACGACTCCGTTGACCTCGTTCACAAGCATGCCCTTCACAGGCGACTCCATGATGTCGACTCCTAGAACCCCTCCACCCATCGCATCACCAGCCCTTACGACAAGCTCCCGCAGCTCGTCCGAAACAGGGCAGGGCTGAGCCTTGGCGCCGAGAGCCGTGTTGGTTTTCCAGTTCTTGCTCACCCTGTAGATGGCTACCGGAACATCCCCCCAGACGTAGAAGGCTCTGATGTCTCTCTCCGGTTTGTCGATGTGCTCTTGGATGTAGTGTATCTTCATCTGCGGGTTGTTCATGTTCTCCCTCAGGTCGAGTATGTCTGAGAGGGATTGTTCGTCGAACGCTCGGGCTATCATCCTACCCCAGCTGCCTGACACAGGTTTCACCACCACCGGAAACCCGATCTTCTTGGCGACAGACAGGGCTGTCTCCCTCTTCAAGGCTATGGCTGTGGTGGGCGTTGGTATGTTGTTTCTGGAGAGGATGCACGTGGTTATCAGCTTGTCTGCTGCGTTGCGTAGGACGTTGAGGTTGTTGACGACGAAGCATCCAGCCCTCTCGAAGACCGCGGTAGTCGCGAGCGCCCTGTTGAAGCTCACGCATCTCTGCACTATGAAGTCGACGTCGTAGCCGTTGGCCTCGTTCAGCCAGAACTCGCGGTCGGTTACGTGAATAGGCTGCACCGTGTGGCCTAGGGTGTTGGCTGCATGAAGCAGGGCCTTCTCCTCAAACCTAATGACGTCGTACGAAAGCCCGACCCTCATCTACTACTGTCCCCAGTCTTCCGCAACCTCTTCGGCGACTCTCAACGAATTTCCTCCCTTCTCGTCGGTGTAGAACTCGAGCTGAGCTCCACATTCACCGCACTCGAAAAGCTCTCCCGGCAAGGAGTCCGACGGAACGTCAACATTACCCCCGCAGACCGGGCAGGCTATGTTGACCACGCTTGTTCACCTTTACTTGTTTCGTAAAGCCTTAATATAAATCGTTGTGTTTAGCCGGGTTTTTTTACGTTTATCTTAAAGACATGACGGCAGTTGAAGCAGGGTTATTGTATCGTCGAACCAGCCACGACAGTACCTTCACCCTTGTCCGCCCTGCCGAGCGGGTCTTCGACCAAGCCCGAGCAGATGTGCGCCGTCCTTACGCCGGCAGAGACAGCGTTTACTGCCATCAACACCTTTCTGTTCATGCCCGGACCTATCTTTTCCAGCAGAGCCCTAGCCTCGTCGACGGTTAGCCGTGGAACGACTCTTCCGTCGATAATAACGCCCTCGACGTCCGTGAGGAGGTAAAGCTTCTCAGCTCTCAAGGCTGATGCAACGGCTGAAGCAGCCGAGTCGCCGTCGATGTTGAGCATCTCTCCCTCGTCGCCTAAGGCCAGCGGTGTGATTATCAGCAGGAAGTGCATGTCCAAGAGCCTCTTCAGAGACTCGGCGTCGACATGCGTGATGGCTCCGGTGTAGCCGCCGTCTACAATCCTCTTCCTCCCCCTCTCGTCGACGATGACGATCTTCTTCTTCCTCTGAGCCCTAATCAACCCAGCGTCGACTCCCGCAAGATTCAGCGTCTTCACACCTCTTCCGTTGAGGTATGCTGACATCGACTTACCCAGCTTCCCAGCCATGACCATGGCATAAACTTCGAGCTCACGCTCGTCGGTGAGCCTGCTCCTGATGCCCGAAGGCGAGGTAACTATCTTGGGCACGAGGCCCAGCTTCTCCTCGTACTCGGAGACTACGTCGCCTCCACCGTGGACGAAGACCACCCCGTCGCCCGACCTAGCCGCGACAGAGTCGAGAATTCTGTTCATGTTAGCCGTCAAAGCTCTTCCGCCGGCCTTCACGACGATCATGGTCTTGCCTACGGGAATTCTCCTAAAAAGCTTAAGCTGGCCTGAGTGGGGGATGCCTCAAGCCCTCAGCCTCGTCGAAGCCGAGCATGATGTTCATGCACTGCACCGCTTGGCCAGCGGCTCCCTTCATCAAGTTGTCTATGGCTGTGAACAGGGCTGCACGGGATATTCTCTTCTCAACCGCGAACCCCACGTCGGCAAAGTTGCTTCCTATGACGTACTTTGGGTCTGGGTACTTGAACGGAGCGCCTCTCACTATTCTGACGAAGATTTCCTTGCCGTATCTCTGTGCGTATGTCCTCCAGACCTTTGCTTCGTCGACGCCGTCGACAACCCAGACGTGGGATGTTGCGAGAGCTCCTCTCACGCTTCCGACCGCGTGCGGCACCAAGGCGAGGTTGACGCTGCGGCCGGCTATCCTTGACAGCTCTTGCTCAACTTCGGCAACGTGCCTGTGGCCCTCGGCTTCGTAAGGCCTCATGACGTTTGCCCTCTCTGGGTGGTGCGTTCCAAGGGAGGGCTTGATTCCCGCCTCGCTGCTGCCCACCTTGACGTCTATCGCTATGTGGTCGAGGTTTATCAGACGTGCTTCGACAGCTGGAAGCAGCGACAGCAGGGCGGCGGTCGAGTTGCATCCGGGGCAGGCGACGAGGCTGGAGCTTTTTATCTTCTCCCTGTATATCTCCGGAAGGCCGTAAACGGCTTTCTCGAGGAGCTCGGGATGTGGGTGCTCCGTCTGATACCAATACCGGTAGTCCTCGGGGTTTTTGAGCCTGAAGTCGGCGCTCAGGTCGACAACCTTCAGGCCGCGCTCGAGCAGCAACGGTGTAAGTGTAGATGAGACGCCGTGAGGCGTGTTGACGAACACAACCTCGCACTTCCTCGCTGCTTCCTCAACAGAAACTTCTGAAAACTTCAGACCCGTGTAGAAACCTCTCAGGTTCGGGTGAATTGCTGTCAGAGGCTTGCCTGCATACTCTCTCGAGGTCACGTAGACGACCTCTACCTTGGAGTGTGTCGCCAAGATCCTCAGCAACTCGCCTCCCGTGTAGCCGGAGCCTCCTATCACTCCAACCCCGACCGACATGCGTTGCGTAGTCGCGAGGTCTAAGCTTTAACCATTATGTAAAGCCTATAACAAGCCCTTACATCAGTTATGGCCGATGTCCACGTCCGTCGATGACATCGACAGAGCGATCATCGACATTCTGAAGAGGGATTCCCGGACAAACTTCACCGACATAGCTAAGAAGCTCAACCTATCGGAGGGAGCTGTCCGTAGACGAGTCAAGAACCTCGTCGACAGAGGTGTGATAAAGGCTTTCACGCTAGAGCTCGCTAGGGAATACTCCGTGATGGCCGTCACGTTTGTTTCTGTGTCGCCGGCGGTCCCCACGCCCGAGGTGGCTGACAAGCTTGTGAAAATAAACGGCGTCGAGGAGGTTTACGAGATAACTGGAACCGTGGACGTCATGGCGTTGATATCGGTTCCTTCGATGAACGACTTGAACAAGGTCATCGAGGACATTAGAAACGTCAACGGCGTGTCGGAGACGAACACTTCGATAGTTCTACGTGTTTTGAGGAAGCCTTAATCGATTACCTTGGCCCTGCTCAGCACGAGGAGAAGCTCGTCATACTTGCTGTCGACGTCGTTCACAGCCGACTCCGGAACATCCAAGTTGACTGGAATTCTATGCTTCCAGTAGTAGCCGTTTTCGGTGTTAAGCCTAGTGAACAAGCCTGTGGCCGCCGGCGGCATTCGGTAGTTGTGCTTGTTCAAGATGAATTCGACGAAACATATTCGGTAGGCCTTTTCATGAATGTCGCCGTAGAAGGTGTTGAAGTAGACGTGGAGAGGGGCGTCCCTTGAATACGTCTCCCAAGTCGTGAAGCTTGTGTAGACGGGTATCCAGCCTTCATCCCGCAAGACTTTGTCCTCAAGAGAGACCGGTCTTTTCCAGCCTGAAACCATGAATCCACGCGACTCGAGCGTAGGAATGACGTACCTGTGTAGCACACCCTGCCTCATCAGCTCTATCTTCTCCCTCATCGTTAACGTCATCGGCCAACCTCCTGCCTAGGACCGGTTCATGCATTTTGGCTTGTTTCAAGCGCTTATAAGCTTGTTCAAGGCCTTGCCCTGCTGAAGAGCTCGGCCAGGCCTCGGAACCTCGAGACGTCCTGAGCCGAGGTGTCGAGACGCATCGGCGAGACAGATATTGCTTTCTCGACGAACAAGGTGTAAACGTCGGTGTCGGGCTCGAACTCCGACTCGGGTATAAGCTTGCCGTGCAGCCAGTAATACGGTCGGCGCTGCGGGTCCTGCCTCTCGTCGACCATCTCCCGATACCTTATCCTCCCCGCCCTCGTGATCTTCACGGGAGTCTGGTGATTTACTTCGGGTGGGAAGTTCACGCTCAGGTAATCGACGTCATCGGGCATGCCGTTCGTGAGAAGCCATTCAACAATCGGTCCAGCCCTTCCTGCTGCTTGACGCATGGCTTTCCTGAACCATCCGAAGCTCACAGGCTCCTCCTCCTTGTATGCGAGTGAGAAAGCCGCTGCTGGAACGCCTAGCAGTGCGGCTCTCACCGCTGCGGCGACTGTTCCGCTGCCGTAGACAGCCTGCAGCGAGACGTTGTTTCCCTCGTTTATTCCAGAGACAACCAAGTCAGGCAGCTTTCCTGCGAAAAGTCTGTTGACCGCTAGGATTACGCAGTCTGACGGGGTTCCTGAGCAGGCGTAGGCTGTTGTTCCGTGTATCGAGACCCTCTTCATCCTCAAAGGCTTGTGAAGCGTGATGCTCATTCCTGTAGCGCTCCGGGCGGACTCGGGAGCCACTACGACGACCTCGCCAAACTCTTTCAAAACATCGTACAGAGCCCACAAGCCCGGCCTCGTTATCCCGTCGTCGTTGGTCAGCAGTATTCTCTTCAAAGGCTAATCCTTTCTCAGAATCATTTTAGCTATCTCGTTGCGCAGCGAAGGCTTCAACCTTTCAAGCCTAGCTTCCAAAGTGTTGTCGTAGACCACTTTGCCGTCGGCTGACTTGGCTAAAACACCGCCCGCGGTGTTTATCGGTTTATCTGAGACGTGGACCGGAAACCTGTACTGGTGTCTGCTCAGTATCCTCTTCAACATGTTGATGCCCATCTCGTTTGAGTAAACCGTCATCTCCCTCCCCACCAGCTCCACCGCCTCGTCTAGAAGTTTCTTCAGCTCCGGCTCGAAAGAATCTTCAGACGCCATTCGACGAAGCTTGTTAAACACGGATTCAAAGATCTTCGAAACTTCCTCCTCGACCGCAGCTATAGCCATGTTCTTGGCCTGTATCTCAGCCGTGCTGATTATCCGCTGCCTTGAAGCATCCCGAAGGGCTTGCCCAGCTTCCTTCAGAGAAGCCAGCTCTCTAGAGACTTCGACGGCAGCCCTCTCCAGAACCTTCTCCGCCTCCCGCTCAGCCTCTTCAAGCATTTTCTCCGCGTTCTGCAGGGTCTCCTGAACGACTTCGGCGACTATTTTCTCAAGGGATGCGGCAGACAATTCGTTGGGATGTTCTAAAGCCTCCTAAAAAACATGCTAAACCCCTAGGACGCTTCTCAACAATGCTCTGTAGTCTATTTTCTTGGGCTGCCCGACCGGTGGAGCGAGCTCGTAGACTAGGGGCGTGGGCTTGCGTGCCCTGAGCTCGTTGAGCTCGTCTCGGAACTTTTCTGAAATGTCTTCGGACACGATTACGAGTCCCACGTCTTGCTGCTGCATGAGGTTCTTGATGAGCTGGAATGCTTCCTCGGGGGATTTGACGACCATGCCTTCTGCACCCGCAAGCCTGAACCCGTTGACGAACATGGGGCCGCCGACCGCCACAACCCTCAAACCAGCTCACCGCTCCCGACACAGTTCCGGCATTTAACGTTAAATGAACAGCTCCACCAAGTCGCCGTCGCTGAGAACGTGGCCGGGGCCGACCTGCTGTCCTTGAATCCTGACCGAAGAACCCCAAACCTTTGCGTACTTGAGGTTCTTGGCGAAGTCCTTGTGGATTAGGAGGGCCAGCTCTCCCACGGTCGTCCCACGACCCACGACTATCGGCCTCCTGTTCACAACTCCGTCCTTCTGAGTATAAACCCTCACGAGTTCGAGTGCTGAGTAAACAACTTTTCTGAACTCCTCGTATGCCTCTGGTTTGGTGTTCATGACCTCTACGTAGGGCAGGTTCATCTCCCCAGCCCTGCGTCGAAGCTCCTGCAGGTCTTTATGGTCTGCGAGGTCTGCTCTGCCGGCCACCACAACCGCCTTCTTGAAGGACGCCGGCCTAATGATTTGGTCGATAACGTCCTCGACGCCGGCTTCTCCGTGTATCTTGACAACCGCGTTCCTGACGCCTATGCGGCTCAGAGCTTCCCGTAGGCTTTCATGCGTCCCGTGGAACTTTCCGAAAACTACGAGCCTCAAGCCCCCGCTGTCCTTCTTCTCAACCTCAACCTCGAACATCTTACTTCCAAGGAAGATACCTGAAGCGTTGAGCTTCCTGACGAGAGCGTCTAGCTGCTCAGCCGGTCTCGACCCACAGTCTACGGTGAGGGCTATCAGGTCTGCGTTCCTCGCCACGGCCAGGCTTCTAGATGTGAAGGGGGTCTCGTCGAGGCTGGAGGTTATTACAGCGGGCAGCTCGACGAGCTGGATCCCCACGTCTTCGACGTACATCATGCTTGGCACGGGCTTTGTAGTGGTAAGTTCGTAAGCCCCCAGCTCTGGCCTCGCGTTGGTTAGGAAGTGGAGCAGGGTCGACTTGCCGGAGTTAGACGACCCGAGCAGGACAACAGTCGCCGCTCCCTCCTTCCTCACCGTGAAAACATCCTGGCGCGAGACCTTGGTAGACTTCTTCCTCTCGAGCTCTCTCCTGAGCTTTGCTAGAGTTGTCTTGAGCTGGGCCCTCATCTTCTCCGTGCCCTTGTGGTCGGGGATGAGCGGCAGGGCCTCCTCCAAGGCCTTTATCTTCTCCTCCACAGTCTTGGCTTCATGGTATTTGGCGAGCTTGGCCTGCGCCTCGGCTGGGAGGTTGGTGGGCATTCCTCTCTAACAACACCAAGGGGGAATAAATCTTAAACGTAGTTGAGCAGGATGTAGACAAAAACACCTAAAGCCAGGCTTGTGCTCCAGAGCCGGACAGCCCATCGGCCGACCTTTCTGTGCCATGTTTTCCCGACCTGTCCCACTGGAAGAAACCCGCCCGTTAGAATGTTGTACAACACCAGGGGGACTGAAATTATCGAGAGGCCTAGGTGAACAGCCAGAGACGGCAGGTAGATGAAGTCTCTTATAAGCTCTGGACCCGTGAAATGCTTGACGCCGCCGAAGAACAGCCTAGAGACATACATCAGCAAGAAGCCTGTTATCAAGATGAACGAAGTCAGCATCAAGGCCTTGTGCCGACCTATTTTCCTCTTCTTTATGGCGTCGAAGCCGCCGATCAACGTGAAAAGTGCTGCGGAGTTGACTGCGGCTATGGCGTGAGGAAGCATTTCAACGATGGTGGGAGGCTGCTCGGGTACGGTTCGCGGTGCCAGCAGGAGGTACGCTAGGACGGTGTAGGCGGCTAGGGTGATCAACAGCGTTAGGATGGAGTGGATGCGCGTCTTCATCGCAGGAATCCGATAGAATCACAATTTAATTCTCCCTCAACCACTTGGTACCGGGTTGAAGAGTCTTTACAACGAGGCTAGGGAGTTGTTGAACAGAGCCGGCGTCGATGCGAGGCTGGAGTTTCCCAAGCTGAAGGGCTACGGAGACCTGTCCACGGCTGTGGCTTTTGACTTGAGCAAGCGGATGGGCGGAGACCCGTTTGAGAGGGCTAGGATGATTGCTGAGAAGCTGGATGTTTCAGGTGCTAAGTACATCGAACGTGTCGAGGCTGTGAGACCCGGGTATGTTAATTTCTACGCACGCTGGGATGCTTTAGCCGAGGAGGTGGTCCGGGAGGCTGTCGAGGCGGGCCCGAGATACGGGCAGGTCGATGTAGGCCGGGGTGTCTACGTGCTGGTGGAGCATACAAGCGTCAACCCGAACAAAGCCCTCCACATAGGCCACGCCAGGAACACCTGCTTGGGCGACAGCCTCGCGAGACTCCTCGCCAAGACAGGACACAGAGTAGCGGTGGCCAACTACGTCGACGACAGCGGAGCACAGATGGCCGACCTCCTCCTAGCCTTTACCAAACTAGGCTACAGCCTCCAGCCTCCCCATGGAGTCAAGTTCGACGACTACTGCGGCAGAGTTTACACCGAGGTCAGCCGCAGATTAGCTGAGGAAACCGGCTTGGAGGCTGAGAAACGATCGATTTCAGCAGCCTTGGAGGACGCTGAGTCCGAATACTACAAGCTCAACAGAAAAATCGTTGAAGAGGTGCTGAAGAACCAGCTAAAGACATGCCAGAGGCTCGGAGCACGCTACGACGTGCTCAACCGTGAAAGCGACGTAATATCTTTCGACCTGTGGAGCGAGACCTTCGAAAAACTGCGGAAGAGCGGTGTTGTCTACCGGTGCGAAGAGGGAGCTAAGAAGGGATGCTGGATGATTAGCCTGTCCGACCACCCGACGCTGAGCAGAGAGGGCGACGAAGTTCTGGTCAAGAGCGACGGCACAACCACCTACGTTGCGAGAGACATAGCGTACGCGGCGTGGAAGCTCGGCGCTGTGTCGAAGGACTTCAGGTACAGCAGGTGGGGGGAGAACAGCGACGGCTCGCCAGTATACATCACGGACGTGAACGGGCGTGAAGCCGTTGGGTTCGGCGGCGCTATGCTGACCATCAACGTCGTGGACGCACGTCAGAAACGGCCTCAGGAAGTCGTGAAGCATGCTCTCAGCAAGCTGGGTGTGGACCCGGCCAAATACATACACTACGCCTACGAGGTTGTTTCGCTAAGCCGTTCAGATGCAGCACGGCTCCAAGTCGATGTGCAAAACCAGCAGTTCGTTCACATGAGCGGGAGGAGCGGTGTCTACATAAACGCCGACCCCTTGCTCGACTACATATTGGATAAAGCCGTGGAGGGTGCTTTGAGAAGGCATCCCGAATGGACCCCTGAGAAGGCGCGGAGCGTGGGTGAGAAGATAGCTGTGGCGGCGTTGAGATATTTCCTGGTGAGGTCAGACCCGGACAAGATGATTGTCTTCGACAGCGACCAAGCATCGGACATAGAGGGAGACACAGGACCCTACATCCAGTACTCTTACGCGAGAGCCACGAGGATACTCGAGAAGGCCGACACAAAGCCCGAGCCCAGAGCCTACGGCCCCGTATTGGAGGAGCCGGAGAAAGACCTCGTCAGGTCCATCGGCCTCCTACCCTTCGTCCTAGAGGATGCTGTCAGAATCCTTTCGGTCAAGAGAGTGGCTGGTTATCTGAGGGAGCTGGCTGTCTCGTTCAACAACTTCTACGAAAAATGCCCGGTCCTGACGTCCAGCACCGCGGTGAAAGCCTTCAGGCTAGCTTTGGTTGATGCATTCAGGTCGGCTTTAGCCTCAGCCGCATGGGTTGTGGGAATACCGCTGGTGGATGAGATGTAGGAATGCCGGCTCGAAAGTATATATGTGGGTTCGGACGGGCTCATCGTCCGTGAGGTACGAGATAAGGAACAGGCCTGCTTACTCTATGCTGGAGGTTGAGTTGCTGCCCGGGGAGGCGATCGAGGCGGAGGCGGGAGCGATGACTTACATGACGCCGAACATCCGAGTCTCGACACGGATGAGGCAGGAGAGCTTCCTGACCACTCTAGGCCTGAAGATTCTCGGCGGCCAGTCTTTCTTCGTCAACGAGTACACGGCGGTCAACACCGCCGGAAAGCTAGCCCTAGTCTCAGCCCCGCTCGGAGACATGGCTCATCTCACGGTCTCCCCCGACTCGGGCTACATCATCCAAAAGTCATCCTACGTCGCCTCAAGCCCAACAGTCGACCTAGACATAAAGTGGCAGGGCTTCACGAGAGGGTTGTTCGGCCAAGGATTATTCATGATTAGAGTATCGGGACATGGCGACCTTTTCATCAACACCTTCGGAGCTCTGGAGAAGATCTCCCTCAAGCCGGGTGAAGAGCTGCTTGTCGACAACTTTCACCTAGCGGCTTTCTCGGACAGCTGCACATACGAAGTTAGAAAGTTCGGCGGGCTCAAGTCTACTATTCTGGGCGGCGAGGGTCTTGTGGTGGCGGTGAAAGGACCCGGAGACGTCTATGTCCAGACCAAGAACCCGGCAGAGTTCGCTGAATGGCTGTGGACTCTCCTGGACCCCTACGTAAGGTCCCGAGCCCGATGATTTAGAGAAGGTCGATCGATTGACCCGTTCTCGGAACGATGACCTCTATCTCCTCGCCGCGGAGAAGCTCGACAAACATCTCTGGCGACTCGGTGTGGATGGGCACGACCCTGCGTGGACTAACCCGCATGACGAGGTCCAGAATGTCGGGGCCTGAAGCATGCCCCGATGAATGTATGTGATGCATCTCAAGCCCGAGAAGCTCAACCCAGTTCCTTATCTTGTCCATTTCGATTATCTGCTCCTCTGAATGCGGCTCGCTTGTTGAGAGGATGAAGGGAGACTTGGGCGGCGGCCTCAAACCAGCTAGGTCGATTATGTCCCCGGCCTTGCTTAGCACCAGAATGTATTTAGACGGGTTCTGCTTCACGTCCTCCTCCCTCACCGTCGGCGCAGCGTTGGTTATGGCCTTCATCCACTTGGGGTAGTCGGATGCCGAGTAAGTGCCCGTGCCCCTCCTCTCAAGGTATACAACCATCCGACCCTCGGCTATCAAGGGGACGTCGATCCTTAGTTTCCCGCTTCCGAGGTTTTTCAATGTTTGAGCGTGATGCATCGATATGGCTGGAATACGGTCGTTCTCCTCCGCAACCCTGAGGACTGTGTTGAGCCGGTCGAAGTCCATCATGCCGACGACGACGGCGGCAAGCTTGTCTTCAGACCTTTTCATAACAACGTTCATTTCACGCCTTACATCCTCCTCGGACATGTTTGTAACCTCCTCTATTCTCGTTCCCTCCACGATGAGAGTCTCCACCCCCATCCGCCTGCATTCCCTGATGAAGTCATCCGTCATGTCTCGCCGCGGGCCATGCATCCTCAAGTCTCCGGTGTAGGCCACGGCTCCTCCCCCGCCCTCGACGATCAAGCCGTAAGCCGCCGGTATTGAGTGGTCGACGTGGACTGGATGTATCCTCATCCCGGCGACTTCAAAGACATCACCGGTCCTGAAGGTGTTTATCGTCCTAGTAGCCTCGTCGTCGAGTAGACTCTCGTCCCTAGCCTGTCTCACCTCTTCACGTGCTTCAACCAGCACCTTAGCCCCCTCGCCCATGTACACGGGTATGTCGGGCCTGAGCAGGCCGACGTGGCCGTAGTGGTCGATGTGTGCGTGCGAGACGACGACCGCCTCGACGAACGGTTCATCATCACGCAGATGGCTCGGAGTTGTTTCTTCCACATACAAGCCTTTGATGGCTGGAACAACGCCCGTCAAAACATAATCCTCCACTAACGCAAAGCTCCGGGGCCTGAGAAACATGCTGAAGTAGTTGTTCCGGGCGGTAAAGTCCACGCCGAAGTCGAGAAAGACACGGCCCTCCTCCTCCAGCAGTATCTTGTTCCCGCCTATCCTGCCCGCTCCCCCGTAGACCGTTGCCCTCAACCTAGGTTTTTCAGCAGTCTGTGGTGTTTATGCTTTACCTCTCGCGTTCTTGAGCACCGCCACAGGGACGAGCCGCCTGCGAATCCTCTGCACCATGCGGCTGGGGTTTTGCGCTGGAGAGGGAGGATGCTGGCCATCCTGATAGGTTTGGTATGCTTTAAATAACGGCGTTATAAAGGCCCGGCGGTATGGAGCTGGAGATAGTCGACCTTCACGCCAGCGTCGAGGGGAAGCAGATACTCAAAGGCGTCAACCTCAAGGTTAGGGAGGGTGAGATACACAGCCTGATGGGGCCGAACGGCTCCGGCAAAAGCACGCTAGCCGCAGTCATAATGGGCCATCCCAAGTACACCGTCGACAGCGGCGACATCCTCCTCGACGGCGAGAGCATAGTTGGCATGTCTCCCGACGAAAGAGCTAGGAGAGGATTGTTCCTAGCCTTCCAGTATCCTGTGGAGATATCAGGAGTGACTCTGGCTAACTTTCTGCGTAGAGCCTACATCAACCTCAAGTATGGGGGAGACGGCGAGAAGGCGAAGGACAAAGTCAGCTTGGCTGAATTCCAGAGGCTGTTGAAGGAGAAGATCGAGATGCTAAAGCTCGACCCCTCGATAGGGCGGAGATACCTTAACGAAGGTTTTTCGGGGGGTGAGAAGAAGCGCTGCGAGGTTCTTCAGATGGCTATTCTCTCTCCAAGGATAGCGGTTCTCGACGAGACCGACTCAGGGCTTGACATCGACGGCGTCAAGATCGTTGCGGAGGGTGTTAGGACGATATCACGTCAGTCCGGCATGGGTGCCTTGGTTATAACCCACTACCTGCGGATACTCAACTACCTCAGGCCCGACGTCGTCCACATAATGTACGGAGGCCGGGTTGTTGAGACTGGAGGATATGAGCTTGCTCAGCTGCTCGAGGAGAAAGGATACAGCGTCATCGAGCAGAAGTACGGAGCTTCTACCGGCTGACGGGTGTGATTTCCAGCCTCGACCTGACGGCTTTGAAGACCGGTATTGCGACAGCCGACCCGACTACAACTTGACCTATGTTGAGAGGTATCTCGGCGACGGGGACGATGTCGGGCAGCAGGCCTATAGCGGCTGCGAGAGACTCGTAGAGGAAGTAGCCGAGCACCATCACGAGCCCTGCCGCCAGCAGGGAGATCACGAGCCAAGCCTCCGCTTCCTTCTTCCTGAAGACGTAGTAAGCTGGTACGGCTGAGCCGAGAAGAGCGAGCACAACCCATGTAGACGGCATGACCAGCAGCTCGAACGTCTGGCCCGGGTAGACAACTATCTCAACCGCGCCGCTCATCAAGTAAACCCCCACCATCACGAGGATTATGAAGTAAAGCCCGACGACCATGGCCGACAGAACAGCCGCCTGCGGCACCGCCAGCCTCCTCAACCTCCTGTAGAGGATTGCTGCAACAGCTCCCTCAGCCGCCTTTATCACCAGAGTCCCCGGTGCGAAGGCTTGGTATCCGAGAAAAATGTCTGCAAGGGCTGAGCCAACTCCTCCGGCGAAAGCTCCCACGAACGGGCCTCCCAGCAGGGCGGACAGGTAGACCATGGTCTCGCCGAGGTTGAAGTATCCCCGGGTCAGAGGGAAGTATATGCTTAGCACCATGGTTGCAGCCGCCACGAGTGCCGTGAACACAACCGTCATGGAAACGGCTCGGGCGTCCATGTTCGGTAAGATTCTGATGCTCTTTGATAAACTTTTTCAACCCAGCAATCCTGAGAGTTTAAAGGGTTTTCTGTCCAGCTTTGCCTGCTTCAGCCTCTCAGCCACCCTGCTGGAGTCTAACCCACCGAACTCTACGCGCGCCCTCGCCAACTCGTCGCCAGCCCGTTTAATTATCGAGTCGAAGCCTTTCGTGTCCCCTTTCTGCAAGTGGACGAAAGCCGCGGCCGTGAGAATCAGGCCGTGAAGAAAAACCTTGACAACACCTTCAGACGACCTCCACAAGGACTCGAGAGCTTCATGAGCCTCCCAGAACCTCTCCATGTCAAAAAGCCTGACAGCACGACTGAAGCAGGCCTCCGGGCTCTCGGAGACGTCAACACCCGTCGGAACGACTTCCAGCACGTCAAAATCCTCGAGCTTAGGCGGGTGGTCGGAGAACACGTCGAACTCGATGTGCTTGGTTCCCACCCTAACGTCTACGACGTTGTATCCTTTAGAGCGGAGCGTATGAATCAACCCCGGTCTGTCTAGGGGGGACTGCCCCGTGTTGGCGGCCAGAACTATGTACCGTCTCATGGAGTCGTGGCTTCGACAACCCAGTCGAGGTATGTCTTGTGAACATCCGTCGGCGTGATCTCAACTATCTCAGGAACCCTGTATGGATGCTCAGCCAGAATCGTCTCTTTCAGCAGCTGAGACTTCTGCCTGCTCGTCTTGATCACCAACAACACCTCGGAGTCGACGTTTACCTTGTTATCCCACCAGTAGATGGACTCGGTTTGGACGACGTTAATGCAGGCAGCGAGCCTCCTCTCAACCAGACTCCTGCACCAACCTTCAAAATCCCCGCTCCTCGGATATGTGACTAGAAGAACGACCATCATGGTCCGTCAAAGGACGGCGTGAGATTAAAATTCTTCTAAAACACGTAAATGGCGAAGATGCTACCGTATGCTCCGTGGTTAGCTTGGACGATACCGCTCGTCGGAAGCCTGTTTGTTCCTCTTGTTTTCAAGGCCGGTAAGCGTGCGGGGGAGGCTTACGCAGTAGCCGTCTCCTTCGCCGCAGCAGCCTTCAGCATATCGATGATCCCGGATGTTTACGGGTTAGGGAACAAGGGATTGGTCGTAAAAGTGCCTTGGATACCTCTGGGGAGCGACCGGTTCATAGAAGCCAGCCTGCTGTTAGACCCGTTGAGCGTAATGATGGCCAGCATAGCCACGGGCATAGGCTCTCTAATAGTCCTCTACAGCGTAGGGTACATGAGCCGTGAAGAAGCCCTACCGAGATACTACTTCTTCATGCTGTTCTTCATCGGAGGCATGACTCTCCTCGTCCTATCCGAGAACCTCCTGATGCTATACATCGGCTGGGAGATAGTTGGTCTCTGCAGCTATGCGTTAATCGGCTTCTACAACAAACGCCCTGAAGCCAACCACGCTGGAATCAAGGCTTTCGTGACGACAAGGGTCGGAGACGCCTCCATGCTCGTCGGCATAGTCATCCTTTTCGCCATGTTCGGAACTTTCAGCTTCACCGGGCTGGAGAAAGCCATGCACAGCTCGATTGAAACAGGCGTGGTCTCCGCGTCGGGTTTGATTCTCCCTCTCCTGCTGATATTCGGCGGAGCCGTGGGCAAGTCAGCCCAGTTCCCGCTGCACGTCTGGCTGCCCGACGCCATGGAGGGCCCAACACCCGTCTCAGCCCTGATCCACGCAGCCACCATGGTGAAGGCCGGCGTCTACCTCGTTGCTAGAATGATTTTGACCGTCGTGCCGTTCGAAGCCTTCCCGCCATCCATGCTGGCTGACTGGTACCTGTCGATAGCGCTGGTCGCAGGGTTCACAAGCTTCTTTGCCGCAACGATGGGGCTTGTCTCCCCCGACATCAAGAGAGTGATAGCGTACTCCACCATAAGCCAGCTGGCGTTGATGCTGGCCGCCCTCGGCATGGCTTCGGAGTTGGGGCTGTTCGGCGGTATTTTCCACCTCCTGAGCCACAGCATCTTCAAGGCCCTCCTCTTCCTAGCCGCCGGAGCCGTCATCCACGCCGTTCACACAAACAACCTCGACGAGATGGGAGGGCTGCGGACCAAGATGCCGATAACCTTCTGGACCTCAGCCGTCGGCGTCCTCTCCCTAGCCGGCGTCCCGCTTTTCAGCGGTTTCTGGAGCAAAGACCTCGTCATCGAGTCTTCGCTCCAAGCCGGCAACATGCTGGTCTTCCTGCTCATCACCGGCGCATCAATCCTCACAGTCGCCTACAGCTTACGATGGCTGTACAAGGTCTTCCTCGCACCCCCAACCCATCACACGGAGCACGCCCACGAAGCACCTCCGGTGATGACCATCCCCCTCATACTACTTGCAGCAGCATCCGTCGCAGTCGGCTTAACAGGCCCATTCTTCGAGGAAGAACTCCACCACTACCTAGGCTTGCATGGGAAGTTCTCGACGAGCCTAGCTACTTACGCAGCCTCCGCAGTAATACTGGCCACAGGCGGTGTGCTTGGCTACGTCTTCTACCTCGGAAAGTTGAAGAACCCCGGAGAAGTAAGGTCTTCAGGCTTAGGGGCCAAGCTTCACACCCTGCTAATCAATAGATACTACGTGGATGCCTTCTACTACAAGGTGTTCGTGAACGGGTTGGAGAAGACTGGAGGACTTTTGCTGAGGTTCGTAGAGCTGAAGATAATCGACGGGTTCAACTACGCACTCACGAGGGCGACGGTTGCGTTCGTGCAGCTGTTCAGGAACATACAGACCGGTGAAAGCAACGTAAACATCAGCGGGCTACTGATAGGCATGATTTTGCTGATAATCATCTTGCTCCGTTTCTTGTTCGGCCTCGGCTGACAACCGAAAGCCTGAACACACACTTCCCCCCACCAGACTCCACACACTCAACTTCCTTGCAGGCAACATTTTCATTCAGAGCAACCGCTCCAGCACCACTCACGAGATTAGAGACGACCTGTTCGCAGCCAAGGCCTCCGACTCGGCAAAACCCGCAACCCCTCAGCTCAACAACCCATTCATCCTTGCCGGCCTTCCTGACCTTGACCCGCCCGTCGGAAGCCGTTGAAAACAACATAGCCAAAACTTTCTCCCAGCTCATGTGCCTTCCATTACTCAGCAGGCAGAACACGAAAAGCCTTGAGTAGAGCTCCTGAAGATAAGCGGCGAGACGGCTCAAATCAACCTCAACACCTGCACGCTGTTTCAGGAAGCGGCTCAAGTCGTTCAAGGTCTCCACCGACTCCTGCAAGGAGAAAAACCTCAGTCTCCTGCCAGCCTTAGCCCAAACAAAGTCGATGGCTGAATCATCACCAGCCGGTCTCTCTAGCTTCAGCAAACCCTCGTCAACCCATGAGGCTATCTTCCACATGACGTTGTCCACCATGTCGGGAAAAACCCTCTTAACCCAAGAGACTCTTAAACCATCAACCGCCTTCGCCAGAAAATAATCGCTGATTACCTCCAGCTCCGTCGGGTCTCTCTTCAGAGCTATCATCAAATCGTTCTCAGCCTCGATTCTCTCCTGGAGAGCTCTGGCTGAATTACTTGCATCAGGAACTTTCTTCGGAGCGTTTATGACAACGTCGCCGTTGACCAAGGAGTATTTTATTGGCTTCAGGTGGTATTCTTCCCTCGCTATCCGGATTGGTGTGAAGTATTTCTGAAGAGTGTTCCCCTCCCTTGAAACAGACAGGTCAATGGCCCCGTCGACGACGGCCATGAGCTTTCTCTCGAAAACCTCGAAGGTGTTTCTGGGCAGCAGCAAAAACTCTACATGGTTGTGTTTCTTCACCTCCGCCTGCCAGAAATTCAAGAGCTTTAAGACCTGCTCGGAGTCATACCTGACGAGGAGCTCGGGCAGGTAGGAGTGAACGATTATGCGTGGCGGGAGCTGTCTTCTCAGGGTGTTTATAGTGATCGAGAGCTCTTGAAGGTTGTCAAGGCTTACCGCCAGCCTCTCGACATCGCCTGACAAAGTCTGGCGGGGTGAGACCAGCTCGAGCAAGCTCCGCCTGTCAAAAAGCCTTAAGAGAAACTCCCTCGACTCGCTGAAGGTCTCATCCCGCACAAGAACGGTCTGTCCCGCGGTAATCCTCACTACTTCGTCGAAGAAAGGGTTTCTCGAGCGTTGTTGAGGAGGCTGTTCAGCTGCCTCGTTGCCTGTCTCACCCATTTTGATGTTTTATATGACGTAATCGTATAAAAGGTTTCTTGATGCTGTTCAAGCATGTGCATTCATGGCCTCTTTCGGCCTCAGTATTTAAACAAAGGAAAGGTTTAAGTAGTATTATGGGCAATCAAAACAAAAAACTTTTCTTCAACCGTGAAACCTAAGAAACGAAATGATAGGAATCATAAACGAAGTAAGAACCTTGGCGACGATCCGGCCGTCGAAATACACGCTGATAGCCTTGGCGGTCCTCGGCACGGTCCTGGCCCTACAGCTCATCCTAGGAGTTCATGCAGGCAGGCCGATAGATTCGTCCCACTAGACCAACTATCTCTTCTTTTTTATCCCCCATCCCTTTTTATGTCGTTTTGATGAGGTTTTCCAGCTGCTCTAAGTAGGGTTTGATGCTGGCCCATCCCTTCTCTCCGTAATGCTCGGTTGGTATTGTGAATGTGAAAACCTCATCAGGAAATATCGGGTATGAAGGTTGGCTGACCTCAAGCTCGGCGTGGACGGGCACGTGCAGCCTCGTGATCGTTCCTTGCTTCTTCATCCATACTGCGTGCAGATAGTCCTCAAACCCCTCAACCCCTCGTTCGACGGAGTTCACCAGAACATACCGGACGTTGTCAAACTTCGTCCTCCGAGTAGGCAGGTATCCCGTGATGAGCCGCCCCCCCTCGATGTGCCTCTCCCTGTGGTAGCTGACCAGTTGAGGAGATATTCCATGCATCTCCGATATCCTATTCATCTTCCTCGTTGGCTCGAGCTCAAGCTCCTCGATTATCAAAAGGTCCGTCTTGTCGAATTTAACCCGTCGTCTGTTCATCGACAACGGGATTCTCGGAATCTCTACCTCGACTTTTCTGCTCCAAGAGTCCAGCTTGAAGTCGTAGAGCTTGACCCATTCAGGCTTGTAGTATCCATCCACCACCTCGTCGTAGGCGTAGTTTTCAAGAACATCCGCGTCTTGAAGCGTTTGAAGAATTTTTCGATAGTTTTGGCTTTCCTCTGAAGGGGGAACAACCTCAAGAAAGTATTCACGTTGTTTGACTAGGGTAGCTCTGTAAACCACGTACAGACCTTCAAGCCATTTTAGGAAGTTCACTTGCTTAGAAAGATTTAGCCGGTTGCTGAAACGTATGAAAGCTATGTGCGGCGAAAGCCCTAACGCGCTGTAGTCTACAACGGGATGGAACCTGAAGCCGGATTCGTGGAACTTGTTCAAATAGTATCGACATGTCTCGACGGGCATGTCGAGCTCGTAGGCTATTCTTGGTATCCGTGTTGGGCCGTAGGTCATGGCCGCTGCTATGACGGATGTGAAAGCCCACCGTGGAGGGGCTGATGACAGTTTCATGAATTAAGTAACATGGTTTAACTGTATTTATGTTTTCTCAAAACTTTTTAACGGATCATGCGGGCCGACGAATCATTATATTGTCGTTTTTAAAGGCCAGATACGATGCTGCCGGGAGAAGCACTAGACATTCCTCTGCTGTCGCTCGCTGTAATCCTTCCGCTCGTCATGACGCCTGCGACGTTTCTGGCTGGGCGTGTCGGCTCATGGAGGGCCGCTTCGGTTTTGTGCAACTCTGTCCTCTTAGTTCCTCTGCTGGTACTGCTGTACTTAACCCCCCGAGTCTTCCAAGGAGCTGTCTTCCACGAGGAGTATCAGTGGGTGCCTGCCCTCGGGCTGACCGTCGGCTTCGTCCTCGACAGCCTAAGCTATCCATTCGCAGTCCTCATATCTCTTGTAGGCTTTCTGGCGGGCGTCTACTCAACAAAGTACATGGAGAGGGAGCACGACCTCACCTCCTACTTCACTCTACTCCTGCTTTTCGTAGGCGGTATGGTTGGAGTCGTGCTGGTGACAAACCTGTTCCTTTTCTACGTTTTCTGGGAGCTGATGCTGATACCTTCATATGCCCTGATAGCTTACTGGGGGACTGGAAACCCTAGGCTCATAGGCTTCAAGTATTTCATATTCACTCACGCCGGGGCATTGACCATGCTGGTGGGGATCGCGTGGCTTGCAGCTCTCTTCGGCAACATGAACATATTCGAGCTCAGCAGCCTCGCGGGCGAGCAGCCCGCATCGCTCAGACCTGTCCTAACCACGATAGCGTTGTTGATATTCGTGGGGGCCGCCGTCAAGATGGCAGTATTCCCCTTCCACACATGGCTTCCAGACGCCCACGCGGAAGCGCCGACGCCCATCAGCGTCCTGCTTAGCGGAGTGATGATTAAGACAGGAGTCTACGCCATGGCAAGGCTTTTGCTAGGAGTGCTTCCGTTCACAGTCGCCGACCTCCAGATACCCATAGCCGGGCTGGCGGTCGTCAGCATGATTTGGGGAGGTGTGATGGCTCTCGTCCAGACGGACGTCAAAAGGCTTCTGGCTTACAGCAGCATCAGCCAAGTCGGCTACATAGTCTTCGGCCTAGCGTCTGGCAGTACCGCAGGAATCCAAGGAGGTTTGTTCCACGTTCTCAACCACGGTTTCGCGAAAAGCCTCCTCTTCATGGGGGCGGGTGTCCTCATACATGAGCTGGGCGAGAGGGACATCCGGAGGCTGGGTGGACTGGCTTCCCAGATGCCGATTACTGCGATGGCGATGCTTCTGGGAGGGCTTTCCATCGCCGGCACGCCGCCGCTGGGCGGGTTCATGAGCGAGTGGATGATCTTCTCCGGGGGAGTCGAGGCGGGCTGGACATGGCTCGTGGCTGTCGCGGTCTTCGCTACTGCCATCACAGCGGGATACTATTTGCGAATGTTCAGGGCGGTTTTCTTCGGCGAGCGCGTGGCAAAGGCGACTGACCCTGGACCGACCATGCTAGGCTCCATGACCCCCTTGATAGTTCTAGTCGTCGTTCTGGGTTTCTACGCAACGTCGCTCATCTCGGTTATTGGGACGTCGGCGTCGGAGCTATCACTTTCCATCTTGGGAAGCTAGTTTTTCCAGCACTTCCCTTACTTTTGAAGCAAGCTCGACTGCCAGAACGTCTCTCGTCTCCGGCTTGGCCACCAACACGTCTAGCTCGGCCTCGACTTGGGAGGGGCCTCTGCTTTTGACGCTGAATATGGGTGGAAAACGCTGGTCTAGATGAGCTTTGTATTTGTAGGCCGCCTTCAGCACCTCTGCCTCTGTTTTTGGGAGGCTTAACTTGGCGGGCACCAGCACGGGAATGGTGATACGCTGTGAGGCCAGCGACGTCCTGTTGGTGGAGACTCTTTTGATGAACATGGAGTTTGGAACAGTTATCACAGACCCGTCGCCGCTGAGCAGCACCGTGGCCACTTGGTTGATCTCTATCACCTTGCCTCTAAACCCTGCTACTTCTACGTCGTCGCCCTTCTTGACAGGTATGTATGTTCCGATAAAATATCTAGAGACGAAGCTCGTCAAAAGGTCTCTTGTAGCGACTACAACAGCTATTCCAGCCAAAGCCATCAGCAGAAGAAGTATGTCGAGGTTGAGCCCAAGCTGGTTTACTGCGAGCAGGATTCCTACCAGCCACACAGAGATGGAGATCCAGTGAATCGTCTGGTCAACAGCCAAGGGTGGAGCTGCTTTCAACGTCCTACGCAGTATCGTGCCCAGCAAGCGTACGATGATGAACACCACCAGCAATATGCCTGCTACTACGGCTAGCTTAGTGATAATAACCGTGAGGTCCATCGTTTCGAGAAAGTTCATTCACTCACCCCCTTGAAGAATAATTCTCAGCACGTCCATCTCCTCCCTCAAGCCACGCTCTATGCTGCACAACGCAACGGCCTCACCTGCCTTCGCACCCATCTCCAGCCTTGTCTTTTCATCGTTCAACAATTTGACCATCGCCTCCTCCACCTGCTCAAGGTTGTCAGGGTTGACGAGGAGCCCTGTTGACCCGTGCTCAACCAGCTCCGCTATCCCAGCGTGAACGCTCACGATTGACGGCTTCCTGTAGAGCCAGCTTTCAGCCACAACAAGCCCGAACCCCTCAGCCCTAGAAGGCAGAATCGTCAAATCACATCTCTCGTAAACGCAGCCCAGCTCCTCTCGGCTTACATGCCCCGTGAAGACAACGTTTTCGGAGACCCCAAGCTTTTCCACCAGCTCGTTAAGCTCCTGCCTCCATTGGTCAGCCTTCGACAAGCCGAGGCCCTGCCTTGAGCTTGAGAAACTTCCGTTCCCCACAATCAGAAGCTTGACATTCGGTATGCGTCTAACCACTCTGGCAAGCGCTTTCACAGCCACGTCATGTCCCTTCAAGGGGTCGAGCCTAGCTACAAGCGCGACAACAAGGTCGTCTTCTTTTATCGAGAACCTGTCGCAAAAATCGGAGACTTTCTGACGGCTTGGCACTACGTACTCCTCGAAGTCTATGTAGGGGTACACGTGAAAGACTTTCCCACCGTAGCCTATTTTCTCAAGAGACTTGAGGTAGGTTTTACAGCTGACGATGACAGCGTCGTATGCGTCGAAGTATTTCTTGAGAAATGGAGCCCATTTCGGGGATATTACTCTCTCGTCGAAAGGTATGTGCCAGCGGAAGACTTTTGGCTTTAGGGTTTCCAGCATGGAGCCCGTGGGAAGCTGCTGGAAATCATGTATGTAGAACAGGTCGAAGTCATGCTGGTTGTCAAGCTTCATCAACGTTTCGCTGCAAACCCTGTTGTAGAGATTGTAGTACGCGTAGTCTTCATACCATGCAACGTCAACCAGAGACCTCGGCTCATCCTTCTGGACGCCGTGAAAAATCCTCCAGAGAAGCTCTTTGACGACGCCGTAGCTCTTGAGATGAGACTCCTCCACCCTAACGTTCCACAGCTCAATCCCGTTTATCCTGATTCTCTCAGGGCCTCTTGGGTTGAGGGAAACCCAGCAGGCTTCCTCTAACACCCCGTTCCTAAACATCCGCAAGAGAAGAGGATAAACCATCCTCGTCACCCCGCCCGGGGAGAAGACATATTCGACGCTCTCCTTCATCACAGAAACGTCTAAGATGTTCTGCGAGACAGGTGTGTCCCCGACCAGACGGATGAGAGGGGTCTGCGTGCAGACGGCTAACCGCATTATGCCATAGTTTCGTGCATGAGGTATAAATGTGTTAGTGAGGGGCGGCGGTTTTTCTCTGTAGTTTAGAGGTTTCGATTTTTTCCGAAAGCTCTGGAAAGTTCTCTCTGAGGTACAGCCTTACGAGGTAAAGCGCTGCTGCAAGCCCTAAAACACCCAACGCCAGCATGGACCAGCGTGGGTAGAAGAGAGACTCGGTAAGGAACATCGATATGGCGACCCAGAGAGCAGGAGACAGGAGGAAGAACAGGGCAACCACTGCCTTGGTGATCATCATCTTGTCGGCGAGCAAACGAGCTATGGACGAGGATAAGCCGTCTGAAAACTCGAGCTGAGCCACCAAGTCGGGCGACAAGTTGTAGAACACTTTACCGACACTCTCGAAAAGCTGCGGGTTCGTCGCAGCGAAGAAGTCGGGTCGCAGCCAGGCCTTCCTAACACCCTCCTTAGTGGATAGGTATACGTTGTCTCCCTCAACCATCATCAACAATCCCCGCCTCTTGGCGAACTTCTCAACCCTCTCAATCACTTCTTTATTCAGTTGAAGCACCGGGTTTTTGAAAGCCATGCCCAGCAACGGCGGGTCGGAGGGTATATACTTGTTGACGACGAACACGCCGTCCCTGAATTCAGGCATCTTCTCCTGAATCAAGGCCTCGGGAGTGTTCTTACCAAGCTGCTCCTCAACGTGTTTGTATGCCTTGACGAACGCCTCCGACATACTTTGTTAGACATCCCTACGTCTATTTATGCATGAGCCGCCCCGCTCTCTTCTTCAAGCAGGAAGCATGCAGCCTCCCAGCCATATCCATGTCTGTAGGCAGGCGGTTCGGAGACATCGCACTTCCCCCTGATGAAGTAAGGGCATCTTGGATGGAACCTACAGCCAGAGGGAGGGGAGACTAGGCTCGGAGGCTCGCCCGTAATTACTTTCCTGAAGCTCAGCCTGTTGCGTGGGTTGGGGTCTGGAATAGCCTCGATCAGAGACTGTGTGTAAGGGTGTCGGGGGTTTGACAGAACTTCTTTCGTATCACCTACTTCAACGAACTTACCTGCATACATCACCGCTATCCTGTCAGAGAAATACTTGGCAGTGGCCATGTCGTGTGTGATGTACAGAATGGTAAGCCCGTACTTCTTCTGCAGCTCCCGAAGCAGTAAAAGTATCTCGACTCTTATGGATGCGTCGAGCATCGTCACCGGCTCGTCGGCTACTATGAATTCTGGGTTGGAAATTATCGCACGGGCTATTGCGGCTCTCTGCCTCTGGCCTCCGCTGAGCATGTGGGGGTACTTTGAGGCGAAAACCTCTGGAGGATTGAGCTTGACTTCGCTGAGCGCTCTATAAACCCGTTCACGCCGCTGTTCTCTCGTCCCGATTTTGTTGACCACCAGAGGCTCCTCCACAGCTCTGTGTATGGTGAATCCGGGGTTGAGGCTTGAGTAGGGGTCTTGAAAGACCATTCCCATCCTCCGCCTAAGTCGTTTGAGCTCCTGCTCCTTCAGCTCAGCTATGTTTACGCCGTCGAAGATTATTCTCCCGGACGTGGGCTTGACAAGCCCCATGACAGCTCTACCGAAAGTAGTTTTTCCGGAGCCGCTTTCTCCCACCAAGGCGATAATCTCCCCCCTTCTAATCGTCAGGCTCACCCCATCAACCGCCTTTACGACCGCGGAGGCGGAGAACATCTTCTTGACCGGGAAATAGACACTCAACCCTTCCACTGAGATGAGGACTTTTTCATCCGTCAATTCCTTTCCTCCAAAAGCCAGCACATGGCTTGATGGTTCTCATCCGCCTTGTTCATCGGTGGTTGCTCAACGTCGCACTTACCTTTTACAGCTAGTGGGCATCGTGGATGGAAGCTGCAGCCCGTAGGCAGGTTGATGAGGTCTGGAGGAGCTCCCGGTATGAAGGTAGGAGGCCTGTCCTCTCTGATGGTTGGAACACTCTCCAGCAAGAGCTTTGTGTAGGGATGTTTTGAACTCAGGTATACAGACTCCGCCGGACCTAGCTCAACAACCTTCCCAGCATACATCACCGCAACCTTGTCGGCCAGCTCGCTCGCAAGCCCGAGGTCGTGAGTGATGAAAACATACGTAAAGTCTTGCTCAAGCTTGAGTTTTTTGAGAAGGTTCATTATGTTTGCCTGAGTTATGACGTCTAGGGCGGAAGTCGGCTCGTCGAGGATGATCAGCCGAGGCTTCGACACGATAGACATCGCTATCAAAACTCTCTGCTTCATGCCGCCGCTCAGCTCGTGAGGGTAGCGTTTTCCAACCTCTGGGTTGAGACCAACGAGCTTAAGAGCCCTTATCGCCTCCGAAACGGCTTCCTGCTTGCTGTAATTCATGTTGATTATAAGAGGCTCGGCTATCTGGTTTTCGACTTTCATCACCGGGTTGAGAGAGTTCATGGCGCCCTGAAAAACCATGGAAATCCCCCCAACCCTAACTCTTCTTCGAAAATCTTCCTCGCCTAGCTTCATGATGTCGACGCCGTTGAAGAAAACAGAGCCCTTGTATGCCGCCACGTTTCGTGGGAGTATTCTTACAATCGCCGAGGCTGTCGAAGACTTGCCTGACCCGCTCTCACCCACTACGGCTAAGGTCTCGCCCTTCCTGACGCTGAAGCTGACATGGTTGACTGCTTTAACAACACCCCTTAGAGTGGAGTAGTGAAGAACCAGGTCCTCCACCCTCAAAACTTCGGAATCGCCCAACCCGTTCAACCTCCCCGAAACCATCCAAGAACTCCGTGCAGACCTATTATGGTGCCGGTGAGCGACAGCGTGTATATGACTAGGGTCAGTGTTATGTCTCGTTCAACGACGCCGAGAACCATCATGAGAGACGCAGCGAAGCCTGTGAAAAGAAGCATAAAACCAGCGAGAACCTCGTAAACCTCTCGGCTGCCGACAAGCTTCCTTCCGGGTTTTGTGCTCATGTTTCTTTCAGCCGCGGGTTGAATATCTTGTCGAGGGCGAACCCTATGAGGGCGAAGCTCACCGAAGTGGCTGCAAGCAAGGCCGACGGTATGAGAACCCAGTAGTACTGCCCCTTGAACAGGGCGCCGAAGTAGAAGGCGTCTTGGATGACCTTACCCCACGTTGGAGTTATCGGGTCGCCTATTCCAAGTATGGCTATAGCGGCCTCGAGGAAGACGAAATCAGCAGCCGACAGAACTATGGCGGGGATCATGGTGGGTAGGACTCGCGGTATCAGGTGGAGGAAGAGGATGCGGAGGTCTCCTGCTCCGTATGACCGTGCAGCCTCGATGTAGGGTGATTCCCGTAGCTGCATGAAAAGAGCTCGGTAGTTTTTGACCCCGGGGCCGAAGGAGCTTAGAAGGATGACTATCACGAGGATAATCCAGATGTTCACCCTGTAAAGAGTGGAGACCATTATCAGCACTGGGAGGAATGGAAGTACGAGAAAGATCTCCGTTATCCGCTGCATCAAAGTGTCGACGGGCCCGCGGAACCAAGCGCTCACGGCGCCTATGCTCATCTGGATCAGGGCTATCGATGTGGCTGCAGAGACTCCGAACAGTAAGGCGATGGGCGTTCCCCAGAGCAAGGCGATGCCTATGTCCCTTCTGAGGTGGTCGGTTCCAGCCCATCCATAAACCTTACCGTAAACCACAAGCTTTGCATCAAAGTCGGAGTCAGCCTCGAACAGTATACCCTCGATCAAAAGCCTGTACTCACCCTTAAGAACCCGAGCTGTGTCAATTCCAAGGATGGTTTCGTCAAGAACTCCCAACAGAATCGTGGTTGTCGGAACCGTTGTGGGAGGTTTCCTGCCCAGCCTTGATTCAAGCAGCTGGTTCAGCTCGGTCGACAGAGCTGTGTCGGCTGAAACGTAGAACCTATCTTCTCTTGCGATGGTTGTTTTTCTCAACTGCAGCTCTGTACCGTCGGGCTTGACCCAAGTTATGGTAAGCTGAGGCTGGGAGACCCGGTAGGTGGAGGTGAAGAAGAGGTTTATCTCGCTGGGGAAGTCGTCGAATCCATAGTAAAACCTAATCTCGACCCTAGTTATCTTTATGTTTTCACCAGCTCTCGCCGACACCTTGACCACTCCAGGCTTCGGAGAAGCTGTGTCGAAGACTTGCGTTGTGGGGAGGCTCTCTTTCCTGAAGAAGGCAGCCCATGATGGCAGGGCGTTGCGTGGGTTGTCCAGCCAAGTCTGCTCACCCGCCCTCCAAAGCCTGGCAGCCTCGTCGAACGGAATTGTTATGACGGTGTAGATCGAAACAACCACGAGCGAGGATAATATCCCCACACCTACGAGGGAGGACTTGTACCGGAGAAGTGGTCTGAGCCTGCTCATCTCGCCATCATTCCAACCCTTACCCTAGGGTCGAGAACTGCGTACACCATGTCTAGGACGAAGACCGTTATCGCCAGCAAGTATGCGTAGATGACGACGAGCCCGACCAGCACGGGTGTGTCGAAGGCGACCGAGGCGACGTAGAAGAGGCTTCCGACGCCCGGCCAGTTGAAGACGGTTTCAGTTATTATCGCCCCTGTCCAAGAGCCGAGGAGGGTTAGGGAGAGGTCGGTTATGATCGGAGGAAGGGTGGGTCTTAGGATGTAGCGTCGCCTGATGAGCGGCTCTGGGATACCCCTGGCCCGCGCCACCTCGACGTAGTCCTCGCTCGAGAACATCAGGAAGAAAGTTCTCCTTGTGTACGCGTTTATGAAGAAGTAGGCTGTGAGCCAAGACAGAACTGGAAGAATCATGTGTCGAAGCACGCTCAAGGCGTATGCAAACCGGTCTGTTGGTGGAGGGATGTCGACCATTCCTCCATACGGAAGTATTCTCAAGATTGATGCGAATACGAGTATGAGGAAGAGTCCGTAGAACCAGCCGGGCAGGGAGGACAGGGGCGTGAGCAGGCTGACTATTCTGTCGACACGGCTGCCGTATCTTCTGCTGAGAAAGAGACCGGTGAAAAGCCCTAGGAAGAACAGTATCAGCTGAGTAGTTGTGAAAAGCAGGACGGTGTTGGGAAGCCTCTCCATTATTATAACCCTGACGCTTCTAGAACCGCTGTCGCTGGATATGAACAAAGCTCTCCCAAGCTCGAGGGTCAGTGCATCTCTGAGGTAGTTGAGGCTTCTAACGAAGAACGGCTCGTCGAAGCCGAGCCTCCTCAGTTCATTCTGGTAAATCTCCTCAATCAGGTTCCTTACCTGAGTCTCGTTCAACCCCCTGTAAGCTGGGTTCTGCCTTACCTGCTGCGATACTGAGAACAGTACCTCGCCCTTGATGATTTCGTCGACGTATCCCCCCATGTTCGCTATGTATATAGTGATGTATACCGCTGCAACCACCGTCAGAGCTAGGACCAGAGCCCTCTTGCCGAGAAAAACGATGGAGGAGGAGAACTTCATTTCACAGAATTAGAAAATTGTTGGGTGTTTTTACTTCTTTCTCACGATGTTCAACCCTATCCCTGCTAGCGATAGAACGACTGCCAGAACAGCCAGCCCCAGAACGAGGTTCACAGTACCTTGGAGGCCTTCAACACCCGACGTTGCTCGGTTGACGCTGTTTGAAAGCGACCGGACCTGTGAGTCGAGGCTTGAGATCTTTGCATCTAGGTCTGCTCTAGCTTTAGCTATCTCGCTAAGGATGCCCTCCTTGAAGCTAAGCACGTTCAGGGTGGCGGCAACGGCGACAGGTATGCCTACTCTCTTGGACACGACTATCACCTCGATGCTCGCCGACCCTGTCGGCATCTTGTAAGTCTCCTCAGGTTTCAGCACTACTCTCCATCTTCCGCCGCCAACAGGTTCAGCGAACCCAACCGACGTTCCAGCTGGGCTCGTCAGAAGATACTTCACGTAGGCTATGTCTTCATCTTTGTAAGGCTGTCCTTTGAAGGTTATGGAGATGGGCACCTCCGCCGGGAAACCCGTCTCAACAGTCGGCGTCGCCAGAATCCTGACCTCGGGTATCATCGGTTCGGCGAAGACAGCCCATTTCGTCGGAGGGTCGGGGAACTCTCTGAAAGCTTTCAGGACAATTATTCTCGCCGTCGTGTCCACTCTATCGAGGTAGAAGGGCCCGTTGCCGACGAGGAAGTGGCCTTTAGAGTCAACCCACCTTTTGAGATTGTTGTACCTCTGTATTGCTTCTTGCCGCGTCAAATATTGTCCAAGAACGTTTTCATATGGTATGAACCCTTGTTGGATCGCTATGTTCAGGTATTTCTTGAGGACATCTATTGACGGGCCTGCCATGAAGCTGGTCCACTCTACTTTCAGCTGGTCGGCTTTGTCTGCTGAAAAGGCGAGCTCTCCGTTTTCTTCAGCCAACCACGCTACGGCAACGGTGTGCCATGGTCCAGGGCCATAGGCATAGTCCGTGAAGAAGGCTGAGGCGGCAGAGTTGACGTTCCATTCTGCATCAAGAAAGGCTACGTCTGAATAGTATTCTATAACAAGCGGGTCTTTGTTGACTATTTTGAAGCCCTTAAACGTCGCTCTGAATTCTTTGAAGATGGGCACGTACGACTCGTCGTAGACAGGGCTCTTAGGGTCGGCTCTGTCAAACGTAAGGATGTAGCTGAATACTATGTCGGCTAGGGACATAGTGCTTCCGTCGTGGAACTTTCTCTTAAAAAGGTCGTCTTCAAAATACACAACGGTTTTGGTATTAGCCGTTGTACCGGGTGGTGCGTAGATTATCTCTTGTTTTTCAGCATCCCATCCATACCAAGCGTCCTCAGGTACTTTTATTTCCGGAACAAACCGGAGGTCGACATAGTCGAGCGTTGCAGTGATCGGCGTCCCGTCCAAGGCATACACCTCGGCCTTCTTAATACGCTGCGGTAGGTAAAGACCTGTGTAGGGGTCTGGTATAACTGCTGGGTCGGACGTAGCCTTATAAACCATACTGTCATACACCCAGTTACTGCCGGCTACTGGGTTCACCGGATCAACCAAAAGGTCTGATGATGCGATTTTGACCGAGCCGCCAACTTTGTCAACATACTTTAATGTATAGGGCCACAGCCTAGCACCTGAATATCCCCCAGCTAGGTCATAGGTAAGTTGTACATCTTTCCTAGCAGGCCATGGAGCAGTTTGGTGGATAAGCCATACTCTGACGGAGTCTTTCATAGAAAGAGTTAACGCTTTTTTCATGAGCTCGTTCCTTTCCTCTATGCTTTTGTATTCGCGGTTCAACAGTTTGGCAGACACACGGTCGAATTCCGGGTCTGGCTTGTAAGCCTGCCATAAGGGAAACGGCCGCCCTCGCGGTGTGTAAAAGACTCCAAAGTTATCCCCTTCATCCCTAGAGACTGATTCTGTTAACCAGCCGCCTGTGTAGAGGTGCCATTTGCCGTCGGCAGGATTACCACGAATCCATATAGGTGACGCCTCTCCGCCGGTCTTGTACTGCCGGTCCACTGTGAAACCAATCTTCTCCAGCTGCGAGGAGATGTAGTCTCCTATCTGACGTCTCTGGTCTTCAACCCTTATAAGGAAAATCAGCACGACGGGCTCTCCTTCGTAGTACCATTTTCCATCACGAAGCTGGGCGCCCAGCTTTGTCATCTCTTCCCCGATAATGGTCCTAGCCTTGTCCAAGTTGTAGGCATACTCTTTCTCTATGGCTCTCAGGAGGTCAGCATACCTGCCGTAGTCCGGGAATGAAGGCGACAGAGCGGTGTACCTCGGAACTCCAAGCCCACCCATTATCTCGTTAGCGATGTAGCTCCTGTCTACAAGATAGTTTATGGCTTCCCTTATTCGAGGCACTGAGAACGGGTTTAGCTTACCTGTGGCTGGAAACTCAGGCCCAACGGGGTTGAATGTCAGCTCGTAGTAGAGTCCATAAGACATGACATACGTGAGTTCAGGCGACGTCCTAACAGTCCTGAAAAGCGCTGGATCTCGTAGGTCCCTGAAGTAAACCTGCATCTCGTTCTTGACCAGCATGTCAACCGCCTTCGCCTGGTCCTGCTCCACGAAGAAAACAACCTCATCCACCCATGGACCTGTCTGCTGAACCTGCGCCGACAAAGCCGGCAGCAGCAACGAAAGCATCAAAAAAACGGTTGCCGTATGGCTAACCAGCTTTTCCATGCCTTTATTAAGACACATAGCTTTATAAATCTATCCCGAAAAAATCATGGCAAAACAACACTAAATAAAGCAACTACGAAAAATCATACAGCCCAGGTGGTATAGCCAGGTTAGCATCGCCGGCTGTCGCCCGGCGGACCCGGGTTCAAATCCCGGCCTGGGCGCCACTAATTCTCAGCTTGATCAAGCCCTTCGTCAGGGAGTGGTCTAGAATCTTTACGCCGTATTCTTCCAGGATTCCCTTCACGGCTTCGAAGACGCATTGCGTCGACTCGACTCTTCCTCCCACCCCTATGACCGCTACCTCGTAGATGCCCTTTGACGTGTATTTGACGTCGAGCTTCTTGAGCGGGAAGAACCTGCTGACGATGCCCGCGAGCTGCAGGAGGTCCTCTACGGTCTCTGCGTAGACTTTGAGGTATTTCCCCAAGTCTTGGCCGAGCTGTTTGAATTTTTTGAGAAGGCTTTCACGGTCTCTCGAGTAGAGGTCGGCGATGAGGCTGTCCATGAAGTCGGATGGAAGCACTACGGCGTCTATGTCTCTGAGAACCCAGTAGGATTTTATCAAATTTTTGACATCCTGTATGTCGAGGTTTTCCCTGAGAAGGTCTATCGACATTTTGAGCAGCTGGTTGGTAAGCGAGTAGAGCGTCATGCGCTTCTCCTCGGCTACTCGGGAAAGGGCTTCAGCGATTTCAGCGTCGACCGCCAGAGAAGCTCTAACCATGACTACGGTCTTTCACCAAGTTTATTAAACCTAGCTTTCACAACCTAAACCCTCTCATCGACTTCTCAAAGGTGATCTCCTCGAACCGCAGGCCTAGCTGCTTGCCATATCTGTAGGACTCGAGTATCTCCTCCTTCGTCGGATAACGAGACATCTCAACGTATCTTTTGTCGAACCGTGGGTCTGATGGGTTGCAGTAGCAGTCGGGATGGTACTGGTCCATGATGTTCACAGGGGTTAGGGGCATGTTTTCAGCGATCCACTTCAGAACGGGTTTGGTGCAGCAGTTGACGTGCCCAGGCATGATCAAATGTCTTATGACCACGTCCTCGCCCCAGCTGTACAGAAGCTTGTGGTTCTCGGCGACGGTCTCGAAATACCACGGCGTCCGGGAAAGCCATACGGCGCAGCGGTCGTTCCCAAACTTGAAGTCGGGAAGCCATATGTCCACCAGCTCGTGAAGTATGTCCATGGTTTCTCGGCTCATATACATGTTGGAGTTCCAGAGAATTGGGGTGTTGAACTCGCCCTCGTATGAGGCGTTGCGGACGTCCATGGTGTATGGATAGTATATGTCAGCCTTCGCCTCTAACGCCTTTTCCTCCACGTGGTTGAAGAACCTAAGCAGCCCTATCGCTTCGACGATAGTGTGGAGGTGGATGGTCGGCTCGCCCCCAACCAAGTTGATGTTATGACAGCCCTCCATACGCAGCTGCCACATGGCCCAGGCGAGCATGTGGGGCGTGAAGACTATTCCATTATCTTTGTCGTGAGAGATGTCAGCGTTCTGGCAGAAGACACATCTCTGGTTGCATGATGTGAAGAAGATTGTCCCCGACCCCTTCGTGCCACGTATCGGGAGTTCTTCTCCACGGTGGTGGAAGTAGCTGGAGACGCGGGATGTCTCGCCCAGCTGGCATGTCCCAAGCTTCTTGGACGCTGTTCTGTCGACTCTACAGTTCCATCGGCAGAAGTTGCAGTGGCGGAGCATCTTCTTGACGAGAGCCACCTTGAGGTCCATGAAGCTAGGCCTCTCCGTTATAAGTTCTTTCAGACCGAGGCTTCCATCCCTCACAGCCCTGAAGACCTTGCTGAATTCGTCGGCTTTCTTCCTGTGAAGGCTCCACATCTCCTCCTCGCTCAGGCTGCTCAAATCCTCTCCGACGGGTATCCGTCTACAGATAAGGTACTTGGCAGGCTTGAGGTTGTTCGCTACCGCATAGTACCAGTCGAGCCTTCCCTTTATCTCCGGCGAACGCCACGTCTCCAAGCTAGCGAACAAGACTTGCCCTACGACATTAAGAGCGGTGCTTACGTAAAAGCCTTGCTTTAGGCTTTTATGAAGGGTTGTTGAGTTAGACGTCTGTGTACAGGGTCAGCGTCATCCATGGGGATGGGATCGGGCCCCATGTCGTCGGGAAGGCCGTCGAGCTCGTAGGCTGGCTGGGTGATGTTTACGGGTTCAGCGTCGAGTTCGTCGAAGCGCCCGCGGGGGACAAGGTGTTTGAGGAGTATGGTGAGGCTTTACCTAGGAGCTCCTACGAGAAAATCAGGTCCAGCGATGCATGCCTCAAAGGCCCGGTGGGAGAGACCGCCCGGGACGTTATCGTCTACCTTCGGCAGAAGCTAGACCTCTACGCCAACTTGAGGCCCTTCAAGAACATTCCGGGAGTTCCTAGTAAGTGGTCTGGCGTGGACCTTCTTATCGTGAGGGAAAACACTGAAGACGTTTACAAGTCTGTCGAGGACTTGGGTGCTGATTACGCCGTCGCCCTGCTTGTTATAACCCGTAGGGCTGCGGAGAGGATAGCACGCCTTGCGGTGGAGATGGCGTTGTCTAGGCGGCGGAAGTTGACGGTTGTCCACAAAGCCAACGTGGTGAGAGCTTACCAGTTCTTCAGGAACGTCTGCATGGAGGTCGCGTCGAAAAACGAAGGCCTGCAAGTAAACGAGATGTACGTCGACAACGCGGCCTACCAGCTGATCGTAAACCCACAGTCTTTCGACGTCCTTCTAACGCCGAACATGTTTGGAGACATTCTGAGCGACGAAGCCGCTGGAGTAGTCGGCACGATAGGCATAGCTGGGTCGGCAAACATCGGCGACTCTTTTGGGCTGTTCGAGCCTGTTCACGGCTCAGCGCCGGGGCTTGACCCTGAGTACGCAAACCCCACGGCACAGCTTCTGGCGGCGAAGATGATGCTCGAGTGGCTGGGTAAGAAGAACGGCGACAGAAGAGTTGCGGAAGCAGCTCACGCGTTGGAAAAAGGTCTTGAAGAGACACTCGCCGACGGAGTTTTGTTGACGCCCGACCTAGGCGGTAGAGCAAAGTGCGGTGAGTTTGTCGACGCCGTGAGGAAGAAGATATCGAGTCGTATGAAGTGATGAGGGTGCTTTCGGGGGTTTTTAAAGCTCCGTCAAGCTCCGCCAACGTAGGCCCCGGCTACGATGTTTTCTCCATAGCTCTTGAAAAACCATGCCTCGTCGTGGAGTTGAGGGTTGACGAGGGGGAAGAGGTTGTCGTGAAGGCAAAAGGCAAATATGCCTCGGAGATTTCAACCAATCCCGAAACCAACTCAGGCGCCAGGGCTGCGGCAGCGCTTTTGGCTAGCAGGAAGTTGAGGAGAAGAGTCGAGATAACCTACCATGCTGAAATTCCTCCGAGGAAGGGTTTGGGCTCGAGCGGGGCTGAGGCGGCGGCTACCGTCTACGGGTTGAACAAGCTGCTGAAGCTAGGGATGACGGCCAGCCAGCTCGTCGAAGCAGGGGCTTCGGCTGAGCCGGGAATGCATCCCGACAACGTCGCAGCCTCAACGATGGGAGGGTTCGTGGCCTGTCTCCGAGACGATGACGGCTTCACCGTCTTCCGGGTCGACCCTCCACCAGACCTAGCCATGATGGTGCTGGTTCCTGACGTGGAAAAAACATCAACCGCCGACGCCAGAAAAGCCGTCCCCGAGTCTGTAAAAACCATGACGCATGTCCAGCTGACCGCCCGGGCTGCAGTAGCAGCACTAGCTCTGTGCAAATCCGACCTAGACACTTTCTTCAAAGCCATCTGCCTAGACCCGTTCGTCGAATACTCCAGAGCTGACGCAGGGGTTTACGGCAAGGGTGTCGACGGGCGGAAGCTTATGGAGGAGAAGCGACGGCTGTTGAGGAAGTATAACGTTGCGGAGACCATTAGCGGAGCAGGGCCATCTAGGGTTCTGTTCTACAAGTTGTCGGAGAACAACCAGCCCCTCGGTCAAAGACCTGTCGACGGAGCCGTGGCGGAGATCGTCGAAACGCTTGAGAGGAACGGCTACAAACTGCTGGAATCCTTCGACACAAGGCCAAACACTTCTGGATGCATACAAACACTCTAAATAACACTGTTCAAGACTAAGCATGATGGATGCTGATTACAGGCGTTTCGTCGACAACGAATACAAGGATTACAGGGTTTACAGCACGCTGGCAAGCGTCGAGAAAAACGGACAGCGGAAAGAAACCCTGCAGAAGCTGGCCGACGTCGAGAAGAGACATTTCAGCTTCTGGCTCCAGCACACCCCCGCCTACAAGCCTTCAACCTCTAGAGTGTTTCTCAACTTCGTGGTTCTGTGCAGGCTTTTGCTAGGCGTCACGTTTGTCGTAAAAGCCCTAGAGGGGCATGAGAAAAAGACTCTCGAGGAGTACAGGCTGATGGTTTCGAGGCTTGAAAATAACAGCGTTGAGAAACAGGCTATCGAGAAGATCATCAACGAGGAGGTGGAGGTTGAGAGGGAGCTCGTAGGCCACATAGACGAGGCTGTGGCGAAGTATCTCGGGTTCATGATGCTCGGAGTGGCTGATGCGATAATCGAGCTGACGGGCGTGCAGACAGGGTTTCTGGGCGTCTCCAGCTCCACGGTTGTCGCAGGAATCGCGGGGCTCATAGTTGGATGCGCCGCCGCCGTTTCCATGGGAGCAGCCTCCTATCTCCAGGCAAGGCAGGGTGTCTCCGAAAACCCTGTGATTTCAGGAATCGTGACAGGCGGGATCTACATGATGACTGTGGTCGCACTAGTGTTCCCCTACTTCATACTCAGAGACATGCTCTACGCATTCATGCTGTCAATCGTATCGGCCACAATCCTAACAGCCTTCTTCACCTACTTCTCGACTATCCTTCAGGAAAAGAGTTTCTCGACGGAGTTTTTGATAAACATCTCAATCCTAGCAGCTGTGGCGGCTGGAACATATCTTCTCGGCAGAGCCTTGGGGGAGCTGTTTGGAGTCGACGTCCTTCCAGTGGCTTAGGCTTCTTCAAGAAGTTCGAGTATCTTGGGGAAGACGTTGACGTTTGTGATGACTACGTCTGCGCCGTTTTCTAGGAAAAAGTCGGCGGTGTCGTGAGACTGCCCGTAGACGCCTGCGAAGAGGATGTTGGCAGATCTCTCTCTCGCTTTCCTAAACATCACATAGTCTTCGACGCTGTTGCCGACGTAGACGACTTCTCCATCCACGCCGAGACTCTGTAGAGCCTGAAGAAGCGACCAAGGGCTGGGCTTTTCGTAGAGCTGTCTACCAGAGGGGTCTGCGGCTACATGGTCTCCGATGAACACGCAGGCTTTCTTGTCGAAGAAATCCGCCAAATCGCCGAGAGTTCTCCAAGTCTCCCACGAACCCCGGCCTGTGCTCATTCCGAGGACTATTCCACGTCTGCGCAGTCTCTCTAGGGTCGACCGCTCGACGAGAAGCTTCTCGTTCTTGAGCTTTCCCTCAAACGAGAAGAAAGGCCCAGACCCTCGAACCGTGTTGACGTTCTCCGACCCGAAGAAAACTTCGTCGAAAACGGTTGTCAAAAGGCTTTTTCCATATCTCTCTGGATAGTTGAGGACTTTCTTCAAGGCCTCGACTGCTGGAGACTTAATTCCCAAGGCCGACTCAACCTCGGACAGAGATGCTGCTGTGCCCTCTAGGGCTGAAATTTTTTCACCCAACTCGAGCATCAAAGCCGAGACTTCCGCGCTCGAGCCTGTATGCTTGTATGTTTTCATGGCCTCAGCCAGCTCTACCAAACTAAGATTTCTCAGGCTCTCCAGTCTCTCGGCTAGACTGTAGCCCGATTTTTCATCCATCTTCTTCACAGCCCATTCAACTATCAAGGCCAAGGTGTCGCAGTCGTTGTTGAAGCTTCCAACGGCTCTCACCCTGTATATCGTCTCCGAAGGTATGTCAGAGCTGTTGAACGACATCCCGGTCAGGAAGCCGAGAAGGGCCGCAGCCGCATCCTTGACGGCTTCGTCGTAGGAGGACTTCTCGTCTATCAGGACTCCGTCGCAGTCAAACACAGCGCCGGTTATAGACGGAAGCCTCTCCATGGAGCCGTATCTCACGTAGGAGACGCCGCCCGACCTTAGCTCGAGATACTCCCTAGCATCCTTCATACCGGGTCTATGGTTTGGAATGTTTGGTTTTAAGGCTGACCTGCTTCAAAGCTTTTATACCGAGTTGGAGGCTGGCTGCAGAGATGATGCCTAGGCACGTAAAGTGGGATGAAGTGGCTTGGGAGAAAGTCAGGAGCGATGTTTGGAGGCGCGTGGTTTTTGGAGAGAAGATGACTGTTGCACAGATGCGTCTTCTGAAGGGCGCTGGGGTAGTCATGCATAGGCATCACAACGAGCAGGTGTCCTACGTTTTGGATGGCAGGGTTAAGTTTGTTTTCGAAGGCGGTTTTGAGAGAGTTGTCGAGGCCGGCGGCGTTATGGTCATACCCTCCAACGTGGAGCATGCCGCAGAAGCCCTTGAAGACAGCCTCGTCGTCGACGTGTTCGCACCACCTCGAGACGACTGGCTCAGGGGTGAAGACGCCTACCTCAAGAAGTCGGCTTGAGAATCCATTCGCTCATAAGCCTCCAGTGCCACTCGTCAGACTCTTCTATCAGCTCGAACTCCTCTGTAAGCATGGCTAGCTTAACCGCTACCACGTGGTAGCACATGGGTTTTTCGTGGCTCATCACACGGAAGAAAAAGTCTTCGCAGGAGCAGTAGCCAACAGCTGGCAGGACCAGATAGTCTCTTGTTTTCCCGACAACAACCCAGCGGAGCCGGTTGCTCGGCTTGAACAGATACTTCTTGACTTTTTTCGCCTTGACGCATTCATACGCTTCTTCGAACAGCCTAGGATACTCTGCCTGTATCCTCGTAAGCTCTTCACTCATCACAGCACCTTCCTCAGCTCTCCAAGCCTTCCGAGCACCTTGCCGTCTAAGGTTATGACCTCAGCCATGTCCACGTCGAACACCCCTGAGTGGAGCAGCGGCCCCCTGACGAGACGAGAAGGACCCAAGTCGTTCACGGACCTGCCTTGAAGGAAGGGGTTGAAGCTAGGCATTATCAGCAGCGACAACTCCCCCCTGACATCCCGATCATGTATACCGTACAACGCCCTGAGTAAAGACTTCCTAGAGGCTCTCAGCCTAAGCCATACCCTCAGCCTAGCACCTCCGTCCCCAGACCCCACTCTAAGAACTGGATGTAGGTGGCCGGCGATGACTAGTCTGGCTTTGACTAATTTCTCGTCAGGCTTGACGTGCCCGTGAGTGATGGCGAGCCTCTCCTCCGGTATGTATATGCCACGGGTGGGAAGTATTTCAGCCAGCCCCTTCAAGACCTGCACTAGACGGCCGTCGTGGTTGCCTGGAATTATCATAACCCGCTCCACATGCTTGTTCAGCTCCGCGAGAAACATCGGCAGAATTCTGGACTCCAGCTCAGAGGGCCCTAGAATGTTGTGCTTCAGGTCGCCGGCCACTATGACTTGGTCGGCCTTGGTCTTCTCAACGATTTCTTTCAACTCGTCCAGCAGCCTGCCGCTGTGAGACGGAATCCTCACACCCTTCAGCCGTAGATCCATCTCGAACCCGAGATGGAGGTCAGCCACGACGATTGCTCTTTTAGGTTTCTCCACCAGAAGAGCGGGATGGCCTTCAACAATCATCAACTCTATCCTCACGCTACTTCTTAGAGACCTCGGCGAGCTTCTCAGGAAGATAGTCGGTAACTATGTACTCGAGCCCGTACCGGCTCAGCGACTCCAGCTCGGCCTTCCGCTGCATCTTCCTGAACATGCTTATTTCACGCTTCCACGGGTCTTGGACATAGCGTGGGTCTTTCTCAAGCTCCGACACCCTCCGGATGTCTTCGTCGTTGAACTTCATTGAGGGAAGCTTGTACTTTGTTATGTCGCTAGCCCATAACCCCGCCCATACTCCGTCAGGGACGTTAAGCTCTCTCACATGTGCGGATAGGGCTGAGCCGAAGACGATGACGCTTGCGATGTGCATGCCCCAAGGGTCTGCGTCGCTGAAGATGTAAACAGGCAGGTTTAGCTCTTGGTTGAGGCGTCTGATGAACTTCCTCGTGGCCCTCGGAGCCTGACCCGCCGTGTGAACCACGATGGCTTTATACTTTTGCGGGACGTTTTCCTCGAGGAACCGCTGGTATATGGCGCCTTTCTCGACGACGAAAACTTGCTCAGCCTGGCACCTCACTATCCTGGCTGTTGTCATGGCGGGCCCGATCATAGCGCCGTCGGGAATGGTCCTCAAATCGAGAGTCCGCCCCTCGTATCCTGGAACCGTGTACTCAATCACCAGAGGTCCGAATATGCTTGACCTCTCCTCCGGGTAGATGTTGAAGTCCTCTCTCACGGCCCCGACTAGCGTTTCCAGCTCCGTGACGGCTTCGTCGCTCTCCTGCTGGTCTTCGAAGTCGACGTCGTAGCCGAGTGCGTTGTAGAAAGCATCCCTCAGCGTGCTCGTCTTCTTCGACACGATGAGCTGGGAGGCGAACATTATCATCCAGCACAGCTGGGCGAGAGGCCTTAGATGCTTGATGTTCCTAGCGGTTCGGACAGACTTCCGCGGCCCTAGGACGTACTGCCTCAGGGTTGGGCTGTACTCTATGTTGGACGTGGAGCGGGCTGGGATCTCAAAGCTGGGAAACTCTCCAGCTTCAACGGTCTTGACCACAGACCTGGCCAGCGACCTGATACGCTCCAGAACCCCGGCCTGAGCCTCTTGCGGCGCCCTCTTTGGTTTCTGTTTCACCGTCTTGATTCTGTATGGGAAGCTCTTATAGATTCACGCGGTTATTTGGTTTGAGATCAGAAAGGCTGCGTCAAGGAATGGAGTCGGGTAGACGCCTATGACGATGGCTGCTGCTGCGAGGACAAGCAGGGGAGCTGTCATGCTTGCCCCGACAGGGTTTAGCTTATCGAGGGTGGGAGACGGGTTCTTCAAGAATATGGACTGGACTAGCCTTACGTAGTAGGCCACGCCGACGAGTATGTTGACGACCATGATGGCTGCGAGGACGGCGTATGTCTGTCCCGCGGAGAGGGCTGCGGTGATGATGGTGAACTCGCTCCAGAAGACGTTTAGCCCCGGAATTCCAGCCAAGGCGAACGCTCCCACGGCGAAGCATGTCGACGCCAAGGGTAGTTTCTTGCCTATCCCGGCCAAGCTGTCTATGCTTCTTGTGGCGGCGGCGTGGATGAACACTCCCGCAGCCAAGAAGAGCAAGGCTTTGACGACTGCGTGGTTGAGTATGTGGAACAGGCCTCCGGCCACGCCGGCTACGTTTGCCACGCTAAGCCCGAAGACGATGTACCCTATGTGGGCTATGGAGCTGAAGGCCAGCAGCCGTTTTATGTCCTCCTGCATCAAGGCCAGAAGGTTTCCAACAGTCATGGTGATGACGGCGAAAACAGCCAAGCCAAGGCTCCAGTCATACACCGTCGGCGGGAAGACGCCGAGTATGAGCCTGAGCATGGCGTAGACGCCGGTTTTTATCACAACCCCTGACAGCATCGCCGATATCGAGCTGGGTGCGGCGGGGTGGGCGTCGGGGAGCCATGAATGGAACGGAGCCATGGCTGCGTTGACTCCGAAGCCCGTGACGAGGAAAACTATCGCTATGTAGCTCCACGCCTCGCCTGCTGCAGCAGCCGTCCCAAGCACCTCAGCCAGCCTGCTTATCTCGAGCGTGCCGGCCAGTCCGTAAAGCAGAGACATGCCGAAGAGAATCGCCGAAGCTCCTGCAGCGCTGATGATCAGGTACTTGAGAGAGGCCTCGACAGCTTCCCAGGAACGATACCTGAAGGCGACCAGAAGATACGAAGCGATAGACATCATCTCCCAGAAGATGAAGAAGGTGAAGAGGTCGCCTGCGAAAACGACTCCAACCATTCCCGTGACCAGTGCTATGAGCAGAGGGTAGAACTCGGGTTTCCTCTCCTCGATGTAGCCTATGGAGAAAAGGCTGGCTAGGAGTCCGACGGCTATGAATATCAGGGATAGGAATGAGGATAGGGAGTCGACGTAGATGGCTGACGAGTAAGGCCCCAGAGAGATGCTGAGGACTCCTCCCGCGAAGACTGTCTGTGCTTGAAAGTATGCGACGATGAAGCTGAGGGCGAAGGCTGCGAAGCTGTAGGCGTCTATGATGAAGGATGCCTTCAGACGTCTGGAGGCTAGGGAGAAGAGCGGAGAAAACACCGTGAAAATAATCAGGATGTTTAAGGTCGGGGTGAAGTTCACCATCGTCCTCGCCAAGATGGTTTTTAAGCAGCTTTTTAGTTTTAGGAGCAGCCCGTCGTGGCTCCGCAGTTGACGCAGACGTAGCAGGTTCCGCTTCGAGCCATTATGCTGCCGCATTCAGGGCATGGAGGAGCGTCCGGGGCAGGTGCTTTCACGGCTGAAACTTTCTCAGCAGAGGCCTTAGGCTCGACGTCGTCGCCGTCCACCAAACCAATCTCTTGACGCTGATCCTCTGGCAGAAACTTCAGCGCAAGCCATCTGAAAACGTAGTCTACAACAGACTTGGCGAACCTGATCTTAGGGTTGTCGGTGAAGCCTGAAGGCTCAAACCTAGTGTGGATGAACTTGTCAACCAACACCTTCAGGGGAACGCCGTACTGAAGAGCTATTGAGGTGACTATCGAGAAGGAGTCCATGAGCCCCGCCAGAGTGCTTCCCTCCTTCGCCATCTTGATGAAGACTTCTCCGGGAGTTCCGTCCTCGTAGAGGCCAACAGTTATGTAGCCCTCCTGCTCGCCTATCCTGAACTTGTGAGTTACAGCTGTTCTCTCCGAAGGCAGTCTTCTTCTGACCGGCTTGGGGACGCTCTCTTCCTTGGCGGGTGTTTTCGCTGTAAGGGGCTGGGACAGCTTGCTTCCGTCGCGGTAGATGGATATGCATTTCAACCCCAACCGCCACGCGTCCATGTACACCGAGGCAACGTCTTCCGGCGTCGCATCGTTCGGCATGTTGACTGTCTTGCTTATAGCTCCGCTGAGGAACGGCTGGACTGCAGCCATCATGAGCAGATGAGCTCTGTAGTGGATGTACCTTCTCCCCTTCTTGCCTGAAGGCACGGCACAGTCGAAAACAGCGTAGTGCTCCTGTTTTAGATGAGGCGCTCCTTCGACGGTCATGGCTCCGCAGACAACTTCTTCAGAGGTGTTTATCTCTTCGTCTGAGAAGCCTAGGTGTTTGAGCAGGTTGAAGGAAGGGTCTTTGTATGCTTGTTCGGGCACGCCGAGCCTCCTCATGGTCTCAACCCCGAGCACCCACGGGTTCAGCACGTCTTTGAGGCTTGTGGCTGACGGCAGGAGCTGTTCGACTTTCTGTATCTCGGCTTCTGTAAGGCCACGTGCCTTGAGCGATTGGGCGTTCACGGGCTGAGGCCCGTAAAGCGTGTTCGTCCCCACGACGTACTGTATGATGTCCTGTATCTGCCGAGATGTGTAGCCCAGCTTTCTGAGCGCAGGCTCGAGAGACCTGTTGACAAGCTTGAAGTACCCTCCTCCGACAAGCTTCTTCAACTTCACGATCGAGAAGTCAGGCTCGATGCCCAGCGTATCGCAGTCCATCAACAGCCCGATAGTTCCAGTCGGAGCAATCAAGGTCGCTTGAGCGTTCCGGACGCCGTATTTTTCACACAACTCCACCGCCCTGTCCCATGACCTTCGAGCTGCTTCCAGTATGTAAGAGTCGCAGAGCTCGAGCGGCGGCAGGTAGGGCTTGACCTCGAGACCCTCGTACTCCTCAGGCCTGCAGCAGTATATTGCTCTCCTGTGGTTGTTCAGAACCCTCAGAACATGACGTTTGTTCTTCTCATACTCGGCGAACGGGCCCTTTACTCTGGCAATTTCCGAGGAGGTCGCGTAGACTTCAGCCGTCATCAAAGCCGTCAACGCAGCAGCCACAGCACGGCCTCTGTCGCTGTCGTACGGAAGACCCATACGCATCAAAAGCCCGCCTAGGTTTGCGTACCCTAGGCCCAAGCTCCTCGTCCTGTAGCTCATCTCAGCTATCTCCTTGCTTGGGTACTGGGCCATGGCGACAGTTATCTCGAGGACTATGGTCCAGAGCCTGATGGCGTGTTTGAACGCGTCTATCAGGAAGACACCTTTCTCCTCATCGTAGAACTTGACTATGTTGAGAGAGGCGAGGTTGCAGGCGGTGTTGTCCAGAAAGTTGAACTCTGAGCATGGGTTTGTGGCGTTTATCCTACCCGTCTCTGGACAAGTGTTCCACTCGTTGATCGTTGTGTCGAACTGAAGACCCGGGTCGGCGCAAGCCCATGCAGCCCGTGCGATCTTGTCCCAAAGATACCTCGCCTTAACACGCTTCACCACTCTTCCGTCGGTCCTCCAAACAAGCTCCCAGTCGCCATCGCTCAAAACCCTTCTCATGAACTCGTTCGTCACCCTGACAGAGTTGTTGGAATTCTGTCCCGAGACAGTCTGGTACGCCTCACCCTCAAAGTCAGGCGAGTAGCCGGCAGCTACAAGCGCCGCAACTTTCTGCTCCTCCTTCATCTTCCAGTCGATAAAATCCTCAATCTCGGGATGGTCTACGTTGAGCACAACCATCTTTGCGGCTCTCCTAGTCGTCCCGCCGGACTTTATGGAGCCGGCCACGGCGTCGCCCACCTTCAAAAACGACATAACGCCGCTCGAAACACCGCCTCCCGACAAAGGCTCCCCCTTCGCACGGAGCACGGAGTAGTTGCATCCTTCACCACTTCCATACTTGTAGATGCGGGCCTGCTTGACCCATGTGTCCATGATTCCTCCAGGGTTGACGAGGTCGTCTTTAATCGACAGGATGAAGCATGCATGAGCCTGTGGATGAGTGTAGGCGTCGGTTGAAGGAACAACTCCAACTTTCTCGTCGTAGTAGTAGTGTCCCTGGGCGGGGCCTGTTATTCCGTAGGCCGACTGTAGCCCCGTGTTGAACCACTGCGGCGAGTTGGGTGAAGCTATCTGAGCGATGAGCATGTATTCTATTTCGTCCTGAAATGCCTGAGCATCCTCGAAAGTTGCGAAGTAGCCCAGCTTCTCACCCCACTGCCTCCAGCAGCCAGCAAGACGTCTAACAACCTGCTTGAGGGACCTCTCCGGGCCTAGTAATGGTTTTCCATCCCTGTCGAGGATCAGGTTTCCGTTCTCGTCATACTGCGGCACGCCTGTCTTGCGGAAATACTTCTGCGCAAGAATGTCGGTGGCCACCTGCGACCAGAAGCTGGGAACTTCAACGTCCTTCATCTCGAATATCACGTTGCCGGCTAGATCCTTGATCTGGGATGTTCGTCTCTCCCACCTGAAGTAGGAAAAGACATCCCTTCCGTCGGTGTAGAACCTGCTTACACGGAGACCCTCCGCCCTATCGGGTTGAGTTCTTGATTGCTCGGCAACAGTCATGCTGATACGTGGAAGCTGGAGACGATATAAAATTTTACCTCTTGTCTAGGGTGGAATGAATAAACAACTTAAAAGCATGCATCGTTTGTTCAACGAGTGACCTCTTGGGCCTTGACGAATTCGTACAACCTCTTCGCCTTCGGGTCTGTCTCGAACCATTTTCTCACAGGGGTCAACAACTCGTCCAAGGAGCGAGCGACCGCGTTCTTGAGGTCGAGAGGATGAAGCGAGCCGTTGACGAAGTCCCGGGCGAGCTGGCTGTAGTCAACGTACTCAACGTCTCCGCCGAACTTGGCGGGCCTCTCGACCATCATCTTCTTCTTTAAAGGAAAGATCACATACCTGCAGTACTCTAGAACAGGGTTGCCTTGAACCTGTTTGGGCGGGCAGTAGGCGTTGTGGATCTTTTGCTTGATCGTCTCGTAGTCGTCGTGGACGTAGATGCTCGACTCGGGAATGCTTTTACTCATCTTGGAGCTTATCTGGACGTCGAGGGCTTCCTCCTCCTCCATGCCCATAGGGCCCGTGGGACCGGCCAACCCCATCAGCATGTGGTGGTGGACTGCAACAGGTTTCCAAAGCCCGAGCTTCGGACCTATCTCCCTAGCTAGGATGTTGGCCCTTCGTTGGTCGAGGCCAAGCTGGCATATCTTCGCACCTAGGGTGAATATGTCGGCGACCTGCATGCCCGGGTACAGGAGCTGAGCTGCTTCCTGGAGCTCTCCCTCTCTCCTGCCCATTATGGGGAGGCAGCGGAGCACCCTCCTAAGCGTCGTGCTCTTCAAAACCTCTATGACGAGCTTCCAGTAATCCCTGTCAGCCGTCAGGTCGCTAGCCCATACTATGTCCACCTTACCGACGTCGACGCCCGAGGCCTTCCAGACTTCGACAAAATACTCTCCGACCAGCCGAATCTTCTCCAAGTCGCCGCCCATCTTCTTGTTTATAGCTGCGTGCCAGTCTGCCAGCAGTAGCTTGAACCTGCATCCCGCTTCGAGCATGTCTCTCAGCTTGACGACCCTGAGCAGGGCGAAAGGTATGTGGGCGAGGCCGCTTGGCTCGAACCCGTCGTACGCGACGGGGCTTGATTCGGTTTCGAGCAGGCTTCTGAGCTCGTCTGGAGTAAGCACTTCCTCGGTCGGAGGCCGCATTATCAGCTCCATCCTAGTCTCTAAATCCATCGTATTTTCACCAGCCGTGTCAGGTAATAAACGATGCTCCGCAATATGCTCATTAAGCGCTTTTGAAAGACATACTGCATGCGCAAGCCCAACAGGCTGGCCAACGAGCAGAGCCCCTACCTTCTCCAGCACGCCTACAACCCCGTCGACTGGTATCCTTGGGGAGGCGAGGCTTTCGAGAAGGCTAGGGCGGAGAACAAGCTGATTTTCCTGAGCATAGGGTATTCCTCTTGCCACTGGTGCCATGTGATGGAGCGGGAATCTTTCGAGGATAAGCAGATAGCTGAACTTCTGAACACTTACTACGTTCCGGTGAAGGTTGACAGAGAGGAGAGGCCTGACGTAGACGAGCTGTACATGAAGGCTGTGATGCTGATGACCGGCCACGGTGGATGGCCGTTGACCGTTATCCTCACGCCCGACCTGAAGCCGGTGTTCGGAGGAACTTACTTCCCTCCAAGAAGAAGAGGAGGTTTGAGAGGGTTGGATGAAATCCTCAGGGCATTAGCCGATCTTTGGAAGAGAAGCCCGGATGAGCTCAGGAAGGCCGCTGAGCAGACTTCCACCATCCTGAAAAGCCTCTACATGGTTGAGCCTGCCGACCAAGAGCCGGAGTACAGCGTCGTGGTCCAAGCGTTCGACACTTTAGTGAACTCCTACGACGAGGTCTACGGAGGTTTCGGGACAGCGCCCAAGTTCCCCATGCCTCTCTACATCGAGTTCCTTCATGCCTACTACGCTGTCGAAAGGGAGGCGCTGGCTCTCAAAATGGCTTCCCACACCCTCGAGAGGATGGCTAGGGGAGGTGTTTACGACCAGCTTGCTGGAGGGTTTTTCCGCTACTCAACCGACCGCATATGGCTTGTTCCGCACTTCGAGAAGATGCTTTACGACAACGCACTGCTAGCCCGGGCGTATCTCCAGAACTACCAGCTTACGGGCAACGAGTTTATGCGAAGAGTCGCGGTCTCGACGCTCGACTGGATGCTGGACGAGCTCTCATCTCCAGAAGGCGGGTTTTACTCAGCCGTCGACGCCGACAGCCCCGAGGGGGAGGGCGCTTACTACGTCTGGCGGAAGTCGGAGGTCGAGCAGGCTTTGGAAGGCAGGGACGTCGAGATAGCGTTGAAAGCCTTCGGCGTGGCTGAGAACGGAAACTTTGAGGAGGGAAAATCTATCCTGACCTTTGTCAAGGACTTGGAGACGCTTTCTAAGGAGCTGAACATCGGAGTCGAGGAGCTGAAGAACAGGATCGAGCAGGTGCGTGAATTGCTTCTCGACGCGAGGAGGCGGAGGCCGAGGCCTGCGGTCGACGACAAGATAATAACCTCTTGGAACGGGTTGGCTGTTTCATGCTACAGCCATGCCTACCAAGCGCTTGGAGAGCAGCGCTACCTCGAAGCAGCGGCCAAGACCGCCGACTTCGTGCTGGACAGGCTTTACAGCAACGGTGTTCTTCACAGAGTTTACAGACAGAGAACCGGAGCGGAGGGTTTCTTGGAGGACTACGCCTTCATGGCGAACGGCTTGGTTGACCTTTTCCAAACAACCTTTGAGACAAAATACTTGGAGGCTGCAGTCAACCTAGCCGACAAGATGACGGAGCTCTTCTGGGACGACGACAAGGGAGGATTCTTCTACGCTGTCGAGGACGTGGCGAATGTCTCGAGAATCAAGGAGGCTTACGACGGGGTAATTCCTTCAGGCAACTCCATGGCTGCGTGGCTACTGATACGACTGTTCGAGCTGACAGGCCGGTCTCATTACATCGAGAGAGCGGGCAGGGTTTTCAAAGCCTTTTCAGACCAGCTCAACAACCATCCAACCGAGCACGTCTTCATGCTGCAGGCGCTTGCAGCCTACCGCAAGCCGAGGACGGAGATAGTGGTGGCGTGCGGCCGTAGAGAAGAGGCTGAACCATTCCTCAAGCATCTTCACAGGAACTACCATCCATTCAAGACGGTTGTAGTCGTGGGTGACTGGAACAGGCTGAAGCTTTCGGAGCTTTCAACCCTCACGGCTGACAAACAGCCTTTAGACGGACAGCCAGCGGCCTACGTATGCGAGAACTACTCGTGCAGGCTGCCTGTGAAAGAACCGAGCGAGCTTCCCAAGCTTGTTGGGTGGGTTCGGTGAACGGGCCTGCTCGAAAGATACTGCTGCTAACATGGATATCATGGTTCTGGAGCCACGGCACCCGCGTGGGAATACCAGCCATAACACCTTTCATAAGGCAGCGGCTGGGGATCTCTACAGCTGAAGCCGCAGCCATGCCCGGGCTGCTGAACCTAGGCTTTTACCTATTCGCCTTCCTCTCGGGGAAGCTGGCTACTAGGATAGGGTCGAGGAACGGCGTTGTCTACGCGTCTCTAGGCTCGGGCGTTGTGCTGGCGGCGTCCTCCCTAGCGGAGAACGTCTACGTCATGTATGCGGGGCTGTTTGCCACCGGCATGCTACTCTCGATGCATCTGCCCTCCGCCATCCCTTGGCTGGGAAGGCTCTTCAAAGGACCTAGACAAGGCCTCATCATCGGCGTCCACGAGTCAGCCGCCCCCACTGGACAAACCCTAGGCCCCCTGATACTCGCCTTCCTCATCTCATCGACCGCGTTCTCCGCCTCTCTCCTCGCATGGGCTTTAGTGCCCGTGCTGGCGGGGCTTTCCCTGATGTTTTTCAGGGAAGGAGGCCGTGAAACCCACGTGGCGGAAGGCGGGCTCCGATCGTCGGCGAAACCTAAGATTGTTCCGCTGACAGTGTTGACCACGGCGAACCTTGTGGGGAACTTGGGAGTTGTCGCGATAGTGCCTCTTCATCTAGTCGATACGTTTGGCCTAGACAAGGGGTTCGTCGCCTCGGTAGTAGGCGCTAGCCGCCTATTGGGAGTGTTCGGCCAGCCGCTGGGCGGTCATCTCCACGACCGGTTTGGTTTTCTCGGAGTCGCCGCAGCCCTCTCGACGATAAACCTCGTGTCCAACGCTTACCTGATGCTGGCCCCCTACAGCGAGTTTTACGCCGCCGTGATGGTCGTCCAAGCAGCCTCTACAGCTATGTACTTCCCCCTCGTCTACAGCCATCTCGTCAGAAACTTCGGCCCAGCAGCCTCCACAACACTAGGCAAGATGTTCACTGTTGCAGGCATCGTCGGCCCAACCTCAGCTCCTTTCATAGCCGGGTTTATCGCTGACAGGATGGGCTACTCGGCTGCGCTAGCCTATCCCACAGGTCTGGCGGCTGCAGGCGTTGCCTCGCTGTTCTTCCTCAGGCGTGGAGGTAAGATTTAATATTATAAAGCTCGGGGTTTATCAAGGCTGTGCATGGTTGTCCTGAAGCTACCGGATGTTGGTGAAGGAATAGCCGAGGGCGAGGTCGTCAGGTTCTTGGTTAAGGAAGGCGACATGGTTGAGAAGTATCAGCCTCTAGTCGAAGTGATGACGGTCAAAGTCAACATAGAGATTCCGTCGCCAGTTAAGGGAAAGGTGGTAAGGTTTCTCGCCAGCCCCGGGCAGGTGTTGAAGGTAGGCGACCCTTTCATCGAGATACAGTCGGATGAGGCTGTGGAGGAAGCTCCGGTGAAGGAGGAGCCGGCGCCGAAGACGTTGGCTCAGCAGCCTGTTCAGAAAACAGGCGTTTTAGCTACTCCGGCGGTCAAGAAGCTTGCGAGGGATTTGGGCGTTGACATCTCTTCAGTGGCCGGAACAGGGCCGGGAGGTAGAATAACCGAGGAGGATGTTAGGAGGGCGGCTTCTGCGGCTGAAACGAGAATACCGATCAAGGGGTTGAGACGCATGATAGCTGAGCGGCTGGTCACCGCTAGGTCTAGGACTGCTTTGGTGACTGTTTTCGAGGTGGTTGACGCCGGGGAGCTTGTGAAGCTTAGGGATGAGCTGCGCAGAGACCCTAGAGCTAGAGACTTGAAGATAACTTACATGCCGTTGATCATGAAGGCTATCGTTGAGACTGTGCGCAAATATCCGATGATGAACGGATGGATAGACGACGAGAGGAACGAAATTGTCGTCTCAAGAAGTGTCAACATAGGTTTTGCCGTTGACACGGCTGAGGGTCTATTGGTTCCCAACGTGAAGAACGTCGAGTCGAAGGACGTGTGGACTCTCGCCAAGGAGGTTGAGGAGCTTGCGGAGAAGGCTAGGGCTGGACGGCTTACGCTGGACGAGATCAGGGGTGGGACGATCAGCGTCTCCAACTACGGTTCTCTCGGCTCGCTTTCAGGAACGCCGTTGATAAACTATCCCGAGATAGCTGTCGTGGGCGTTGGCAGGATTGAGAAAAGACCAGTAGTCCGGAACGACGCCGTGGTTGTGGGAGAGGTGCTTGAGCTGGCCACGACGATAGACCACAGAGCTGTCGACGGCGGAACTATGAGCGGTTTCGTGCTAGAGCTCAAGCGAAACCTAGAGAACATCAAGCAGGTTATAGGCCGATTTTGAAGAGCTTGGCTGAAGCGGGGTTTATGGTCGGTGTCTGGGTAGAAACGATAGTCTCCACCTATTCGATTGACGGCATGCCGCACGCGGCTGCGATGGGCTGCACGACAACCGACGGCTCATCAATCCTGCTCAAGCCCTTCAAAGACACCAAGACATACAACAACTTGGTGAGCAGGAGGAGCTTGGTAGTAAACGTATGCCACGACCCTGTTGTCTTCTACAAAGCTGTCTTCGACCAAGGCTTGACGTTCGGAATGGCTAGGCGTGTCAACGCTCCTAGGGTTTTGGAGGCATCGGCCTGGGTTGAGGCCGTCGTCTCGGAGCTAAAAGAATTCCCGGGGCCTAGGGCTGAGGCCCTGTGCAGCGTCATAGACGTCGACTTGGTTTTTGAGAAGCCACGGCCTTACAGCAGAGCTGAGCATGCTTTGATGGAGGCCTTGATCCACTTCACCAGAGTCAGGGCCTTCGCAGGAACCGAGAGACACGGCGAGGCAGAGGTTCTGCTCGAGAGAATCAAGTACTACGAGGATCTAGTCAAACGCGTTTCCTCCAACCAGTTTCATCTAAGCATGATTGAGAAGATCGTCGGCGAAGCGTCTAGGCTGGTTGAGCGTTCTTGATCGTGGAGGTCAAGTCTCCGGCTAGGCTTCACCTTGGTTTGACGGAGCTCGGTGGTCATTTTGGGCGGATGTACGGCGGAGTGGGTGTTGGAGTTGAGCCACCTTCGTGCCGTGTGAGAGTAGAGAGCTGGGATTGGTTTGACGTCGAAGGGCATGAACAGTACTACGTCAAGAACCTAGCTTCTAAGCTTGAAAAAATCCTCGGCAGGAAACTCGCTGGGAGGATAAGCGTCCTCGAGACTATTCCAGCCCACGTCGGCCTAGGCTCACGTACCCAGCTAGCGCTCTGCGTGGCTACAGCCCTATGCAAAGCCAACGGCTTGAACCCCTCAACGCGAGTGCTTGCGGAGGCCCTCGGCCGTGGAAGCGTTTCCGGAGTCGGGGTGGCGGTGTTCGAAAACGGCGGGTTTGTGGTCGACATGCCCAAGCGAATCAATTCGGGACGTGTTTCAGGCTATCTAAGGATGAGCTTCCCCGGCGACTGGGCGTTTGCTGTAGCATACCCCTTACATGACAAGGGCCCTTCCGACGAGCAGGAGGCCGAGCTGTTCAGCCGTCTCCCCGCCATGCCTGAAGAAAAATGCGCCTCGCTGTCGCACCTAGTGTTGGGTAAGCTGCTGCCAGCCTTGGCCGACAAAGACGCTGTAGAATTCGGAGAGGCGTTGACAGAGCTGCAGAAAATCGTCGGCTCATACTTTTCACAGGTTCAGGGAGGGGTGTATAAGCGTCCCGAGCCTCTGAAGATTCTGGAGAATTGTGGAGCTCTGGGCTTGGGCCAGAGCTCTTGGGGCCCGGCTGTCTACGGGTTCTTCAGCTCCTTTCAAGACGCTGAGGAAGCGGTTTCTAGGACACGTGAACAGCTCGGCGACGGATGGGTGGTCTTCGCCACGAGGGCAAACAACAAGGGCGCTCAAACTTCAGTCCTGCCTTAGCTGTTTTATGATGTTTCCGACCTCGAAGCCGGGCAGTTTGACGTGGTCGAGGACGGTTCCAGAACATTTCCGTAGCTCGAGAGTCTCAACCAGCTCAGCGTACCTTCCGCCCCCCAGCCCGTCGGCGACCAAAGCAGCACCCATAGCAACGTCCTTAGCCCGTCTCGCAAATTCATAGACAGGCCGGCGAGCCTTGAGGCCTAGCCTGCGGTCTATAGCTTGGATGATATCCTCCCTCAGCTCGGGCACTCTGGATAGCCTACCCGTCAAAACAACCTCGTAGGGCTTCGAGTCCATCACCGACGACAAGCCTGCCACAGCCTTGACAACTCCCTCCACAAAACTTCTCCACCCATCTCTGAAGACCGAGCCGCGCCCCTGAACGAAATCCTCGATGGATACAGAAGAGCCGTAAGCCGTGTAGGAAGCGCCTCCCGTGAAAAGAATTTTTTTGCTGACCTCGCCCAAGAGATAAGCCAGCTCCCCGTCCATCCCTCCGTGAGACAGGTAGCCCGGCCCGGGGAAACACGTTCCCCCGAACCCGTCGACGATCCTGCCGTTCTCCACGGCGACCGCAGCGTTGTAGCCGTAGCCCAGCTCGACGCAGACAAGCCTAGTGTCCCCGTACTTGATCCCCAGCCTTCTGGACTGGTCCCAAACGGCGTAGGCCGCTGAGCAGGTCTTGTCAGCCGTGCCCATGTCGATTCTGTTCGTCTTGCGGTGTTCTGGTACTGAGGACAGCTGAACGACTCCGGGCACCATGTACGCGTTTATGCCCTCTTCCTTCATCATCCTCAGCAGTCGTCTAACACCGCTGAGCACAGATATCCCCGAGTCCGTCCTCTTCTCGAGCGTCGTCAGAGCCAAGTCATCGTTGGATAGCTCGGCCACTTTCTTCAACGGAAGGCCGTATCCCGAGGGCCCTGCCACGACGTCGGGCATGGCTCGTTTAATCACTTGGATGATTTTACCGGTCTCCTCGGCGACGAGCTTCGACGGAAATGTCTCGTCTAAAACAACCCTGTCCACGTCATCCTCGATGCAGCAGAAGTCGAAGTTCCCTGTCCCCGGGTCTATTCCCAGAGCACGCATAAGAACCAGCCTGTCAGACAGACTTGACCAAGAGCCTCGTAATAGCAGACGGATCCACGACGCCTTCCTCGATGTTCTTGGCTATCGTCGACAGGTTCCTCACCTCAACCTCCTTCAACACCAGAAAGGCTATCAAAACAGACTGCTGGAAAGGCGTCTTGTAGAAGCTCTCGACAGCGTAACTGATCTTTGCATTTCTCGCACTTTCCTCGATTGACAACGCCGTCTTGTAAGGCTCGTCCTCGACGCTGACCTTTCGCAAGTAATCCATCAAAGGAATCTGCTGAAACGCAGCCTTGACGTCATCTGCCGTCAAAAGGTTCTCCACATGGCTCATCTTCAGGTTAATCGTCTGCGAGGGGAGAAACTCTCTAGCCTGTGGTACTGTAAGCCTCCAGCCTCTAGACCTCAAAGCCGTGGTCAGGGCGTATGTGTCTACATCCATCGAGACGAAAGGCCTTAGGTATTTGCGGGCGCTTCTCGGAGTTTTCTTGAACGCCTTGAGCAGCCCTTCAACGTACATCTTGTCAAAGACAGCGTCTATGGCTGAAAAATCCCTCCTGCTTTCCCAGACCGCTACGGCTGAAGAGACTAGGGAGGATAGCTCGGTCTTGACGAGCTCGTTCACGGCCTCAGCGATGTCCTTGGCGGATGTAGCCTTGAGGGCCCTGTCCCTGATGGCGAGGAGCGTTTCAGGATACAGGTCGACGGATTTGAGCACTTCATCCACAGGTTTGTTCATGGCTTTTCCTTTGAGGATGCTCTTGATGTTGAAGTAGACGTACCTCATGAAATACTGCTTCAGGAGATGGGGCTTGGGCGCGGTCTGCGTAAATCCGTAATGGACGTAAACTAAGTGTCTCCACAGGGATTTCTCTACTTCTAATGCTGTGAAGGGTTTTTGGAGCTGGGCTAGGAACGGGGCGTACGGCGATGTTCTGAGCCTATCCACAAAGTCTGTCAGAGACCTCGAGTCGGCCAGCTCCTCCAACACGGCGTAAGGCATAAGCAGCGACCTTAGCGCATAAGCCTTGGCCACCGCATACACAGGGTCGCCTTCAAGCCTCACCAAGGCGGTTAAACTCCATGAAGCTGGTCTATAACGTTATCCTGCCCGATAGGATAGACCTCAGAACCAGTTCCTCAGCCTTCTGCCTCAGCTCCTCCGCTCTTCTCCTCACACGGCCAGCCTCCGAAGACCCTCTGGCGATGATCTCCCTCGCTATCTCCTCAGACCTCTTGACCTCTTCAGAGAGAAGACTATCTTCCCTTGCTCTAGCCTCCTCCAGAAGCTTTGTCTTGAGCTTCTCAGCCTCCCTCGCCGCCGTCTCCAAAAGCTCCCTCCTGTAAGCGATTGCGGATTCCTGAAGCTCGTCCAGCTTCTCCTCGACCTTCTTCAAGAGCTCGACGACTTCCTCAACCTTGGTGGCCACGACGTAGTTTTTGAACGGTTGATTATAACCTTATTTCGGACAGGCGGTGAAGTCCTGCGGATGACCGAGCTGGCCGATAGAGTGGTCGAGAGTTTGAAGAGGCTCAGAGACCCCGTCTCCGGAGCTCCGGCCATATTTCTAGAATCGTCGGTGGAGGTGAGAGACCTAGGCGGCGGAGTTGTGTTGATTCTGTACGTCTGCAGAGACCCTTACTCGCCCAACGTCTTAACGTATGCCGAGGCTGCGAAGACGCTGGCAAGCAGATGTGAGGGGGTTAGGAAAGTCATCGTAGAGGTTAGGAACCACGTTCTGGCGGATTTCATCAACTTGAGGCTCAGCACATAACTCGCCGCCTTCAACATATTTAAACCAGCGTTGACCGGGTTAGGCATGGCGGCTAACCCAAACCTGTTCGGCGATAGAACAATACTGATGATACCGGGGCCCTCCGAGCTCCATCCCGAGGTGATGAAAGTTCTAGCCACTCCGATAGTGGCCCACTACGGCCCCGACTGGGCTCCTGTCTACGAGGACGCCGTCAAGCTTGCCGCATCGATCTTCAAGACAAAGGCTGAAGTGTTCATGATGCCTGCACCGGGGACGGTGGCGCTCGAGACCGGAGTGGCGAGTTTGCTCGAGCCGGGGGAGAAGGCGGTGGCGGTCGTCAACGGATATTTCGGGCAGAGGCTTGCCGAGGTCGCCGAGCTTGTGGGTGCGGATGTTGTCAGAGTATCGGCTGAGGAAGGAAGCGTCGTAGCGCCGAATAAACTAGACGAGGTTCTAAAGGCTCACCGAGATGCCAAGGCCGTCCTAGCCGTCCAAAACGAGACTTCGACAGGCGTTGTCAACCCCGTTAAGGAATATTCGAAGATAGCCGTTGAAAGGGGTTGTCTTTTCCTGCTTGACGCAATATCTTCGTACGGAGGTGTGGAGCTTGATTTCGACGGTTGGGGTCTCGACTACTGCGTCGGCTACGCTAACAAATGTCTGGGAAGCATACCGGGAACGGTGCCCGTGGCGGTCAGCGAAAAGGCTTGGGAAGCCTTCCGGAAGAGGAAGACAAAGCCACGTTCATTCTTCACAAACCTAGGCGTTTGGAGGTACTACATGGACCAGTGGAAGGGCATAGGCCATCCATACCCGACGACGATAAGCCCCCACGCTGTCCTATGCTTCAGAGCCGCTGCAAAGGCGGCGCTCGACGAGGGGCTTGACGAAAGATACAGGCGTCACATCCGAGTTGGAGCCGCCTTCAGGAAAGCGATCAGGGCTATGGGGCTGGAGACTTTGCCGGCGGAGGACGTCGCCTCGCCCACAGTGACGGCTGTGGCGCTGCCGAGCGCAGTATGGAAGGATAGTGGAAAGATAAACCAGATAATGCTGAGGAAGCACAGAATAATGATAGGAGCCGGCATCTCTTCCCTGAGCGGCAAGATTATACGAGTCGGCCACATGTGCGTCACAGCCAGCTCCAGGTACATCATCCCGACGCTCGCAGCCTTGAGGGATACGTTCAAAGAGCTGGGCATCAGCCTGAACGACGGAACAAACGTCTTCGCCGAGGAGATATCGGGGAGGGCTTAGCGTCTCCTCTGAATGTAGGACGCTACTGTTATGGCTGCTTGAGAGGCCAGCAGCCCGTCGTAGGCCCAGAGGCTGAACAGGTAGGCTGCGAACTCGGCGTAGGTCGTGCCGAACTCCGGCGCGGTGAGTATGTCGCCTAGAAAAACAGCAAGCTTCCCAACACCCCAGAAGACCCCTACGTTGGCCGTCCTCCTCCACGCAGCGAGAGCAGCTGCTAGAAGGACGGCGTCTAGGAACGTGAACACCATCAAACCGTATGCATGGCTTGGAGCGACGGTCCACAGCTCGGCATCGGTGAGCAGCAGAACCAAGCTGAACAGGATCGAGGATGATAGAGCAAGGACGACGTATACGTATCTCACCGCACTCACTTCTGAAGAATCTCAATAACTCCCTCCTGACCTCTGTCCCTGTGGCTGGGCCCCGCTATCGGAGCCACACTGCAGTAGTATTTGAAGGTCCCCGGAAACGAAGCCGTGAACTCGATGACCTGCACCTGCCCCCTCCTCAGTCTTTCAGACTTGACGTTGTAGGGTGATGGGCTTTTGTCGTCTAGGACGAAGTCGTGCACCACCGGGCCCGAGCCGTTGCCCACTAGCGTCAGCCGTATAAGGTCGCCGACGAATGCTCTGATGGTGGGCCCTCCACGGGAGGCGTTGTATCCGTAGTCGTTGAGGTAAAGCGTCAGCTCCACAACCCTAGGCACTACCGTCGCCGTGGTAGTCTTCGTGACGTCCGGAGCCGTTTGCCGAGTAGGCTCAGTGCCGGTCATGATCAGGAATGCACCAAGGCCAGCTGAAACAGCGACAGCGATCACCGCCATGACAAGTTTGGACCGCATGGGCATCTAAAGCCACCAAGCCATGATTAATTACTTTTTTCCAAAGTATATTTAGAGGCTTATCGTTTGGTTGTCATGCCCATCCTCAACGAAAACGACCGCAGGGCGGTTAGGAGCAAGCTCAGCGGCATGTCTTCGGAAGTTGTCATGAGGGTTTTCACTCAGGAGTTTGAATGCCAGTACTGCAGGGATTTGAGGGAGCTGGCGGAGGAGCTGACGGGCCTTGCCAACGGAAAGATAAAGCTTGAGGTCTATGATTTTGAGAAGGATAAGCAGGCAGCTGAAAAATGGCGGGTGGACAAGATCCCCGCTCTCCTTCTTCACGGGGAGAAGGAGTTCGGCGTCAGGTATTTCGGCCTACCGGCTGGGTATGAGTTCGCAGCCCTTCTGGAGGATTTGAACGACGTCAGCAGGGGGAAGTCGAGGCTCTCTCCCTCTACAGTCGAGAAACTGAAGAAAATAAACAGCCCAGTGCACATACAGGTCTTCGTGACCCCTACGTGTCCCTACTGCCCGAGAGCTGTCAGGACAGCTCACCAGATGGCTTTGGAGAACACGCTCATCACCGCGGACATGGTTGAAGCCATAGAGTTCCCCCACTTGGCCAACAAGTACGACGTGATGGCTGTCCCTAAGGTTGTGATCAACGACAGGGTGATGTTTGAAGGAGCTCTGCCGGAGCCGCATTTTCTTGATCATGTTCTGATGGCGGTTTAAGCCCTAAATCGTTAAAAATAGGCTTCGACTCTGAATGGGCGGTTTGAAGGCTGTTTGGATGGATGGAGAGCTTGTTCCGTGGGAGCAGGCCAAGATACACGTCTCCGTCAACGCCCTACACTACGGCTCAGCGGTCTTCGAGGGAATCAGGGGATACTATCACGACAACGAGGTTTACGTTTTCAGGCTGAGGGAGCATGTCAAGAGGCTTGTCGACTCTGCTAAAATCATAATGCTGAACAACCCCTTCACAGTCGAACAGCTGGAGCAAGCGGTCATCCGAACAGTCAGGGAAAACGGCTTCAAGTCAAACATCTACATAAGACCTGTCATCTACGCTGGCGAGAACCTGATGTCTCTAAACGCTTTCGACCTTCCTGTCCACGCGTTTGTGTTAGTCTTTCAGTTTGAGAAATTCTTCTCGAAGCCGGGTCTGAAAGTATGCGTCTCCTCCTGGCGGAGGCTACCAGACACCTCGATGCCGCCTAGAGCGAAGGCTTCCGCCAACTACCTCAACTCGATCCTAGCCTCCACCGAAGCCAAGAAAGCAGGCTACGACGAAGCTATTCTCCTCGACCAGTCAGGATACGTCAGCGAGGGAGCTGGTGAGAATGTTTTCCTAGTCAAGGACGGGGTCGTCCACACGCCTGCGAAGAGTTCAGCGATCCTAGAGGGCATAACCAGGGACTCGGTCATTACTCTGGCCGGCGACATGGGCTACAAGGTCGTGGAGAGAGCCATCACTAGGACGGAGCTCTACACCGCCGACGAGATTTTCTTCACGGGAACAGCTGTGGAGATTCTACCGGTGCTGGAGGTTGACGGCCGAACCATCGGGGACGGCTCTCCCGGACCCGTCACCAAGCAGCTGATGGAGAAATACTTCAGGACCGTGAGAGGGCTGGAGCCTCAGTACCGTGGATGGCTTACCCCGGTGTACGGCAGAGGGCAGTGATTGCTTATGGTGTCGTGCCGGGTTTGCGGTGAATCGGTTGCCTACGTCCTTCTAAGAATGGAGATAGCTAGGTGTTCTAAGGGCCATGAGTTAGGGACGTGGGTTGCGTGCGGCAACGACAAGGAAAGCCATGTCTACTTGAGGACGGGTGAATCTCCCTGCCCCGTCTGCGGCGTAAACACGTACACACGCATGGCTAAAGGCGTGAAGGTCAAGTGCATGCATGTGGGGCCTTCGGGCCCGTGCCTCTACCCCTACTACAGCTGGCTTGAGGACGGCCCGCCGTGCCACATGAACCATCTGTCGAAGATCGTAGTCGTGAAGCATGAAGTTGAGGCTAAAGCTCCATGAGGCGGTAGCTAAAGCCGCGGAGGCGGTGGCTAGGGGGGGCGTGGTTGTCTACCCTACGGAGACTGTTTACGGTATTGGATGCAGAGTTTTCGACGCCAAAGCCGTCGAGAGGGTGATGATGATTAAACGGCGTGAAGAAAAGCCGTCGCCGGTTCTGGTCTCAGACTTCGACCAACTGGTCGAAGTCGCTAGGCCCAACGACAGCGAGCTAGAAGCCTGCTTTAGGCTTTGGCCCGGACCAGTTACTATCGTCATGGAGAAGGCACCCCAGCTGCCGCCCGTCGTGACTGCGGGGAGGGCCACGGTCGGTGTCAGGATGCCGGCAAACGCCGCGGCCCTGTCTTTAATCCAAAAGTCCGGCACCCCTCTGCTCGGAACGAGCGCCAACATCTCCGGAAAGCCTGCGGCGACGTCTCTGGACTTGGTCGAGCCCGAGATAATCAAAATGGTTGACTGCGTCGTAGACGGCGGCAGGACATTCTACGGAAAACCTTCAACAGTAATTGAGCTGGTTGACGGAGAGGTCAGGGTCGTGCGGGAGGGGGCTTGGACTGTTGAAGAGATCCGCTCGAGGCTTAAGAGCTAGAGGAGAGTTTCCGCCATCCTCTGCATAATCATCATCTTAACCGCCTTCTCCCTGTTCTCAGCCTGCACGGCGCTCAACTGTTTCTCCTCTATGCCGTAGAGGTTCATCAGCCGCTCTGTCTTCCCCTCGTCAGGAGCGAGGTCAACAAGCCTTCCCGCCAGCTCGACAACTCTTAAGGCCGTCTGCACGGTTTGAGGCTCGCTCCTGCCTACCGTGAAGAAGACAGCTCTTTTACTATTCTCCTTGAGCCCAACCCGTCGAATGGCTTCATCAAGCTGAGTTGTGGCCGCAAGCTTCAGCAGAACCTCGTTCGAAACCCGTTTAGCTCTCTGATAAGGCGTTCCGTAAACGATTACGGCGTTCAGGAAAGCTGCGTCGAAGACATCCCAATCCAGCACAACATCAGGGTCTACGAGCTGCGTGTTTTCGAACGACCTCAGAACTTCCTCCACCAGCTCGGAAGGGGAGGTGTTCATCAACTCCACGACGCCTGCGGCACAGTAAAACCCCCTAGCGTGAACTACACGCATCCCCGCCACCATGTATTGAAGGGATCAGGCTGAGAACGTCCTCGTCTCCAACCTCCGTGTCGAGCCACGACGTATACCGGACGTCGGCGCCGTTGACGAGTATGAGCACCCCCGGCTGGGGATTCCCATGGTCGTCGACAACATGCCGTCTAACCCTCTCGTCCAGAAGCTCGAGAACATCCCTAAGCCTCAACCTCCCCTCAACCTTAAGACTCAACTCCTTCAAACCGGAGGCCGACCTTAAAGGCCCGAACAACTCAACCTTCAACGTGTCTTGGCCGGCGTCTTTTTTAAAATGTTTATCGCCGTCGCGATGCAAGATTTTTATCCAGTGCTCTTATACGGGTTCCCCATGAGAATACCCGAGGAGAGGATAAGCCTATTCTTCCAGATGGAGGAGAGGTATAAGGCGAGGGACGTAGAGTTCTTCAAAAGCCTTCTCAAGCATGAAGACTTCACGGTTAGGGCTAGGGCAACATGTATTTTGGCAGAGCTTGGTGGGAGAGGCTGCGTCGAAGACCTCGCCGACGTCCTTCTTCACGACGAAAACCCCATCGTCAGACACGAAGCTGCCTACAGCTTGGGGCAGCTTGGTTTCAGGGAAGCCATTTCCTACTTGGTGGAGTCGATGAAGCGCGACCCGCATCCAATCGTTCGCCACGAATCCGCCATAGCTCTGGGAGTGATAGGCAGGACCGACTGCTGGGATGATTTGATGAAGGTTTTGGAAGACCCTTCTCCCGAGGTCGTTGACTCGGCGGTCATAGCGCTGAGCAACATCGAGTTCTGCAGAAGGCTCTTCAGCAATCCTGTCGATGCGGAGGCGGCGGAGTTCGCACGCAAGACAGGCGGATGACATGTTTTTTAACATGTTTAAAGGGCTTTAGTTGATGCTGGTTGGTAAACCCCTTAAAAGAATTAACGACAGGAAGTTTCTCCAAGGCCTGGCGACGTATGTCTCGGACATAAGTCTGCCGGGCATGGTTTACATGCATGTAGTCAGAAGCCGCTACGCCCATGCATGGATAAAGGAAGTTGACGTGAGCAAGGCCGTCAAGCAGGGTGTTTTAGCGGCCTACACCCACAGAGACCTCGAGCCGATTGAGATCGACGTCGAGGAGAAAGCGGGGGACGCATATCCAGCTCATCAGAAGATTCTAGCCGACCGGAAGGCGAGATACGTGGGAGAGCCGGTCGCCGTCGTGGTGTCCGAATCATACTCCAGAGGAGTTGACGCAGCCGAGGAAGTGCAGGTTTTTTACGAGCCGTTGAAGCCCGTTATGACGCCTGAAGAAGCCTTAGACCCCGGCGCTCCTCTAATCCACGAGCATCTAACCTCTAACATCTACTTCAGAACGTCTAGAATGGTCGGCGACGTCGACGAAGCTTTCAGCAAAGCCGACGAAGTGGTCTCGGCTAGTTTCAAGATACAGAGGCTTGCGCCGTCCTCGATGGAAACAAGAGGCGTTGTGGCTTCATACAACCCGTCAACCGACTCCTACACAGTCTACATCTCATCGCAGAACCCTCACAAGGTAAGAGAGTTTATCGCAAAAAAGCTCGGAGTCGGCCAGAACTCTGTAAGGGTGGTTGCTCCAGACGTCGGCGGCGGGTTCGGCTCGAAGCTGAACATCTATCCCGAGGACTTGCTAGCCCCGATTCTGTCTAAGAAACTCCGCAGACCCGTGGCGTGGTTTGAGACGAGGATGGAGAACTTCACGTCAACAAGCCATGGCCGGAGCATGCATGGCAGGGTTGAGCTGGCTGCCTCCCGCAGCGGCAGGATACTGGGGCTGAAGGCTGAGACCACGGCTGACATAGGAGCTTACTCCTACATCTATTCAAGAAACATGTCTTCGAGCGTCCTAAGAATGATGACCGGCTGCTACAAGATAAGAAACGTGCAGGTCAAGGCGTTAGGTGTCTACACAAACAAAACTCCGATCGCACCTTACAGGGGTGCTGGAAGGCCTGAAGCATCCTATTTCATAGAGAGAGCCGTCGACAGGCTGGCGTCTAAACTGGGCCTCGACCCTGCAGACGTAAGAAAGACTAACTTCATCAAGCCCGAAGATTTCCCTTACGACAACGGAGTCGGCTCGACCTACGACACAGGGGACTACGGAAAAGCCCTAGACAAGCTTCTGCACATCTCGAACTACGGCGAGCTGAGAAGGCAGCAGCGTGAGATGCGGTCCACGGGTCGTTATCTGGGAATAGGCATCTCAACTTACGTCGAGGTCTGCAACTTCCTCCACCAGCCGGCCTACGTGCGGGTCGAGCCAGACGGGTCCGTGCATGTTTACAGCGGGACGTCGCCGCATGGGCAGGGAGACGAAACAGCCTTCGCCCAGATCGTCTCCGACACGCTGGGAGTGCCGGTCGAAAAGATAACAGTCGTGCACAGCGACACGGCGCTGGGTCCCCCTGGCGGCGGAACGGCGGGAAGCTGGACGCTTTCATCAGGCGGAAACGCTGTTCTTAAAGCCTGCGTGAAAGTGCGTGAGAAGATGACCCGTATCGCCGCCCACATGCTTGAGTGCCGTGTCGAGGACCTTCTCTTTGAACGAGGAGCATTTATGGTGAAGGACGACCCCAGCAGGAGAGTATACGTCGAGGATGTCGCTGAAGCAGCCTACGACCCAGACAGCCTTCCCGAGGACGTGGAGCCCGGGCTTGAAGCGCTTGAACACTACGTCCCAGAGTTAACCTACCCGTTCGGAGCACATCTCGCCGTCGTTGAAGTCGACCCGGAGACAGGCAGAGTCTTCATACGCAAGATCGTGATGGTCAACGACTGCGGCGAAGTGATCAACCCCATGCTTGTCGAAGGACAGGTCATCGGAGGCGCTGCACAGGCCATAGGCCAGGCCCTCTACGAAAGCCTCGAGTTCGGGGAGGACGGGTCTCCTCTGGTCTCCAGCTTCGCGGACTACTTGATTCCCAGCTCCACGGAGATTCCGGAGATAGTCGCCGAGAGAACGGTGACTCCTGCGAACAACCCGCTCAAGGCGAAGGGCGTGGGCGAGGCGTCGACAATCGGGCTCACGCAGGCTATCGTCAACGCTGTCGAGGACGCTATCGGGAAGCCGGTCGACGAAACACCTCTAACACCATTCAGAGTTTGGATAGTTTTAAAGAGTGGTGGTCGCTGAAATACAGCTATAAGCAACACCGCTATAACTAAATTGATGACAGGCGGCCGTGTTGTCCGGGAGTTCTCGTTCAAGCTAAACGGCCAACCCGTCTCGGTGAAAGCCCCGCCCGCGTACACCCTGCTCGAAACGCTCAGATACGTTCTCAAGCTTACGGGGACTAAGGATGGATGCAGCAGCGGGGACTGCGGAGCCTGCACGGTTCTTCTTAACGGGAGAGCGGTGCATTCATGCCTTACGCTAACGGCTCAGGTGCAGGGGATGGATGTTGTCACTGTTGAGGGGGCAGACCCAAGAATCGTCGAAGCGTTCGCTTCTGAGGGAGCGGTCCAGTGCGGCTACTGCACGCCCGGCCTGGTGATGGCTACGGAAGACCTGCTGAGGGAGAATCCGAAGCCCTCGACGGATGATATCAGGGAGAGTTTGCGGGGAAACCTTTGCAGATGCACGGGCTACGTCAAGATAGTCAAGGCGGTGAAGACAGCAGCAGGTGTTTAGCCGATGCGTTCTCTGGCAGACGTTGACGTTCTATCGCCCAAGTCTCTGGATGAAGCTCTGCATCTCCTAAGCGAGAGAGCTGGAAGGGTTAGGGTGTTGGCTGGAGGAACAGACCTCGTCGTCCAGATGAAGCACGGCGTCGTGGATAAGATGGACCTTATCAACATCTACGGGCTGGAGGAGCTACGGTACATAAGGCTCGAAGATGCCGTCGTCAAACTGGGAGCCCTGATAGACTTCTCATCAATCGTCAAATCACCCATAATACGGAGGTCAGCCCCAGTCCTCGCTGAAGCCTGTTCGACGATAGGCTCAACCCAGATCCTCAACAAAGCGACCATAGCAGGCAACATAGTCAACGCATCACCGGCAGCCGACTCGCTCCCAGCCCTCTACGTCTTGGAGGCGAATCTTCTTCTGAGAAGCAGAAGCTCGTCGAGAACGGTTGCTGTCAGAGATTTCTACAAGGGATACAAGATGCTTGACCTCAAGCCCGATGAGCTGCTTGTAGAGGTTTCATTCAACCAGCTTACGGAAGCCCAGTATGGGAAGTTCTTCAAGCACGGGCTTAGGCAGGGAGACGCCATAGCCGTGGTTAACGGAGCAGTCCTCATCGAGTGGGATGAAGAGTCGAGGACTGTTTCGGACGCCAGAGTAGCTCTGGGAGCTGTGGCGCCGACTGTGGTGAGGGCTGAAAAGACCGAGGAGATCCTGAGAGGAAGCAGGCTCGACAAAGAAACCATTGAGAGGGCGGCGGAGGCCGTCCAGCGGTCCATAAACCCCATAGACGACGTCAGGGGCTCTGCTGCTTACAGGCGTGAGCTCGCCACCAACTACGTCTACATGACCCTGCTGCATCTCGCGGGGCTGGTTGGACATTGACGGTCGAAGCTAAGTGGGTCGGCCGCCGGATAGCCAGAAGAGACGCGTATGAGAAAGCGTCTGGGAAAACCAAGTTCGCCTCCGACATCGTTCTCGATGACTGTCTCTGGGTCGCGACGCTTCGGAGCAAGCATCCACACGCTCGAATCCTCAACATAGACGTGTCCAAGGCCGCTCGAATGTCCGGCGTCGCAGGGGTTTTCACCCACCGGGATGTTCCGAACAACCGATACGGCTTGTTTGTCAAGGACAGGCCTGTACTGTGCGACGACCGGGTAAGGTACATAGGAGACCCGGTGGCGCTTGTAGCTGCGGAGTCGAGGGAGGAGGCTGAGGAAGCACTCGGAGAGATCAGGGTGGACTACGAGCCCCTACCCGTTGTGTCAGACCCCTTTGAGGCCATGAAGCCTTCAAGCTTCAAGATACACGAGAACGGCAACATCTGCAGAAGCACGAGAATAGCTTACGGCGATGTTGAAAAAGGCTTTCAACAATCAAGCGCCATCGTCGAGAACACCTACAGGACATGGCCACAGATCCATGCCTATCTCGAGACCGAGGCGGGGATCTCCTACATAGATGAACAAGGAAGAATAACAGTCGTAGCCGGCGGGCAGTCTCCCTACAGAGACCATCACGAAATAGTTTCCACGCTAAACCTGCCACCCGAGAAGGTGAGGGTCGTGATACCTCACGTCGGAGGAGCTTTCGGCGGGAAAGACGACATATCTGTCCAGATACATCTCGCCCTCGTTACTTTGAAGACAGGAAGGCCTGCTAGGCTTGTATGGAGCAGGGAGGAGTCGACCCTAGCGGGCACGAAGAGACATCCGTCTATCGTGAGGATGAAGACGGGGGCGTCGTCGGACGGCAGGCTGACAGCCAACGTCGTCGAGATAGTTTACGACACGGGAGCCTACTCAGCCCTAGGTCCAGCTGTTCTGGACGTAGCGATGGAGACTTGCAACGGCCCCTACAGAATACCCAACATAGAGGTCAAGGCATGGCTTGTATACACGAACAACATGGTCGCATCAGCTTTCAGAGGCTTCGGAGCTCCTCAAGTCCACTTCGCCATGGAGCAGCAGATCGACCAGCTTGCGGAGGAGCTGGGGTATGACCCGATAGAATTCAGGCTGTTGAACGTTGTCAGGAAAGGAGATTACGGAGTTTTCGGGAACAAGCTGGTTGGAAGCGTCGGCATCGCTAAATGCCTCGAGGCCTTGAGAGACCATACTGTCTGGAGGGAGAGGGAGAGGCTGAAGAGGGAGCCTACGGCTCCGTGGATAAAGCGCGGAGTTGGTGTTGCAGCGGCCATCAAGGGCTACACGCTTGGAGCTCTTCCTGACAAGGGCAGCGTGGGGCTTGAGCTGAAGATGGACGGAGGGTTCATAGTAAGGGGCAGCTTTACAGAAATAGGTCAGGGAGTTGTCCAGGCAATAGCTCAGCTGGCCGCCGAGGCTCTGAACACAAGCATCGACAAAATCGAGGTCATATTCGCAGACACCGCCGAGACCCCCGACACAAGCGTGACATCAGCATCACGCCAGCTGTTCCTAGCCGGGAACGCGTTAAGAAAGGCTGCATCCCTGATGGTCGAAGCCATGAAGAAGGGGCTGGAGATTCACTTCGGAAGGCCTGTCGGCGAGGTCTCCCTGCACAACGGAGCCGTCAGAACTTCAACAGGCCTAGACATGCCGTTGAGCAGAGTGGCAGAGATACTTGAGGAGACGGGGGTGGGGAGGAGTGTTGTTGGGGTCTATGAGGTTCCTCGAGTAGAGCCCATTCCCGGGTCTCTCGAGATACCGCATCTCTTCTACATGTTCGGGGCAACCCTCGTTCTTGTTGAGCTCAACACTTTGACCGGAGCTGTTTCTGTGAAAAACTTAGTCACAGCCGCCGACGTAGGGAGAGTTGTTAACCCTCAAACCTTGACAGGCCAGATGGAGGGAGCGGCAGCACAAGGCATCGGCTTCGCACTCCTCGAGGACGTGAAAATCCGAGACGGAAAGCTGCTGACAACCAACCTCTCAACCTACCTCATACCCTCGATTAAGGATGTTCCAGACATAGAGGTGATTCCCGTGGAAGACCACGAGGAGTCGGGGCCCTTCGGAGCCAAGGGCATCGGGGAGATCGGCATAATATCAGTCGCCCCTGCTATCGCCAACGCAATCCACGACGCCGCCGGAGTGAGGCCTCTGGAGGCCCCGATGACGCCTGAAAGGGTTTACTGGCTTGTTAAACAACGCAGATAACGTTTAAATAACGAACTCTCGATGAGCCGTCGGGTTCACCGAGTTGACGCTTCCCCATGACCGTCCATCGGTGGGTTTAGTTGGCTAGGGTGGTCGTCAAGTTCGGCGGTTCTGTATTGTCTGACGACGACAGCATCAGGAAAGCAGCAGAATACGTTGAGAAACTGCGTCGAAGGGGAGAGGTGGTAGTCGTTGTTTCAGCTCTGAAAGGCGTGACAGACGAGCTTCTCCAGACAGTTCAGCGAATCAACCCTGAAGCATCGCCAGCCATGGTTGACGAAGTTCTAGCCATGGGGGAGAGGACCAGCGCAAGGCTGTTCGCAGTAGCTCTTCAGAAGCATGGGCTGCAGGCTGTCTTCATCGACCCGAGCATGGATGAATGGCCTATCGTGAGCGACGACAAGCACCTCGACTCAACGCCCATCCTAGAAGAATGCAGAACACGGGTTAGGAATGGCCTAGAGAAGATGCTCAAGGCCGGCGTCGTGCCTGTTGTCTGCGGGTTCGTCGCGGTTTCGAAAACAGGCAAGATAACGACCATGGGCAGAGGAGGAAGCGACACTACGGCCTTGGTTCTCGCCAACTGCCTCGACGCCGAGGAAGTGATTCTAGTGAAGGATGTGGCAGGCGTGTATTCATCAGACCCGAAGAACGTCTCAAACACGAACGTCCTCGAGGTTTTGACAGTCGAAGAGGTTTTACAGCTAAGCAAGGGAGGAGCCAAGATAATCCACTCCAAAGCCTTGTCTTTCCTTCATCCACGTGGTAAGGTAAGGATAGGCTCGCTGGACAGCTTAGAAACAACCGGGACAGTCATAATAGGAGAGGACAGGCCGAGGCTAGAAGTAAGCCTCGACAACACGAACGCCACAATGGTGACTATTCTAGGCAGGTCGATGAAGGACCCCGAGAAGATCTCCGCAGCTGTGTCGGCTTTGAGAATGTCCGGTGCAAGGGTGCTCGCAGTATCCGTCGAGGAGGAGTCGATGATACTCTACTTGGACGGGGACGGCGATGTTGTCGAGAAGCTTCACGACTACTTCGTCGGCCACGGCTTGGGAAAGGCTGTGAGCCACTTTCCCCACCTAAGCCTCATCAGAATCTACGGCCCCATGCTTGAGGTCGTGCCTGGAATAGTTCACCGGGTTGTCCAGCCGCTAGCATCCAACGCCATCAACGTCTACGGAATCCTCACCATAAGCTCGTCCATCAGGATCTTCGTCTCCACGAGGGATGTGGAAAAGGCTGTTAGGCTAGTTAAACAGAGCGTCGAAGAGTTGAGCTCTTAGCCCTCCAGGGACTGGACCAGCCCGAGAGCGAGCAGGGGGAGGACGATCGTCGCGTCTCCCTTGACGAACACCTGCTTAGACTTGGGCGAGACTTTGTGCCATGATACTGCTTCACGGGGTCTTGCGCCGCTGAGGCTTCCGTCATACTCGTCAGCCGCCGATATGTAGACGGCGTAGTCGAGACCCTCACCACCGAACTGAGACCACCAGAGGAGATGATGCTTGGATATGCCTCCGCCCACCAGAAGCCCTCCCTTCCTGCCAGCCTTCCACATCATCTCGTCGAGGAGGTCCATGTCTGCGACCAAGTCTACGTAAACACCTCTCTTACCTCCCTGAAGCCACATCTGGTACCCTACGGCGCCGTCAAATATCCCTGGAACGAACACCGGTATCTTGTTCCTCCAGCACCAGTAGAGGATAGAGCTCTCCGACCCAAGCCTCTCGCCAATCATCCAGCAAAGCCTGTGGCCCGCAACCCTCCCCTCAAGCCCAACTTCGTCGAGCAGGCCCTTCACCTCCTTCTCAACCACGACGCCGTAGCTCTCCTGGTCTATGAAGACGCTTCCAAGCCTGTGGATGTTCTTCTCGGCGAGCTGCCAGTCGTCGGCGTCGAAGCTTCCCTGCCTGTAGAAGGAGCGTGTGCGGGCGATGTCATGGTCTAAAGCGCCGCAGGTCGTCACCACGAGGTCGAAAAGCTTTCTCCGCAGAAGCTCCACCAACACTCCCCGAAGACCCGTGGCCACCAAGTTGCCTGTGAAGGACAAGCCCCTCAGGCACGATTCATCCCTCACCATTTCGCTGAGAACCTCGAACGCACGGCCTACGTGCATGCCCATGAACCCGCCCATCCTAGACATCATCCTAAGCAGCTCGACCGCTGAGACTTCTCTACCTAGCCGGAGGTCTTCGACACGCATAAACCAATACGCCTGTTAAGCCTATTATAAACCATGCCGAGCAGATAGTGTTGAGGATCGGGAGTGGGGTTGATAGAGTTTCTTGGGATGTTGACTTCTGTCGTCGGAGCAGGCTTGACCTTTGGTGGTTTCTGGCTCTGCTGGGATGTTTACAAGACACAGCAGTACGAGGGAGGGTCGGCGGCAACGCCGTTCCCCCTGCCTTTCTTCAAAGCCTACCTTAAGCGGGATGCGGCGTTCGACCTCGGAGTAAGCATGGGGGTCGCCGGCTATTTCCTCGGCATCATTGGAGGGTTTCTTGCAGGCTCAGCCCTGTAATATACATAAAAGGCGGCGTGACGCCGTAAAACTAGAACGGAACGCCGTTTGAGTGTTAAGGAGTCGTGGAATAGAGAATGGAGGTTAGGTTTCTAGGCGGGACGCTTGAGGTTGGAAGGTCAGCGGTCGAGGTCTCGTACAAAAACACCCGAGTTCTTCTGGATTACGGAGTGATGCTGAACGACCATCCCGAGTTCCCGCTGCCGGTCGAGACACGTAAACTCAACGCAGCCATACTCACGCACGCCCATCTAGACCATTCCGGCGCCCTGCCCATGCTTTACACAAGCCACGCGCAAAAGCTCTACTGTACCTCTATGACGAGGGACACGGCAGCCCTACTCGTTCAGGATTTCATAAAGCTCTCGGGAGACCATCTCCTCTTCGAGAGGATGGAGATGGACAAGATGCTGCAGAACACCAAGACAGTCTACTACCGGGAGCCCTTCAGAGTGGGAGACTTGGAGATAGAGCTTGTCGACGCAGGCCACATCCCGGGAAGTGCGCAGGTGATCGTGAACGGGGACAAAACTCTGGTGTACACGGGAGATTTTACAACGGTCAGGACCAGGCTGCTTGAAGGTGCCGACACCACGCTGGGAACCGTCGACGCCGTGGTGATAGAGTCGACCTACGCCCACGAGGACCATAGGCCGCGTCCAGAGCTGGAGAAAGAGTTTGTGAAATCCTGCAAAGAGGTTGTCGAGGACGGCGGTGTCGTCCTAGTCCCAGCCTTCTCAGTCGGCAGAGCTCAGGAGATTATATGCATACTCACCGCTCACAACTTCAAGCATCCCGTCTGGCTTGACGGAATGGCTAAGAAAGCTTTGGAGTTCTACCTGAGCGATAAGAAATTCGTCGACGGAGTAGATGTTCTCGAGAAGGCGAGCCGGAAAACTAGAATGGTGCATGGCAGACGTGGGAGGCAGAACGCTTTGTCCGAGCCCGGCGTCATAGTTTCGCCTGCAGGCATGCTCAAGGGCGGGCCCGCCATGTTCTACGCTCCGAAAGTCGTTGAGGACGAGAAATCGGCCATCTTCCTCGCAAGCTTCCAAATACCGGGAACGCCGGGAGAGATACTGCTAAACAGAGGTGTTCTGGTAGCGGACGGCGTTGAGAAGCCGGCCAACTGCAAGGTCAAGCAGTTCCGTTTTTCGGGACATGCGGGGAAAAGCCAGCTCCACGACTACCTCAAGAAGATCGAGTCCAGCACCAAAGTCTTCACAATACACGGCGAGCCACAGCAATGCAGCCTACTGGCTGGCTGGGCTTCTTCAGAGCTGGGAGTCGAGGCGGCATCCCCCGAAAGAGGCCAGTCCTTCAAGATTTGAATGCAAATACTTTTGAGAACACTAATTACCCGGCTGTCCCCAACAAATGAGTGCATCGCTATCTCCGCCTAGCTTCAAGCTTCGCTGTCTTTCTCACCAGTGGCAGGGCCAAACTAAAACCTCCCGCTTGGACTTTGTTAGCCGGCGTCATCTTAACCATAAACCCCTACGCATTTCGCATCGGCTTTCCTAGACGGCTTGGATTCCCCGCAAGATGAAGTGGATGGCTGGATACCGGAGTCGAGGAAATCGTTTAAATAATTCTCCCACCACGTTCGTTGCGTGCGGCGGTCGTCTAGCCTGGTAGGACACCAGCCTGCCACGCTGGGAGTTCCGCGCGCCGGCTCGCCGCGGGCCTGAGTCGCGGGTTCAAATCCCGCCCGCCGCATCCGTAAAAACACTTATAGAGACATGTTGATTTGGGACGGGATGAGGCTTGTTCCTGTTCTTCTGCTGGCTTCCCTCCTGCCAGCAGCATGGAGTCTTTCGCCTCCCCAGATGGTTGACGTTAATCTGGGCGGAACGCCTTCGAGGATAGACTCGGACGGCGGAGTGTGGGTGGCTGTCTCTTTCGCCGACAGGCCCGTTCTGGGTCTTTACAGGACGGACATTAGCTCTTACGTCGAGTTTGAGGCTCCCAGCAGGGTTGACAAGACGGTGTTCGTCATGGGTAAAGCCGTGGCTCTTCTCTCAACAAGGAACAGCCTTTTCGTCGTAGACCTAGCTTCGAAACAGTCTTCAACCCACAGCCTAGAGATGCGCGCAGGAGGGCTAGCCTCGGACGGAAGACACGTCTACGTGTCCCACCCAGCAGCACGGACAGTAGCTAAACTAGACCCTGAGAGCTTGACGGTTCTAGAGAACTACGACGCGGACGTGGCTGACGGGCTTAACTATCTCTCTGCCTCCGACGGAGTCGTCTGGGCTGTTGCCAAGTCGCTGGACAGCCTAGTGGTTGTGAGGAACGGTGTCGCCGAAACCATCAGAGTAGAGGGCTCTGTCGTCAGAGTCGAAGCTGCTGGGAACGCCGCCTGGCTGGTGTTGAACAACGACAACGTGGTTAAAGTTTCAGGCGGGTCCATCGTGCAGAGAACATCCCTCCCCCGAGCGACCTTCCCCTCCTCGACGGCCGTGATTGGAGACAAGCTTGTCTACTCCAGCGTGTCCAGAAGAGTGGTCGGCGTAGTCGACCAGACAGGCTACAGAGAGTCAAGCCTCGCCTCAGCGTCGCCAAGCTCCGTCGCAGCCGGAGCCCAATCCAGGATATGGTTCCTCGACTCAATTTCTAACAAGATTGGTTTCATATACGACTCGAGAACACCGACGGTGTCCAACTGGCTGGTGAACAGGCTTCAGGATGGTTCGGCTGAAGTCAGGGTGAGGGTTTCAGACCCAGAGCAGGACTTGGCCTCCGTGAAGCTTGTCGCGGTCGAGTACACTGGAATCTACGTAGCGGCCTTCAAGGAGTTCGACATGGTTCAGAGAGGGGAGATTTTCACGGGCGTGTACAGACAGTCTCCCGAGGTGTCGCGAGTTGAGCTATTCGTCAACGCGACAGACATTGCGGGCAACAACGTCTACCAGAAGGTGGGCGAGCTAGACTACAGAACCTCCACAACCTCCCCTTCAATAACCATAGCCACAACGGCTGAAGCTCCTCCGCAGAGCCAGACGGTCCTCTCCCTTCTGACCGAGCTGCTTCTCCTCGTCCCGCTCTTCCTTGTCCTGACCGTCTTCGTGCTAAACAGGAGTCGGAGAAAGCCTAGAAAGAAGAAGTAGGTCGCTGGGCTTGTCTAGGTCGAGCGCCGTCCCGAGCTCGACGAAGGTCTTTGTAGGGAAACGCCGGCTGAGGCTTGCCAGATGACGCCGGTAGCTGTCGGGCCCGAACATAGGTACGAGGCTTCTTCCGTCGAAATGGTAGAGCATGTTGGAGCCGTTCAGCCTCAGGTCCGGGCATACGACGCAGCGTTTCCTCCCGCCGATGTGCAGTACTGACTCGATGCTAGCTAGGCTTAGAAGCGGGAGGTCGGGCAGCACGATCAGGACCGGGGCCTGAGGCAGGGATTTCAAAGCTCTCCGTATCGAGGGGTTGAGCCCGAGGCCCGAGTCGTCGACCAGCCTCCACCCACGCCTATCCGAAGCTTTCTCGACCTCCGAGTCGCTTGACACAACCACGACCTCCAAGCCAGCGGCCTCGCAGAGAACCCCGGTCCTGACTAACAGCCGTAAAACCAACCTCTTCCTCTCAGCCGGGGACAAGGCTTTACGCAGCCTCGTCTTAGCGTCATCCAGCCTCTTGACAGGCAAGACGGCGTAGCATCTCAACTAACCGCTCCCAGCTCCCGGAGAACCGTCCTAGCCAGAAGAACCTTGTCCTCCAGAGTATTCATCACAGTGTTAGCGGCGACAGGCTTGATTCCTAAAGCCCTCACCTCTTCAACGTATGATGAATCAACAAGGTCGAACACCAAAACATCGAGGAAGTCGCTGTAGAGCCTCGCTATCCCGGATGGAGACGGCTCGAGCCCTAGGTCAGCCATCATCCTCGCAGCCGGTCCCTTCAGCGCACGGCCTCCCACGAACGGGCAAACAGCCAGTATCTTCGCCTCAACTCTCCTGAGCCTCTCCCTAACACCCTTGAGCGACAGTATGGGAGATATGCTTACGAGGGGGTTGCTCGGGCTGAGGACCACGTAGTCGGCTGTGTCGATCGCCTGTAGGACTGCCTGTGTCGGACTGGCTGACTCAACGCCCTCAAAGATTATCCTCCTCACGCTCAGCCTGTGCCCATGCTTTACGAAATACTGCTGGAAAGGCATGACCCCCAGCTCTGTCTCGACCATGGTTTTCACCCTGTCGTCCGTCATGGGCAGCACTCTCCAGCCGGCACCCAGTCTATCAGCGATCTCCTCAGTAGCCTGCGTAAGGGAAGCACCCTCCATCATCCTCATAGTCCTGTACAGGCTTACCGCCAAGTCTCTATCGCCCAGCTTGAACCATGTCTCGCAGCCCAGCTTTCCAAGCATCTCCAAAGCGTTGAAGCTGTCGCCCAAGACTCCCCAGCCCCGCTCAGAGTCTCCCAGCCCCGCCAAGCCGTACACAACCGTGTCCAGGTCGGGGGAGACATGAAGCCCGTAGAAAATCTCGTCGTCTCCGGTGTTTACCACCGCAGTCCCACGCTCAGGGCCCATGACATGCTTCAGCCCGACCAACAGCTTCGTAGCACCAACTCCTCCAGCTAGGACGGTCAGCATAACGGATTACCCCATTTATTCAAGAAAGCAACTTCACCGAGAGGCTTACGAACCCCAGATGTTTCACCTCCCTTGAGACCAACCTCCACCATAGCCTGAGGCTCGACGTCAGGCGGAATTCCCAAAACCCTCCTAACAGCATCCTGAGCAAAAAGGGGCGAGCATCTCCAGCAAGAGCCGTATCCAAGCCCGTGGACAGCCAGCAGGATGTTCTGTACAGCCGCCGCGACGCTCTGGACGCCCATCAAGTATTCTAGCCTGCTCCGACGGCTGTCCCAGTAAACATCCATGTCCTTCATGCTGAGACAGGCGATTATCAGGAAAGCTGCTCGACGGCTTCTGTTTTTAAACATCTCCACTATTTTCTCAGCCTTTCCGGGCTCCATGCCGTCGCCGGTCAAGTCCTCCAGCCAGTCCCTGCCCATTTCCTCAAGCAGCCTCTCCTTCACACCCTCATCGCCTACGACGACAAACCTCCAAGGCTGACACCCGTGAGCGTTAGCAGCCCATACACCTGCCTCAACAGCCTTCACAACCACCTCGAACGGCACATCTCCGGAGCCGAGCGTCTTCGAAGATCTTCGACTCCTCAGAAAGCTCAGAAAACCATCCGAAGCCATCCGCCAAACAACCCCTGCGTTAGTATTTTAAACCTAATGCGGCTTTTTAAGAAGGCACACACCATCGACAAAAAGGATGGTTGAGGTCTGGTTCAAGTACGGCAGCACAGAGATATTCGCCGACTTGGATGAATCGGTCGAAATCCTCAACCCGCCGGAAAAAAAGCATGCCAGCTACGACGAGGTGAGACGGCTTATAGAAGACGGGGTCGAGACCGTGGTCGTAGACTATGTTTACGCAGTAGACGGCTACGACGAGGCCGTGGTGTCAACGGTTGAGACATGCAGGGAAAACTTTCCCAGCGTCGAGGTTTATGTTTCATCATGGCGGTATGCTGATTCTCAAGTAGAGAAGAGCTTGTATGAGCATGTGAAGAAACTTCTCCCAAGCGTCAAGAACATACAACCATACGAACGGCTTGAGAACGTAGAGCCCTCCAAAACACTCCTCATCTCTCCCGCCGTATACTGGGACGGAAGAGTTATCGGACCCAAAGACCTCTGGAAAAAACCCGGCGACAGCCTGAGGCTGGTGTCGCCTGTTGTTGGATGCGGAGGCTACGTGGCTGAGGTTATGGCTGGCGAGTTTGAAGAGGTCGCCGAACAGGTTGTACGGAGGGCTGAGGCCTTGTCCAAGTATTCGCCGAACAACCCAACCGACGTCGTGCTCGTCGGAGGCCCTGGACATCCTGTCGACAAGCGTTTCACGGCATGCCTCTACATGGCTTACTCCGTCTCAAGGCTGGAGCCCGGCAAGGTTGTGGTGTTCATGTTCGAGGCTTCTGAAGGATTGGGTGAGGAATGGTTGCTGAGGCTCGCCAAGGGCGAGCACTTCCAAGAACCTGAAGTAGTTGAGCGGTGGAAGACTTGGAGGGCAGTGGCCGACGAGCATAAAGTTGTGCTGGTTACGGCGCTTCCCTCCACTGTTGTTGAGAAGATTCTCAACGCTCGGCAGGCCGACACTCTTGACCAGGCGGTCGTGTATGCGAGAAGGGTGAAGTCTAGGGAGGCGAGGGTGCTGGCTGTTCCTAACTGCGTTGGAACCTGTCTCGAAGGTTTTTAGAACATCCTGGTCAGGGGGACGAAGCTGAGAACGAGCATGGCTGCAAGCCCTATCAGGGAAACCTTTCTCCAGAAAGAAAGCGGAGAGACGTCGTCCAAAGGAACTATGTCGATGCTCCTGCCCATCATGAATATTAGCAGCAAGGCCATGAAGTAGTAGCCCGCGACAACCAGCACGCCTAGAGAGATGTAGGAAGCGATTAGGTGCTGCCTTCTCGACAGGAAGCTCCTGAATATGCGGCCGCCGTCAAGCTGCCATATGGGCATGAGGTTCAAGGCCGTGACAACCATGCCCAGCCAAGCAGCGAAGCCAACAGTCATGAAGAAAGGAACTTCGTCAGGCCTTCCATAAAGAAGTCTTATCAGGGTGAAGATCAGCGGAACATCTACGACCGACCCCTCCCTCGCAGCCGCTTCGATCAAAGCACGGTACTGGTCGACCGGAACCCACGTGGCGGTCTGGAAAGCAACGAAGGCCACCACGACCGCTGTAGCGAACCCAGCAACAGGCCCGCTTATCCCTATGTCAAACATGTCATCCCTGTTAGCGAGCGGCTCCTTCTGAAAAATCACAGCACCCAGGGTTGGAATGATGCCGGGAAACCCGGGTATGAAGTAGGGATAGCTCGCGGAGACGCCGTCTATACGAGCTGAAAGCTTATGGCCCATCTCGTGGATGAATATTATTGCGAGCAGAGCTGCTGAGAAGACAATGCCGTTGAAGAATACATCGCTGAAGCTGTAGCCGGGATGCACGACGCTGTATATCCTTCCAGAAGACCTTATGAAGCCGTCGAAGGACACGGTAGCCAGAGTAGCCAGGCCGAGAACCAGCGGTATGCGTATATCGTTCTTGGGAGGCTTGGCGTAGGGAAACACCCTTATCTTAACCACTCCGTTCTCCCTACGAGCCGTGGCTATCAACCCCAGGCTCTTGAGCTGAGGTAGGCATCTCTTGAACCTCTCCTTTATCACGTTCTCAGCAACCTCAAAAGTCAACACACCAGCGTCTAGGTAAACACTAGTCACCGTGAAGCTGCTTTCAAGAACCCTCTTAGCTGCGTCAAAATCCACGGAAGCGCCCCCGTACAACTCCATGATACAGACCACCTGAACATTATAAACCCAATCTAAAAACATTACCTTGCAAAACGTTTTTTGTCTAACGAAAACTGTTCCAGGTTGGGGAAAACGCTCGGGTCATGTCTTCGGCGTGGACGGCTGCGGCACGCTTTCTCAGCTGCCTGAAGCCAGAAAGCTTAGAAGCTTGATGGTTCCGCTTGACATCAGGCCTCTCGACACGAAGAGTCGGAGGGGCGGCTTGTTGCTGAAAACTAAGGTAGTTTCCATTACAGGCTTCCCAGATTGAAGGCTCCCGCCGGTCCTTCCAACAGGCTCAAATATCGTAGGACGAGCAAACAACAAAAACACAGCCATCCACTTAGGCCCGGCTCTAGAAAGCTGGGGCCGCCCGGATTTGAACCGGGGACCTCGCGGGCCCAAGCCGCGCATCTTAGACCAAGCTGGACCACGGCCCCTTGAATGTATTCATGTGTTCGCCTCTATATATTATTCCATTCGGGGGGCTATCAGGAACTCTATTTTTCCAGCTGTTATGGGGAAGGCTAGCTTGATGGGCTTGTTCGTTGACAGCTCTATTCCAGTCTCGGCTGACAGCTGCCTGCTGGCAGACATGATTTTCTCGAGGTAGGTCAGGCTGAAGCTTGCTGAGACTTCTTTGTCGGTTGATATTTCGTGGACCAGGCTGCCGTCCTTCTCCAGCTTGGTTTGGTTGAGGCCCAAGTCGCTCTTGCTGCTGAGCAGCAGATAGTTAGGGGTTATGGTTATCCGCGTGTAGTCGCTGACCAAGGCGGCGTCGTTTACCGCTTCGTAGAAAGCCGACGTATCCACCCTGCATCTCGCTTCGAAAGAGAGTTTCGGGACGGGTGTCTGGCTGAAGGCCGACTCCAAAGTGTTCAGGACGAACGTCCTCTCCTTCCGCGCCGCAGCGTTAGAAAGGACTAGCCTAAGCTTGCGGGCGGATTCGTCGTACTCGAGTGCCAGCGACTCGTTTCCAGCTCTTTTTAGGAACTTGAGCAGCTCCGGAATGTTCAGCCTTATCTCTGTCGGATGCTCGCATGCGTATTCTTCAGCGGCCTCCCTGCCGAGGACGAAGGTGACCATGCTGACGTGAGCAGGGTCCATGCCCACCAGCTTCAGAGAATCTTTGTCAGCCGTGAAAGAACCCTCGTCCACAACGGCTGAAATGGCTTTGACAAGGCCTGCGAAATAATCGGCCGACGGAAGCCTCATGCGGAAAGGGATCGATGACTCGGTCATGCTGAAGCAATAGGTTTAAGCGGTAATTTAATGTTTGGAGGCGTTCTACAGGTATTATCTGGAGGTTTTCTCGATATTACTCGGGCGGTGTTTGGCCCTCTCAAGGATATATGGGAGTTGTTGGTAGCTGGTTGAAGGCTTGAGCCGAGGCAGGAAGAGGATTAAGCTGGAGATGGAGACGTCGGAGGGCGACAAGATCTCCATCGTGTTTGAAGGCTCGCTGAACAGGGACAAGCTGTTCCAGTTAGCTGACTTCCTCGAGCTCGTCGAAGGGCCGTCTGAGAGCCAGGCTGACGTTAGGGTGAACAAGCTGACGAGGGTGATGGAGTTGATTGAGAAACGCTTTCCGTTCTCCTCGTTCACGTCGAGGGAGGTCGCCGATGTTTATCAGCACGAATACCGGGAGCCTATTTCCATGAGCACGGTCTCCACCTACTTGGCTAGGCTTGCTGAGAGGGGGTACTTGGAGAGGTTTGGGGCTGGAAACATGGCGAGGTACAGGATGATGCATGAGGCTGCTAGGCAGGAGAACAGGCTGATGGAAGGCTAGATGGTTATCGGTATCTTTTCACGAATCTGCAGCGATGCCTGAGCCGCAGCCAATCGTGCTATGGGTACTCTGTAGGGTGAGGCGCTGACGTAGTCCAGTCCTGCTTCGTTGAAGAACTTTATGCTGGCAGGGTCTCCGCCGTGCTCTCCGCATATTCCAACCTCCAGCCTTGGGTTTGCTTTCTTCCCCTCGGCGGTTGCGTGCTTCACCAAGAAGCCGACGCCGGAGACGTCAAGAGTCTCGAATGGGTTTGCTGGAAGTATTTTCTTCATCAAGTAGCTTGCCATGAACTTTGCCTCGACATCGTCCCTGCTGAACCCGAAAGTTGTCTGGGTTAGGTCGTTTGTTCCAAACGAGAAGAAGTCAGCGACCTTCGCTATCTCGGAAGCCGTGATGGCGGCTCTGGGAGTCTCGATCATGGTACCGACCTTGTATTCTATCTCCTCCCCCATCTCCTCGAAAACTTTGTTGGCTGTCCTTTCGACGACCTCCCTGAGGTAAGCCATCTCGTTCCGCTCCCCGACCAGAGGAAGCATTATCTGGATCTTCGCCGTGCTGCCTATCTTTCTCCTCACCTGTATGGCTGCCGTCAGTATAGCCCTAACCTGCATCTCATAAATCTCTGGATGAGTTATGCCGAGCCTGCATCCCCTGTGTCCAAGCATCGGGTTGTGCTCGTGCAGGGTCTGAACCTTCCTCAGCAACGACTGTTTTTCAGCCAGCTCGTTTTCCTTTCCAGGCTTGTTAACCAGCTCCAGCATCTCCTTCAAGACCTGGTCTGGCGGTGGGAGGAATTCGTGGAGTGGGAGGTCGAGCAGACGAACCGTTACTGGCAGGTCTCTCATTACTGTGAATATTTCTACGAAGTCGTTTACTTGGAATGGTAGAAGCTTTTGGAGAGCTTTACGCCGGCCTTCGTCGTCGTCGGCCATTATCATCTCACGGACTATGGGCAGCCTGTCCGGCGCGTTGAACATCCTCTCGGTCCTGCACAGCCCAATGCCCTCCGCTCCAAAAGCCCTTGCCTTCGCAGCCGCCTGTGGCGTGTCGGCGTTAGCTCTCACGCCAAGCCTTCTATACCTGTCGGCTATCGCGAGCAAGTCGTTAAGCTCGCCCGTCAGCTCCGGCTCGACGGTTGGAACCTCTCCCAGGAATACCTGACCCGAGCCTCCGTCGATGGTTATGATGTCTCCGTGCTTAACGATTAAACCTTCCGAGGTTTTGAAGTATCTTTCATCCATGTTTATTGAGATGCTCTCGCAACCTACGACGGCTGGTTTCCCCATCCCACGCGCCACTACAGCGGCGTGCGAAGTCATGCCACCCCTAGAGGTCAGCACTCCCTGCGCGGCTATGATCCCTTTAATGTCCTCGGGCGTCGTCTCAGGCCTCACCAGTATTATCTTCTCACCTTTAGACCCTCGCTCGGCTGCTTCATCCGTGTCGAAGACAACGATTCCCGTCGCTGCTCCGGGAGATGCGTTGAGCCCTCTGGCGATGGGTTTGGCTTTAACATCTGGATGAAGCCTTCTGTGGAGAAGCTGGTTCAGCTCATGCGGGTCTATGCGGAGCAAGGCCTCCTCAGGGGTTATGAGGCCTTCGCGAACCATGTCAACCGCTATCTTGACAGCGGCCTGCGCCGTCCGCTTCCCGTTCCTTGTCTGAAGAAGGTAGAGCTTCCCGTTCTCCACAGTGAACTCAAAGTCCTGCATGTCCTTGAAGTGTTTCTCAAGCCTTTCAGCAACTTCCTCAAGCTGCTTCCTCAACTCTGGAGGAAGTCTATCTATCGGGAGCGGAGTTCTTATGCCCGCGACAACGTCCTCCCCCTGAGACTTAGGCAGATACTCGCCGTACAGCTTCTTCTCACCGGTCGAGGGGTTTCGTGTGAAGCCGACACCCGACCCTGAATTTTCGCCTAGGTTGCCGAAGACCATTACCTGAATGTTGACAGCCGTACCCAGCTCGTCGGATATTTTGTAGTACCTCCTGTACTCAACGGCGCGGGGGTTGTTCCACGACTTGAAGACAGCCTCCACCGCTATCCTAAGCTGCTCCCAAGGGTCTTGCGGAAAATCGCGCCCCGTCTCTTCCTTCACAATACGCTTGAACTCTTCGACAACCTTCTTCATCTCCGAAGCCGGGATCTCGACGTCAGACTTGACGCCAAGCCTGTGCCTGACGTTTTCCAAAAGCTTCTCAAACTTCTCACCCTTGACACCCATCGCTATCCTGCCGAACATCTGAATAAGTCGGCGGTATGCGTCGTAGACGAACCGCTCGTCTCCCGTTAGCTTGATGAGGCCCTCAGCGACACGGTCGTTCATGCCTAGGTTGAGAATAGTGTCCATCATGCCCGGCATCGAGTAGGGCCCGCCCGACCTCACCGACAGTAGAAGAGGGTTCGACGGGCTGCCAAGCTTCTTGTTGAGCCTAGACTCGAGCAGGGCAAGCTTCTGCCTCACCTCATCAAGGAGGCTCTCAGGCATCCTCCCACCCAGCCGGTAGTACTGCTTGCAGGCCTCTGTCAATATTATCAGGCCGGGTGGGACGGGCAAGCCCATGCTCGTCATCTGGACCAGGCCGAAGCCTTTTCCACCAAGTTCGAACCTGCTCAGATTCGTAAGCTCTTCAAACAGACCGACTAAACTCATATCCAGAAAATATTGTCTAGAATACCATAATATAAGCTGCTCTTCATCTTCGCCGGCTTCATAGTGTATGGAACATCCATAGGATCCCTAAATTTTAGCTGCGTCAGGCTTATGCTGGATGTCCTCAGAACCTCCACGGTTGAAACGGAGAGCTCTGCTCGCGTCGTCTGCTGCGGCTGCTGTATCTGCGGGAGTTGCTGTTTTCTCGTCAAACGATGTCGGCAGGTTGGAGACGAGCCTCGTCGACGCGGCGTTGGGATCCATCGTTGTTTTCCTGCCCGACCTTCATCTACACAGCATCGGAGCTTTCGAGGAAGGTTTAATCGATTCAGTCAACAGGCTTCAGCCAGACGTAGTTGTTTTAGGGGGCGACATGGTTGACGGGCTGACGGCTGATGCAGAGGTCCTTAGAATGTTCGTGTCGCAGGTGGATGCTCGTGAAAAGCTCTTCGTCTTGGGAAACCATGACTACTGGAGTGGACATTCAGAGTCTGTGGTTAGGATACTGAAGGAGGAGGGGTGGGTGGAGCTGTCCGGGCTTTACTCGAGCAGGTACATGGGTAGGGTCTACGGCTTGGACTGGGTGAACGATAGGAGGTATCCGAGGATAAGGGCTGAGGGTGTTGTGGTTGTTCACGACCCTAACGCAGCAGACTACGTTGAAGGCCCTTGCTACATATTCTCCGGACACACGCACGGCGGGCTGGTTTTAGGAGGGCATGTCGTTTACAGCAACTCGAAATACGTAAGAGGTTTTTACAGCCTTGGTGATAAGAAGCTCTACGTGTCTAGGGGCCTAGGACAGATGATACCTTTAAGAATTTTCTCTCCGCCTGAACTGCTCGTGATTAGGTAAAACTCTTATTAACTGGACGGACTGTTTAGAGCCATGCAGGAGGCTGAGAAGGCCGGCCGGCCGAAGGCTTTCTTCCGCACAGTCATGATGGAGGACCTGATTCAAGTCATGAACATCAACAGGGTCTGCCTTCCTGAAAACTATACCTACAGCTTCTTCGAAGACCTTGCCAAGGAGTATCCCAAGGCCTTCTGGGTTGCTGAGGTGGACGGTAGAATCGTCGGCTACGTGATGTGCAGGGTTGAGAGAATATTCTCTAAGATCGACTTCCTCAAGATTAAAAAAGCCGGACACATCGTATCTGTTGCAGTCCTTCCCGAGCACAGGAAGAGAGGAATTGCGACGGAGCTGATACGTCAAGCGCTCAAGTCGCTGGCTGAACACTATGGATGCGAGGAGGCTTATCTAGAGGTCAGAGTCTCCAACGACGTTGCGATATCACTCTACCACAAGCTTGGGTTTGTCTCTCGCGAGGTTCAGAAAAGATACTACGCCGACGGAGAGGACGCCCTCCTGATGGCGGTCAAGCTTCCGCAAAACGCCTGACCACTCGCATAGCCTCCTCAAGGTCTTTATGGCTGTCGATGCTTATCCATTCAGCGTCTTCGTAAGGGAAAGCCTTGATGGCGTTTTTATCAACCAGAAGAGGGAAGGTATGTTTCTCCAAGTCTCCCCTGTCTGGAAGATATTCGAAGACGCCTGATGCAAAAAGATAGACGCCTGCGTTTATGTAGTTTGAGAGCTGGGGCTTTTCTGCGAACCTCTTAACGTAGTGGCTTTTCTCATCGAACTCAACTATGCCGTAGGGTGAGGGTAGGCGGGTTAAAGCTATGCATGCGATACAATCGGTTAGGTGGTCCAGCATCGTTAGAGGGTTGAGGGTGGTGAGGATGTCGCCGTTGACGACGATGAACTGGCTGTCGTGCTTAAGCAGATGCTCGGCGTTCTTGAGTGCTCCTCCGGTTCCCAGAGGTTCGTCCTCGACCGAGTATCCTATCTTGACGCCTAGCCTTCCGCCGCTCCCCAGAGCCTCGATGATCTTCTCCCTTAAGTAGCCTGCGCATACGATGAACTCCCTCACGCCTAATTTCTTGAGCCATTCAATCTGCCACACGAGTATTGGCTTGCCCGAAACCTCTAGGAGTGGTTTGGGAGTGGTCTCGGTCAGAGGCTTGAGACGTTTCCCGTAGCCTCCAGCAAGCAAGACAGCTTTCACGCCTTCTCACCTAACTATCCTCACCCTTTCACGGTCCTTCAGATCCTCTACCACGACGCCGAGCTCGAGCAGCTCCCTTCTAATCCGGTCGCCCAAGTCATACATCCCACGCCTCCTCAACTCCCTCCTCACATCCAGCAAGATCCTCAACAGGTCCCGGGCCCTAGCCGTGTGTTTGTCTTCATCCTCCTCGAGAAGGCCCAGAACGCTGCACATTTTCCTCAGAGAATCCATGGCGTGCATCAGGTCTTCCTTGCCGACGTCGTGCCGGCTTAGATGCTGGTTTGCTTGCCTGACCAGCTCGTAGAGGGAGGCGAGGGCGTTCGAGCTGTTGAAATCCATGGCCATGGAGCTGATGAACTCCGTTGTCAACCGGTCGACCACTGCCCTGAACTCGGGGTTTTCGCTTCCCTGTTCAGCTGTTTCGACAGAGAGGTTCAAGTCCTCCAAAAGGTTTCTTATTTTAGAGACGTTCTCCTCAGCCTGCTGCAGAGCCGTCTCGCTGTAGTCGAGCGGCGTCCGGTAGTGAGCGGAGAGTATAAACAGCCTGATTACAGAGGGCGAGTATTTCTTCAGCACGTCTCTTATCGTCAGGAAGTTTCCGTAAGATTTGTGCATTCCTCTCCCGCCCACGGTGAGCTCCCCCGTGTGCAGCCAGTATTTTACGAAAGGCTTTAGGCCTGTCAGCGCCTCCGACTGGGCGATCTCGTTTTCGTGATGCGGGAAGATGAGGTCTTGGCCGCCGCCGTGGATGTCTATCCGCTCACCCAGGTACTTCATGCTCATCACGGAACATTCGATATGCCATCCGGGGAAGCCGTAGCCCCACGACGTCCTCCACGAAAGAGGATAGTCTGGCGCTGCCTCTTTCCACAGCGCGAAGTCGGCCGGGTTTCTTTTCCTAGGGTCCGGCTCGACACGATGGACATCCATTTCTTCAGGCTTGACTCTCGAGAGCTTGCCGTAGTCCGGGACTTTGGAGACGTCGAAGTAGACGCTGCCGTCAACCCTGTAGGCGTAGCCTTTGTCGAGGAGTTTCTCCACGGCTTGGATTATGTCGGGTATGTGCATGCTAGCCCGAGGCTGTATGTCGGGTCTCCTGACGCCCAAAGCCTTCATGTCGCTGAAAAACTCCATCATGTACTTGTCAGCCACCTCCATCGGGTGTTTCTTCAGCCTCGCCGCCCCCTGAATCATCTTGTCCTCCCCAGTGTCCCTCAAATGACCGACGTCCGTGATGTTTCTGGCGTACCTCACCTCGTACCCCATGAATTCTAAGAACCTGATTATCGCGTCGAAAGCTACGTAGGTTCGGGCGTGGCCTAGATGGGCCACGTCGTAGACGGTCGGGCCGCATACGTAGATTGTTGCTACGCCGGGAGTCCATGTCTCAAAAGGTTCGAGGGAGCGGGATAGGGTGTTGAACAGCTTTATTTGAGTCAAGCCGGTTATGTTTTTCCTGCGTTGGATTTATTTTTTGTAAGAAGAACCCGTGGAAAAGTTTATATATCTGTCCATCTATCATACATAGGAAAGACTTATAGGCGAATAAGTAAACAACCAGCCTATATGTCTTTCTGGGGGAGATGGAATGGTTAGAAGAAACTGGAGGGGGCAAGAGCTTTGCCCGGAATGTGGAAACGAGATGCTAGTAACGGACCAGAGGACCGGTGAGGTTACCTGCTCGGTCTGCGGGTTTGTGATACAGGAGAAGGACGTCGACATGGGGCCTGAGTGGAGGAACCTCGACGAGGAGGAGGGGAGCAGGAGCAGGGTCGGCGCACCGTTATCACCAATGTACAGAGACCACGGTCTCTCAACAGTGATCGAGAGGGTTGACGAGGACGCGGCTGGCCGAAAACTATCTAAGGAGACGAGGGAGAAGATGCTCAGGCTCAAGAAGCTCGACGCAACATCCCAGATCAACTCAAGCGAAACCCGGAACATGCAGCAGGCCGTCAACATACTCCAGATTTACTACGACAAACTCCGTCTTTCGCAGACAGTTGCGGAGAGAGCCATGCTCATCTACAGGAGAGCGCTCAAGGCGGGTCTGGTGAGGGGCCGGTCGATCAAGTCGATCATGGCCGCGGCCACGTATGCCGCGTGCAGGATGCTGGGCACGCCAAGGGACTTGAGAGAGTTTGAACGCTCCTACCCAGCTGTTAAAAGGAAGACCATCGCACAGGGATACAGGCTTCTGCTCAAACACCTAGGGCTGAAGGTGCCTGTCGCAGACCCATCGATCTACGTCAACAAAATAGCGTCCAAGGTCGGGCTCGACCAGAAAACAATTCAAGAGGCTTTGAGGCTTCTCAGAGAAGCGGTTCAGAAGAAGGCTACAGTAGGCAAGGACCCGGTCGGCATAGCGGCTGCAGCTCTTTACATGGCCTGCCAGGAGACGACTCAGAACTTGACGCAGAAAGACATCGCGAAGGCAGCTGGAGTGACGGAGGTAACGGTCAGGAACCGGTTCAAAGGCCTGAAGGACATACTCGAAAGCCTACCCGCCTAAATCACCTCTATATTTTCTTCGGAGAGCCCGAGCTCGAGCAGAGTTTCCCGAGCCTTATCACGATGGTCTCCCTGAAGAAGTATCAGACCGTCCTTCACGACGCCTCCGCAGGCTAGCGCTGCTTTAAGCTTGGAGGCTATCTCCTGAAGGTCTTTCTTGGTTCCGTTCAACCCCTCTATGACTGTGGTGGGCTTGTTCCACTTACGGCGCTCCAGCTTTATCTTAACCCTCTGCTGTTCACGGCTTATCGTTCCGCAAACGCATATGGATTGTGGCAGACCGCAGGTCGGGCATATCTCGGCCATTACTTCTTCCTCTTCCTCACCTAGCATATTCAATCAAAAGGTTGTTTTTAAACTCTCCGCATGGCTCGACGCTATTTGAAGAACGCGCTACTGCTTGAGATAACTCTGTTTCTTTCGCAGATACTCTTTAACGTCGTAGGCCACTCTGGCCGGTACGCCGTAGACGACGACGTTTGGCGGGACGTTTCTAGTGACTACGCTGCCGGCTCCCACGACAGACCCTTCTCCCACTTCGACGCCCGGCAGTATTACCGAGCCTGCTCCTATCACGGCGTTCATCCCTATCGTGGGGCCCTTGAGAGGCGACCCCACGGGGTAGGGGTCGTTTGTCATCACTACGTTGGGGCCTATGAAGGCGTTGTCCATCACCTTGGTGAGGTGCGGTATGTAAACGTTGGACTGTATGTTGACGTTCCTGCCGACTAGCACAGCGCCGTCAAGAAGTGTCGAACTGCCCACCTTTGAGCCGCTGAGAATCATCGAGCCAGACCTAATCAAAACGTTGTGGCCCAGCTCGACGTCTCCCTCAACGATTACTTCGTCGTAGATTATGCAGCCTCTCCTGACTATGCATCGGGGCCCCACGAAACTACCCACGCTAGCCTCATCGACCAACAGCGAGTCCTCGACTGTCCTGCCCTCAATCGCCTTGAGCAGCCGCTGCCTCGACGGATACCCTATGGTCACGCATTCGTCGACGAAGCACCCCTCTCCAACCTCGGTGGCCCCATAAACATACACGTTATTGGATATGATTCCCTTGATCTTCGCACGGGGTGAAACATACCCCGACATTATGCTTTCAGCGGCTGAAGGGTATATATATTTTTTCACGGCGGCCGGCAATGCTTATGTTGACGAGATTCGTTGCTGGGCTGAGTTGAGCAGCTGGTCCGAGCACGTGGCTGCTGGGTCGAAAGTTAACGTCGACGGTGTCGAGACTTTCTACGTCGAGAGAGGTAGTGGGAGAGCGGTGCTGCTCGTCCATGGATGGGCTTCGTCATCGTTCAGCTGGAGGAACAGCCTGCCAGCTCTCTCGAAAAAATACAGGACGATAGCGGTCGACCTGCCGGGGTTCGGCATGTCGCAACGGCTTCCGACAGGCCTGCACCTAGAGAACATAGCACAGCATCTGACGCGTTTTCTGGACATCTTAGGTGTTGAGAAGTTCAGCCTCGTAGGACATTCCATGGGCGGAGTTGTTTCGACGTATGTTGCAGCATCATGGCCTAGCAGGGTTGAGAAGCTTGTACTGGTCAACCCAAGCCTCTTCGGCTCAGAGGCGGGCCGCAGGCCTATCATGATGGAGGTTGCGAGAAAAAAGCCATTCGGAGGGCTTTTGACCCGTTTATTCGTCAGCAGGTTTATCATCAGAAAAGTGTTGAAGAACATCTACGTAAGGAAGGAGTTGGTTGACGACTACTTGGTCGAGGGGTACTATCAGTCTGTTAAGCGTGCGGGAACCGTTCTACTCGAAGCAGTCAACGTCATGAATGAGTTCAGCCTCGACCTCGTTTCGAGGATAACTTGCCCCGTCCTATTCGTTCTCGGAGAGCACGACACCATAGTTCCATTCGAGAAAAGCAGGCAGCTGGCTGAGCAGATAGGCGCAAGAATATACGTCGACCCCGGCTCGGGACACAGCGTCCATGAAGAAAACCCGGAAGCCGTCAACAACGTTATATTGGAATTCCTCGAAGACTGTTGACGGAATGGATAGGAGGAGGCAGGCCGAGAAGCTGCTCGAGGTTCTGATGTCGAGCGTCAACCTTGACAAGGTTCCGCCGCAGCTGGGCTGGTCTGTGTGGAGGATGTTTGTTTCAGGTGAAATTTACTCGGAGAGCGGTGTAAGGCTTCTGGCACGGGCGTGTAGGCTTTGCGAGCCTGAGAAGACGAGGATCGTTCTGAGGGGTGGTGATGTCTGAAGCCGTTCTTCTCGGTCGAGGTTGTGCCTAAAGACCCTGTCTGGAAGCTCTTGATGGCGTCTGTCATGGTCGAGCAGAAGGGGTTTGACGGAGTTTGGGTGAGCGACCATTACTTCAACAGAAGCAGCTTCATGACGTTGTCTTTGATGGCGATGAACACGAGGAAAGTTCTTCTCGGCCCAGCGGTCGTCAACCCCTACACGACGCCTCCGGCTTTAATTGCTCAAAACATTCTCACGCTTAGTGAGGTGGCTGTTGGAAGGGTGAGGCTGGCGATAGGAGCTGGAGACCAGCTGGCCCTCAAGAAGCTTGGAATAGCGAGGGAGAAACCAGTCGAGAAAGTCGTTCAAGCCGTTGAAGCCGTCAAACAAATCCTCTCAGCGTCATCAAGCACGGTAGCTGTCTACGTAGGCGCTCAGGGCAAGAGAATGGTTGAAGCGTCCACAAAAGCCGCCGACGGCGTTCTAGTAAACTGGTCCAGCTTGGAGAAGCTGAAAAAAACAGCCGAACTGCTGAGGCAGACAGCTTCCAACAGGTTCCGAAAAGCCGCCTACGTCATCACCTCAGTCCACGAAGACGAGCCTAAGGCGAGAAAGACAGCCATACCCTACGCAGCCTACCTCATGACGGGAACCAGCGCAAAGCATTTAGAGGAGATGGGGATAGACGAAGATTTCAGAAGACGTGTGGAAAACCTGCTCAATTCAGGCAGCTGGGAAGAGCTCTACCGAGCATCCTCAGGTGAATGGGTTGACCAGTTTGCTTTCTGGGGAAGCTCGAGAAAGCTTGAGGAGTTCTCGGCCGAGGTGCTCGGGATGGGGTACGACGAGGTTGTGTACGCAGGCCCTCTAGGCCCCAGATATCTCCATGCACTGAACCAAGTCTCCTTAATATGCAGGAGGTTGAGGAGGGAGATGGCTGGAGTTGGCTGAGCAGAGGCTGCTTTCGAGGCATGAGGCTGAGAAGCTCAATAAGGAGCTCGCCGCTGAGCTGAGGCTCTCGAAGCTGCCTTCAGACCTTGAGCTGACCTCGCTCGGGAAAGGCAGAGTCGTCAAAAAACCTGTCAAGACCGCCTCCGGCGTCTCCGTCATAACTGTCGTGGCGCCGATATTCAGCTGCCCGCACGGGAAGTGCGTCTACTGCCCGGGTGGAAGGCCCTACGGAACACCTCAGAGCTACACGGGTGAGGAGGTCGTTGTAAAGAACGCTGCGGCGATGGGCTATGACCCGTACAGTCAAGTCATGTCAGCTGTTAAAAGGCTGCGGGACATGGGGCATGACGTCGACAAGGTTGAGCTAATCATTATCGGCGGCACTTTCACAGCCACATCCATCGTGTTTCAGCGCAGGTTCATCCAGAGATGTCTGGACGCCTTGAACGGAGTTGATTCGAGAAGCTTGGAGGAGGCGCTCAGGCTGGCTGAGAACTCCCAAATACACGTCTCAGGGATAACGATTGAGACGAAGCCTGACTGGGTGAAGAGCAGCGTGGCGTCGGGTTTGGTCGAGATGGGCGTGACCCGTGTCGAGGTCGGTGTTCAGGCGCTTGACGACGAGATACTTAGGCTGGTCAACAGAGGGCACAGCCTGGCCGACGTGGTCGAAGCAACTGCAGACCTGAGAGACTTGTCGTTCAAGATATGCTACCATGTCATGCCCAACCTTCCCGGCTCAAGCCCAGCCAAAGACCTTCAAATGCTGCTTAACCTCTTCGAGGACGAAAGGTATAGGCCAGACCATCTCAAGATCTATCCGACGCTCGTGCTCCCGAACACCGAGCTGGAGAAGATGTGGAGGAGGGGGGACTACACCCCCTACCCCGAGGACGAGCTTGTGAAGGTTTTGGCAGAGTTCATGCAGAGGCTTCCGCCCTATGTAAGGATATCTCGGGTTCAGAGGGAGATACCCTTGAAGCTTTCTCTCGACGGCTTACGCACGCCTAACTTGAGGCAGGTCGTCGAAGCCAACGGGTTGTGCCGCTGCATACGATGCAGGGAGCATGCTCGCCGGCTAGACGGTGTGAGGCCTGAAAGGGCTGAGGTGCGGAGGTTTGTGTACAGGGCTTCGGAGGGGCTTGAGTACTTCATATCCGTGGAGGACCCGGTCTCGGATGCTTTGCTCGGCTACGTTAGGCTGAGGATTCCAAGCAGGATGCTGAGGCCTGAGCTGGAGAACGCTGGCCTAGTCCGTGAGCTCCATGTCTACGGCTACATGAGACCCGTCGGGTCCGAGCCGGGCGAGGGGACGTCGCAGCACCGGGGGTTTGGACGTCTGTTGATGATGGAGGCGGAGAAGGTTGTTTTCGAAGAGAAGGGGTTGGACAGGGTCGTGGTGATTAGCGGCGTAGGAGTTAGGAACTACTACCGGAAGCTCGGCTACGTGCTTGACGGGCCCTACATGAGCAAGCGACGTAGGTGTTCAGAGTGACCGTTCTCCAGACACTATCCAGACCCCAAGGCTTCGAGAAAAGAGTTGCCCTAGCATGCTTCCTGACGCTATTGATTCTCAGGCTGGCTGTCATCAACACGCCTTCGCCCACAACCCCTGTCGAAAACTGCATAGACGCGCCGGGCGGAGGGTTCCCGACAGAGTGTGGGTTCGTCTTCGACGAAGCTCACTACGTTCCAGCTGTGCGGAAGCTTTTGAGAGGTGTTTCAACAAACCACGAGCATCCTCCGTTGTCAAAGCTTCTCATCGCAGGCACTATGCTGGTCCTCGGCGACAACCCCGTGGGGTGGCGGTTTACGCCCGCCGTCCTCTCTTCGGCTGCAGCTGCTTTCATCCCGCTGATTGCTTGGCAGCTTACTCGTCGTAGGGACATAACTCTTCTTGCGACGATGATGATAGCGTCGGACGTGATGTTCTTCAACATAGGCTCGATCGCCATGCTCGACGGGCCCGCGCTCTTTTTCCTGATGGCGGGAACTTGGGTTTTTCTGAAGAACAAGCACTCAGCAGCGGCCCTCTTACTAGGCCTCGGCTTTCTCTGTAAAACAGCCGTATTGTTCAACGTTGTCGGCCTTCTAGCCTACTTCCTGCTTCTGGCCTACTCCCGCAGAGGCAGTCTGAGGGCGGCGTTTTACGACTGGTCCCCGGTGTTTGAGAAGACCGTCTTGATTATGCTCGCCGCGACGATAGCTGGACTAGCCGCATACGACTACGGCTTCAGGGCTTTCAACAACCCCTTCGCCCACCTCGACTTCATGGTCTCTTACCACAGCCAGCTAAGGTACGAATGTAGAGAGTTTCAGCTTCCTCTCAGATGCACTGTCGTAGACCCCGACGGGAAGAGAACCGTCGTAGACCTTCCGCTCAGCTGGATAAGCCCGGTATCACCGTTCTCGCCAGCTCCCTACCACCTAGTCACGGTGTCGGCGGGAGACCGTGTCTGGCACCCCATCGCCTACTGGGGGATATACAGCCCTTCTTGGTGGACGACGGCTCTAGTCCTCGTCATATCTGCGTACACCACTGTACAAAGCAGGTGGAAGAACCAACAGCATGCCTTCATCTTCACGTGGATGATTTTCAGCTACGGGCCCTACTTCCTGCTGGCCCACCTCCTAAACCGCTACGTCTACACGTTCTACTTCCTACCCACCCTGCCCGCCCTAGCCATCGGCCTGCCTCTAGTTCTGTCCGACGACAAATTCTCCAGAGCAGTAGTCGTAGCGGTGGCGGTCATCCAAGCAGCATGGTTCTTCATATACTTCCCCGTCAAGTCAGACACCCACATCGCCCTCCTCGAGCTGCTCAACCTCCCACGGTAGAAATGAACCTCGTAGAAGCTGCTAGGAGAGGGCTTGCCAACGGCTCGGTCATAGTTATGGCTGGGCCCTGCACCGTCGTCTACGAGGGACGGGGATCCTCTAGGCTGGGCTTAGGCGAGAGGCTTGTGATAATAAAACGGGACAGGAGCATTCTCGTCCACAGACCGGTCGGCCACGAGCCAGTTAACTGGCAGCCGCCGGGCTCATCGCTGGAGTTCAGGGTGGAGGAGGGCCGTCTGGTGGTCAGGGCGAGCAACGGCGATGAATTTTTGAAGATACAGTTCACGGAGGAGCCGTCGCTGGTTGTCTACAACCTGAACGACTCAGCGGAGTTTGAGATGTACGCCTCGGAGCAGGAGATGAAGAGAGCTGTTTTAGCCGAGCCAAGCCTCATAGAGGAAGGGTTCAAGCCCGTAGAGGATGAAAGGCCTGTTAAAGACGCCGGCAGGGTTGACGTCCTTGGGCTGGACAGGAACGGCGTGCTCACCGTGGTGGAGCTGAAGAGAAAAACCGCGACAGGCGAAGACGTTAGACAGCTGGTCAGCTATCTCAACGACTTGGAGAGAGAGTTTGGAAGGAGGCCCCGGGGGATAATCGCTGCACCCTCAGCCACCAAAACAGCCATGAGGGAGATGTCAAGCTCGGGCGTCGAGTTCAAGTGCCTGACGCCCCGGAGATGCATGGAAGTTAACAGAAGGCTTCGAGGCCTCGACTCATACCTTTAGAAAAGCGAAACCTCTCTTGCGAGAATCAAGTCGGTAACCCTACGGATTTTTCCAACCTCGTCGAGCGCGATCGCCTCGATGTCTCTGACAAGGCTAAGGTCGAATTTGTCAACCGGTATAGCTTGGATTGAGACGGTCAGCGGCTGGTTGATCGGCTTGCCTATCTGGCTGAGCAGACGAACGTAGACCTCATTAACTCTACCCGTTTCCTCGTAGATCCTCTTAGCCGTCAACCCCGCTAGAACGTTGTAGATCTTGCCCACGTGCGATATTGGGTTTTTGCCCGCCGTAGCCTCGAGAGACATCTGCCTGTTAGGCGTTATGAGGCCGTTGGCTCTGTTGCCCCTGCCCGTGTTTCCGTCGTCGCCATGCTCGGCGGAAGTGCCCGTGAACGTCAAGTAATAGACCTCCTCCCCGCCGGCTCCCCCGTATTTGTCGGCCGTGTTGACGAAAACCGTCACATCGTTGTCGGGAGCAAGCTTAGCGGCCAAGTCCTCCACCTCGGACTTGATCGCCTGCTTGACGGCTATGTAGTGGTCTCTGTCTTTCGTCAGAGTGCTGACAATTCCGTCTGCGATGGTTATGGTTATTTTCCTCCCTCTCCTCAGCCCCATGACCTTCACGTCCTCCCCGCTCTCCTTCACCCTCGACTTGAAAGACGGGGAGTTCAGGTGCCTTTCAGTAGTGTAGACAAGCTTCTCCAGAGGTGTGAACGGGTAGAAAGCAACACCGTAAGAGGTGTCGTTGGCCAGAGGCACGTCGCTGCTGCTCTCCACCACAGCCTTTAGGTCTGGGCTGCTCTCCCTAACCCTAACCTCGAGCTGGATGTGTGAATCAAAGTCGAGGAAGCGAAAGTTCCTCTTAATCATAGACCTCACAGCATCCCTGATGATTTCCCGGTAGGGAACGTTAACAACCCCGCTGTGTGTCTTGACTGTTGTAGAAGCTCTTCCAGCTATGATGATCGTTATCGGCTCTTCGAGCCTGCCGTAGCCAAAGGTGTTGTAGGCCCTACCCCCGACGAGAAGACCCTTGTCGACGTTGTGATGCAAAACCCTGCCGAATTCCCTGAGATAATACATGGAAAGCATCAGAGAAGCCTCCTCGCAAGCGCTGTCTATGATGTAGTCAGGATGCCCGAGACCCTTCCGCTCAACCAGTTCGATCTCCTGCTTTTCAACGGGGGTTCGGTCTAGAGGCTCAACCGCTACGAACGAAGACAATCACCGTTCACCAACCCATCGGGGCGTTTGCTGAAATATTAACTTCTCATGCGGATAACCATGAGAAGAGTGTGTTTACTCGAGCACCAAATACATGATGTTGTTGCCTCTAATCAGCACTTTAGGATACCCCGCAGTCTTGCTATCTCCCTGGTACTCGACGGCGTGCTCCAGAAGAAGGTTCATGTAGGTGTCGCACTCAACCATCAATCCTTCGTACCTCAGGTCGTTCTTCAAATAAACCTTTACAGGCCTGTTGATGCTCCGCATGATTGTTGTGAGGGGGCGTGTCGACTCCATCGTCCTAACACCTAGAGACACACATGCCCGGCGCCCTAGGACTGAGCAATCCGTAGCTCGCTGAAACACACGGTGCAGACAACATGCTCACCTATCTTCATAGACTCGTCAACCGGTGCTCCGCAGACGGGACAAGGCAGGGCCTTCGGGTCCGGCTTGTAAAGCTCGGCCCCGCACTGGCCGCACACCTTGGCGCCCAAAACGTTCAAAGCCCCGCATGTCTTGCAGACCTCGTCAACACCCCTCGTCACCACCGTCACCCTTTCAGCCGGGGGCTTTGGCTTGGCCTCCTCAACCTGAACCTGCGCCGCAGTGTTTTGCTTCTGAACGCGTCGAGGCTCAACGGTCTTGACCTCTATGGCTGGCTTATCGTCTGCAAGCATGGCCTCGAGCTCTCTCTCGACAACTCCCAGCTCGGACGGTGGAGGAGTCCTTCGAAGGGTTCTACGGGGGGCTGGAGCGGGTCTTGAGTATTCTGGTGGGGCCCTCATCCCCTTGATGAACAACAGCAGGCCGACTGAGCTCACCACGCCGCCGGCAGCGGTTATGACTACTCCGAGAGGTAGGCCGGGAGCCAGCGGAGTGTCGTAGAGTTTTTGAACAGGAGAGTCCGACCCGCCCGTTGCGAAAAGAAGCACCACGGGGAGAAGCACGACGGCGACGCCCACGGCGGCAAAGGCTAGGCCTATCTTGGTTTTCGCCATTTCGTAAAGACGCCAAACCAGCTAGTTATAAGTCTTACCGCCTTCCTGCCTGAAGCCTATCCTCACCATAACGCCGTCGACATCCCATTCCCGCACAAAGTATCCAGCTGGAATGGCTGTGTCTAGGCCTGTGAACGTTGTTCTGGACCGCGTCTCCTCCTCGACGAAAGCCTGCATACGCCGGAGGCTGCGGAGAAATTCTTCGTCATCCGACTGAACCACGCACTCTATTCTGCTTAGAATGTCTAGGTCGGCCTCTTTCCTCATAACCTGAATCCTTCTGATGACCTCCTTCGCGGCAGACAAAGCCTCCAACCCCTCAGACACCGAGAGGTCTACGTAAACCTCCGCCGCCTCGTTCTCGGCGGCCGAGTAATTCTCAGGCAGAATCTTCCTGAAGCGGAATAGGCTCTTGGGAAGGAAGTACTCCTCGCCCGAGAGGTTTATCCTCAGACCTCCCTCCAGATCCATGAGGGTCTTCAACTGCAGTCCGTCGGCTTTCTTCAGATGGTCTAGAAGTTCTGGAAGCCTCCGGCCTAGCATGGGCCCGGCTTGGGAGAGGTCTGCTTCGGCGACCCATTTTAGTTCTTTGAAGGCTGATCCGGGAGGCATCAGTTCGAGCTGCTCGCTGTTGGCCGACTCCTTCACATAGGTTTCAAAGGTTTTGACGGCTTCGTAGACCCTGCTGTCCTTCGGAACAATCACTATCCTCTGAACAGGTGAGCGGAGCTTTCTTCCTCCCCGCTGACGGGCTGCCAGAATCGAGGTTAGCACGTTCTTGACGACCTCCATCTGCTCAACAAGCTTTTTGTCCATGAACCTCCTGTCAACCTCCGGCCATCGCTGCAGATGAATGCTTTCCTCGTCGTTCTCCAGCCTCACCAAGCTGTACAACGCGTCAGCGATAAACGGGGCGAAAACAGCTAGGACCAGAAGCGTTCTCCTTAGAACGTAGTGTAAGCAGGCGTAGGCAGCCATCTTCTCCCTTGTCTGAGCCTCCGCCCAAGCCAGCCTTCTGACCGAACGCAGGTAGGTTCTGCTCAAATCCTCTGTGATAAACTCCAGAACCTCGCGAACCGCCTTATGTATCTCCATCTGCTCCAAGTATTCGGAGACTTTCGAGACCACGTCGTTGACCCTTGCTAGTATCCACTTGTCTTCGGGCCTGAGAATGTCGAGATAGTTCTCGAGCCTATGTTTGTTCGGGTCGAACTTGTCGATGCTTGAGTATGTTGAGGTGAAGATGAAGACGTTCCAGAGGATGTTAAGGTCCTCTGCTACACGCATCACTTCTGAAGGCACGAAGTTTATGGTGTCCCAGACCTCTGCCTTGCTGGCGAGGTACAGCCTCAACGGGTCGACTCCAAACTTTTCAAAAGCCTCCTCAGCCCATACCACGTTGCCCCTCGACTTGGACATCTTCTTGCCGTGCTCATCCAGTACATGGCCTTGGTTCAGAACTGACTTGTAGGGCGGAACTCCCTTTAGAAGCGTCGAGGTGAACAACAGGGTGTAGAACCAGCCTCTTGTCTGGTCCATGGCTTCGGTGATGAAGTCGTAGGGGTAGACCTTTTCGAACAGATTAGGGTTGCGCAGGGCGTCGACGCCGGCGAAAAAAGCTACGCCGGAGTCCAGCCATGTGTCCAAGACGAAGGACAGTCTTTTCATGGGGCCTCCGCAGTTTTCACACTTGAAGACATACATGTCGACCCATGGGCGGTGCATACGTTTCACTTGGGGTTTCTCCACAGCCTTCTCGAGCTCCTCCCTCGAGCCGACGACCTTCCTCGAGCCGCAGGACTCGCATCTCCACACGTTCAGCGGCGTCCCCCATATCTTGCTCCGTGAGATACACCAGTCCTGTGCGTTCACGAGCCAGTCGCCGAAACGATTCGTCCCAGCCCATTCAGGCCACCACTTAACCTTCTTGTTTCCCTCGACCATCTTCTCCTTTATCCGGTCAACCTTCAAGAACCACTGCACACTCGCAAGATAGATGAGCTTCGTCCCGCATCTCCAGCAATGGGGGTAGCTGTGAACGATCTCACCGCTCTTGACTAGCAGCCTTTTCTTCTCAAGGTCTTTCAGTATCTGCTTGGAGGCTTCGGCTACGTCCAAGCCTCGGTAGGCTCCACCCTCTTCGGTAAACCTGCCCAGAGTTGAGACGGGGCAGAAGATGCTTAACCCGTGTTTGACTCCGAGGCTGAAGTCTTCGGGCCCGTGGGCGGGGGCTATGTGTACGAAGCCCGTTCCCTCCTCTAGCGAGACATGCTCGGATGGTATGAGCGTGTGGGGGTGGTTTTTGTGGAACGGCACTTCATCGGCTAGCGGATGGGTGTACTGTCTATGCAGAAAGTAGGTTCCGGGAAGTTTTTGGACGAGCCTGAAGTTCTTCAGCCCGACCTCCGTGCAAAACCTATCGAGCAGTTTCTCAGCCACGTACCACCTCTCTCCGTCGACCTCCAGCTCGGCGTAGAGGGCTTCCTCGGAGAAGGCCACAGCCTCGTTTCCGGGAAGAGTCCACGGAGTGGTTGTCCAGATGATGATGAAACCGCCGTCCTTCAGCGGCATTTTGACGTAGACTGAGGGGTCTGATACTTCATCGTACCCCTGAGCTAGCTCGTGCTGGGAGAGAGCTGTCTCGCAGTGGGGGCAGACGGGCACTACTCGGTGGCTTTCGACGAGGTCTCCGCTTTCGTAGGCTTTCTTGAGCAGGTGCCAGACGTGCTCCATGTATTCCTCCCTACGGGTTTCGTAGGCGT
>JAVZZH010000005.1:0-38387 GCA_038885755.1 Candidatus Caldarchaeum sp.
CTGGTCGCCCTCTACCTAGGAGTAGCGGCATCGTACTCCGCCTACACCTCGCTGAACCTGACGCCCGAACAGCTACAGAACCTCGGAGTTGTTCTGCCAGCGGTGCTGAGGGTCGGAGGAGTTTTTATCAGCAGCAGCATCGACCTTATAGCTGTGAGCGCACTCGTCATAGTTCTTTCCAACATGATATACTACTACATCATAAGGTACTATGGGTTCTGGCGCACAATCCACGCAGGAGTGCTTTCCATCTGGCTCTGGGCTTTGATGAAGAGAGCTGGAACACTTCTGCAGCAGCCTCAGTCTATATCCGTCTCAGACACCTCCACATTCCTGTTCATACTAACAGCCGTGCTGGGCGTCGTGACGCTGGGCATCACGTTCGCCATGACTCGAATACTCCGGTCGGTATACGGCAGACAGTTCAAGAAAGGCGTGGGCAAGAGACAGTGATCCAGCATGCTGAGGAGCCTTCTCAAGTATCTCGGCGTCTACTGGGTCTACGAGCGCTGGCTTTATCACACAGTCTCATCCAAGCCCATGCCCAACCACATAGCTCTTATCCTCGACGGAAACAGGAGGTGGGCGCAGAAGCGTGGATGGCCTTCTTGGCTTGGGCACAGGGCTGGTGCGGACCGGGTTGAGGACATTCTAACCAAGATTCTTGATCTGGGGGTGGAGACTGTCACGCTGTATGTTCTTTCGACCGAGAACCTCAGCAGAAACCCTGAAGAGGTCGTGGAGCTGTTCCGGCTGATTAAGGAGAGGGCTGAGAGGCTGAAGACTAATCAGGACATCCACAAGCACAGGGTTAGGGTCAAGGTCATAGGCCGGAAAGAATACCTGCCGGAGGACGTGGCCGCCGCCCTCAACGAGGTTGAAGAAGCCACTAAGACCTACGGAGACCATTTCCTCAACCTAGCCATAGCCTACGGAGGAAGGGTCGAGATACTCGACGCAGTGAAGAAGATAGCGCACGAGGTCAAAAACGGGTCTCTGAACGCCGACGAAATAACGAAAGAAACTTTCGAGAAATATCTCTACACCAGCGACGTGCCCAACCCCGAGCCGGACCTAATCATCAGAACATCGGGCGAGGCGAGGATAAGCAACTTCCTCCTCTGGCAGTCAGCCTACAGCGAGCTCGTCTTCCAAGACGTCTACTTCCCGGACTTCCGCATGATAGACTTGCTGAGAGCCGTACGAACATACCAGAGCAGGAGGAGGCGCTTCGGCCTCTAACCCAGCTCCAGATCCAGTCTAGCGTCCGTCAGGGGCTTGAGGCCGTCGGCTGAGACATGGTACATGTCGGATGCTGAGAGCCCGAACCTTCCGGGAACAAGCAGGTCGGGGCCTATGCTGACCACCGCTCCGTCGCGGATGATGTCGGCGCTGCCCGCATGTATGTAGGGAGGCTCCGACTCCTCAAGCCCGACGCCCCTGCCGAAATATGTCAGGGTTGAGGGGTCTAGCCCGAGGCTCAGCGCATGCGACCTGCATTTGTCGTATACGGAGATGGCGGACGACCATGGAGAGATGCTCGACCTGACCTCCTCCTTGAGGTTTAGCAACGAGTTGTAAAACTTCACCAACCTCTCCGGAGGCTTGTCGCCGTAAAAGTAAGTCCTAGACATAGAGGCTACGTAGCTTTGGTAGACTACTCCTATCTGTATCTTGATAAGCTCGCCGTGCTTTATCTCGCGGTCAGCGGGGCTGTCGAGGTTGAGGAAGGTGTCGTCGCCGAACGAGATCCTCGGGTTGTATGCAAGCTCTGCACCAGACCTGTACACGTTGTCGGCCACGGCTCTTCTTATGTCTGCCACAGTTGTTCCATACGAGACCACCTGACGGACAACCTCCATCGTTGCTGAAACATATTCGCCGGCCTTCCTCAACAAGCTCAGCTCATACTCCGACTTTACCTGCCGCAGCTCGTAAACCGTGTCCTTGAAGTCCACCATGGAGATCGACGGCGCAGACTTGATGATGGATAGATAGGCTTCGACGCTCATCGAGTCGTAGCCCAGCGACATACGCCTGTCCCCGATGTACTCCAGAGCCATTATCACCGGGTCTCTTCTTCCTAGCTTCTCAATTATCTCGATCCTTTCAGCGATAGGGGTTGAGACAGGCAGGGTGGAGAATAGGATAACCGTCCCGTCTGAGAGCACGTACAACGACCCTCCCCTGTACCCTGTGAAGTAGTAGACGTTGGCCGGAGAGCAGAGTAGTACAGCGTCAACAGATGAAGCCCTCAGCTTTTCAGCGAGCTTCTCAACCCTCTCCTCGAAAACTGCCTGCCTCAACAGCCTCAACCTTTTTTCATCATTATTTATGCATGAGAAGGAGGCCGGGTTTTACCCGGATATTATCAAGGGTAGGACGTTGGAGGCATGTTGATAAACACCCGAGAGCCCGTGTTTTGAAGGATGGTAAGGATCAAGGCGGTGGCTATTCAGGGGTTCAAGTCTTTCGGAAGCAAGAAAACCGTGATAAAGCTTCCACCCGGCCTTATAGTCATCACGGGCCCTAACGGGGGCGGTAAGTCAACTGTGCTGGACGCTGTCAAGTTCGCCCTTGGCGAGCTCAGCGCACACAACCTGAGAGCCGACCGGTTCTCCAAACTACTCCACGAGTCGGCGAAAGGCCAGGACCAGCAAGCCTCGGTCTCGCTGACGCTGGACAACCAAGGGCGTGCGATACCTGTTGACTCGGACGAAGTAGTTTTGACCAGAAGGCTTTCTTCCTCGGGCGAGAGCGAGTATTTTGTGAACGGCCGCAGCGTGTCCCGCAACGAGATGCTCACCCTCCTTTCAACAGCCAACATCAAGCCCGACGGCCTCAACCTCGTCACTCAAGGCTCGGTCGTCGGCATAGCTGAGATGAACAGCCGCGAGCTACGTCAAATGCTCGAAGACGCCGCAGGCATTTCAGGCTACAAGAAGAGGAGGGACGATGCTCTGAAGGAGTTGGAGGCGGCTCAGAGGAATCTCGACGTCGCGAAGGCGGCTACGTCTGAAGTCAGGAACAGAGTTAAGCAGCTGGAGCTTGAGAGAAACCAATTCCTGAGAAAAACCTTGGTTGACAGAGAGCTTGCTAGGCTGAGGTCGGCCTCCGTCATCGACGAGATAAACAACGCCCGTCAGCAGCTCATGCAGCTCGAAAAAAACGCCGAAGAACTGCTCAAAGCACTGGATGCGAAGCAAGCGCTCAAGCAGGAAGCTGAGGAGAGAGCCTCGAGGGTCAGGGCGGAGTATGAGATGCTGCAGCGTCTAAGAGGAGAGCGAGGAAGCATCACAAGGACTCTGCAGGCCCAGATTTACGAAAAGCAGGCTGAGAAATCGAGGCTGGAGGCTGAGCTGAGGTCTTACAAATCCGGCCTCGAACAGCTGGCGGAGCAGTCTAGAATGCTGAGAGAAAGGATGCTGAGATGGAGGGAAAGGCTTGCGGAGCTTCAGGCCAAGCTGGAGGAGAAGTCGGCGGAAGTGGAGCAGGCTGCTCAATCCTACAAGGCGTTCGAAAGCCAAGTGAGCGAGGCACGGAGACAAGCCGACGCCGTAAGGGAGAGGGTTGAACAGGCTGAGGAAGCCTACGCGTCAAAGCTCAACGAAGTCAGATACCTAAAGCTGAGCGAGGACGGCAGGTCTCTCGTTCTGGAGAACCTCGAGCGACAGCTCCAGTCCAAGCGCAGGGAAAGGGACGAGGTGTCGAAGACCGTTGAGGAAAACATGAGGAGAAAAGAAGCTCTCGCCGCAGAGATCCTAAAGAACAAAGAGGCTGAAACAGCTCTGACCACAGCCCTAGCCGACCTAGACAAGCAATCCTCTAGCCTTACGGAGGAAGCAGCCAGAGTGTCGGACAAGGTCGCAGAGGTCGACAAGCTGCTGGAGGAGGCTGACTTTCTGAAGACTTCGCTCGAGAGCCTCGGAGAAGCTGTCAAGAAGGGTGAGAGGAGGGGACAGGCAGGAGGATCAGCCCTAACCGTCGGGGAGTATTTTGGAGAAAAGCTGAGCCCTTTCACGGCGGCTGCGCTGGGAGACTGGGTTAACGCTTTGATGGTGGAGGATTTAGAGAACGCCCTAGAGCTCGCGGCCAAGTCGGCCGAGCTCGGCATCCCGCTGAAAATAATACCCGTCAGTCAAACAGGCTACGACGCCGAGAAAATACTTCAAGCAGTCACCGGCTCACCCTCTCCGAAACATGTTGATTCAGCTAAAGACCTAACACCCGACGACAGGAACACTGCGACTAGGGACGGGGTCTACGTCAGCCCGAACTTCTTGGTGAACGTGTCGGTGAGGCGTGTTGAGGAGAGGGTTGCCGAGGCCGTGATGAGCAGCGTGGAGAAGCTTGAGCGGCTGAGGGCGAAGCTGGCGGGTAAACGTTCACAGCTTGAGAACAAGCTGCACAGGTTGCGGGAGTCAGTCGACCAAGCTAGGACTAGGAGGGAGGAGCTCAGCAAGCAGCTGAAAATGACACAACTAGCCGCTGCGAAGCTCGAAGCCAGCCTCTCCAGCCTCGAGAAACAGCTGGAAAACGGCAAGGCTAGGCTTTCCACGCTCGAGAAAAGCATCGAGAGCCTAGAGTCAGAGGCTCAAAACCTGAGAAGCACGCTGGCTGAAAAGAGCGGCGAACTGGCTGAGCTGGCGAGGCTCAAGGCCGAGCTGGAGGACCTGAGGAGGGAGGCTAGGCTCGCTGAGGAAAACGTGCGACGTGCTTCAGCTGAAGCCACGAGCCTGTACAGGAAGCAGCTGAGCCTCGAGAGGGAGAGGGACGCGATAGCTGTCGAGAGCAGGAACATAGCTGAACGTCTGGAGAGTGCTGAGAAGGAGCTTGAGCTTCTGAAAACCCGTGAGCAAAAGCTGGGCTCGGACGCGGAGAATGCGAAGGCTAGGCTTGATATGGTTGAGCTGGAGCTGAGCAAGCTGAAGAGCGATAGAGACGAGGCTGAGAGGATGCTGGCGGAGGTTGAGCAGCAGCTTTCGGAGAAAGCGCAGGAGTTGAGGGAGGTTGAAGCGGCTGTTATCAGGCTCCGGGACGAGATATCTTCTCTGGAGAAGGAGAACAACACAGTGATGGTTGAGCGGGTGAGGCTTGAAACCAGCCTCCAATCCCTGTACGAGCGGCTGAGGATGGTCTCCACCGTGGAGGATGAGGGGGCGCCGACACTGCCCGCAGAGCTGCTGCCAAGCCTCGAGGAAGAGGCTAAGGAAGTCGCCGTGGTGAACCAGCTCGCCGTCATGCAGTACGACAGCATAATATCCAACTACAAGCTGAGGTCATCCCGGATCAACGAGCTTGAGATGGAGAGGAAGAGGATACTCGAATTCATAGAATCAATCAACAGGGAGGAGGTTGAAGCCTTCAACAAGGCGTTGGAGAGGGTTTCCGAGTCCTTCAACTTCTACTTTAACCAGCTTACTGGAGGCGAGGGATACCTCCGCCTCGAGAACCCTCAAGACCCTCTCAACTCCGGCGTGGAGATGGTTGTTAGGTTCGTCGGTAAACAGCCCCGGAGCACTTCCTCGGTCAGCGGAGGGGAGAAATCCGTCTCCGCAGTGGCTTTGATACTAGCCCTCCAGGACTTGACCCCCGCCCAGTTCTACATCTTCGACGAGATAGACGCCCACCTCGACGTGGTCTACGTGAAAAACCTAGTAAGCCTCATGAAGAAGATGTCCTCCAAGAAACAGATAATAATCATAACGCTCAAGGACATCATAGCCGAGCAGGCTGACGCGCTGTACGGGGTTTACATGGTCAACGAGGCGTCGCAGGTCGTGAAGACGAGGTTGTCGGAGGTGGTTGAGGCTGGATAGCTTGTTCGACGATGGATTTTCGTCGTCGCCTTGGCGGATTCTTTTCGACGTCACTAGGCTCGACAGGCTGAAGGTTTGGGAGGTGAGGCTCAACGACTTGTTGCAGGAGTTTTCTCAGGTTCTCAGGAGGCAGGGCTACATAGACCTGAACCTATGCGGGATAGCCGTGCACTCGGCTGCAACGATTCACCGGATCAAGACGGAGAAGCTTCTTCAGGGCGATGTCCCTCCACGGCCCAAGCCTAAACCGGAGATAAGCGTCCTGCCGCCCATAGAGCTTCCCTTCAAACCAGAGCTGATGACCGCAACGATCCAAGAGGTTGTCTCCGCCCTCCAGAGGGCCCTAGCTCAGTCAGCCCAGAGAAAGTCAGAGGCCATCCCTCCCCAGATACAGGAGAACAGGCTTGTCCTCACCGATTTCCTAGTCAAGATCGAGGAGGAGCTGGAGATGTTTGTCGCGAGGCTGCGGCTGCTCTTCCAGCAGAGAGAAGCCATCAGCTTCTCGGAGCTCGTCAGAGACGCTTCCAAGCTGGAGGCTGCGAAAACATTCATCCTCCTGCTGTTCGCGGCGGCGAGAAGGATTGTTTACCTCTACCAGCCCGAGGAGCTGGATGACCTGCAGGTGCTTAGAGGTGAGTTGTCTGGACCAAGCGGTTGACAGCAAGACATTGGCCGAAGCCATTCTCTTCTCCTCCGACAAGCCCGTTGGACTGAAGACGCTTCAGCGGGCGCTACGCATCAGGTCGGAGCCGAAGCTCAGGAGCATCATCGAGGCTCTTAGGCAAGAATACAGAGGTAGGGCGGTTGAGATCGTCGAGTTGGAGGACGGCAGGTTCTTCATGAGGCTGAGGCCTGACCTCGTCCAGTACGCGAAGAGGTTCACGAGACGTAAAGCCCTGCCTCATGGAGTTCTCAAGACGCTGGCTACGATAGCCTATTACCAGCCCCTACCCATGTCGAGCCTAGCAGCCATAAGGGGGAAGGACGCCTACAGACAGCTGAAGATACTCGTCGAGAGAGGTCTCGTAGAGACGGAGAAGTCCGGCAGAACCAGCGTCCTACGCACAACCCAGCTCTTCGCCGACCTATTCGGCGTCGAAAACAACCCGCAGACCGTCAGGAATCTAATCTCGAAGATGATCACGGAGACGCAGAAACAAGGAATCGAAACAAGTTTAAAGCATGCTTCAAAAAACCATAACAAGGATGGTTCAGTGGCACACAGACATCCATAAGAGAAAGAAGACAGGTGCCAAGCCTCACCCGAGCAGGGGAAAGAGGAAGAGCGAGCGGGGAGGCGAAATCCATCTAGCGTCCGTCGGCGAGCTCGAGACGGTCGTCAGGAGAACGAGAGGAGGAGGTTTAAAGACGGCGGTCGTCTCAACCCCCACCGCTAACGTCGCCTTCGGAAACGTTGTCAAGAAGCTTGAGATTCTAAGGGTTGTCTCTAACCCGAGCAACCGGGACTACGACCGTCGGAAAGTCATCACGAAGGGCTCGATAATAGAGACGCCGGAGGGGTTGGCCCGGGTCACCTCGTCGCCCGGCAAGCACGGCGTGGTCAACGCTGTCGCCGTAAAGCAGGTGCAGGCTTGATAAGGAAAGAAGGCTATGTTCTATGGCCTTCGTATTTTGACGTGAAGAACTCTAGGAAGGACGGTAGGCGTGTCCGGTCCAGTTTGGGCGTCCAAAGACCCACCGCAGACGACCTAGTCAACGCATGCAGGAGGCTTGGGCTTAACGCTGTGAAGATGGACGGAGCATATCCACGCAGCTGGTACTCGAGGACGGGGTACGTGGTTGTTAAGCCTGGCCCGGGGGTTTCGAAGAACGCCTTGGTCAAGATGGTTGCGGAGGAATTGCGAAGACATGGCAAGAAGTAGGCCGGCCGTCTCCCGAAAGTATCAGCTGCTAGGCGAGGCCGTGAGGGTGGATGAGGGAAGCGTGTTGGTCAGAGCGCTGTCGGCTCCGAGACTCGTCGCCAAGGCCTTCGACAGCAGGGGGAGAATGATAGGATACGTTTCGAACGTGTTCGGACCGGTCGCAGCGCCTTTCGTCAAGATAAAGACAGTCGAAGGGTTGGAGGTCAGAGAGGGGGAGCCGGTATACACAGAGGCCAGCTGAACCCATGTCCATTCTGCGGGTCTGTCGAGAGAAGGTACGACCAAGCTGGCGGAGAGGTAGTCTGCGCCTCATGCGGCACAGTGATAGCCGAGCGCATGCCTTCACCAACACCTCCCAAGAAAATGTTTTTCAACGGAAAGAACAGCGTCGGCCCCGGGCTAACAAGCCTTCTCCACGACCGAGGGCTGGGAACGGTCAAAACCAGCAGGCTCTCCTCGCCCAGCGAAAAGCTGCTGTCAAGGCTTCTCAGCGAGGTTATTTGGGTTTGCGACAAGCTGGTGCTCCCCAAGCACGTGGCTGAGAAAGCCGGTGAGTTGGTCCGGCTGGCCGTCGCCGAAGGTGTCTATCGAAGGTCTAGAAGAGCCTCAGCTGCAGCAGCTGTCTACATAGCTTCAAACCATCTAAACCACGGCAAGACTTTACAGGAATTGGCGGCTGCGGCGGACGTTCCTGTAGCTCTGCTGGCCAAGGAGGTGTCGAGGACTGTGTTCGGCCTCAACCTGAAAGCCAAGGCTCCGGACTACGAGATCTTCATGCACCGAATAGCGAGGACGCTTAACCTCGAGCACGAAGTTCTCGAGGAGGGGTGCAGGATTTTGAAAGAATGGCGGGAAAGAAACCTAGTTGCGGGTAGAAAACCCTCCTCAGTCGCAGCCGCAGCGGTCTATTTTGCATGCCGGAGGCTAGGTGTGAAGGTTTACGTCTCCAGGCTGGCTGAAGCTGGATCCGTGAGCGCTCCGACGCTCAAAAGAATAATAACGTATCTGGAGAGGTTATGAAAGAGGACAGCGAAAACACCGTCAGGAAGCTTACCAAGGGAACTGTTATGTTGTCGTCGATCACGCCGAACTCGAACTTTTCAACGACCGAAGCCAGACCGCCAGCCACCGCCCCCGCTACGCCGTAGAGGAGGTAGCCGACGGGTATGCAGAAAACAGCCATGGCAAAGTTCCCCCACCAAGACTTCGTCCTGCGTCCGTACAAAGCATTCCTAACCAAGCCGGTTACTCCGTCGCCTACGCTCATGAACAGGATGGGCAGAACACCCAGCGCGATGTTGTTGAGGTAGTAGCCCAAGCCCATCATAAGCCCCCACATGATTATGAAGTTGACCTCGTACATGTTCTCCTCGACTTGGTACCAGTAGAGGAGCTTCTTCCGCCTGTGTGGGATGTAGTTGCCCACGGCCAGAACCGCGACAAGCGCTGCGATATAGAAGTAGTTCTTCAGAAGAAACGGGGCCAAGACAGCAACCACCCCGCCCGCCAGTATATGGATCACCTTCCGGTTGTAGTAGACGGCTACGTGATGCTCAACCCCGCGGCTCCTCATCCATCCGTACAGCTTCCTCGTAAAAACGTGGGAGACGGCCAGAACCCAAAGGAACAACGCCACGGTATAAGCAGCTTCGACGGTGTCGAACACGCTGGATAGCGCTGTCAATTATATTTAAGGATTGTTCCCGGAGGGTAAACATGATAGTAAAAATAATTACATCAGCAACAACACGAAACACATAATTTAAGTTGAACCGGCGAACAGTATATTATCGGACGGGTTCTTGCCTGCAAAGCTCTCCAAGCTTGAGGAAAAAGCCCTCACGCTGCTGATGCAGCATGAGAAGGGGATGCTGCAGTCGGAGCTGTGGCACAAGCTGGGCGTGACGAGCCGGGAAGGATCACGCATAGGCATCAAGCTCGAGAGGAAAGGCTACATCAAGAGAGTCAAGGCTTTCTCCAACGACAGGTGGACACGCAGGCTTGTGCCGTTGATAAAGCAGGTCGACATAAGGCCGCTGCTCGGAGTGCCCTGCCCTTCATGCAGCTACGAGCCTCTCTGCGGCCCCCGAAGCGAGCACCACTACCGTCAGTGCGTCCTGTTAGAGGAATGGCTCAACGACAAGAGTGAGGCCAAGTGACGAGGGAGCAGTGGCTTCAGCGGCGAAGCGAGGACGCCTACTGGCGTATGGCCAAGGAGATGGGCCTGCCTTCGAGGGCTGCTTTCAAGCTGGAGGAGATACAGCGGAGATGGCGTGTAATCCCTCAAGGGGGAAGAGTTCTGGACCTAGGGGCCTCCCCGGGTGGAATGACAGCCGTTGCTTCTGAAGTCGTGGGAGAGGGAGGGCTTGTCGTGGCGGTGGACGTCGAGCCTCTAAAGCTCGAGAAGCCTAACGTGGTCTTCATACAGGCCGATGTCTTCGAGCACAGGCTTGTAAGAGAGCTTGGGAACCTAGTGAGGCACGGGTTCTTCGACACAGTCATCTCAGACCTCTCGCCCCACCACTCAGGAGACTACGACCTACTCGTACAGCAGCACACAGACCTTCTGACGAGGAGCAGCGAGCTAGCCTACATGTTTCTAAAGAGAGGGGGGAACATGGTGCTGAAAGCCTTCGAACATCCAGCGCTGCGGGGCTTCGAGCGGGATACGTCAGCGAGGTTCCGTAAGTTCGAGAGATACGTGCCCAAGTCCATCAAGCGAGGCAGCTCTGAAGTGTTCCTGATCTTCCTAGGCTTCAAGCGAAGGCCTGAAGAACACGGTCAACAGGAGCATCTGTCTTTACACCTGTCGGGTCCACGTGAGTAAGGGATGCTCTGTACCCCATCTGCCTCAAGCTCTCAACAAGCCTAGCCGGCGAGGGAGGAGGCTTGAGGGAAGCACGGGCCAGCAGGTCGACTGGAAAGAAGCCGACGACATCCACTTCTTCAGCGACCTTCTTCAGAATTTTCAGGGCGGTGTGCAGCTCCCCCGTCTGACCAGTCATTTTCTCGACGAGTCCGTGGTCATGGAGGGGGCCGAGCCAAGCAGGCCCTATCATGACTGCTCTCCCTCCGCATGAAACGCATCTAAGCCCCGGTGGAGAGTCTAGTGGGTGCGCGGCATGGTGCAGGTTGTTGCAAGCCTGTATCCAGCCGAGGCCTTCCAGCAGCTTGATTACCCTTGACCTCCCCCTTGAGACTCTGAAGAATACTCGGACGAAGTGCCGGTGGTAGACTGAAAGTATTGGATGGGCTGCGACGTTTAGCGACGCCGCCCGCTGGACGACGAAGCTGGAAAGAAGCCTTAAAGCGGCTTCCTTCCCGAAATAAGTTCTCGCCGACAGCAGACCGTATTTTCTGAAGCATGCTTCTGGATGGTTTCCGACCAAGGCCGCTAGGTCGGTGGCCGACACGCCCAAGAACCCGCCGTTCTCAACAGCCCTCAGGCTGTTCTCCACAAACTTGACAGGAGCGCCGACCGGGTCGACGTCCACGTAGTAAACCCTGTCGTTCCGGCTGCTGCGGCCGGTGAGGAAAACCGCTGCATCTGTCTCGAAGACCTCAGCCCTGTCGCTTACTTTGTTGAGCGCCGTGTTTATCTTCATGACCCTGACCGCCGTCGGGTTGACGTCGTTCATCAGCGCCTTGACGATGTTGTTGGTCTCGACGAGCAGTCTTATCGACCTCACGCCCGACCCGGCTAGTGGTTCGGCGACAACCCCCTTCCTTTCGAAAGTCCTTGCTAGGACGACTGTCAGGTCTCTCGAGAGGGCTGAGAAAGGGTTGTAGAAGACGGGCCACTTTGTTGGAGCGGCTGGTTCACCGGAACGGGTTGTTGGGAAGGCTGGTGCGAGGAACTTGACCCTTCCCTCCACGTACCACTTGGCTGGAAACCCCAGCTGGCTCAGCTCTTCAGCCACCCCAGCATCACCCCGTAAACAGTGTAAGGAACAGAATCCCTATTCCTCATGTCCAAGACATACAGGTTTCGACCGGCGTGGTTCCTTACTTCCTGTACTACGGAGTGGCGTGCGGAGATGTGTAGGGTGAACAACGCAGGCCTACCGCTTCTCAGGACTTCCCTCACGACGTCGACGAACTCTCTGGACAGGAGCTCCATCGGTCCCACCTCGTCGACGAAAACAGCGTCAGCCTCGGCGAGAGCCTTCTTTACGCCGGCGACGGCCACGGACCTTATGCTGTCCACGTCAACGACATACCGTCCCACACGAGGGCCCTCGACCCTACCCACGGAGGCAAGCTCGGCCCTAGCTCCGGACGTCAGGTCGACGATCTCGAACCCCGTCCTAACACCGCCCTGCCTAACCTCACGCGTGTAGAAACCACCCGGCTTGTATCCATCCTTCACCAACAGCTCAACAACCCTTACCAAGGCCGTGGTCTTGCCGACGCCCGGCCTACCGGTCAAGGCGGCGACCCTAGAAATCGTCAAGACGGGTCTGTCTCAGCCTATCGATGGTTTTCCAGCCGAGCCTGACGAAGCCGTCGACGGCGCTGGTCTCGAGGTTTTGGGCAAGCCATCGCCTAGTCTTCGGGTCGGAGGGATAGCCTGAGCCGAAGTCGCCCAACACCGGCTTAAGCCTCTCGACCTCCCGGTCCCTAACCACCTTAGCCACGACCGAGGCCGCTGCGACGAAGATGTTTGTTTTGTCTCCTCTAACCATGCAGCGGACGTCGGCTCGGCGCTTAAGATGCTTGAGAATCATCAGCCTCGCTCTCCTCACGTTCCTGTCGGGCGAGTCGACGTAAACCCTTGAGGGGTTAAGCCGGTCTATCAGCCTAGCCACGTGGAGGTATTCGAGCTCGTTCAACCCCATTCCCCCGCTCGCCCTCAGGCTTAAGCTTATGCGTCTGGGCTCTATGAGAACGGTCTCGAACCTGAAACGTTCCTCCAACAGCTGGTACAGCTCAGCCCTTCTCCTCCGGCTGAGGCTTTTCGAGTCAGCGACGCCCATCTTACGCAGCAGCCCAGCATCCCTTCGACGGCAGAGAAACGCTGAAATCACGAGGGGCCCTACGACGCATCCACGACCAGCCTCGTCAACGCCGCAAACAAGCCCGTCAGCCACGGTAGACCGCCACCACCATAACATGGTCTCTCTCAAAAGGATCGAGCCACACCGTCTGACGGACCTCAAACCCCTCTTCAGACAGTACGCGCACCTCCTGCTTGACGACTTTTTCAGGCTCCTCCACGCTGTCTATGCTGCGGGCTTTGACTGCGAGCAAAACACCGCCGCCTCTCTTCAGGTATAGCCGTGAGTTTGAAACAATCAGCTGGGCTTGAGCCGGCTGAGCCACGTCGCCGTAAACCACGTCAACGGTTCCCACGAAAAGCCGGTATGTCTCAGGCTTGGTTGCGTCTGCGAGTATCGGCGCGACGTTCCGCCTCCTCTCGACCACGTTCCTGATGAACTGCTGCATGACTTTGGGAGAGAAGTCGACGGCGTAGACGAACCCGTTGAGGCCAGCGATGTCCGAGACATGCGACACCGTTGTACCGGTGGCTGAGCCGAGATAGAGTATCTTGACACCCGGCTTGATGAAAATTTCCTCCACGTTCTTCATGATCGCGGCCGCCAGCTTGCTGCGGAAAGGGTTCCACACACGGTACTCGACTCCCTCCGCACGGACGAGCTCCTCGCCGTAGACCGAGAAGCCCGGCACAAGGTTCTGAGTAGCCAGCCTAACCCCCTCATGGTCCTCAACCCAAAAAACACCCTGAAACCTTGAATGAGGCTTGACGACGTGCTTCATCTCCGCCTCCTCCGCCGCTCAACAACCCTAGGAGGCTCCTTCTTCGGAGGCGCAGCATACTTACGCCTGATCTCCTCAACCCTCTTCTCCAAAGCCTCACGCAGCTGGCTACTGCGGTCCTCCTTGCTGAAATAGTCGATGCGCGCCGCTATGCTGATCTTGGTGGACAGAACTCTCGCAATCTTCCCTCTCTGCCACTTGGGAGCCATGTGGATCAAAGGATGCTGGAAGATGACGCCGTGCTTGGGTGCTCCACGCCCCGTCTTCAAAAACCTGAACAAAGCCTTCTCAGCGCCCAGAACCTGGATCGTGCTGGCGGGTAGGCGGGCGAGGTTCTCCAGCCCTCCTGCCAGCGATATCAGCCTGCTTCCCAGAACAGGTCCGGCGACGGCGGAGAGGTTGGGAGCCTCCGAAGCCATCAGGTCCTTGATGTATTCAGCGGTTTTCTCAGCTAGACGGCTGACATCACGTCCTAGGGAGGCCAGTGCAGAAAGTGCCGCAGCGTCGCGGGGGGACAACGCTCCGCCGACAGACCTGGCCGCAGCTTCCTCCACCCTGCTGGCCAGCTCCGGCTTGAACAAGCTCGAAGCCTTCTCGGCGACCTCCTGCCTCAGCAGGGGCACGGCGGCGACCTTGAGGAAAGCGTCAATGTCTTCAACCAGGGAGCCTAGCTCGGGGAAGTGGACGCCGTACCACTCCTTCACCCTAACGTACAGCTGGTTCTTCATCTTCTCTAGGTCGTCGAGAGCTCTTACGGCGTGGACGATGTGAAGGTCTCGTCTCTCGGCCTCCGTCATGATCTTCATCCTAGCAAGCTCCGTCGACACATCCCTCACCAAGTCTCTGTATTTCTCAGCTTCGGCCTCCGACATGGCCTGCTCGACGTCCAGCGTCAAGCGGTCGACGGCTTTTAGACGGAGCCCACGCATCTCGGCGCCAGCCCTCAGCATTTCCCCAACCCTTTCATCCCAGTAGAGAAGCTCGTCGAAACCCATCCCCTTCACCTCCTCCAAAAATCTGTCAACATAGTCCTGCGGGGCCCTGCCCGAAGCGATGACCCGTGCTATGACTTCCGGCTTGTCGGCGAACGGCTTCAAGCCCATGTAGCCGAGGTTCTCGTCGAAGACAGCCAGCCCGGCTGCCGTCATCAGAACGTAAGCCTGCCGCATCACTGGCATCTGTGTTTGCGCCGCCATTTAAACGAGATAGCTCTAAATACAGGCACCTGTCACATCCCGACAGCATGCCCTCCCACGGAAGCATAACGAAAGCAGGTAAGGTCAGGAGCCAGACGCCGAAGCTCGAAGCCAAGCCACGAAAATCACCCTTCCCACGCCAGAGAAACAGATACAACTTCGTCAAACGTGTCCTCTCCACAACAACCACCTCAGCCGAGTAAGCATAGTGGCTCAAAACAAGACGGCTTTATGGCCAGCGTGAAAACATTCTCGCGGCAGCATCCTTAGCGCTGAGAACTCCAAGAAAACATGGGAGGACGCTAGCAATCACAGCCACACCCGCAGCCTTCATCTGCCGCACCATAGTGCCGCATTCTCAACACAATTTATAAACATAGCCTTAGCCTAGGCGGCATCTGTTCGCTTAAGACATTTCTATCACCCATCTTATACTCCCCATCAAATATAGCATAGCGGCTGACAGAACAGGAGGAAGAGGTGAAGAATCTTAGGGAGGCCGCTATTACAGAATTGACCTATACTAGACTCAGCCTTTCCCATATCTTGCGAAGAGGGTTAGCCACTCATCATATTGAACAGGTTGTCGGAGCTCAAGATGCGATACGGTATGTTGACCCGGGACCGATTGCGACGGTATGAGCGCTGCCGCATGTGTCTCGAAGGTGACGGCTAAAGCGGACTTCAGCGAGCTGAAGTCCGTGAACATGTAGCTCCGCGTCCTCCTCATCTCATCCCAGAGTTTCTCATACCCATCACTAGAAGCACGTGGGAAATCTTATAACGGGGAGGTTGGTTTGATATAAACGTCTTAAACTTTGAACCTAGCATTATACTGACCCATGACGGGAAATCTCCATCGCCGTATACCTAAGCCTTACTTGATCCGCCTTTTCCACCTCATCTAGTCCATCCTCACTTATGTTGCAGATAACTACAGGGCTACTTATTAACCTCAGACGAGGTTTTGCCATGACCTATCATGATGACTAAAGCGTTTGAGCATCCATCAGCGCAGGAAAATCCCTCCTCCATTCATAACGGATCCAAAACCGTGCAAGAGACGATGGTGTTCTGTTGCGGGTTATACTAGAAATAATTGTTTATTTTTGGAAGTAATACCCCCAAATCCACGCCGCACCTTTTAAAGAGTATAGAAATGGGTGGAGTAAACAGAGATGTAATGGTATTTCTTTGCTAAGAGGTACTAGATGTCGTAGAGCTGCAACGAATGCTATTGGAGGCACGTGTCTAAATACGTTAACAATTTGTCTACTATATTTTTTGTTCAGCCATCTAGCTCCTCTTCCATACCATGTGGATCTATACCACAGCCTGTGTAGAGATTCATCTTTAAAAGCATAATAAAAGCAGTTTGGGTTCACCCTTAATTTCCATCCAGCTTTTAAAAGGCGGAGGCAAACGTCTCCATCTTCACATGCACCTTTGCAGTCAACATCGTAGCCTCCAACTTCTCGAAGCGCATCCGTTCTGTATATCACACCGGCACTACCGACTGGAACATCTGTTGTTGAACTAATGCGTCTTGTATATACTCTCCAAACAGCAGCTTCTATCTTTCCAAAAATCTTTGCTTGTGGATGTGCCGCAACATATGACTGTCCAGCGGCTGTATCCGGATGTTTTTCCATAAATTCAACCTGACAGGCCAAATAATCTGCTGGGAGAACATGGTCATCATCCACCCATGCGATATACTTTCCATACGCATTCTCTACAACGATTTGTCTTGCCATGCCCAAACCACGTTTTTCGAAAAAAGTTCTACAGCCTGGGACGTACTTATCACGTTGTTCTTCTCCATGCAAAACAACAATTACTTCAAAAGGCCTATAAGTTTGATTAAAAATACTCTGAAGTGTCTCTTTTGGAACACGAGTTTTTGAACAAACACCAATCGTTACAAGTGGCTTATCCACTTCCAAACTTGTTCCACTCTAAGAACATACCTCCATAAGAATCTTTCCGTTACCTAACTCAAAATGCGATGGTCTATGCACTTTCATACCTTTTAGCCCTTAAGATATTTCTAAGTATCATCGCTGGCTTTAAGGCTTCATAGACTCGAAAATCCAGCATCTTCTCCATTATCTCTTCATCAGAAACTCTTCTCACAAATTTTTGAACAATATTCCTAGCAGTTGCAATTTTTTTAAGGTTTATTATGGGCCAAATCATGGCTTTTACATACGCACTCGCACACTGTATTTTCTTTTCTGAAAGAAGTTTCATTGTAAACATAACATACTTAATGTACAGGTAAGTGACGTATTTGATAGCGTTGCTCAGTGAGTAATTTTTTAACAGAGTAACTATGTGGTTTTTTCTGGTGTGATAAACATGAAATGGGTTTTGCAGCTGTCCGATAGTTGCCCCACCATAGTGATATATTATGGCGGTTGGGATAAATGCAACTTTTAAACCGGAAAGGCGCGCTCTCCAACATAAATCCGTTTCTTCATAATTAATAAAATAATCTTCATCGAACAATCCGATCCTTTTAAGCAATTCTCTTCGGATAATGAGCGATGAACCTTGGGCATAAAAGATTTCGTAGGGTCTGCTAAATCTTTCATCGTCTAATTCTCCACTACCTATTATCAAAGATCTGCCTATGTAATCTATAACACCCCCAGCTGAGTCTATGTATTTTCTACCTTTTAACGATCTTTGCTTACATTGCGCGATTCCAACATCCCTATGTTCTTGCATGAACTTTATTATTTCCTGCAGCCAATCAGGTTCAACTTCAGTATCATTATTCAAAAATATGATGAACTCGCTCTTCGGGTCTGTTAAAGCGACCCCAATATTGTTTGCTTTTGCAAAGCCATAGTTTCTGTCTAGAGGGATGAACTTAAAGTTGCTTAAACCAAGTCTCTCGATAGCGTCTCTTAAGTATTCACGGCTTCCGTCAGATGAGGCGTTATCTAAAAACAAAACCTCAAAATCCGGATAGTTTGTCAAAAGCAAACTCTTCAAACAATTAGCTACGAACTTCATACCGTTATAATTCAAAATAACTACAGAAATCTTAGGATGTTGCATCTTTTAACACCTCCAATTGGTAATTATCAAAACTCGTACTCTATCGCGAGATACTTTCAACATTTATTTAAGTTTTTCATGATGTATCTAAGAAGACTATGAATAATCACATCCACGAAATATTCAGTAACATTGATAGGATTGGGAGGTTCTACAATTACGTTAACAAACAACCCATCACCCAAAAACATGAAGAGGAGATATAACACATAGGTGATACTATAATTATCGCAAAAAGGGCTAAAGGCAATAATAGGTATTGAGCCAACACAACAACATGTAAGAATACCTCAGCATTTATCATGAAAAGACAGAAGGATAACTATTATACCAGCCGCGGCCGGAGACAGCTCAATCTTTGAGTTTTTGCAACTCGATTCACCAACAGATAAAAGCATGTTCACCGAGACCCTGACATGTAAAAAAATGGATACAAGGATAAAGGGTGGTTAACCGAGCGACTGTTAAGACAGTCAAAATCGATGACCTACACATCCCTAATGGTGGTTTACTCATCAAAATAGATGTTGAGGGAGGGGGCTAAGGGTCTTGAAAGATGCCGAGAAGGCGATTAGTGAGAGAAGCACGGTGTTGTCGTAAAGAAATGATGCGTATAGTGAAATGGGTACTGGAATGGAGTCTACCGTAGATGGACTTACCGAAGCATATTTTGCATACAATAATGTCAAGGGCGTTTTAGGTCTCCCTATTTCGAGAGATAGTGGCTTACCTACAACGCTATAGCCTTGTATCCAGTAGTAGTAGGGTTTAAAGTAAACTGTGAAACCGGCCTCTGAGAACCTGTGTTCCAGCTTGTGCAAAACCTTCGGGGTATGGCATTCGATAACCCATTCCGGCACTCTTATCAGCTACGTCGAGGAGGTAGACTTCACAGCCTTCACAGTCGACCTTTGCGATGTCAAACTTTTCGCTCAAAACAGCTCACGGATCCGTCGGAGTCGTAGGCCCCTACAAGCCAGTGACGTGAGCAGCCCCCCACTTGTGGAACAGAAAGGCGGTTTCACCAAGATACCCGCCCACATCCAACACCCTTTTACCTTTAAAATCAAAATCATGATAAAGTTCTTCAAACGGTTCTGTCAGCATTCCTATGTGGTGCATGGATGGGCTCAGTATGACCCCGCCTTCATAAGATGCAAAAGCTTTTCCACCAACTCCACATATAATAACCCCTCTCAAAAACAACCTAGACCACGAAAGAAAATTATTGAAATTCACCTTTAGTTCGCCCCCGTTGTTGCGAAGCTTTAAAACAACCTTTTTTTACGCCAGATAAATAACTTCAAGACATCGCCGAAATTGGAAACAAGCAACAAACCAGTCAAGACATGGAGTAAGTATTTGAAAACGAAAAATGCGATGACATAGGTGATACGTCTAGGTCTAATCATTATAACGTATCGCAGTAAATCACTAAACCATTCTACTCTTTTTTTCACGTGCTTGGCGAAGAATTCAACGGGGGTGAGAATCGATAAACGCAGGGCCTCCGTCAACGACTTTTCTAGCTCACAGGGCCTAAGCCTATTCCGGAGTAAACGAGAGCTTTTGAGAATACTTCGGGGTCGAAGACTCTCCGGCCATCGATTACAACAGGGTGTTTCATACGTTTTACGAAGTCTTCTGGCTTCAGCCTTCTGAACTCATCCCACTCGGTTGCAACTATGCAGAAATGAGCCTTGTCGATGCATTCGACAGCAGACTTGGCGTAGTCTATTCGTTCGCCGTAAATACGTCGAACGTTTTCCACGGCGGCTGGGTCGTAGACAGCGACTGAGCAGCCTGCTGCGAGGAGACGGTCGATTATCTTGAGCGAAACAGCCTCACGAACGTCGTCGGTGTTGGGCTTGAAAGCAAGCCCTAGTATTGCCGCTCTCCTCCCAGCCAAGCTGCCGAGAATCTTCTCCGCAAGCTCGACGGCTCTGTAGGGCTGGTTGTTGTTTACTCTTTCAACAGCCTCGAGCACTTCAGCCGGCTGGCCTAAAGACTTCGCATAAGCTATCAAAGCCTTCAAATCTTTCGGAAAGCAGCTTCCTCCATACCCAAGCCCCGCGTTCAAGAAATGTGGCCCAATCCTCCTGTCCATTCCAACGCCTTTCGCCACCACCGAGACGTCCGCTCCCGGAGTACGCTGACAAATGTTGGCAATCTCGTTGACCAGGCTGATCCGGGCTGCTAGGAACACGTTGCTGGCGTACTTAATCATCTCGGCGTTGACCGTGTTCGTCCTGAGGACGGGGGCTAGTTTCCCACCGTAGAATTTCGTGTAAAGCCTGAGAAGGACGCGTCCACCACCACCCCAATCATCGCCAACCACAATCCTGTCAGGTTTGAACATGTCTTTCACGGCAGACCCTTCTCGGAGAAACTCAGGGTTTACGCAAAGGTTCAAACCATCTCCTACAATCTTGCCAGACATCTGCTCCAGACTCCTCCTAACGAGGTTCCTAGTAGTTCCCGGAACCACCGTGCTTTTCACGACAACGGTGTGCGGCCTCGGCTTAGCCGACAACACCTCTCCGACGGCTTTGGACGCATTCATGACGTACGTGAGGTCTATGCTTCCGTCATGACCCGAAGGCGTTCCGACTGTTATGAACGTAAGGTCAGTGCCGGCAATCTCCGAGTAATCCGTGCTGCATCTAAAGCTTCCCCCACGCAGCACCCGGGGCAGGAGCTTATCCAACCCGGGCTCCTTGAACGGCGCTTTTCCGCCGTTTATCAAATCTATTTTGCTGTGGTCCAAGTCTATACCTACAACTTTGAAGCCTTTGGCAGCCAAGCACACCGCTGTAGTCAGACCGACGTATCCAAGGCCTACGAATGATACCTTCAAGGTCTTCCACCAGCTATGTAGTCGTAGGATGATTTTAATGCGTGCAAGTATGTCTCAGGCGTGCCTATGTCCAGCCGCAGCTCATCGTCTTCGAGGCTTACAGCAAACACCTCACCCTGCTCCTCGATAAGCCGCTCGACTGCGTCTGTTAGCTGAACCTCACCACCGACGCCGGGAGGTGTTTTATCCAACGCCTTCATGATGTAGGATGTGAAGACGTAGAAGGGCATTATTGCAAGGTTGGAAGGAGGAGTTGACGGCTTCTCAACGACTCTCGACACCCGAAGCAACCCGTTAGACCAACTATCAGCCACCACGACACCATACTGTCGAGGGTCATCGACACGCTGGACTAGCAAGGCAGCACCACGGCTGTCCCGGGGCTCGGCAGCAAGAAGCCTCCGAAGGAAGATGTTGTTGGCGGAGACTATGTAAGTGTCGCCGGCGCACAAAAGGAAATTTTCATCCCCGACGAAATGATGAGCCATTCTAACTGCGTCGCCGAACCCCCGGGGGTTGGGCTGGCTAACCCAAACGATGACCGAGTCCTCGAGCATTCTGTAGAACTTGGTCAAATCCATTAGAGTCGATGATTTGCCCTTCCTCTCCAGCTTCTCGACAAAATCCCAGTCGGGCGTGAAATGGTCTTCGATCGCTCTCTTACCTCTGCCGACGACGAAGCAAAATTCTCTGAAGCCGTAGAGATAGAGCTGTTCGTAGAGGGCTTGCAGCAGTGGTTTGAGGACGGGTTGGCCGTTGCTCCCCTTGACGTAGATGGGAAGCATCTCCTTGGGAAGCTCCTTCGTCGTGGGTAGGAGGCGAGTGCCAAGCCCAGCCGCAGTTATCACGACCTTCCCAAGCATCGGACTACACCCAGTCAAGCCTTTAGATAACCTTGTCTACCAGTCTCTCAAGAGTTTCAAACCCGGCCGCGCCTCATTCAATAGGCCTACGTTTCTCTTCCCAGCCCTAGCTTTGGCCCCAAGGATGTATCCAGTAGCCGAACATCAGCCCGTAAACCCTGCGGGGCGGGTTTTCAAAACACTGTCAAGCATGCCTTCAACCTCCTCCACATCCTTATCACAGACCGAGGACCTCTCGGGAATTTTTCGGTTCTCCGTCCTTCAACCTCCCGCAAGTCTACCGTCATTCACCGGCACGTGCAGTCTTAATGCCGCTGGAGTCCTGCCGGCAAGACGGCCTCAAGCATGGGACCAACTGCTCCTTAGAGGCCGCCCACCTTCTCTGCAAGCTTCCCTACAGCTTTGATGATCCAAGTCCGGGGCAACGCAAGTTTGATTTGAACAAGTTCATCCGCGCTGTGAGGTCTTATACGCCCATGTATCCGGCTGCGGAACTCCGTCGCTGTGATGAACTGCTGCTTGGGCCCGGGCTAACATATCCGGGTTATGATTGTTGAGATTTGCCGGTGCTGTTTCTACTGTTAGTGTCTGGTTGTGAGCGGGTAGGGTTCTGGCTTCGCATTCTTGAAGTAGTGGTTGACGAGAGAGGCCACGGCAACGAAGTCTAGGAAGACCATGGTGATCAGCATGGCGAATCCTGCCTCGTGGTGTAGTTGGACGCTGAAGATTACGGGTGGTGCGGCGTAGAGCGGTTTCTCCACCAAGGTTAGCACGAACCCGTACCATCCCATCACCTTGCCTAAAGCTATGGCTAGGGCTTCTCTCCAAGGCTTCGACATCCCCACTACCGAGAAGTAGATGACGGCGCCGGCTGCTAGGTAGGATGTTCGCTTCATCTGGTATAGGACTGGGTCGTTGAGGTCTGCGGGGCAGACGCCGAACCCGAAAAAGGAGTTGACTGGGAAGTGCCAGTACGCTACTATTGCCGCCGATGCTGACAGGCCTAGCGCCGTGAGCCTCGGGCTTCGGGGGTTGATCTTTAGAAGGCCGTTGGCTAGGTGGGCTGCTGAATAGCCTGCCGCTGATAGGAAGGCTGGCCAGACGTCCATGTAGAAGAGAAGGTTTGTCAGCTCTAGTCCACGTATCACAGGGCTGTGGAACAGCGTGATGTATGCGAAGGCCGACAGCAGCAGTGTTGAGAGGACTGTCTTGAGCCTCAAACAGCTTATGATTGTGGGAGGGCTTATTTAAACCAGCTCCAGCCTCCCCAATCAGGCCTTAATCTGGGCTGCCTTCCGCCGCAGCTCCTCAACCATCTCCTGCTTCCTTTTTCTCAAAGCCTGTCTAAGCCTTTCCAACTCCCTATCCATCTCTTCAGACAGCTTCCTCCACCTCCTTCCTTCTCTCGAGGATCTTTTTGACGTGCTTTAGCTTGACAAAGTCCTCTCTTTCTCTCTCCTCGAGGTTTGCGCTGATAAACTTGATTGCTTCCTGATAACGCGGTATGATCAGGTGTTCGAGTGCGTTAAGCAGCCTTTGTGTTTTCTTGAGTTCCTCGGCTAGGCGGAATATCGCGTTTTCCACCTCTGCGACCCGGCAAATGGGTGTAAGTATGTCTCTGAAGTTGGCTACGGCTTCGTCGAAGGAGGCGGTGGTGTCTAGGAAGCCGTAGGTTAGGGGGAGCTGGGACGACGACGCCTGCAGGGTCGGTATCTTTATGCCTAGGACTGTTTTTTCGCTGACGTCGACCTGTATGGAAACAGGCGTCGTGGATGCAGCTGCCTCGACTTTCATCGACCCCATCTCAGCGTATGCTTTGAAAAGCGATGCGTAGGCCTGCTTAAGCGGCTCCACCATCTTCTCCCGCTCGGCTTCAGCCACGTCAACCAAGTCGTTCAGCCTCTTCACGAGAACATCCCTCTTGTCCTCGAGAATGCGGTAGATACTCCTCGCGACTTGAAGAGAGCGTCTGACCCTTATCAGCTCAAGCTTTGTGGGAAGGAACTTTCCTCCGAAACCGCTTACCGACAGGCCCTCGACACCCAGCCAAGACGGCAACAGCCTATCTAAAAACATATCTCCCCGGCCTTGAATCCTAAATACTTGTTCGCTGGGTTTTTGTCATGCTGTTCAGGACGGTTGTCGCACGGAGGGCGTTGAAGGCTGCGCTGCCTGCCCTAGTGTTGAAGACCGTCGTGGCCTATCTCGGTTATGAGTTCATGCCCCTCAATCCTTTGGCTGGGAGCATCGTGGCTGGGTCGATATTTGTGATGGGTTTCGTTCTCGCTGGCTTGATCAGCGACTACAAGGAGGCTGAGAGGATACCGGGTGAGATGCTCTCGGCTCTCGACAGGATTTGGACAGAGGCGAGGCTTCTCCATTCCAGCAGGCAAGACTTTGACGTCGAGAGGCTGCGGAATGCCTTGCTGGGCATAATAGACTCCTTCATAACGGGCGTGGAGAAGAAAAGCGGTTATTCAAATCTCCAGCCCTGCATAGAGGCTGTCAACAACCTTTCGTGGCTGGCCGCCGAGATGGAGAGGGCTGGAGCGCCGGCCCCGAGCATCGCACGCGTAAAAGACGGGCGTGAAAACCTTCTCAAGCAGGTGACGAGAGTCTATTACATACAGCGGACTGTTTATCTTCCTTCGGCCCGTGTTCTAGCAGAGTTTTTGACGGTAAGCGTAGTTGTTTTGCTGACGTTCGTGAAGCTCCAGAGCCTGGCGGAGTCGATTATCAGCTTCGCCGTTGTAAGCTATTTCATAATCTATCTGAGGTACCTAACGTATGCTCTTGACACGCCGTTTCAGCAAGGTGAGAGGACGATGGATGACGTAAGCCTGTTCCTCCTCAAGGAGTACCAGAGAAGGCTGGCCTCCGAGCCCGCATCGCTTCCGAGGGCTTGGGTTAACGCTGGAAGCACGTAGAGAGATTTATATAGCGTTCACGTGGCGAATCTTCAGATGTCTACAGCGACTGCGCTTAACAAATACCGGAACTTCAGCGAGTGGTTTGACAGCTTGCTTTTGGACGCTCGGATCGTTGACGACCGCTTCCCCGTCAAGGGTTTCTCAGTCTATTTGGAGAACGGCGCGTTCATCCTGAAACGAATTCGTGAGATGCTGGAGGATGAGCTCAACAGGACAGGCCACAAGGAGATGATCTTCCCACTAGTCACCACAGACGAGCTGTTCGGGAAGGAGTCTCAGCATATCAAGGGCTTCAGCCCCGAGGTCTTCGTCATCGAGTCCGCCGGCGGGAAGCCTCTCGATGTTAAACTGATTGTCAGGCCCACTTCGGAGACAATAATGTATCCCATGTTCAAGCTCTGGGTCCGGAGCCATGCAGACCTGCCCCTTCTAGTTCATCAGAGCAACATGGTTTACAGGCATGAGACGAAGGCCACGAGGCCCTTGCTCAGGGTCAGGGAGATTCCGTGGAACGAAGCTCACACGGTTCACGCCACAGCGGCTGAGGCCGAGCAGCAGGTGAGGAAGGCTGTCGAGATATACAAGAGGGTGCTCGACAGGCTGGGAATAGCTTACTTGGTTCTCAAGAGGCCTGACTTCGACAAGTTCGCTGGAGCCAAGTACTCGGTGGCCTTCGACGCATGGAACCCCGACGGCCGTGTAAACCAAGTGGGCACGGTGCACAACCTCGGGAAGAATTTCTCAAAGGTTTTCGAGATAGAGTTCGAGACTAAGAACGGGGAGCGGGACAACCCGCATCAGCTTTGCTACGGCTTCGGTTACAGCAGGGTGTTGGCCGCGTTGATAAGCCAGCACGGCGACGACCGAGGCCTGGTCCTCCCCTCCGCCGTGGCCCCGCTTCAGGTTGTCGTCGTACCCATTGTCTTCAAGGGGCAGGAGGAGACCATTATCGACTACTGCAGAAAGATAGTTGCCGGTCTCAAGGACCTGCGTATTCTCCTCGACGACAGGGAGGACATCACTCCGGGCGAGAAGTTCTACCACTGGGAGAAGATGGGAGTTCCTGTAAGGGTTGAAGCAGGGCCTCGCGAGGTCGCTGAAAACACTGCGACGGTTTTCCGCAGGGACACGCTCGAGAAGAGGACGGTGAGCCTCGAGAAGGTTGGAGAATACGTCGAAGGCCTGCTGCGTGATATAGACAAGAACCTTGCAGAGAAGAGCTGGAGGATTATGCGGCAGATGATTTCGGACGCCTCGACCGTCGAGGAGGTCAAAAAGCTCATCTCCGAGAGAAGGGTGGCTAGGATCGGCTGGTGCGGCAGCACCGACTGCGCCATGGCTTTGAAGGAGGCCGCGGGGGGTGAGCTGAGGGGGAGCAAGTTCGAGGAGGCTGAAGCTCCTTCGGGCGGCTGCGTCGTCTGCCAGCGCCCCGCCGTCGAGGTTGTTTACTATGCAAGAGCTTACTAGGTCGTTGGAGGGAAAAGGAATAAATAGAGTCGATGACGCGTTAAAGCCACGCGAGGGTGGGGTTTATTGCTTCACGACCTAGCTTAGCCGTGCCTTCTGTCGCTGGTTCTCCGAGCGAGGCTTCTCTGGGTTTTCGCGAGGGAGGTGTTGCGGATGGCTTGGCGTAGGCTGCTAGAGAGCGCTCTGCCTTCACGGGCTGTTATCTTCGACACAACGCTGAGGGATGGGGAGCAGACGGCTGGAGCTGCTCTGCGGCCCGAGGACAAGGTGAGGCTCGCCGAAGCTCTGGCGGACCTAGGGGTTGACGTTATAGAGGCAGGGTTTCCACCGGTTTCCAGCGGAGAATCCTCAGCCATAAAGCAGATCACCGCGGCCGGTCTGGGCTCGAAGATATGCGTGCTTTCACGATGCGAGAAAGCCGACATCGACGCAGCAGCCAAAGTAGACCCACAGTGGGTCCACGTCTTCATCGCAACCTCAGACATCCACCTACAGCACAAGCTGAAGATGAGCCGTGAACAGGTTTTGGACAAAGCTGTCTCATCGGTTGAGTACGCAAAGTCCTACGGGTTTACGGTGCATTTCTCGGCCGAGGACGCCACGAGGACTGAAATCCCATACCTGCTTCAAGTCTTTCAGGCCGTTGAAAGAGCTGGAGCCGACAGCATAGACATACCCGACACAGTCGGAACCATTATCCCGACGGTGATGAAGAGGCTTGTGGCAGCCGTCAAAAGCTCGGTTAGAATACCTGTAGCTGTCCACTGCCACGACGACTTCGGGCTTGCGGTAGCCAACTCTCTGGCCGGCGTCGAGGCCGGTGCCGAGATCGTCCACGCCACCATCAACGGCATAGGTGAGAGAGCCGGCAACGCTAGCTTGGAGGAGGTGGCTGCTTCTCTGAAGTTTCTCTACGGGGTTGAGACAAACATCAAGTTTGAGAAGATTTACAGGGTTTCAAGGCTCGTTGAGAGGCTGATGGGCATAACTGTTCCGAAGAACAAAGCGATCGTAGGCGACAACGCCTTCGCCCATGAAAGCGGCATCCACGTCCACGGCATACTCGGCAGCCCGACGACCTACGAGCCCGTGATGCCTGAGGTCTTCGGAAGAAGAAGACGGATAGTCTTCGGAAAACATTCAGGGATCCACGGCCTCGAGGCTTTTCTCAAGGAATACGGCTACTCCGTGGACAGGAGTAAAGTAGCGACGATCCTCAGCCGGGTCAAGGAGATCGCCGATAGAGGCGGTAAGGTTTCGGAGGAGCTTGTGCTGACGCTGGCCGACGAAGCATACGGTAGGGAGAGCAGAAAGAGGTCGTTTGTGAAAAACCTTATGCTGGTTCTGAACGGTGATGTTTTCAGAGCTCAGTGTGAGTTGATGATGGCGGGCGAGCTGGTGTCAGGCGACGGAGTCGGAGCTTCAGCTGTTGAGGCCGCCACGCACGCCGCATTGAATGCCGTCAACAAACTAGTCGAGGTCCGTCTGGTTGATTTGAAGATACATTCGTCTTTCATGGTCAACCACGTCGCGGAGGCGGAGGTTGTTCTGTCTTCATCCGACGTGGAGCTTGTCGGCAGAGGCCTAGGACCCGACCCTGTTCATGCTGTTGTCTCGGCTGTCACGAGCGCAGCCCATCAGATCTTGTACGCTCAAGAGAGGTTGGAGGCGTGATGAGAGCGGCTGATGCTCTGGTCGGTGAAATGGCTCGCAGGGGTGTCGAGGTTGTGTTCGGCATCCCCGGCGGAGCAAACATGCCGTTCTACGACGCCTTGAGAGACTCCGACATAAAGAGCATACTCGTGAGACACGAGCAGCAGGCGGTGCATGCAGCGGAGGGCTACGCAAGGATAAAGAGAAGGCCCGGTGTCTGTTCGGGGACGTCGGGCCCGGGTGCCACCAACCTGATTACAGGGCTGGTGGACGCCTACATGGACAGCGTCCCAGTAATGGCGGTGACCGGGCAGGTTGTGAGGTCTTTCATGGGGACGGATGCTTTTCAGGAAGCCGACATCGTCGGGCTTGTCCTACCGCACATCAAGTACGCCATCACAGTCAAAGACCCCAACAGGCTTGCCCAAGAGTTTGTAAACGCCTACACCGTCTCGATGAACGGCAGGTACGGGCCCACGCTACTCGACATACCGAGGGATGTAATGACTGAGGATGTCAAACCAGTTGAAAACATACAGCCAGAGCCTCTCTTCAACAGGCCTCCGCCCGAGCCGGACATCGAATCGATCAAACAAGCCGCCAAGCTTGTGATGGATTCGGAGAAGCCCGTCATCCTAGTCGGCGGCGGCGCTGTGTACAGCATGGCGGGCCGTGAAATTCTCCAGCTAGCCGAGCACATAGCCGCCCCGATAGTCACGACAACGATGGGGAAGGGAGCGGTTCCTGAAGACCACCCACTAGTCCTCGGCGTGGTGGGCATGCATGGACGTGTCGAGGCGGACCTAGCCATCATAGAGTCGGACCTAGTCATATGCGTTGGGACGAGGCTTTCCGACAGGGCGATAGGGCCTGCTAAAGAGTTTGAAAAAGGCCGTAAGGTCATACACATCGACTTGGACTTGAGCGAGTTCGGCAAGAACGTCAGGCCAAGCATAAGCCTGCCCGGAGACGCTAGGAAGGTGCTTGCCGAGCTCGTCGAATACATCAAGCATCTTATTCCCCGAAGGCCGGAGTCCAAGCTCGCCCGGAAGCTCCACGAAATAGGCAGCGCCTACGAAGAATACATGATGGCCATGGACGACGGCAAAGTCCTGCATTCTTGGAAAGTCGTCTCAATCCTCAACGAAATCCTCCCGCACGACACGATCATAACGACCGGCGTCGGCCAGCACCAGATGTGGGCCCAACTATTCTGGAAGACGAGAACTCCCGGGGCGTGGATAACCAGCGGAGGGCTCGGAACCATGGGCTTCGGTCTTCCGGCAGCGTTCGGGGCGAAGGTGGCTGCTCCCGACAGGGTCGTAGTGGACCTCGACGGCGACGGAAGCTTCCTGATGACGTGCCAGACGCTTGCATGCGTGGCGGACTACGAATGTCCTGTGATTACGGTGATTTTTGACAACAGGTCTCTGGGGATGGTGAAACAGTGGCAGGACATGTTCTACAGCAAGAGGTACAAGGACGTCGAATACAACGACCGCACAGACTTGCTGAAGCTGTCAGAAGCCTTCGGAGTAGAGGCCTTCAGGGCCGAGACCTACGAGGAGCTGTCCAACATCGTGCGGAGAGCTGTCCGGACGAATTCAGCGGCTACCATAGACGTCCCCGTCGACAAGGGCGAGCTGGTTTTCCCCATGGTCCCACCCGGAAAATGGCTTCAGGACGTCAAGCTGCCTCCCGGTTTCGACCTAACCCAGCAGATGATTAACGTAAGCAGGATTGTGTGATGAAGTTCATACTTCACGTCGTCTGCGTCAACAGCGCCGACGCAGTGGCTAAGATGATGCTTGCAGTCAAGCAGGGGAACCTGAGCATACAATCCATAAACATACACAGCATAGACGGCGGAAGCAGGCTTTCTGCTGTATTGCTGCTCGAGGGAGAGGAGGGGAAGGGTGAATGGCTCGCCAACAAGCTGCTCAACTACCCCTACTACCACTCGACGAGCTTGCTTAAGACAAAAGAATAGTTTTTATCAAGGTTGTAATCACAAGTCTTCATGAAAGTTTACTACGACAACGACATATCCCTCGACATATTGCGAGACAAGACAGTGGCTGTAATCGGGTATGGAAGTCAGGGAAGAGCACAGGCCCTCAACATGAGGGACTCTGGTCTGAAGGTTGTTGTCGGGCTTAGAAAGGGAGGAAACTCCTGGCGGAGAGCTGAGGAAGACGGGTTCAAGCCGCTCACGGTGGAGGAGGCTGCCAGCAGGGGGGACTTGGTACACATACTTATACCCGACATGGACCAGCCAATGGTCTACCAGAAGAGCATAAAGCCCTACCTCAAGGCGGGCAAGACACTCGGCTTCTCCCACGGCTATAACATCCACTTCCGGCAGATAGTTCCGCCTCCCGACGTGGACGTAGTCCTCATGGCTCCCAAATCACCCGGCCAAAGGATGCGCGACCTCTATGTTCAGGGCAAGGGCGTCCCTGCGCTGGTCGGAGTAGGGCAGGACTACTCTGGCCACGCTCTTCAGACTGCGTTAGCCATGGCTAAGGCCTGCGGATGCTCTAGGGCAGGCGTCATCGAGACAACCTTCAAGGACGAGACGGAGACAGACCTTTTCGGCGAGCAGGCTGTTCTCGTGGGAGGAGTCATGGAGCTTATCAGGAACGGCTTCGAGGTCCTCGTCGAAAACGGCTACCCCGCTGAGCTTGCTTACTTCGAGGTGTTGAACGAGCTGAAGCTCATCGTCGACCTAATCTACCAAGGCGGCTTGGTGCACATGCTGAAATCGGTCTCCGACACAGCCAAGTACGGAGGCCTGACCGTCGGGCCCATGATAGTCGACAGCCACGTAAGAAAGAACATGGAGAAAGCCCTAGAACGCGTGAAGTCCGGAGAGTTTTCCGAGACGTGGACAGGCAACCCGAGAGCCTACGAGATTCTGAACGACTTGATGAAGAAGATGGCCGACCACCCCATCGAAAAAGTGGGCGAGAAAATCAGAAAAATGGCCAACATATAGAGGCAAACCTGCATGCCGTAAAGGCATAGGTTAGCGGCATCGACGCTGTCAAATTCTATTTAGGGGGTTGTTTTCAGGCCTACTGCCTGTAGTCGATGGTTTATGCATGTCTTCGATTATCTCGTCGGACGTGTGTATGGTTTGTTCATGGATGGGGCGAGGCTGATGTGGTCTGGCGTGGGGTGGAGAAAGCCTTTCCAGCCTACGTGTTTGAAACACAGGCGGGAGGCGGCCATCATCACACACTACCAAAGCTCAGACACGGCCATGACATTCGGAGTAGCAGGACGTGCCTAGCTGTGTAGGAAGAGGATAAGGCCGGCGCTAGCCAGATGCACGACGGCATTTTCCACGAAAAATGGCCCTCTTGCCCGAGATGCTATATCCTCCTGACCGGCTTGTAAAGGTAGATTGTGTGTTTGTTGAGCCTTTCCACATGTTCTGGCCTCCATCCGGGTATTGGGTAGTCGTGGCAGACGACTCGGGCGGATGGCTTGAGCTCCCGCTCCAGCTTAGGCCTCAGCCTTCCGAGAAGGTCTTTCGTCAAGTAGAGGGTTACGACGTCTGCGTCGTGGAGAGGCATGCTGAACATGTCTCGCCTTACTATGGTTATTCTGTCGTCGAGGCGGAGCGCTCTAACCTTGTTCCGGACGTGAGCCACCAATCTGGGCCGCAGCTCGCAGCCCACCGCTGAAGCCCTGAATTTTCTGGCAGCGGTCGTCAGAACCCGGCCGTCGCCGCACCCCAAGTCGTAGACTTTCTCGCCCTCGTCGAGTTCCGCCAGATTCAGCATTCTTTCCACGACATCGAGCGGTGATGGGACGAACGGTACGAGTTTATTGACCATCATGAGGATAGTGTGTCGAGCTTTTTTTAAGATTTTTCGGCGACTATTCGTGGAGGAAGCCTCTCGGCTTGGGCTTGAGGTACTCCGGCATCCGCTGCTCGAACGACTCTATCGCCTTACTGTACTTTTCGATGGTCAGCTGTATGTCGTCTAGGCCTCTCATCAGCCTCTCCTTTATGTGGGGCTCGATGTCAAACTTGACCTGTTCACCGGCGTATGAAACGGTCTGGCTTGCGAGGTCTACTTCTAGGCGGAGGTCTCCTTTCTTGGCTAGGTTGCGGAGCCTAACCACTTTGTCGTCGGGCAGCTTGACGCAAACGAGCCCGTTTTTGCTCGCGTTGACGTAGAAGATGTCGCCGAAGCTCGAGGCTATGACGCATTTTATTCCAAAGTCGGTCAGAGCCCAGACGGCGTTTTCACGGCTGGAGCCTATTCCGAAGTTACGGCCGGCGACGAGGATTTCAGCCCCCCTGTATTCGGGTCTGTCGAGGACAAAATCACCCCTCAGCCTGCCGTTCTCATCATAACGCCAGCGATAGAACAAGTATCTTCCAAGCCCCTTGCGCTCGATCACCTTGAGAAACTCTGCTGGAATGATCTGGTCGGTGTCAACGTCGTCGGCCTCAAGCGGCGCAGCCTTACCAACAACCCTGACGACAGCCTCTGGCACGGCTGAATTACCGTAAAACCATCTATTTAAACGGAAACACAGCCTCAGCCGCCCAGCTGTTCACCCAGCATGGGAAGAACCTTCTCAGCGATCACCCTAACCCCTTCGACGATGTCGCGTCCAACGGGGTGTCCGAAGCAGACGTGCGAGACGCCTGACCGAACCAGTCTGACGGCCTTCTCCACCACCTCCTCGACAGACCCGCAGAGAGCGAAGTTTTCCAGCATCCTCGCCCTCACCTCGTCATCGGCCCTTGCCAAGTCTCCGGCATCCAGGCCTGCGGCTTTGAGCATGGGCGACCCGTCGACGAGGTCGACTACGTACCGTCTCAGCTCGTCAAAAAACAGGTCAACCTCCTCAGGGTTCTCCGAGATGAAGGTGAAAGGCCTCGCAACAAGCTCCTTACCGGTCCCTCCCGCCTCGTCAATACCCCTACGCATCTCAGACGCATACACAGGGTTAGCCAGGTGGTCGACCACAATTCCCTTGACCTCAGGCATGGCTGCAGCCCTTCGCATCAGAACAGGGCCGCTCGTCCCGACGTAGATGAGTGGGTCGGCAAGCTTAGACCACCCGGTCCGCCTCAACTCCTCCACGGTCCTCTGGACGGCCAAGACAACCTCGCCGACCGACGCCCTTCCTCCAGCCATGTAAGCTCCCCTCGAGATTCCCAGCAGGGCTCCGGGGCTGATGGAGTCGAGGTAGGCTAGGAAGCGGGCGTTGACGACGGGGTTGTAGAGGTTTGCCGGCACGGTCGCGGGCCCGAGCTTGATCTTCCGGACGTGCGGCGCCAGCGACAGGGCTATGCCCCATGCGGGCTTGTGGGGCAGGTGTTCGTAGACTTGGAGCGAGTAAAAGCCTGCTTCGTCTACGGTTTTGGCGACGGCTAGGTAGGTTTCGTATGTTTTGTCGCCTTCGAGAACGACGCTGAACCTTGGCATCTCCGACGTGGAGGCTGAAGGCCGGCGGTACTAAAGCTTGTCCGAAACACAGGTTTTTTACGTTGAGAGCGGATTGGTGATGCAGTTGAAGACCAAGCTGGCTTGCACGCTCGGGCCGTCGCTGTCGTCTCGAGAAGACATAGCGAAAGCCATCTCGCTCGGGTGCAGGATCTTTCGGATAAACCTTAGCCACGGAGACATGCTTTTCTGGCGTAGGCTTGCGGACAACGCGCGTCGAGCGGCTGAGAAAACAGGCGAGAGATGTGTGCTGATAGGGGATTTGAAAGGCGGGTCGGTGCGCGTTGCCGGGCTGGACAAATCTCTCTCGCTCAACGTGGGCGAAAGAGTCAGGTTCTCGCTCGACGGGCCCTTAAACCTGCCCTATCCCGAGTTTTTCGAAACAGTCGAGGTGGGAGACACGCTGGTCTTTGACGACGGCCGTGGAATGTTGAGGGTCGTGGCTCATCAAGGCCGTTCGATAGAATCTGAAGCCGTGCGCCCGCTAACCATCTCTCCCAACAAATCCATCGTGATACGTGGAAAAGAAGTGGAGACGCCCGACTACCTCAAAACAAGCATGGAAGGCTTAGAAGCAGCCGTCAGCATGAACCTAGACTACGCTGGACTCAGCTTTGTAAGAAGAGCTGAAGACATAGACGCCGTCAGGAATTATCTCGAGTCGAGAGGGCTGTCGATGGGGTTGATAGCCAAAGTGGAGACGCCGTCCGCCGTCCAGAACATCAACAAGATATGCGAGAAATCAGACGCCGTCCTCATCGCCCGGGGAGACCTAGGCATGCACTTCCCGCTCGAGTATGTTCCCAAGCTGCAGAAAACAATCATAGAGGCAGCGTACAACGCATGCAAGCCCGTCATAGTGGCCACCCAGCTTCTAGGAACGATGGTCAACGAGCCTGTTCCCTCGAGAAGCGAGATCGTCGACGTGATGTCCTGCGTGGAGGATGGCGTCGACGTATTGATGCTCACGGCCGAGACCGCCGTAGGCAGATATCCCTTGGAATCAATCCAGTGGCTGGCCAAAATAGCTGAAACATATGAGAAAAGCATCAAACCCCGTAGGGCGCTGCAGTCCGACGCGGAGGCCGTAGACAGGTTCGCACTGGCAGTCGTCAACCTCGCCGAATCGCTGGCCGCGAGGATAGCAATATTCACCATGAACGGAAACATGGCACGCCGGATAGCACGCTTCAAGCCAGTAGGCGGAATCATCGCAGCCACTCCAAACACCCACGTAATTCCACGGCTGGAGCTAATGTGGGGTGTCACGCCGCTTGCCGTAGAAGCCAGCAGCTACGCCGAAGGCCTTGAGAGGTTGGAGCATACTCTTGAGGAGAAAGGAATCGTCGAAACCGGGGAGACGTTTGTTCTAACGTATGGGTTAGTCAACGAGCCGGTGCACATTGTAAAGATGAAAAAATACCGGTGAAGCTAGGCTGACGGCGGAGGTGGAGGCGGTGATCTCCGTCCCCGCCTGCTCAGCACGGCGGCTACGGCACCCATTTTTGGTGAGCAACTTATTGGTTGAAACCCCGCAACATCCTACTGGACCGTACGCTGTGGGCAGGGAGGCGACATCGCTTCCTAGAGCTAACACCTACAGCAATACTCGACATCGTCAAATTTTCTCAGACAGTTTTTCAAGCCGGTGATGCGTTTCATGACCGATTTCATGATGTTCGATGTGCTCGTAGCATTCAACGGTTTTCTCCCTTTCCTCCGCCGGCGTCACGCTTTGACCCATCGGGAAGAGAACATCATTCTCCTTCGATATATGCTGGGTAATCAAGCTGATGTATTCATCGCAGACATCCAAAACCTCATCCAACCCCTCCCGTGTCTGAACATACTTCTGTAAGGCGTTGTCAAGCCTTCTTATCAACTGCCTGCCCAATTCATGTTCATACAGCATCACGCCGATCGGGCCGCCTTCACGTGGAATGCCCATGCTTTCCAAACACGGAAACAGACATCTCTCCTCCTTTCCATGATGACATTTATCGGTAAACGTTCTCGCAAACTCGATAAAGTTCCTGAGCGATTCAACGGAATCGATAGTTTTGATTCGCCGCCAGTTTTCAACCCTTTGTTGCAACCGGCTCACCGCGTTCAGAATCACCTCGTGGTCTTTCACCAACGATTGCGTAAATTTATCTAGCATAAGACCGTAGTGACCCACATCATATATAAAAGTTGTCCAACTTTACCACGTGTTAATCAGGAAGGAAGATAATTGAGGCGGCGGACATGGGTTTTTTGGATATGGCGGCAAGACATACGCAGATCCGTTTTGTTATGATTCTGTCCACTGCTTTGGCGACGCTGCTGGCTTTGGCAGGAACGTTGATGGGTGTGATCCGTCTAATGTCATACGGATTACCTGTCAGGCTGTCTGAATTTTTCCTACTGCATCCAGACCTGCAGGCCTTCGGATTCCTACTGTTGTTCATCCTCGGCGTTTCATACGCTTTGATACCACGGTTCAAGAACAAAACCCAGTCAAATACAACCAACTTCATCATAATCGTCTCAACAATCTTCGCCGGCAACCTTGTAAAAATGCTCTATGACGTGAGAATAGGCGATTTCATCATCCTAATCGCCTGTTCAGCCTACGCCGTCTGGATATTGATAATCGTCGGAAAACCTGCAGGGTTCTTCTGGGTGTCGGACTCCTTCATAATACTGTCACCCGTTTGTCTGGTTGCTGCAGCTGTTTTGAAGATAATCTATCCGTATCCGTGGACTGTGCCAAGGTTCTTGGACCTTGTTTTACTCGGCTTTCCATCGGCCATGGTGTTCGGAGTAGTTATGCGAACAGTTAGGTTTCGGCTTGAAGCAAACTATCGGAGAAAAACGGCTGCCTTATGTCTTGTCTCGTTCGCGACAGCTTTTGTTTTAATTTTTTCCTCTGAGTTGCTGCGGAAACTTCTCCTGCTTCTGTCAGGAGTTCTATTACTGTTGGCTGTCGATTTCCACAAAGTCAAAACGAATGTTTCTGGACTTGCTGAAAGGGATGCTGTCCGTTATAGATACTTCACGGTAGTGTTCACGGTTGCTGGGCTCTGGTTGCTGGCTGGGCTTGTTTTCAACTTTCTTCAATCCCTGTCAAGCGGCTTTGCTTTCCGCGACGCCTACATACACAGCATAGCCATCGGATTTCTTGGAAACATGATAATGGCGTACGCACCCATTCTTCTTCCACCCCTGATTAGCATGAAAACACCCTACAAAGGTCTGTCCCTCGCACCGGCCATCCTCCTCAACCTAGGAAACTCATGGCGGGTCGCCGCCTCTGCATCAACAGGACTTGCTCAGGCCTACCTCTCGGGTTTGCTTGTGTTGGCTGGGTTAGCTTGGTTCGTGGTCATGGTTCACAGGCTTCGTTGACACTCCGGTTCTATTTTCCTTCCTGCAGGTCTTCGACGCCTTTCTCGGTGATTTTGAAGTATGCTTCGGCTGTCGGCGGGTGGTAGGGGCTGTCGATGATGCGGGCTAGTCGTGTGTTGTTGGCGGCTCTCCGGATGAAGACGCGGTACGTGCTGCTGTGGGCTAGGACGTGGCCTCCGCTGGGTTTGTTGGGGTCGCCGAAGAACTGGTCGGGGTTGGCTTGGACTTGATTGGTCACGACGACGGCTACGTTGTGGACTTGGGCTGTGCGGAGAAGCCTGTGAAGCAGGTCGTTCAACCGCTGCTGCCTCTCAGCCAACGTCCCGCGCCCCACGTACTCGGCCCTGAAGTGTGAGATGACCGAGTCGACGATGACAAGCCGCGCCCTGTATTTCTCGATGTACCGGCCAAGCTCCTTGACCGTGAGCTGTAGATGACTGGAGTTGTAGACGCTGGCGAAAATTACGTTCTCCAGTATCTTCTGCGGGTCGAGACCACGAGCCTCAGCTATCTGGCTTACTCTCTCAGGCCTGAACGTTGCCTCCGTGTCGATGTAGATGGCCGCGCCCTCAAGCCCTCCCTGCTGGCGTGGAAGCTGCGTCATAACACAAAGCGTGTGGCAGAGCTGGGTTTTGCCGCTGCCGTACTCGCCTATCAGCTCCGTGATGGCCTGCGTCTCCACGCCACCGCCCAGCATCGAGTCGATGGCGCTCGACCCCGTGGTGACCCTCTGCATGGCCTTCCTCCTCTCCAAAACCTCCGTGGCCGGGACAAACTCCTTGTCGAGGAAGCCGCTCTCGATGAGCAGAAGCCGTGCCTTGAGACAGAGCTCCTCAGCCTTCTCAGAGCTCAGCCCAATCTCCACAAGCTCCCTAGGCGTAGCAGCCGCCAAGTCCAGCACCGACGTTATTCCGGCGGCGTTGAGCTTCTCCTCCGTCGCCTTGCCCACGCCCTCGACGCTCTGAAGGTCGAAGACGTCAAGCTCCTTCTCAGCTGCCTTCTTAGCCACCATGGCTTTTCGAGCTTCTACCGGTCTGGGAGGCTTATAAAATGTGGCGGCCTCCGTGCAGGGGGGAGGGGGTCAGACAGCCTCCGCCAAAACCAGACGCTGTCCCAGCGCCCTCTTCAAAGCTTTTGCGATGGAGAAGCAGAGAGGAACTAGGATGAGCGCTGCTAGGGCGTTGAAAACCGTAGTGAAGCCCGTTATAAGCGTTGCGACGGCGAGGTCGGAGTCGACCACGTAGCCGGCTGTGGACAGGATCCTCTCTCCGAAAGGCAGGTAGACGGTGGGGAAGAGCAGGTAGTAGAGGGCGAAGGTTATCGGAGCCATGACTCCAGCCCTAGTCAAAACCGCCATGGCTGTTGCGGACGCCGTCCGGGCTTTCCCAAACCTCTCGGAGACTCTCGCGCCGAAGTAGACGCCGAGGAAAGTGGCCAGCACTGCGGTCAGCTTCATGAGCTGCGGGATGGGCGGAGGCGCGAACACTCCTTGGGCGGTTATCACTAGCCCGTACCAGTGGGCGAGGGCTGTCATGAGACCGTACTTCCATCCGAAGATGATGAACGACAGCAGGTCCGGTATCTCGGCTAGGTCGAAGCGCAGGAACGGCAGAAGCGGGAAAGGTATGCTGGCCGGCGCCAGCCCCATCACGTAGGCCAAGGCCGCGAAAGACGATGCTCCCGCTAGCTTTTTCACCTTATTCATATGGATGAGTTGTTTACCGCTATAATATAAGCATGATTTTCAGTGAAAATAAGTTAACTTTTTGGTAAAACTATTTCTTCACCACTATTTCTCTTCCCAGAGAAACAGCCCTATCGAAGACGGCGGGAAACCTCGGAGCAACAACCCTCGAACGCCCCACCTCGTAGATGGTGACAAGCCCCGCTTTCTCGAGCGTCTTGACGTGTTTGTATGCTAGGGCATACCTTGTCTTGGTAAGCTTGGCTACAGCCTTGATGTGGAGCGGGCGGTCGCTCGTCGAGACGACTTTCAGCATCTTGAGCC
>JAVZZH010000006.1:0-33767 GCA_038885755.1 Candidatus Caldarchaeum sp.
ACCTCAAGGTCGGCGTGTCTGTCCTTGACAGTGAGCTGCGGCGGCTCGGAGCACGCAACAAGGTCAGCGTTATCGCCGGCGGAGGGTTGGTCAGGGGCTCCGACGACATCTACAAGCTCGTCGCCCTAGGAGCTGACGCGGCCGTCGTCTCGAAGGCTGTCGAGTACGGCGTCGGCGTGCCGGAAGCCAGAGTGGGGGAGGATGTCATGCGTGAGAGGGTGGAGAACCTCCTGCTGGGTATCCAGCGTGAGCTCAAGCTTTTGGCGGGAGCGGCCGGCGTCAGCAGCTTGTTCAACACGCTCGTCGGCAACAGGGAGCTGCTGAGAGCGGTTGAGGTTGACAGGGAGACGAGGCTTAAGCTTGGAGTCAAGCAGGCGGGCGTGGGCTAGGCATGGAGAGGCCTCTGTTGAACATTTCGGGCTGCGGTATTCTCGGCGTTCTCCGCAGAAGCGACGCCCCCAAGGTCAAGGCCCACGAAGTTGTAAGCTCGATTGAATGCGTCCGCTACAGGGGAAGCAAGCTGGGAGCGGGCTTCGCAGCCTACAACCTCAACCACGGCAGCACCCCTTACAAGGTGAAGGTCTTCGTGGAGAGCGACGACTACCTCCAGCTCGTCAAAAACGTTCTGACCGAGCACGCTGACGGCGGTGTCTGGGAGCTGGGGGTGGAGAACCCTTCCTCCGGCAGGTTCGTCTCGTGGGCCGCCCACGTCGATGCCTCCGAGGCCATGTTGAGGAAGGCCGTGGACATCATCAACCGCCAGCTCTTCGCAGGGATGAAGGGCCGTGTCTACTCATGGGGCAGGTATGTGGAGGTTTTCAAGGGCGTGGGCTACCCCGTCGACGTCTGCAACCAGTACGGGCTTGTTGAGAAGAGGATTGAGGCCGACATGTGGATTGCGCATACACGGCAGCCGACAAACTCGCCGGGCTTCTACCCCGTATGGTCCCATCCTTTCTCAAGCCACGAATGGTCCATCGCCCACAACGGCGACATCAGCAGCTTCGGCGCCAACATCGAGATGATAAGGCATCAGGGGTTCAGCAGCTTCGTCGGAACAGACAGCGAGCTCATAGCCTGCATCCTAGACTATCTAACAAACATCAAGCACATGCCCGTCGAGAAGGCTGCGGCAGGCCTTGTCAACCCGTTCGAAGACACCATCCTCAACGGCGGGGCTGGAATCTCTCTCGAGACTTACGTCGGAGAGCGCGGGGCCTGGCTTGACGGGCCTTTCAGCGTGGTCGCCGGCTACTGCGACGGCGAAGACGTTTACATGCTGGCTTTCGCCGACAGGTCGAAGTTCAGGCCCCTCGTCGTCGGAGCTGACGAAGAGAGGTTCTACGTCGCAAGCGAGGAGGCTGAGATAAAACATCTCTCGGAGGAGGCGTCTGTATGGACGGTGAGGCCGGGCGGCGTTTTTCTGGCATCGCTGAAACGTGGCCTGCTGGTCTCGGGGAGAGAAGGCGTTAAGGCCGTCCACCACCGCGTCCCCAAGCCTCCAGCGTCAGGCGCCGTGGTCGACGCACGCGGCCTAAACCACAGCATGGTCAACAGCCTTGTACGCAAGCATTTCGAGGCCGGCGTCCGGGAGGTAAGCGTCGTCAACGTCAACGGCCACCGCTACCTAGGCGTCAACATCCCGGAGGATGGCAGGCTGCTGGTCTACGGGACGGCTGGAAACTGTCTAGCCAACTTCAACAAGCACGGCGAGATAATCGTCTACGGCAACGCGCAGGACGACGTGGCAGACGCCATGTACGGAGGACGCGTTGTGATTCACGGCGACGCCCGAGACGTGGTGGCTCAAGCCCTTCAGGGCGGCGAGGTCCTCGTCAGAGGAAGCGTGGGAAACAGGGCCGCGATCCAGATGCGCGAGTTCCGGGACAAAAAACCTTACCTGATTGTCGGAGGCAGGGCCGACGACTACTTCGGCGAATACATGGCCGGAGGCGTTGCGGTGATTCTGGGTCTAGACTGGCTGGACATGGATGTCAGCCTCGTCGGCAGCTACATGGCGACGGGCATGGTCGGCGGCAGAATATACGTCAGAGGCCGTGTGGACAGGTGGAGGATAGGTCTTCAGCCGCCGAAGCCCGACGTCATACGCTACGTGCGCGGCCTCTATCTAGAGGGATTGGTTGCAGAAGACGTTCTAAGGTTTTTCCAAGACATGCCTGCGATAACCTTCGACGACGTGAGGAAAAAGCTGTCGGGCGAAGCTCTACGGAGAGCTTCAAAACTATTCACCTCAAAATACTACAAGGAGCTGGACGTTGATGTTAGGAGGCTGGATGACGGAGACCTGAAGCTGCTGGAGCAGCCTCTGAAGAGATACTTCCACGAGTTCAGGCTTGACGCAGCGCTCCTAAACAGGCTGCTCCGTGAAGAGTTCACGGTCGTTCAGGTTTCTCACCAGCAGGCCGGGAAAACCGCTGAAGCACAGCCCGAAGAAGGATAGAGATATACAATTACATCAAAAAGTATACAAACATAAACACCCCTTTATGTAAACGCACGACTTATAATGGGTGAGATGGCTAGTCGAAGAGATTTCCTTAAAACCGCCTCGACAGCCATATTGGTTTTCGCTCCATCTCTTACGCCTGCTGTCGCTGAGAAGTCGTCGAAGAGGTACGCCATGCTGATTGACGTAGATAAATGTTATGGCTGCATGGCTTGTGTCGTCGCGTGTGCCGCAGAGAACAACGTGCCGCTGGACAGCTTCAGGACATGGATAGAGCGTTTAGAAAAACCCGACGGAGTAAACATCTTCATCCCGAAGCAGTGCAATCACTGCGACGACCCGCCGTGCGTCCCGCCTTGCCCCACGGGGGCCACCTACAAGACGGAGGACGGCCTTGTCCTCGTCAACGACGAGCTCTGCATAGGCTGCGGGGCGTGCGTGAAAGCCTGTCCCTACGGAGCCCGTTTCATCAACCCCGTCAAGGGCGTGGCCGATAAATGCACCTTCTGCAACCACCGCCTCGCCTACGGCCTTCTGCCGGCATGCGTGGAGGCCTGCCCTACAGCAGCCCGGGTTTTCGGCCCGTTGTCCGAGGACAACGAGCTTTCAAAGACTGTGCGGAGCAAGCCGACGCAGGTTCTCAAGCCCTTCACGGGCGCCGAGCCTCAGATATACTACCTTAACCTGCCCGACGAGGTGAACAGGTGAGATGCTTCCCGGCTACTATTTCCCGAACGAGGCGGCGGAGCCTCTCCTCTGGCATCCTGTCCTCTTCGCCTACACTTTGATGATATCGGGCTCCGACCTGCTTATCCTAGCTTCGCTCGCCTATCTCTCCGGCTCTCTCAGGAAAGCCATCCCGTTGATGACGATGCTGGGAATAAGCTTCTTCGGCGTTGTTCTGCTAGGGCCTCTGGCGGACCTCCGCGCAGCCCACAGGGCGGCGCTGATATTCACCAACGCACACCTCTCACCTACTCCGGAGAACCCCGGCCTGTCTCTCGCAGCTCTTCAGACATTCGCCTGGCTGACGGCCCTAATTCTATCGATAGGCTTCTCTCTCCTGACGTTCTCATACTACTCCCATCAAGCATCGCTCGCATCAGCGGGAGCTAGGAGGATGGTTTACCGTCTGTTCTCCCTCGGCATAACAACGGCTGAGAAGTACAGGAGGGCTGAGGTTGCTGCTAAAGCACTCGCAGTAGCCATGCTGCCGCCGCTAACGCTCTGGGGTATCTACCCTGCTTCGATGCTCTTGACCCAGACATGGAACCCTGTCTGGCGTGGATGGCCGCTGCTTCCAATAATCTACTTCGCCGACACGTTCGTCGTCGCCACAGCCGTCTTCATACTGGTCTACTACCTCTGGAGGCTGAAAGCTCTGGAGCGCGACACTCTCTCGCCTATTCTGAAGATACATGCGGCAGGCTCTCTCTCGGTGGCTGCGTTGACTGGGTTGCAGATGGCTGTCTGGTGGCTTTGGTCTCCTATGATGGCTCAGATGGTTGCACCGCTTCTACCCCTGATGTACGCCGTCATCGGGCTGCTGCTTCTATCCTTCTTCCTATCCCTTCTTTCTCTCCGCTACCCGCTGGCGAGCATATTGGTGTCGCTTGTGGCCTTGGCGGGAACAATCACCAACAAATGGAACATGCTCATCAACGGCCAGCTGGTCTCCAAAACAGGGCTTGCGTTCTTCGAGGCAGAGCTGACGGGCCCGTGGCTTCTGGAGACAGTGGCTCCGGCCGCGGCGGGGATAGCTTTGTTCATCCTGCTCTCGATTGTTTTCCCGCTGGAGATGAGGGAGAATGGTCAGTAGAAGGACAGCGGTTAAAGGTGTTGTGGGCGCCGCAGCATTAGGCGTCTTCCTCGCAGGCTACTGGAACACCGTCGACAGAATCATAAAGCCTTCAACAACGTTGTACAAACCCGACAAGCTGACAGGCGCCGGAGTGAGATACGTCTACACGTCCTGTCTGGGCTGCAACGTGAGATGCGGGATAAGGGTTAGGGTCTCGACTTATGACGGCGTGGAAGTCATAGACAGGGTTGAGGGCAACCCCTACCATCCCTACAGCAGATATGTCTCGGCAGACCATCAGCTCAACCGCTACGAAGAGCTAGACTACAGAACAGCTGTGCAGCAATCCCTCAAGGTCAGTGGAACCCTCTGCCCGCGAGGCCAGGATGGAATGCACTACGTCTACGACCCTTACAGGGTTGTCAAGCCGTTGAAGAGAGCTGGGCCTAGGGGGAGTGGGAAGTGGAAGACAATCAGCTGGGAGCAGCTTGTCAAAGAGGTTGTTGAAGGAGGTGTTGTCGAGGAGACGGGTGAGAGGCTGCCGGGCCTCAAGGAGCTGTTTGTCTTCGGTAGGCTGAAGGAGGCAGGGTTTGAAAACCCGGGCGACGTGCTGGCAAGCATCAAGAAAGACGTTGACGAGTTGATGGCCAAGGCCGCTGACAAAAACGTTAAGGCTGAGGAGCTTGACGGCCTGCTCAACAGCTTCAAGGAGAAATGGTCCAAGGCCCTTGGCGAGAAGGGTCTCAAGCTGGAAGACGTGCTGGTTGACCCTGAAAACCCGGACCTCGGGACAAAAGCCAACATGCTTGTCTACATGAGGGGCAGAGGCCAGGACAACGCCGACGTTTTCACCAACAGGTTTATAACCGCTTTCGGCAGCGTCAACTGGCTGCGCCACACCTCGTCATGCCAGCTCGGCTTCTACGCGGGAAACTATCTCTGGTCGGGCTACTACGACATAAACCCAGACGCCTTCAACGCCAAAGTCCTGATAATGGCTGGCGCTGCGATGGGTAGGATACATCCCGGCGCGACTGGGCAGGGCTTGTTGGTGGAGAGGGCTGCGGAAGGAAAGCTGAAGGTCTACTACGTTAACCCGCTTTCGCCGAGAACAACCGCCGGCGGCAACATAGTATGGGTTCCGATAAAGCCCGGCACCGACGCCGCCCTAGCTCTCGCCATAGCGCAGATACTCATCGAAAAAGGCTGGATAAACAGGGCGTTTCTCGAGAAGCCGTCGAAGAAAGCGGCTGAGAAGATAGGCTATCCATACCACAGCAACGCCACGTGGCTTGTAATCATGGAGGAGGGGCACAGCCTCTACGGCTACGTCCTCACCGACAAGCTGGCTGGCCTGGGTCAGGAGGGCAAGCCGCTCGTATACACGAGGGAAGGGTTGACGGTCAACGAAGTCGACACCGCCGAGCTGGAGTACTCGGGCAGGGTCAGGCTTGCCACCGGTGAAGAAGTTTTGGTTAAGACGGCGTTCACGACCTTCAAGGAGACGGCTTTCAGCAGGACTGTCGAGGAGTGGGCTAGAGTCTGCGGCGTTCCAGCTGAGACGATAAGGAAGATGGCGGAGGACTTCGGCGAAGCAGCTCCGAAGGCAGCTACATACATCCACAGAGGCGTGGCGCAGCATCCCAACGGCGAGTACACGGTCTGGGCCCTCCGCAGCCTCGACATCCTGGTTGGAAACTTCCACAGAGCCGGCGGTCTTCTGGCGAGGCCTTCCACGACAAGCTACAACAACTACCTTTACAACTGTGGGGCCAGCGGCTTCGGCGAGCCTCTGCGATGGGGGCCGCCGATAGACAGGCACAGAGCCGAGTACGAGAAAACACTGCACTACCATAGAAAGGTTAAGAGGGGTGAAAACCCGTATCCAGCCAAAAGACCTTGGTACCCGTTGTCGCCCGAGGAGAGCTACACAGAGCTCTTCGCAGGCATAGACAATGCCTACCCGTACCCGGTTAAGGCTTTGATACTCTATTTCGCCAACCCCGTCATCTCTGCGAACAACGGCCTCAAGTTCGCTGAAGTACTCAGGGACACGAGGAAGCTGCCGCTTTTCATCGGCATAACGACGACCATAAACGAGACCTACCTGTACGCCGACTACATCATCCCCGACACGACTTACCTCGAGACAGGCACCAGCGGCGTCCAGTTCCTCTACAGCAGCGGCATGGGCAGGCTGTTGGCGGAGTCCTGGAGGTCTCCGGCGATTATGCCTTTGACGGAGAAGCTGGCTGACGCGCCTGACGGAAGCCCGCGCTACGCCTCGATGTGGGAGTTCTTCATAGACGTCGGGAAAGCCGTCGAAGCACCGGGCTACGGCGACAAAGCCATCCCCGGAGTCAAGGGGAGGAAGTATGAGGGCCGGTGGTTCCCGCTTCACAGCTTCTGGGACTACATCATGCGGGTGTACGCTAACGGGGCCGTCAACGCCGTGGACAGGGGCATAGTGCCCAAGGAAATCCCCGTGGAAGACGTGAGGTTCGTCGAGGAGAACTATCCGGTCGCAAGGTTCAAGAACAGACTGCCTGAAGACGAGTGGCGTGCTGCGGCTTATTGTCTGGCGAGGGGCGGGGTCTTCACACGATACGAGGAGTCCTTCAACGAGCTCGGGTTCTCTAAACGCAGCGTCCCCGGGTCAGGCGTTCTCCAGCTCTGGTATGAGACGCTCGCGAAAACACGCAACAGCATGACCGGCAAGAAGTTCTGGGGAGGGCCCGCATACTTTGAGCCGGCGACGTACGCGCCCGTGGGGCAGTCGTCCAGAACAATCCCGTTCGCGGGAACGCCGCTGAGGGAGCTCTACCCCGAAAGCCGGTATCCGCTGAACCTCGTGTTCGAGTCGGGGCCGCTTTACACAAAGCACCGCGGCGGAAACTACTACTGGATAAAAATGATTCTGCCTGAGAACTTTGTGCTGGTGAACAAGGTTGATGCGGAGGCGCTTGGGTTGAAGACGGGTGATGTTGTGGCTGTCGAGTCTCCCGAGGGCGTTGTTGAGGCGCCGGCCGTCGTGACCACGGCTGTTGCGAGAGGTGTTGTGGCTGTTCCCTACGGAATGGGTAGATGGGTTGAGACGCTTGTTGTGAAGCCTAGATACGTGAGGCTGAAGCGGGGCGGGGAAGCCTTGGAGGCTCTGCCGGACAAGGTCGAGATTCCTGAGGAAGCCGTCAACCCTGTCAAACAACTGCCCGCGCTCGTCAAGAAAGTATTGTTTACACACAGGCCGGGGGAGTATTTTGAGAAGGGGTTGGCTGTTGATGAGTGGAGGTTCGCCGGCGTATCGCCTAACCTGATAGAGTTGAGCGACGAGTCTCTGGCTGGATGGCCTCTATTGACATGGCTTGGCGCTGGGCAGTCGTACTACAGCAACCCCGTGAAGGTCTCGAAGACAGGGAAGATGAAGAAGCTGATGCCGCATAGGATTGTCTGGTGAAAAGATGCTGGAGCTCGACCCCTTCCAGAGAGCCAGCCTCTACGCCTCGATTCTGGCTTTCTTCATGAAGCTCGCCGGCATGGAGAGGATTCCTCCGGAGATAACGGCTTTCTTCGAGAGCCTTGGGGTTGAGCTTCCCGAGTTCGACGGCGAGGACCTTGAGCAGGCCGCCAGCTATGTCAGGATGTTTAGGGCGAGTGTTGTGAGGCTTGATGTTTCTCCGCAGGCGAGAGCACAGCTACCCTTCCACGTCAAGTCGTTTATGGAGGGCGCTGGCTACACGGCGGCCGCGCCGTTCGATGGAATAATCTCGATGACTGGGTTTGCAGCACGTCTAGCCATCGACGCTTACGCTGCTCATCTAGAGGACAGAGAGAAGGCGTTGAAGCTCGAGAGGATGATTCACAGGTTCAACAAAACCCATCTCATACCCATGCTCGCCAACGCGAGGCCGCGGAACCAGAAACTCCGCGAAGCCCTCCAGAGAATTGCTAGGCTGGTTGAGGAGGACAGCGGCATGCTTCTGAAACAGCTGACGGGCGCGGAAAACCACCAACGTTCATAGCCATGACCAGACGGGCCTGTTGTTTGCGGCCGCCGGGATTTGAACCCGGGACCTGCGGGCCGGGGCCCCGCCGTCCTACCAGCCTAGACTACGGCCGCTGATGGAGGGTTTGGCGGTTGGTTTGTTTTGGTGGTTTTAAGGTTTTCGGAAGGCGTGGGCATAAACCTAAATACAACCCCCAAACAATCTACAACCGAAGAACGGGGCCGTCAAAACAGCGTAAAACCCCGAAAAACAGCACAAACAGACTCGGTGATCCCGCAAGAGGGAATTGAAAGCGCGAGAACACTTTTCAGAAGAAACGTCGAAACCGTGAGAATGTGATCCCGCAAGAGGGAATTGAAAGTTTTTTCTCTTCACGTCTCTACCCTTACGACCCCTACGCGGCGTGATCCCGCAAGAGGGAATTGAAAGGTTGTTCAACGCTCTAGTGTTGCCGGTTTTACCGTTTACAAGTGATCCCGCAAGAGGGAATTGAAAGGTACCATAAAGCTTATATTCCACATACTCAAAAATATTTATTGTGATCCCGCAAGAGGGAATTGAAAGTTCTATTTTTACGTCGAGTTTGCCGCCGTGTATTGTTGCCGTGTGATCCCGCAAGAGGGAATTGAAAGTTGGGAGTTTATGACGACGACGGCGGTGATAAGGTGTCTATGTGATCCCGCAAGAGGGAATTGAAAGTGGACGCGCGGTCGCGTCGACGTGATTTTTGCATGCCCTCGGGGATAGTGATCCCGCAAGAGGGAATTGAAAGCAGAAGAAACACGCGATATATACGCAGAGCGAGGTCGGCGAATACTATAAGTGATCCCGCAAGAGGGAATTGAAAGTAATTTCATCTAATATGTTCATGGCACATTAGTATAGTATTCGTGATCCCGCAAGAGGGAATTGAAAGTATGCGCGGGAACGAGAACGCGAAGACAATAGCAGATGTGATCCCGCAAGAGGGAATTGAAAGTCTAAAAGAACCGCAGGAACCTGATTCGCAACCATTGCGCTTAGTGATCCCGCAAGAGGGAATTGAAAGTATTTATATGTGCTTACGTGGTATATGTATGTGGTGCCGTATGTGATCCCGCAAGAGGGAATTGAAAGCTATAATGGCTTATTTTCCGAAAAAACAAGGTGGGAACTGTGATCCCGCAAGAGGGAATTGAAAGTTTTTCAACACTATTTCCTGAGCCCTAAAACCACGCTCTAGGTCAGTGATCCCGCAAGAGGGAATTGAAAGTTTTGCCAACGCGAACACGTCCTTGGGCAAGTACTCAAGTGATCCCGCAAGAGGGAATTGAAAGTAACTTTAAGCGCTGGCCAGCTAGGATTTCAAGCGATTTATGTGATCCCGCAAGAGGGAATTGAAAGATAATTATTTCCTTCTCGTGTTGCCCAAGCTTCATAATGAGTGATCCCGCAAGAGGGAATTGAAAGTCTCTCTATTTGCTTCAGTATTTCCAGCAGCTGCTGGAGTTGTGTGATCCCGCAAGAGGGAATTGAAAGTCAAATTCTTTAAGTTTTAGCGTCATGTAAAAAATCACCATGTGATCCCGCAAGAGGGAATTGAAAGTCGGCCTTAAACGTTGCCTACGGCTGCTTACGCTGCTCAAGTGATCCCGCAAGAGGGAATTGAAAGCAGATTTTATCTTTGGTATAAAATGTTATTTTTGACACAGTGATCCCGCAAGAGGGAATTGAAAGTCCAACAAAGCCATACTTTTCTTCCAGCTTTAGCAATAGCTCGTGATCCCGCAAGAGGGAATTGAAAGTTACAGACACGTTCACTGAGGCATCGTTCTACGTAATGTACAGTGATCCCGCAAGAGGGAATTGAAAGACTTCAATAGTCTTCTCTACCTCAAATTCTACGATTATCTTTGTGATCCCGCAAGAGGGAATTGAAAGTTAGTATGTTTAAAGATAATAGGAAAGATAGACTGCTTCGCTGGTGATCCCGCAAGAGGGAATTGAAAGAATGTCTCGAGGATATATACTATGTTTCCAACTCTCTGTGCCGTGATCCCGCAAGAGGGAATTGAAAGGTTCTCAGCCTCGCGCCGTCTCTCTTCAGGGATAGCGTGCTCTGTGATCCCGCAAGAGGGAATTGAAAGATGAAAGCCGGCAGTTTTGTATCAAGTCTAAAAAGAGTGATCCCGCAAGAGGGAATTGAAAGTGTCTATCAAGTAAGATTTTCGCCTGTTGTGTTAGGCGGTGTGATCCCGCAAGAGGGAATTGAAAGTATGTATGTGCCGTGCACGGGTATATGTTGTCATAGCCGTGTGATCCCGCAAGAGGGAATTGAAAGCTGCAAACTTGAGATAATGCATTTCCCCCTCTTGCTCCAGAAGTGATCCCGCAAGAGGGAATTGAAAGCTTATGAACACGTTTATCGGGGTTTTCAGGAACGACGTGCTTGTGTGATCCCGCAAGAGGGAATTGAAAGAGTCCCCCTGCTCCAGACCCCTCTCCCCTTGAACGTCCAGCGTGATCCCGCAAGAGGGAATTGAAAGTCTTACTCACAGCCCTCTTACTCCGGCGTGGCATGCTTACCCTTGTGATCCCGCAAGAGGGAATTGAAAGACTGGTAATTTTGCGCCATCGTAGTCGCCGACATAAATGATGTGATCCCGCAAGAGGGAATTGAAAGTGGCGGTAGAACACATGTTGGCAGATATGGCAGTAGTATCTGTGATCCCGCAAGAGGGAATTGAAAGCTTGGACAGAGACAGCAGAAACCTCACGTTGACCTCCGGCCTGTGATCCCGCAAGAGGGAGTTGGAAGTTCGGGCCCATCCAGCTCTACGATGGTTTTTGAGGAGATGTGAACACGCTAGAGGGAGTTTGAAGATTCTTTTCTGCAGATTTTGAGGTAAGGGCATGATTTATCACATTCATCGGGAAGACCGGGGTCGAACCTCTCCGCAACCACCCGCAGCAACAAATCCCTCCGCTCCACAAACTCCATCCTCAAAGCATCGTCAACAACAACAAAATGCTCGTAAACCCTAAACTGTCCACCACTCTCAAAACTAAGGTATAGAATCACACCATGGTTTACGGGAACATGAAACATCGACTCAAAACACAGCGCGTAGCCAGCCAAAGCCACTTCAAACAATCTTGAAGGAGGCCTCGTCTTGAACTCGACCACAACGTTCGGAGGGATCAAGGCATCCATCCTGACAGCCCGGTTGAGCCCAAGCAGCCTGCCGTCGACCGGAAACTCGCAAACCCATGGAACAACCCTATACGCAACCCCATCCCAGCCAAGATAACGTGAAGAAGACAACACCCGGTCCAAAGCCGAGGAATAAGCCAGACAAGCCGAACCCCACAAAGAATCAAAAACATCAGAAAAACGTGAAAAAAGACGGCCTCCACGCAAACCATCTCCAATCCTCATCATCTCGTCATAAAACTCACGACCATTCGACGGCCTGCTATGAATGATCACGCCCTTCGCAAAAGTCGACGCATCGACGATAACCCGATGAACAGCAGTTCCAAACAACAGCTCCTCGCCAGGCTTCTCACGAACACGCGATACATGCCTCAAATAACCCAGACGGCCGGAATCACATCGGAACGAGAGGTCTGACGCATTGATGTTAACACGGTAGGGTGAGAGAAGAGGCGGCTCACGCCAACGCCAGCCCCGCAGCTCATCGCTAACCTCGCACGGTGTTTCGCGGAAAACACGCAAAACCCGCAAAACATCGTCGAAGGAGTAGAAAACCATGTCAGCTCAGAGGGACGGGGATCACGGTTCCGAACCCGATTCCACAGGCCTCGCCAAGCCCATCGAAGTAAACCCGCGGCAGGTCAAACTCGCCCTCTACGTAAATCACCGACCCGGGAGCCAACGCAGAATACACGGGCTTCCTTCTCCCCAGACCCAGCACATAGCCGGCGCCGAGAACCGTCGACCTTCCCGCCAGCCTGAGAAACTCATACTTTTTCCCACGACTCCATTCATGAACAAGCTGTTGAACAGGTTTTCCACCCTTAAACAAAACGGGAGTCGCCGCATACAGCGCCAAACGCCCTGAATGAGTTTTCTCACCCTTCCAAACCTTCTCCACCAAGCTTTTGAGAATCAACGCATTCTGATGAGTTGTCATCGACGCCACTCTACCCTCGCCACCAAGACGAACCGCCACGTTCCTCACGCTCGACAAATCCATACAACCCTCGCCGAAAACATCCACCACCACCGCCACCCCGCCGACATACCTGCCTCTGGAACTGCTGTAATCCACGTAATCAACACCGTAAAGGAAGCCCTCCTTCGCATACCTAGTCGCGGCACTGGACCGCGTCTCCAGCATCAAGCCGGCGCGGCCGCTGCTGTCAAACTCCAAATCAACACGTTCCAGAGAGGACAGACCACGCTGAGGCGCTGAAATTTCCTCACACCGCTTCCTAACGTTTTCAAGCTTCAAAAAACCACGCAAATCCCTACCCTGATACTCCACGTACAACTCATCACCAACCCTGACAAGAGGCCCTCTCACAACGGTCCCCGCACCGATTACGTCAAAGTACGCCCGGTCCCAGTTCGCGACCGAATAACTGATTTCAGCCGAGCTTGCCCGCTTGGACAAGCAGTAGGTTGCGATGACGCCGGATACTGTCGATGGAGAAGGCATCAACATGCTTACCGCCCTGCTGTGAGTTCCCCGCACGTATGGGTCGAACTCGCCGGGGCCACGGAACATCATCGGCTCCAAAAACCTGAACAACACAGAAACACCCTCATCCATCATTCAGCACCCCTCAAACCAGAGCGAAAAACCTGCAGGGCCCTAATCCATTCCAAGACAAACGACAGCTCACGACCATCCAGCTCACCCCTCAAGCCAAAATACTCGGAGAGATAATCTGACCATTTCGCCGAAATCTGCCGCCCCGCCGTCGACGAGCCCGCCTTGTTTCTTTCAAAAATGTTCTCCAGCACATCCTTGAACAAGGCGACGCTACCGTTTGAGATTATTCCCTGAATTGTTTCTCCATTTTTCAGGAGGTCGTAGATGAGCGAGGCCGCAAAGGAGGGGTTTTTCGATTCCACGGACTTAACGCATTCGTCGATTTTCGCCACGTGCTCGCCGAGCGGCTTCTTTCCATCGAAGCTGAACAACGGTATCAACGCGGTTATCTCGCCACCCCTCGGCGAATAAGCAAGCACCAAGCTGTCCTTCTTAACACGAGAACCGTCTTTCATCCACACCACGTTTTTCGCATGAGTTTCGAGAAGCCGCAAAACCCTACTCAACGCCATGTATAGCGGAAACATGTAATGCGTCAGATACAGCGCAAAGCTTCTTCCAGCACATGCGAGGCTTGGAAGCTGGAAATTCTCAACCCTATCAAACCCGGGCGAGTCGTCGACCGGGAGGCTGAACCTTTTCCGCAGCTCTTCGGCGGCTTTCAGCGAATTTTCAACAGGTAGGACAGCCAGCAAATCGTCTCCCCCTGCGTAGATCGCCACGCCGTCGTGTTTCTCGACTATGTTGCTGTCTCTGACCGCTGTAGCCATCAAACACCTGCTCAACGCTGCGTGGAAGGAGGGCGACACAATAATTCTACCACTTTTCACCATGCTGTCAAGTTCCGACTCTATTTGGCTGAGCCGGGAACCGTCAACACCTTTAGCGACGGTCCTCGCCTCTTCGACTCTGTTTTGAAGCAGATAAGACACTAGGCTCCGAGCCGGGCCTTCCAGCGAATTAACCAAGTAATCTCCTACTTTCGTCCGCAACCCCTCTTCGACATAACCACGCAAAATCTTACCAAAATTATCTCCGTCGCATTTCAGGATGCAGTAATAAGCAGTCAGCTGCTTCAACTTAATCTCCCTTAATTCCTTGATTCTCCCGATTTCAGCCAGAAGTTTTTTAACTGCTCCACGGTTCTGGAAAAACAGTGTTTCAGCGTCGGAAGCCACTAAAAACTCCATTATCTCCCGAAGCTCTTGATTTCTGATTCCCTCAAGCTCGAGAACCCTAGTGCGAGCAGTACCTATGTTTTTCAGGAATTCGTTCAAAACACGTGTCAAACATTCTGCCACGGCATCGTCTTGGTCCGCAGTTTTCGCAGCTGACAACAGGGATTTTAGGAAGGGTTTGGCGGCTATGTCTGAAACTGATGGGAAACGAAGCAGACGCCGCCCAGTTCTGTCGTATTGTATCACGGGGCTAGGTGCTTTCTCGACTTCTGCCGCTTTACCGATGATTCGCTCGATAACCGCTTTCCTAACATCCTCAAACAGCAGGAGCCTCTTGGTCGTGCAGTATGGACATAGTCTCTCGCCCATGGTGAAGACAGGCTCCAAGCCCTCGCAAATTTCCTGGTACTCCTGCTCTTTCGAAGGAATGATGATAACTGCGGGGAGTTTGCCGCAAACACTGCAGTAGTCGAACCCTTTTCTCGACTTCACGGGATAAGCATCAAGACCTGCTACGGTCATATCGTAGAGTTTTAGCTCTTCAAACGGAGACGGCCTGTAGATTTTTCTTTTTTCCACTTCAGCGGCGAGCAGCTCGAACATTTCGTGGTAAAGCCTGTATCCAGACTTTTTATCTGGGCCAAGGTTGTCCGTGGACAACGCTACAACGCGTAGAGGCAGCGGCGGAACCTCGTCAAACCCGAACTCTCTGCTTTTCTCCAAAACAGCCGACAGATCTTGGAAGAACTTCTTCTGCTTCAAATTTTGGCATGCCTCGACAACCGTGTCGAAGACAGTCCTCCAGACCTCCCTGTATTTCTTTTTTACAAATTCCTCTAATTTTTCAGCGGTGTCGCCGATTTCCCTGAATTCCTCGAATTCTTTGAGGATGCTTGTTCTCGGCAGGAGGATGGAGGCAGTCGCCGGCACGACCGCGTGTTGGGGGTACTGGTCTCTGTCCGGGTCGTAGTTCATGAGTTTCCTAGTTATCTCTTTGAGCTTTCCGACTACCTGCTTGCTCACACCTAGCTTCAGCAGTTCAGCGATGAGGCTGTGGTAGTAGAAGGGGTTTCCTCTGCATGTCGGAACTATCGTGATGTCAGGCCCTAGTGTTTTGACAAAGGCCCAGATAACGCTCCATGAAAGCATCGACGCTATGTAGCTCGAAGCCCATAGGTCGATAAGTTTTCTCGAATCAGAGATGTAGCTCTGCACACCTCCGAGGTCCATGAAGAGCAGGATGCCGTCGGGGGTGCTTGTTTGATACAGCCAGTTTGCTATCGATGCAGTCGCGTAGCCGTGGTCGAATACTGTGTGGGAGGGCGCACGTGTATCAGCTGGGCTGCTTGGATAACCCCTGAGAATCCATTCAGCTTCGTAAACAGCGTATAGCAGATGATAAGCTATGCAAGGGTCGTCGATGCCGTCAATCAGCTTTTTCAAAGCGTCGCTGAAACTATCGATGTCTATGTGTATCTGAGGTATGTCGACTGAATATTCTGGGTTGAAGACGTTCTTGAGCTTCACTTCTGTGGCTGGAAAACGACTGTAATCATCGCCGACGAGTATGCTGAGCAGCCATCTGTCGACGCTGGATGCTTGAATGTCTGCGGGTTTCGCCATGGATTCGAGGTTCACGAACGCCCCTTCTAGACATGTGAACTCGAGGATGCGCTGAGCTGTTTTCAAGGCCTCTTCCTTGTGGTTTCTACGTTGGGAGATAAGCCACGCTTTGTTGGGTGGGTCGTGAAGCAGGCAAGCGGTTTTGTAGATGAAGAAATCTTTCATCTTCTACACCTTCGTATATTCGACGACTTCGAAACGAGAATATCCGACGGATGTTTTCGCCCCGACACCGCGGTAAAATGAATATAAAAGCCCCATGTCGACTACTCCGAGGCTGCTTATTTCAGCGACGGGGTTTTCAGCCAAGTCAGCATCAAGGCCCGTCCCGACGCGTAGCAGTCTCTCCCCTCTACCTTTACGATAAAACATGTAGAACTGAAATGTTGTGCTAGGGGCAATCGTGAGAAACGTTACGGGGTTTGGGCGGACTTCCAGCTCGTTCTTAGTGTCGTCGGTGTAATGTGGGGTCATCACGTCCGGATAAAGCAAATACTCTTTGACGCCGGCCTTAACAGGGTAGGCGTCGGTAAACCCTATCAACCCTATGCTTCCACGGTCGCCGAATAAACGACCGCATATTTGGTCAGCGTCTGCCTCCTGACGGCCGCTGCGAAGCAGTATTTCGTAGACGCCCGAACGAACAGCCCCCTTTATCGTCGAACCAGGAATGTAGGGTACGTTTAGAAAAGAGTCAAAGCTCAGCCCTACCTCGAAAGGAATTTTGCCGTAGGAAGCAGACGCGCCGACCAATCCACGCGACAGAGCCTTAATCTTCACACGTCTAACCACATAACCGCAAGCCTTCAACGCATTCTCCATCTCTTCAGCGAGAGCCGACGTGGCTGGATTGGGAGTCCCTGAGAATTTGACTAGGAACTCTAGGAGTTTTCGCTCCTCTGCTACAGGATCAATCCTTTCACCGGGTTCACGGCGTTGACTTTTATCAAGCTCTGCCTCTATCTTCGCTCGCATGATTTGAGAGCCCCTTCTGATTGAAAGGCTCCAGAGGTTGGGATTTCTCAAATTTCCTATGGTTTGCAACACATCTTCACCAAATAATTGGTGACCGCCTCGAAAGTTTTACGGTAGGTATCTTCAATCTGAGTCATGTTGATTTTTTCGATCAACATGCCCTTGGATAGAAGTTTTAAATTATTGGGCCAATCCTTTGAAAGGAAACCGTAAATGATGACGAATTTTGTCTCACCCCCGTCAAACAGCCTAATACCGATTGACGACATCCTGCGCAGGCTGGTGCCGCCGTTTAAATATCCGCTTTTTCGAACACTCCTAGGCAGCCCTAGCATCCATGTATGGATTCGGAGATTTGATTTCAAGGTCGCTTCGCCGATTGTGGCCAAATCTATTCGCTGACATTCAACAACCTTCAAATTAAACACCTTGAAGGAGGCGTCTAAAGAAGGGGCTAGCGGAACTCCTACAGGCTGTGGCGAGCCACTGAGGTTGAAGCATTCTTTAGCGTATTCAATAGAAACCTTCACCAGCTCCCTAAGAGTTTTCTCAAGTTCATCGGCGGTTATAGACGGGCCAGAAAGCTTCTTCCCTATTTTTATCAGCTTATCGGCTACGACTCGTTCGCAATCGACACGATTTAGTTTCAGAGAGCCGAAGCCCCTCTTCGTAATAGAGCCTACGCCTCCTAAAATCAAAGCCATCAACAAAGAAGCCATGACAAAATTGCAAAGTCTTGGGTTTCTTTCTCCGAGAAGTTGTATCTTGAATTTCATATTCTTTGTTTCAAGCGTCTTTAGCTCCTCCTCCTTGACTCTTTGATCTCTCCCCATTAACAACAGTATCATTCGTGGCGGCAACCGGTCCCTTGATTCATGATGCTTTTGATGGATGTTTTGGGCATCTTTAGCTCTTTGTTCGGAACTTGGTGAGAAGACGGTTAGCTGGATCTTAGAAGCAGTGGTTTTCTCGCCTTCTCTTCTCCGTACACCTCCATATATTTGCTTTAGGTATTTGTTTGCTTCGGCGTAGTCGATTGTTCCGCCCAACGCGCCGACTACCGCGACTCGAGACCACCATCGAAGAACTCCTTTCAGAGATTTCGCCGACAGCCCGTTTAGTATGTCTAATTCGCAGCTGTATGGACGTGAGTTGTATCCGCCCAGCCTTGTATAAGTTATTGTTTCAGCTTCTATTTCAGCGATCAAATCATGTTTACGGACTAATTGTCGCTGGATGTCAACCCATGCTGTCAACCACGTTCTCACCGGGCTCGAAAACAGCTTCAGAAAGTTTCTTCAGCTGCAGCGCATATGTTCTAACCAACCTACCGGCGACCCTGGCTTTACTTCCTTGAAGGGCCTTGAAGGCGTTCAGCGGTTCCTCAACGTGGTTGTCGTTTATCAGCCCCAAGTCCTTAAGTCTTTTTAAAATCAGGTAGAGGTAGATCGCATATCCTTTCTTTATTTCGTCCTGTTTGTCAATACTACTTCTTTGCTGGAAACAGTTTCTGACTTTTTGATAGGTGTCGTCGCTGCTTTTCGCGTAGCAGAAGGTCATCGCCGGCACGAAACCGATGTCCTCTATGAGGCTGGGCAATTCTCTGCATCTCGCCCGGAAGCTTCTGCCGACGCCGCTTTTACGGTCCTCGTTTAACAGCTTAAAAAGCGTTTCAAAATCTTTAACGGCTTCAGAAACGCTGTCCTTCAAGCTCATGCTGTTCACTTCTGGATGAATTCGAACTTGATGACGCCGCGGCCGATAGTCTCATCACCGCCGATTATCGCGTAACTCCTCGTTTTTTCAAGAAGTTGATGAAAACTGTTTTTTACCTCTACTGGTTCAACGAATTTTTTCTGCTTGACGTCTCTGCCTCTTGAGAAAAGAAACAACGTGTAGAAAACAGCCCCTCTAGGAATACACTCTTCAGACCACAAAGCTCTTTCAGCCACAGTTTTCGAGCTTCTATCGATTCTTATCCGCGTGACCCGAACCATCGACCTCTCCAAAGCATAGAGGGCGTCGTCGTCGTTCAGCACTAGTAAACGACCTTGTTCGATTCCGAGAAATTTTTCTAGTTGCTCTACTTCTGATGCAGCTTCTGCACGGCGGCTGACCTGCAGCTCCTCGTTCACGACCACCTTATTGTTAAAATCTTTAGCAGCTAGTTTATTCGCTGCGTTGTTCGAATAGATGGCTTCGTCCCTCCCGATTGACTTCTGGATAAGGTTCTTGACGGCTTCGTTCGTTTGGTTTGCGATCTCTAGAATTTCCGACATTCGTTTAAGAAGAAAGGGGGATGTCGCATAGGCGTAAACTCCTTCAAGGCTTCTTACGGGGAACGCCACGAGGTTTGCATCTAGGACAGCTACAGCTGACGAGAATCGTTCGTCGTCAACTGTGTCTGGGTCAGGACCGAACAAAATCTTGACTTGTTCGCGTAAGTTTTCCGACAGATTCCAGAAAATGCTTTTCAAGGCTCCTTTTATGCTCGACGAGTATATGATTGGGTAGCCTAAGTTATCTCTTTGAACGGGGAGGTCGACGATTTCGCCTGTTCTGCCTACGCCGGGATGGAGGTTCGAAACGGCTTTAATGAGACAGAACTCGGATATTTCGTAGGGCCCCAGCTGTGTTTGACTGGACGTGGATGCCACGTTCATCCATCTGCTGACCGGTTTAAATCTTTTTGGCCATGTTTAAGATGCTTCCCATTTTCTCCTTGTTGTTTCAACACAGGTGGAAACTATGTTGGGCGGTTGACGTGTTATTGTTTTCTGAGCGCGGCCATAGCTCCGACTGCGGCTATGAAGATTAGAGCTGCTCCGATGATTACGGCTGGGTTGACCACGGGCGTGGTCAAAAGCGCCAAGCCGGCTGCCGTCAACACCCCTCCCCACACAGCATAGTAAACCAAGTCCTTCGACGAAACGCCGTACAGGATGGAGTAGGCTCCGAAAATCGTTAACAAGACGCCTAAAGCCTTGTCTACTCCGAGTTGTACTGCTCCCGCTCCACTGAGAAGCAGCAAAACTCCCGCGGACAACGCCACTACGATTAACGCACCGGCTCCGTAGCTAATCAAGCTAGTTTGGCTCCACATTCGGGGCAGAATTTAGAGCCTTGTGGAACTGGGTGTCCGTTCGGGCATGTGCCTGACTGTTGAGGCTGCGAGGGCGGGCCTAGGGGCTTTCCGCAGTTGCCGCAGAACTTTGTTCCCTGCTGGTTCTGATAGCCGCAGCTCGGACACAGTATCACTACCGTGGGCGGCTGCTGTGCTGGCTGTTGGAAGAGTGGCGGTATTACCGCGAACCCGGCTCCAACCGCGGCCCCGGGGCTTTGAGACAGAGCCTCGGCGGTCTTCGCGACGGTCTGCATCCTGAGCACTTCAGCGGCTGGCACGCCTTGCTTGAGGAAGAAAATTCTGTCCCTCCACTCGGGAGTCGTGTCAAGGCCCTCGAACTTGACGTCTATGAGCTCGAGACCTATTCTGGCTAAGGCTGCTCCGGCAGCGTTCCTTGCGATGAAGCTGGTCTCGTCGAGCTTTCCGTAAACCTCGACCACGCTGTGCCTGCTGAGCTCGTCTATCATTATTTCGTTGAAGTAGGCTCTCAGAAAGTCTTGCAGCTGCTCGGTTCCGTAGGCGCTCTGCGAGCCGACGACCTCTTGAACGAAGAGGTTGGGTTCACCCACCCTGAACCAGAAGCTGCCGAAGAACTTGAGGGGCGCCAACTCACTTGTCTGTCCCTGTGCTCCGAACCTGCCCTGAAACTGTTTGAGAGACACGAAGACAACCGTCGCCTTGAACGGAACCCTGTCGAAGCCAGCTATCCGGGATAGGACTTTAGTGATCAGCGGAAGGTTTGCGGTGGTTAATACGTGTCTGCCTGCCCTAAAGACGTCGTAGGCTTTTCCGTCTCTCAGGAAAACAGCCGCCTGAGACTCCTCGACCACTAGGTTGCTCCCCCACTCGATTTCGTCGAACGGATAACGCCACACCACGTCGCCCTCCCTAGCTCCAACCCACTGAATGACCTTAGGCATTATCACACCACCTCCGACAACCCCTTGAGCAGCGCTGTTCTCTCGTCGACGAGGCGATCAAACTCCATCAGGACGGATTTCAGGCGGCCCGCCTTGTTCTTCCAGTCAGCTTCACCACCTTTAATCTCCGCCACCAATTGCTTGACCGACTCCGCCTTCTCTATCAAGGCGAGGTCGTGTCTCAGCACGGCGTCCAGCCTGTCCTCCCTTACTTTAATGGAGTCGAAAAGCCCCGCATATCCTGCAACAGCCTTGTCTATCCTCTGAACGGCTTTATCGAGCATGGCTCTTACTGTTTCGAACAAGAACCTCGCTTCAGAATCGTTGGCCAGCTGGCGTGCCTCAGAAGGGCTCAGAGGGGAGTTGAGGTCTGCTCTCGCCTCGGCCAGAAGGCTGCTCACCTTCCTCCTGACGAGGATGTCCGTCTCCCTCCTGAGCTCTTTCTCCTTATAGCCCCTGTAGCCGGGGACGTAGCTCAAAATCTTCTCCATCAAACCCATCTCTTTCCTGATACGCTCCACATCCATACTGCGTATACCTGCGAATACCGCGATATATTAGTTGCCGTGCCCAAGCATCCCGCCCAACGCCTCCGACAGCCACCGGGCGTCGCGGCTCCTACCGTCGACCTCCTCTCCCGCCCGAGTGGGGGTTAGACCCCGCCATACGTAGACCGCGGCCGCCACGATGAACCCCGAAAAAGCCGTAAGCGAGGGCAGCCAGCCAAAACCCATCAGCAGAAAAGCAAGCACAGCCCCGGCAACGCCGTGCACGACCCCAACACCGACGTAGGCCGTCTTCTCGGCGATGTCCGGCGGGTAGGTGGCGCTGATTACCCTGGCCGAGGAGGCGTCAATCATCGCATTATACTTCTTCCCCCTGAACTCGTACGATACACTCCATGTTGGTAAGTAGACTAGGGTGAGGTCTTTCAACAGCACCTCATCAGACCTCTCGTTAACCTTTACAACTTCTCTCATGATCAGTCTAGTCAGCTCGTTCTTCGCCGCGTTCACCGCCACATTCCCGGCCTCCTCCCTCGACAGCGTGGCGCCGTGCAGTATCCCGCCAACCTGTTTAACATACTCATGGCTGAAAAACTTCCTGACCCGTGAAACCGCCAAGTTCTCGGGCTCCAGCGGAACATCCTTAGAAGCCGGCAGCGTTATCTCGAAAAACCTCTCAAATCCCCCCGACTCTGGTTTAAGAAGGGTCCTGATTTGTCTGTATCCTCCCCGTGGGTCGGGCATCGAGTATTCAGCGTACTCGCCCAGTCCCTTGAAAACCGTGCTAGCTTTGACCGAGGCCACCCAGAAGGGATAGAAATGCAGCCTGACCTCGGCTAGGTTTATGTGGAAAGGCAGCGATTCCTCGTACCCCGTCTGCTTCCTGACCCAGAGCAGGAAGTTTTCGATGGCTTTGCTGCTGTCGTAGTATACCGGGGTTATGAAGCGGTTTTCCTCCTCAAAGGTCCTGAACGTCGTGTTGCAGTAGCGGCATTTTATCGCGACGTCCCCCGGCAGGACCTCGTGAGGTGCGCTGCAGTTCGGACAGCGGTAAACGTTTGCAGACACGTTCCTCACCTCATGACTCTTATGTCTGTCTCCCCGACGGTTTTCATGATTTTCTGCACGGCTGTCGCCGACATGGTACCGAGGAATGCGGCGATGGCTGCGGCTGCAGGCGGCCCTGCCACCATGATTAGCTGCAGCTCTTCGGACGGGGCTGAGCCTATGAGGGGCTGGAGGAGAACGGACGCTACGGCGGCCGCTAGAACGGCGACGGCTGTCAGGACCGCCCTCACTATACGTCCGAAGGTTGTTATCGGCAGCTCTGCCTTCAACACGGATGAGGCGTCTTTCACGCCGTCGGCACAGAGCCGGTAGGACTTTCCATGCGATTCGTAGCGGGCTTCGACAACCGGGTAGAGCAGCAGGCTGGCTGTCTTGGCGGCCGCCGTTGTGTAGCAGTCGTAGAGCCTCGTGGTCCGGGCCTCCAGCCTTCTCCGATGCTCCTCAGCCACACGGGTCTCCGCCGCCTCAAGCACTTCTTCCCGCGTAAACTCTGAACCCAGCACATCCCATCCCTTGGTCAGCGACGGCTCGAGCCCCACGGCGGAAGCCGCTCTGCTGAGCGCCTGCGACTTCACGGCTCCCAAGCCGAAGATCGATTCAAACTTCCTGCCGTAAACAGCAACAGCCAGACTCTCCTCTAAAACGCCCTCGACAGGAACGTAAACCCTGTAGGTTTGCTGCCTCGCGTTTTTACCGGACCCGACCCTCACCGACCTTGTCTCGGTTCTGTAGCCGCTGTAGCGTGTTGATGCCTCGACGTCAACAACCCAAACAGGCACTAAGAGATACCTCACGTCTCTCAGGACAGAAGCCGAGCCGGCTCTAGACCTGACATAATTCTCCAACAGTGTCCTTAGGAACCCCTTGTCCTCGGGAACAACCATTAAAGGCCTGACCTCATGAACACCTGACGAGGAGGTCCAGCCACAATAGCCACAGACCACCACAACCGAGTGTGGCGAGACATCTACAGGCGCGCCGCATACACCACAGCGAAACTCCTCAGCTGAAGAAGCCATGACCATGCACAGTCAACCGTCCATCATAAGGATTTCTAAAAATCTTGCAGGCAACCTTCATCAAAACCTTCGCGGGCCTTGGCTGGAGATTTCTACGAACAGCACCGACCGTGAGGTAGCATCCCCGCAACACCGGCAAGAGACAGTCCTTGGAATGACTGCACAAAATGACTACGTGGACGTGGTGGGTGTTAGTCTCGGATGCGTTGACTAATTTCCCGCCTCGGCTCCTAGAGGCGATGGGTGGTGTGGAGGGCCCGTTGGCCGGTAGGCTAGCACCGTGCCATGAGAAGACAGCGTAGCTCAGGGCGCAAACCCCTTGACGAAGCATGCCTCTAGCTCAGGCCTAGGATACACTGTCTCGCGGGGTTGTTTAAAGCTGGATGACGAGGACCATGTTCTCTAGAGGGGTGTCAAACCGGTCCGCAGGGCTCGACCAGATGCCCGGAGCCCTCCCGGCGTCTTACTGGATAAACCAGTTGCATAGTCTCTCCAGCACGGCCCCACCTCCCACGCCACCTCGGCCACAGCCACATCCGTGGCTGCTGTTAAAAGGCCGGCCAAAGCAACGACAACAACTACTTCAGCCGAGACAAACAGCTGGCTTGCCCCGTCTCGGGACCGTCTACATGGATGGAGCCGCTGGACAGCTGTCCTTGGAAATCTCCCCTCTAAACGTCGAAGACTCGGTTCGTGAGGAACTCCGCTTTGCTTTATGCTGAAATCGCGAAACACCGACGTCCTTCCCAACACCGAACAGAAAAAACATTAAGGGTCGGTGCGTGATTATAGTTTTGGCGTTGAGCTGTGCGTTACAATTTCTACGTGTTTGAACCGCAGGGGCATAAATCCTTAAAAAGACGCAGTCGTGATAATATCCATGCCGAAAAAGAGTTTATCCCAGAAAATCCTTGAGGCGTTCGAACTTTCTAAGCAGCTGAACAAGTCTCTGAACACACTTCCGCCGGAGATAAGAGAGATCATTCTCAAACAGATTCAAGTTAAGCCGAGACGTAGAAAACGAAGGGTTGGAGCGCGGCGTAAAACGAGAAAGGTTAAGGAAGCAGTCAGCGCATAGCCCTATCCACACGATTGGCTCGAGAATTTTTTCGCCGATCCCGACTAGAAAGCTTGACACATTTTTTGAGCTGCAGTTCAGCCGCACCATCCCCGGAGCACAAAACAGTTATGCCGGCGATGACGACGCGCTCGCAATAATGCTGGCTTGAGCTTGAGGTGCTTGGTATGACCACTGTCAGGGAAACGTCCACGTTAACAAAACATCGACTGACGCTTTAAGAGTTTTAGATGTGCCAGGGGTTAGTGATGTCCCTGTTTACAAGGCTATTGAGACCCCCTAGTTAGGAGGCTGGAGACGGCGGTTAACAAAACCTTTGACGAACATCGCTCTCGCTTTTCGCATCGAGCCTGAACTCCCTAGGAAAGTCGGGAGGGTAATCATCATGGGTGGCGCGTTTTTCCTGACGCCTTACGGATATGGCAACGCCTCAGCCGTGTCCGAGTTTAGCTTCTACGTGGACCCTGAGGCTGCGAGCATCGTCTTACAGCCGGGCGTAAAACCTTTATGCGTAGAGCCTGACGCCACAACAAACCCGGAGGCCACTCTGGAAAGCCAGTGACTTCAGTCATCATCTTCGCCGGCGGTTAAGACAGCAGCGGAAATCATGAAGAAATTCGTTGACAGATTTGGTTTCATGCAACTCCACGACCCGATGGCTGTCGCCGCAGCCATAGACCCGACGCTGTTCAAAACAATCAACGGCCACGTATACGTGGTTTGCGACGAAGGCGCAGCGAGAGGCCAGACAATCGTGGAGAGAAGGCCGATGGTCTAGGAGGAGCCGAACGCAAAGACATGTTATGACGTGGATTCTGAGCGCTTCCTCAAACTATTTTACGAAAGGCCCGGGGTTGTTTGAAGATGATGTTCGTCAGCCTTCACCGCCCACTGCCAGATATCTTCTTATCAGCTCAACGTCTTGATCAAGCCTGTCAGACGTCGTCTCCAAAACGATTTTTCCGTTAACCATGACGAGAAACCTGTCGGCGATCTGGGTGAGGATTTTGTATCTTGTTCCCTGCTCGACTAGCAATACGCTGAGCCCGCTCTCCTTCATCTTGGTGATGATGCTGTAGATTCTGTTGGCGATTATCGGGCTGACGCCTTCCGTGGGCTCGTCAATCAGCAGCAGCGATGGCTTCATCAAAAGAGTGCGCAGAAGCCCGACAATCTTTCTCTCTCCACCGCTCAACGAATCAGCCTGTCTGCCGAGAAGTTCTTTCGTCTTAGGATATATCTCGTAGGCGAAGCTTAGGTCCACATCCTTCCTTCCAAAGGCAAGCCGGAAGTTATCGAGCACGGATACGCCGGGTATCAAGCCCGCGTAGTCCGGCATGTAGGCTATGCCCTTCGACGCTATCGCATGCGTTGGAAGGCTGGTTATGTCAAACCCGTTCAACAAAACCTTACCCTTCTTTGAAACGCCTATGTTCATTATGGCTTTCAACAACGTGGTTTTGCCGACGCCGTTCCTCCCGATTAACGAGACAACCTCACCCTTTTTGACGCTGAAGTTCAACCCGAATAAAATCTGAGCCTTTCCATAAAATGCGTCAAGGTTTACCACTTTCAAAACATCACTCATCCCAGATACACCTCCTTAACCTTCTCATCGCCAGCTATCTTCTCGGGAGGGCCGTCTGCTATTACCTCACCCCTGTGCATGACAACAACCCTGCGGGAAAAAGCGAAGACAACGTCCATGTCATGCTCCACCATCAGAATGGACATGTCAGCCGGTAGTCTACGTAATAGCGACACTATTCTTTCTTTCTCGCCGACGTTCAGGCCGGCGGTAGGCTCGTCCAAAAACAGGACGCCTGGCTCGGATAAAATCGCCATGCCAAGCTCGAGGATTTTCATCAAACCATACGGAAGCTGGCCGGCTTTTACACTCATGTAAGGCGTCAGACCGAGCTCGTCAACTATGTTGTGAAAATTCCGCGCATCTGTTTTACGGCTTGACAGTGCAACCGTCAAGTTGTCTCTGACGGTTAGAGACTTGAACACGCTTGGGATTTGGAAGGTTCTGTTTAACCCCATTTTAACACGTTCATGGGCTGAGGCTTTTGTTATGTCTCTTCCGTTGAGAAACACGCTGCCGTCGTCGGCGGCCAGCTGTCCTGAGACCACGTTTATGAAGGTTGACTTCCCAGCGCCGTTGGGCCCTATGATAGCTGTTCTCTCCCCCTGCTCGAAGCTCAGGGATACGTTGTTCACGGCTACAAACTCGCCGAATTTCTTCACCAAACCCGTTGTTTTCAGAACCTCCTTCCCCATAGCCTCTCAACCAAGTTCAAGATACCGCCTCTAGCCCCAAGCAGCAGAGCTACCAAAACAACTCCCATGAACAGCTGCCAGTATTCCGCCAGCCTTGCCGTTAAGGTGGTTATCAAAACGAAGATGAAGGCTCCCACCGACGGTCCGAGAAAATACTGGGCGCCGCCCAACAGGACCATTATCAGCGGCTCGGCCGCGGTTGTCCAGTAAGCGATTTCAGGTGTGACAGATCTCATCAGAAGCGCGTAAAACGAGCCCGCTAAACCGCTGAAGAAACCTGAAACCACGAAGCCTGAAAGCTTGTACCTGTAGATGCTTAAGCCTGTGAACTTGAACCTGTCCTCGTTGTCGCCCAAAGCCTTCAGCAATAGGCCGAACTTGGAGCCATCAATCCAGTTGAGCAGAAGCATGCTCGCCAAGAAAAACACGAAAAGCAACCGATAATAGTCTTCGATAGCGGGTAGTGTGAAAAAATAAGAAGACCTCGGTATGCCTGATATTCCATCGCTTCCTCCCGTAAAATCACGCCATTTCAACAAAAGCGAGTAGAACAGCATCGCGAAGGCGAGGGTTAGCATGGCGAAGTATATGCTGCTGTGCCGCAGGGTCAAGGCTCCGACGGCAAGGGCGAGAGACGTCGCCAAAGCTATGCCGAACAAAATGCCCAGCAGCATGTCGGGCACCAGCCTTGTAGTCAGCAGCGCAACGCCGTATGCCCCGGCTGCGTAGAAAAGAGAATGTCCGAAGGAAACGTGTTTGAGATAGCCAAAGACCATGTTGTAGGAGCTGGCGAAAACGGCGAATATCATGAATAGCGATGCGAGATACAGGATAAACCTGTCGCCGGTGAAGCCCATGATGCCTGTGGCTGCTGAAATAAGCAGGACCGGCAGATGTCTTCTTAACGCTCTCCGAATATCCCCCATGGTCTCACCAGCAGAACGGCGGTCATGATCAAGAATATCAAGAGGATGTCAACCTCTGGAGTGTAGAGGACGAGCATGCTCTCCAACACACCTATGAGAAGCGAGCATACAAACGCTCCAAACAGGTTGCCGAGGCCGGCGATAACGACTATTACGAACGCCGTTATTATCAGAGAATCTCCAAGGCCCGGCGCCACAGGCGTGAAGGCTACCATAGTGGCGCCTCCCAAACCAGCCAGCAGGCTTCCGATGAAATACGTGGCCGTAAAGATTCTTCGAGTGTTTATCCGAAGGGATTCGGCGCTGTAGATATCACGCCACGTTGCCCTAACCTTCAACCCCCAAAAAGTCTTCTCGATAAGATAGTAGAGGAGGAAAAGCGATGCTATTGACAAGCCTATCACTAAGAAGTAGAAGATTGGAAAAGGTCTTGCCCCGATAAATATTGCGGTAGATAACTCCCTCGGCAGAGGTATAGACCGGGATTGAGCTCCCCAGATAAACTTGGTCAAATCGTTTATTATGAGGGTTAGAGCGAAGGTCATGAGAAGCTGGTAAATACCCTCGATACGGTAAAGGGGTCTGAGCAGTGAAATCTCGCTCACCGCGCTCACGAGGCCCACCACCAACGCCGAGATGAGAACGGTGGCCATGAAGTTGGCTGTGAGCCCGTAGATTGTTAACGCCACATATCCGCCCAAAACGAAAAAAGCGGCGTGCGCGAAATTAACCACCCGCGTCACCCCAAAAATCAACGTCAAGCCTGAGGCGATCAACCAGTAGTATGACGCCCTAAATATACCTGTAAACAACTGGTATAGGATTGTTTCCAACATTTGAATGAAAAAAGTTAGGGGTTTAGGTGAACGGCGGATGCCTGTAGTATTCCCATGCAGACCTTGTCACGATGTTTGTGAGCTGTGGAATCTCGCCGCCAGCCTGCGTCACCTTACCATACGGTACGTCGTATAATGCTTGGTGGTCTTCAGGCCTTATCCACCTGACTCCAGCGGGCGAGACAATAACACGGTCCTCTATGCTTTTAACCAACGTGTCTACGTCGAAGGTGCCGGTGGACTCGAGAACCGACTTTATCAGGTAGATGGCTGTGTAAGTGGTTTCGGCCGAGTATGGGGGATACTTGCCCCATCTTTTCCTGAACGCCTCCACAAACCTTTTGTTCACGTCTGTATTCGGGTAAAACCATACGTATCTTCCTGAAATCCATGTGCCGTGCTTTGCTGTTGGATATTCTGCGCCGAGCTCGTATGCGACATCCATGGAATAGCCCATCGGGTTGATGACCGCCTGAAGCTTATCGTAAGCTCCTAAGCTTTTCATCTGCTTGTGCATTGTCACGGCTTCGAGAGCCCAGTTCGCTGAGAAAACGCCTTCAGCGTCAGCTGCTAACACTGCTGAGATGAACGGGCCGAAATCCGTCGTTCCGGGGCTTCTGTTAAACTGCTCTGCGACAAACTCGACATCTGGCCTGAGGGATGAGAGCGTTTTCTTGAAAAATTCCCACGAAACTCTACCGTATTCATAGTCTGGGTTTATTCCGGCCCATTTCTTGACCGGAAGGTTGCTCGCGACATACGCGGAGAGTATTCCATCTTGGTAGACTGGAACGGAGACCCTGAATATGTTTTTGATTTTCTGCTGGTAGACGAGTTCTTCAGTGAGCCTGTGTGTGGCGGCATGGGTTACTATCATTATTTTGTTCAGCTCCTGCGTAATGGGCCCAACCCTCATTACGTTGCCGCTCGAGTCAACGCCCACAAGGAAATCAACCTTCTCAGCCTCCACAAGCTCTCTAGCCTGCTTAACCACGTCAGCAGCCTCATCCCTTATCGACAGCTCGATCCTACTGCCTAGAATTCCTCCTGCGGAGTTAATCTCTTCGGCGGCAAGCCTCGCACCCTGTTCGATGAACGTGCCGTATGTTGCCCAAGGCCCGCTCCTTATCCCGAGAACCCCTATCTTGACAACGTCTCTGGGAAGCTTTTTAACCGGAGTCACCTCTTTAGTAACCTCCCTAGTAACCGTTAACGTTGTCTCCCTGCCAGGCCCCGTGACTGTAACTGTCTGCACCTTCTCTCTGACCTCAGGAGCTTTCAGAGACCAGCCGACACCGCCACCGACAGCAAGGCCAACAACCCCGGCGGCAACAGCTGACAGAAACCCTCGTCTAGATGCCTTGCTTTCTACCATATTTCTATAAAATCAATGGCGCTATTTATTTTTTAAACGGAGGCACCAACACCACATTCTAACCTCATTGGCGAACGCTTTGAAGTTGTTGACCCTAGTTGTTTGAAGCTTTAGTGAGTGAAATGCTTTTTGAACTGCTTTGTCCATGATTCGCCTTTTTGGAAAGTAGAACAGATGCATTGTGCGGTGGCAGTCGCTTGAACCTATCTTAGGCAGTGGTTTTCCTTCAGCGGCAATCTTTGACGACAGAGGACATTCGAGACCGACGCCGCTTTAACATGCTTTGCCTCAGGCAGCGATGTGATGTAGTCTATGTGCCAGCGTACCCGCTTATTCTTCCTAATATGACGCTCAACTCTTCTAATCAGATTTCTTCGTCCCGACCCAACGTAAACATAATACCCCTTCTCCAGCTTTCTGTATCCGAGGGCTCCGATCTTCAGCCTTCTAGAGACGGGCAGATGGATTGCCAGCACGTATGTTCTTAAACTCGCAGCTAAGGACAAGGCATGAGGCGGAGAAACACGGGATCATGAGGATACGCTTGAGAGTTTGATGAGCAGGACGGAGCGTGAGGGTATTTTGCCGGTGATGGTTTTTCCGTCGCTGGCCAACGCCGGGCCGTTGTAGTCTTGCACAAAGTCCTCGGGATTTGCGGAGAACGGAGAGCTGTCTCTCCAGTTTTGCCGGCTGTCTCTCAGAAGACGGCTTATCATGGTTTTGCCTTCGAAATTCTCGATGGTTAGACGGAGGTCTGGTGTGTTGTTTTCCGACGCGTTGACTATGATTATGCTGATTTGTTTGCCGTCGCTTGTTTTGGTGGCTATGAGGGGTGTTGACGGGCCGCTGGCCGGCAGCGAAAGTCCCTGCCAGAGAGGATGGCTGAAAACCCGGTAGCTGTAGGGCGCTGTCCCTGACACGTCCAGCACCAGGTCGCCGAGGAATCGTTGGAAGTAGTAGTAGAGCCAGTAGACCATGGATCGCAGGTTTGGGTCTTCGTGGGTTAGTAGGCCGAAGGCCGGCTCCGTTGACGTGTTCCGCGTGAACATGGCCCATGTGGAGGCTCCTTCGACAAGCCCTTCACGCAGGTAGTAGACCAGCCTTACGGCCCGCTGGAGCACGCCGTAAGTGTTTCCATTCCGTGGCTCGGAGTAGACGTTCCAGTCCCCTGCCTTCCGTGTTCCCGCAGCACCCCACTCCGTGTCGTAGTGATAGATGTGCTTGCCTTGGTTTTGGGGAAACTGTCCAGCCATCTCCAGCTGCATCGCCTGCACTTTCATCACGGCGTAGTTGTAGGCAAGTGTAAAATACTCCAGCATGTCGTCAGCAACGACGCCGTCGCTCCAGTTATAATAATGGCCCACCAGAAAATCGTAAAACCCGGCTGCCTTCTCCAACACCTTCTGAGTCCAAGCCTCGCGACGTGTAAAGTCTTCGACACCGTTCACCGACAGGCCTATCTGGGCGTGCGGCTGCACAGACTTTACCGCGGTGCTGACGTCTCTGAGATAACGGATGAACCGTTCAACACGTGTGTCGAGGCTGTCGCGGCTGTCTGCGAAGCCGTTCAGCACAAACCCCGTCTCCTTCTCGACGATGGGGAGGTAAACCTCGTTGCCCACCTCCCACATACGGAAACGATGCCCCTTATCCATGGAGTATCTGACGAGCTCAGCCCAGAACCCGGGCCTCGGGTATATTGTATCCTTGTCTTGCTGGGTTGTGTAAAGCTGGATGCCCAGGACTATGTTCTCCTGAGGGATGTTCAGCCTGTCCGCTAGGCTGGACCAGATGTCCAACGCCTGTTTGGCGTCGAACTGAACATACCAGTTTTCCGCAGCCTTTCCAGCATGCTTCCACCGGTCGTACATGGCAAGCTCGTGGACACGTGTCATCCTCAGCCCCAGGCCACGGACCGCTGGCTCAAAGTCTCCGCATGGATGGTTGTCCAGCCTGTAGCTACCGTGTCTGTCCACGGGAAGCCCAGCCCTACACCGGCCCTCGGTCCTCCACCCCGCATCACCGTCCCCCACATGAAAGAACGAAACCCCGAGAACACGTCTGTTAACCTCCCTCAGCACGCGGCCAGCGTCAACAACCACGTCCAAGAGACGGCCGGGAACCAGGCGATGATTCAGACCGGTGCTCCAAGCCTCCGAGACAACAGTCAACCGCTGTGTGACGGTTGACGTATGGGTTTGAGGCGAAACCGACGTAACGGTCTTCGTCGACAGCGCTGTCAGGGTTACAGTACCCCGTTCGGTCACGGTTTCGACCAATGTCCGCTGCATCGTAGTCATGTTTTCCCGCGGCTCCAGCCTGCCTGTCAGATAACCGCCTAGGCCGGAGGCAACAGCCGCTGCAGCCGCCGCGCTGACAGCCCTGACACCCGCAGCAGCTAGAAAACCCCTTCTATTCAACGCGTCAGCCATACACCCACTGGAAAACATCCAGAAATTTATTTCCACACAACAGAACAGAACAACGCTTAATACGCCATAATTCGGCACAACCGGGTTTAAACCACTTAAAGCGTATGGCGTAAGCATTCAACTATACAGAGGCCCTAGACGGGATTATCCAAACAAGGCAGACCTGCTTTGATGAATCTAGTAAGGTTTTAGAAACTACGGGAAACCTTACTGCTCACGAGCCCCAGAGAGGTGGCTTATGTCGCACTACGGCTTTATCTTATCGGATTACTCGACATCATTGCTGCTTTAGCAGGTTTTGTGAGAGGTGGACTGGTTGCTTTTTCCCTGCTGCTGCTCGGCATCGTAATCTGTCTAGGCACTCTAGCATACTACCCAGCACTTTCGCCAAGTGCCGGCATGATGGTCAGCATCCTGTTCCATCGGAAAAGATTCCAGCCCTTACAACCGTGTTGCTCGGCGGCATCCCTCCAATCCAGTCCATCGCTGTTCTCGTTGTTCCGCTCTTCACCTCTCCACCGTTAGCCCTAGTTTTGGCATCCGCGGGGCTGTATGTCCAACTGCGGAAGAGCTAGACGCTTAATGCTTCTTCCATCTCTCTTCCCAAGATTAGCTTGATTCCGTGTTTCTCGGTTTCTGTCCTGAGCTTCTCTACTAGGTTTTCAGGTGCTACGCCGACGGACAACACCACCATGAATGGTTTTTTACGGTGTTTTGACGACACTGCTTCAGCCCTCTCCAGTAGCTTGGCTATCTCTTTATTCATTTCCTCCTCGTCTCTGAGCCTGCTGGTCACCTCTCCAACTACCAGTGGTTCTTCGCAGAACATGTCTATCTCAAGGACTTCGCCGTTCTTGAGAACATATCCCCTGCCAACCCTAGCTTCCGGATACCCCAGCTCTTCAAGGAGGACCTGTACGTAAGCGTTGGCGTGCATCTCGTAGGTTACTCCTAGAGCGGAGCCGAGCTCGGCGAAACCCCTCGAAACCCTTCTGTCCAACCTCTCATAAGCCCTCCTCAAATCTCTAACCTCCTCCCACAACCTCCTCTGCCCTTCCCAAAGCTTCTCCTGACCTTCCCATAGCTTGTTCTGTCCTTCCCAAAGCTTCTCCTGACCTTCCCTCAAGCTTCTAACCTCCTCCCAAAGCCTGTTCTGGTTCTCCCATAGCTTGTTCTGTCCTTCCCAAAGCTTCTCCTGACCTTCCCTCAAGCTTCTAACCTCCTCCCAAAGCCTGTTCTGGTTCTCCCATAGCTTGTTCTGTCCTTCCCAAAGCTTCTCCTGACCTTCCCTCAAGCTTCTAACCTCCTCCCAAAGCCTGTTCTGGTTCTCCCATAGCTTGTTCTGTCCTTCCCAAAGCTTCTCCTGACCTT
>JAVZZH010000007.1:0-23643 GCA_038885755.1 Candidatus Caldarchaeum sp.
CCTCCCAGCGGAGGAGCCGCTTGTTGCCGAAGACCGGCACGTAGAACTTTCTCTCGATAAGGTCGTAGCCCACGTAGACTGCGAAGCTCCTGTTGGGGACGAAGACCGAGTCAAGGCTTCTCAGCCATTCCTGCACCTTTTCGGAAGCTATTTCGACGTAGTCGTCCAGGACAAGCAGGTCGTCGACGACTGGAAACTCCCTGTAGGCTGTTTCACGTCCCTTCTTGGCTAGGGCCGCTGTCTTAAAACCCTCGTCTCTGGCTCCGTCCAGAACGTCGAGGGCGCTATGGCTGGCGAGCACCGCAACGTACCTTACCACGTCCTCGAACCCCTACTTCAGCAATAAAAACATGCTAGCCGAGGCTCTCCAGCTTCTGCTTGACTTCCCTCAGAAACTCCGCCGCAGGAGCTCCGTCCACCACCCTGTGGTCGAAGACCAGCGTCAGATGGCCTTTATAATACGTGCCTTCGCTTCTCACAGCTCCGACGCCTAGGATGCATGCGTCGGGTGGGTTGATTATCGGTGTGAAGTAAAGCACGTCGAGGTGGCCGAGGTTCGAGACGGTGAAGCTGTGGCCCGTAAGCTCGTTCATCGTTATCGAGCCCTCGACCGCCCTCGCCGACAGACGACGCAGCTCATCCTCAACCTCGAACAAAGTCCTTTTTTCAACGTTCCTTATGGTGGGAGCGTAGAGCCCTCGAGGGGTCTCGACGGCCACGGCTATGTTCACCTCATCCACTTCAGTGACTTGGTCGCCTTCCACGACGGAGTTTATGGCCGGGTGCTTGGGAAGTATGTCGCCGACAGCCTTGACGATTATCGCGGTGATGCTGGGGCTCTCCTTTCCACGTGTCTGTTTGTAGTTGTTGTACAGGGCTATGAGCCTCGAGGCGTCGTAGTCGGTCATCAACGCAACCGGTAGGGAGTTTCGGAGGCTGTAGCCCAGCCTGTCGGCAATAGCTTTCCTCACTCCAGTGATTCTGTAAGACCTGCCCATCTCGGCTAAACTAGGCATCCACGCTATTAAGGCGTTCATGCGTACTGCTTAAATTCAAGCATGAAGCTTTTTAGCCATGTGCCACTGCACGTCCGACGCAGAATACGAGATGTGGCTGAAGAAGATGAGGGAGGCGTCAAAGAAGCAGGCTGAGCAGAAGGCCGTCATCACCGTCTCCGCATAGCACGGTCTATAGCCTCGTTCGCCAGCCTGTCGGCCTCGGCGTTCTCCCTCCTACCCACATATTTTATCTCGAACATCTCCAGCCTTGAGGTTAGGTCGACAACCTTCGCGTGTAGAGGCTTGAGCACGGGACTCCTAACCTTATACTCTTCGTTAACCTGTTTGGCCAAGAGCTGGCTGTCTGTAAACACTTCCAGCCGTCTCACGCCTCGGGTGAGAGCTATCTCCAGCGCCTTGATCAAGGCATGGTACTCGGCTTGGTTGTTCGTCATACGGCCGAGATACTCGCCATACTTCTCGACCCTGCCGCCGGCCTCGAAAACCACGCCCAACCCGGCGGGCCCTGGGTTTCCTCTAGCCGCACCGTCCACATGTGCTCTGGCGAAATCCTCCAACCTAGGCACTCTGAGCCAGCTGATGCTCTACTATGTAGTATTTCTTGGGGAGCTTCTTGCCAGCCAGCTCCAGAGCCTCACGGGCCGCCGCCAAGCCTTCGCCGTAAACAAGCAGCCTGAGAACAGGTTCTCCAGCCTCGACCCTAGCGGCCCTCCCTATCGGCTTACCGAAAGCCCGCCGCATTCCTTCCTGAAGCCTGTCGGCGTGAGCTCCGAAGATCATCTTGTTCTCACGCAGCACGTGGTGGGGGTGAGCCTTGACCTCAAGGTAAAACTTGTCGTTGAGCTTCTCGGTCAAGACCTTGTTGACGGCTATCCTAGCCGACTCGATGGCCACGTCTCTTATCTGCAGGTCTGTCTCGGGAACTAGGAGAAGCTCGTGGGTGTAGTCGTTTCGGTAAACGCCTGCGGTGTACTTTGTTATCTTGGACGGCGGAGGGCCGTGGATGTACTCGTTCCTAGCGTATGTCATGCCCTCGGGCCTCCTGTAGTTCCTAGCCTTCATACCGCTGCAGCCTGCGTCGATGCTATTTATAAACTGTTCTGGATGCTCGAAGCCCTCATAGCGCGGTGAACCTCGATGACGGCTGTCAAAATCCTAGACTTCACATCCCTCCATGTGTCAGGCGGAGCGTCGAAGACGACGGCCACTATGTAGTGGGTTTTGTCGCTCTGTTCCTCGAGGTAGACTTCCTTCACCTCTCGGAACGCGGCCAGCTGGCTCCTAACCTTGGCGACAACCTCCGCCGGGCTGAAGTCCAGCGGAAACTCGTACCGAAGCTTCCGCACTCTCTCGCTAACCTCGGAGTAGTTGGCGATCGCTGAGTTGGCTAGGATCAAGTTGTTGGGTATCTTGACAACCAGCCCGTCGTCTGTCACCAGAGTCGTGTACATGAGGCTCATGTTCTCGACAACGCCTGTATAGGCTGGGACGACGTAGTCTCTGGAGAAGAACTTGTAGCCGGGGAGGAAGGCCCACTGGTAGGGGATGGAGCTGGTGATGACGCCCACTCGGTCTCCTATCTTGAAAGGCCTCGACACGAGAATGATTATTCCAGCGATTATGTTGGACAGAGTTGTCTGGCCTGCAAGGCCTATGACGAGCCCTGTCAAAGTGCCTCCCGCCAGCGCTGTCTCAGGCGGCACTCCGAGGGAGCCCAGCACGAAGGCGGCTACCGCGATGTATCCCAGCAGCTGGATCGTCAGCGAGACTCCTATGGCCTGCTGTCCAACGAGAGGCTTGAAAGTTCTCACTGTGTAGGAGCTTATCAACCTGACGATGGAAACTCCGGCGAAGACAACGATCAATACGTAGACCATGCGTTCAGCGTTGGCAGGCAGCAAACCCAGTTGCGAGAAGGCGTAGACCGTCAGGTAGAGGCCTACGGCGAGGGCCACGACCGTGAATATGTGAAGCCTTATCCTCTGCATGATGCTTATATGTGTTGCGCGGGATTCTTTTTAAGCTGCCTATCACAATCCTATGCTGCCGTAGGCTGAGATGTTGTGGACGTCGTTAAAGAATTTTAGGAAAAGGCTGGGCCTCGTGCTGTCTTATTCGGGTAAGAGCGGGGCTGTTAGGAGGTATTTCTTCAGCAACTCTTTCGACGGAATTCTGGCTATGGTAGGCCTCACGCTGGGTGCTTCGCTGGCCCCTTCGACGCAGGCTACGACCGTCGTGTTCGCAGGCCTTGGAATGTCGGTTGCCATGCTGGTTTCAGGCGTTTCAGGCATCTACTTGACCGAGAGCGCCGAGACGAAGCGGCTTATCAAGGATCTTCAAGCCTCGTTGCTGAGGGATGTCAGCGACACGGTTATCGGCAGAGCTGGAACCGTTGGAACAGTTGTCGCATCGCTGGTAGGAGGACTCTCAACCTTCATACTATCCCTCACAGTCCTCTCACCCTACATAGCCAGCATCTACTACGGAGACCTCAGGCCCATCGCCCCACACATCTCAACCCTGATAGGTCTTGGACTGCTCTTCACGCTGGGGTTGATGATGGGCAGGTTTTCGAAGACAGACGTACTCAAGTCGGGGATAAGGATGGTAAGCATCGGCTTTGCGGCGGTCCTGTTCATACTCTTGATAGAGCTGTTCGCGGGACTAGCCGGTTAGAAACTTCTCCAGCTCGTCAGGCTTGAAAACACCTCTTTCAGTTATCACGGCCGTGACGAGCTCGGGCGGCGTGATGTCGAAGGCGTAGTTCAGAGCTTTAACCCCTACGGGAGTAATCCTTGTTCTTCCCACGTAGTGTACCTCGTCCTCGGACCGTTCCTCGATGACTACCTCGTCGACAGACTTGTATAGGTCGACCGTTGAGAGGGGTGCCGCGACGTAGAACGGTATGTTGAAGTGTTTGGCGTTTACGGCGGCTGAGAGGGTGCCTATCTTGTTTATCACATGGCCGGTTTTAGCCAGAACTCTGTCTGCGCCTACCACCACGCAGTCAATCATCTTCTTCGACATCAAGAACGCGACAGCCGTGTCGGGGACTACCACGACTGGAATGCCCAACATCTTCAGCTCGAAGGCAGTCAGCTTCGCTCCCTGAAGCCGTGGCCTCGTCTCGCTGGCGTAAACCATCACCTTCTTGCCCTGCTCAAAAGCAGACCTAACAACGCCCAAAGCAGTACCGTAGCCGGCGGTCGCGAGAGCACCAGCATTACAATGAGTCAGGACTCTCGCACCGTCTTCAATCAAGTCTGAACCATACCTGCCTATTCTTTTGTTCATCTGGACGTCTTCGTCGAGTATTCTCTTGGCTTCCCGCAATAGCTCGTCGGTGATTGTATCGGGATTGCCGCCGCTGGTTTGTGCCTTGACCATCATCCGGTCTAGGGCCCAGAACAGGTTGACGGCTGTCGGCCGTGTTGACGCAAGAAGCTGTCGTGCTTTTTCAAGGTCCTTCAACAAAGCATCACGTGTCCTGGCCTGCGACCTCAGAGCCGCCACCGCCATCCCAAAAGCCGCGGCAACGCCGATGGCTGGAGCGCCTCTCACGGTCATGTTTTTAATCGATTCAGCGACTTGGCTGACGGTTCTGCAGCGCACGAACCTTACACGGTTGGGTAAAACACGTTGGTCAAGCAGAACAACTTCACGACGTCTGTCGTCCCATCGAACAGTCTCCACGTCCAGCAAATTCAACGCCACAAACACCACGACAATATTTAAGCTATTAGAGATGAGGGCCGAGTATGAGGTTGGAAGCAGCTGTTTTGAGGCTGGTTCGGCGGGCGAGCCACAGCCGTGGAACTCCGTCGAACCCTTCCTAACCACCGCATGGCGGTCGTCGACCGGCATGACAAACTCTCGACGGGCTTCATGAACCTCAGGCTGCTGGTGGATGTGAAAACCAAGTGAATTTTTATTCCCACTCGAGGCCGTGTTTGACGGGAAATCGGCGACGGCTACGCCGCAATAGGCGTTAAAAACTTCGCATCATCCGACCGAAGGACGGGAAAGAGGAGCTTGGATGCAGCATGTTCTTTAAATGGCTTTTTTAACGGGTGGAATGTGGTTTGTGGACCGTTATCATTTAAATTATACGTCTGAATGTTTTTCCTCTAGATGAGTGTTAAAGAGCTGCGGCTTCGGGTTGCAGAAGCAAAGCAGCGCGATGTCGGCTACGGCATCGCTCGTATAGACCGCAACGTGGGAGCTGAGTCAGGGCTTTCCACAGGCGATATTATCGAGATAAGAGGGAAGAAGCTTACCGCGGCGACGGTCTGGCTCGGATACGTCGAAGATGAAAGAGAGAAGGATACTATTCGTATAGACGGCCACATAAGGAACAACGCCGGGGTGTCGCTCAACGACTACGTGATAGTTCGGAAGGCGAACGTCAAGGAGGCGCAGGTCGTAGTGCTAGCTCCCTACAACACATCCATCAAGGCCGACGAAAACTTCACCAAGCTGGTGAAGAGCCGGCTTATAGAGTATCCAGTCGTCCACCGCAACATCATCCCCGTCCTCTTCTTCGGAAACCTCTTCACGTTCGTAGTCGTGCAGCTCAGGCCTTCGGGAATAGCGAAGATCACCCCGAAGACAAAGCTCATAATTCAGAGCAGAGCGATGCAGGAGAAGGCTCTGAGGACGAGCATCACTTACGAAGACATAGGCGGGCTGCAGGAGCAGATCCAGAGGGTGAGGGAGATGATCGAGCTGCCGCTGCGTTTCCCCGAGCTTTTCCAGAAGCTTGGCATAGACCCGCCGAAAGGCGTTCTCCTCTACGGTCCTCCGGGCTGCGGCAAAACCCTGCTGGCCAAGGCTGTGGCAACGGAGGCCGAGGCCAACTTCATACTCATCAACGGCCCAGAGATAATGAACAAATACTACGGAGAGACCGAGGCCCGGCTCAGAGACATCTTCAGGAAAGCTGAGGAGGAGGCTCCCAGCATAATATTCATCGACGAAATAGACGCAATAGCTCCGAAGCGCAGCGAGGTGACTGGAGAGGTTGAGAAACGAGTCGTCGCCCAGCTGCTCGCCTTGATGGACGGGCTGGAGGGAAGAGGGTCGGTAATAGTCATAGGAGCCACCAACAGACCCAACGCGCTCGACCCGGCTCTTAGGAGGCCTGGAAGGTTCGACAGAGAGATAGAGATAGGCATACCCGACAAGAAAGGCCGTGTGGAGATTCTTACGATTCACACCCGCGGAATGCCCCTAGCCAAGGACATATCAGTCGAGAAGCTCGGCGAGATGACCCGTGGATACACGGGCGCAGACCTAGCCGCCCTCTGCCGTGAAGCAGCCATGAAAGCCATCAGGCGGATCCTTCCAAGCATAGACTTCTCGGGTGAGAGAATATCTCCCGAGATACTCAGCAACCTAGAGGTGACGATGAAGGACTTCATAGACGCCTACAAGGAGATCACGCCCAGTGCTTTGAGGGAGGTTGAGGTGGAGACTCCGACGGTCAGGTGGGAGGACATAGGTGGTTTGGAGACGGTGAAGCAGAAGCTCATCGAGATGATTGAATGGCCGTTGAAGTATCCGGAGAAGTTTGAGAAGCTCGGCATCAAGCCTCCCCGCGGAGTTCTTCTCTACGGTCCTCCGGGCTGCGGCAAAACCCTGCTGGCCAAAGCCATCGCCACAGAGAGCGAGGCTAACTTCATAACGGTCAAGGGGCCTGAAATATTCTCCAAATGGGTGGGCGAGTCTGAGAAGGCGATTAGGGAGATCTTCAGGAAGGCTAGGCAGGCTGCTCCGGCGGTGGTTTTCTTTGACGAGATAGAGGCGATAGCTCCCCGGAAGGACGTGATGGAGGATAGCTCCGGCGTGGCCAACAGAGTAGCGAGCCAGCTTTTGGCCGAGATCGACGGCATCGAGGAGCTTAACGACATAGTCGTGATAGGCGCCACTAACAGACCAGACCTGCTCGACCCAGCCCTGCTGAGGCCGGGCAGGTTTGACAGGCTGCTGCTCATCCCGCCGCCCGACGAGAAGGCGAGGGCCGAGATATTCTACATCTACACGAGGAAGATGCCTCTAGCCGACGACGTCAACATCGAGATGCTGGCCAGCCGGTGCGAAGGCTTCTCCGGAGCCGATATCGAGTCCCTCTGCAGGGAAGCCGCCCTAGCAGCTCTGCGGCGCGACAAGGATACTGAAAAGGTTTACAGAAGGGATTTTGAGGAAGCGCTGCTCTCCGTCAAGCCGAGCATCTCACCGCAGATGATGAGAGAGTATGAGAGGATCGGCGACATCCTTAGGTCCTCTGAGAAACCCTTGATGATGATTGGATGAAGCGATTGATAAGCCATGCGAGGATTTTAGAGGTTCTGAGAAAAGCCGGTGGGAAGGCGATGCTGCAGAGCCTTTACGACGACTTGAAGAGGCAGGAGCCGAAGACGTCTCTTCAGGAGGTTCTGCAGGCTTTGATGAAGCTCGAGATCCACGGCAAGGTGCGGGTTTCCAGCCTCGACGAGGAGAGGAAGGTCGTCGAGCTTGTCGAGAACGTCAGCTGAAAAACTCGTCTAAGCTGGTCGACTTCTTGGCTTTTGATTGTCTAAGCTCCTCCAGAGCCTTTCTCACCCTTTCCTTCGAAAAATCAAACTCATCGACTAGAAGGCTTATCACACCGTCCTCGGAGATTTCACGGAACTCGATCCTGTAATCCTCCGTGACCGAGGGTTGTTGGAAAAGCTTTTTTACAGCAGCGTGGTCAAAGTCAACCATCACAGCGCCAGCCTCCAAAGCTTTCTCGAGGGAGCCGTGCTCCTTGATGATTTTAAGGGCTGTTTTAGGGCCGACTCCTTTGACCGGAGGCGAGTAGTCTGTGCCGACTAGAAGCCCGATGTCGATGAGCTGGTCTCTGCTGATGCCGAGGCTGGTGAGAAGCTTGTCCAGATGGATTATCTCGGGCTCGACCTCGACGTACTCGTTTCTTCGGGGTAGCTTTCTTCGCCCAACGACCGACAGGTTTCTCACCAGCCTCGGAGAGCCGAACAGCAGCGAGTCCATGTCCTGGGAGCCTGAGGCGTAGACAACCCCCTTGGCAGCCATGAAAGCTGCCTGAGCCTCGCCCTCCGCCGGAGCCATGACGTAGGGAACCCCCATAGCTCTCAGTAGGTCCACCGCGCTTTCAACCATGTATCTCTCGAGGCTGGCCGCCCGCTGAGCATAGCGCCTAGCCGCCTCCATGTCGCCCGCTTCCAAAGCCTCCTCGTAGAGCTGTCCAGCTGTCCTCCTAGCCTCAGCTCTCTTCTCGACGGTCATCCTCTTCATCTCCGGCGGCCTTCCGTCGAAGACGTAGACAGGCTTGACGTTTTCCTGCAAAAAGTTCAACGTCCTGAAGAACAAGCCGCTGAGGTGGCTTGTCACTCTTCCACGCCTGTCCATCAACGCCCTGCCGTCCGGTCCTCGGATGGTTGCGATGAACTGGTAGAGGATGTTGTAGGCGTCGAGAGCTATCGTTTTACCGGACAGCCCCTTCAGCGAAGTCTTCTCGACCGCCGCATCGGGGATGATGTCTCCCAGCCTAACACCCATCCCTCGTATCTGTCGTCATAGACTGCTTTAAACTATAAGTCGTCCATGACGGAGACCTATCACTCCCGCGACACAGCCACTCCAGCCCTTGACTGAAGAGTCCTGCCTCTAGCCTGCGACATCCCGCCCGCTCGATGCTAGCTCTGAGACTCCGGTGGTGATGTCTCGGCCAAGGCCGCGGCATCCGCAGCGGCTTTCGCCTTCTTCATTTCAAGCTTCTTCAAAGCCACGAGGTACCCCGCTATCCTGTTCGACAGCTTCTTCGAATACCTCCCCTCCAGAACGCTCCTCACCAGCTTCTTGTTCTCCTCGAAGCTTATCGTTATCTTGTCGGAGTTCTTCTCCATAATCTCCCTAGCCAGCGTCTTTATCTTACGCGTCCTCACCTTGCCCAGAAATCTATCACCTAGGCTCTCGGGGCTCTGCGCAGATTTAAAGATTAAGACGCGGGCTTATCAAAGGCTTGAGGGAAGTGTTCGACGTTGTTCTGGTGTCGCCGACCAGCCGCGGCATGGGAGGGATAGCGCAGCATGTCGAGGGGTTGGCAATCCGCTTGGCCCGTAGAGGCTACCGGGTCTGCACAGTGTCGTCCGAGAACACGCCCATAGTGAGGGTCAAGGGCCTCAGGAACCCTTCGTTCATGGTTTCGTCGACCTTACGGTCTTTCTCGATGCGGGCGAGGGTTGTCCACGCCCACAACATCCCAGCCGCCCCGGCTATGAGGTTCTCGGATGCTGGTCGCCGGGTCCTCACCCTCCACGGCGTTTACGCTGAGCAGGTGGGTCTGCTGCACGGAGGCTTGCTGGGGGCGGCGGCATCGCTTGCTGAGAGAGTGTCTGTCAGGTGGGCTGACGTCTCGACGACCGTCTCACGTCAAGTGGCTGAGGCTTACAGGAAGCTCGGGCTCGAAGTGGTTTACGTGCCCAACGCCGTCGACGTTGCAGGGGATGAGTTGGAGGCTTTTAGGGTTGGCGCGGTTCAAGCAGTCTACGTGGGCCGTCTCTCGAGGGAGAAGAACGTCGAGGCAGTGGTAGAACTAGCTCGGAGAATTCAAGGAGCTACGTTCCTAGTGGTGGGGGATGGGCCTGAAGCTGGAAGGCTCAGGCAGAAGGCGAAAGACGTTAAGAACATCGTCTTCACCGGTGGAGTTTCTCGGAAAAATGCTTTAAAATACATAAAGGGCTCGGACGTGCTCGTCCTCCCCTCTTTGATGGAAGGTTTGAGCACAGTAGTGCTGGAAGCCATGGCTCTGAAGACCCCCGTCGTAGCCAGCAAGGTCGGGGGGAACGTGGAGCTCATTCAGGACGGCCGGACTGGCCTGCTTGTCAACCCTAAGGACGTCGAAGACCTCACGGAAGCGGTTTCAACCATCCTCAACGACAGGCCGCTAGCCCGCAGGATCGCCGAAAACGCATACCGGCATTTCTTGGAAAACTACTCATGGGACGTCGTCCTCCCCAAATACCTGAAGGTGTACGGCCTTGAGTAGGGTTGTGATCACCGGCGGAGCGGGTTTCATCGGGTCAAGAGTTGTCGTCAAGTTTCTCGAGCAAGGCTACAGCGTTGACGTGGTTGACGACTTCTCGACCGGCGAGCCGGAGAGCTTGCCGGCTCATCCGAGGCTCAGGGTCTTTGTGCACGACGTAAGTGTCGAGGAAGGGTTGGAGAAGTTTGTGAAAGGCGCCGATGCCGTGGTGCATCTGGCTGCGGTTTCATCCGTTCCAGCATGCGAGAGAGACGTCAAGCGGGCTTTCGAGGTCAACGTCAAGGGTGTGGAGAACGTGGCTAGAGCCTGCTTAAGGGCGGGCGTCGAGAGGATTGTCTTCAGCTCCTCAGCCGCAGTATACGGCGGGGGAGACCTCCTAACCGAGACCAGCCCAACCAACCCAGTCTCCGTCTATGGAAACACTAAGCTGGTCGCCGAGGAGATGCTGAGATGCTTGAGCGAGGAGGAGAATGTCTGCACCACGGTGCTCAGGATATTCAACGTGTACGGGAGAGTAAGACCCGGCAGGGGAGTTTACGGAGTGGTCGACCAGTTCATCGCAGACGCCCTCTCCACAGGCTGTTTGAAAGTCTTCGGAGACGGAAGACAGGTCCGGGACTTCATCCACGTCGACGATGTTGCTGAGGCGGTTCTCAGGGCCGTCGTTAACGCTGCCGACGGTTATCGAGTCTTCAACATCGGTTCGGGGCAGGGCGTATCAGTGGCCGAGCTAGCCCAACTCATCCAAGCATCGATACCATTCCGGAAGATAGAGGTCGTACACCTGCCCGCAAGGCCAGCCGACATCAAGCAAAGCGTAGCCGACCTTTCGAAGGCGTTCAAGCATCTCGGGTTCAAGCCCAAGTTTAATCTTAAAACCTACATCGAGCAACGACTAAGAGGATGATTAGGACTTGGTCTTGTCTGCTAAAATCTTCGAGCTCAAACAGCAAGCCTCCCTCATGGAGATAGCTGAGAAGCTGAAGGACTTCAGGGTCTCGGAGACGCAGAAACATGGCGACAAGGAGTTTGAGCTCGTCACGGATTTGACGGACCTTGACCTTAAGAACGATGCTCTCTACTGCACGTTTTCCAAGGACAAGGTAATCTATGTCAACCGGAGGGAGGGCCTGACGCCTATGGTTGCAACCGTGAAGGCGACGATCTTCTTCCAGAAAAGGAACAACAAGACCTATCTCACGGTTGTGCAGAACAAGCACTTCGCCAACTACGTGGCCAGCTTCCTGTCGCATCACCTCTTTCTCAACTACAGAAGCATAGTGGAGGCCCGGATACCGCCGGAAAACCTTCAAAGACACCACGAGGCCAACCCCGAAGCGACCAAGGTCATCTTCTTCGACAACCTCGACTACCCGGGAGTAGACAAAGTCGCCCTGTACGGCAAATCCCTGATATCCACGGGGAAGTATGAAGAGTATCTGGCTCATGGCAAGATATGGTACCTCGTCTTCTCCGTCAAGGGAGCCAACGCCGTACTAGGGGCGACTAGGAACGGGGTCGTCGTGTCTTTCTCCCGCATGTCTGAGGGCCAGTTCATTCAGTACATTCTGGACAACGTGTTCCCGCTTCTGGACTAGATTACCGCCTCCTATGCGACCCCCGCCAGCTTCAGGTAAACCCTCTCCATGATGTGTGATGCGAGCAACCCGGCTACGGCCGGGCTCAACAGGTAGATGGTAGGCTTCAACGTCGCAAAGCCTCCTTCAATCTTCTCCACACATACATCGGCTGTCGGGCGCCATCTCGCCCTTGGCTAATTCAGTGCTGTCTTCATCAACACGAGCTTGGCGTCGGCCATGCTCATCTGCCTGCCGTTGACCTTCATCCTCACAGTCAGGACTTCTGCGCCAGACCTCGTCATGAAAATAAATCTCTATATGGTGCTTCCGTAGATTTTCCTTGGTATGCGGCTGTATTCTGACAGGCTTAAAGTATTTGGTATCATCGCCCTCGTTCTGATTGGTGTAATAGGGTATGTTCATGGTCAAACCACCATCACCACAACCACCACCCGTGTGATAACGGTTCAGCCAACCACCTACACCACGGAGACGACAATCTCCGGCACGACAATCATAGCCACCGTGCAGGTTCCCGGCTACGTCTTGGTGATTGAGGTGAGGCAGCCCGACCAAGTCTGCACATACACTTTCACGGCCCAAGCCCCACCGTCAGTGATAACAATTCCCGGGACAACAATATCTATACCCGGAATCACGTTCACCACTGTTTTCACCCAGCAAAGCTATGCGACCACCGTGACACGGGTTCAAGGCGGGTCAACAGCAACCCGAACAGGGATTGAAAACATGCCTGTGGTCGTCGGCGGTTTCACCATGACGATGCCCGTCTACGGCCAAATCCGGGAAATCTGCAGCATCATCACCATCACTGATATATTGTCCTACGTCCTTCAAACTGTTCCAGCCACTGTAGTGGTGGCGGTTGGCGGGTTTTCCACAACCTTCACCGGAACAACATTCACCCTGACAGGAGTGTATCCGACAATCACATTGACGACGACAGGAGTTAGCACAGTTAAAGGAACTACTGAAAGACGTTCAATAACTTTTCCAGGCACGTTTTTCACCACGACTGAAGTTGTCAGCCCTACTACGTTAAAAAAGACTGAGGTCGTTCCGGGGACTACGAGAACCGAGACCATCACAACCGTCATAACCCTTCAGCAGACCACGTCGCCGGCTACAACAACACCGACGCCTACGACAGGCGTTGCTACACAGCCTCAGACAACCTTTCAAACCATTACACAGCCAGCTCAAGCACCCGCCTTAGACATCCTGATACCGATAGCTGCGGTCATCGTAGTGGTTATCGTAGTGATCTTGGCGTTGAGATTGAGAGGTTGACGGCTAAGCTTGGGAGGCTTTATCAGCAAAGTTAAGGGATTAGGGTTTGGCAGCGACGTGTCAGCTGCGCGAAGCCAACTTCGCGACAGTGGGGGGCGGGGCTGATTTTTACAGGCTTAAGAAGGATTGGAGAACGTTCTCTTCACAGGCGAGGTTAGCAACGGAAAGGGCCCCGGATACATCGCTGCTTGTCCTTCCACCGCTCGTGGAAGGGCTTTAGCACTGTTGTGCTTAAAGCCATGGCCTGTCAAACCCCTGTGGCTGCAACCGATGTAGGCGGTAGCACACAACCCCTCGTAGAAGCAATAACGAAGGTTCTTGGCGACAGACGGTTTGCTGAAAGCTTTCTACAGCCTTGACATCCCGGGATTGGACAAGGTCTCACTCTATGGCTGGTCGCTGATATCTACAGGTTTCCCGTGAGCCAGACACTCTCCATACTTATCTGGTATCTTGTCTTCTCGGTCAAAGGCTCCGATGCTGTTCTAGGCGTCGCGAGAAGCTGCGTCGTGGTTGCTTTCTCCGGATGGTCGAGGCTCAGTTCGTCCAATACTTTCTTGACAACATTTTCCGGTTAATCGATTAGGTCATGGCCTCTGTAGCTACCTCCGCAAGCTTGACGTATACACGCTCCATGATGTGTGAGGCAAGCGCCTCGGCTTTAGCTGGATTCATCAGATAGAGAGTGAGACGCAGCGTCACATAGTCGCCGTCAATCTTCTCGACACGTACCTCAGCAGCTCTGTTGGGAGCCATCTCACCCTTCGCCAAATCCGTTCCCGTTTTTAACAGCACTAGCTTTGCATCAGCCATGCTTATCTGCCTTCCGTTGACCTTTATCCTCACAGTCAGGACTCCTGCGCCAGACCTCGTCATATTGACATGCTTCTCGGCGAGGAAAACGTCGTTGGGTACGAGGACCTTCCTCAGGTCCGAGGTTGTCAGGACTGTGTGCGTCGCACCAACCTCTGAAACTCTAGCCGTCTGCTTTCCGAGGACTATGTAGTCTCCTTCCCTCAGAACTCCGCCGGCCTTCAACGCGTCGCCGACGACAACCAGTTTTAGAGGCTTGTAGCCCGCTGCCAGTAGGACGCAGATTGACGCCGTCAGCAGCAGGCCTAGGGCTTGGTCAAGCTTGTAGGCCTCGAACACGAGGAGACCCAGCCCTGCGATGAAGGAGAAAACCCCGCCCAGCCTCACGAACCCTCCCAGCCTCGGTGAGAACAGGTCGGATAAAGGGCCTAGGAAAACCCTCGACACGATAGACAAGCCTAGGAGAGTTAGGGGCCAGAGATAGGCGGCAGCCTCCGGGCTAAGCATTCCAGCGGACTGCTGAGAAGGCCGTTTTTACCCTTTAACCCCGAGCAGTTCAGGCAGACTATCCATGTATGCGAGGAACAGATGCCAGTGTATTGTTTCAACGCTCGAAGAATGCCAGCGTGCTGTCTTTCCCGAGCTCAGATGTTTTGATGAGCTTGGCTGTCGGCGATTTAGCCTTGCGTATGACGTGGTAGCCGCAGAAAGGACACTGGGACTCGGCGTGCTTAGTAAGCCTCTCCTTCTCAAACTCCTTCCCGCATTTAACGCACTGGTAGAACGTTTTGGAGTCGAGGTATGGCTCTCCCATCTCTGGCGTCGATGAATGCTCGGGTTGTTGATAAACGTTAATTATGTCCCCGCCGGTCCTCGACACAGGTTGATAAACCTTAGCTTGGCGGTTCTCGTGGTTCTTTCTGGAGCTGTCGTGATGTGCATAGAGCTCGCCTCCAGCAGGCTTCTAGCCCCCATATTCGGAAACACCATCTTCGTTTGGGGCAGTTTGATCGGCGTCGTCCTCACGGCTCTGTCGGTGGGCTACTGGCTGGGCGGCCGGCTGGCTGACAGGGTCTCCAGCATAAAAACTCTCGAGGCCATCGTCTTCACCGGTGGTCTTCTGACGTTCTCCATCCCCTTTCTCTCCCCCATGGTGCTGGAGGTTGTTGCGTCGGCAGGGCTGGATGAAAGAGCCGGGCCCCTGCTGGCTACAACGATTCTGCTCGCGCCTCCAAACATCCCGCTTGGAATGGTTTCGCCCTACGCCGTGAAGCTTCTGTCGTCTGCGCGCAGCAGAGTCGGGTCTTCGGCGGGCGACGTCTACTCTTTGTCGACCGCTGGAAGCATAGCCGGTACTTTTCTCACGGTGTTCGTGCTTCTTCCGAACCTAGATGTGAGGACTGTGATTCTCGCCGGAGGGGCTTCGCTCATGGCTGTTTCAGCCCTCCATCTTTCGAAATCATCCAAAGCCATCACCGTCGCTCTCTTCCTGACGGTCTTCACGCCTGCGGGATTCGTCGTCCAATCAATCACGTCGACGGGCGGAGAAGTAATCTACGTCAAGGAAACCCTCTACAACAGCATGGCGGTCGTGAGGCAGGATGAAATCCTGACGATGTACTTGAACGGCCTGCCCCACAGCGCAACCTCGGTCAACGACCCTTACAGGCTCGTGTTCGCATACACCCGGTTCTTCGAGCTCGGCCCAGCGCTCAACCCAAACGCTTCAAGGGTGTTGTTCGTCGGAGGCGGTGGTTTTTCAGGGCCTAAATACTTCATCAAAACCTATTCACAAATCAAGGTCGATGTGGTTGAGCTTGACCCAGACGTTGTAGAGGCTGCGAAAAAGTTTTTCATGGTCCCTGAAACCGATAGGCTCAGAATCTTCGTCGACGACGGCCGGATGTTCCTCCAGAGGGTTGAAACAGTTTACGACGTCGTTGTGCTCGACGCCTACGCAAAGACCTATGTCCCTTTCCACTTGATGACGCTTGAGTTCTACGAGCTGGTGAAGAGAAGGATGTCGAGCGACGGCGTGCTTGTCGTAAACCTGATAGCATCCCTTACGGGAGACACCTCTGAAATATTCTGGGCGGCTTACAAGACTGTTGGGATGGTTTTTGAGAGGCTTTATGTCTTCAAGGCCTCGGAATACTCGAGCGGAACTGTTCAAAACCTCATCCTCGTCGCCTGCGTTTCTTCATCATGCAGCCTAGAAGACGCCGTGAAACGTGTTAGGGATGGATGGCTGGCTGAAAGAGTCAAAACCAGCCTCTGGACGGTGGTCCCGCCCCTCGATGAATACCCCTTGCTGACCGACGCGTACGCTCCCGTTGAGAGGATGATAAACCCCGTGACCGGGAAGCCTTACTCGGTCGAGCTTGAAGGCTACAGCGGCAGCCTCCCCGCGCTGCTGTACACGGGGAGCAACGCATTCTCGCTCGCCGCCGTCTTCATGGCTTTGACGGTTTGGTTCTTCAGCCTGCTGTGGCGAAACCTCTAAAAACATCCGCCCGTTATTATTGACGGGTTGCTGTTCTACGACCGTGCTGATGCAGGCCGCCGGCTGGCTAAACACTTGGGGAAGCGTGTTCAGGGTGAATGCGTTGTTCTGGCCATACCTAGGGGAGGTGTGGTGGTGGGTTTCGAGGTGGCGAAACAGCTCAACTGCCCGCTAGACGTCGTGATCTCGCGGAAGATTGGTGCTCCCAGCCAGCCGGAGCTGGCGGTTGGGGCTGTTGCGGAGGATGGAACGATCTTTATCGACGAAGAGATAGCACGGATAGTCGGTGCTTCAGAGGAATACATCAGGCAGACGGCTTCTGAGGAGAATAGGGAGGCGAGGAGGAGGGCTGAGGTGTATAGGATGGGGAGGCCGATGCTGGACCTCAGGGGGCGTACTGTTGTGCTGGTGGACGACGGGCTTGCGACAGGCTTGACGATGAAGGCCGCGGTGCACATGGCTCGGAGCAAGGGGGCTGAGAGGATCGTGGTCGCCATACCGGTCGCTCCGCCGGAAAGCGTTGAAAAGCTCAAGAGAATAGCCGACGAAGTCGTGTGCTTGGAGACGCCTACCGACTTCTTCGCAATAGGCCAGTTCTACGACAGGTTTGAGCAGCTGAGCGACGAGGAGGTTATCTCCATACTCAACAGACACAGAGGGGGATGAGAATGCAGCATGATGTTTTTACAGGCTGGTCTACGTTGCTGGGTTTGACGCTCATCTTGCTGGGCTTTGCCCTGCTGGTGCTGCCGTTCGTGGCAAGGTATCTGGCTGACGTGGAGAAGATACATCCTCTCCTACTGATTGGATGGAGGTTCGACGGCCTGTACATAGGTACCTCTCCTCTACTAATCATAGCCCTGCTAGCCATATACCTCATCCTCAGGTATCTTTCCTAATCACTTCTTCGACAGTAGGCTTCGAGCAGCCTGCTCCAGCAGCTTAACCCCCGCCGGAGTGAGCATCCTCCCCTTTCTCGGAACGGTTGAGACAAGCCCAGCCTTCTCCAGCTGCTGCATGATCTTCCTCACAGCCGCGCCTCCGCCGCGCGCAAACCTCGGAGGCATCATACCCACACGGTGTCTACCTCCGTAGAACTTCCTCATCCGTGACACGCCGAGGGGGCCTTTGACGTAGAGCTTTCTCAGCATGGACGCGGCTCTGACAAACCACCAGTCGGAGCTGCGCGGCGGCTCTGTCCTCGCCACCGATGTTTTGGCGAACATGGCCCACAGGGGCGGCTTAACCGCTTGATTGTTCTTCAGATAAGACGCTACTCTCTGGATAAGTTTTTCAGGCTCAACCATTCGAACGACGTCAGTCAAGCTGGATAACGACTCATCAATCCGTATTTTAGGATGCTTTTAGATGGTTTAATCACGTCGTTGGCCGGGATATTATCATGACCGGCGTTTCAGAGGAGACTGACTGGCTCCACACGATGAGAGCGGTTGGGGGACGGCGGCAGCAGTCGAAACATTTTTATACTATTTGTTGGGCTGCCAATCGTTATGAAGTGTATAGCTATCGCGGCTTCATGCTTAATTGCATTAGCCGCTGCTCTACCCGTTGTCTTTTCGCAGGAGGAGATAGCCATATACAACCTAATTTCGAGAGCCAACGACCCAAGGACCGTGTGGGCAACCTGCACACTCCCCACCTGCGCCGACTACGCTGAAATAACGTTCGGAGACATGAGCCCGGTAGGCGGTGCTCGATACCACCTCAACGACGTTCTCAACGACGGGAATGTCCACAGCTGGGTTCTTGAGACTCATCCCAAATGGGTTGACAACGGCTATATCCAAGGCTGGTATCACGACCCGGTCTATGTTCCGGCCAGCGGTGCGAAGCTGAGAGTACTCGTAGGCTTTCGCCAAGGAGCTGGAGCTGGAAGAGCCACTGTGCAGATAAACCTCGTCGTCCCGGGGTCCAGCCCGCCGACATTAATACCGTTGCTCAACCAAGAAATAGCTTATTCGGACGGTGTGAGGGAGTTCACTGTCGACCTTCCCCCCGAGACACGTGGGAACGCGTATGAGATAGCCCTGATTGCCATGGCCGGTGAAACTTCCGCCCAAGACTGGGTTGCTTGGTCAAGAATTTGGATTACCGCTAGGGTTGGATCAGTTTCCACCACAACTTCAACCACGACGGTTAGACAGACCTCCACCACGACTCAGACAACTACCGCGACAACAACTATAGCCATGGGAACAACCGCCACAGTGACGCAGACCACAGCCGTCACTAGAGTTGAGACCCTGCCCACAACAATAACTCAGACTGTTCAGTCCCCTACAACTAGAGTCGAGACAACCACTCAAACCCTAACCAACACAGTCACGCAGATCCAGCCTACTGTAATCGTTCAGACCGTGACCGCGCAGGGAGGATTGACTTCCAGATGTCTGATAGCCACCGCAGCTTTTGGGTCCGAGCTCGACCCATCTGTCAAAATGCTCAGGCAGTTCAGGGACGGGTTTGTCCTGCAGACCTTCTCCGGGAAAACATTCATGGACGTGTTCAACGCCTTCTATTACTCGTGGAGCCCTGCCGTGGCTGAAGCCGAGTACGCCAACCAAGGCTTCAGGACGATGATCAAGTACTCCATATACCCGCTGCTCGGAGTTCTTCATCTATCTCAGGCCGCGGCAACTCCCTTGACGCCTGTCAACCCAGAGCTTGCGGTTTTAGTCGCCGGCTTGACGGCTTCATTCCTGTTGGGGGTTGTCTATCTATCGATTCCGCTAATGGCTGTGCGGATGTTTCTGAAAGTCAGGACGGGGATTAGGGTTAGACACGTGCTGCTGATGCTGGTGGGTGCTCTATGCCTGTTTGCTGCCGCCCTCACCCTCTACCACCCGTTGATGATGGCCGTCGCAAGCTCCGCAGTTGTTCTGACCACACTGTTCATCGGCGCATACAGCCCAACAATATTAATAAGCCGAGCGTCTGGAAGGAAAACCTAAACACCCCTCACTTTTTTATCAAGTATCTCCTGACATGACCGCATACACGGCAACTAACGACCACGTGCGGAGACCTCCTGCTCCTAACCCTGACGGAGAACGTGGTTGGTCCCACAAAGGGGGTTGCGCATCTCCTGCAAAACCTTCTCCTTAGGTCCACGGGAAGGCGTAGCCTATTCTTCTGGCACAGCTTGATGACGAGCTGAACCGCCTTCCTAGCTCTCTCGGGGTCGGTTGGATAGGTCTCGGCTGCGAACTCTAAAGCCCTCCTGACGTGGTTCAGCTGACTCCTCCTTGACAAAGCTCCAAATGTTTATCCTAGCCTTTGTTTATGCTTATCCTCGTTGGAGAAGCTTCTGCTGGTTTTAGCCGAGTCAGCCGTAGAGACGGTGCCCCCCGAGATCCAGAGACACCCCGCCGTGGTGAGGCACGCCGAGAGGCTTGGCAAAGACCCGTCGAAGATCCTGCTGGACAGGTCTTACCACCACTGGGCGATGAAAAGCCTGCGGGAGGCGGAGAAACGTGGTAGACCCGACATAGTTCATTTCAGCTTATTGGAGGCCTTGGGGTCTCCACTCAACCTCAACGGTTTGTTAGAGACCTACGTAGCTACACGGGACGGGTTCATCATTCACGTCAACCCCTCGGTGAGGCTGCCGAGAGTCTACGAAAGGTTCAAGGGGCTGGTCGAGCAGCTGCTCGAGGAAGGCGAGGTGGTGTCGTCTTCGGGAACGAGGCTGCTCAGCTTGGAAAGGGCTTCGCTCAAGCAGCTCGTCGATAGGCTTCAGCCCTCTCGGAAGGTTTTGATGACGGAGAGGGGCGAGGTCTTCAGCCCCGTTCGTTTTCAGTCTTTGCTGAGGGATGGAAGGCCGCTGGTGATTGTCGGCGGTTTTCCACACGGAAGCTTTAAGAGAGAGACTGAGGAGATTGCCGATGTGAAGGTGTCGATACACCGCAAGCCGCTGGAGGCTTGGACGGTTGTCTCGAGAGTCCTCTGCATGGCTGAGCAGCTGACGATTTAGAAAAAACTTAAACTCTATCCATACAACTATACAAACATGGCCAAGCCAGCTCGTTCCGGTAAAGACGTTGAAATAGAGTACGAGTACATCGACGACTTGGGTCAGGTGGTGAGGAGGGAGAGGGAGAAGATGGGTCTATCGCAGGCTGAGCTGGCGAACCTCGTCAAAACCAAGGAGACGATAATAAAGAAGATCGAGCAGGGCGAGTTCAACCCTCCGCTTGACCTCGTGAAACGCCTCGAGAAACTCTTCAAGATAAGCCTGCTGCAAGTGGTTGTCGAGGAGAAGTTTGAGACCAGAACAGCGGCGGCTCCGGCGACCTTTACGCTCGAAGACCTCATCAAGAAGCAGCAGCAGGAGAAACCGCGCTGAACTAGTTTAATAAGTGGTAAAAAAGGGGAGAGACCAGTGATCGTGTTTGCTGAAGCAGGATGCGTTTAGCAGCTTCAAGCTGGAGGGACAGGATTACGCATACTACTCGCTCTCCAAGCTCGAGGAGGCAGGGGTCTTCAAGCTCAGCAAACTCCCTTACAGCATCAAAGTGCTTGTCGAGAACGTCTTGAGGAACGTCGACGGAGTGGTGATAACAGACGACGACGTCAAGGCTGCGGCATCCTACAGAGACGGCGGAAGCCGTGAAATACCTTTCAAGCCAACTAGAGTCCTCCTGCAGGACTTCACGGGCATCCCCGCCTTGGTAGACCTAGCTGCGATGAGGTCAGCGATGTCCAGAGCAGGGAGAGACCCGTCCAAAGTAAACCCATCGATCCCCGTCGACCTAGTTGTAGACCACTCCATCCAAGTAGACTACTTCGGTGTTCCAGAGGCTTTTGTTCTCAACCTTGAGAAGGAGTTTGAGAGGAACGAGGAGCGGTACACGTTCCTCAAATGGGCTCAGCAGGCTTTCAGCAACTTCAGAGTCGTGCCGCCGGGCCGTGGAATAGTTCATCAGGTCAACCTAGAGTATTTGGCAAGGGTTGTTGACGCGCGAGTGGATGGGGGAAGGTTGACGGCTTTCCCCGACACCGTGCTGGGCACAGACTCTCACACGCCGATGGTTAACGGAATGGGTGTTGTGGGGTGGGGTGTCGGAGGCATCGAGGCTGAGGCGGTGATGCTCGGCCAGCCGTACTACATGCAGACGCCCGAGGTTGTGGGTGTGAAGCTTGTGGGGGAGCTGCGTGAAGGCACGACCGCCACCGACCTAGTTCTCACAATCACCGAGATGCTGAGAAAGCTGGGCGTCGTCGGCAAGTTCGTCGAGTTCTTCGGCCCCAGCCTGTATAAGCTCAGCGTGCCCGACAGAGCCACAATAGCCAACATGGCCCCCGAGTACGGCGCGACAATAGGCTACTTCCCAGTAGACGACGAAACCCTGAACTATCTAAGGCTAACAGGCAGGAGCGAGAAACACATCAAGCTAGTCGAACACTACTCGAAGCTTCAAGGCCTTTTCTACGACCCGTCGACAACCCCCGACTACACAACCGTGGTCGAGCTGGACCTCTCAACCGTGGAGCCGTCGATCGCGGGGCCAGCCAACCCGGAGGACAGAATTCCCCTGCGTGAAGCCAAGAAGAGGACGAGACAGCTTATCGAGGAGTATCTCAAGCAGGCCGGCCAAGCCGTCCAAGCTGGTAATGCAGGGGCCTGGCATTACGAGGGAGGAGGACCGAGGGCCCAAACCGCTCAAGTGTCTAGGGGGATGGTGGCTTCGGGGGACGGGCTGAGCCACGGGTCGGTTGTCATCGCTGCGATAACCAGCTGCACCAACACCTCCAACCCGTCGGTGATGATTGGAGCGGGGCTTCTAGCCAAGAAAGCCGTCGAGAAAGGCCTCTCGAGAAAACCCTACGTCAAAACAAGCCTAGCCCCCGGATCGACAGCAGTCGTGGAGTACTTGGAGAAGGCCGGGCTGACGCCTTACCTTGAAAAGCTCGGCTACCACTTGGTGGGGTACGGCTGCACAACTTGCATAGGCAACAGCGGGCCCCTGCCGGAAGAAGTGGCTGAGGAGATCAAGTCCAATAACCTGTACACCGTGGCAGTGCTCAGCGGGAACAGGAACTTCGAGGGGAGGATAAACCCGCTGGTAAGGGCTAGCTACCTGATGTCCCCGATGCTCGTCGTCGCCTACGGGCTCGCCGGGAGAATCGACGTAGACCTTCTGAACGAGCCGTTAGGCGTCGGCTCTGGAGGTGATCCAGTCTACTTGAGGGACATCTGGCCGAGACTGGAGGAGATTAAGCAGGCGGTCGCAGAGGCCCTCAGCCCCGAGATATTCATCCGGAAGTACGCCGACATCCTTAAGGGTGAGCAGAGGTGGGAGAGGCTCAGCCCGCCGCAGGGCCAAGCCTTCGCATGGGACAGCTCCTCGACCTATATAAGGGAGCCTCCGTACTTTGAAAACCTCAGCCTCGAGCCGGCGCCGTTCAAAGACATCGTGAACGCGAGAGTTCTTGTGCTTCTCGGCGACAGGGTGACGACGGACCACATATCTCCGGCCGGCGCCATACCTCCGAACAGCCCGGCTGGCAGGTATTTGATGGACAGGAACGTTTCTCCGCATGAGTTCAACACCTACGGAGCACGGAGAGGCAACCACGAGGTTATGGTGCGTGGAACGTTCGGGAACATAAGGCTCAAAAACCATCTCGTCGAGGGGAGAGAGGGCTGGTGGACGGTCTACCATCCCACGGGCGAGGTAGCGACGATCTACGACGCCGCCACAAGATACATGGCCGAAAAGACGCCTCTCATCGTTCTGGCGGGTAAAATGTACGGCGCCGGCAGCTCGAGGGACTGGGCGGCGAAGGGAACCATGCTCCTCGGCGTGAAGGCGGTGATAGCTGAGAGCTTCGAAAGAATTCATCGCAGCAACTTGGTTGGGATGGGTGTTCTGCCGCTGCAGTTTGAGGAGGGAGAGGGCTGGCGCCAGCTTGGGCTGAACGGGTCGGAGGTTTACAGCATAACAGGCATAGCCGAGGGCCTGCATCCGAAGAAGAAGCTGACAGTCAAGGCGGTTGACAGGAACGGCGGCACTACGGTCTTCAAGGCCACGGCGCGGCTGGACACCAGCATAGAGGTCGAGTACTACAGGCACGGAGGAATACTCCACTACGTTTTGAGGAGCATGATGAAACAATAAAGGTTTACATGCAGGCGTGGACTGTTAGGTTCTGACATGGCTGAAGACGTTGACGACGAAGCGTTGAAAGAGCTGGCTGAAGTCTTCTCGGCTCTCGGCAGCCCGCTCAGGCTCAAGATGCTGAAAGTCGTCTCGACGAGCGACCGCCCGCTCCACATCAAGGCTGTAGCCAAGCTTACCAAGACAAGGTATGCCCTAGCATACAAACACGTCAAGACGCTCGAGAAAGCGG
>JAVZZH010000008.1:0-20942 GCA_038885755.1 Candidatus Caldarchaeum sp.
CGACGCTGGATGATCCGCCCTCCACGCCTACTCGGCGTGTTCGGACGGAGTATCTTCGGCGCCGTCCTCGTCCGTTACCAGCCGGTTTCAACCGCTTTTCACCCCCCTCCCGGGGTAGTTTTCAACTTTCCCTCACGGTACTGCTGCGCTATCGGTCTTGGGAGGTACTTAGGCTTAGAAGCCAGTGGCTCCTTCCTTCCCGCACCATATCCGAGGTACGGTACTCGGGCACCAGCCCATCTCCACTCCCAGCTTCCCCTACGGGGCTTTCACCCTCTGAGGCGGACCTTTCCAGGTCGCTTCGGGTCGCTGGGCACAGGAGGGCGGCTGGCCCACACTCCACATCCCCGCGTGGTTTCCCACGCGGGTTCGGTTTGGCCTCATCCCCTTTCACTCGCCGTTACTCGGGGAGTCTCGTTTGATTTCCTTTCCTCGGCCTACTTGGATGCTTCCGTTCGGCCGGTTCCCACTCCACAGATCGAGTCCGTGGAGCGACGTCCAACGCCGAAGCGCTGGACGCCAGGAGATCCCATTCGGGAATCCCCGGATCAACGCCTGCATGCGGCTACCCGGGGCTTATCGCAGCTTGCCACGCCCTTCGTCGGCCCCCAAGCCGAGTTATCCACCGGCTGGCGTAGTCTGGCCTAAGGCGTCTGCCGTCCAGTTGGCGACGCATCCAAACCCTATGGACGCGGTCATCGATACGTGATTCTCTACCGCTTCCGGCACCCATCCGCGGATGGACGCCTTCACTTAAAGCAATATAATTAATCGTTTTGGTTGCTTATAAACATGTTTTTCACGGGCCTTTGAAGAAGCACGTGGGGCATACGTAGGGCTTGGCGAGCTCTCGGCAGATTTCGCAACGCCATATAGTTGATTTTCCGCAGTTGGGGCAGGGGAAGGATGTCGCCGACTCGGAGGGGTTGATGGGTCTGTGGCACCACGTGCAGGTGGGTAGCTTCAGCTGGACAGCCATCGTCTTCGCAACCGAGTGCGAAGCTCAATTATTTAACCTTGAGCGCTACTCTGCCAGCATGCTCTTCGCCAGATGGAAGGCAAGCTTGACGCCGGCCCTTCCCGACAGCACCCTGACCGCTGAAGCCATGTGTCTGTCCATGTCGCCCATACGGCCGAGCTTAACGTCGACACCGCTCTCCCTCACCGCTTTGAAAAGTCTGTCAAGCATCACCGGAGACATCCTCTCGTAGAGCCTTCTGATGAGGTAGGTCCTGTTCAGCTCTCGCAGGAGCGAGGCTAGGGCCTTCTCGTAGGTTGCTTCGCCTGCTGCGTATCTCGCAGCCGCGATCGAGGCTAGGCCTCCTGTTATCACTCCGCCGCCTGTCGTTGCCTTGGTCTGTCCCGCGACGTCGCCCACGAGCATTACGGGGCCTTTCCTAAAGGATTGGGCGGGTTTCCCAACGTAGATTGACGACGACGAGACTCCCAGCAGCTTGGAGCGTGGGAAAAGCTCCGACATCAGCTTCGTGGCGAGGATGTCGGGAAACTTGCTGGCCGCCACGCCGAGCTTTCCTATTTTCTCGTCGACCGGCACGAGGTAGCCGAAGTATTCGGGCAGGTATTTTCTGAAGTAAAGGTAGACTTTGTCCGGGTCCTGCCCGTGGTTGGATATCTGGAGTTGAACTATTGGGAGCCATGTACCGAGGTGGATGTTTGTGAAGATTTGTCGCGCGGTTGTAGCCTGCCTGCCTTCGGCGATTATGAGATGCTGTGGGCGAGCGGTCTTGGTCGAGGTTTTGATGAACACCCGGCCGTTAGACAGCCGTGCTTCAGAAACGTGCTCGCCGAGTAAAAGCTCCGCACCGTTCACGACAGCCTGCTCAGCGATGTACTGTTCAAGCCTCTCCCTGTTGCATACGAGCGCCACATCCCTTCCAGCGTCAACCTCGAAAGACATGCCCGACGGCGAGACGAAAACAGCTCCCCGAACCCTGTTCTGGACATACGGAGCGTCCAACGGCAGACCGAGCCTCCTCATACCTTCAACGCTGTAGAGACCCGCGCACTTCTCAGGCCGTCCAATCACCACATCCTCCTCGAAGACAGCTACCCTAAGCCCCTTTCCAGCCACCTCCCTAGCCGCCAAAAGCCCCGCAGGCCCGCCTCCGACGACCGCTACGTCGAGCTGCATCCCACCGCGGGGGAAGGTTATTGTATGAGGGTTTAAACCTATGCGCGTGGCTCGGACTGGGGTACGCGTGAGAGTTTACGGACGTGTTCAAGGTGTCTGGTTCAGGTCTTCGATGAAGGAGAAGGCTGACGAGCTGGGATTAGACGGCTGGGTGAGGAACTTGGATGACGGAAGCGTCGAAGCCGTTATAGCGGGCGACGAGGAAAAGGTCAACAAGCTTGTCGAATGGTGTCGCGTGGGACCGCCCTTGGCCAAAGTTGAGAAAGTGATGGTGGAGAAAATAGCTGAACCACCTGATTTACGCGGATTCAGCATAGTGCGTTGAAGACTCTAGCCGTCCGGCTCGAGGGCATCATGAGCTAGGGATCCAAAACTAGGGCCCGTGCTCGCAAGATGTCAATTCTGTTAAATGATCCTACGGGCCCGGTGGGACTTGAACCCACGACCTACGGCTTAGGAGGCCGCCGCCCTGTCCATTCTGGGCTACGGGCCCGGACAAACCGATCACTAGGCTGATAATATATTTAGCCGTCTAGCGTCAGGGGAAGGTTGTCTTTAATAGCGCCCCCATGACTGCTACAGCAAGTGGAATTGAAGAGGCTGGCTGTGCTTCTGGTTTTGATGGCTTGTGTCGGAGCGTTTGCCACTGTCTCTTCTCAGCAAGCATACGAACGGCATGTGCACGTTGCCGACGGTGGGCTGGTGTTTATCTTGGACACCATACCTTTCACGGGCCCAAGCGAAGTCGTCAAGGTCGGTTTTCCCGCGGACAGCGTCAAAAACCTCGTAGGATACTATCTTCTCGACGAACGAGGCAGCTTAACCCCCGCATCCCAGCAGGAAGGCGTTTACTGGCTTGAGCTAAAGCCTGAAACTGTTTGGACGCACGGCTCAGCAACCGTCGTAACCGTTTGGAAGGACCTTCTCGTCGAATCCGCCCAGAACAACTACCTTCTAGTAATACCGTCGAACATAATCATGGAGAGGAAGATTGAAAGAGTCAACGTCAGGCTTACATTTGACGGCAACCCGACTGTATCGTCGGTCTCCGGAGCCGAGATGAAGATAAGCGGAGACAAGAGCTCGGCTCAGGGGGAGTTTTCAGACATCGAGGCCAAACAGTTCAAAACCGTGGTGGCGTACTTCGAGAACCCGGACCTTCTGAGGTACACTGTTGAGACAGCGGAGGTTAAAGTTGACATGTCCTCGGCGCAGGCCACGCTGAAAATGATGGTCAAGAACACTGGACGGAGGACGTTCTCGTCGCTCAACGTTTACCTAGGTAAAGACTCGGAAGTGTTGTCTGTCTCCAGAGGTCTTGCGAGGCTGAGCCACAGCTGGGACGCTGACAAAGGATTCCTGAGAGTCGAGTTTGATTCAGTAGGCGAAGGTCAGAGGCTGGCGTTGGAGATAAGCTTCCGGAGCAGGGGCTTAGTGGAGCAGGTCGACGGACGCTACGTAGTAGGGGTTCCGAGGTATCTTAATACAACCTTCTCCGAGCTGTTGCTGACGGTCGAAACACCTCCAGCCGACCAAGTGTCTTTTAGCACGGAGCCTTGGATGCTGAGAGTAGTGGAGAATAGCAGAAGGATTGCTTCGTTCAGGTTTGAGAACCTGTTCGTTCCCCAGAGGGTCGTGGTTTCGGTAAGCCTGACAGCAAGCAGCCTTCCCACGCTTCCACCAGTCCTCATCCTAGCAATCGCCGTCGTGGCGGGTTTCCAAGCCATAGTCATACGACAGAGACAGGGGAAGCCTTCTTCTGCCGGAGAGGTCGCCGGCTTCAGCCAATCCATGGCAAGGCTTGTTGAGGGAATGATCGGTGAGATTAACGGGTTGAAGAACGTCGAGGAAGCGGCTAGAGTATACAAGATGGTTGAAGACCGGCTTAAGACGGCTAGAGAAAATCTGTGGACCGCTAGGAAAACTTTACGGGGCGGAGAGGTCGCGGGAGGACTGAACAGCATCGAGAGACAGCTGAACGAGGCCTCGTCGATACTGCAGGCTGTATACAAAACCGTCGAAGACTTCAAGGCAAACAGGATACCGAGAAACGTCTACACAAGGATCGTGAACGAATACGTCAAGGAATGCAGGAAATCCCTTTCAGAAGTTCTGAGCACGCTTGAATACCTCAACCGCCTGAAATGACTCTTCCAATCAAATCGGCTGTTCTATCAGCCGGGTTCTCCATTCTATCGAGGAGTCGGGAGGCTTTTTTCAAACACTCCGCTCTCACTTCGTCGATGTTGCGTAGGATTGAAGCGGCCACGCCAGCTACTCTGTGAAGCTCCCTGACGTGTCTCACGAGGCCTTGTTTAATCAGGTAGTTTATCACGGCGGGCATGCTGCCGGGGTAGAAGGATATCGTCGGCACTCCCAGAAGAGCCGCCTCCTGCGTCATGGTTCCCCCGCCTCCGATGAAGAGCCTCGAATAAAACAGAAGGGACAGGTCGTCGACAGGCCTCTCCACCACGAGGGCGAGCCCGCCAATCTTCCTACCCAGATACTCGACCTCCTCCGCGTATCTCGGAAGGACGACCAACCGTAGGCCGTCCAAAACCCTCGCCAACCCCTCGAGAAAACCGACGTAGTTGTCAAGCCTCCAGCCGGCTTCATTCAGGTATGAGGCCTGATACTCTGGGCTCCGGACCAAGACGTAGCCGTGCCTGCTCAGGCCGAAGACACGCAGCTTTGTATCGTCAGGCTTGAACTCTTTCAGCCAAGCCACGGGGTCCAGCGCCCTGTAGAGCGTGATGCGGCTGGGGGGTACGCCGTGCTTGACCCAAGGAGTTTTGCCGATGACCCAAGGGGTGAGTACGTGGGATGAGAGGGGGGCCGCGAGCCTGTTGACGGGGGAGTGCGGCGTGTCGGATACGAGTATGTGTGGCTTGGCGAGGCCGAAAGCTATGCGAGAACATTCTGGAGAGCCGCTCGAGACGGCGATGTCAAAATCATGAACAACCTCCATGAGCTTCAGAGTCCTCTCCGCACTCCTGACCAGCTTGTCCCTCATGTTCTTTCCGCCGAACTCGCCAACGACAACAACGTCGGCGCTGCCGAATTTCGGAAGGAGCGGAAGAACCTGCTCGTAGGCCCGAGCCGTGGCGAGAATTTTAAAACCCCTCCCCGCAAGCTTCTCTCCCAGATGTTTAAAGAACCAGAACTGCTTGGGCGTTAGAACGTCCAGCCAGACAACAGTCATCTTCTAGACCAGAAAACCCTCATCACCGGTATTTAATTTTCGAAGAAAGAAAAGCTAATACCGTGAAGGATTGAACAAGCCATCATGATTGCGCCGGTTCTGGCAGCGGTGCTGGCCGCAGCCACCGCCTCAACAATCCTCATCCCCGTCAGCAAGTTCGTCTCGAGAAAGACGGGCTGCATGGGGCTGGACGTTCACAAACCAAACCCCTACCCAGTTCCCAAGCTCGGAGGCCTGATAATAGCGGGAGGACTGATGGCGGGCTACGCAGCCGCCCAACCAATCCTCAACAACACCTCTCTCATCCTAGCCATCTATTCTTCGACGGCCATCGCAGCGGTCATAGGGCTTTACGAAGACTTCAGAGAGATAAACCCGGTAATCAAGCCCGCTTTGTTAGCGCTCGCCGGAGTTCCAGTCGTTGCGCTTGGGGTTTACTCTCCCAACCCTTTCATCCCCTTCGTCGGAAACGCCCGCCTGACAATAGTATATCCAGTCCTGATACTCATAGGGTTCGCAGTCGTCTGCAACGCAGTCAACAGCATCGACGTGCTGAACGGCTCGCTCGCCTACACAAGCCTCGCCGCACTACTTCCGCTGTCGACGGCAGCTCTGCTAGAAGGTAGGATAGAAACCCTAACCCTTTGTTTAATTTTGGCGGCAACGCTCGCCGTATTCCTCACAGTAAACAGGTATCCATCGAAGGTCTTCGCCGGAAACATAGGAAGCCTAAGCGTTGGAGCAGCGCTTACTCTGATAACTATAACTGGAAGGCTTGAAGTCGTGGCGATAGTTGCGCTCATTCCACAGATAATGAACGAGTTCCACATAATCTACTCGATGAAAGGGTTGAGGAGCGCCAAGACCGCAGCCAAAAGGCCTGTGGTTGTTGACGGCGGGATGATTAGGGCTAGCCTTGAGAAAGACGCTCCAATAACACTGCTCAGGATGGTCTCTGCAAACGGCCCCGTCTCCGAGAAGCAAGCCGTCGACAGGATGGCTCTAACCTCCCTTTACTCAGCCTTCCTGTCCATCATCACGTATCTTTTCTTCATGAGGGGTGTGTAAAGTGGCTGGCTCGACGCTCAAGCTGTTAGCCCTCGTTTCCGTCATCTGGCTGATGTTCCTAGCCGCCTCCTCCCTGATAACGTTAATCATCATGCCTGTAGTCGACATGCAGTCCTCGACGACGATGTCTGCCGCCAGAACTTTGGCTGGAATGGCTGTGTTCGGCCTCTGGGTCTATGGATGGCAGAAGACGGCTGAGTTCTGGCTATACAAAATCCTCCTGAGAGCGGACGAGGAATGAAGATACTATTCCTGTCCGGCGAAGCCTCAGACATAAATCTCGCACTCCGTCTGTCGAAGCACGGCCACAATGTTTTCTTCCACTCTTCGAACCCCTACGTCTCCGGGCAGGCACTTCACTACTCTAGAAAGATTCACAGAGGTCTCAGCAGGGCTGAGTTTGTGAAGCTGTGCAGCGACGGGGTTTTCACGCTCTGGAAGGAGCAGAACCCTGTCGACGCAGACGAGGTCTGGGTCTGCGTGAACACGATAAGGAACGGGGCAGACACCTTCGCCGAAGCCGAGAACCTGATGAAGACAGCCGCATCGATGACCAGGAGGTTGAAAAAACTCATACTCTGTGGACTGACTAGGCCGGGCGATGCGAAGCTGCTGATCAAAACATTTCAGCAGCACAACCCCTCTCAATCGCACGATTTATACTACGTAGGGGGTTGCCAGACATCCCTCAGCAAAACTCCCTGCTGGTCAAGCCTCGGAGAAGACAAGGCATCCGAAACAATCAAACTTTTCAACCCATTATTCTTCAAGACAGTTGAATCGGCTGAAGCCGCCAACCTGACAGCCTTGACTTCAGAAGCTGTGCGAAGGCTCGCCACCCTCCACCTAGCAGAGTTCTTCAAATCCACGGAGGTTCTGAGGCCCTTGGTCGGGGATGACGAGTTTCTGTCGAAAAAACAAGTAGACGCTCTGAGATACGCTGAGAACGTGTTGAAAAACAGATCTCGCAACGTCGTGGCGAATGCTTACAGAAGCCTTGTCAAGGATTCAGGCAGGAGGAGACGTGAGGTGTTGAGAGAGGTCGTCAAGCTAAGCCGGAGCAGTAGAAAACCCGTAAGCATAGCTGTTGTCTGCCCTGACGACAGGAGGGAAGAGGTTAGCATGGTGTTTGAGGGGAAGAGTGTCAAGACCGTCTACGTCGACGAAGACGAGCTCGAGGCTAGAGGAGCAGGCTTCTTGAAGGGCTTTGCCGGCGTGGTTGTGGCCTCCAACAGGCTTGACTTGGCGGCCGAGGTTCAGGAGAACTTTAAGACTGCGTGGTTCCTGCCGTTAGTGTAGGGAATGATTGATGTTGAAGGTTGCGGTGGCGGGCGCAGGGTTCTGGGGTGTAAACCACCTCAGAGTTTTGAAAGAGCTGCCAGACTGCGAGCTTGTTGCTGTATGCGACCTCGACATAGGACGAGCCGAGAAAGCAGCCAATCGGTTCGGAGTGGCCTCGTTCTTCAAAGACTTGGACGACATGCTGAAAACAGCCAAGCCTGACGCCGTCACAATCTGCACGCCTTCAACAACACACGCACCCATAGCTCTAAAGCTGCTCGAAGCCGGCTGCGACATCCTGATAGAGAAGCCCATGTCGACGAACGTCGAGGAGGCCGCCAAAATCATAGAGCAGGCTGAAAGAACAGGCAGAACGGTGATGGTCGGCTTCATAGAGAGGTTTAACCCCGCTGTCCAGCAAGCCCACAAACTCATCTCCGGAGGAGAGATAGGCGAAGTGCTATTGATGTACAGCCGCAGGATAGGCTCATGGCCCGAGAGAATAGGAGACACAGGAGTCGTGAAGGACACAGCCATACACGACATAGACCTCGCCGGCTGGATTCTTAACGAGGTTCCGGAGACGGTTTACGCCAAGTGTGGAAAGCTACGGCACAGCCACGAAGACCATGCTCAGGTCTTCCTATCGTATGGAGAGAGGCGGAGCGCCTTGATGGAGGCAAACTGGCTGACTCCACGCAAGAAGAGGGAGATGCACATCACAGGCGAGAAAGGAGTAGTTTCGGTGAGGTTCATAGAGCAGGAGCTGGTCGTTGAAAAAGCTGAACAGCTGACAATCCCCAACATACCCTATTCAGAGCCCTTGAAGCGGGAGCTGGCGCACTTCATAGAATGCATCCATACAGGTCGCCAGCCCCTCGTAACCGCTTTCGACGGCTTCAAAGCCATCTTCATAGCTGAATGCATACTGATGTCTTCCGAAACAAACAAACCCGTCAAAATAGCTGAAGCCGCTCAAAAACTCAAAATACCCTACCGCCTGCTGGGGGATGGGGCCGCCCGGATTTGAACCGGGGACCTCGCGGGCCCGAGCCGCGCATCTTAGACCAAGCTGGACCACGGCCCCTTCGTCCCAGTAGGTTAGCCGAGGTCTTAATAGGTTTGTTTCAATAGGTTATTATCTCCAGGCCGTGATCACCTATCTGGAACTCGCTCCACTCTGCTAGGTGTTTGACTCCTCGCATGAACCTTATCCTCATGAACCTTCGGAGGTTTCCACCCATGTCCTCTAGAGTCATCTCGACGACTCCGTCTGACAGAGAGTAGAGTAAGTTTGTTAGTTTTTGGTCGAGGATCTCGGGCACGATTATGGAGATTCCCGTGGCTTTGTTTCTTCTGACGTCGGAAGCCACGCCTTGGTAGAACTTGAAGGCGGTCTCGGAGGGGACGTAGGCTAGCAGCGTGCTGAGGTCGTCCACGACTAGTAGATAGTTTTGAGAGAATTCTGCAGCCTCTAGGAGGGTTTGACGGATTTGAAGTAGGCTTGCCTCGGGGCTGACGCTGAACCTTGCCGGGGATGATTCCTCACCCCCAGTGTGGCAGTCAACCAGAACGAGTGAATTTCTTTCTAGGCTGTCGATGAAATCGACCGAGATGGACCTGGCCATTTCCAAGAACGTCTGGGGCGCCATGGTTGTTAGAGCATAGACGCACTTCTTGCCTCTCTTCAGAGCCCGGTCAACTGCTTGAATAGAGAGCAGCGTCTTCCCGACACCGTTCGGGCCCGTGATTATCAACGAGCCGGTTTTTGAGTTCAGAAGCGAGAGAACATCCTCAATTCCGAGCCTCATTCTTGCCCACTCTCTTGAAAGGCTTGTTCAGCGAAAGCTTCCTCCAGTCGCGAAGCAGCTGCCAGAAAGCCGCCGTCAAGAGCACTAGGAAGAGCAGGCCTGACAAGGTCTCCAGACTCACAGGTAGGAATGGCACTCTACTGCTTAGGTTGAGCAGCGCAGCCCCCCTCCCGCCTATGGAGACTAGGGCGGCTGCTATTAAGATTTTAAAGAACCTGCTGAAGATTCCGAGGCTGAGGTCTTTGAGGAGGCCGTAGACTAGGACGGCGAACACCATGGTTAGAACGAAGCTGATGAGAACCAGCAGGAACTCTACGTCCACTGAGATACACCCCGGCTAAAGCCTACCCTTCAGCCTTTTACCTTTTCGTTTAAGCAGAACCTGTCTAACGACGAGAGCTGTGAGAGCCGCTGCCGAAACTAGCACGACTGGAGTTATGAAGATCGCCAGCTCAAGCAGGGAAAGCGATTGGCCGGCGAACCTTAAGGCCACAGGCATCACGACTCTGAGGCTGGTGTCCGACTGGACGACGACGCTTCTCTCCACCTGCTTGGAGCCGAGAGAGACCCTCACCGTATATTGTCCGGGAGGCAGGCCGGAGAAGGATGCGCTGGATCCGTCGATTCTGTGCACGAGAACATCCTGCCTAAGCAGCTCGATGGTTGCTTGGAGATGGTTGTCTAGCTCGTCGACCACCTCGACCTCAAGCCTGTGGAAGGCTAGCGTGATCGACGTCGACCTGCCTGCGTAGGCTGTGCCCGATGCTGCCGGCAACCCCTTGAAGGTCGCGGTGAACCTGTAGCCGCCTACAGGCTTGGGGCCGAGGCGGACGACTCCCTCTTCGTCGACGACGGCGTTGCCGACGCCCTCAACCTCAACCTGAAGGTCTTCGACGGGCCTGCCCTGCTGGTCTCTGAAAACAATCACCACCAACCCGATCTCAACGACCACGTTCTGGGGGCTGGTCGACTCGACACTTCCCTCGAAAACCTTCGACCCGTCGAAGAACACGGTAAGTGAATGAACGCCTGCTGGAACTTGGTCGAAAACGACGCTGCCGTTCAGGAACTCCCTCGTCTGGTTCAGACCATCCACTCTCAGAATGGCTAGACCACGAGGAACGCTTGAACCGTCAACCCCCGCAAATCTAATCTGCAGGTCTCTAATCCTAGCGGTAAGGACGGGGGCTGAGGCTGGAGAAAGCTCAACCTCGGTGTCGAGAACCTGATGGTCTTGCCAGAAGGCTTCAACCACATACATGCCGGGCGTGATGTCTTGGATGGTGAAAGCTCCTGAAACTCCTTCGACCTGTTTGCCGTCGACCAAGATCTTGGTCAGGGGTGATTGCTTGCCGTCCTCCGTGAACGTCCTCAAAACAGCGTCGAAGACGTTGACTGTTATCGTGTGTTCGCCGTGCTGCCGCGGTATGCTGAACTGGTAAGTGCCGGCGGTCGCCTCCGCTTGCTTGACCCAGTTGTATGCTTTGACCGTGATGTTGTAGGTTCCTCTTGGAAGTCTGGAGAAAACCGCTACGTCCGCGGCTTCTATTGTTTCGTCGAAAGGCGTGATTGTGAGCTTGACGCTTGACGTCAGCGGCTTGTCGCCGTGTTTTCTAAGCTTCAGAACTAGGTCGCCGACGTCGGCTTTGACGTCTAGCTCGCCTCCGGGGCTGTAGAGGACGAGCGGCTCGTCGACAGCCATGCTTCCCGCGCAAACCTCCACACCTCTCCAGAAACACTTCACCTCGTAGCGTCCCTTCGGAACATTCTTGAAAACAGCCTCCCCGTTCACAGCCGTCTTCGCAACCTTGCCCAACCGCACCTCTGCGTCCAAAGGCCTTGAAGCAAGGTCTGAAACCTTGACACGGGCCTCGAAGAGGGTTGTCGTGACGAAGCCCGTGCGAGCTAGGTCGACGAGTATGGGGAAAGACTGTCTGACCATCAAGACTTCCTCGGAGTAAGGCGAGGGGTAGAAGACCCTCAGGCGGTAGACCGTGTCCTGCAAACGGCGTATGGTTGCAACGCCCTCGTCATCGGTTTGGACTGTATACGATGCTTGGACGCCTGGAAGGGTGGACTCGAAGAGAAGCGCTGCGCCCGGCACCGGGTTGGTAGCCCAGTTATCGAGAACCCTTATCCTGAACGTTCTGTATGGAAGGATGTTGACGTAGTCTAGGTCGGTGGCTATCGTTAACGGCCCGATGACCCTGCCGTCGTCAGACTTGAACACGGCCTTGAGCCTCAGGTCTGCTTTGAGCCTTCCAACGGGGATGTCGGGCTTAGGGTTGAGAGTCATGTTGACGGCTGTGTCTGTGATCTTGCCGAGGATGATTCCGGACGGGGTGGGGTAGACGATGGCTGGCCCGTCATATCCCGAGACCCATATTTGGAACTCGGTGATGTTGAAGACTCCCGGCTCGAAGTTTCTCAGCCTTATCAGAGCCCATCCAGACCCTCCTGCGTGCACGTCGCCCTGCCACATCTGAACAGTCGCGGTTATTCTCCAGAACCCCGCCTCCTCGGCGTTGAGGCATGCTTGGAAAACCTCTCCGAGAGAGAACCGCCTCGTCCCGGCCGATATGCTGTAGCCCGAGGCAGTTATGTAGTAGTTGTAAAACCATTCGAAAACCTGTAGAGTCGCTATACCTGTGGCGTTCGTCAACCCGCTCGCCCGGTGAGTAGGGTTGTCGAGGTTCACCGAAGCACCCACTACAGGGTTTCCGTTCCCGCAGTCAACAACACGGACGTAGACTGTTCCGAACGGAGTTCCCGCGGGGATAGGGTCGACGGCCGCTGCCGCCGGCAGCATCAGCAAAACCACGAGGAGAACAGGCCTCATCATCGCCTTGACTTACGCTGGTCATAATATATTCTTTAGAACCTGCAACGCTTATATCAGCCTGACGCCTCTCAGCATCAGTAATGTATCAAGTCCTCTCGGAGGAGGGAGAGCCTGTCGAGGGTTTTAGCCTCAGGCCGGGTCTGCTTCTCTCTATGTATAGAGACATGGTCTTGTCGAGGGTTCTGGACCGTTGGCTTTTCCGTCTCCAGCGGATGGGGAGGATTGGCATTCACGCGCCGGCCGAGGGACAGGAAGGCATATACGTAGGGTCGGCCTACGCCTTGGAGAAAGAGGACTGGATCTTTCCCCTCTACCGTGAGCTGCCCGTCTACGTTGCGAGAAAGGTTCCGTTGGAGCGGCTGCTCAACCGGTTCTTCTCCAACTCGGGCGACCCTTTGAAGGGACATGACTTCGCAGTCTTCGGCTCTAGGGAACATAGAGTTGTCGCAGCACCCATAGCTGTATCACTCCACATTCCGTCGGCGGTCGGGTTCGCCATGGCTCTCAAAATGAGGAAGGCAGGCCATGTTGTGGTCAACTACTTTGGAGACGGAGCAACCTCTAGGGGCGACTTCCACGAAGCCCTCAATTTCGCAGGCGTCTTCAAGCCTCCAATCGTCTTCTTCTGCGTCAACAACCACTACTCCATATCCCTGCCTCTGTCTCGTCAGACCGCCTCAAAGACTCTAGCCGAGAAGGCTGTGGCTTACGGGCTCGAGGGCTTGAGGGTGAACGGGAACGACGTGGCAGCCTGCTATGTTGCTGGTGGCAGGGCTGTTGAGAAAGCTAGGAGAGGGGAGGGGCCGACGCTGGTCGAGGCTCTTACATACAGGATCGGGCCTCACACGACGGCCGACGACCCGGCGCGATACCGGAGCGTTGAAGAGGTTGAGAGCTGGAAGGCGAGAGACCCTTTGAAGCGGGTGAAGGCTTTCTTGGTCAACCAAGGTATATGGAGCGAGAAGGAGGACACAGACATGTGGAGGGGCTGCGAAAAGACCGTCGAGGAAGCCGTCGAGAAATGCAGCAGAGTGCCGCCGCTGAAGCCCACATCCATTCTAGAAGACGTCTACGGAGAGGCTCCCTGGAACCTACGTGAAGCGGTGGAAGAACTTACTCAGCTGGAGTGAACCACTTGATGTCGAGCACGCTGCCCACCCGCTGTTCGTGGAAAACAGGCCTGACCTTCAACCCTTTAGAGGGCTTCGCTGACGGGTCGAGTCTATGCAGCAGGCCTCCGGCGGCGCCTTCAAACTTTACGAAGACCCAGACGACCGGATCAGTCCTAGACCCGTCCAAACCCACCTCGCAGCTCGTGTAGGCATCTACGAAGCCGACGGGCTCCACCTCCACGTATTCGTCCAAGGGCTTCATGCATTCGAGGCAGTAGGACTTGGGCGGTATTCTGCGGGCCCCACACCTCCTGCAGAGGCTGGCAGTCAGCTTGCCGTGCTTCAAACCTTTTAGGAATCTCGAGAGCCCTACTCCGGCTGGATACTCGTAGTAGGAGTCTATGCTCACCCCGAGCCACCTGCAGGCCTGAAGTATTTTATGTCGAGAATGCTTCCAACCCTATTCTCGGCAGGCTTCCACAGAGGCTTTACACGCATCCCAATCCTCACCTCTTCAGGGCTTACTTCATCCAGCCTGTGCAGCAGCCCTGCGGCGTGCATGACTGCTCGCGACGACGACGGCTTGTTCAGCGTATCCTCCAGCCAAACCACCGCAACCACCATGGGCTTCTCAAGCCTCACTCCGGGGTCTGTTCCGACGTGGGCGACGGAGTAGGTCGCGACGACTCCTTCGCCTGCATGCTCCTCCCATAAATCCACGTCTCTGAAACAGAGCTCGCAGAAGACTCTCGGAGGAACCATGAGCCGTCGGCATCCACTACACCGTGTTCCAAGAATGACGCCGTCCTTCAGACCCTGAAGGAAACGGCTGTAGGCCTTCCCCGGCACGTGCCTGTAATCGCAGGCTATTCTCCAGTAGGTTAGGAATAGGCTTTCAACCCGCCAGTCCGTGAAGTCTGTGAACTTCTTCGAGAGAGCGGAGCTCCACCCCTCGGCCCGGCCAGCTACCCTGTCCAAGCCAAGGCCTCTTATGTATCTAGCCACGTCGTCGGATAGCTGGCCTAGGTATTCTTCTTTAAACCTTGCCGGAGCTACTTTGTTCATGAACGGCAGACCACCACCTGACCAACCTGCATCAAGTCTCCCCACGCCTGAGCCACGCCGACGTAGGCGTTCGGGACCTGCCTCTTTCCAGCACGGCCGCTGAGCTGCCAGTAGAGCTCAGCCACCTTCATCAGCCCGGCGGCGGCTATAGGGTTGCCGACTCCCAGCAAGCCTCCCGACGGCGACGCGGGGACGTCTCCGTCTCTTTCCAGCTGTCCTTCGGCGAGGAGCTTGGGGGAGAGCCCGGGCTTGCCGAGGAGGGCGTCGAGGTGGTGGAGCTCCTTGTAGGTGAACGGGTCGTAGGGTTCGAAGACGTCTATCTCTTTGAGGGGGTTGGTGATTCCCGCCATCCTGTAGGCTTGCTGCGCCGCTAGGTAGACGTAGTAGGGGTAGGAGAGGTCCCGGTTGGTCCAGAACTGGCTGTCCAGACAAGAGCCGACTCCGTCTACCCAAACAGGCGTGTCGGTGACCTTCCTAGCTTCGTCCTCTGAGACGAACATCAACGCCACCGCTCCGTCCGACGTAGGGCTGATGTCCAGCCTGTTGACGGGCCAGACAAGAACCGGTGAGTTCAGGACGTCGTCGACGGTTATCCTGGCCCCTAGCTGGGCGTATGGATGGTCTAATGCGTTAGCTTTGTTCTTGACGGCCACCCGTGCGATGAGATCCTTGCCAAGCCGATGCGCCTCCATGTATCTTCTCATCTCGAGGGCGAATATCCAGATGAGGTTGGGGCCGAGAGGCTGCTCGAGAACAGGGTCGAAGATTGTCCTGAACAATCGCTGAGCATGGGGGTATGGATGGCTCATCTTCTCCCACGCCACTACAAGAACTCTGTCGAACAAGCCCGAGGCGACATGCCACCATCCAGCCACGGCGCAGCCCACCCCTGTACCGCCGCCAACGTAAACCCTCGAGAACGGCTTGCACGTCGCCGCAGCGGGCTCAACAGCCAAAAGCCCCTTGTGATGGTATCCGTCGAAGGCGTCGGGAGCCGATCCAGCCACCACCGCCTCCACGTCGTCGAAGCTCATGCCGCAGTCGTCGAGGCATTTACTCACAGCCTCGAAAACCAACTCCTCCGAAGTCAACGGGCTCATGGAGCGGAAGTAAGTCATGCCAGCCCCGACGATGGCAACTCTCCGAACCATCACCCCACCCGCCTCAAAACCACCAACGAACCACCGTCAGCTATTTCACCGTCCACCGAAGCAGCCAGACACAGCCGCCACCGCCGGGACTCCATCAGCTTGACTGACTGAACCACTCTCTGGAGACCTGACGCGTTCAAGGCATAGCCCATGCCCAAGCATCCCCCCGACGGGTTCACAGGATGAAGAGCATCACCGTCAAACTCTCCTCTCCTCAGGGATTCGATGACCGGAGCATCCCACAGACGCAGCTCGTCGAGTATCATCAGCTCTGTGTGTGCAAACGGCTCGGACACCTCGACGAAGTCAACGCTTTTAGGCTTGTTGCCCTTCGTCGCCGCTGCGAACGCGGTCCTGACCCAAAGAGCCCTCCCCCACTCCCTTCTCGACAAGTCTGTCGATTGATGGCCTTGGGAGAAGCCGACGCCTTCGACGAGGACCTTGCCATACCTGCTATCGTTTGTCAGGATGACGACGGCTGCGTAGTCGGCCAGCGGCGCCACATGAACCCGTTTCAGAGGCGTGGAAACCGTCTCAGACCTGTCCAACTCCTCAACGGTCTTCCTCTCGCCGTATGCTGCTGAGGGGTTTGCGGCGGCGTTTCTCTTGTTTTTTGCGGCGACTGCTGTGAGGTCGAGGCCCGTTCCTCGGGTGCGGTGCAGGAATGCCTGTGCGTCCAAAGCCGCCAAAGCATAGTGGGGTGGGCAGAGCGGGCGTAAGACGTGAGGGTCGAGGGAGTTGAGAAGGATTTCAGGGTAGTTGAGAATGTTTGACGGTTTGGAGTATGCTGCTACGAGGATGGTTTTGAAGCGTCCTGTCTTGATGAGCATGTATCCGTGGATGAAAGCGTTCAGCGAGTCGTTGGAGACGAGCGTGTTGAACTTGAGCCTTCCACCAACTTGGTCGGGCGTGTAGGAGTCCGTGATGCTCATGCCTTCGTAGAAATCCATCCCGCTTGAAACAACGCCGTCCACCGCTGAGGGATCCATGTCCGCGTCCCTGTAGGCCTCCACGGCCGCCGTGTAAAGCATCTCCCTAAAATCGGCGTCGACATACTCCCTCCTGCAAGGGATTTCACCGACACCGGCAACCCATACATCCATCGCGTCCACCCGCCTAGTAGGACTTTGGAAGACCTAGCACGTGGCGACCGATGTGGCTGAGGGCGAGCTCGTTCGTGACGGGGGCGGTGCTGAAAAGCCGGATGACGGGGTAGAAGGTGATGATGTCTGTGCCTGTGTCGTAGGCGTTGCCGCCGAAGACCTGCATCGCTGCCTCAAAAGCCTCCAGCGCGGCCTCAGCCCCGACAACCTTAGCCATGTTCGCAAAACCTGCCGCCGGCTTGCCTGAGTCGTAGATCTCCGAAGCCTCGTAAACTAGGCTCCTAGCCGCCTCCAGATATGCCTTGGCGCGGGCCAGCCGCAGCTGGAGACCTTGGTAGGAGCCGATGGGCTTGCCGAAGACGACTCTCTGGCCAGCGTATTCAACAGCCCTGGCTAGGACATGGTCTCCAAGCCCCACGCTGCAGGCCGCTATCAGGATTCTTTCAACGTTAAGCCCGTCGAAGAGGTAGTCGGCTCCCCGGCCCTCCATCCCCACCAAGTTCTCCTCGCCAAGCTGAAGCTCGTCGAAGTAGACCGTGTACTGGGTTTCGGGGGAGTGGAGCTCGATGTCCAAAGGCTCGAAGCTCACCCCGCTCGACCTCGTCTCGAACAAGAACAGCGAGATCCCCTCCCTCTTCACAGCAACCTCCTCGTATTTTCTCGTCCTTGCCACGACGAGCATGAAATCTGACTCCCGCGCTCCTGTGATGAACGTCTTCTGCCCGGACAAGACGTAGCTGCCTCCTCGTCTCTCGGCAAAAGTCTTAATCCTCCAAGTATCCGACCCTGCTTCCGCCTCTGTGAGGCAGAGGCTTATCTTCCTGCCATCTAGGCATGTGGGCTCCACAAACGTCTTGAACTGCGAGGCCGAGCCATGCCTCAAGACAATTGCTCTAGACAGATGCGTTGTCAGGAACTGGAGGAGCGGGATGCCCGCCCTAGCAAGGCCCTCTTGAACCAGCACGGCCTCAATCAAACCAGACTCCTGCCCGCGGGCTAGGTTCACGCCGGCAGCCGTGAGACCCGAACCCTTCAGCTCCGACCAAAGCAGCTCGGGAGGTCTTTTATCACGGGCGCAGGACAGCCAGTACCCACGCCCAACCCGCCGGCCGACCTTCTCGGCTGTCTGAAGGATGATTTGATGCTCTTCAGAAAGCATCAGAGCAGAAATCGCGGCAGCCTACTTAAGCTTTGCATGCAGCGGCAGACCCGGCGAATTTATAAATAGACGCTATTCCGCAAGTAGATGGTTTGGTCTCGGCCAAAACTGTCGTCCGATTGATGACCAAGGGCGTTGGAGGAGCCCTGCTGGCGGTCTCCGTCTCCGTGCTTTACCAGCTGTCGACCACCGCCGCGACGGGAATACCGTTGATAGGTGCTTTGACGGCGTTTTTCGTGGTGCTGATGGTCTTAGGCTCAGCCCTCATAATCCTTTCCTGAAGCTGAGAAACCCGTGAAGCCGCCATCCATACAATCCTGCATCTCCTGCAAAGCAGTCTACCCGGCAGAGGAAGTACTCTACACATGCCGGAGATGCGGTTCGCTGCTGGAGGTTAGGCTCACAGGGCTTGGTGAGCTGAGCGGGAATGAGCTTGCAGGCATTTGGAGGAGCCGTGGAAGAGGTATGTGGAGCTTCCGGGAAGTGCTGCCTGTTGGGGGCAGGATAGTTTCATTGGACGAGGGAGGCACGCCGCTGTACGTCGCCGAGAAAGCCGCTAGGTGGGCAGGTGTCAGAGAGGTGTTGGTCAAGTTCGAGGGCCTCAACCCGACTGGAAGCTTCAAGGACAGGGGAATGAGCGTAGGCGTATCCAAGGCCCTCGAGCTGGGGAAGAAAGTCGTCGTCTGCGCATCAACAGGCAACACAGCGTCGTCCATGGCTGCCTACGCAGCCGCCGCAGGCCTCAGACCAGTAGTCGTCATACCCAAATACGGCGTCGCCTCGGGCAAGGTTTTCCAGACAATCCTCCACGGAGCCCAGCTGGTCCAAGTCTCCGAAGGATTCGACAAAGCCTTGAGCTCGGTGTTGTCCTCGACGGTCGGCAGCGACGCCTACATACTTAACTCCGTCAACCCCTGGAGGATCGAGGGACAGAAGACGCTGGCCTACGAGCTTTGGAAAGAGGTCGAGCACGACTCTTACATGGTGAGCATTCCCGTCGGGAACTGTGGAAACATATCAGCTCTCTGGAAGGGCTTCAAGGAGTTGGAAGAGCTCGGGCTCGTCAAATCCCCGCCCAGGCTTGTCGCCGTCCAGGCTGAGGGCGCGTCGCCTTTTGTGGACATGGTCAGGCGAGGAGACGAGGTTTTAAGACCTTTCGAAAAGCCCTCGACGATTGCTTCCGCGATAAGGATCGGCAGGCCGGTCAACTGGAGGAAGGCTTTGAAGGCTGTGAGGGAGTCGGAGGGTTTGGCTGTGAAGGTGAGCGACCAGCTGATCCTCGAGGCTCAGAGGATTCTCGCGTCGCAGGAGGGGATAGGGGTGGAGCCGGCCTCCGCCGCATCGCTGGCCGGGGTTAAGAAAGCCGTCGAGGAAGGGCTTGTCGACAGGAGCTCGAGAGTTGTCTGCATAGCGACCGGTCACGCCCTTAAAGACCCGAACCCAGAGATAGCGGCTAAATACCTTGGAGCGGAGCTCTCCAGCCTTGACGAGGTTTTGAAGAGTGTTTAAATCATGCGGAGCAGTCTAGAACGATAGGTGAAGGTCTCCGATGGTTCCTCCTCTGGAGAAGATAGCAAACAACACGTGGCGCATACCAACAACCTATCGAAAGGACATGAAAGTGCCTGTGATAATCTACTCGTCGGAGAAGCTGCTGGAGAAGATGAAGACCGACCGAACGCTTGAGCAGGCGGTAAACGTGGCGAGCCTGCCCGGAATAGTCAAGCAGGCAGTCGTATTGCCCGACGCCCACGAAGGATACGGCTTCCCCATAGGCGGTGTTGCAGCCATGGACGCGACGGAGGGTGTGATATCTCCCGGCGGAGTCGGCTACGACATAAACTGCGGCGTGAGGTTGATGGTCACTAATTTGACGGTTGAAGACGTTAGGCCTAGGATTGTCGAGCTTGTGAACACAGTTTTTCGGAACGTTCCAGCGGGCCTCGGGTCTCGCCGTAAGGACTTTGTCGTCACTCATTCTGACCTCGACCGTTTAGCGGTTGAAGGAGCCCGGTACGTCATCGAGAAGTACGGTCTGGGCTGGAGTGATGACTTTAGGAAGATGGAGGAGGAGGGCCGGTACCCCAGCTACAAGGCCGGCAACGTCCCCGACCCCGACCCTCAAGTCGTCTCGCGTGAGGCGAAGGCTCGTGGAGAGTCGCAGATAGGAACCCTGGGCAGCGGCAACCACTTTCTCGAGATACAGCGGGTTGACAGAATATTCGACGAGAGGGCAGCCAAGGCGATGGGGATAACGCAGGAAGGCCAGATAACTGTTTTGATCCACTGCGGAAGCAGGGGCTACGGGCATCAGATCTGCAGCGACTACCTGAGGGTTATGGAGAGGGCTGTCTCCAAGTACGGCTTGAGGCTGCCGGACAGGGAGCTGGCCTGCACGCCGGCGAACAGCCCGGAGGCGACACAGTATCTGAAAGCGTTCGGATGCGCTGTGAACTTCGCTTTCGCGAACAGGCAGGCCATCAGCCACTGGGTCCGGCAGAGCTTCGAGCAAGTCTTCAAGAGGAGCGCCGACAGCATGGGCATGCAGATAGTCTACGACGTCTGCCACAACATCGTGAAGCTGGAGAAGCACAAGGTCGACGGAAGCGACCGGGATGTTTTCGTTCACAGGAAGGGAGCCACCCGGAGCTTCCCGTCGGGGCATCACCTAATACCCCAAGTCTACAGAGATGTGGGCCAGCCGGTGCTCATACCGGGGTCGATGGGGACGGCCAGCTGGGTTTTGCTCGGCAGCGAGAAGGCTATGAGCCTAAGCTTCGGCAGCACGGCTCACGGGGCCGGCAGGGAGATGAGCAGGAGCGGTGCGAAGAGGCGCTACAGGGGGGAGCAGGTTTTGAGCGAGCTGGAGCGGCGGGGGATCTACGTGAAGGGCGACAGCATGGAGACCGTCGTCGAGGAGGTTGACGCAGCCTACAAGTCGGTCGATGAAGTCGTCGAGGTAAGCCACCAAGTCGGAATAGGGACGAAGGTCGCTA
>JAVZZH010000009.1:0-11499 GCA_038885755.1 Candidatus Caldarchaeum sp.
TCGAGGCTGAGGCGGTGATGCTCGGCCAGCCGTACTACATGCAGACGCCCGAGGTTGTAGGTGTGAAGCTTGTGGGGGAGCTGCGTGAAGGCACGACCGCCACCGACCTAGTCCTCACAATCACCGAGATGCTGAGAAAGCTGGGCGTCGTCGGCAAGTTCGTCGAGTTCTTCGGCCCCAGCCTGTATAAGCTCAGCGTGCCCGACAGAGCCACAATAGCCAACATGGCCCCCGAGTACGGCGCAACAATAGGCTACTTCCCAGTAGACGACGAAACCCTGAACTACCTACGGCTTACAGGCAGGAGCGAGAAACACATCAAGCTAGTCGAACATTACTCGAAGCTTCAAGGCCTTTTCTTCGACCCGTCGACGACCCCCGCCTACACAACCGTGGTCGAGCTGGACCTCTCAACCGTGGAGCCGTCGATCGCAGGGCCAGCCAACCCAGAGGACAGAATTCCCCTGCGTGAAGCCAAGAAGAGGACAAGACAGCTTATCGAGGAGTATCTCAAGCAGGCCGGCCAAGCCGTCCAAGCTGAGAATACAGGGGCCTGGCATTACGAGGGAGGAGGACCGAGGACCCAGACCGCTCAAGTGTCTAGGAGGATGGAGGCTTCGGGGGACGGGCTGAGCCACGGGTCGGTTGTCATCGCTGCGATAACCAGCTGCACCAACACCTCCAACCCGTCGGTAATGGTTGGAGCGGGACTTCTAGCCAAGAAAGCCGTCGAGAAGGGCCTAGCGAGAAAACCCTACGTCAAAACAAGCCTAGCCCCCGGCTCGACCGCAGTCGTGGAGTACTTGGAGAAGGCTGGGCTGACGCCTTACCTCGAAAAGCTTGGCTACCACTTGGTAGGGTACGGCTGCACAACTTGCATAGGCAACAGCGGGCCTCTGCCGGAAGAAGTGGCTAAGGAGATCAGGTCCAATAACCTGTACACCGTGGCCGTGCTCAGCGGGAACAGGAACTTCGAGGGGAGGATAAACCCGCTGGTAAGGGCTAGCTACCTGATGTCCCCGATGCTCGTCGTTGCCTACGGGCTAGCTGGGAGAATCGACGTAGACTTGTTGAACGAGCCGTTAGGCGTCGGCTCTGGAGGTGCTCCTGTCTACTTGAGGGACATCTGGCCGAGACTGGAGGAGATTAAGCAGGCGGTCGCAGAAGCCCTCAGCCCCGAGATATTCATCCGGAAGTACGCCGACATCCTTAAGGGTGAGCAGAGGTGGGAGAGGCTCAGCCCTCCGCCGGGCCAAGCCTTCGCATGGGACAGCTCCTCAACCTACATAAGGGAGCCTCCGTACTTTGAAAACCTTAGTCTCGAGCCGGCGCCGTTCAAAGACATCGTGAACGCGAGAGTGCTGGTGCTTCTCGGCGACAGGGTGACGACAGACCACATATCTCCGGCCGGCGCCATCCCTCCGACCAGCCCGGCTGGCAGGTACTTGATGGACAGGAACGTTTCTCCGCAGGAGTTCAACACCTACGGAGCCCGGAGAGGCAACCACGAGGTTATGATCCGGGGAACGTTCGGGAACATAAGGCTCAAAAACCATCTCGTCGAGGGCAAAGAGGGCTGGTGGACGGTCTACCATCCTACGGGCGAGGTTGCGACCATCTACGACGCCGCCACGAGATACATGGCTGAAAAGACGCCTCTCATTGTTCTGGCAGGTAAGATGTACGGCGCCGGCAGCTCGAGGGACTGGGCGGCGAAGGGAACCATGCTCCTCGGCGTGAAGGCGGTGATAGCTGAGAGCTTCGAAAGGATTCATCGCAGCAACTTGGTTGGAATGGGCGTGCTGCCGATGCAGTTTGAGGAGGGAGAGGGCTGGCGCCAGCTTGGGCTGAACGGGTCGGAGGTTTACAGCATAACAGGCATAGCCGAGGGCCTGCATCCCAAGAAGAAGCTGACAGTCAAGGCGGTTGACAGGAACGGCGGAACTACGGTCTTCAGGGCCACGGCGCGGCTGGACACCAGCATAGAGGTCGAGTACTACAGGCACGGAGGAATACTCCAGTACGTCCTGAGGAGCATGATGAAACAATAAAGGTTTACATGCAAGCGCTGACTGTTAGGTTCTGACATGGCGGAAGACGTTGACGACGAAGCGTTGAAAGAGCTGTCTGAAGTCTTCTCGGCTCTCGGCAACCCGCTAAGGCTCAAGATGCTGAAAGTCGTCTCGACGAGCGACCGCCCGCTCCACATCAAGGCTGTAGCCAAGCTTACCAAGACAAGGTATGCCCTAGCATACAAACACGTCAAGACGCTCGAGAAAGCGGGGCTCGTCACTATCTATGAGGTGGGGCGTTCGAGGGTTGTTGCTCCGAGGTCTCCCGCCGTCTTCGATAGGGCTGTTTCTCTGGGAAGGGAGATAGTAGTGAAGAAATAATTTTACTAAAAAGTTAACCTATTTTCACGAAAAATCATACTTATATTCTACCGAAAAAACAACCTATCCATATGAATAAGGTGAAAAATCTAGCAGGAGCATCGTCTTTCGCGGCCTTGGCCTACGTGATGGGGCTAGCGCCGGCCAGCATACCTTTCCCGCTTCTGCCGTTCCTACGCTTCGACCTAGCCGAGATACCGGACCTGCTGTCGTTCATCATCTTCGGATGGAAGTACGGCCTGATAACAGCCCTCGCCCACTGGTACGGGCTAGTGATAACCGCCCAAGGAGTATTCGCCCCTCCGCCCATCCCGCAGCTTATGAAGTTGACCGCAGTGCTGGCCACTTTCCTCGGCGTCTACTTGGGCACGAGAATCTCCAAGAGGTTTGGAAAAGCCCAGACAGCGTCCGCAACAGCCATGGCGGTTTTGACTAGGGCTGGAGTCATGGCTCCGATAACCTTCGCCCTCTACTACCTGCTCTTCCCCACCATCTACCTGCCTTTCGGCAAAAGAGTGCTGTCCACAGCCGGCTACGTGGTCGACTCCGACCTCGCCGTCGCAACGCTCATAACAGGCTTCACGGCGGCTTTCAACGCCCTAGCAGCGCTCTACCTCGTTCCACTCTGCTTCTCCATCGCAAAAGCTTTGAAGAGGGCGTTGGGACATCGTCTGGTTTTGGCGGAGGCTGTCTGACCCCCTCCCCCCCGCACGGAGGCCGCCACATTTTATAAACCTCCCAAACCGGTAGAAGCTCGAACAGCCATGGTGGTTAAGAAAGCGGCTGAGAAGGAGCTGGATGTCTTCGACCTTCAGAGCGTCGAGGGCGTGGGCAAGGCGACGGAGGAGAAGCTCAACGCCGCCGGAATAACGTCGGTGCTGGACTTGGCGGCTGCTACGCCTAGGGAGCTTGTGGAGATTGGGCTGAGCTCTGAGAAGGCTGAGGAGCTGTGTCTCAAGGCGCGGCTTCTGCTCATCGAGAGCGGCTTCCTCGACAAGGAGTTCGTCCCGGCCACGGAGGTTTTGGAGAGGAGGAAGGCCATGCAGAGGGTTACCACGGGGTCGAACGCCATCGACTCGATGCTGGGCGGTGGTGTGGAGACGCAGGCTATCACGGAGCTGATAGGCGAGTACGGCAGCGGCAAAACCCAGCTCTGCCACACGCTTTGTGTTATGACGCAGCTTCCACGCCAGCAGGGAGGGCTTGAGGGCACGGCCATCTACATCGACACGGAGGCAACGTTCAGGCCTGAGAGAGTAAGCCAGATAGCTGAGGCTCGTGGCCTCGACCCGCAGAAGATACTGGAGAACGTAATATTCGCCAGCGTCTACAACTCCAGTCATCTACAGCTCACGGTCAAGGAGCTTGGCCGGTACATCGAGAAGTACAAGGCGCGGCTTGTCGTCGTCGACTCGATCATCTCACACTTCAGGGCCGAGTACGTGGGGCGTGGGACGTTGGCTGAGAGGCAGCAGCGGTTGAACGACCTGCTTCACAGGATTCTCCGCACAGCCCAAGTCCACAACGTAGCCGTCGTCGTGACCAATCAAGTCCAAGCCAACCCCGACCAGTTCTTCGGCGACCCCAACAAACCCAGCGGAGGCCACGTACTAGCCCACAGCAGCACATACCGCATCTTCATCCGGAGAGCAGCCAACAACACACGACTCGCCCGCATCATAGACAGCCCCTACCACCCGCCGACAGCCGAAGCATACTTCAAAATCACCGAGAGAGGCGTCGAAGACCTGCAGGAAGGAAAATAACACAGACATCCACAACCACGACAGTAAACCAAGCTAGGAAAGCAATTCACCGGAAAAGTCTCAGGATACTAGAGACGAATTCCAGTAGCTGAAGAGGGCCCGTGTACTGATTGATGCCCTGACTTGACCGGGGCCCCAGGCTTAAAGGGCTTTAGAAAACAACCAAGACAGGTGTTGTCCTTATTTTTGGTTGCTTCCCAAAAATGAGTGAGATGACATAAAAAATTTTTACTTTAAATAATCGCATACATATTATTATTTATGAAATACTCTGCCCAGACGGCTCTTGTGCTTGTGGGGGTTTTGTTATGGCTCCCTTCTGCGTTCTCTCAAGACGTCGTAGTCAAGGATTATGGATTTTACGGAGCAGTGGACAGCCGGAACATGGTGACAAACCCAGCTACCGTGGTTGTGGACGGTCAGAAGATCGGCTTCTTCACAACCGCTAACAGCAGGGCATACCTGTACGTCCTTTTCGAATCAATCAAGTCCCCGTACGATCTTTTGTTCAGATGGGTCGGCCCCAAGGGTGAGGTGATAGAAGTCCCGTTAAGAAGCACGCAGCAAGGCGTTTTCACATCATACTGGGTCTGGTCGTCGTTGGCCATTAATGAGAACCGATCTCTCGGACTTTGGAATGTAGTTGTGCTCTACAACAACAGGCAAATACTCGAGGCTTCCTTTGTTCTCCAAACTCCTCAGATCGTCATCGACCGCATCAACGAACTACTCGAGGAGAATGAAAAGCTCGCCTCCGAGCTCGAAGCCTCGAAGACGGAGGTGAAGACGCTTAATGAAAACTTGGCTAAAACATCAGGCCAGCTGCAGCAAATCCAGTCGGAGAAGAGCAGGCTTGAGTCTGACTTAAGGGACCTCACGGACAGACTGTCTAAGACAAACAGTGAGCTCCAGCAAGCCCAAGCCACCAATAAACAGTTGTCAGACAAGCTGGCACAGGAAATCGACAAGAGCAACAGCCTTGAGCAACAGCGCCTATTGCTCGTCGCAGCCACAGTAGTTGCGGCGGCAGTCGGAGGAGTAGCTGCAGTGATGGGTAGGCGTGGAAGAAGCCCACCGCCACCGCCCCCACCACCCCAGTAGTTTTATTGATATTTTTTCATCTTCACTATGTGGACGGGTTCTTCGACCAGCCCGTAGGTAAGCACGAATGTCTCGCCGCTTTCGGCTATCCCTCTCTCTTCAAGCGTTTGCTCCAGCTTTTCAAGGCCCTCCGTGTAGTTTCGAGCCTCGACAACAATCGGCATGACTCCCCACATCAATTCGAGGCGTGGAAGTACGTGGGTGTTCGGGGTTGCTGCGATTACCCCGCTAACGGGCTTGAACCGTGCTATCCGTCGCGCCATGTTTCCGTTCATGGTGAATATTGCTATCCGAGCGGCCAGAGACTCGGCGAGGTTGACCACGGATAATGCGAACCTGTCCAGAACCTCTGCGTCAGGCGGAAGCGTTCTACGGGGCCTGACGCCTTTTTCATAGGTTTCAGCTATGTTAGCCAACCACTGAATTGACTCGAGCGGGTACCTGCCCACAGCCGTTTCAGCCGTCAGCATTAAAACATCAACACCATCCTCAACACATGACATAACGTCGACTATCTCGCTTCTCGACGGAACAGGCTCGTTAACCATGGTGCCGAGAAGCTGCGTCGCCACTATGACGGGTTTGCAGGCTTTGAACGCAACCTCTATTATCGTCTTCTGCAGCCGAGGAACTATTTCGAGCTGAAAATGCATCCCAAGGTCGCCGCGGGCTATCAAAACAGCGTCGGAAACCTCGGCTATCCTCTCTATGTTCCTAACCGATGAAGGAGTTTCAACCTTGGCTATCAACCCTATCTTCGAGCCCGCAGACTCTAAGTAGGATTTGACTGAGAGAACGTCTTCAGGGTTTCTGACGAAGCTTAAGCCTAAGAAGTCCATGCCCAGCTCCATGGCGGAGTCAATCTGCTGCCGGCTGTCTTCTAGATAATTTTGTGATGCCACTTCCTTACCTCTGATTACGACGGATTTGTTGGGTGATAAGGCGACTTGACGAATGGCCTCGGCCGTGATTGAAGATTCCGTTCTGCCGACAACCTTTAGCATTCCCCTTCCGTCGTCAGTGACGAGCATGTCCCCTATTTCCACTGTTTTGAAGAACTCGGGATGGGGGAGTTTGACGCCGGAATCAAGGTGGAAGGAAACGGTCTCCCCTACGTTGAGAAACAACGGTTTATCAAGGCCTGCAACTCTCACAGAGTTGCCCTTCAAATCACCCACCAAGACAATTCTGCACCCAGCTTTTTCAGCAGCCTCCCTCGCAGCCTCAACTAGCCTCCTCCAGAAAGCCGGGTCGCCGTGGCTGAAGTTTATCCTAAAAACCCTGCAGCCCAGAGATATGGCCTTGGCTATGTCCTCGGCAGCTGAAAGCGAAGGGCCGAGCGTGCAGGCCAGCTTAGTCTTCACAAAAACCACAACCAACGCCAACGTAAAATACTTGAGCCACGCCTCCTCAGCCTAGCCTTCTCCAACATCAAGCCATACACCGCTCCATTAACCCGGCAACAACACACAGCACAATCCCAAGACAAGCCCGAGCCGATGAGGTGTCGAGAACTATCGCCATACTTCAAGGATTTTTAGAGGGAGGCGATGTTTGTCTACGATGGTCAAGGTAAGCGTCGCTGTTGAGGGAGATAAATCGCTTGCGACCTATCTGGAGATTGCTTCACGGATGGACGCCGCTGGTTTTTACTCGCTGCAGTTCTACGAGCATCTACCCTACAGGCCTGCATGGGGCATCGCTCTAGCTGTAGCGCATCACGTCAGAAGAATAAAGCTAGGGCCCGTCACTGTTCCGGCGAAGCTCTACAGCCCGGTTGTCAACGCTCGCCTCCTCGCCTACCTACAATCCGTGAGCCCCGGGGCCTTGCTCGGAATCTCCCGGGGAGCTTACATGGGAGCTGGAAGGGCTACGGTTCAAGAGGTTGCGGACGCCGTGAGACAGACCTTCGAGGAGATTGACAGGATTGAATGGGCTAGGGAAAGCAAACCCGTAGTGTATGTCGGCACGAGCGGGCCTCTGTTGACCCGCAAGGCCTCTGCTCTGCACGACGTCAAAGGAATTGTGGTTGACAACCTTGCAAACCCTGCTTACGCCAGGGAGATGCGGAAATGGATGGATGAGTCTGGTGGAGCTGATAAAGAGCTTGTCGCAAGACCTTTCTCCTTCATCTCGGAAAAGCAGGAGGAGATTGACCGCTTTATCGAAGAGCTTAGAAGATACGTCGTCGACCTCGTGGACGGCTCTCCCATGCTTAGGGCCGCTGGTCTCGAGCCTCGCGACTTGGATGAAGACGATGATGAGGTTAGGGCTAGGATGCTTGATAGCTTTGCGGTCTGCGGCTCGGTTGAAGAGGTGTTGGAGAAATGCGTGGCGCTGCTGCGTTCCGGGGTGTCGCATCTATGTTTCGGCCACCCAGTCTCGCCGAACCCGGTTGAGGGCGTTAGGATTATTGCTGAAAAGCTGCTTCCGTCTCTGTCTGAACAGTTCAGCAGCTAGAAGTCCCGCCACCTAGTCGTAAAGATTGCCAGAGACATGCCTACGGCCGCCATGGCTAAGAGCACCAGAGACGGCGCCAAGGCCGCTGAGACAGACCCCTTCACCAGCGTCTCCCTCAAAGCTGCGTGGAAATAGTAGAGTGGCACGTATTTTGCGGTCTCCTGAAGAAACTCGGGCATTATCTCCAAAGGCCAGAAAGCACCTGATAAAAACATCATGGGGAGGGAAAGCATGTTTCCGAGAGCGGTGACCGCTTCAGCTTCCCTTACCACGCCTCCTATCAGCACGCAGAGTCCTGTGAAAGCCAAAGTTCCCAGTAAAAGAACCGTCAGGCTGAAGATGTCAGGAACGGCTGTTATCCTGAACACAGCAAACCCGACTGCGACCATGACAGCCGTCAAAAGCAAAGCCGCAAAAGTTTGAACGACAACCAGAGAGACAATCCAGTAAGACTTCGGGATGGGAGTTGAGGCGAGAAGCTTTACGACTCCACGCCGGTTGAAGTCTGAAACCAGCGAAGAAACACCGATCAACCCGTTGGTCATTATGAACGCCGCTATGTATCCCGGTAGATAGTAATCGACTGCACGAAGCTGTCTGGCCTCGCTGTAAACAAGTTTTATGTCCATCGTCGACGAAGCGTTTAACAGAGCTGTCTCAAACTTGGATGCTATGATGTTGATTATGCCTTCTATGGGTTGGAGGGCTCCGTCGTCGGGGCTGCCTTCAAGGATTAGCGTCTTTCGCTCAGCCCTTATTGATTGTTTGAAGATGTTTATCTGCGTCGTCGAAGCCGTGATGTTAGCTCGCATCTCCTCCGGAATCTGCTCCCCAGCCATTTCGACGAGTCTTAGAATGGTATCCTGCATTATGCTCACTCGGTTGACCATGGTCATGTTGAGAACGCTTCCTGTGAACCCCTCGGGGACCGTGAGTATTCTGACCGCTGCAAACCCTGTGGATTTAGGAGTTGGGTCGCCGGGCTTGAGGGGGGATGATTTCGAAGAGGCTGCTGTTGAGAGCTTTTACGAATGCATCCGAAAGCGGCATGGGGTTTCCGTTCTGGTCGACGTCGAGGTTTCTCACATAAAGCCGGTAGTTAGGAGGAGATGGGCCGCCGAATATACTGCCGAAGACAAGCAGCAGCATTATTGGAAAGGCTACGCCGAAAAAATGCTGATTTTACTCCGGACCCATGTCTTGAACAGCAGCTTAATCAGGGTTGTGAGAGAGCTCACACCAGCAACCCCTCCTCAGAAAGCCTCGATCATATGACGGACAGGAAGACATCCTCCAGACCAGCCTGCCTTATTTCGGGATAAGCCTCAATAAACATGTCCCTGAGATTCGACAGCACTTCAACGATCTCAGAATCGTTAGATATGCGCACAACGGTGCGGCCTTCCGGCGTCTGCTCAGCCTCAAAACCCTTGTTTCTCAGCGAAGCTAAAACCCTCTCGTCGAGGCCCTCGAAGACTAGCTTTGTTCTTCCTCGGTGCTTCGCTATGAGTTCTCTCACCTTTCCTTGCGCAGCTATCCGTCCCTTGACGATTATCACGACATGGTCGCTCAAGGTCTCCGCCTCCTCCATGTAGTGCGTGGTCAGCACGACAGTCTTCCCACAAGCCTTCAGCCTCCTGACATACAGCCATGTCTCGCGCCTAGCCTCTGGGTCGAGGCCAGTCGTAGGCTCGTCGAGAAAAACTATCTCGGGCTCGCCCACCAAAGCCATGGCCAGCCCAACCCTTCTCTTCAAGCCGCCTGAAAGCTTGGAGAAGATCTTGTTCCGGTACTCCCATACACCCAGGTCGTCGAGAATCTGTCCGACGCCCTTGGCTCCTCTTGCAGCGGCAGCCAGCTGCACGTTTTCAGCAACCGTGAGGTTGGCGACTGCGTTAAACTCCTGCGGCAGGACGCCTATCATCTTCTTAATCTGCTTGACGTCCGAGATGTTTCTGATGTTGAGGCCTTTTACGTAGGCGGCGCCCGAAGTCGGCGTCCTAAAACACTCGAGCATCTCAACGGTCGTTGTCTTTCCAGCACCGTTGGGCCCCAGCAGCGAAAAAACCTCGCCCTCAGAAACGCTGAAAGAAACACGGTCAACAGCAACGTAATCACCATACTTCTCACTCAGCTGCTCGGCGACTATGACGGGCGAGCCTGCCAATGAGGAGCGGGGGAAACCGTGTTAATAAAAATATCAATAGACGAGGATTCTCGGTTAAATAGACGGATGTTAAGATATTTTCGCCTTGCCTGAGGCTGTTGCTCGAATAGTGGGGAAGGCTGCTCCGCTCGAGGCGGACGACGTCGACACCGACCAGATTATTCCAGCCGAGTTTCTCAAGGTTATCGAGCGTAAGGGGCTTGGAAGATACTTGTTCTACCGCTGGCGTTATGGTGAGAGCGGCGAGCTGAAGGGCGATTTTGTCCTCGACAGACCTGAATACCGTGGAGCTGAAATCCTCGTCGCTGGCCGTAATTTCGGAATAGGCTCCAGCCGTGAAAACGCCGTCTGGGCTTTGACCGACTTTGGGATCAAGTGCGTCATAGCATCGAGCTTCGGCGACATCTTCTACGTCAACGCAAGCAAAAACGGCCTCGTCTGCGTCAAGCTGCCCGACGACAAAGTGGCTAGGCTTCGGAACCTAGCCAAGAAGGGAGACCTCCGCCTAACAATAGACCTCGGAAGCCAGACCGTTTCATACGCCGGTGAAGAGGTCAAGTTCGACATCGAGCCCCACATTAAGGAGCGGTTGATGAGAGGACTGGACGACATACAGCTGACCGTCGAAAAGTACAGTAAATCGATAGAGTCGTTCGAGCGGCGGATGCCGGAGTATCTAAGGCCCAAGCCGAGAGGCTTCCTCCACGAATGAACTACGCCTAGTTGGCGAAAAATCTTAAAGAACGTTCAACACATTCATGCCCATGAATGGTAAGAAACTCGTTCCGTTCGTACCATCACCAGCTGATGTTGTGGAAAGGATGCTGAGCCTGGCTGGTCTCGACGAGGGCGAGAAAGTCTACGACCTAGGATGCGGCGATGGCCGGGTTCTAACAACCGCTGCCAGAAAATTCAAGGCTTCGGCGGTGGGCTGCGAGCTGCGGCCCAGCCTAGTGGCTCACGTCCGGAACAGGGTAAGAGCTCTCCGTCTCGACGACAGAATAACCGTTGTTAGGAAAGACATGTTCAGCATGCCTCTCCACGACGCAGACGTCGTAGCCCTCTACTTGACGAAAGACCTACTCGGAAGGCTCAGGCCTAAGCTGGAGCAGGAGCTAAAGCCAACCGCACGCGTCGTCTGCCACGACTACCCAATACCCGGATGGAGGCCCGAACACTGGGAGAGGTTCAACAAACACACCATCTACCTGTACAGAAAGCCCAGACTTTAAAGTATATAATCGCTAGAGTTTGGAAATAATTGTGGACGAGCTGATCGCTCTTCTGAAGAGCAGGCTCGACGTTTTGAAATTCCTCGGCCGGGCCTGGGATTTATTATACTTAGAAAGTAAATCTCCTGATGTCGGGATTAGGAGGGAGAACCTCATACGCCTCGTACTGGAAAATGAGCTCAAGTGACGGCAGCACCCTACATGGAGAGGTCGTGGGACTTCAGCGTATTGATAGGCAATAAGGAAAGATTTTACAGTTTAAAGACTTCTGAAGGTGTCTTACCAATAAAAATAGCGTGGGATGGTTTTCCATCAATAGAGAGGGCTCGGATGCATAAATTCATGCATCCAATACTTTACGTTAAGAATAGCAAGCGAAT
>JAVZZH010000010.1:0-9765 GCA_038885755.1 Candidatus Caldarchaeum sp.
ACGGCTGCAGCGATAGCGGCGAGCGGAGAGCCTCCTCCTTCACCAACGCCACGCGTACCAAGCGGGCTTGCAAGGCTAGGAGTTTCGAGGCTAACTACCTTTTCGAACATGGGGACGTCGGTGGCTGTTGGCGCCAGATAGTCCATCAAGCTAGAGTTCAGCAGCTGACCATCCTCAGAATACTCAAAATTCTCGTAAAGAGCAGCCGCATAGGCGTTGAAAGCTGAGCCGACGACCTGTCCACGCACTATCAACGGGTTTATTTCTTTACCACAGTCGTCAACGATAGCGTAGTCCAACACCTTCACCATCCCCGTCTCCGTGTCCACCTCCACCACAGCAGCATGGACTTGATAAGAATAGGTAAGGGTTAGGTTCGCCTTTTTCTCCTCGGGGCTCGGATATGTGAATTCAGGTGCGTAGACAGCGTGGGCAAATAATCCCGGCTCCAGCCCCTTGGGCAGCAGCATCAAGTTGGACCAAGCCACGTTAGCTATCTGCCACAACGGCATCTTCTTACCGCCGTCCCGGGTCGTCGCTTCTCCGTTGACGATCGAGACATCCTTCGGGTCAACCGACAACAAGCCAGCAGCAATTTGAATTACTTTCTCACGGACCATCCTAACCGCCTTCACGAGGGCGGTGGCGCCGAGGGCGGCGAACCTGCTCGCATAAGTACCGGAATGGCCTGAGAACGGGTTTGCGAACGAGTCGAAGCCTATCAGAACCGTCACTGAGTCGGGGTGGACGCCTAGCTCGTCAGCAACAAGCTGGCGCACAACTGTTTCATGGCCCTGTCCCTGCGGGCTGCTGCTCACCGCCGCAATCACATTCCCCATGTTGTCTATCTTCACCCAAGCTGCCTCGCTACCGCCCGACATCGGAAAGTGGGGGTTGATTATCTTCACCTGACCGAAGTTGTTTGACCCCGAGTCCAACGTCACGCCGAAACCTATTCCAATCTTTTTCCGACGGTCGCTGTTCTGCTTCTTGACGCCAAGCCACTTCTCATAATTAATGAGCTCACAAACCTTCTGGGTTGCCGTTGGATAGTCGCCGCCATCGTAGACACAGCCGCTGGGAGAAGTGTAGGGCATCTCCTCCGGCCTTATGAAATTCCTCATCCTTATCTTTACAGGGTCTATGCCGAGGCGTTTAGCCGCTATATCCATCACCCGCTCGATCATCCACATGTGCTGCAGGCGGGAGTATCCTCTGACCGGGCCGGTTGGACACTTATTGGTCGTGACTGTTTGAAAATCAACGAACAGGTTTTTGAACCGGTAAACGTTGCATGATACTTGCGCCCATATTACTGCGCCCAGCGGCTCGTACCTCGGGTACGCGCCTATGTCATCTATAGCCCGAACCTTCATCCCCAGCAGCGTCCCGTCTCTCCTAAAAGCCGCTTGAACGTGGAATGTTCTCTCGTTGCAGTGGGACGAAGAGGCCAAGAGGTTTTCACGCCGGGTCTCCACCCATTTTACAGGCCTTTTGACGAGCTGCGAAAGCAGCCCTATCAGCGTCATGTAGGTATAGTTGTTTATCTTTGTCCCGAATCCTCCTCCGATGTCGTAGCTGACTAGGCGGATTTTGTTCAAAGGTCTCTTGAGGGCCACACTTATCATGAAGCCGACAACCATGGGCATCTGATTGTTTGCGTAAATTGTCATTAAATCATTCTGCGAGTGATAGTCCGCCACAACTACGTTGTTCTCTAAAGGTATCGCGCTGTACCTGTCGAATTTTAAATGTTCCTCGATGACCACGTCAGCTTCCTTCAGAGCTACTTCAACATCGCCGTAGTTGTAAACACCATGCCACACAACGTTGCTTCCAAGCTCTTCATGGACCGTGGGCGAGCTCGGGCTGACAGCCTTTTCACCGTCGACAACAGCCGGAAGAACCTCGTACTCGACCTCTATGCGCTCCAGAGCGTCGTACGCAGTGTAAAAGTCCTCAGCCACCACGGCCGCAACAGGCTCACCCATGTACCGCACCTTGTCCACCGCCATGCAGTAATCATGAATCCTGTCCGCGGGAGGCGGTGCAATCTGTGGATACGGATTGGTTAGCAGCGCCACCTCCCTTCCCGTTATTACTTTCAAAACTCCCGGCATGCTCTCCGCTTTAGACGTGTCGATCTTCTTGATGTAGGCGTGAGCATACGGGCTTCTCAGAATTGCAGCGTGAACCATGCCTGGGAGGTTGATGTCCTCTGTGAAAGTTCCCTTGCCCGATATGAGCCGCTTGTCTTCGTATCGTTTTAAAGGCCGTCCGACCCACCCGACTTTTTTAAGTTCTTCGAGAACAGTCGTCACGGCGGCACTTCAATCTCTGGCTCGTATAAATATATTACGTCATATACGCATAACGCACACCTCTCACAATGTTTTCCGCTTCGGGCATCTGTCATGTTACCTAGGTCTCATGCATCACGCGTGAGAAGCTACTGTTGAATCGTGAACAGCTCTGCCCACCAGCGTGCACAACCACTGAGCCGTGGACCACGCCGCCTTTTTCCCGTGCACCGCTCTTCTGATTCTAATAAACTTTAAAAACAAGTCTAATTTACACCAGCAATATGGTGCAAGCGTTCGTCCTGCCTCTAATGAATTTCATCCACGTAACCGCTGTGATCGTATGGATAGGCTCCCATTTCTTCCAGCTCCTCACACTGGATCCTTCTCTCAAACGAGCAGGAAGCTCGACCACGATTTCTTTGCTCAGCAAGCTTTTCCCGAGGTTTAACCAAGTGACTGGTGCTGCGGCGGTTCTGACTCTGGCGTCGGGGACTGGTCTGGCCACGTTAAGGACGCAGGGCAGTTTACAGCCGCTTGTGGCAACAGCGTGGGGGTTGCTGCTCATACTCGGTTTGGTCCTCGTGCTGATTATTCTGTTCGTTCATCCTAAGCCGAGCCAGATTAGGGTGTTGAGCAATGCGTCTATGGCCATGCTCATAGCCAGCCTGCTTCTGGCTCTTGAGAGGACTAGAGGAGAGCTGTCGGTGTTCGTCATAACTCCGTGGGGCTTCAACATAATGTTAGGCGCGGTCTTCGGAATGGCCATCTTCCTCCTTGGGTTTATCATAGGGCAGAACAGAGTCATGATAGCTATGATGGGCGAGAAAATCCTCTCCAGCCCCAACCTCGACGAAAACTCAGCCGAGTTCAAGGAATTCAAGAGATTGAGGAGGAGGCTGTTCCTGCTCACAATACCGGAAAACATCTTCACTATAATTGTGCTCGCTGCGATGATAAACGCCAGATACCTCCCGGGATGAACGCGCTAGCTTACCAGCACTTCTTTGTTATTACTGTCATCATTCAGAGTCCGCCGGGTTGGACAGCGGGCTGACAGGGCCCAGAAATCCGTTTTGAATCCTTTCACACAATTTTGTTCAGGACTGCCAGCAGCTTTTCATGCTTGACGGGGGTTGTGTTGAACTTGCCTCCGGAGGCGTTGCACAACGCGTTCACCAAAGACGCTGGCGCAATTATCGCCCCGCCCTCTCCAAGCCCTTTCGCGCCGATGATGTTGAGAGGCGAGGGTGTCTCCTGATAGTGGAACTCTATCGATGGAGCCTCTACGGCGGATGGTATGAGGTAGTCCATGAACGAGGAGGTTAGAATCTGTCCATCCTTGTCGTAGACTATTTCCTCAAGCACCGCTTGAGCTATTCCCTGAAGGGTTCCTCCATGTATCTGACCCTCTGCGATGAGTGGGTTGACTAGGACTCCGGCGTCGTGGACAACAACGTATTTTACTATCCTCCACTCGGCTGTCGCCGGGTCAAGCTCAACTAAACACACGTGAGCACCGTAGGATTGTGGGAGGCCTGCGGGGTCGTTGTATACCGTTGCCTCGAGCCCCGGCTCTGTTCCCGGAGGCAGGTTGTAGGCTAGGTAAGCCATTCTGGCCAAGTCTTTGAATGGTATCTCCCTGCCATTAGATTGGCAGACTATCCGCCCCGCCTTTAACTCCAAGTCTTCTCTCCTGCACTCGAGTAGGTGTGATGCGATTGTTAGTATCTTTTCTCTGACCGCGGTGGCGGCTCTAGCTACTGCGGTTCCCGCTACAACGAGGCTTCTGCTTCCGAAGGTGCCGTGGCCGTAGGGTGTTGTGGATGTGTCGCCGTGCATGACCGAGACGTCAGCCGGGCTGACGCCCAGTATGTCCGAGCATATTTGGCTTATCGCCGTGGCGAGACCCTGGCCGTGGGGCGAGGCTCCAACCGCAACCTCGACCTTGCCGGAGGGGGTCGCCACCACTCTTGCGCTCTCGTACCCGCCCATCAGCAGGCCGTCTTCGTGGAACAGCCGCGAGGGGGCGAAGCCCGTTGTTTCGGTGTAGAACGAGATGCCGAAGCCGAGCCTCCGCCCGTTTACCTGCTTGGAACGCCCCTCGTACCCTATTAGGGAGATAGCTTTTCTCAACAGCCCTGGGTAGTCTCCGCTGTCGTATCTCACGCCTGTTGATGCTTTGTACGGCATGTCAGAAGGCTGGAGAAGGTTGCGGAACCTGATCTCCGCCGGGTCTAGTTCAAGCTCGTCGGCCGCTATGTCCATCAGCCTCTCCATGATGAAGGCGGCCTCAGGCTGTCCGAAACCTCTGTAAGCGCTGACCGGCACCTTGTTGGTGAAAACGGCGGTTGCGTCGACTTTTACATGGTCGCACTTGTAGGGTCCGGGGATGGAGTGGGCTGTGATGAAAGGTCCGCCGGCGGTGAAGACATGTAGATAGGCTCCGAAGTCAGCGGTGAGCTTTACGTCCAGTGCTTTGAGCCGGCCATCCCTTGTGAATCCAGCTTCCACCTCAGCCCTAACGTCTCTCGCATGGGTGGAGGAGACGAAATCCTCATGCCTTGTTGAGACCCACTTGACGGGCCTACCAGCTTTCATCGACAGCAGGGGAACAACAACCTCCTCGGGAAATATCTCGCCCTTGACGCCGAATGCACCGCCCACATCGGGCGCGATAACACGCAGACGGTTATCAGGATGTCTAAGAACCTCTGCCAGCCATGTTTTTAGAACGTGGGGGAACTGGGTGCTAGACCACACTGTAAGGACGTCAGAGGAGGGGTTGTATGAAGCTATGACACCCCTAGCCTCCATAGGGGAGGCAGCCAGCCTCTGCACCCTAAACTCCTCACGGAGCACCACGTCTGAAGACTTGATTGCTTCCTCGGGCTCGCCTCCCACCAGCCTGTACCTGTAGCATATGTTATCCGGTAGCTCCTCATGGACTAAAGCCGCTCCATCGCTAGCTGCTTCTTCAACATCAACTACCGATTTCAAAGGCTCGTACTCTACATCTACCAACTCCTTCGCATCCTCAGCCTCATACCTGTCTTCAGCCGCCAAAGCTACAACCGCCTCACCCACATGGTTCACCTCCACGTGAGCCAGGCCATAATGAGACGGCACACGCATCCCGGGCAGATGCCAAATTATTGGAAGAGGCTTGGACATCCTTACCGCATCATGCCCCGTGAGGATGGCTTTGACTGAGTCGAGGCCTCTAACCCTCGTGAGGTCTATCCTCCTTATTCTGGCGTGGGGATGTGGGCTTCTTACGAAGACAGCGTGCAACAACCCTGGAAGGCTTATGTCGTCTAGAAAGGATGTTCTGCCGGTGATGAGACGGTGGTCCTCGAATCTCTTGAGAGGGATGCCCACCTGCTTCCTCGCACCGGCCTCCCTAATCAGCTGCATGTTGACAAGCTGTCAGATCGATGTTATATATAATCTTTTGAGGATTAGGATTCAGCTATCTGGTGTTGCGCGGCCTAGAAGCGGTGTTAATAGATTCTGCGCGAGCAGGCTTCCGGAGGGGACGCAGATCCAAGTGATGGTGAGACGTGGTTGTGGAAGCATCGCCTGGGGGTAATCTGGTTAGCCGGCGCCGAAAAACCATACACCGTGGATGTCGAATTCATTTTTATATCCAGCCATTCAAAACAGACCTCCAGCAGCTTGGGAACAGCTCTTCTCAGGGTCGTTGATGTCGGAAAGAGCTTTGGCGGCGTAGTGGCGATCAGAGATGTCAACCTTGAGGTTTCGGCTGGGGAGGTTCTGGCTTTGATAGGCCCTAACGGAGCTGGGAAGACAACCCTCATCGACACCGTCAGCGGCTTCTACAAGCCAGACACCGGTCGAATCTACATCAACGGTCTTGATGCCACGGGCCTGCCCCCTCACAGGGTGGCAAGGCAGGGAGTTAGCAGAACCTTCCAAGTACCCAAGATACTCAGGAATTTAACGGTGGAGGAGAATATACGTTCGGCTACAATAGCCTCCAAGAGAGAGGAGTTTGAGAGGCTTGGGAACGTTCTGATGGATAGGTTCGGGCTCAACAAGCTTAGGGACAGGCCGGCGAAGACGCTGTCCGGCGGTCAGCAGAAGCTTCTTGAGTTCGTGAGGGCTGTCGTTCAAGATTCGTCGCTTGTTATCTTGGACGAGCCTGTTGGCGGAGTCCACCCCGACATGATAAACATCTTAGGCGAGGTGATAAGAAGTCTCAACAGGGAATACGGAAGGTCATTCCTAATTGTTGAGCACAACATACCCTTCGTTGCGGAAGTCTGCAGCCGCATATGCGTGATGAGCGAGGGAACGGTGATTGCTTCAGGTTTGATGGAAGAGATTATTCACGCTGAGAACGTCATAAAGGCATATTTAGGTGGAGAAGATGCTGGAGGTTAAGGGTCTGGTTGCCGGATACGGCGACGTGCCTATCGTGAGAAACGTAAGCCTCAAAGCAGAGGCAGGCGCTATAACCACCATAATAGGGCCTAACGGTGCTGGAAAGTCCACGCTTCTAAAAGCCGTCTTCAACTTCGTCAAACCTATATCTGGGCGTGTATACCTCTCGGGCGAGGACATTACAGGGCTGCCTCCCTACCAGCTAGTCATGCGTGGAGTTTCATTCATTCTGCAGAGGAGGACGATATTCCCTGAACTGACTGTTGAGGAAAACCTCGAGATGGCCCTCTGGAAGAACCGCGGCAGGGAGAGAAACAGCTCTGACGCCGTTGAGAATCTCTATAAGATGTTTCCCACGATAGCTTCTCTGAGAAACAAGCAGGCATATCTCTTGAGCGGCGGCGAGCAGCGGTTGGTGGAGCTGGCGCGTATAATTATCCAGCAGCCTAGGGTGGCTCTCGTGGACGAGCCAACGGTCGGGCTCTCGCCTAAGGTCTCGCTCAGAATTTACCAGACACTGGTGAGGCTGAAGGAGAGCGGAACCGCTATACTCATGGTGGACCAAAACGTGAAAAACGCCGCCGAGATATCTGACAAGCTATACGTTATGGTGAACGGGGCAATCACGATGGAAGGAGATGGGAGAACGATGTCCAACTACTTGAAAGACATAGTGAGGTCTTGGCTGAAATATACTTAGGGAACGGTTTTCCTACGTCTTAAGGGTGCGAGGCCCACTAAGCCTCTGGGCATGAAAAGCCCCACTAAAACAAGCAGGGATCCGATTATCGTCAGCCTGACCGGCAGCTGTGAGGTGAAAAGTATTTCGAAGGCAGTCGTAATGATTATGGCTCCCAAAACAGGGCCTAGGACTGTTCCGGAGCCTCCGAAGAGAGCCATGGTGGCTGGTGCGAAGATGTTTTTTAGCCCGAAGACGGTGTCGGGGTTGACGTAGCTACTGTACAGCACGTATAGTGGGCCGGCGACTGCGGGGAAGACGGAGCTGATGACCAGCGCCTTCAGCTTCAACGTATAGGTGTTCAACCCCAGCGACTCGGCTGCCTCCTCGCTTTCCCTCATCGTCTTCAGAGACAAACCCAGACTGGACTTGGAAAGGAGATAGCTCGTCAACACCGTCGAAACCGTCAAAGGGAAGAGACCGTAAAAAGCCGTCAGATGCATCTCGCCAAATCCAACTGAGATCCCCTCCCAGCCCCCCGTAACCCAGTCCATGCTGTATGCTAGGCTGTATGAAAGAAGCGAGAAGCCAAGCGTTATAATTGTATAGTATGCGCCACGGGTTTTGAAGAAGGCCGCGCCAACCCCCAGGCCTACAGCTAGGGAGAGGAGAGCAGCTGAGGCTGCGCTGGGCAGGACGCTGTACCCGTTTTTCACTAGTATTGCGAAGAAGTAGGTGGACCAGCCGAATACAGCAGTATGTCCCAAGTTGACGTATCCAGTGTTGCCCCTCAACATGTCGAAGCTCGACGCCAAAATCACGTACAGTAAGTAGAGGTTTATCAGAGACCTCTGATAACCTGTCGCGTAAAGCGGCGCGATTAGGATTACCGCCGCAGCCGTCAGCAGCAACAGCAGTTTAACGCTGATGCGGTTCCTCATCAAATTCTCTCAGCTCTCTTGCCGAACAGTCCCTGCGGTCTAACAAGCAGGATGATTATGAGAATCGCCCATGCAACTGTGAACGACCACGCTGGGTTGTAGAAAGATACGTATACCTCGGATATGCCGAGTATTATGGCTCCTAGCAGCGAGCCGAGTATGCTGCCCATCCCACCCAAGATAACTATAGCCACGGCCTTGGCGGTAATCGGCAGTCCAACATATGCGTCCACGCTCCTTATCATTATGAGGAAAACACCTGCGGCAGCCGCCAACGAGACACCCAACGCAAATGTTATGGAGGAGATTCTGTCCACGTTTATACCCATAGTTAGGGCTCCCTCCCTGTCCTGTATGGTGGCTCGGATGGCTTTGCCGATGTACGTCCTCCTGAGGAAGAGATGCAGCCCCAAAGCCACTGCGGAAACCAAAACCAGCGAGGTGAGCCTTGTGGTGGAGAGAGTTAAATCCAGTATTTTTGTTGGTGGGAGAGAGTAGGAGACTCCAAACTCTCTGGGAACAGTTATGAAGGCTATGTCCTCGATAATGAGCGCAACCCCTAGTGTCACCAGTAGAGGAGCCCACTCAATCACGTCCACTGGCTTGTTTCTAAGCGGTTTGATTAGGTACCTCTCGAAAACGTATCCAGCCGCAAAAAGCATGGGGGTGAGCAGGGCCAGCGCTGAAAACGGGTTGAAAGCTCCGCCTGTGAGATGGAAGAGCAGGTAGACTGCGAGAGAGCTGACCATCATAAACTCTCCATGCGCTAGGTTAAGGATTCTGGCTACTCCAAAGGTGACGGTGAGTCCGACAGAAAGAAGGGAGTAGATGCCGCCGAGCAGAAGCCCGGCAAGCGTCAACTCCACTAAAGCTAAAGTTGTTGGCATTGTTCAGCCGGCTTCAGCGCCACGGATTCGGGTAGATGTGCTCGCCGCTTCTTATTTCCGGTGGCCAGATTACCCTGAACTTGCCGTCCACTATCTGGACTGGGAAAGCCCTAATCAATCCGACGTTGGTGAACTGGCCGAAGTCCCTGCCCAGCTGAGTCGGGCCGCTTATTGTCATCACGTATGTCTTGTCCAGAGCCTCGACCAAATCCTCCTTATTGAGGCTCCTTGCCTTTTCAATGGCTGCTGACACCACTTCCAAGGCCTGCCAGGTGACTGAAGCCCACGGATAGAGGTCGTTTGACAAACCGGCTCTCGACATAGCCTCCAGCCAGAACTCACGCCCAAAATAGCCGTCGTAGGTAATGCCTTCGGTCCAGAACCATTCACCGGTGAAGTAGTTGACATTGTTGGCTCCAACGGTGTCTATGAACGGCTTGGTCAGCTGCGGAACATGATATTCCCTAGGCCGGAGACCTTGCTCCAAGGCCTGCTTTACAAACGCCGCCGCACCCGGGTTGAGTCCTGCGACGAACACGATGTCCGGGTCC